>CAVOSR010000010.1:0-317951 GCA_963698925.1 uncultured Actinomycetes bacterium | reverse complement strand
CCGCGCTTCAGCACGGCCTCGGGCACGAAGCCTCCGAGGTCCGGCAGGACGAGCAGGTCGGCCTGGTGCCCCGGCGCGACGGCGCCGAGGTGCGACGAGGCCGTGCCACCAGCGCATGGGCTGAGCGTCGCCGCCGTGAGCGCTTGGGCGGGATCCCCGAACGGCGACCGCGTCGCGCACCATCGAGTTGATGTGCCCGTCGTCCGCGATGCGCTCCGGCTCGCGGTCGTCGGTGCAGAACGCGATCCGAGACGGTCCGTACTCGGCGAGCAGCGGGAGGAGCGCCTGCAGGTTGCGCGCCGCCGAGCCCTCACGGATCAGGAGCCACATGCCCGCGCGCAGCCGCTCTCGGCCCTCGGCGACGGTGTACGCCTCGTGGTCCGAGCGGATGCCGGCCGCCGCATACGCCATCAGCGAGCGTCCGAGCACACCAGGCGCGTGGCCGTCGACGTGCTCGGCGAGGCCGAACTTCGCCAGCTCAGCCGGTGCACCGCTGATCACGCCGGGGAAGTTCATCATCTCGGCCACGCCCGAGCACGCGCCGCCGTCGCAGCAGCGCGTCCAGATCGCCGGTGGCGTCAGCCGGCGCGCCGCGGCGACTCGAAGCGCGGACGCGGGCACGCACGACGACGCCATGAAGCACACGTCGAGCGGAACGGCCGGCCGGCCGCGTCGAGCAGCCAGTGTACTCCGTCGGTGCCGAGCACGTTCGCGATCTCGTGGGGATCGGCGACAACGGCGTGGTCGTGCCGAACGGCAGCACGAGCCGTGCGGCGAACTCGTCGAGCAGCTTCGACGACTCGAGGTGCATGTGCGCGTCGATGAAGCCGGGCACGACCGCAGCGGCCGCTCGCGTCGAGCGTCGTCGCGTGCCCTCGTAGTCGCCGAGCCCCGCGATCCAGCCGTCCACGACGGCCACGTCCGACGTCGAGCCACTCCCGCGTGAAGACCGAGAGCACCTCGCCCGCCGCGGACGACGAGGTCCGCGGAGCTCGTCGCCGCGCGCGACGGCGAGACGGCGCGAGAGTGCTGACGTCATGGCCGCGAACCGTACAGTCCGATCCGTGGAAGTCCTAACGCCACGCACGCTCGACGACGCTCTCCGCCTCGAGTCCGACGAGCCGGACGCCTGGCCGATCCAGGGCGGGACAGACCTGATGGTCGCGCTCAACTTCGACCGCGCGCCGGCCGGCGACGTCCTGAACCTGAACGAGGTCGCCGAGCTCCGCGGCTGGGCGCGCGACAACGGCGCGCTGCGGCCCTGGCGCCGGCCTGACCTACGCCGAGGTCGATGCGCGGACGGCTGCGCCGACGTTGCTGCCCGCGCTCGCCGAGGCGGCGCGCACGGTCGGCTCGCCGCAGATCCGCAACCGCGGCACGATCGGCGGCAACCTCGCCACCGCGTCGCCGGCCGGCGACGCGCTGCCGCCGCTCGTCGATCGAGGCAGCGCGCAGGTCGAGTGCGCGTCCGTGCGCGGCACGCGCTCGGGTGCCGCTCGTCGACTTCGTCACCGGCGTCAAGCGCAACGGCGCTCGCGCCGGACGACGCCGATCCGCCGCCGTGTCGCGCTCGACGCCGTCGAATGCCCCGCAGACGTTCATGAAGGTCGGCCCGCGCAACGCGATGGTGATCGCGGTCGTCTCGCTCGCCGCTCTCCGCGGGCGACGGGCTGCGCGCGTCGTTCGGCTCCGCCTGCGCCGCGGCCCGTGCTCGTCACCGCGCCGCGCGACGAGGCGGCGACTCGTTCCCGGAGCAGCGTCGCGCCGCCCCCGCTGCTGCGCCGATCGCCGACGTGCGCGGCACCGAGGCCTACCGGCGGCACGCGCTCCGCGTGCTGACGACGTCGCGCGCTCGAGCGGGCGCTCGCATGAGGATCGCCGCTCCGCGATCAACGGCGACGAGCGTCGAGGCCGACTGCTGGGAGGGCGAGTCGCTGCTCTTCGCGCTGCGCGAGAAGCTCGGCGTCCCCGGGCTCCAAGAACGCGTGCGAGCAGGGTGAGTGCGGCTCGTGCTCGGTGCTGCTCGACGGCGCCCTCGTCTGCGCCTGCCTCGTGCTCGCCGCGCAGGCCGACGGCCACGACGTGGTCGACCGTCGAGGGCCTCGCCGACGGCGACCGGCTGCACGCGCGTGCAGCAGGCGTTCGTCGAGGCGGGCGCCGTGCAGTGCGGCTTCTGCACGCCGGGCCTCGTCGTCGCCGCCGGCCGACCTGCTGCAGCGGACACGCCGAGCCCAGCCGACGACGAGATCCGCGAGGCGCTCTCCGGCAACCTCTGCCGCTGCACCGGCTACGCCAAGATCTTCGACGCCGTGCGGCATCGCCGCGCGGGCGGGCGTTGCATGAGCCGCGGCGAGGCCGCGACCCGCTCCGTGCCGCACGGTGGGCGAGGTCGGCCGACCTCGGCGCGCGCATGCTGCGGCCCGACGGCATCCCGAAGGTCAAGGGCGCGTTCGCGTATCGCCAGCGACCTCAGTCGCGCCCGGGCATGCTCTGGGGCCACACCGTCCGCGCAGCCCGCACGCGCACGCGCGCATCGTCGTCGATCGACATCTCGCGAGGCCGTGTCCACGCCCGGCCGTGCGCGCCGTGCTCACGCACGACGACGTGCCCGGGCGAGAAGACGCTACGGCCTCGAGCTGCGCCCACCAGCCGGCGCTCGCGCATCGACCGCGTCCCTCTACTACGGCGAGCCGGTCGCGCTCGTCGCCGCCGAGCATCCCGAGCAGGCGCGCCGCGCCGCCGAGCTGAATCGGCGTCGAGTACGAGCCCCTCGACCCGGTCGCCGACATGGAGCGCGCGACGCAGCCGCGGCCGACCTCCATCCCCGGACCACCCGACGCGCGGCCACGGCTACCGCGACGATCCACCGGCCGAACGTCGTGCGGCACATCGTGATCCGCCACGGCGACCCCGACGCCGAGCGGCCGACGTCGTCGGTCGACCGGCGCGTACGAGCATCGGCAGCCAGGACCAGGCGTTCCTCGGCCCCGAGTCCGGGCTCGCCGTCCCCGACGGCGAGGGCGGCGTCGACATCTACGTCGCCACGCAGTGGCTGCACGTCGACCGGCCGCCAGGTCGCGCCCTGCCTCGGCCTCGCCGCTCGAGCAGGTGCGCATCCATCTCGCCGGCGTCGGCGGCGCGTTCGGGGCGGCCGCGAGGACCTCTCGATGCAGGTCCACGGCGCGCTGCTCGCGCTGCACACGAACCGCCCGGTCACGATCGTCTACAGCCGCGAGGAGTCGTTCACCGGGCACGTGCACCGCCACCCGGCGCGCATCTGGTGCCGAGCACCGCGCCACGCGCGAGGGGCGGCTCGTCAACGTCCGCATGCAGCATCCTCCTCGACGGCGGCGCCTACGCCTCGAGCGTCGACCGCGGTCACGCTCCAACGCCGCCGCGTTCGCCGTCGGGCCGTACGCCGACGCCGAACGCGCTGCTCGACTCGACTGTCGGTCTACACCGAACAACCCGCCCTGTGGCGCGATGCGCGGCTTCGGCGCCGTGCAGACCGCGCTTCGCCGCCGAGGCGCAGATGGACAAGCTCGCCGCGGCGCTCGAGCATCGATCCCGATCGACCTGCGCCTCCTCAACGCGCTGGCCCCCGGCGACGCGCTCCCGACCGGCCAGCAGATCACCGGCTCGCTGCCCGATCGCCGAGGCGATCCGCGCAGCCGCCGCGCTCGAGCCGCCGCCGGCCGGAAGCTGCTCGCCGCGCCATCCGCTGCGCCTGCCGGGGGGCGCCGGCAGCACGACGCGCGGCGAGGGCGTCCAGCGCGGCGTCGGCTTCGCGGTCGGCTTCAAGAACATCGCCTATTCCGAGGGTTTCGACGACTACTGCGCCGCACGCGTGCGGATCCTCTCCGACGGGTCTGCCGAGGTGCACTGCGCGGCCGCGGGGCAGGTCGGGCAGGGCGTGACCGGTGTCATCCTGCTGCGAACGGAGTTCGGGATCGAAAAACGTCACGCTCGCCCCCCGTCCAGACGGCAAGCGTCGACTCGTCAGGGTCGGCTTCGGCGTCGCGCATGACGTGGATGGCGGCCGGCGCGGTGCGCGACGCGTGCCGCGAGGCGCTCGAGGAACAGCAGCGTCGTCCCGGCGAGAGAGGTGGACGTCGAGAAGATCTACCGCCACCCGCGCACGACGCCGCTCGACCCGGAGACCGGACAGAACACGGGTGAGCGCGCTCACGTCGCCTTCGCCGCGTGTGCGATGAAGGTCGTGGCGGAGGTGGACGTCGACCTCGGTCTGACGCGCGTCGTCTGGATCGGCGCCGCGCAGGACGTCGGCAAGGCGATCAACCCGCAGCAGGTCGAGGGGCAGATCGAGGGTGGCACCGCGCAGGGCCTCGGGCTCGCCCTGATGGAAGAGATCCAGACGCGCGACGGCCTGATCACGAACGCGAGCTTCACGGACTACCTGATCCCGACGACGCTCGACATGCCGCCGGTCAAGTCGGTGCTGATCGAGGACCCCGAGCCGGACGCCCCCTACGGCGTCAAGGGAGTCGGTGAGCCGCCGACCGTCGTCTCGACGGCGGCGGTCGTTGCGGCGCTGCGCCGCGACCGGCCGCGACTTGACTCGCGTCCCGTCAAGCCGTACGACGTCTCCCTAGTGCCCGAGCCGGCGCTAGCCCTGCTTCAGCGTCTTGATGTACGTCGCGAGCGCCTGGAGCTGGCGTCGGTAGGATGCCGCCCCAGTGCGGCATCGAGACGATCGGCGCGCGCCCGAGGACGCTGCCGCTCCGGATCACGTCGATGATCTTCTGATCGGTGTTGAACTCCTTGAAGAAATCGGCGCCGGACAATCGCGGGAATCGTCTTGTCCTCGGAGACGGGATTGGCACACCGCCGAGGCCGTTCGGGCCGTGACAGTTGACGCAGCCGTAGCGAACGTAGAGTTGTGCGCCCTCGACAACGGGGCCCTGGTTGGTTTGCACCGGCGGTGCCGTGGCTCCAGCGACGGACGGTAGCCCGGCGTGCAGGTACGCAACCAGCGCCGTCACCTGACGGGCCGAGATGACCTGCCCCCAGACCGGCATGTACGGCTCCGTCGCGTTCGCCGGCTGGCCGAGGCCGTGGTCGATGATCGTCCGGAGTTGGGTCGGCGTCATCGCCTTGCCGACGACCTGCAACGCCGGCACCGAGGGTGACACGCCGCCGCTTCCGTTCGGCCCGTGGCACTGGGCGCAGGCGAACTGGTTGAACGTATGCGCGCCTTCGGCGACGAGCGCGCTGACGTTGCTGTTACCCGACGTGGTCGTCGTGGCGACGGTGACCGTGACGGTCGTCGTGCTGCCGCAGGCGACGAGGAGGAGAGCCGCCGCGGCGAGAAGTGGGAGCCGGCGGAACATGGCGCGATGCTACGCCGGGTCGGCGCACGGGTCACTACGGGAAACTACGGCTCTCGCCGTGTCTGGAACGGCCAATTCGGGCGCCACGGCGCCTGTTCGTGTCGTTCGTGACGCTCACGGCACGGCGGCAGCCGTTGGGAAGTGAACGTCACATCCCGGACAGGGCCGTTTGGGCGAAGCGCTCCAGCCGCTCGAGATCCGTCGGCGGGTCGACGTAGACGATGAACGTCTCGATACCCGTCGCGGCCAGCGCGCGGAAGTCGACGTCGTCGACGGCGTTGACCGTGAACGACGCCGTCTTCTCGATCGCGTCGTAGTCGCGGCCGACGTCGTCGCAGTGCCTGCGCAGGACGTCGAGCTTGTGACGATAGAACGCCGGGTCGAACGAGTCCGTGAAGTTGCACGCGTCGGCGTACTGCGCGACCAGTCGCAGCAGCACCTTCTCGCCTCCGCCACCGACGAGGATCGGCGAGCGCTGCCGTTCACGCAGCACCTGCAGCGTGCGCTCCAGGTGCGCGAGGCGCTCGCGGATCGGCGGCAGCGCGTCGGCGTAGCCGAACTCCGTGTACTCCCGCTCGTCCCAGCCGGCGCCGACGCCGACGACGACCCGGCCGCCGCTCGCCGCATCGACGGTCGCCGCCATCTGCGCGAGCAAACCAGGGTTGCGATAGAGCGAGCACGTGACGATCTGGCCGAGGCGAACACGCGACGTCTCGCGCGCGAGCGCCGCGAGCGACGTCCAGCACTCGAGCACCCGTTCCGGGTCGCCCGCACGCGTCTGCAGGTGGTCGTAGAGCCAGATCGAGTCGAGCCCGAGCTCCTCAACGCGCCGTGCGACGCCGACCATCGTCTCGAAGTCGCGCCCTTCCAGATCCTCCCGCCAGCCCTGCGGGACGATGATCCCGAGCTTCACGCGACGATCGTGCCGGGCTCGACGTCGGCGTCCGGCCGCAGCAGCACAGGCCCGTGCGCGTGGGAGCGCGCCGCGAGCAGGATCGGCTCGTCGTCGAGCGAGACGACGACGAGCGTGCCGACGAGGCCGTCCTTCGAGTAGCCGCCGGGCTCCATCTGCGCCTCCCGCTCGCCCCGGCCGCCCAGATCGATCCGCAGCAGATACGACGGCGCCCGCGACCCCGGGTGGTCGTTCACCTCGAGCACGCGCGCGACGATCAGCTCGGCCATCGGGCCACGCTAACGCACGCCCTCCTCGAGCTGCGTCGCCGAAGGCGGCTCCTGACGCACGACGGTCGCGACGGCAACGACGACGATCGCGGCGCCGAGCAGCAGCCGCCAGGTCAGCTGCTCGCCGCGGAACGCCACACCGAGCGCGATTGCGACGACCGGATTGACGTACGCGTAGGTCGACACGAGCCCGAGCGGCGCGTTCGCGAGCAGCCAGACGTACGCCGTGTAGCCGACGATCGACCCGAACGTGACCAGGTAGATCCAACCGAGGATCGACGCGGTCGACGGCGAGAAGTCGTGCACCGTGAAGACCGCGATCGGCAGCATCAAGAGCCCGCCCGCGAGCATCTCGTACGCCGTCGCGGCGAACGGGTCGTCGGGCATCGTCACCCGGGCCGAGAGCACGGAGCCGACCGACCACATGATCGCCGAGAGGACGCAGAGCGCGATCCCCCAGTACGTCGCACCGCCCGACGGCTGCGCCAGCACGGCGACGCCGGCGAAGCCGACGCCCACGCCGGCGAGTGCCTGCCAGGGCAGCCGCTCACGTCCCGCGAGCCGCAGGACGACGACCCACAGCGGCACCGAGGCGATGATCAGCGAGGCGAGCCCCGTCGGCACGTCGCGCTCGGCGAAGAAGAGCACCGCGTTCGCGCCCGGCAGGAGGAAGCCGATCAGGATGCACGAGCCGAGCGCGCGCCGGGAGACGTGCAGCTGCCCGCCGCGCAGCAGGACGACGAGCACCATCAGGCTGCCCGCAGCGATGAAGCGCGTCGACGCCGCGAAGAGCGGCGGGATCGTCTCGCCGGTCACGGCGATGCCGAGATACGTCGATCCCCAGATCACGTAGACCGTGACCAGCGCGGTCCACACCTTCGCCCCGTGTGTCATCCGGAGCTATCGAACGAGCGAGAGGCCCGCGCCGATTCCCAGCAACACGATTCCGACCGCGCGCGGGAGCGAGATGTCGATGCGCTCGACGCCGAAGAGCCCGTAGCGGTCGATCAGCGCGCCCATCACGAGCTGGCCCGCGATCAGGATCCCGATCGTCGCCGTCGCGCCGATGCGCGGCTGCGCGAACGTGATCGTCCCGACGACGATCAGCCCCATCAGACCGCCGAGCCACATCCACGCGGGCGTTCGGAAGGCTCCGCCCAGCCCTCCGAAGCCCATGCGCGCGACGACGAGGATCGTCGCGGAGAGCAGCAACTGCACGGCGGTCGAGAACGTGAGCGCCTCGATCACGCCGATCCTGCCGCCGAAGCGGCCCATCACCGCGACCTGCACCGAGCCGGCGAGGCCGGCGAGGACGGTCAGGAGGACTGCGACGCCCGTCAAGCGGCGTTCGGGTCGACCTGCCAGAGGCTGAAGCTGTTGCCCTCGGTGTCCTTGCAGGCTGCGAACCAGCCGTGCGTCGGGACCGGCTGCTTCTCCTCGGCCTCGCCGCCGAGCTCGCGCACGCGCGCGACCGACGCGTCGATGTCGTCGCAGTCGAAGTAGACGATCGGTGCGCCGACAGGCTTCTCGCCTGGGTAGATCGCACCGCCCTGGTCGTCCCCGGTCCGGAACATCCGGTAGTCGAAGCCCTCCATCGTGCTCTCTCCCACCTGCCAGGGGAAGAGGCCGCTCCAGAAGGCCGTCGCGCGGTCTGCGTCGGCGGCGACCAGCTCGAAGTGAACGATCTTGCCGGGCATGGTTACGCTCCTTTCTCTCCGACGAAGGAGGCAGGTGTGGTCAGAGTCCTCGTACTGTACGACGAAGAGCCCGACGCGACGGCGTACGTGGAGCATGCCGAGCTCTGCCGGCAGGTTCCCGGCGGGACGTTCCGCCACGGCAAGGTCTTCGGCAGCCCGATGGGCGAGCCGGCGCACCGCTACTACGCCGAATGGGAGTTCGCGGACCGGGACGCCTTCAAGGCGGCCGCGTCGTCAGATGAGTTCATGGCGACCGGCAAGGACGCCTACAAGCGCGGCTTCCCGCAGCCGACGGTCGAGTTCGTCTCGCTCGACTAGCTACGAGCGCCGAAGTTCGGCGCGCGCTTCTCGCGGATGGCGGCGACGCCCTCGTGCACGTCCGGCCCCGTCATGTCGAGGAACTCGAGCGCGAGTGACGCGTCGAAGGCGGGACCTGCGAGCCGCAGCCAGTTGTTGAGAGCGAGCTTCGTGTGCCGGAGCGCCGGTTGCGAGCCTGTCGCGAGCCGCGTCGCGATCGCGAGCGCGCGCTCCTCGAGCTCGTCCTCGGGCACGCAGAGCGAGACGAGCCCGATGCGCTCTGCCTCGACGCCGTCGACGGGCTCGCAGAGCAGCAGGTGGTACTTCGCCTTCGCCATCCCGCAGAGCAGCGGCCAGACGATCGCGGCATGGTCGCCGGCCGCGACGCCGAGCTTCGTGTGCCCGTCGACGATCCGTGCGTTCGGTGTCGCAATCGAGATGTCGGCGAGGAGCCCGACGGCGAGCCCTGCCCCGATCGCGTGGCCCGTCATCGCCGACACGATCGGCTTGGGGCAGTCGATCACGTTGTAGACGAGGTCGCGCGCCTCGTGGAAGACGCGTTGCCGAGTCGCGTGGTCGTTCGCGATCTCGAGCACCAGGTCGAGGTCGCCGCCGGCCGAGAACGACCCGTCCGCGCCGCGCACGAGCACCGCATGCGTCTCGTCGTCGTCGGCGATCGTGCGCCAGACGCCTGCCAGCTCGCGGTGCATCGTGCCGCTGACGGCATTCAGCTTCCCGGGGGCGCGGAGCGTCAGCCGCAGGACGTGCGGCGCGGGCCGGTCGAGCTCGAGGCTCGGATAGGCGTCGTATGCGTTGTTCACCGGGCGGACTCTAGTGCGGTTAAGGTCTTGCGCGATGGCAGACGTCGAGGTCTCGCGCGCGGGAGCGGTCTTGACGATCACGCTCAATCGGCCCGACGTGCTGAACGCGCTGAACGGTGCGATGCATCGTGGGATCCAGGCCGCATTGCGTGACGCCGAGGATCCGTCGGTACGCGCGGTGGTGATCACCGGCGCCGGTCGCGGCTTCTGCGTCGGCCAGGACCTGCAGGAGTTCTCGAGCGGCGCGGGCGACGTGGCCGAGAATCTGCGGCAGAACTACCACCGCAACGTGCTCGCGATCCGGGCGCTCGAGAAGCCCGTGATCGCAGCCGTCAACGGCCCGGCCGCCGGCGCCGGCATGTCTCTGGCGCTTGCGTGCGACGTGCGCATTGCCGCCGACAGCGCGAGCTTCGTGCCGGCGTTCATCAACATCGGCCTCGTCCCGGACTCCGGCGGCACGTGGCTCGTGCGCCGCTTGCTCGGCGCCGCCCGCGCCTTCGAGTGGCTGACGACCGGCCGCAGGCTCGGCGCGGAGGAGGCACGGACGTGGGGCCTCGTCTCGGAAGTCGTGCCGGCCGACGAGCTCGAGCACCGCACACACGAGGTGGCCGAGCTCTTTGCCGCGATGCCGACGCGCGCCGTCTGGCACACGAAGCGCCTGCTCGACGCCGCGCAGGAGACGACCTTCGCCGAGCAGCTCGAGCTCGAGGCGGTCACGCAGGCCGAGATGACGCAGACCCACGACTTCACGGAGGGGGTCGCAGCATTCCTCGCGAAGCGACCGGCGGAGTTCACCGGTGCCGACCTCGAGCGGCTGCACCCGATCACGGTCCGCGACGTCGACGACCGGCGCCGCTGGCGACTGACGACGTTCCTGCGGCTCGTGCTCGCGCTGCCGCACATCTACCTGGTCGAGTACTGGGGCTTCGTCGCCATCGTCGTCGGCATCGTCAACTGGTTCATCGCGCTCGTCCGCGGCCGCACGCCGCTCGCAATCCACGAGTGGCTCGCGCGCTACGCGCGGTACTCGACCCACGTGACGGCGTACGTCTGCTTGCTGGCCGATCCCTACCCGAAGTTCCGCGGCTGGCCCGGCACCTATCCCGTCGACCTGCGCGTCGACCCGCCCGTCACGCAGTCGCGCTGGAAGATCGGGTTCCGGCTGCCGCTCGCGATTCCGGCGATCGTCTTTGCGTACGTCCTCGCCGTCGTCTTGATCGTGGTCGCGATCCTCTCGTGGTTCGTCGCCCTCGCGGTCGCGCGCGTGCCCTCGGGGTTCCAGAACCTCGGGACGTACTGCGTCCGCTTCCAGGTGCAGACTCTGGCGTACCTGCTGCTGCTCACCGACCGCTACCCGACGCTTGCGAGCGGGAGCGGCTTCCAGTTCGAAAGGGGCGAATCGTGACCGAGACCGCCGCTATCGCCGACCGGCATCCGATCGGGCTCATCGTCGACGACGATCTGCGCCGGACCCGGCTGACCGTGTTCTTCCGCCTCCTGCTCGCGATCCCGCAGCTCATCTGGCTCTACTTCTTCGGGATCGTCGCGGCGTTCGCGCTCCTGTTCGCCTGGATCGTCGCGGTGTTCACGGGCCGTGTGCCGGATTCGCTGCACAACCTGCTCGCGCGGTACCAGCGCCTGACGACGCACGTCGCCGCCTACACGCTGCTGATTGCCAACCCGTGGCCGCCGTTCGGCGGGTCGCCCGGCACGTATCCCATCGACCTGCGCGTCGACGAAGCGGCGCCGCAGAGCCGACTGACGGTGTTCTTCCGCGGGCTGCTCGCCATCCCGGCGCTCGTGCTCGCCTACGTCTTCCGCCTCGTCAACACGCTGATCGCTGTGCTCGGCTGGTTCTACTCACTCATCTTCGGGCGCATGCACGAAGGGATGCGGGATCTGAGCGCCTGGATGCTGCAGTTCGAGATGCAGGCCTACTGCTACCTGTTCCTGCTGACGGGCCGCTATCCGAGCTTCGCGGGAGGCCCGAAAGCCTAGGCCGGCCAGTTGGTCAAGCTTTGCTGGCAGAACGTCAGGCCGGCGGCCTTGGCGGCCGTATGCACGCGGTCCTGGATCTGCCCGGCCGCAAGCTGAGCGGCTGACGCCGTGTCGTAGTCCTTCTTGACGAGCGCGTCGTGCACCTCCTGGATCGACAACGCCAGGGCGTTGCCGTATCGCAGCATCTGCCTGAACGCCTCGGCGCGGGCGGCGGGCGGCTGCACCTGCTTCATCTCGGTCAGGCCCTGGCGCGCGGACGCGGCCGTCCTGCCCCAGCCCTTCGGGTCGCGCGAGAGGCGGCCGATCTTGAAGATCCGCTTGTCGGACGCGATGCAGACCTGGTTGCCGGCAGTGACATAGCCCTGCTGCGACTCGCCGGTCGTCGTCGCCGACGCGGCGGTGGAGGACCGCTTGGAGTCGCCGCCGCAGGCAGCGAGTGAAAGCGGGACGAGCGCGAGGATCAGGAGGCGACGCATCGGCGACGAGGGTAGCGGGGAGCCATGTTGAGCGCGCGTTAGGGCAGGAGCGCCAGCACGTCGGCGAGCTCCGGGAAACGACCTTGCTGCTGCTTGGAGAATGCGAGCTCACCGTCGACGAGCACGTCGAACTGGCTCTTCTCTCCGGCCGCCATCTCGGCGAGGTGCTCCGTCCCGTTCAACTCGGCCACGAGACTCGCGGCCCGTCGGTCATAGCCGTTTCAGACGGGGCAGTAGTAGATCTGCACGTGCGCCACGGACTCGACCTTACAGCTCGGACGTCGCGCGGTGCGCCGCCCAGTTGCTCGCGAGCGACGGTGGGAAGGTCGGCGCGTTCGCGACCACGATCGGCACCCGCACCGCCGCGCGCCGGCCGTGCTTCGTGCGCGCGTAGACGAGGATCGAGTGGCCGCCCTCGCTCGCGGTCGTCGTGTCCCAGTGCACAAGGTACGGCGCCGAGCCGTCGCGGCTGACCGCCTTGCCGTCCACGTACAGCGCGACGCGCTCGATCGGCTCCTGGACGCCGACACCGATTGTCAGCTCGCCGCTGACTGCGCCGCCGGAGATCGCCCCGGTCAGTGCGAGCTGCAGCGGCGGGTTGGCGACCCGCACCGGCAGACGCTTCCGCACGCGGTAGTGATGCGTGCCGTACGCGAGCACCGTGAGCATGTGACGGCCGTTCGCGACCGTGCGCGTGTTCCAGCCCTCGGAGCGATGGAACGAATACGGCCACGTGTGGTCGGTGTAGAGCGTTTTGCCGTCGACGATGAAGTCGACCTTGTAGATGTGCCGGCGCCAGCGGCGCGTCGCGTCGACGCCCGACCACCAGAGCGCGGTGCCGCGCAGCCTCGCGCCGCGGTTGACGACGGCCCGGGAGACCCGGTGGCGCACGACGCGGGGGCGTGTCGTCGCTCGCGTGACGAGGCGGTGCGGCGGCGGCAGCGAGTCGTGCAGTGTCATGCGCTTGACGAAGTGCGGCAGCACCGGGTGCTGGGCGTAGTAACGGACGAGCCACATGTAGCTGTGCCAGTTCCACCAGCGGCCCGGATCGGTGTGGCCGCTGACGCCGCCGAAGCGTCCTCGGTGGTAGGGGTTCGGCACTTCGTTGTGCCCGATGATGTGGCGGCGATCGATCGGTACGCCCCAGCGGTGGGCGAGGTACGCGGCGAGTTGCGCAGATGCGCGGTACTCGGCGACTGTGTAGCGGCCGCGGCCCGCCCAGCCCTCGTGCTCGATGCCGATCGCGTGCAGGTTCCACCAGCTGTTGCCGGCGTGCCAGGCGACGTCGCCGACCGGCACGAGCTGGACGATCTGCCCTTTCCGCGAGACGACGAAGTGGGCCGACCCGCGTGTGCGGGCGCGCTGCAGGAACCGGACGGAGCCGACGAAGCGTCCCTCGGTGTCGTGAATCACGATCGCGTTGATCGTCTTCACGGTCCGGTTCGACTCGGTCTTGTTCGGGGTGTCGCGAACCAGCACGCGCAGCGTCGCGGCTCCGGCGGCGGACGCACCGAGAGCGGCAACGACGACGGCGGCGGCAAGCGCCCAGTGACCCCGACGAGACCCCACGTGCGCAGACAGGTGTAGCGCACGGTTCGGACAGGATTGTCCCCCTTCGGAGGGAGGTTCGAGCGGCTTTCGAGGGCACAGACGTCTCGGTGATCGACGATCCAGAAGTACCCGTCGTGGCCCGAGCGCAGGAGTGCATGCTTCTGACGGTGCGGTACGGCTTCTACTCGCCGAACTTCGGCGGCACCGGTGACCCGCGCTTCGTGGCCGAGCTGGGCGCGCGGGCGGAGGCGGCCGGGTGGGACGGCTTCTTCCTCTGGGATCACCTCGCGGTGCAACCCGCGCCCCTCGTCGACCCGTGGGTCGCGCTTGCCGCGGTCGCGGCGCGAACCGAGCGGATCGTGCTCGGCCCGTTGATCGTCCCGCTCGCGCGCCGGCGTCCACAGAAGGTGGCACTCGAGGCCGTCTCGCTCGCGCGGCTCGCGGCGGGCCGCTTCGTTCTCGGCGTCGGGCTCGGTGCGCCGGACGACTACACGCGCTTCGGCGAGGATGCAGATTGGCGTACGCGGGCTGCGAAGCTCGACGACGGGCTTGCGCTCGTCCGTCGCCTCGCGGCGGCCGAGAACGTCGGCGAGCCTGACCTGCCGGTTCGCTTTCTCGACGAGCCCGTCGAGTTCCCGGTGTGGGCGAGCGGCGTCTGGCCGCGGCGACTCCCTGCGCATGGCATCGAGCACGCGGACGGCGTCTTTCCGACGGTGCGCGGTGAGGATGGCCGCTTCCGCCCCCCGGCGCCCGACACGGTGCGGGCGCTGCTCGCCGAACTGCCGGAACGCGCACGCGCCGACTGTGCGATCTGGGGCTGGGACGACCGCGGCGACGTCCCGATCGAGGAGTACGAAGCCGCCGGCGTCACGTGGTGGATGGTCGAGACGTACGGTCTCGACGCGGAACGGCTGCGCGCACTCGCCGACAGCGGTCCCGGGCGGCTCGTCAGATCGTCCTAGCCGCCGACGGCGAGGCACTTCGCGCGCACGGCGAGCAGGCGGGCTGCGTGGCCGGTTCGCCGAAACGGGTCGGCGAGTAGCCGCCTGTTCTCCGACCCCTGCGCGGCGACGGCCTTGCCGTCCGCGCGAAGGCGGTTGAGCTCGAGCCTCCGGTTCAGGTCGCGCTCGCGCTCGCGGTGGCGTTCCTGGTGAAAGTGGACGTGCATCATGGTCGGTACCTCCGGCAAACCAGAGCGGCGCAATGCACTCCGCCCTTGTCGTTGACCCACTGCAAGCGACGGTACGCGCCACCCCCATCGGTTATGGGGATGATTTCGCCCTCATCCGTGCGGACGATGTCCGACCGATGAGTCCCGACGGGGGAAAACGAGACCGTTGCACCAGGGTCACGCCCTCGGCCAGTCATCCCGCGAGGGTGATGTCGTCCGCTGCTGACCGCGACAAGATCGGCCGCTCAGAGAACGGAGCGTCAACCAGGAACTGGGGGTGGAGTGATGCGGAAACTGCTGGAGTGGGGCGGCATCGCCGCCGGCGTCGTCCTGATCCTGTTCGGGATCGGCGCGATCGTGCTCGCCGTTCAGGGCAAGAACACGGTGCAGGACGAGCTCGCCAAGCAGCAGATCACCGGCACGCCGGACATGACGCCGGATGCGATCAAGGCCGAGGCGAAACAGGCCGGGTTGACCGACGAGCAGGTCAACGGCTACCCGACCTGTTCGGTCGCCGGGGAGAAGGTGGACACCGGCAGCGAGGCGCGCTGCTTCGCCTCCTACATGAACATCCACGCGCTGGAAGCGACCGGCGGCCAGGTCTACTCGCAGATGCCGCGGTACGCGACCGCTGACGGGAAAGGCACGAACGATCCGAACGCGGCGAGCAAGGGCCCGAGCGGGCGGCCGCTCGACAACCCCGCCCGCGACATCTGGGTGACCGAGACGGCACTCTCGACGGCGCTGATCACCTCCTACATGGCCGACCAGCTCGGCAACTTCGGCCTGGTCGTCGGGATCGCGCTCCTGCTCGCAGGCGTCGGCTTCATCATCCTCGCCGCCTCTGGCACGCTCAGAGCGAGCGAAAAGCCAAAGGGAGGTGCGGCGTCGCCGGCGTGAGCCGGAACTACTCGATGGTCTTGAAGTGAGCCGGTGAGTCCAACAGCGTACTGAGGGGCGTTACTGCCCTCTCGGACGTTGTTGGGTGCGGCCAAGTCCGGTGAGTCGGTACCAAATCCGGTACCCCGCTTGACCAGGCCGGGTCATCGCTCCCGTTCTCCAAGGCCTCGCGGGCAACAATGGCCGGCAGGAGTGCGGCGACGAGCTCCACCGGAGCCTTCCTGCCAGCCAATACAAGCGCCCCAGCACATCCTTGCGTGTGGTCTTGAGCTTCGCTTCTGGATACAGATCGGAGACAAGCGGTGTGCCTGCGTCGCACGATTCGCGCGTCTTCCACGTGCGTCAACGGGCTGTAGCGAGCGCTCCGTCGACACGGGTAGGTTGGGCGGAGTGCGTGTGCTTCCAGTCATGGTCATCGCTCTCGTCTTCGCGTCGGCGGTGCAGGCTGCGCGCGCACCGCGACTGGGTGAGCGGACGGCGATCCTTCGCGTGACCCGCGCGTACATGAGCAACTCGGGGTGTTGCGCGACGTTCGCGCGCATCAGGGTGGTGGCGATGCGCGTTTCGACGGCCGACTCGCGCTGGGCGCTCGTCCGATTCGCAGGCTTCGACAAGCGCGGCCGTTCGGTCGGAATCCTGTCGGCGTCGCTGCACAAAGACGGCGTCACGAGGAAGTGGTCTGTCCGGAGCTTCGGCACGATCAACCTCGGCTGCCAGATGCCGCCTGCGGTGCAGGACGACCTCCAGCAGATCTGCTTCGGCTAGCGCCCTAGATCGTCTTGAACTTGGCTCGTAGGCACACTCGAGAGCTGGAGCGGGGTTCCCGCCCCGTTTCGGCTCGTTCAGGTGCGTCTCAGCGCGCTGATGTCGGTACCGACTTCGGTACCAGTTCGCCGCTATCGCCAGGTGGTCTTCGAGCGGAGCCGGGGTGCTCCGCCACAGGACGAGCTCGGACAACGATCAGACGCAGCACGCCTCGCTACCGGCAAGCGTGTTCAGGTGACGCGCACCCGGAATCTCGACGGTTGGTCCGCCTGGTGCCGCGGCTAGTCCAGCCGGAAGACCTCCTCGAGCGGCGATGGGCCTTCGTCGGGAACTCGCTGCTCGAGCAGGTCCGCCATCGCGTCCTGCCAACGCGCCGAGACCGGTTCCGCAGCCATTCGACGTCCTGCCTCCGCGAGATCGTCTGCCTCGAAATACCCGAACATCCGGCTATCGTCGCGGAAGATCGTGTAGTTGCGGATGCCGGCACCCCGAAGGGCATCGAGCATCTCCGGCCATACCTCCTGGTGCGCCCGCACGTATTCCTCGATCTTGGCGGGACGAACCTGCAGGACGAATGCCGTGCGTTGGGTCATTGCTCCTCCTTGATCACGATCACGATTAGGACACGCGGGCCGTGCACCCCTTCGACGCGGCTCAATTCGATGTCGGAGGTTGCCGACGGCCCGGAAATGAACGTGAGCGGCCGACGCTCGAGCCCGGCCTCGGCGATGTGCGACAGCGCCTCCGTCAGGAGCTCCACGATCTGGTGCTCCCGCACCACGCAGACGTGCAGGTCGGGGACGAGGCTCAGCGCGCGGCGGCCCTCGGTGCTTCCCGCCGCCAGGACGAGCGTGCCGGTCTCCGCGACCGCCGCCGTGCAGCCGGTGACGGCGCCGTCCAGCGCGTCGAGCTCGCCTGTCGACAGGTCGTCGTCCTCCACGAGCTCGAGCTCGGCGCTCCGCCAGGCGCTCGGCAGCCCGCGCGGCACGACGAGCCTGCGCGCCCTGTGGGCAGAGCAGAGAGACGCGATCAGAGGAGCAACCTCCGACTCGGAGGCGTGGTGGAGGTCCGCCTGGTAGTCCCGCACCCTGGCGGCGAAGAGTCCGACGCGCTCCTGCGTGCTCAGCGTTCCCTCCTGCCGATAGCCGGCCGGAGCAGCCGGTGAGTCCGGTCGCGGATCGAGGGCCGCGCCGATCCGCTCGAGAATCTCCGCACGGGCGTTCACCGTCGCTCCGTCCGCCACCAGGCGCGGAAGCTCTGACGGCTGACCGGCTCGAGGTCTCGGCTGCGAGTCCAGCTCCGGAGGGGCCACGGCAGCGCGTGAATGACGTGCCCGCGCAGGAATGGCCGCTGCGCGATGCGGCCGAGCCGCTGCGCCGCCGCGAGTCTGTGCGGGCTACCGAACAGCCAGGCGAGAAGCCGCATCACGGCGCGCTCCGACGTGTGGCCCTTCGCCTCGACGGCTTTGGCACGCAGGTGCAGGAGCACCTTCGGGATATCGATCTTGACCGGGCAGACCTCGTAGCAGGCTCCGCAGAGGCTGGAGGCGAATGGCAACGTCGGTGCGTTCTCGATGCCGATCAGTTGAGGCACGAGGATCGCACCGATCGGTCCTGGATAGACCGACCCGTACGCATGCCCCCCCGTACGGGAGTAAACCGGGCAGACGTTCAGGCACGCGCTGCAGCGGATGCAGTGGAGCGCCTGGCGTCCGACCTCGTCCCGAAGGACCCGCGTGCGGCCGTTGTCGAGGAGCACGACATGGAACTCCTGCGGCCCGTCACCGGGGGTGACCCCGGTCCAGAGGGACGTGTAGGGGTTCATCCGCTCTCCCGTCGACGAGCGCGGCAGGAGCTGGAGGAACACCGCGAGATCGGAGAAGCGTGGCAGGAGCTTCTCGATCCCCAGCACCGTCACCAGCACCGCCGGCAGGGTCGTGCACATCCGCCCGTTGCCCTCGGATTCGACGACGCAGACCGCGCCGGTTTCCGCGATGCCGAAGTTGGCGCCGCTGACGCCCACGCGCGCTCGCAGGAATCGCTCACGAAGATAGAGCCGCGCCACCTCGGCGAGGTCACGCGGGTCGTCGGACGTGATGCCGGGCGCGATCGTCCGCGCGAATAGATCACGGATCTCGGTGCGGTTGCGGTGGATCGCCGGCACGAGGATGTGGGACGACCAGTCTCCGTCGAGTTGCAGGATCAGCTCGGCGAAGTCCGTCTCGAGCGCATGAACGCCGACCGCTGCGAGCGCGCTGTTGAGCTCGATCTCGTCGGTCGTCAACGACTTGACCTTGACGAGCTCTTCGACCTGGTGCGAGCGGGCGATCCCGGCGACCACGGTGTTGGCTTCGCTCGCATCGCGGGCCCAGTGGACGTGACCGCCCGCGCCCAGCACGGCAGCCTCGAACTGCAGCAGGTACCGATCGAGGTTGGCGAGCACATCTGACTTGATCGCGCTGCCGGCATCCCGCAGCGCCTCCCAGTCGGGAAGCTCTTCGACGACCTTCGCGCGCTTGCTGCGAATGGTGTCGGTCGCGTTTCGGAGGTTGGCACGCAGTTGCGGGTTCGCAAGCTCGACGCGTGCGGCTTCAGGGAAGGTGGTCATCTTGCCGCGAGGATCTGTGCGAGATGGATCGGGCGGACGGCTGACCCGCGGCGCGAGAGGCCGCCGCCGATCTGCAGCAGGCAGGAGCTGTCGAGGGCGGTGCAGTGCCTCGCGCCTGTCGACTCGATCGCGTCGCACTTGTCGGCGAGCATCGCACTTGATGTGTCGGCGTTCTTGATTGCGAACGTCCCGCCGAACCCGCAGCACTCGTCTGCGCGCGGCAGCTCGACGAGTTCGAGCCCGCGGACCTTCCGCAGGAGGCGGAACGGCGCGTCACCGACACGCGTGATCCGCAGAGAGTGACACGTCGAGTGGTACGTGACGCGGCCGGCGAAGGACGCCCCGACATCGTCGACGCCGAGCCGCTGCACGAGCAGCTCCGACAGTTCGAACACGTTGTCCATCCCGAGCGTCTCGCGAACGGTGCCAACGCAGGAAGACGAGGGTGAGACGACGGCGTCGAAGTCTCGGAAGATCGACGCGAACCGATCGCCGAGGCGTCGCGCCTCCCGGACGTACCCGGCATTCAGATGCATCTGGCCGCAGCATGTCTGCCCCTCGGGGAAGACGACCTCGTGACCGAGCCGCTCCAGGAGTTGGACGGTCGCGTTGCCGACCTCGGGGAACATGGTGTCTCCGATGCACGTGACGAAGAGGGCGATCCGCATCGGACGCTCGCTCGTCAGTGCCGCTCGTATGCGCTCTCGACCGACGCCGTGCCCCGCGCCCGCGCCAGAGCCGCGGGGTGGCTGCTCTCGCGGTAGGCCGCGACCGGATCGTCCGGAACGCCGAGGCTCCGGCGGAGGCGAACGAGAAGAGGGCGCACGTCGGTTTCGTACGCGTCGAGCAGCACACGATGGGCCGCGAGCACGTCGCCGGCCCGTTGCGCGTCGGACAGACGCGCCTCGTCGACGAGCAACGCCTTAGCGTATGCGGTCTGGATGTTCATCACCGACTGGATCATCGCGTCGATCTTTCCTTCGATGTTGTGCGACTGGTCGATCATGAACGCGATGTTCTCGCCCCCGGCCGCCGCGATCTCGCGCATGATCCGGAAGAGCTCGAACGGGTCGATCGAGCCGACGATCAGGTCGTCGTCGGCGTACTTGCGGTTGTTGAAGTGGAAGCCGCCGAGCAGCCCTTCGGCGAGCAGGACCGACACGATCTGCTCGACGTTCGTCCCCTGCGGGTGGTGGCCGGTGTCGACAAGAACCTGCGCCTGCGAACCGAGGTGCCGGCAGAGCATCGCCGCGGTGCCCCAGTCAGGGATGTCTGTGCTGTAGAAGCCAGGCTCGAAGAACTTGTACTCGACGAGCAGACGCATGCCTGACGGCAGCGCCGCGTAGATCTGCTCGAGCCCTTCGACCAGACGCTCGTGGCGTCCACGCAGGTCGTCCTGGCCGGGGTAGTTCGTGCCGTCGGCGAGCCAGAGGCTGATCACGTTCGAGCCGACCTGCTCCGCGATCGCGATGCAGTCGCGGCAGTGCTGGATCGCCTTCTTGCGAACCGCGGGATCGGGGTTGCAGAGGCTGCCGAGGCGATAGTCGTCGTCCCCGAAGAGGTTAGGGTTGATCGCGCCGATTCCGATGCCTTGACCCTCGGCGGCGCCGCGGAGCTCGCCATAGTCGTCGACCGCGTCCCAAGGGATGTGCAGCGCGACGCGCGGGCAGCGACCCGGTGAGGTGGTGGACGAGCGCCGCGTCCGCGACCCGCTCGGTCACGTCCCGGGCCGCGCCCGGCCACGGGTAGACGTGAAACCGCGTGCCCGAGTTGCCGTAGCCCCACGACGGCGTCTCGATCTCGAGTTGTCGCAGGCGCTCGAGGGCAGCCGTCTCGTCCATGCCGGGAGTCTGCACCATTCGCCGCCAATTTACGAATGGGCTTTCGTTTCAGCCCATTTCGAAAGCCGGAGCTCTCTTCTATTGACACATCTGAGACGGCGGCGTAAGGTCGCGCCCATCGACGAGCCTCGTGATTTCCCTGGGTTCTCGCAGGAAGAGCGGATGCGACAGGTCTTGCTGCTGCTCGAGACGCGCGATTCGGTTCCTGTTGCGGAACTTGCGGAACTGTTTTCGGTTTCGGAGGTGACGGTGCGCAGCGACCTGGCCACGATGGCGCAGAACGGACTCGTGGCGCGTGTGCGAGGCGGCGTGCGGGCGCTCAACCGCGGGCAGTCGGAGGTCGGATTCGACCTCAGGTTGCGCCTCGAGGTGGGCCGCAAGAGCGCCATCGCGCGCGCTGCCGCCGCACTCGTCGACGAGGGCGAGGCAGTCGCGCTCGACGCGAGCACGACCGCGTACTACCTGGCGCTCGAGTTGCGGAGCAAGCGGGAACTGGTCGTCGTCACGAACGGCCTGCTCGTCGCGACGGCTCTGGCCGATGCCCCCGGCATCACCGTTCTCGTCACCGGCGGCACGCTGCGGCTCTCGGCGATGTCCCTCGTCGGTGATCTCGGTACCGACGTGCTTCGCACGACGCGCATCAACAAGGGCTTCCTGGGCGCGCGCGGCCTGAGCCTCGAGCGCGGCCTCATGGACCTGAACCCGGACGAGGTGCGGATCAAGCAAGAGATGGCGGATGCGTGCGAGCAGGTCTACGGCATCCTCGACGGCACGCAAGTGGCATCGGAGTGCGCTGCTCTCGTTCGTTGCTCCCGATGATCTGACAGGGATCGTCACCGATTCGAGTGCGCCGGACGAGGAGGTCGCAGCGTGGCGATCCCGCGATGTCGAGGTGATCGCCGTCGACCCTGGGCCGCGCGAGCCGATCCCTGTGCGACCCCGAGACCTGCGTCGATCGGCTCGCGGCGAGGACGGGCTCAACTAGTGGCGACGATGGCTGCAGTCGACCTCGGTGCCCAGAGTGGCCGCGTCGCCGTGGGCGCCTTCGACGGCGAGACGCTGACCGTGCGCGAGGTTCACCGTTTCCCCAACACGCCCGTAGCGCAGGGCGACCATCTGAGCTGGGACGTCGCCGGCCTGCAGCGCAGCGTGCACGACGGTCTTCGCCGCGCCGGACGGGATGCCGTGGTCGACTCGGTCGCCGTCGACTCGTGGGCGGTCGACTTCGGCCTGCTCGACGCCGACGATCAACTCGTCGCCGCGCCGAGGCACTACCGAGACAAGCGCCGCGCCGCGGCGGTCGAGGGAGTCTTCGCACGGGTGCCGGCGCGCGAGCTCTACCAGCGCACCGGCATCCAACTGCTGCCGATCAACACGATCTTCGAGCTCGCGGCGCATGGCGGTCGAGCACGATCCTGGGCTCGAGCGCGCTCGCACGCTGCTCCTCATTCCCGATCTCTTCCACTTCTGGCTCTGCGGCAGCAAGACGTCCGAGTTCACGAACGCGACGACGACCCAGTGCTACGACCCGACCGCCGGAGCCTGGGCGGCTGACCTCCTTCACCGCCTCGACATCCCGGTTGCGCTCTTTCCCGAGATCGTCGCGCCCGGCACACGGCTCGGCTCCCTTGCTCCGGAGGCAGTCGAGGCCACGGGACTCCGCCGCGCCGACGTCGTCGCGGTCGCGACGCACGACACCGGCTCCGCCGTCGCCGCGGTGCCGTTGCTCGAGGCGGGATCCGTCTATCTCAGCATCGGTACGTGGTCGCTCGTCGGCGTCGAGGTGGCGCGGCCTGTGATCGACGACGACTCCTTCGCGGCGCAACCTGACGAATGAAGGTGGAGTCGACGGCACCTTTCGGCTCCTGCGCAACGTCGGCGGGCTTTGGCTGCTCGACGAATGTCGTCGCTGCTGGGCTGAGCAGGGCAGCCTGCTCACCTTCGACGAGCTCGTCTCGCTGGCTGCGGACGCACCGGCTTTCCTGGCATTCGTCGATCCCAGCGCGGAGCTGTTCCTCGAGCCGGGCGACATGCCGGCGCGCATCAGGGAGTTCTGCCGTGAGACCGGCCAGCGCGAGCCCGACTCCCCGGGAGAGGTCGCGCGTTGCGTGCTCGAGAGCCTCGCGCTCAAGCACGCCGAGACGATCGATGCCCTGCACGAGGTGAACGGCGTGGCGCCACGCAGCTTGCACGTCGTCGGCGGCGGCGCCCGGAACGCGCTCCTCTGCTCCTGGACCGCGAGCGCTGCGGGACTGCCCGTGCTCGCGGGGCCGGAAGAGGCGACTCTCGTCGGGAACCTGCTCGTGCAGGCGATGGCGCTCGGTGAGATCGGCTCTCTGCGCGAGGCGCGCGAGGTCTCCCGAGCGTCCTTCGAGCCGGTCGCCTACGAGCCCGAGCCGTCCGCCGAGTGGCTGGAGTCGCGCGAGCGGTTCGCAGAGCTCTCGAACGGCGCAAGCCGCGGAGGTCGGAGCATGAGCGCCACCGACGTGCTCGGCAGCATCGCCCTTCCCCGGAATCGGTGGGACGCGTCGGCCGTCGCCGGCAGCTCCCCGCTCGACGCGCTCACCTACCGCTCGAACCTCCTCGGCGCCGATCGTGCGCTCGCGAACATCGGCGGCGGCAACACGTCCGTCAAGGAGACGACCACCGACCACGTCGGACGCCGGATCCGGGTGCTCTGGGTGAAGGGGTCGGGCACCGACCTGGCGACGATCACCGCAGCGGGATTCGCAGGGCTGCGCCTCGACGAGCTGCTCCCGCTCGAGCGAGCGGACGGAGATGGACGACAGAGACGATGGTCGAGTACCTCCTGCGGAGCGGCGTGCGCCCGGACCAGCCGCGGCCGTCGATCGAGACGCTGCTGCACGCCTTCGTGCCTGCGCCGCACGTCGACCACACGCATCCGGACGCCGTCATCGCTCTGACCTCGTCCCCCGACGGGCGCAGGCTCGCGGCCGAGACCTTCGGCGACGAGGCGGTCTGGCTCGACTACCAGCGGCCCGGCTTCGACATGTCGCGCCGCATCGCGCTCCTCCTCCGCGACCACCCGCAGGCGCGAGCCGTCCTGCTCGAGCGGCACGGGCTCGTGACGTGGGGCGAGACGGGCGAGGAGAGCTACGAGTCGACGCTCGAGTTCGTCTCGCGTGCCGCGCGGGCGGTCGACGGCGGGCGGGGCCGGTTCGGGCTGGGTGGCCCGAAGGTCGCGGAGCTCGGGGACGAGCACGCGCGTCCACTTCTCGCGGCGTCGCTGCCCGCGCTTCGCGGCGCTCTGCTCGCAGACACCGACCGCCTCGTGCTGGAGGTCGACCGGAGCCCGGAGGCGATCGCGTTCGCGTCCTCGGCGCGCGCGCCGCGAGGTGAGCCAGATCGGCGCTCCCTGCCCGGACCATCTGATTCACACGAAGCACCGCCCGCTCGTCGTCGACTTCGACCCGGCCGAGCACGGTGCCGGCCGAGCTGGCCGCCGCCTTCCAGCGCGGGGTCGAGGAGTACTCCGCCTGGTACCTCGAGTACTACGCGCGGTCATCTCGACGAGGAGACGCTTCAGTTTCCGATCGACCCCGCCGGGCCCGCGCGTGATCCTCGTCCCCGGCGTCGGCATCGTCACCTCGGGCTCGGACGCTGGGCGAGCGAGGGTCGCGCGCGATCTCTACCACCGCGCCATCGTGGTCGAGAGCGCTGCCGACGCACTCGGTGGTTTCCGCTCGCTCAGCGAGGCGGAGGCGTTCGCGATCGAGTACTGGCCGCTCGAGCGCTACAAGCTCGCGCAGGCGCCGCCGGCCGGCCAGCTCGCCGGCCGGATCGCGCTGATCACCGGCGGCGCGAGCGGGATCGGCCGGGCATCGGCGCGTGCGCTTGCCGCACGCGGCGCGCACGTCGTCGTCGCCGATCGCAACTTCGACGGCGCGGCCGAGGTGGCCGAGGAGATCGTCGCCGCGAACGGCCTTCGTCGCGCACTCGCCGTCCACGTCGACGTGACCGACGAGCAGGCCGTGATCGACATGACGCGCCGCACCGTGCTCGAGTACGGCGGCCTCGACATCCTGGTCGCTTCCGCCGGGCTCGCGACCAGCGCGGCCGTGACCGAGACGAGCCTCGACGACTGGGAGCGCAACTTCGCGGTGCTCGCTCGCGGTTACTTCCTTGCGGCCCGCGAGGCGTTCCGCGTCCTGCTCGAACAGGCGAGGGGCGGATCCGTCGTCTTCGTCGGCTCGAAGAACGCGCTGGTCGGGGGAGCGAATGCCGCGGCCTACTCATCGGCCAAGGCGGCGGCGCTCCATCTCGGGCGCTGCCTCGCCGAAGAAGGCGGACCGCACGGCATCCGCGTCAACACCGTCAACCCCGACGCGGTGATCGAAGGCTCGAGCATCTGGTCGACGGACTGGAAGGCCGAGCGCGCCAGCACGTACGGCCTCGCCGAGGACGAGCTGCAGACGTTCTACCAGGGGCGGACGAAGCTCGGTGTCGCCGTTCTCCCCGAAGACGTCGCCGAGGCGATCGCATTCTTCGCAGGTCCGGCCTCGGCCAAATCCACCGGAAACATCATCAACGTCGACGGCGGCGTCACCGCCGCGTATCCCCGGTAGTGCGAAGGAGGCGCACCATCGAGCAGTCGTTCGTCAACCCAACAGGGAAAGGAACCACTGATGCCTAAGCGCAACTGGGCGGTCATCCTGGCGGCGGTTCTCGCAGCTACCGTCGTCGTGACTGCCGCCCTCGCGGCCTCGAGCCGCACGACGGCCGGCAAGACCTTCTACTACATCCCGAAAGACACCCTGAATCCGTACGAGGTGATTGCCGACCACGGCGGCAAGCTCGCCCTCACCGAGCTCGGCGACACGCAGGTCGTCTCGTCGGGCACGGAAGACACAGCTGCCGCTCAGCAGCCGGCGATCCAGGCTGCGATCCAGTCGCACGCCGCCGGCATCGTCATCGCCGGCAACGATCCGCAGGCGGTGTGCCCGGCGCTCAAGCAGGCCCAGGCGCAAGGAACGAAGATCGTCGCGTTCGACTCGGATGTGAACTGCCGTCAGCTGTTCATCAACCAGGCCGACACTCCGACGATCGGCCGCAGCCAGATCAAGCTGCTCGGGAAGCTGATGCACTACAAGGGTCAGTTCGCGATCCTCTCCGCGGCTTCCACGGCGACGAACCAGAACGCGTGGATCAAGTACATGAAGCTCGAGCTGAAGAAGGCCGCCTACAAGGACATGAAGCTCGTGAAGATCTACTACGGCAACGACAACCCGGCGCAGTCGCGGCAGGCGACCGTCAGCATGCTGCAGGCCTACCCGAACCTGAAGGGGATCGAGTCGCCGACGACGGTCGGTATCTCCTCGGCCGCGCAGTACCTCTCGCACTCGAAGTACAAGAAGAAGGTCGTCCTGACAGGCCTCGGTCTGCCGAGCCAGATGAAGACGTACGTGCACAACGGCACGGTGACGGCGTTCCAGCTCTGGAACCCCGAAGACCTCGGGTACCTCGCCGGCTACGCGGTCTCCGCGCTTGCCGACGGCACGATCACCGGCAAGGTCGGTCAGACCTTCAAGGCCGGCAAGCTCGGCCACTACGTGATCATCAGGGGCCCGGACGGAAAGCCGCAGGTCGTCCTCGGACCTCCGTACACGTTCGACATCAAGAACGTCGACAAGTTCAAGTTCTAGGAACCGCCGAGGGGCGCCGCTCTTGCGCGGCGCCCCTCACCTCTCTTGGTTGTGACGATTCCCTCAGCCACTCCAGTGATCTCTCTCGAGCACGCCTCGAAGAGCTTCGGCGCCGTTCACGCCCTCGAGGACGGAGACATCCAGCTCCACGCGGGCGAGGTGCACGGGCTCGTCGGCGAGAACGGCGCCGGGAAGTCGACCCTCGTCAAGATCCTCGCGGGCGTGCATCGGCCGGACGCAGGGCGTCTGCTGATCGACGGCGAGGAGGCGATCTTCGACAACGCCAAGCAGTCGCAGGCGGCCGGCATCGCGATCATCTTCCAGGAGCCGACGCTGTTCCCCGACCTGACGGTCGCGGAGAACATGTTCGTCGGCGTGCAGCCGCTGAAGCGGTTCCGCCGCATCGACGGCAGGCGGATGCGCCGCGAGGCGGTTGTCGTGTTCGAGCGGCTCGGGGTGCGGCTCGACCCCGACCGACTGGCTCGCGGCCTCTCGATCGCCGACCAGCAACTCGTCGAGATCGCCAAGGCCTTGACGACGAACGCGCGAGTGATCGTCATGGACGAACCGACGGCTGCCCTGACGAGCACGGAGGTCGAGCGGCTGTTTCGCATCGTCGAGGCGTTGCGCGAGCACGGCAGCGCGGTGCTCTTCATCTCCCACCGTCTCGAAGAGATCTTCGCCATCTGCCGGCGCGTCACGGTGATGCGGGACGGCAGGCACGTTCTGACCAAGCACGTCGAGGAGCTGACGACGCAGTCCGTGATCCGGGCGATGGTGGGCCGTGACATGGACGCGCTCTTCCCGAAGATCCCGACGGAGCCGGGAGAGGTCGTGCTGAAGGTGGACCGACTGACCCGCGAGGGGATCTTCACTGACGTCTCGTTCGATGTTCGCAGCGGAGAGATCGTGGCGCTCGCCGGGCTCGTCGGCGCCGGTCGCACGGAGGTCGCCCGTGCGATCTTCGGGATCGACCGCTGGGACGCCGGTTCGGTGGAGATCGCCGGCAAAGTGCTCCCGCCGGGCTCGCCGACTGCCGCGATGGCGGCCGGCGTCGGGCTCGTCCCCGAGGACCGTCGCCAGCAGGGCCTCGTGATGGACTTCTCGATCGAGCGGAACATCGCCCTCGCGTCGCTCGACGGCATCCACCGGGGAGGGTTGATCCCGTTTGGAGCCGAACGACGCTTCGCAAAGGACTGGGCGACCAGGCTGCAGCTCAAGTACGGCAGGCTGACAAACCCAGCCTGGACGCTCTCGGGCGGCAATCAGCAGAAGGTCGTGCTGGCGAAGTGGCTCGCCCGAGACCCGACCCTGCTGATCGTCGACGAGCCGACACGGGGCATCGACGTCGGCACGAAGGCCGAGGTGCATCGCCTCCTGTCCGAGCTCGCAGCCCGTGGTGTCGCCGTGCTGATGATCTCGTCCGAGCTCCCGGAGGTGCTCGGCATGGCCGACCGCATCGTCGTCCTCTTCGAGGGAAGGGTCGCGCAGGAGTTCACGCGGGCCGAGGCCGACGAGCGGGCGATCATGCACGCAGCCACCGGCACGGTCGAGGAGGTCGCGTGACGTCGATCGCCGAAGAGCAGAAGGCGCGCGCAGCTGGCTCCGAGCTCGCACACGGTTGCAGAGATGCTGCTCCGTTTCCGCGAGCTCGGAATCGTGCTCGCGCTCGTGCTCGTCGTCGGCGCGGCGGCGATCGACAACCCGCATTTCCTCTCCGCCACGAACGTCCAGCAGATCCTCTCGGGCGCGGCGATCATCGCCCTGCTCGCGATCGGCGAGACGATTGTGATCATCACACGCAACGTCGATCTCTCCATCGGCTCCGTGCTCGGCCTCTCGGCCTACGCGACCGGGACTCTCTATCTGCACCATCCGCATGCTCCGCTTGGTCTCGTGTTCCTCTTCGCCCTCGGCATCGGCGTCGTGTGCGGAGTCGTCAACGGCGCGATCGTCACCATCGCTCGCGTGCCGAGCCTCGTCGTCACGCTCGGGACGCTCTACATCATCCGCGGCATCGACGGGGCGTGGGCAGGCGGCAACCAGGTCAACTCCTCGATGCTGCCGGGCAACTTCAACAAGATCGGCTACGGAACGTTCCTGGGGGTTCCGTACCTCGCGATCATCGCCATCGTCGCCGTCGGGATCGCGACCTACGCGATGCGGTCCTTCCGGACGGCACGGGACTTCTACGCGATCGGGTCCGATCCCGAGGCCGCCCGCCTCGCCGGCATCCCCACGGGCTCCAGGCTCTTTCTCGCCTTCGTCCTCAGCGGCGGGATCGCGGGCTTCGCCGGCGCCGTCTGGCTCTCGCTCTACGGGTCGGTCGACGCGATCGCCGGTGCGGGCTACGAGTTTCAGGTCATCACCGCGGTCGTCGTCGGCGGTGTGGCCATCTTCGGCGGCAGCGGCACCGTCCTCGGCGCCGCGCTCGGTGCGCTGCTCCTGAACGCGATCAACAGCGCTCTGGTCGTCGTGAACGTCTCGTCCTTCTGGAGCTCGGCAATCGCCGGAGCGCTGCTCATCGGTGCGATCGCCTTCGACCGCCTGATCGCCGTTCGCGTCGCGCCGGCGCTGCGCACCCGGAGGAGCATCCGTGGCTGAGATGGACGACTACAAGCCGGGTGACGAGGCCGGGAGCAAGCCGCCGAGGCGGCAAGCGTTCGGACTCGTCATTCGCTGGGAGGCGCTCCTGCTCGTCCTGCTCGTCTGCACGATCGCGTACGGCTCCAGCGTTTCCCCCTACTTCCTGCAGTCGACGAACCTCTTCTACATCTGCCTGAACGTCGGCGAGGTCGCGATCATGGCGCTCCCGCTGACGCTGATCGTCATCACCGGAGAGATCGATCTCTCGGTTGCATCGATGCTCGGCCTCACCGGCGTCTTCATGGCAGAGCTGTACAAGCACGGCTGGCCGATCTGGCCGGCCATGATCGCCGCCGTCGTCCTCGGCATGATCCTCGGCGCCTTCAACGGCTTCCTCGTGACGCGCGTCGGCCTGCCGTCTCTGGCGGTGACGATCGGAACGCTGACGCTCTATCGCGGCATCGCGCAGGGGATCCTTCCGACCGACACGATCGGCGGCTTTCCGGCTCACCTCTCGAACATCGGAGTCGCCCCGATCCCGGGCACGCACATCCCGTACTCGATTGCGTTCTTCGGAGTGCTCGCCGCCGTCTTCGCCGTCGTCCTGCACGCGACGCCGCTCGGCCGCGCGATTTTCGCGATCGGCGCGGGCCAGGAAGCCGCGTTCTTCGCCGGCGTCCGTGTCAAGCGGATCAAGTTCTGGCTCTACGTCCTCTCCGGGATGCTGTCCGGGTTCGCCGGTGTTCTGTGGACGCTGCGCTTCGCCTCGGCCCGCTACGACTCCGGCATCGGCCTCGAGCTGTACGTCGTGACGATCGTCCTGCTCGGCGGCATCTCGATCTTCGGCGGCCGCGGCACCATTCTCGGCGTCGTCCTCGCCGTCGCTGTCCTCGGCACTCTGCAGACGGCGCTGACGCAGGACCTCGTGCCCGCCCAGGACCAGAACATCGTCGTCGGCGGCCTGCTCCTCGCGAGCGTGATCGTCCCGAACGCCAGGGACATGTACGGGCGCGCGCGCGCGCGACTGCGGAGCCGGGGAGCGCGTCGGCACCGCGCCGCCGCGGCGCATGCGGAGGGGCCGTGAAGGTCGGCATCTTCGGGATCGGCCTCGCTGCCTACTGGCCGCAGTTCGCGGGGCTGCGCGATCGGCTCGAGGGGTACCAGCGGGGCATCGAGGCGCGGCTCGAGGCGCTCGGCGCCGAGGTCGTCTCTGCGGGCCTCGTCGACACCGCGCAGGCGGCTCGACAGGCAGGAGCGACGCTCGCTGCAGCACAACCCGATCTCGTCCTCCTCTACACGGCGACATACGCCACGTCCTCGCAGGTCCTGCCGGTCGTTCAGGCCGTCGGTGCTCCGGTCGTGATCCTCAATCTGCAGCCGACGCGGTCACTCGACTACGAAGCCATGACGACGGGTGAATGGCTGGCGAACTGCTCGGCCTGCTGCGTGCCGGAGCTCGCCGGCGCGTTCACGCGGGCGCGTATTCCCTACCGGACGGTCACGGGGACGCTCCTCGACGACGACCCCGCGTGGGACGTGATCGGCGAGTGGCTCGACGCTGCGTCCGCCGTGCGAGACCTGCGGATGGCGCGCATCGGCTTCCTCGGTCACACGTACCCGGGCATGCTCGACATGTACTCCGACTTCACGCAGGTGCACGCTCAGACCGGTGCGCACGTCGAGGTGCTCGAGATCGACGACCTCGTCGAGCGGGTCGAGACCGCGGACGCCGCCGCGATCGAACGCAAGGGCGACGAGATCCGCCAGACCTTCGATCTCGCCGAAGCCGGTGCTCGACCCGATCGCAGCCGACATCACGCCCGAGATCTTCGAGTGGTCGGCGCGCGTCGCGGTCGGGCTCGACCGACTCGTCGAGGACTTCGAGCTGGACGGGCTCACCTACTACTACCGCGGCACAGGAGGGAACATCGCCGAGCGTGTCGCTGCAGGTCTGATCGTCGGCAACTCGCTGCTGACCGCGCGCGGCGTACCGGCCTCCGGCGAGGGCGACCTCAAGACGAACGTCGCGATGCTCCTGCTCGACCGCCTCGGTTGCGGCGGCTCCTACACCGAGTTCTACGCGCTCGACTTCGACGATGACTTCGTCCTGATGGGGCACGACGGCCCGGGTCATCTGGCGATCGCCGGACGGTCGACCCAGTCGCCCGCGCGCTCGGGCTCTACCACGGGAAGGCCGGCGCCGGGTTGTCGATCGAGATGAAGGTCAGGCTCGGCCCGGTGACGATCCTCGGCGTGACGCAGACGGCCGACGGCTCGGCTGAAGCTGATCGCTGCCGAAGGCGAGTCGATCGCGGGGCCGACCTTCCGCATCGGCAACACCAACTCGCGGATCCGCTTCCCCTCCGGTCCGACCGCGTTCTTCGACTGCTGGTGTGCCGAAGGCCCGACGCACCACGTCGCGCTCGGGTCGGGCACCAGCTGTCGCGACTGCGCAAGGTCGCCGACCTGCTCGAGCTCGAGCTCGTGGCCGTCGAGTAGACAGCCTGGACACCGTTGAGTCGTACCTCTTGATCTGGCGTGTTCCAGCCGGGTGCACGAGCCTGCCACGCTGCGTTGACAGCGGCTGATCGGAGTGTCACATTTTCGGGTTGGTGGTTCCGAGCTGCCGAATGTGAGTCCGACGATGGGCGCCGAGATGTTGGAAGCCGCACGATTGCGCCACCGCGCGAGAGCCGCGCCGCAGGGTTGCGGCTGAGCTGCATGACGTTGCGTGTCTTTACCGGCGCAGGTGGCTCGAAGTTCGTCTGCGACGACGACGGTGGCTTCGGGGACACGGTGGTTGCGATGTCGATGCGCGCGAATGCTCCGATCACGTCGTGTGCTCGTGAGGTAGCGGCGGAGCCGTTTCTGGTCGAACTCGGGAAGATGAGTCAGAAGCAACTCTTCGATTGCTTCACTCAGTTCGACAAGACGAAGGTGTGTCCCGAGCGTTGTCACGGGAACTGCAATCCCGCGAACGCGCCCGGTGCGTCGACGCATGAACGCTTCAACGACGGCAAGGCGTACAGGTTCTGGCCGCGGTTCATGAAGCTTCCTGTCTGGGCGCGCGGCATCGACGTACAGCGTGACCGGGTCGACGCCTTCTGTGCCGAGGCGCGGCGTGAGGGGTTCGTGGTCACACTCACCTACCCGGGCGTGGTCAAAGAGGCGCAGCACGTGAATTTCCGGAAGAAGCCGACGATCGATCTCTGGTCGATCCGGCCACTGAAGCAAGGGTCGAGCGGTCTGCGCGTGCGTCTGGTCGTTCGGCTGCTGTGGGGGATCCGCGATCCGCAGACGTCGAAGCCGTATCTCGACCCACAGATCCATCCGAACGGCAAGTTCACCGCGCAGGTCGCGACTGCAGTGAAAGCGTTTCAAGGCGACCATCATCTGCCCGTGAACGGGGTCGTCGAGATCCACACGATCCGGGCGCTACAAGGCGCACGCCGGCTGCAGAAGGCAAAAGAGGCTGCGACACCATGACAGCGAGAACGCACTCGAGGTGGCGGCGAGGCTCGCCGAAGACGAGTCCTCGCACCGAGGTCTCGACGTCCCGCGACGGCGCCGCCGACCCGAGAGCCCGCGGCAACGATTGACGTCCGTCAGACGGCCGTCGTTCACGAACCGAGCGTACGCCGCTCGAGCCGTTCCGCAAGGCGCGTGAGCTCGGCGTCCGTGTCGCCCCAGCTGTCCTCGCCCACGGCGCGCCGCACGTCGCCCAGCGCGTTGGGGAACACATAGCGTGTCGCCGGGTTGCTGATGTTGCGGTCGTGACACAGCCACCAGGTCAGGATCCGCGCAATCGACGCGCGGCGGTACCTGGGCCTGCTGGATCAGCGTCTTGAGCCACTGGGTGTCGGCGGCGCGCATCTTCTGCTCGTCGAAACGGGTCGTCTCGAGTGCGGAACGGCGGAACGCGCTGCCGGTGAAGAGCACCATGCGCTGCGATTCATAGGTCCGCGCACGCTTGCGGCGGAGGTCGACGAACCACGCGCGGCAGGCCCCTGCGATCGCGTAGTCGTCCCCGAGCGCGTCGACGAGGATCGAGAGCTTGCGCGGGTGCTGCCAGTCGTCGTCGTCGAACCACGTGACGAAGGTCCCGCGCGCGGCGGCGAGCGCGATGTTGCGCTTACGCGCGACCGACGTCCCGCGCGCACAGCTCACGACGGTGACGCCGGGCAGCTTGCACGGGACGTCCGAGCTGTCGACAACGACCAGCTCGCGCCGCGGATAGTCCTGCTTCGCGAAGTTCCACGCGAGCCACGGGATGAACGCGGACCGGTTCTCCGTGACGCACAGACAGCTCACCAGTGGCAGTTGCATTTCCCGAACAGAGAGTATTAAGGTAGTCACTCATCGCGAAACCCCGGCCATTTGCGGCGGCGGTCGGACATCTACTCCGCGGGAGGAGCCAATGCCGTCGCTGCTGCACCCGGGTGTCTACGTAAGCGAGGTCCCGTCAGGCGCCCACTCGATCGAAGGCGCGCCCACGAGCACCACGATCTTCGTCGGCGAGACGGAGCGCGGGCCGGTCGGCCCGACGAAGATCACGAGTCGCGCGGACTACGAGCGCCTGTTCGGCGGATACTTCCGCGCACCGGACGAGGCGAGCCCACCGGGCGATCCGACGCGCGTGCTCATGACGTACGCGATCGACGGCTTCTACCTGAACGGCGGCTCGACCGCGTACGTCCTGCGCGCGATGGACGTGCCCGACGGCGGCGGCGTGGCCGCGAGCCGGGGCGGCGTCGAGGCGAGCTCGCCCGGCGTGTGGGGCAACTCGCTCTCGATCGCGTTCCTCCCGTCGAGCGGCAGCGACGACGACCGCTTCCGCATCGCGGTCGTCTACGAATCGCCCGAGACCGGCGAGAAGCGGCTCGTCGAGACCTGGGACCGGCTCTCGCATCGACCACGCCGACGAGAACTACGTCGTCGACGGCTCCAGCAGAGCCTGTACATCCGCTGGGCGGAGGACGTCGTCCCCGCGGTCCCGACGCTCGACGCGTTCGGCTCTCCGCCGGACAATCCCGTCGGAGAACGACATCGTCGACGACGCGACGCCGATGACCGGCGGAGCCGGCGGCGGCGGCGACCTGACCTCCGCGGAATACGGCGAATTGCTCGCACGACCGGCTCGCCGGCGTCGACGACGCCGCGCTGCTCGTCGCAGCGTGCTCGGACGCTGTTCACGGCGAGCGGAGACGAGTACGGGCAGTTCGTCGATCAGTTCATCGGCTTCGCCGAGAACCGCCCGCGCCAGGACCTGTTCTTCGTCGGCGATCTGCCGAGCCAGGGTGACCAGGCAGACCCGACCCAGGCGACGACCGGCGACGGTCGCGTCGAAGAACGCCCGCACGGGCAGCAACTTCGCCGGCCTGTACTGGCCGCACCTCGTCGTCGGCGACCTCGCCGGCGATCGGGCGCAACCCGACGATCACGGTGCCGCCGAGCGGCTACGTGGCGGGGCTGTTCGCGCGCATCGACGGTCGGCGCGGCGTCTGGAAGGCGCCGGCCGGCACCGAGGCGACGCTGAACGGCACGATCGCGATCGGAGTTCGCAGCTCAACGACCTGCACAGCGACGAGCTGAACCCGAAGGGGATCAACGCGCTTCGCCAGATCGCCGGCGCCGGCCGTGTCGTGTGGGGCGCACGCACGATGCTGCCGAGCAGCGAGTGGCGGTACGTGCCGGTCCGTCGGACGGCGATCTTCCTGCGAACGAGCATCTACAACGGCATCCAGTGGGCGGTGTTCGAGCCGAACGACGAGCCGTTGTGGGCGAGCCTGCGGATGTCGATCGGCGCGTTCATGGAGACGCAGTTCCGCAACGGCGCGTTCGCCGGTGCGCACACGGCGACGACGCGTACTTCGTCAAGGTCGATGCCGACGACGACGACCGAGATCGACCAGGCCGCGGGGATCGTGAACATCCTCGTCGGGTTCGCACCGCTGCGGCCCGCCGAGTTCGTCGTCGTGAAGCTCAGCCAGAAGACACAACCCGCCGCCTGAGGAGGGACGCGTGCCGCAGTTCACCGTCAACACGCAGCGGCTCGACCCGTACACGAACTTCAAGTTCCGCCTCAAGTGGGACAACCAGTACGTCGCGGGCCTGTCGAAGATGTCTGCGATCAAGCGCTCGACCGAAGTCATCGAGTGGCGAGAGGCCGGCGGCCCGTCGATCATCCGGAAGATTCCCGGGCGGACGAAGTTCGAGCCCGTCACGCTCGAGTCCGGGCTGACGCACGACCAGCAGCTGATCGCCTGGGCCGACCTCGTGAACACGCCGCAGGGCGACGCCGCGATGTCGCTGAAGAACTACCGCAAGGAAGTCACCGTCGAGGTGCTCAACCTGCAGGCGACCGTCGTCATGGCGTTCATCCTGCACCGCGCATGGGTTGCCGAGTTCCAGGCGGTGCCCGAGATGGACGCGAACGCGAACGCGGTCGCGATCCAGACGCTCAAGCTCGAGTACGAGGGCTTCTCCGTCGACCCGGGCGTCAAGGAACCGGCGGAGACCTAGGCCGGCGACGATGCGGGAACGGGTCGAAAGTCCGTTGCGCGGCAACTGCCGCAGCGGAGGACGCACCGACGATCGATTCGGCCGCGCGCCTACGGCTGCGGCCGCTGTCGGGCTGGGAGGAGGAGTACGTCGAGCGCCATCAGGCAGACGCCGAACACCGGCTCGTCTCTGCAACGAGGTGCTCGCCCGCTGCCTCGTCGAGCCGGGCGAAGATCCGGGCGCGCGCTCGGGACGGTCGTGCGCAGCCTGCTCGTCGCCGAGCGCGACCGCGAGCTCGTCGAGCTGCGCCGGCTCTCGCTCGGCCCCGAGATCACCGCGCACGTCTCGTGCCCGGCGTGCGACGAGGCGAGCGAGGTCGTCGTTCTCGCTCGACGCCCTGCCGCTCGACTTCGAGCTCGCCGCCGCGGCGCCTGACCGTTCGAGCTGGCGGACGTCGGCGACGTCGTCCTGCGGCTGCCGACGGCCGGCGACCAGGAGGATCTCGTCGACGCTGGCGCTCGAAAGCGAGGCGGAGCGGCGATCGTGGCTGCTCGCCCGCTGCCTCGAGCGCTACGGCGACCGTGCGGAACCGTTCGACGTCGAATTCGCCCGCGCGCTGCCGATGCGTGTGCGCAAGGAGCTCGAGGCGGCGATCGAGGGCGGCTGCACCGGACCTCGACCTGGAGATGGAGGTCGTCTGCACGCACTGCGGCGCGACCTTCGCCGCGCCGTTCGACGTTCCGGTCTTTTTTTTTTCGAGCTGACGGACCGCGCGCGCGCGTTGCTCCGCGAGGTGTTCCGGCTCGCGCGCGCCTGTCACTGGGCAGAGCGCGACATCCTCTCGCTGAGCGTCGGCCGGAGGCTCGCGTATCTCACGCTGCTCGAAGAGGAGTCGGACGCTGCATTGCTCGCCGAGCTGAGCGCAGGCGGCTCCGCGTGAGGAGCCGATGGGGTCGCTGACCCGGCTGATCTCGCCACCGCTCCGGCCGGCGACGAAGCGGCCGCGGTGGTTGCGCGCAGCGGGAGCGCTGCGGCCGCCGCCGCTCGTGCCGCATTTCGCTCGTTCGGCGCCTGCCGCCGGCGCCGACGCGCCGAGCTGTCGAGCACCCGGCGCCCGTGCGGCGCGTCGTCCCGGCGGCTGCCGATCCGGACGCACGGCGCGCGCCCCGATCGCGCGGCGGCACGGCCAACGGCACCGCGCACGACGACTGAGCAGGCGCGCCGCTGGCGCACGCACCCGTCGCGCGGCGCGCGAGCGATGCGACCGCCGGCGCACCGGCGCACGCGGCGGCGCCGGCTCCGGCGCCGCCGCGTGCGCGCACGCGCACGACCGCCGAGCGCGTGCAGCCGCAGCCGGCAGCGCGTGCCGCTCGGCCGGAGACTGCCGAGCCGCGCGCGGTCCGGCCGCCGCGTCCGCAGACGTCGGCGGTCGGTCGTCCGTGCTCGCGGCCCCGCTACTTCGGCCCGCCACTGCGCCGCGTTCGTCCGCTGCGAACGACGCGCCTCTGCGGCCCGCGCCGCCGCGTCCGCTCGCTGTGCCGGTGGCGGAGACGCACGCGGCGCGCCCTGCCGTCGCATCACGCCCGCCTCCGCCGGCGGTCGCGCCGCCGCCTGCGCCGCCGGTGCACACCGAGCGTCCACCGGTGGAGCTGCAGGCGCCGCTGCCGGCTGTCGGTGCCGGCGCCGGTGCGTCCATCGCCGCCGCCGCTGCGGGAGCGCGTCGTTCAGCTTCGGGAAGTCGTGCACGAGCGGGCGCAACCAGCTGCGCCGCGGCGCAGGTGCGGCCCGCGCCGGCCCAGCGGCCGGCCGCGGCGGTGCGCGGCGCCGAGCGCACCGCCGTCGACGCGCGCGCCCGTGACGATCGAGATCGGCCGGGTCGAGATTCGCGCCGCACAGCCACGCTCTCCGCGCGCCCGTCCTCCGGCATGCGACACCGCCGCGTCCGCACGCGATCGATCCGGGCGTCCGCCTTACCGGCGGAGAGGTGGTAGTGGCGGCACTCTTCAACGACCTCCACGACGTCGCGCAGGTCCTGACCGAGCACATCCGGGAGGAGGTCGGGATCGTCGACGTGCAGGCGGGCGTGCCGCGCGACATCACGGCGACGACCGGGGCCGCGGCGCGGATCACGCTGCTGTACACGACGCCGCAGCCCGGCCACCGCAACGATCCCGTCGAGACGCCAGCCGGATGGAAGCCGTCGCTTCCCGCCGCTCGCGCTCTCGTGCTTCTACCTCGTGACGACATCGGGCGCGGACACCGACGATCCGATCGCTGCGCACCACGCGCTCGGGCGGATCATGACGCTCTACCACGACTCGACCGGTCCTGCGGTTGCCGCTCTCGGAGGATCCGGGATCCCCGCCGGGCGCGTTCAGCGAGCTCGGCGAGGGCGAGCTCTCCGTCGTGCAGGTCCCGATGTCGCTCGACCAGATCGACAAGATCTGGATGGCACTCGACGTCGGCGTGCAGCCCTGGGCGCTGTTCGAGGTCGCGCCGGTGCAGCTCGTCTCGCAGCTGCCGGACGCGGCGCCGGCACCGCTCGTCCGGCCCGGCGGCATCGGGCTCGACGTGCGCGCGGGCACGCGGCCGCTGATTGCGCGCGTCACGCCGGAAGCCGTTCGGCAGGGCGGCCGCGTCCGCATCGACACGCTCGCACAGGGCACGCTCGAGGCGGTCGACGTCGGCGACGTCGTCGTCGCGGCGGGCGACGCCTCGCTCGTCGTGGCACCCGCCGGATCGCCGCTCCTGCTCACCCTCGACGACGGCGGTCTCGAGGCGCTCGGGCCAGGGCCGCAACCGCTGCTCGTGCGCGTGTCCGGCCTCGCCTCGCGGCGCGGCACACTGCGGATCGCCGCCCGTCGGGATGCCCGTCGTCGACGCGCCGCCGGCGACACCGCACGATCCCGGCACCGATCTCGTCCTCGGTGGCGCGAACCTCGCGGGTGCGCAGGAGGCCGTCCTCTGGCCCGACGCCGGTCTCGGCGCGCCGACGGACGTCCACAGCCTGCCCGTCTCCGGCGTCGCCGACGACTCCGTGACGATTCCGTCCGCCGGCGGGCTCGCGACGGTCGGCGGTCGCGGGCCGTGGCGGCTGACCCTGCGCGTCGGCGCCCAGGTCTACACGCCGTACGTGCTCGTGGAGCTGAGCGCGTGATCGGCGCCGAGCTGATGCGCGACGCAGCGCTCCTCGGCGCCGAGTGCGCCGCCGCGGTGCCGGCGAACGAGGTCCCGTCGGCCGATGACGGCTGGGCCGCGCGGCCGCAGCCCCGGGCTGCGCTGCAAGCGCGCCTGCGCGAGCACGAGCAGTCGGACGATCCCGCGCGCATCCGGCTCTGCGACGAGCTCGGGCTCGACGCGAATGCGTACTGGCTCGTCATGCTCTGCGCGGCCGTCGAGCGCTATCCGGAGGCGGCCGCTGCGGTGAGCCTGCTCGCCGAGGACGCGCGCGTGCAGCTGCCGACGCCGACCGTCGTCGCGCGGATCCTGCGCGGGATCCTCGAGGTCTCGTTCGCCGGAGGCGCTCGCCGGTGCGCTCGACGGCGGCCCGGCGCGGCGGCTCGGCCTCGTCGAGGTGCTCGAGCCTGCGCCGGGGCTGCCCCACAGCCAGCACGCACTGCGGCTCGTTCACGCCGAGCTCGGTGCGGCACACGACGATCCGGCGTCGCTCGGCGCGCGCGGCGAGCTCGTGACGACGACAGTCGCGCCCGCTGCCGTGCCGGCATTCGACCGCGAGCGGGTACGGCAGGCGGTACACCTGCTCGAGCGGCGCAGGTTGCTCGTCGTGCGCGGCCCGTCACGGCGCGGCGGACGTCAGCTCGCGTGCGACATCGCCTCCGAGCTACTCCGCCAAGCCGTACTCGTGACGGTGCAGGACGAGCTACCGCGTGCAGCGGAGCTGTCGCGCGTGCGCGACGGGTTGCTCGTGCTCGACGTGCACTCGCTCTCGACGGTGCCGCTCGGTCCGCTCGCGCGCCTTGCCGACGGTCTCGGCTCGCTCGTCGTCCTCGTCGACGACGGCACGGACACCGCGCGATTTCGCAGCGATCGACATCGGTGCGAGTCGGCTATCCGGAGGCGCGGCGGATCTGGGAGCAGCTGATCGGCGCTGCGGACGCGGAGCCGATGGCTGCACGCTTCCGTGTCAATGCCGAAGAGGCGCACGCCGCGATCCGCGAGGCTCACGACCTCGAGCAGGCCGCCACGAGCACGGAAGCTGCGCCGCCGCTCGACGACGATTGCAGAGCGCGTGCGTGCACAGGGCGCGCGGCGGATGGGTCGTCACGTCACGGTGATCGAGACCGCGGCACGACTTCGACGACCTCGTCGTGCCGGACGAGCTGCGCGTCCAGCTCGACGAGATCGTCGTCGTGGCAGCGCAGCAGCCATCGCGTCCGCTGGGGCATGAAGCTCGGCGCTCGCCGAGCCGTCCGGAACGGGCCTGACCTGCCTGATGTCCGGCAAGTCCGGGCACGGGCAAGACGTTCGCGGCGCGATGCCTGGCCGCGCGAGCTCGGGCTGAACCTCTACCGCATCGACCTCAGCCAGGTCGTCTCGAAGTACATCGGCGAGACCGAGAAGGCGCTGGCGCAGGTCTTCGACGAGGTCGAGGCCGGCCACGGCCTGCTGCTCTTCGACGAGGCGGACGCGCTCTTCGGCCGTCGCTCCGAGGTCAAGGACGCGCACGACCGCTACGCGAACATCGAGGTCGGCTACCTGCTGCAGCGCCTCGAGTCGTACGAGGGCATCGCAGTCCTGACGACGAACCTGCAGGGGAACATGGACGCCGCCTTCGTCCGGCGTCTGCGGTTCATCCTGCACTTCCCGGCGCCGGACCGCGACCTGCGGCGTGAGCTGTGGGAACGCTCGCTGCCGGGCACGGAGTGGCGCGCGGAGGATCTCGAACTCGACGCGCTCGCCGACCGCTTCCAGCTGAACGGCGGCGCAATCCACAACATCGGGCTCGCAGCCGCGCATCTCGCCGCCGCCACGTCGTCGGGGCGTGTGACCACCGCGCACGTCGTGCGCGCGACCCAGCGCGAACTGCAGAAGACGGGCCGCCCGGCCGACTCGGTCGCCTTCGGCCCGCTCGGCGCGCTCCTCAACGGCGACGCGGGTGAACGCGTGAGACCGGTCCGCCTCCGCATCGACCACGTCGCGGTCGAGCTCGGCGAGGAGCAGCGCGGCTGCAGAGGCCGCTGAGACGCTGCGCGACAGCGCTCGCGTTGCTCGCGTCGCGGCTTGCGGGAGCGCCGCTCGGCGGCGGTGCGGATGCGCCGCTGCGCGCACTCGAGCTGCTCGACCTCGGGCCGGTCTCGGCCGACTGGGTCGCCGGGCCGGGCGCGGCCGCCCGTCTCGCGGACGAGCTCTACCGGCGGATCGTGCGGGCGGCGGCATGACGGCGTTCAGTACCCCGAGCTCAACTACCTGCGCGGGGCGTTCATCGCCTACGAGCCCGGCGAGATAGCCGGACGAAGCGCGTCATCCCGTTCCGCTTCAACCCGGAGTCGCTCACGCGCACGATCGCGGTGCGAGGCGGGCCAGAGCGGCGGCGGCGTGCGAGGGCGCGCAGCCGCGGAGCAGCCCCGGTGGGCCGGCGCGGCGGCCGCACCGGCCGCCGCCGCGGGCGGCGACCAGACGAGCGGCACGCTCAAGGAGACGCTTCTCGGTCGTGATCCGGCTGGACTTCGCCGACCGCGAGGAGACGGTCGACGACGCTCGACGAGAAGGACGGGCATCGCGCCGGAGATCGCCGCGATCGAGGACCTGCTCTATCCGGCCGAGACTGAGTCGGACGGCGCGCTCGGACGGGACCGAGCCGCGTGCGCGTCGGCGCGGCCCGGCCCGACCGTGCTGTTCGTGTGGGGCGCGCAATCGCGTCGTGCCGGTGCGGATCGCCTCGCTGAAGATCGACGAGACCGTCTTCAACAACCTGCTCAACCCGGTCCGCGCCGAGATCGAGGCGTCGCTCGAGGTGCTCGGCGACGCCGAGGCGCGCGACGACAGCGCGGTCAAGCGCGGCGCTCGACCACACCGACCAGGCGCGGCGTCGCGAGCTCGCGAACATGCTTCCACGAGAACACCGCCGCGCAGGGCTCGAACATCCGCCGCTCGGAGGTCTGATGATCGACTCGCCGCAGCAGATACCGCACGACGCCGGTGGTGACCGTCGACGACGCACGCGACGGGTATCCATCCGCTGCTCGACCTGCGCGAGACGCCGACCACGTCGAGTGTCTTCCAACTCACGCCGACCGACACGGACCGCCTGGATCTGCTGGCGTGGCGCTTCTACCGTGACCCGACGCGCTTCTGGCGGATCTGCGACGCGTCGACGCACCTCGATCCGTTCGACGTCCTCGCCGCGGGCGAGCCGCTGCCGATCCCGCCGGACAAGTAGATGCCGACCCCACGCATCAACGTGCTCGTCTCGGGTTCCGCAGTCGACGCAGGCGTGCTCGGCCAGCTCGTGCGCGCGGAGGTCCGCGAGAGCGACGCCGACCCGACGGTGCTCGCCCTCCGGTTCCAGCTCGTGCAGCGCGCGAACGGAGAGTTCGGCCCGCTCGACGACACGCTCTTCGAGCCCGGGGCCGCGCTCAGCTTCGAGCTCGAGCCGCCGGGCGGGCTCTCGCAGCGCCTGTTCGAGGGCTTCGTGACGCACATCCGTCCGCATTTCGAGACGATCCCGGCGAACGCATACGTCGAGATCCTCGCGATGGACGCCGCGGTCATGCTCGACGCCGAGGAGCACGTCGTCGCGTGGCCGAACATGAAGGACAGCGACGTCGTGTCGCAGGTCTTGTCCGCGTACCAGATCACGGTGCAGGCCGGACGACACCGCAGTCGTGTACGACGAGGATCGGCAGCTGCTCGTGCAGCGGGCGACCGACTGGCGCTTCTTGCAGTTCTTGGCGCAGCGCAACGGAGCGCGGTTCTACTTCGAGTACGACGACTCGCGGAAGGAGGTCGTCGCGCACTTCGGCCCGCCCGACCTCTCGGCGCCGCCGCAACCGGACGTCGTCCTTCTGCAGGACGGAACCAACCTGAACTGGGCCGACCTGCAGCTCGTCGCGACCGGTCCGGTGACGCGTACCGGTTCCGCGATCGACCCGATTGCCAAGCAGATCGTGCGCGGCGACGGAACGCTTGCGCTCAGCCTGCTCGGCGCAGACGACGCAGCCGCTGCGGTCGAATCAGGGCTGACGTCGGCCGGTGCCGGCGGTTCCGTCGTGCTGCTGCGCGATCCGTTCCCGCTCGACGAGGCGATCGGTGCAGAGTCGACGGCGGCGACGGACGCCGCACGGTTCGTGATCGAGCTGCGCGGCGAGCTCGACCCGTCGCTCTACCGCGGCCTGCTGCGCGCGCGCCGCCCGGTGCTGGTGCGCGGTGTCGGCCGGCGCTTCTCCGGCGTCTACTACGTCGAGTCGGTCCGCACGACGCTCGAGGAATCGACGCTGCTGCAGAGCTTCGTCGCGGTGCGCAACGCGACCGGGCAGACCGGAAGCGAGAACTTCGGGCAGTCGGCCGAGGAGGTGCCCGCCGCAATGAGCGCACGGTCCGGTGGGCGCAACGGCGAGTGGTCGGTCGACCGCTTCTACGGCAAGTACGAAGGCGTCGTCACCGACGTCACGGATCCGAAGAAGATCGGCCGCCTCCGCGCGAAAGTGCCGGCGGTGCTCGGCGAGGACGTCGACTCGCGGGTGGGCGCTCCCGTGTGTGCCCGCGGGAGGCGGCAAGGAGCGCGGGATGCTCTTCCTGCCGCAGGTCGGCGACACGGTCTGGGTCGAATTCGCCGGCGGCGACGTCAGCCGGCCGATCTGGGCCGGGACGTTCTGGGGCGCTCCCGACAGCACCGGCGGCGCCGACGACCTCGGCACCGAGACGGGCGCCGAGACGCCGACCGGCGACGGCGGCAAGGAAGCGTCCGACACGCTCTCCGTGCTGAAGACGAAGAGCGGCCACGAGCTGACGCTCGACGACGACGGCGAGGTCATCCTGCTCGCGAACGGCAACGGCAAGAGCTCCATTCGCTTCGAGCAGGACGGGACAGTGATCGTCACCGCGGAGAAGATCAAGCTCGGCGCGTCGGCGAGCGAGAAGGTCGTGCTCGGCGACACCTTCATGCAGTTCTTCAACCAGCACGTCCATCCGACCGGAGTCGGTCCGTCAGGCCCGCCGACGCAGCCGATGTCGTCGAGTCAGCTCTCGCAGAAAGTGACGACGGAGTAGGCGTGCCGCTCGTGTCCAGTGCACTCGCGTCGAGCCTCGAGTCGCAATGGCTCGTTCCCGACGGCGGCCAGTACCCGTCGAGCCCGAGCGACTCCGGCGACAAGTTCGCCGGCGCGGTGTCGTCCTGGTTCGCCGCCGCGATGGCAGGCGGGTTCCCGTGCGGGACGGCGACTGCGCGGCGCTCACAGCTGGCGGCCTCGGCGACGGCTGCGATCCAGACGAAAGACGCGAACCTCGCCGCGATGCAGCTCGCGCTCGGGCTGATGGGCTACATGGCGGGCCAGGTCTTCGGCGCCGGGCGTCGCGTCGCCCCCCGTCGCAGTGTCGCGCCGCGCAATCCGCGATCGCGGCTGTGTTCTCGAATCTCGACCTGCCGAACTCGGGACGGGCGAACCAGATCGCGACGGGTGTCTACACGCTCGCGCTCTCGACGATCGTCATCTTCCCGCCCGTCATCTCACCCCCGTCCCCGGTGAGCTGATGACGGAGAGCTACATCATCCAGCCGTTCAAGCTGCGCGACGATCGCGGTGCAATCGCGGTGACGAGCGACGCCGATCGCCATCTGCGGGACAAGATCCTTGCCGTTCTCTTCACCGCGCCGGGCGAGCGGGTCAACGAGCCGCGCTTCGGCGTCGGTCTCGACCGCACGGTGTTCGAGACGCTCGACCAGCTGACCGTTTCCGCGGTGCAGTTCCGGATCGCTGACGGCCTGCGGCGCGACGTCGGAGACGAAGCGTTGATCGACGGTGTCAGCGTCGAGACGGATCCCGACAACGGCCAGCTGCTCATCTCGATCGACTACCGGCGCCGCATCGATCGCGCGCCGCGCAACCTGGAGATCGTGGTATGACCGACGCGCCGCTGACCTGGGACGCGGGCACGATCGACGGCACGCCGTGGCAGGGGATCCGCTACCTGTCGATCGACCTCCGCGAAGGCGCGCCGGTGCCCGCCGTCGTCACTGTGCACCTCAACCAGCCGGCCGGCTCGCTCGCGCCGGACGACGTGGTCGTGCGCGGTGGCCGCAGGCTTGCCGTCCCACCGAACGACGTGGCGATCAGCGGGACGTCGATCACCATCTCGTTCCACGGGCTCGGCGACCACTCGCCGTACACCGTCGAGCTGAAAGACGGCGGCGGCAAGCCGTTGCATCCCTTCTTCGCGACGGCCGAATTCCGCTTCACGATCGACTGCGAGACGGGCGACTGCCGTGTCTCGCCGTCAGCCGCACGGCGCCCGATCATGCAGCCGCCTGCCGTCGATCTGCTGACGAAGGACTTCGACGGCTTCGTCTCGCTGCTCGCCGACTGGGTGAGCGTGCGCAACCCGCGCATCGTCGACCTCTCTCCGGCCGCGTTCGAGCGACTGATGCTCGACCTGCTTGCGTGGGCCGGGGACCTGCACAGCTACTACCAAGACCGCGTCGCCAACGAAGCGTTCATCGAAACGGCCTCGCAACGCTTCTCACTGCGCCAGCACGCCGTGCTGCTCGGGACGACGCTCGACGACGGGCGTGCGCCTTCGACGGTGCTCTCGTTCGACGTCGAGACCTCCGGCTTCGTTCCGGTCGGGCTGCAGGTGAGGATGCGCACGTCGTCGGACGAGGTGCCGGTGAGCTACGTCACCGGGTCGCGAACGCGCGTGTTCGCGGAGAACTCCAGCGGCCGCCTCGGCGTCGCGGCGTTTCCAGGTGCGGACGACGCCGAGCTGCCTGCCGGCGCGACCGAAGCACTGCTGTGGGGGCACGACATGCAGCTCGCGCGCGGCGACAGGCTTGCGTTCGTGCAGTCGGCGTACTCGCAGGTCGTGACTGTTGCGTCGGCTCCCGAGCACATCGAGTCGCCGGGCTGGGTACAGCGTCCGACCGACACATTCGATCCTCTCACCGATCCGCCGGCGAAGGTCACGCGTGTGCAGTGGTCGGAGCCGCTCGCGCAGGCGCTGCGCCCGTGGTCCGACCCGCCGCTCGAGTTGCACGCGAACCTCGTCGACGCGCGTATACGGGACGCCGCGGAGCGCAAGGCTCGCGAACGGCGGCGCGCCGGTGCGCGGCGATCATCGACATCCCCCTCACGAGGCGCACCAGTGTCGTGACACGCCGTCGTGTCGGTGACGGCCGTCTTCTGCGCGCGCTGCGCGTGCCGGAGTGGCCCGTCGTCCACGACGATGACGGCACGGGCATCGGCGTCCCCGCCGTCGAGCTCATCGTCTTGCAGGAGCGCTGGACGCGCGTCGAGCACCTGTTGAACTCGCGCTCGTTCGACCTGCATTTCACCGCGGAGGCCGACGAAGAAGGCGCTGTCTGGCTGCGCTTCGGCGACGGCGTCAACGGACACGAGATCATCGTCGACCCCGCGAACCAGCCGGCGCTCGAGATCGCATACCGGATCGGCGATCCTGTGGCCGGGAATGTCGGGCTCGGCACACTCGTCGAGATCGTGCCGCCCGACGAGCGGGGACCGGCCGGAGCGGCGTTCCACGGGCTGGGCGACGTCGCGGTGACGAACGTCGTGCCGGGAAGCGGAGGGCGGGAGCCACACACGCTCGCGCGGATCAAGGAAGAGCTGCCGGCGTCGCTGCGCCACGGTCCGCTCCAGCGCGCGGTGTCGCTCGACGACTACGCGACAGCAGCGATGGACGTCGCGGGCGTCGCGCGTGCCACCGCGCGTGCACGCGGAGGCTTGTTCAACACCGTGCTCGTCCTCGTCGACCCGGAGGGATCGGGAGATGTCGACGAGCGGCTCCGTCAACGCGTGTCCGACCACGTCGACGGCGTGCGCATGGCGGGCCGCGAGCACATCGTCCTCGCCGCCGAGTACGTCCCGCTCGAAGTCGAGCTCGAGGTCTGTGCGAATCCCGGCTTCGCGGGCAACGTCGTGCGTGACCGCGTGCTTGCGGAATTGCGGCCCGGCTCGGCCGACCGACCGGGGTATTTTCATCCCGATCGCCTGAGCTTCGGCGACGTCGTGCGCCTTGGCGACCTGATCGCCTTCGTGCAGGACATCCCCGGTGTGCGCTCGGTGCGCGCGGTCACCTTCCGGCCGCTTGGCGACACCGTCGGGCCGCAGGTGCGCGACATCATCGTGCTCGGCCGGACGAAGGTGGCGCGGCTCGACGCGGACCAGGACTTCCCCGAGCACGGAACGCTGACTCTCCGCATCGCCGGTTTCGACGTCACGGCCGAGCGGCCGGCGGTCGGCTTCCGCCGCATCACGCACGTCAGCCGGCGGAGCCGCGGCGCGGCGCAGCACCGCATCCTCGCCGTCGGCGGCACGCTGCCCGACGGTACCGCGTGGCGCATGCCTACGAGCGAGGCCGTCGCCGCGATCAGGCGCGGTGAGCGCTTCTTCATCCCCCACCCGGTCGCCGACACGGTCGACGTCGAGATCGGTCGCACGAAGGAGGGTCACCACTATCTCCGCAGCGCCGCCGACGGCGACCTGCCGAACAATCTGCTCAGCCTGCCGGAGTTGCCCGATGAGTAGGGCCGCCGGATGAGCCGCCCGCCGTTCCCGCATCCGACGAACACGACCGGTGGCGATCAGACCGGCGATCTTGGGCACCTCGACTATCTGCCGCTTGCCTACGGAGAGCTCCTCGACCTGCAGCAGCGGCTCGCTGCCACGAGGCTGCACCGCGCGGTCGAGCAGGACACGGCCGAGGTCGGTGCGGGCGACGTTGCTCGGACGTTCATGGAGCTGTCGGCTCTCGTCGCGCACGTGCTCTCCGTCTACCAGCGCTATTACGCCGGGGAGGCGTTTCTCAGCACGGCGCAGTCCCCGAGCAGCCTCGTCCGGCACGCGCATCGTCTGGCCTACGAGCCGGATCCGGGTCTGTCGGCGAGCGGGTACGTCGTGCTCTTGACGAAGGACGGCGTCACGGGCACCGTCGCCGCAGGGCTGCCGCTCGCGAGCGTGCCGCTCGGCGAGATCAAGTCGCAGGACTACGAGACGCGCGACGATCTCGCCGTCGACGTGGCGCTGAACGCGGTTGTTCCGCTCGAGTCGCGTCGTCAGGTGGCCGCGCTCGACGCCGGCCTGACCGAGCTCCGGCTCGTCGGTGTCGGGCACGGGCTCGCCGCCGGCGATGTCGTGGCTCTGGTCGGCCAACAGTGGATCGGCCTCGTCGTGCGGTCCGTCGACGAGGACCGCCACGCAGGCGTCACCTCGATCGAGCTCGACCGCGCGCTCGGTCAACCGGTCGTCGTCGATTCCTCGGCTCCCCCGTCCGTGCTCGCGCATCCGTCACTGAGCCTGCAGCCGTTCGGCGCCGATGCCGATCCGACGCTCTTCCCGCCGTCGGCTCTGAAAGCCGCGGCCGGAACGAACCCCGGGACCGCGGACGCGTACTGGTACACGGTGCAGCGCGCCGACGGCGGCCAGTACGACCAGAAGGACATCTACCTCTCACAGCAACTCGACGACCGCCTCGCGGGCGGGTACGTCGTACGTGTCGCGGGCAATGCGCTGGCAGTCCTACGGGTGACCGGGGAAGCGGCTGCGGCCGTGACGTTCACCCACGCGGGCACCGAGTCGTTCGCGACCCAGAAGGTTGCCGTGACGCCGCAGAAGGGCGGCGGCTTCCTCACCGAGCTGAAAAAGGCCGAAAGGAAGGACGACCTGAAGCTCACGCTGACGAACCACGTGTCGGGCACCGTGACGGCCCTGCAAGTCGTCGACTCGGAGGGCCATCAGGCAAAGCGCACCGACCAGCCGGTACCGGCGCGGTGGCTCGGGAAATGGTCGGTCGAGGCCGAGGTTGCGACCGACGAGCCGAATCCCACCGAGGTCGCGAGCCCGCTGCTGCTCCCCGGGGTCCTACACGCACTCACTCCGGGCCGTCCGCTCGTGTTCGCCAACCTCGCCGGGACGAAGGCGCAGGTGGTCAGCGTGATCCGGGCGGAAGTCGACGAGATCTTGTCGACGACGTCGGTGTGGTTCGATCCGGTGACGCCGAGGCCCGGCGAGGCGTGGACACTCGACGACCTGAGGGTCTACGGCAACGTGGCGCGCGTCTCGCACGGGCGGACGGTGCAGGAGACGCTCGGCGGCTCTGACGGCGTGTCGCCGTTCCAACGCTTCGACCTGAAGGAGTCGCCGGTGACCGTTCTGCTCGACGTCGCCGGCGGCGAGCCGCAGCTCGAGGTACGCATCGACGGCATCCTCTGGCAGCGCGTCGACGACTTCGCTGCGAGCGGCCCGGACGACCGGCATTACCGCATCTCGACCGACGCGGCCCTCGTGACGTCGGTCGTCTTCGGCGACGGTCGCAACGGAGCAGTGCCGCCGTCCGGGAAGAAGAACATCGAAGCGACGTACCGCGTCGGGCTCGGACGCGCGGGCGACGTCGAACCGCCGCGGCTCAGCCGGTTGAAGCGCGCGAACCCGTTGCTCGACCACGCGATCAATGTCACGTCGGTCTCGGGCGGCGCCGAGCCGGCGGACGCCGAGGCGATCCGCGCGCAGGCGACGCGCTGGATCCGCACGTTCGACCGCGCCGTGTCTGCCGGCGATCTCGCCGATCTCGCCCTGACGATGCCCGGTATCGCGCGTGCGGCGTCGCGCTGGGAGCCGGGCGGTGCCGTGCTCGTGGTCGCAACCTCGGACGGGGATCCGCCGCCTACGCTCGACGCCGTGCGGGCGTTTCTCGACGCCCGCCGTGACGTCGCGGTTTCGCTTCGCGTGAAGGGCCCGACGGCTCGCCCGATCCGACTCGTCGTCGAGCTCGAGCCCGATCCCGCGTATCTCGTCGAGATCGTCAAGGACGGCCTGCGGCGTGCGCTCTACGGCGACGACGCCGCGGCGCCCGGCATGTTCACCTTCGCCGCACGCGGTCTCGGGCAGCCGGCGTTCCTCAGCGAGGTGTACGAGCGCCTCGAAGCCGTGCCCGGTGTCATCGGCGTGCGCATCACGCACTTCGAAGGCGGCGGTACCGAGACGGTCGCCAACGTCATCACAGCCGCGGTCGACGAGTGGCTGCAGCTGGTGCCGAACGATCTGACGCTGACGACGGTCGCGCCGGTGGTCGCACGATGAGCGATTACCAGTACGACGCCGACGTTCTCGACGAAGTCGTGACGCGGCTGTACGCCGCGCTGCCGGCGATGATCCGTGTTCCCGATGCTCCGCCCGCGGGCCGCGACGACCTGCGGCACCTGATCGAGGTCCTCGCGGCGCCGCTCGCCGTGATCAGACAGAGCATCGAGGAGCTGCACGCCGACCTCTTCATCGACACGGCGGCAGACCGGATCCTCCCGTACCTCGCGCAGATGGTGGGAACGGATCTCGTCTTCCCCGACGCCGACTCGAACCGCCGCGACGTGCGCGGCACCGTCGGCTGGCGCCGGCGCAAGGGCACGGCGCCGGCCCTCGAGGACATGGGCGGCGAGCTGACCGGACAGCTCGTCGTGCTCGAGGAAGGGTGGAAGCGGATCCAGCTCGCGCAGGACCTGAACCTCGTCCGCGCCGAGCGCGTCGTTCCGGACGTGCGACCGGCTGTCGTCGCCGAGCAGGCGACGGGGCCGCTCGACTCGGTCTTTCACGCGGTCGATCTCCGCCGGCTCTCCGCGCGCACAGGCCGGTACGACCCGCGGCAGATCGCGCACTGGCTCTATCCGACGATCACCTTCCCGCTGCGCGAGGCGACCGCGGTCGACCGCAGCGTCGCGGGTTCCGACGTCCGCTTCGCGATGCACCCGCTCGGCGTTCGGCAGCCGCTGCGCGCGCGGCGGCCGACAGGTGACCGTGAGCCGTTCGTCGACCGCATCCAGGAGGAGCATTTTGCGGCGGCGCCGGAGCGCTGGTTCGGGCGCGAGGGCGGCTTCACGATCTGCGTCTGCAGCCTCGCGGCGGGAATCGCAGGCAGGCCCGCGGCCGACCGCGTCGCCGGCCTCCAGCCCGCCGGACGGGAGATCTCCCGCGGTGACGTGACGCTGACCGTCCTCGAGCAGCCGTCACGCGGCTGGCGCGGGCCGGTGCGGATCGAGCTCGGGCTCGCGGGCGTGTCGGGCGCGGGCTCCGGGACGTGGCATGCGAACGCCGGCTCGTTCGCCGCTCGCGGCAGCGTCGACGTCGACGTCTCGGGCACGCTCGCCTCGGCGTCGGTCGGCGGCGGCGGTCCCGGCGGCACGCGCGTCCCGGTCCTGCGCTTGAGCGCAATCGGTTCGGTCCCGAGCAGGTTCTTCCCCGGAGCGACGATCGAGATCGCGAGCGCCGCGCCGGAGGCGAGCGCGGCCTCGCTCGACAGCGAGCTGGCGCGCGAGGGCTTCCTTCGCGGCGTCCTCCTCGTGACGATCCCACCGCTCGACCTGCTCGGCGACCGGCTGCTCTACCTCGCGGCGGATGGAAGCCTCTTCGACGTCGCGGCACCAGACGGCAGCGCAATCGGCATGCCCGAGGTCGCCGGCGACTTCCGGCTTGCGCGGCCGGCACTGCGCGCCGCGGGACCGGGCGCGGCCTGGCCGCCGCTCCTGCCGGCGGCCGAGCCGACGATGTTGAACCGCCTGCCGGCTGCGCCTGGGCGTGGCCCCGCGGTGCTGCACGGCGCCCGCCCGCTGCGGCGAACAGGAGGCGGGCTCGTCGACGTCACGGCCGCCGCGCGGTGCGCGCTCACCTTCTCCGTGCGGATCGAGCAGCCGGGCCGTCCTGGGTTCCGGCCGTTTCAGCGGCTCGAATGGGTTGGCGCCGATCCGCGCGCGGCGACGTGGTCGGCGCTCGACGCGAACGGCGCAGCGGTCGCGCCGGGCGACGTCGCGCGCGAGTACGCGGACGTCGCCGGCGCCGACATCGACCCCGAGCGGACCGCACTGGCAGTGCGGTTCGAGTGCTCCGAAGCAGCGGCGACGCTCTGTCCGGGCGAGGTCGCCTGGAGCGCCGACGACGGCCGCACGGTCCTCATCCATCTGCCGCAGCTCGATGCGGAGCCGCTCGAGGCCGACCCGCCCTGGCCGACGGAAGCGCCGTACACGAACGTGAGCGAAGCGATCCGCGTCGCCGAGGACGGCTCGACGTGGGCCTCGGAGTCGACTGCCGAACGCCGCTCGTCGCTCGGCAACGTCGCGCCGATCGCCGAGGCTGCCGGCCTACGGCGGCGCCGCGTCCACGGACGCCGCCTGTGTGCGTGGGACAACGAGGACTGGACCGCGTCGCCGCCCGAGACGCTGGCCGCGACGAAGCCCGGCCGTCTCGACGTCGACGCGTTGCACGGGCTGTTCGCGTTCTGCGGCGACGAGCCGCCGCAGCATTGGCCGGCGCAGACCGCTGCCGGCGCGCCGCCGCCTCCGCCCAGCGTCACCGTCGACTACGAGGAGGGCGCGACGATGCACATCGGCGCGCTCCCCGCGGCGCGCGAGCCTGTGCTCGACGTCCGGCTCGCACGGCCGACACGGCTCGTCTCGCGCAGCGGTGCGTTCCATCCCGATGCACCTGCGGACTACCACTCGATTCCGCGGTACGACTCGCTGCAGGCGGCGCTCGCGGCCGTCGCCGCGCACTGGCAGGCGCTGACGGTGGACGATGCCGGCGACGTCAGCGAGGTCGTGCAGTTCGAGGACAGCGCGACGTACGGCCCCGAAGCCCTCGTCTGGCCGCGGCCGCCCGGGACACAGGCGGCGCGTAAGGCGGTGAGGCTGTCGCTGACGATCCAGGCGGCGGAGCGGGAGCGGCCGGTCGTGCTCGTCGACCCGGCACAGGGCTGGTCGACGCCCGCGTCCGATCCGCGCTACAGCTCTTTGACGCTCCGCGGGATCGCCTTCGGCGGCGAGGGGTGGACCGGCATGCAGGTGCCCCCGACGAGCGAGGTGGCCGTCGAGCTCTGCAGCGTCCTGTTCGCTGAGAACCTGATCGAGTTCGGCGAGCTCGAGAGCGGGACGGTGGTGCACGTCACGCGCTGCGAGACGGCCGGCCTCGAGCTCGACGGCGGCGGGACGCTCTCTGTCGAGGACAGCGTCGTCGACGCGCAGCCCGCGGTCGCGGTGCGCGCGCCCGTCGGCGAGGTCGAGCTCGACCGCGTCTCGGTCGGCGGCGAGACACACGTGCGCAGGCTCGAGGCGTCGGAGGTGATCTTCGACGGGCGCGTCAGGGTGCAGGACCGCTTCCACGGCTGTGTCCGCTACAGCCGCGTCCCGTCGTACTCGACGCTGCCGCGCGTGCACCGCGTCGCGTGGGACACGCCGGTCGGCCTCGTTTCCCGCAACCGCCGCGACCCGTCGTGGTGGCGGCTGCGCGCGGACGCGGAGGGACCGCTCGTGCGCGGTGCGGAGAACGGATCCGAGCTCGGCGCATTCGCGCTCAACCGCTTGGCCGAACGAATGTCCAGCTTCGAACGACGGCTCGCCCAGTTCACGCCGGCGGGCCTGGTCACGGGGATCATCAGGGTCGACTGAGGGAGACGAAATGTACGGCGACTATTCACGCGGAATCGCGCCCGATCGCAAGCGGGGCCGCAGCTATCGGCGCGTGCTGTTGCAGATGGGCCGTCCGGTGCTCGACAGCGACGTCGCGGCGAGTGTCGACGCGGTCCTGGGTGAGATTCGCTCGACCGCACGTTCGTTCGGCTGCGCCGACGCGAGCGCGGACCTCGGCTTTCTCGTCACGCCCGGACGCCTGCTCGTCCTCTTCGCGGACGCTGTCGACGGGTTGACCGTGACGCAGGGCTCGCCGAATGCGTGGCTCGATTATCGCTACAGGTATGCGAACCGCTACCCGGCGTTGCACCTCGCCGCGGCCGGGACGGCGGCACGCGTGACGTTGCCGGTGCTGCAGTCCCTCAGCTCCGTGTCGCCGCAGCGCGCTGCGCTCTGGGCCCGCGTGGAGAAAGCCGCGACGATCCACGTGAACGGCATTCCCGTCGCGCTCGCTCCGGGCACCGACCCGCAGCGTGTCACCTTCGACGCCGCCGGCGCGGCGCTCGACCCGGTCGAGATCGAGGTCGGCGCGGGGGACCAGGTCTGGCTGTATCTCCTCGAGCAGGATGCGGTGGCGGGAGACGAGCCGTTCTTCTCTGCGCTGCCCGGCACCTACACGATCGACGGCGTCACGGTGGAGTCGAGCGCCGGCGGCGCATTCCCGGACGTGTCGTTCCCGGTCGCCGACGGCTTCCCGTGGGACGGCAGCCCGCCGCACGTCGCGCCGCTCGACGGCCTGCTCGCACCGGCTGGGCTCGCGGCGGGCACGCGGCTCGTCGCCTATCTCGAAGCCTGGGAGCGGCACGTCACCGCAGTCGAGGATCCCGGCATCCGCGAGGGCGCGCTCGGCTCCACCGACACCACGACGAGGACGGCGCTCGTCGGGCAGATCAAGCTCGCGACACTGAGCGGCAGCCTGCCCGGCGGGGCGGGCGCTGCGCCGGTGCTCCGCGCAGCGTTTGCCGAGGTCGAGAAGTCCGGCGGCCGCGTGACGATCGACGTTCCCGAGACGACGCCGACGACGGATCCGTGCGCCCTGCCGGAGCTCGCGGGGTACTCGGGAAGCGACAACCGCCTGTATCGGCTCGAGGTCCAGCGCGGCGGCGGCCTCTCGGATGTCCGGTTCAAGTGGTCGCGCGACAACGGCGCCGATCTCTTCGCGGCGAATCTCACGACCGACGGCAAGCTCAAGTTCGACGCCGGCACGCCGCTCGAGGCCGGCGACATCGTCGAGGTGCTGAGCAATGTCGTCGACCTTGGCGACGAGGCGCTCGCATCTGTCGGCGCCGGTGGGCTCGTCCCGTCCGACCGTGCGGTCGGCCAGCTCGCGCAGCTGCGCGACGTCCAGGTCGCGTCCTCCTCCGACGAGGTGCTGTTCGACCTCGTCGAGCTGGACGACGTGACGCAGTCGGTCACACTGGACGACCGATACGGCACCTTGCCGGACGCCGTCCTGAAGCTGCGCCGGTGGACGGGCGTGCTCGACGCGTTGGACGGCGTCGGCCCGTACACGCTCGAGGACGGCCTCACGGTCGAGCTGTCGTCGACGGGCGCGTACCGTGCGGGTCAATACTGGCAATACGAGGCGCGCGCAGTCGGCGCGAACGCGAACGGGCCGTGGCGGTCGGAGCCGCATGGCCCGGAGCGTCGCTTCGCGCCGCTGGCGCTGCTCGAGTACAACGGCGCCGGCCAACCGCTCCGCCTGCTGGCATGGCTCGACGAACGGTTCTCGCATCCGTGCGAGCTCGACGCGGACGGCGTCGCCTTTGCCGGCGGCCGCGTCGACAGCGCGAGCGACACCGTGCAGGAAGCGCTCGAGGAGCTGTTCGAGCGTCCGGACAAGAGTGGCTCGTGCAGCGTCACCGTCGGACCGGGCGACGACCTCATGGCGGCGCTTGCAGTGCTGCCGGCGGACGGCGGCGAGCTCTGCTTCCAGGCCGGTCTGTATTCCCTGTCCGCGCCGATGACGATCAGCGGACGCAAGCGCATCGTGGTGCACGGCGCCGGGCCGTCGACGATCCTCCGCGCGACCTCGAGCGAGGCGGCACTCGTCTTCGAGAACTGCAGCGAGATCTTCGTCCGCACGCTGCGGGTCGAGGGCGGGCTCGCCGAGACAGCCGCGGGGCGCGAGCACCTGAACGGCGCGCTCACGTTCGTCGGCGGCGGCGAAGTCTCGGTCACCGACTGCTCGCTCGCATGTCCCGATGCGCAACCGGGTGCGAAGGGCCACGTTCGAGCAGGGCAAACGTGCCTGACCGCACGGGGTGGTGCGCAACCACTCCGTGTGCACCTCGAGCGCAACGATGTCCAGGTCGGAACGATGCAGGCGGGGATCCTCCTCGTCGATCCCCAGCATGCGTTCGTCGCCGGCAACGTCGTTCGCGTCGCCGGCAAGCGCGACCTTCCGACGGGTCGGGTGGCCGACGAGGGCATCGTCGTCGCCGGCACGAACGTCGGGACGGTCGAGCTGCTCGACAACCTCGTCGAGCAGGCGATCCAGGGGATCCACGTCGCAGCCTCAGGCCCCGCGGCCGGCCGTGAGTCGGCCGATGCCGTCTTGCTGTCGCGCAATGTCGTGCATTCGCGCGTCCCCGTCGCCCATCCGCGGGCGCGGCACGCGGTCTTCGTCGGCAACGCGCGCTCCATCCACGTCAAGGACACGATCGCGACGCTCGAGCGCACGGGCTCCGGCACGCCGAACGAGGTCGACGCGATCCGGTTGCACGGCGTGTTCGGGCCGTTCGTCGATATCAGCCAGACGAGCGTTCGCAACTTCACGCGCGGCGTGCACATCGAGCCGCTCGATCCCGTTCCGGCCCCCCGCATGTGGCTCGTCTCCGAGACGATGGCGGACGGCGGCGTCCTCGGAGCCGATGCGCCCGAGACCGTCGAGCAGGAACGGAATTATCCGCTGCACCAGCTGGTCAAGAGCCTCGCGCTCTCGCCCGCAGCGGTCACGCGCAACGTCGCGGCGCAGCACACGATCAGCGCGACCGCGCACGATGCCTCGGGCCTACCGGTGAAGGGTGTACGCGTCTTCTTCACCGTCTCCGGCGTCAACCACCAGGCGGCGACGCCGGTGACGACCGACGCGAACGGCATCGCAAGCTTCACGTACGCCGGCGCCAACGTCGGGGCACGACACGGTCAGCGCGTTCGCTGACTCGAACGGAAACGGCAAGCAGGACGCGAACGAGCCGTCCACGCTCGCGAGCGTCGACTTCGTTTCCGCAGCGCCTGCATCGATCACGCTCGCGCAACCGTCCGGCGCGAGCCCGCGCGGCGCCGTGGTGACGGTGACGGCGACCGTCCTGACGTCGGGTAGCGCCCCCGTTCCGGACGCGCGCGTGGTCTTCAGCGTTACCGGTGCGAATCCGCAGGGCGCAAAGGCAGTGACAACGAACGCCGCCGGCCAGGCGGTGCTCACGTACGCAGGTGGGAACGCGGGTGTGGACACGATCAACGCCTTCGTCGATCTGAACGCGAACAACACGCTCGAGGCGAACGAGCCGCAGGCGACGGCGGTCACGCACACCGTGCAGATCGTCGCTACGGTGATTCAGCTCCTGCCGACCGGCGGAGTCGTGAACGAGAACGCACGCCCGGTCTTCAATGCCAGCGTCCGCGACGCGGCCGGCGCCCCGGTCCCAGGCGTGGTCGTGCGGTTCGCCGTGACCGGTGCGAATCCGGCGACGGCGTCGGCGACGACCAACCAGGGTGGCACGGCGAGCTTCCAGTACCCCGGCGCTGCGAAGGTTGGCGGTGACACGATCACCGCGTACGCCGACGTCAACAACAACAACACCCGGGACGCGAACGAGCCCCAGGCGCAGTCGACGCTGAGCGTCCTCAAGGTGCAGCCGCAGACGACCATCGTCCCGGATCTCGCGGGTCTGATGCTGGCCGACGCGACCACGGCGCTGACGGCTGCGAAGCTCGCGCGCGGCATCGTGCACACCCTGTCCAGCCCTCCGAAACCGCCGCCGATCGGCGGCGTCGAACCGCGGACACTCAAAGGCCCCTTCGTGTTCTCTCAGACCCCGGCAGCCGGTGCTGTCGTGCCGCTCCAATCGCCGGTCGACCTCACGATGCGGAAGGAGTGGGATGCCCTTTGACATCGGCCGGATGGGCGATACGATTGAGCCGACCTCGGTGACCATTGATATGCGCGGTTGCACCGGGCGCGATCGGACGTGTTTGTAGTAGCGGTTGAGTTGCAGCAATCGGTCTGTCTTCGGTAGTTCTGAGTCGTATTTTCGTCTTGGTCTTCTGTTTTCAGTTCGTGAGTTGTTTCTTGTCGTGAATGTGTGTTGTCCGGAGGGTTCGACTCCCTGGCGCCGAGGTCATCTTCCTCTCCACTCACACGTGGCGTAGATACTCGAGCCACTGCGCGAGATCGGCGTCCGGGTCGAAGCCGAAGTAGGGAACGAGCCGACCCTGGTCCTTGATGCGATCGAGCTCGGCGAGCGTCGTCTCCGCCGAGGTCGACGTCAACCGTCCGCCGGTGCGGGGCGTGTTCATGATCAGGTCGACGACATGGCCCCAGTTGTTGAAACGGCCGCCAGGCCCGAGGCGGGCCTCGCGAACCGTCGAGACCGTCGCGGCGACCGACGAGCTCATGCCCGTCACGGCCGCGAGGCGGATGGCGCCGTCCTCGCTGAGGCTGCCGATCGAGCGTGCGCCGGTGAAGTCGGGTGCCGGCGTCATCGACCCGGTCGTGCCGAGCTGCGCCCCGTGACCGTTCGCCGCGTTTGCGTCCCAGGTGCCGAAGCTGATCACGATGGTGGCCGCCCAGTGCGCGAGCGGGGCTGCGCGCGGTGTCACCGTCGCGTCCCACCAGAGCATGTTGCGGCCGTCGGTCTTTTCAAGCTCGCTGATCGCAGGTCCCTCGACGGTGCGCAGCACCACGCCGTTCTGGTTCTGCGTCATCGGCGTACAGTTGCCCGCTGCATTGGGACCGTGCAGACGAGCGCTCAGCAGATGACCTGAAACCCACTCGATCGACGGGCGCCCCTTCGCGCTCAGGCCCGCGCCTCCATTGAGCCGGGTGATGTCGTTCTTCTGATCCGGGTGGGCGTTCGACGTACCGGAGTCTCCCTGTGTGTTGCCGGCCTTGCGGGTCAGCGGTGCGCCGGTCCGTGAAGTCCGAACTGCGTTGCCCGTACCGTCGACCTGGCTCGGCGCGACGTCCGGATGGCCGAGCTTGCTGTAGAGCACCTGCAGATGCGGCTGCAGCGGCGCGAGCGAAGCGCCTGCAGGGGGTGGCTCCGTGCCGGCCTGCTGCAGCGCGGTCTTCGCGCGTCGAGTGCGGTCTGGGCCGCCGTTCGGTCGGCGGCGATCGGTAGATCGGTGGCGATCCGCGGCTCGAAGTCCGCGAGTTGTGCGGCGACCGTCTTCTGCGGTTGTGGGTTGACCATCGGTATCCCGCCCTCGCGGAAAAGCCGATGGTCGACGCCGTCCGCGGCGAAGTGGATCTCGCCGTTCGCCGTCGCCTGTGCGTCGGGCTGGTCCCCGAGCCCGAGCGCGTTCAGCGCTGCCTGTCCGAGCCGGAGCGCCGTGTCGATCAGCCAGTCGATCGCCTGGTCGACGAGCGCGCGCAGGCCGCCGATGATCTCGACGATCTTCTCGGGCACGTTGCCGAGGCCGACCTGGTTCGCGAGGAAGCCGATCGCGACCGGCACCGCCGCGGCAAGCCCCTGCTCGAGCATCAGCGCGCCGGGCACGATGTTGCCGGCCGCGACGGCGGCGAGCGTCATCACGTAGCGGTTGACGATCTCGAGGATGTCGCGCAGGTACTCGATCGCAGACTGCACCGCGTTGAAGAACGCGATGAAGCTGTTGACGACGGCCATGATCCCGGTCGGGTCGAGCATCGACAGCAGCCTCGCCGTGACGCGCTGGATGATCGTCGTCATGATCCAGTCCTTCGCCATCCCGAGCAGCGTGTCCCAGAGGTTGGACAGCTGGTCGGCGAGGAAGCGCCAGACGGCGGAGATGCCGTGCTCCTGCACGTCCTTGATGAACTCCCACGCGCCGCTGAGGTGATCGAGCGCGCTGCGGATCATCGCGACGCGCTCCGGCCCGATGTGCTCGCCGAGCTTCGTCCAGAGGTGCTCGACCGTGAGCCCGAGCACCTGCAGCACGAGCGTCAGGATCGACATGAACGACAGGTCGGGCGGGATGGTGATCCCGAGCTGTCCGAGGCCGCGGAAGAGCCAGGCGCCGAGGCCCTGCACCAGGTAGGTGAGGATGTTGTCGAAGAAGTTGGTGAAGCCGAGCTTCACCGCCTCGAGCATGTTCTTGAGGAACTCGACCGGGTCGCGCTTGATGTCCTCGATCGCCTGCAGCGCGTTCGCGATGATGCTCGCGAGCAGGTCGCTCGGGAAGTTCATCAGCCGCAGGATGAGCGTCGATGACGACCTGGATGACGACGCCGACGAACTCGATCAGCCGCGACAGCGGCTCGCCGAAGAGCGCGAGGATCCGCTCGAACGCGGCGATCGGGTCGAGCAGGTCGTCGAGCGACAGCGTGTCCCAGATCCCGTGGAAGAGCGCGGTGACCATGTCGAGCGAGATCCCGAGCCGCGCCATCTCGCCCTCGATGCGGCTCGCCGCGTCGCCGATCACGCCGGACTTGCGCGAGCTGGTCGTACGTCGCCTCGCCGTTGGGCAGCAGCGTGATGAAGCCCTTGATCAGGTTCTCCGCGGTGCGCGGCACCGGGTCGCCCGTGAACGGGTTCTCGCCGATGATCACGGTCAGCAGATGGAAGCCGGGGACGCGGTGCGCGTTCTCGCTCAGCCAGCCGAGCAGCGCGTCCTTGATCAGCTCGAGGATCTGCAGGATCACGGTCGCCGCGAAGTCGGCGACACGCTGGATGAACGAGAACACGCGCTGCGCGAGTGCCTGCAGGTTCGTCAGCAGGTCCGGCAGGTTCTCGCGGCTGGATCGCCGCCCAGGCGTCGGAGAAGATCGACCCGAGCTCGCCGACGAGGCTCGAGAACGTCGCGAGCTGCGTGTCGAGCCAATCGGCCGTCTTCTGCAGCGTGCCGCGCTCCTCCATCTGCTGCGAGCCGCTGCTCCTGGCCGATCAGCCGCAGGAAGTCGGCGATGATCTCCGCCGTCGGTGCGTTCACTTCGGTCCCGCGCAGCGGGTCGTAGTGGAGCACCTTCTTCGTCAGGTTCCAGATCGGCGCGATCTCCGGTGTCTCGAGCAACGGCTCGGCGACCGCGACGACGGCCGCACGGACCATCTCGAGGACGCGATCGACGATCGAGACGACGAACGCCCGGACGTCGCGCAAGAACGCGTCGACGTAGCGCTTGACGATCGCGACGTTGCCCGCGATGCTGTTCGTCACCGACAGCTCGGTCCACGCATGATCGACGTCGCGTTTGATCCGGTCGAGCGTCAGGTCGTGCGCCGCGAGGCTGTTCGAGACGAAGTCGAAGATCTCGCCGAGGACGTCGATCGCCTCGAGCACGGGACCGACGGCGGCACCGAATGGCCCGTACGTCAGGAGCGTGTCGATCAGCTCCTGCCGCCCGACCGTGACCGGCGTGTCCGTCAGCGGGTCCGTTCCCGTGATGTACGTCAGCAGCGTGTAGCCGGGGATCGCACGGACCGCGGTCCGGACGCCGTCGAGGACCCAGTCCGGGATGACGTCGCTGACCGAGACGTCGGGCAGGTAGTCGCTCACGTCGCGGAGCAGCGAGGTGCGCGCGAGCGCCGAGTGCTGCTGCTGGACGACGTGCGTCGTCTCGTGCGCCATCAGCGCGACGTCGGACGGCGAGGACTCCGCCGCGAGGAAGATCGTCGACGCCGGACGTGAACGCGCGCGCGTGCAGGTCGCGCGCGGCGGCGGCGGCGTCCGGGCCGCGGCGGATGCGAACTGCGGAGAGGTCGAAGCCGAGGTGCGGCTCGATGCGCTCCCGAACGAACGGCTCGAGTGCGCCGCCGCCGCCCGGAGCGGTGACGACGGACGTCACGGATCGCGGCAGCGCAGGATCGCGTGCCGGCGGCGCGCGAGTCGGTGCCGCGCGATGCTCGCGCGTACGCAGCGGTGCCACGCCGGTCACGACGTGCAGCGCAACGCGGTCGGCCTCGAGCTCGAGCGCATCGCCCGGGCTGCTGACAGAGAGCTTCGCCTGCACGAGCGCCGGGCGGCCCGCGCGCAACGGGCTCGACGGTGCGCTCGGGTGCGTCGACGTCGGCTCCAGCGCCTCCTGGCAGCAGCGTGAGCTTCGGCCGAGCGCGCGACTCCCGGTCCTCGTTGGGCGGCTCGGCTCTCGTCGGGCTGCTCGACGTTCTCGGGCGCCTGGACGAGCCGGAGCCGGGCGAGCTGCTTCTCCTCGTCGGCGACGACGCCTGGTTCGACCGTCTCCTCCTCGAGCTCGGGCAGGTCCTCCGCGGCGGCCGGCGGCTCAGGGGTCGCGACCTTGGCGGTCGGCGCCTCGACGACTTCCACGGCGAGCGCCTGGGCGGCGATCCGCTCGCGGAGCGTCGGCGGCTCGGGCTCGGGTGCGGCCACCTCGAGAGGTTCGGGCTCGGACGACCGGCTCCGGCTCGACGCTCGGGTGTGAACGCCGCGTCAAGTCGCTCGCGCAGCGTCGGCGGCCGCGCTTCGTCGGGCTCGTGCGTCGGTGCGACGCCTCGAGCATCGGTACTGGCGTCGGCTCGACCTTCGACCGGGCGGCGGACTCCGGCTCGGAGGCGCGGCGTTGTGTGGGCGGGACAATGGTCGTCATCGTCCGACCAGCTCGAAGATGTCGTCGTACTGTTGATTGGCGGCCTTGGTGATCGCGGCTTCTGTCGGAATCGGCCGCTTCTCGCCGCGACGATCACCGTTCGTCGTCCCCGACTTGTCGTCCGTCGTGTTTTCCCTCTTGACGGCATCGACCGTCGCTTCGATCGCGCTGGTATACACCGCACCGAGCTTCCTCACGACGAATGCGCGCAGCAGCTTCGGATCGCTCGTCTCGAGTTGCTTCTTCTCGAACGACGCGTTGAACCCCCGCCACGCCGGTCCGTCGTGCTCGCTCGTCTTCACTCGAGCCGCGCCCTCGTAGATCATGATCGTGGTCTGCTTCTCGTCGAACGTGCTTCCACGCTTCGGGCCGAACTTGCCCGCCGCCAAAAAGAGCTTTTGGCCGATGGTGAAGGGGATGACGTGCTCAGACTCGAGGTACCAGACGCGGGGGCCGTCCCGAATGCTCGTCGATTGTTCGCCGTGTCGCCCGATCGTGCCGATCCCCGGCGCACTCTTACCCGGCGCGTCGAACAGCGCGCGATCCTTTCTCAGATACTCGACTACGCCGTGGATCGCGTTGTTGAACGCTTGCAGTGATGCCTCGAATCCCGCTCGGATGCGCGCCTTCGGATTCTTCACGCGTTCCTTCACCACGACCTTTCGAACGCTCATGACATCGTCACGCGCCGCCTCGACCGCGTCCTCGAGCTGCTGGAGCGTCGCGTCGGCGATCTTCTTCAAGCGCTTCTTCTGCGATTCAACGACGAGCTCCCCGTCCGGCTCGCTGTACAGCTCGTGGCGCTCGCCGTCGACTTCGAACGTCTCGTAGACATGCAGCGGAAGCTGGTCGGGTTCCCCGGTGACCGGCTCGACCGCCGCGACCGGCGCTGGAACGACCGCCGCATCAGGGGCCGGAGACTCCCGACCCGCGTGCGCGTCGCCGTCGAGCGACGCCGAGCTCGGTCTTCTCCGCTTTCGTCTTCCCGCGCAGAGCATCCTTGCCCGACTTCGCCTTCGCCGCTCCGGCCGCGATCACTGGCGCGATCGTGTGTCGGTACAGCTCGCCTGCGCCGAAGATGATCGCGTCCACGATCTTCGTGATCGGCGTGCGGATCAGGTCGATGATCGACCGCACCTTGTCCGCTAGCGAGCCGAGGTTGACGAGCTCGGCGAGGAATTTGATCGCGATCTTCAGCGCACCCGCCAGCGCGCCCTCGACCTTCAAGACCGCGGAGGCCACGTCGCCGGCGGCGATCGCGCTGATCGAATCCAGGATCGAGTCCACGAAGTCGGCGATCTCCTTCGCCTTCTCGACGATGAACATCACGATCTTGTAGATCGTCTGGCACGCCTTGATGAATGCGCCCACGGGGGTCAGCAGCGCGAGGATGTAGTTGATCCCGGCCGTGACCACGCGCTCGATCACGTACTCCTTGATCTTCCCGATCACGAGGTCCTCGAGATCCGAGAGCTTCTCCTTGATCTGCGCCCACAGGCCGCCGACGCCCACCTGCACGAGCGTCACGAAGATGTCGACCGTCTGCTCGAGCCGCGAGATGACGGGCTCGCCGAAGTGGCGCACGGCACGCTCACGGATCCGCTCGTACGTGAGACCGAGCACCTGCAGGACGAGATCGACGATCCCGGCGAAGTCGAGCTGGCCCGGCATCGTGATCCCCGCGCTCCCGAGCTCGCCGAACAGCAGGTCGACCAGCGACTCCTGCAGATGGGCGCCGATCCGATCGATGAAACGGTTGAGGCCGCCGCCGACGGCGTCGATGAGATTGTCGAGGAAGCGAATCGGATGCGCGACGATGTCCCCGATCGCCTCCGCGGCCTTGATCAGGACGCGGAGGAGCATCTTGCCAAGGTTGTAGATCATCTTCGCAACGCCGATCGTCGCGTCGATCGCCTTGTCGATGAGGCCCCTGTTCTCGGCCTTCAGCTCATCGATGCGCGAGTCGAGCGCGGTCTGCGCATCGACGTACTTCCGCGCGATCGTCTGGACGAGCTCGTCGCGCTTCGAGTCGATGTCCGACTCGAGCGTGTCGAAGTTGTGGTCGAGCGTGTCCGCCGTCTCGCGCCCGAGCTTCCGGAGCGACTGCGGCAAGGTCTCCTCGACGTACGTCTTCACCTGCGCGCGGCCGAGGAGGATCCGTAGGTGCGCCATGAAGAGCCCGGCCACGATGCGGGTCGCGAGCTTGTCCAGCGCGCGTTCCATCGAGCGGAGGTATTTCGCGCGGCCGTCCGCGTAGAACTGGTCGACCTCCTTCGGCAACCCACGGGCGACGTCGCGAATACCGTGGCCGAGACCGCTCAGGCCGCTGTAGCGCTCCTCCGTATAGTTGATCATCTTCATGCCGACGTCGGCCTCGAAGTCGGCGCGCGCCGATTCCTCGTAGGCCGTGAACAGCTGCTCGACCTTCTTGTCGAGCGCGTCGAGCATCGAGTGGACGTCGTCGCGCGTCTCCTTGTGGATGTCGAGGATCGCGCGGTTCACCGTGTCGCGCTGTCGCGCGTCGCTGTCCCTCGTCTTCTCCTTGACGTCGAGGACGCGCGTGAGCACGCCGGCCCGCCCCGCGTGCATGCCTGTGAGCGGCGGGGCCGCGGCGGCGTCGGCCTCGCCGCGTGCGGTCGCGAGGACGGTCTGCTCGTGGTCGCGGTACGCGAGCAGGCGCACCTGCGGTGTTCGCGCGTGCCGCGTCGCGCGCGTCGAGGACGGCGGTGAACGACGGCTCGTTCGAACTCGCGAGCTGCTCCTGCGTGAGTCCGTTCTCCTGCATCTTCGCGTCGATCTCGCCTGTCGCAGTCGAGAAGTCCGCCGCCGCCTCCGGTTTCGGGGCCGGCATGCGCATCGGCGGCCGCCACCGGCGGCAGCGCGGGGTGGCTCACGTCGTTCACGAGCTTGTCCGGCTTCTTCGCCTCCTTGTCCGAGCGATTCAGCCGCGCGTCGGTGGTGGCTTTGATGTCGCTCTCGGCTGCGTCACGGCCGGTCGTCACGACCCCGTGGATCGTGTCCCGTGCCGGGCCTGGATCCGTTGCCTGCTCGACGTCTTCGGCCTCTTCCTCCGTTGCGGGAGGAGCCATGCCGTTGATCGCCGTCTGCAGCGCATCTTTGAACGCGGCCGGATCGAACCGTCCCGGCTGCGCCTCGCCCATCGCCTCGACCTGCTCCTCCGCGGCCTGGCGATCGACGTCGGCGGCCGCGTTCGGCGCGGACGCCGCCTGCGCGTTCGCGGCGGCCTTGTCCGCGGGACGGTGGTGCTTCGCGCCACGGGCGCGCCGCGTCGGCGCGCGTGCGGAAGGCGTCGAGCGGCGATTCCTCCGGTGCGGCGGCGGGAAGCCCGGTTGCGGCGGGGGTGGGGCCGGCCGGGACGGGTGCAGCAGCGACAGGCGTTGCGGGCGCACCAGGTTGCGCGGCAGCGGGAGCAACAGGAGCGGCGCCGGCAGGGCTCGGCGTCTCGGCGACAGGAGCTGCCAGGCGCGACCGCCTCGGGACGCACCCACGACGACGAGTGCCGGCTCGAGTTCGGGCACAGGGGGCGCGCGCGCCGCAGCGGTGGTGGAGTCGGGTGTCGCGGCCGGGGGACCGCGGGCCGGCGTTGCCGGTGCATCGGGTGCGGCAGCCTGGGGCTCCGGGCGAGGCCGAAGCGGGACGACGACCGCGGGCGGGCGCTCGAGGGGGGCTGCGGGCGGCGCGGCCGCATTCCGCTGCTGCCGGCGCAGCTCGACGTCGGCGGCGGGCACCACCACGGCAGCCGCTTCCGTCTCGCGCGCCCGGTTCGCGATGCGATCGCGTGTCGTCAGCATCGGCGCGGGTTCGCCGGCAGCCGTCTCGGGCGCCGGCGGGCCGGCGAGCGCCACTTGCAGCCGATCGCGCGTTGCAGCGACCGCGGCGACAGGCTGCTCGCTCACCGGAACGAGCACAACCGGATCCGACCGCCTGCGCGAGGCGGGCTCCGGCGCCGCCGGCCGTGGTTCAGCCGGGGCTGCGGCGCGCGCGCCGTTCATCCTCGTGATCCTACGCCTCCAGACGGTCGAGTGAGATGATCGGAGGTGACGTGCAAAGCCGTCCATGCGTCGTCGTCCTCACCTACGCCAGGCCGGACAGCCTGGCGCTCCTGCTCGATGACCTGGAGCGCGAGTCCACGGCCGGCGGGCTCGACGTGCGCGTCTACGACGACGGGACGCCGTCGCCCGACCCGGCGCTCGCTGAACGCATTCGCCGCCTCGGGTGGCGGTACCGCCTGGCACCGCACAACCACGGCAAGCAGGAGTGGTGGCGGTGGTGGAACACGATCCTGGCCGACCTTCGTGGCTCCGCGGCGCCGCTCACCTACGTGCTGAACGACGACATGCGTCTCTGCGCAGGCTTCTTCGAACGCAGCGTGGCGCTCTGGGAAGCGATCGACGACCCGCAGAAGGCCTCGCTCTATCTGCACCTGTCGAGCGGCCGCTCCCAGCTCGGCGGCACGTGCTGGACGCCGGTCCGCGCGACGCGGTCCGGCAGCGTCGTCCATTGCGGCTGGGTCGACTGCGCTGCGTTCATGTGCGACCGGCGCCTGTTCGAGGCGCTCGAGTGGCGGCTGCACCCGATCGACGCCGGGCGCTGGGGCGCCAACCCGCACTGAGCTCGGGCGTAGGCCAGCAGCTCAGTCTCCGCGCGCACGGGCTCGGGCTGCGGCTGTACCGCGTCGCCGAATCGCTCACGGTGCACGACGCCGGCCCGTCACTGATGAGTCGGGAGGCACGTCGGCGGTGGCCGATGGAAACCGTGCGGTTCGTCGACGGAGGCGCCGCAGTGCGCGCCCGTGTGCGGACGCGACCGCACGTGTTCGCGTCGGTCGCGAGCATCCCGCAGCGCGAGCAGGGGCTGCGACGGGTCGTCGCCTCGCTGCTCCCACAGGCCGATTCCCTCGGTGTGTACCTCAACGGCTACGACCACGTGCCGGCATTCCTCGACCGGCCGCAAATCGTCGTCGCGCGCAGCGAGGACCACGGCATGCGTGCGGACGCCGGAAAGTTCTTCTGGGTGGGAACAACGAACGGCTATCAGCTCGTGTGCGACGACGACATCGACTATCCGGCCGACTATGTCGAGAAGCTTGTCGACGGGATCGAGCGTCACGGGCGTCGCGCGGTCGTCGGGTTCCACGGCTGCGTGCTTCGCGCTCCGCTCGTCGACTATCACACGTCGAGGCGGCTGCTGCACTTCTCCCGCTCGCTCGGCGAGGACACAGCCGTCCACGTGCTCGGAACCGGCGTCGCCGGCTTCCACGTGTCGGCGATCCGGGTCAAGCCGCAGGACGTCGAGCCCGGCCTGGCGGATCTCTCGCTCGCGATCGCGGGTCAGCGCCAACGCGTCCCGTTCGTGTGCCTTCGACGGCCGGATCGTTGGCTGGGCGACATGCCCACATATCGCGACGACTCCATCTACGCCCGTGCGCGGAGCGCGGCCCGGTCCGGAGCCGGGCCGACACGCGAGACGGTGGTCGCCCGCCGGCACGAGCCGTGGCGTCTTCACGCCTCCGCCGAAGCTGCGGAGGTGGACACGAGCGCCGCGCTCCGGGCCGCCCACCGGTTGCCGCCGCGGCGCAGAGCGCCGACGGCGTCGCTGCCCCTCCTTCGTATCGGCGTAGCGGGGCCGCGACGGAGCGCCACGCTGGTTCTGCCGCGCGACGACCACATCACGGAGATGGTCCGCGCCTCCGGCACCTACTACGAACGCGACCTGCTCGATGCGATCCGCGCGCGGGCGAGCGGCGGCACGTACGTTGACGTCGGCGCGCACTACGGCAACCACACCGCGTTCTTCGCGCTCGAGTGTGGCGCCGACCGAGTGGTCGCCATCGAGCCCAACCCGGCGGCGGTCGCAGGCCTGCTCGAGATGGTCGCCGAGAACGAGCTCAGCTCTGTCGTCGTCCGCCGGGCGGCCGTCCATGCCGCGTGGCGGAGCGTGAGCGTCACGCCTCTGCCGTGGTCGCCCGCCGCGGGGGACTTCCGTCCGCGCGAACTCGGGACGGATGGGCATCCGTCCGAGTGTCGACGACCGGACCGCTGCCCCGGCGGCGCCGCTCGACGAGCTCCTTGCTTTCGAGCGAGACATCGGAGTCGTGAAGATCGACGTCGCTGGTGCCGGCGCTCAGATCGTGGCGACGGGCGCGCGGGTGCTGCGGCGAGACCGGCCGCTCGTCGCCGTCGACGCGTCGACGGCGACCGAGCAGCATGCGCTGCGCGCGGTGCTGACGCGCCTCGGCTACCGTCAAGTGGGGCGCTATTGCTGGAGCCCGACGTGGCTCTGGGCCGCTGTTTCCTGACGACTCGGTTCGCTGGGTTCGCTGGTCACCGTTCGATCTCGCGCTCTGTACGGCGGACGCGACAGTGGTGTTACGTGTGATGCAGCTGGATCGGGTCTCCGCTTTCGGGGACAGTCGCGATCTCGATGCCGAAGTTGGCGTCGAAGGCAGGATCGCTGACAGCAAATTTCCAGCCGGTCGCGGTCGGCTCCATTTCCGTGCCGGCGCTGGAAGGGTCGTCGACGTGGTCGAAGGTCTCGTCGCTGTGCAGTTCGAGTCGGGGCGGGTCGCCGAGGAGTGCGCGGACGTAGAGTTGGCGGTGGTAAATGACGTTGTCGGAGAAGCCGATCCCGTAGCTGTCGCGCTCGCCGAGGTAGATGTCGACGCGCAGGACGAGGTCGTCGGAGGGTTCTGCCTTTCCGGCGTTGGTGTCGAGCCAGCCTTCCCAGATCAGCCGTTCCTCGCCGGCCCAACCGAAGGCAGGATCGAGGTCGGTCAGGTCTCTGCTGTGGAAGGGGCCGTAGGTGTTTTCGGCTTCGGCGCTTTGGTGAAAGAGATCGAAGTCGACCGCACGCGGCTTGATCGAAACGCCGAAAAAGATCTCGCTCTTGCCGAAGCGATCGAACCCGCGCTTGATCTCCGCCTCGAGCAGGCTGAGCCGAGCGTAGACGTTGCCGAAGAAGAAACGCCGTGCGATCTCGAATGACTCGCGCGCGGTCACGAGCGAGTCAGGGCCGCCGTGGCACTTGTGCACGAACGTACGCGGACAACCCGGAATCTGTGCGAACGTCTGCTTGACCAGGCCATCGCTCCGGTTGTAGGTCGGACCGCCCTCGCCCGCGACCGAGAAGAGGCGATTCAGTGTCGAGGAGCCGACGACCCCGTAGCTGCGATAGTTGGTTCCGACCACCGTCAGTAGCCGCCGAGCGGGAAAGAACTCGCCGAAACGCACAGAAGCCGTTGGTTCCTTGGGGTCGGCCTGGAAGTCGGGGTTGAAGTGTTTGAGTTCGTCCTCGGCATCGATGTTGATCCACTCCTTGAGAAGGCTGAAGGAGATGCCACGGTGCGGTGTGCCGAGCGTCACCACCTTGTTGATGTAGTCGGCGGCATGGTCGTCCCGGTCGGGATAGGCGCGCTGGATCGCCTCACGGACGATCAGGCCGCCCATCGAGTGCGCAATCACGTTCACCAGCGGCTGACTGTCGCTTCCCTTCTCGGCCGCGAGCGCTCGAATGAAGTCGATCAGCCGCACGAGCGCCTGCCCGTAGAAGGGGAATCTGCGCTCGTCGAGGTCGTAGTACCGAAACACCCACAGCGTGCGCAGCGGATCTTCGGTTGTGCGCAACAGGTACAGCGCCATCGCCGGATCGACGATGATCTTGTACTTCGAATCCGGATCCTCACCGGGCGCCGGCGTGCCGTAGAAAAAGCTTGGGTCGAAATGCGCGAGCTCGTCCGGGATCGGCGTCGACTCAACGACCGGCTTGCTGTAGTAGCCGATCACGTTGGTCGCGTCCTGGTACTGCCAGTCCGACTTCATGAAACGCAGGATCATGCCCTCGTAGATGTAGTTCGGACCGCGCTTACGCGGATAGACGGTGCCATCGTTGAAGCCTTGATAGGGCATCTTCTTTTCGTCCTCGACACCCATGCCGCCGAAGCCGCGGATCAGGAGCAACGGCAACGGCGTTCTCACAGCGTCAGCAGTCATGACAAGCCCCTGGTCGGACGACGCGAATGCTGAACGTATCGCGACCTCGTGCCACGAGCAATCCGTCGGCGTCCAACTCGCACCGAAACGGGTGCAAGTTCAGTGAAGTCCCTGATCGCATCGGTGAGTGACGCGACTGACGCGAGACCCCCGTGCGACGACTAGCCCGGCACGGCGGCCCCCGTCGCGGCCTCGGCAAGGATCGCGTTTGCGATCTGCGTCAGATGGGGGATCTCGGCTTCCAGGTTTGCCGGGCAATCCGTCGCAACGTAGTGATGGTGCGGCGCGAGCGGCAATGCCGCGTGCCGGTCGTAGTGGAAAGAGATCCAGGCGATCAGCAGCGCGGATGCTTGCCGCTGTGCAGCCGTCATTGCTTCGGTTCCGTGATGCTCGTGCTCAATGCCGACGTTGTGATTTTGCCCGGGGCAGTGAGCCGAGTCGACCATGTGGCCGGCCTGCACCGCGCTGACGCTGAGCCAGCGTCCCTGGAGGATCAGCCCGTTACGGCAGACGAGGAAGTTGTGCCCGGAGTCGATCCAGCCGTTGTGATCCATGTGGTACGCCTGGATCGCCCGCGCGTACCGGATCGACTCCTCGCGCGACTCGTCGCCGGGATGGCTGATTTCGGCATGGTGGCCCGCCGTGTGGTGGATGATGATCCGCCCCGCCGCGCCGACGGTTTTGATTCCCTGCTTCGGCTTGCGCGCGCCCCACTGCGGGCACGTGATGATGTCGATCGGAAACACGTTCGCCTCCCTCTCACCGGGAACGGCCGCAGCACACAGCCGGCGATCGACCAAGCCCATATGCGCAAGTCATGGGCTGCTCTGTCCAGGCGTCTTGCACCACGTCGTCCCCAGATCTGGTTGTTCGCCGCAGTGTCTGCGCGAATGTCCCACCATCGGCCGCCGCTGTCAACCGTCGACGAGGCTAGGTGCTCAGAGTCGTTGGTCGGGTGCCTGCGGCTCGGTGGGTCGGCTCGACCGTCCTCCCGTGCAGTCCTGGCCTGGCCGGCGTCGGCCGCGTAATTGTGGCCGACGCCGGTTCCGATCCCGTGCTGCTCGGCTGTCCTAGCTACATCGCTTCTACGGAGCGGTCACCCCAACGAACCGTCAGCGCGTAGAGCACGACGATTTCGAGGGCGATCACCGTCAGCGTCCAGAGCGTGTATGACGAGTTGCCAAGCCACGCCAGCTGTTCGAGCAAGTTGAGGACAAGGACGACGATCGCCGTCCACCTCGCCCAGCCGGCCCCACTGACGAGGCCGAGCCCGACCAGAGCGAGCACCACGCCGAGGATCATCGTGATCCATCCCCACTTCGTCGTGTCGAACAGGATGATCTGGTTCGGTGTCGCGACGTAGTAGCTCCCCCGAATCACCGCAATCAGACCCTCGAAGAAGTCGATCGAACCGATCACGACCATCGCGAGCCCGGCGAAGCCAATCCAACCAGTCCATGCGCGTGTCGAAGCCGCCATTCACCACCTCCAACTTGGTGTCAAACGGAACATTCGTCCCATACCCTCGCTTTCCCTGCTCGGACCGTCGCCGGCTACGTGGCGGATGTCCGAGAACGCGCTCGAGTTCGGCGCCGGCACGCGGCCGACCTCTAATTCGGGGGCAGCTCGATCTCGACCTCGAGCGCCCCCGCTTGCTGGTCGGACGGCAGCAGCAGCTCGAAACCGCTGTGCTCGGCGAGGAAGGGGGCAAGGTGCCGGCCGACGATCTTGCCGGGAGGCCACCAGAGCGGCTCCTGCGTGATCGTTCCGACGTCTCCGCGGCCGCTGCCGAGGTCGCTCCGGAGGTAGCGCGGCGAGTCACCCGTCAGCAGCAGGCCGCGCAGCACCGGTGCGAAGCGACGGGGCTGCACGGTGGCGCCGGCTCGGGCTGCAATCGCCGTGGCCACGGCATCGGCCTGCTGCGTCGCGATCCCGCCCTGCTTGACCGGGTAGTCGGTGATGTCGCCCGCGGCGTAGACGTCCTCGAGCCCACGCACGCGCCCGCTCAGGTCCGTGGCGATGAAACCGTCGTCGTCCTGCGGGATGCCGAGGATGCGCAACCCTTCGAGCCGAGGGAGCGAGACGACACGCTCTGCGGCGACGCCTCCGTCGGGAACGAACTCGAGCACGCCGTCCTGGTGGCGAACCGGGGACCTGCCCGTGTAGAGGCTGATCCCGCGATCGGCGAGCAGCTCGCGAACGGCGTTGCTCGCGGCGGTACCGAAGATCGACAACGGAGACGGCTCCGGCGTGACGATCGAAAGGTCGACGGTGGCACTGTCTCGTTCGAGCTCGTGCGCCGTGAGCAGCGCAAGCTCGTAGAGCGGCAGCGGCCAGACTCCGAGCCGGGGTAGCGTGAACGCGATCGAGTGAACGAGGCCGGAGTGGGCTTCGGCGAGGATACTGCGAAACGCGTCGCTGTCGGCGGGGCCGCGGAAGGTGAGAGCGCCGGCGAACGCAGGTCGCGGGAGCGCACCGCACGTGATCACGAGTGCGTCGTACGGGATTTCCGAGCCGTGCCCCGTGCGTGCGACGCGTGCTGTGGTGTCGACCGAGGTGAGCTCGCCGAGCGTGGACCGTGCGGACACCGTGTCGGCGATATAGGCGAGCTCGAAATGATGCGTGGCTCCGGCGTCGAACGGCTCGGCGACGGCAAGCGGCCGGTACCAGAAGAACGGTTCGGGCGCGAGGAGCTCCAGGTCGACCAGGTCACCGGCGAGCGCTCGCAGCGCGAGGAGTGCCTCGAGACCCGCAACGCCACCGCCGGCGATCAGAATCCGAAGGCCTCCGTACGTGCTTGGCTGCCGTGTATCCGCCATTTTCGGTTCAGCTTCGTTCTCGATGTTCGAACTGCCATCCGGTCCAGCCCCGTGTCGGGTCAGTAGCCGGTACGGATTTCTGCACGGCCGGCGCGTGCCAAGATGTCCTCACAACGACCGCAAAGCAAGCCCGACTACAACGCAGATGAGACTTGTACGAGGTCGTTGTCGGAGAGCCCGCTAGACGGGCTCTCCGCTTGTGCCGGGGTCGTAACGGCCGCTGTTCGCCTCGCGAAGCGCTCCGACGTACGCGGCTCGCTCGTACTCCGCCTCGTCCGTGTCGTGCGGGACCGCGAGTAGGCCCCGGAACCCGTCGACGCCGGTGAAGCCCTTGCGTCCCATCCACTCGGTCAGACCGTCGAGCAGCACGGTCGCGTGCTCGGGGCCGTGACGCAGCAGCGCAGACGCGGTCATCACGACGTCGGCGCCCGCCAGGAGGTACTTGGCGACGTCGGCGGCTGTCTCGACACCCGTGGTCGCCGCGAGCGACGCCCGCACACGCCCATGCAGCAGCGCGATCCACGTGCGCGGCAGTCGAGCCTCGGTCGCGCTCGAGAGGCCGATCTGGTGGACGACCGAGAGCTTCTCGGGGTCGATGTCCGGCTGCAGGAACCGGTTGAAGAGGACGAGTGCGTCGGCACCTGCATCGTCCAGTCGCACAGCGAGCTCGCCGGTCGAGCTGAAGTACGGGCTGAGTTTCACCGCAACCGGCACGCTGACCGCGTCCTTGACGTGTTGCAGCACGTCCACGTGTCGCTGCTCCACATCTCGCCCGCTCATCTGGACGTCGCCCGGCAGGTAGTAGATGTTCAGCTCGATCGCCGCGGCGCCTGCGTCCTGCATCGAACGCGCGTAGTTGGTCCAGCCTGCGGGCGTGACGCCGTTCAAGCTCGCGATCACCGGGACGTCGACTGCTGCCGCGGCACGCTCGAGCAGGCTCAGGTACCGCCGCGGGCCGGCATCGTCGTCGGCAGCCGAGGGGAAGTAGGAGAGCGACTCGCCGAAGCTCTCTGCCCCGGCGTCGACGAGGCGCGCGTTCTCGGCGGCTTCACGGCGGAGCTGCTCCTCGAAGAGCGAGTACAGAACGACCGCGCCGACCCCGGCGTCGGCCAGTCGGCGCACGCCGTCGACCGTCTGCGACAACGGCGATGCCGAGGCGACGAGGGGGTTGCGCAGGGCTAGGCCCATGTAGTGGGTGGACAGGTTCATTCGCCGTCGCTCCGTGCATCGGCGGCGAAGTGCTGAGCGCCGCGGGTCGCCATCTCCTCGTACACGTCCCAGCGCTGGCCGACCGCCTGCTCGGCGAGGCTGTGCAGCCGCTCCGCCTCGGCGGGGTTCGTGTTCGTCAGGCTGCGGTAGCGGAGCTCCCGGTTCGTGTACTCCGCGAGCGGGATGCGTGGCCGCGGCGAGTCGAGCAGGAACGGGTTGCCGCCGGCCGCTCGCAGCACCGGGTCGTACCGCATCAACGGCCAGTAGCCGCTCGCCACGGCGCGGTACTGCTGGTCGAGCCCGTCGCGCATCTCGATCCCGTGCGCGATGCAGTGGCTGTAGGCGAGGATCAGCGAGGGGCCGTCGAAGGCCTCTGCCTCGCGGAATGCGCTCAGCGTCTGCTGTGGATCGGCGCCCATCGCGACGCGCGCGACGTAGACACTCCCGTAGGCGATCGCCTGCAGCGCCAGGTCCTTCTTGGGGACGGTCTTCCCGGCGGCGGCGAACTTGGCGACCGCGCCGAGGGGCGTCGACTTGGACATCTGGCCGCCGGTGTTCGAGTAGACCTCGGTGTCGAGCACGAGCACGTTGACGTTGCGCCCACTGGCGAGAACGTGATCGAGGCCGCTCGAGCCGATGTCGTACGCCCAGCCGTCGCCGCCGACGATCCAGACGCTGCGGCGGACGAGGTGGTCGACCACGCTCTGCAGGTCTGCGACCAGCGGCCCTTCGAGGCCGTCGAGCCGCCGTCGCAGCTCCAGCACTCGGTCGCGCTGCGCATGCAGCTCGGACTCGCGGAGTTGCGGCGCGGCCAGGATCTCGTCGACCAGCTCCCCGCCGATCTGCTCGCGCAGCTCACCGAGGCGCCTGCGCGCGAGCTCGAGGTGCCTGTCTGCGGCCAGGCGGAAGCCGAGCCCGAACTCGGCATTGTCCTCGAACAGCGAGTTCGACCACGCGGGGCCACGCCCGGTCGCGTCCGTCGTCCACGGCGTTGTCGGCAGGTTGCCGCCGTAGATCGACGAGCAGCCGGTCGCGTTGGCGACCATCAGGCGATCGCCGAACAGCTGTGAGAGGAGCTTCACGTACGGCGTCTCCCCGCAGCCGGCGCACGCGCCGGAGAACTCGAACAGCGGCTCGAGGAACTGGGTGCCGCGCACGGTGCCGAAATCGACGCGCGCCCGGTCGCTCGGCGGCAGCGTCTCGAAGAACGCGATGTTCTCGCGCTCGATCTCGACCAGCGGCTCGAGCGCAACGAGATTGATCGCCTTGGTAACCGGATCAGCGGGCGCCGTCACCGGGCACGCCTCGACGCAGAGCCCGCAGCCGGTGCAGTCCTCGACGTAGACCTGCAGCGTGTAGCGCGCGTTCGGCAGGCCGACCGCGTTGAGCGGAGCAGATTGGAACCCGTCCGGTGCCCCGTCCAGGCTCGCCTCGTCGAACTGCCTGGAGCGAATGACGCTGTGCGGGCAGACGAAGCTGCAGTTGCCGCACTGGATGCAGAGGTCGGAGTCCCAGGCGGCGACCAGGTCCGAGATGTTGCGCTTCTCGTACGCGGTTGTTCCGCTCGGGTAGGTGCCGTCGACCGGGAGCGCACTGACCGGCAGCTCGTCGCCTCGACCGGCGAGCATCGCAGCCGTGACCGTACGAACGAACTCGGGTGCGTGTGCCGGTACAACCGGGGGGAGGCCGCGGGTCGCAGTCACCCGCTCCGTCACCTCGACGCGGTGCAGCCCTGCGAGCGCGCGGTCGACGGCGGCCTGGTTGCGCGCGACCACCTCGGCGCCGCGGCGACCGTAGGTCTTCTCGACCGCGGCCTTGATCCGCTCGATCGCCTGCTCACGCGGCAGGACGCCGGAGAGGGCGAAGAAGCAGGTCTGCAGGATGATGTTGGTCCGCCCGGCGAGCCCGACCTCGCGCGCGATGCTGCCGGCGTCGATCGTCCACACCTCGATCTGCTTGGCCAGGATCTGCTCCTGCACCGGCTGCGACAAGGCGTCCCACACCTCGCCTGCCGGGCGCGCGCAGTTGAGCAGGAGCGTCGCGCCGGCAGCCGCCGGGCCGAGCACGTCGACCCGGTCGAGCAGGTTGAACTGGTGGCAGCCGATGAAGCCCGCCTGCCGCACGAGGTACGGCGCCCGGATCGGCTGCGGTCCGAAGCGAAGGTGCGAGACGGTCTGCGAGCCGGACTTCTTCGAGTCGTAGACGAAGTAGCCTTGCGCATGGAGGCCCTCGTTGCCGAGGATCTTGATCGTGTTCTTGTTCGCGCCGACCGTGCCGTCGGACCCGAGCCCGAAGAAGATCGCGCGCACGGTCTCGGCCGGTTCGATGTCGAGGTCGTCGTCGTAGTCGAGGCTCGTCATCGAGACGTCGTCGTTGATCCCGATGGTGAACCGGCGCCGTGGACGCGCAGCAGCCAGCTCGCCGAACACACCGGCGACCATGCCCGGCGTGAACTCCTTCGAGGAGAGGCCGTACCGGCCGCCGACGATTCTCGGCAGCACGGCCAGCTCGCCGTCGGCGAAGGCGTCGGTCAGCGTGGCGACCGTGTCGAGGAAGAGCGGCTCTCCGACCGAGCCGGGCTCCTTCGTCCGGTCGAGCACGGCGACGTGACGAACGCTGGCCGGCAGCGCTGCGACGAGCTCCTTCGCCGGCCACGGCCGGTAGAGCCGAACCTGGAGGACACCGACCTGCTCGCCGCCCGCGTTCAGCGAGGTGACTGTCTCCTGGATCGTCTCACCGCCGGAGCCCATCACGACCAGCACGCGGTCGGCCTCGGGGTGCCCGAAGTAGTCGACGACGTGGTAGCGACGGCCGACGCGATCGGCGAGCTGCGCCATCGCAGCTTCGACGGCCCCCGGCACGCGTGCGTAGAAGGGATTGACGGTCTCGCGCGCCTGGAAGTAGACGTCCGGGTTCTGCGCGGTGCCGCGAATGAACGGGCGTTCCGGCGAGAGCGCCCGGTCGCGATGCGCGTGCACGAGCTCGTCTGGCACGAGCGCGCGCAGGTCGTCGTCGGTGAGCAGCTCGATCGTGTTCAACTCGTGGGAGGTTCGGAACCCATCGAAGAAATGCACGAACGGCACGCGCGTCCGAAGCGTCGCCGCCTGCGCGATCAGCGCGAAGTCGTGGGCCTCTTGCACCGAAGCCGAAGCGAGCAGCGCGAAGCCGGTCTGGCGGGCGGCCATCACGTCGGAGTGGTCGCCGAAGATCGAGAGGCCTTGTGCGGCGAGTGACCGCGCGGCGACGTGCAGCACGGCGGACGTCAGCTCGCCGGCGATCTTGTACATGTTCGGGATCATCAGCAGCAGCCCCTGCGACGCGGTGAACGTCGTCGCGAGCGCCCCGCTCTGCAGCGCCCCGTGCAGCGCGCCGGCGGCGCCACCCTCGCTCTGCATCTCGACGACGCCCGGCACGGTTCCCCAGATGTTCGCTTTCCCCTGGCTCGACCATTCGTCGGCCAGCTCGGCCATCGGTGAGGACGGGGTGATCGGGTAGATGCAGCAGACCTCGTTCAGCCGGTACGCGACCGATGCCGCGGCTTCGTTGCCGTCGATCGTCGCGCGCATCACTCGAGCTCCGCGACCATCTCGATCGCGTGTACCGGGCATTGCTCGAAGCACGCGCCGCAGCCGGTGCAGCGACTGTAGTCGAACTCGTAGCGATGGCCCACGCCCAGCTTGATCACGGCGTCCTCGGGACATGCGCCCAGGCAGCCGTCGCATTCGAAGCAGTTACCGCACGACAGGCACCGACCGGCTTCGTAGACGGCCTCGTCCGGCGTGAGGCTGCCGACCACTTCGGCGAATCCTGCGATTCTCTCGTCGGGCGCGAGCTCAGGTTGCCGTCGTCGGGCGTTGTCCCCGAAATACCAGAGGTGGAGCTTGTCGAAGCTCGCCGACGCATGCTTCGGTGCGCTCGCCCAGTCGGTCTGCCGTAGCCAGGCGTCGATGTGTCGCGCTGCCTTCTTGCCATGGCCCACGCCGACCGTGACGGTCTGCTCGCTCGGCACCATGTCGCCGCCGGCGAACAGGCCGGGGCTGCCGGTCTCGAACGACGGCGAGATCTGGACGCTGCCGTCGCGCTCGAAGCTCACTCCCGGCACCTGGCGCAAGAAGCCCGTGTCGGACTCCTGGCCGAGTGCCAGGATGACCGTGTCGGCGGCCAGCGTCTCGAATCGGCCGGTGGGCTGTGGGTACCCCGTGTCGTCGAGTTCCATCACCTCGACCTGCAGCTCCGGTCCGTCGAAGGTCGTGATCGTGCGGAGCCAGTGGATCCGCACGCCCTCGCGCTCGGCGTCGTCTGCTTCGTCGAAATGCGCAGGCATCTGCTCGCGGGTTCGCCGGTAGACGATCAGCGCTTCGTCGGCGCCCATCCTGCGGGCGACGCGGGCTGCGTCCATCGCCGTGTTCCCGCCGCCGTACACCGCGACCCGCCTGCCGATCAGCGGGCGTTCTCCAGAGGCGACGTTGCGCAGGAACGACACTGCGTCGACAATCCGGCCGGTGTCGCGCGCAGGGATGTCGACCCGTTTCGAGAGGTGCGCTCCGATCGCGATGAAGACAGCATCGAACGAGCCCTCCTCGCGTTCGGCCGCCAGATCCTCGACCTTGTGGTCGGTGATCACACGCACGCCCATCGCCTCGATCCGGTCGAGCTCGCCGGTGAGCACGTCGCGCGGCAGGCGATAGGCCGGGATGCCGTACCGCATCATGCCGCCCGCCTGCTCTCCGGAGTCGCGGATCTCCACCTCGTGCCCGAGCCGGGCGAGGTGGTAGGCAGCCGACAGGCCGCACGGGCCGGCACCGACGACGAGGATCCGTCGACCGCTGCGAACCGGTGGAGCGTCGAAGTGCCAGCCCTGTTCGAGTGCGAGGTCGCCGAGGAACCGCTCGACCGAGTGAATCGACACCGCGCTGTCGAGCTCGGCGCGGTTGCAGACGCTCTCGCACGGGTGGTAACAGACGCGCCCGTGGATCGCGGGGAACGGATTGTCGGCGACCAGTTGGCGCCAGGCTTGTTCGTGGCGACCGGCCTGCGTGTGCGACAGCCATGCCTGGATGTTCTCCCCGGCGGGGCAGCCGGCATTGCAGGGCGGCAACAGATCGACGTAGCGCGGACGCTGCTCGCGAACCGGGCCGGTGTGAACCGGTCCATGCAGCAGATCGGGCAGCGGAGTGACGTCACGCATCGGCCCGCTCACGTCGTGCACCGAGGTCGGACGGCCATGTGCTGACCCTAATCACATGTGCACCTCGGCGGACTGCGGCGAAGCCGCAGGATTGCCTCGGAGTTACCGCGTGGTTGGCGCGCGCCTCCAGCGATTGCGGCGGCCTTCGAGGCTCGACGCCGACGGGAGGCGGTGACCTGAGCGCCGCGGAGAGCATCGGACCGCGTCCGATGCTCTCCGCTTCTGGAGTCGGCAGTTTCAGCAGCCGACGGAAGCCGCGACTCGATCTGCCTCGTGCTGCAGTGCGACAGCCGTGGCGGTCGGGATCTGCTTGCCTGCCTGCGCCTTGACCTCGTTCTTGAAGGCAACGATCGCCGCGCAGGTCTTCGCCTTCTGATTCGCCGCGATCAGGCTCTGGATTTCCAGAACCTTGTCGTTGAGGCTCTTGCCAGGCCCGACCCCCTGGACCACCGCCAGCAGATCCTTGACCTCCTCCGCCGCAGGCTTCAAAGGTGCATCGTCGCCGGACAGCCGGATGTCGCGCGACGAGGAGCCGACCGAGATCGTGCGCTTGCCCCACGCTGTCGCCCAGTCGTGCCTCTCGACGTCCCAGTACTGGAACGCCCGCGGTGCGACCGCGATCGTCACGTGCTTGCGCTCGCCGGGCGCAAGCGAGACGCGTTCGAAGCCCGCGAGGCTCTTGACGGCCATCGGTACCGGCGGCGAGTCCGGCGCACCGACGTAGACCTGCGGCACCTCGTCGCCGGCGACCGTGCCCGAGTTCTTCACGTCGAAGGCGATGGTCATCGTCCCGACACCCGGCGTCAGCGCTCAGGTTCGAGTAGTCGAACGGTCGTGTACGAGAGGCCGTGCCCGAACGGGAAGAGCGGCACCTTGTCGTGAACGTCGTACCACCGGTAGCCCTGGAAGATCCCGTTCGGGGTCATGTCGACGGTGCGGTAGGTGTGGTTTCCCTGGGCCGGGTTGCTCATGAACACGCCCGGGTAGAGGGGGCAATTGCCGTCGTTCGCCCCGGTCCCGGTGTTGTTGTTCGGGATAACGATCGCGGCCGGGTTGCAGCCGGGGTCGTCGGTCGGGAACCGCGGCTGCGGTGCCGAGCCGTCCGGGAAGGTGATCGGCAGCTTGCCGCTCGGGTTGACGGCACCCGTCGAGCACGTCGGCCGTGGCGACGCCGCCTGCGACGCCCGGGTACCACATCTCGAGCACCGACTTCACGCTCGAAAGCCACGGCATGTAGACGGCGTCGCCCGTGTTGAGGACGACGACGGTGTTGGGATTCGCCGCCGCGACGGCCGCGATCAGCTGCGTCCTGCCAGCCGGGAAGCTGAAGCCCGGCGTTCTGGTCGTTCCCGCCGCGGTCGACGCCCTCGGTGCCGTCGTCGTAAGGCGAAGAGCACGACCTTGTTCGCGGTCGAGGCCGCCGCGACGGCCTCGGCGATCGACTGGGTCTGCCAGTCGGGCGGGACCCACTCGAAGCGCACCGACAGCGGGTCGGTGCCGTTGGCGTAGGCCCGCAGGTCGAGGCTGTGCGTCTCGCCGGCCGCGAACGTCTGCGTGAAGCCGGCCTGCTGGAGCTCGAGACCCTCGTGGGACTTCGCCGTCTGCGCGAGCCCGTCCCACGCGGAGATCGACGAGCCGCCGATGCCGCCGGCGGCGACGCCGTACGCGCCCATGTTGATCGCGCCGCTGGGCGTTCGCGAGCCCGTCGACGAAGAGCTGTGCGCTCGACTGGTTCTTGACGAAGACCTTCAGCTGCCACGAGCCGGCCGACGGCGCGGTGAACGTCGTCGTCCAGCGCCACGCCGTGCCGGCGGGCAGCGTGGTCGATCCGGTCGTGTAGTCCACGGTCGGGTCGACGCGGTCGGCCGCGCACGTGCCCGAGCAGGCGCCGGCTGCGAGCCGGAGGCGGGAATCGTCGTCGAGACCTGCTGGCGCAGCCAGCCGTGCTGCCCGGCGAAGCCGGCGTCTGCCGGGTGGGAGTCCTCCCGGAAGGACGGATGTGCCGGCTGGCACCGTTGCCGCCGACGACGGCACGACCTCGCCGTCGAGGTCGTAGCCCTGGACGTAGTTGACCGTGCCGCTGCCCGCCGCGGTCCGCAGCGCGGTCAGCGAGTTCGTGATCGGCTCGAACGGTGTCACGTGCGCGCTGCCGCCGCCGCCGACGTACGTCGCCGTGGCGGTCGGGCCCATCACGACAACGCCGTCGCCGGTGAAGTCGGAGGCCTTCAGCGGCAGTGCGCCGTCGCTGTTCTTCAGCAGCGTCGCGCCCTTCTCCGCCACGTCCTTCGCGATCGCGAAGTCGGGCGCCATCAGCGCCGCGAGGTCGGGCCGCGCCGGCCACACGGGCGTGCAGTTCGCGGCGGCCGCGGTGCAGCCGCCGCTCTGCGAGCCGTACGGCGTGCCTTCGAGCAGCCGGGCACGGTTCATCGAGGTGAGGATGTGGAAGACCGCCTGAGTCGAGCGCCGCCGCCCACTGCGCGCCGCTCGTGGCCGGGATCGGTGGGTAGTTGCCGTTGACCGGGATCTCGTTCGTCCCGTTCAGCACGGCCTGCGTCAGCGTCTTGCCGCTGCCCGGCGCACCGCCGGGGAAGCCGGCGCCGTTCGCGAAGACGTTGTTGTTGAACGGCGGGTCAGCGAGGTTGCCCGGGTCCGGCTCGTCGCGGATGCCGGCGTTGTTGCCGTTCGGCATCGCCGAGTCGACGCCGCCGAGGATGTCGCTCAGCCGGTGGACGCGCCGAAGTCGGTCAGCACCCAGCCCGTGAAGCCGAACGTGTCGCGCGCGATCGTCGTTCAGCAGCAGGTTGTTGCCGCACGAGTAGGTGTCGAAGCCGGTGTCCGACTGGCTGATGCGGCTGTAGGCGCACATGATCGAGCCCGGCGTGGCCCTCCTCGATTCCCTTCTCGAAGGCCTGCAGCTCGAGCTCGTGCAGCATCCGCTCGTCGAGCTTGACCGCGGTATTCGTCCGCGAGTTCTCGAAGTCGTTCATCGCCATGTGCTTCAGCGTCACGATCAGCCCCTCGCTCTGCACGCCGAGGGTCTCGTCCGCGACCAGCTCGCCCGCGAGGAACGGGTCCTCGCCGAGCGTCTCGAAGTTGCGGCCGGCGGTCTGGAACGCGACCTGGTTGATCATCGGCGCGTAGAGGACGTCCTGGTTCGTCGCGCGCCCCTCGCGGCCGATCACGACGCCGTACGCGTTCGCCGCGTCGCGATCGAACGTCGCCGTCAGCCCGACCGGCGCCGGCAAGCCCGTCTCCTGGTGGCTCAGCCGGACGCCCGCAGGCCCGTCGGTCTGCCGCGAGCGGCGGGATGCCGAGGCTCTTGACGCCATTGTTGACGCCGGCCTGGCCGACGCAGCCGGCAACGAGTGCAGAGCCGGTCGCGCCGGGGTTGATCACCGGGAAACGCATTCGGCTGGCCCGTGTTGCCGCAGCCGGTCAGCGGATCGGTCGTCTCGCTCTGGCCGTGCACGAGCCCGACCTTCTGCGCCAGCGTCAGGTCGTTCACGAGGCTGTGGAGGTTCGCCTCGGTGAGCGTGCCGCACGAGTCCGCCGATCGGCGGGCCCCCGAAGCACCCGACGTCGGCCGAGGCCGCCGGGGCGGAGCTCGAGAGCCCGAGCGTGAGCGAAAGCCCCACCGCCGCGAGCGCAAGTAGCGCGACGAAACCCCCCTTGGACAGAAGTGAACCGCCAATGGACGAGACACGCATCGTCATCCCCCCTTGTGTCAGTTGCGGTGTGCGCGGGGATCATGAACGATCGAGCGACTCGAGCGACGGGAAGAGGAGCAGCCTTAGCCGGTATTGCTGAACGTCACCTCGAGGGCGGCGGTTCGCGGGTTGCCGCGGACATCGCTTGCTTCGACTTCGACGTGGTAGGTGCCGTCGGGGTAGTGGTTGGTGTTGAAGTGGCGGGTGAGCCAGAAGTGGTAGTTGCCGGGAGTGTTGGGGTTGTTCTGTGTGGTGTCGGGTGTGTAGATGGCGGCGAAGTTGGTGTCGCTGGGCGGGGTCCCGTGGACGTGCGGTCGGAACGAACTGCGGTGGTCGAAGACGACTCGCCATGGCACGACGGTTCTGGTGTTCCGTGTGAGGCGCCAGCGGATGCGGGCGGGGGTGACGGGCAGGCCGCGCCAGCCGGGCGGCTTTGGCTGGTTGACGGCGATTGGAGTGTTGTCGTGCGCTCTGACCGAGAAGTCGACGAGTCCGTGGAGCCGCTTGGGTGGGAGGGAGGCGCTGATCGCCTCGATCACGGGAGGCCCGTAGTCGTGGAAGGGGGTGAGGGCGCCGGGGCGGAGTGGGTTCCAGTAGGTGATGCCGTTTCGGTCGTGGGTGGATTCGGCGAAGTGGAGGTGGCCCCAGTCTTCGGGCTGTGCTGCGATGTGGCCGAGCAGGCCGTGCAGGGGCACGCGACTGCCGGGTTGGACGGACGGGGCGAGGTGCCAGTAGCCGAAGTTGCGGGCGTTCGCTTCGACGACGACGATGCCGCCGTTCGCGGTGACGTCGCCGGGCGAGCCGTAGGAGACCTTGCCGGGAGCCACGGCGTAGACGGCGGTACCGGCGGGGGCGGCGATGTCGATGCCGAAGTGGAAGGTTCTGCCGCCGCCGGCGATGCGCGGGTCGCACAGGAAGCCACGCACGGGGTGCTGGGCGGCGAACGGCTTCAGCGGCCAGGGGTATGCCGGCAGGGCGGGCAGCGGGCGCCTCAGTGGCGGGTGAGGGGGAAGCGGTAGACGCGTGCGTTGTGCGGTTCGAATGCGGCAGGGTCGGTGAACGCGCCGCGGGTGACGGTGACCGGTCGGGCCGGGTTGCCGCCGGGGTGTGCGAGCACCGTGCCCTTCCGGATGCCTGCGGGGAGGCCGCTGAAGCGAACCTTGCCGTGCTTGGTCGGGCTTCTTCGAACCGCGATCAGGTAGAGGGCGTTGCCGTCCTGGCGGGCGCTGACGGCGATGTCGGCGGCGTTGGCGGTGACCGGGTGTGCTGCGAGCGGGGCGGTGAGCGCGGCGGTGTGCGGGCCGTCGCTGAGTTCCCGGAGCAGTGGCCGCTGGACTCGGTTCCAGTAGCTCCAGTTCCAGCCTCGTCGCTTGTCTTGCGGGTTCATCGCGTGCGGGAGATGACCGCCGAAGAAGAAAAGCCCGCGGGCGCCCGCGACGATCGCGTCGTACGCCATGAAGCGAGCCTGTGGGAAGGTGGGGAAGACCAGCGGGTGCTGCGGCGGCAGCACGCCGCTCCAGGCGATCTGCAGCGTCATCCAGATCGCCTTCCGGCTGGTTGCGCGCGCGACGATGCGAGTCATGTCGCCGACGACGCTGATGTCGGTGTTGACCGGCGGCCCGCCCGCGTGCCGACCCGGCGGCTTGGAGACGGGATAGATGTCGATGCCGTGGATGTCGCAGGCAGCCGCGTACGGTTTGATCGCGGCGATCGTCAGCCGCCGATCAGGGGCTCCGCGTTTCGGAGCTGGAGCACGAGGCGCCTGGATGATCGCGATTGGATGGTCGGGGTCGAGCGTCTTCAGGTGGTTCCGAACCGCCACCAGCCCGGCCGCCGGAATGTGTCCGTGTGCCGGCTCGTCGGCTCCCTTCCACACGCCGAGTCCGGGGTGCCCCTTGAGCGTGTTGACGATCTTGTCGAGCAGCGACTTCTGCGACAGATTGTTGTCGAGCCCTGCGAGCGCGACCCACATCTGCAGCCCGTGTTGCTCGGCGGCCTCGAGTTGCCGGCCGACTGCGAGCAGTTGCTCGGCAGCGCCTGCGGCAGTCCAGACGGTGTAGTTGCGGGCGAAGTTGGCACCGGCGCTCGCAATCTCCGTCCAGGCCGGCTTTCCGTTCGGCGCCGTGCCGTTGACCGGAGGCGGATCCGACAGGCCGAGCGGAAAGACGCGCTTGCCTCCGACGAGCAGGCAGCCGCTCCGACTATCGAGCTTCGTGACAGTCATCTGCTGTCAGGATCCTTGCTTCGGATAGCACCGGGCCGGCCGCACGCCTGAGGCAGGAGCGGGCTCACGACTGCACGTGCGAGTGGTGTGAGGATGACAGTGCCTGCCTTGAAGCTTTCGGTTGCCGAGACGCTATCTCACGATCTGCGTCGTTCGAGTAAGTACGACAGAGTCCGGGCCTTGGCGATGCAGTCGGACGGAACGCGTCTCGGGGCATGAGTCGCGAGCGTTGGATGGCTCTGTTCTTTGCTCTCGGGTCGACGTGCTTCCTCGTCGGACCGTTCCCGGGCTACGTCCAACTGGTGGGCGAGTCGGCTGACGCGACCACGTTCTTCGTGGGCTCGATCCTGTTCACGGCCGGCGGAGGGTTACAGAGCCGGCTGGCGTGGCCCGACCGGCGCTCCCCGCGCGGCGGCCGGGCGGGCTGGTGGGCAGCGATCGTTCAATCCGCAGGCACGGTGTTCTTCAACGTGACGACGTACCAGGCGATGCATACCGCTCTGACGAGCCCTGAGTACGACAAGCTCGTCTGGCGGCCCGACTGGCGTGGGTCGATCTGCTTCCTCGTCTCAGGCGCGATCGCCTACCGCGCCTCGGCACGTCACGGACCCTGGCCGGTGCGCGGCGAGGCGGGATGGTGGCAACCCGCGGTGAATCTCCTCGGCTGCGTCTTCTTCGGAGTCTCGGCCGTCGCCGGCTATCTCGTTCCTTCGACCGGATCGATGCTCGACCAGGCCGCAGCCAACTGGAGCACGTCGCTAGGTGCGGCGTGCTTCCTGGCCTGCGCGCTCGACACCTTGCACACAGACAGGGCCTCGAAGATGCCACTGGCTCGGCGGCTCCGTGAACTCGAGCACAAGCTCGAGACCGACGTCCGGTAGCCGACCTTCGCAGCCGAGCCATTGCCGCGTCGACGAGGGCGTTAGCCTGAGCACACGCGAATTTGGAGGCTTCCGACGATGAGCTGTTGTTCCGGGAAAGGGTGCGACGAGTTCTTCAACGAGGGTGTCGCGCGGCGTGATGCTCGCCGCTACCGCCGGAAGGGACTCGACGGCAACGCGCGGCGGATCGTCGAGCTCGTTCAGGGCCATGGGGTCGAGGGGAAGACGGTGCTGGAGGTGGGCGGTGGGATCGGCGCGATCCAACTCGAGCTGCTCCAGGCCGGCGTTGCGCGAACGGTGAACGTGGAGCTCTCGCCCGCATACGACCCGTACGCCGCCGACCTGCTTCACGCCAACGGGCTCGAGGCACGTGCCGACCGGCGGCTGCTCGATTTCGCCGAGCGGGCCGCCGAGCTCGCGCCGGCGGACGTTGTCGTGCTGCACCGGGTGGTCTGCTGTTACCCCGACTACGAGACGCTCGTCGGCGCCGCCGCCGACCACGCTCGTGACCAACTGCTCCTGACCTTCCCGCGGGACGTCTGGTGGATACGAGTTGGCCTTGGCGCGATCAACCGATTTCAGCGCCTCCGACGAAATGCATTCCGCGTCTACCTGCACGCGCCGACGGCGATTCTCGACGTCGCGAGCTCACACGACCTCGAGCTCGCCACCCGGGAACGAGGTCGGCTCTGGGAGCTCGTCAGCTTCGAACGCCCGCCGCGCCCCGCGTAGGCCACCGACCGGCGGCTACCGGCACCGCCGGCGAGGCGGCGGGCAGACGCGGTCGGAGGCCGTCCGGCTGCCAGCGTGTCGGGATCCCGTCGGGAGGCAGACCGCGCATCGGGAAGTTCGACGCTGTCGTCGGCCCGGGGTCATCGACCGGTGAGACTCCTCGCACGGATGGGCGACCTGCGACGTGAGAGAGTTCGGCCACCCATGACGACGACCGGGGGACGGGTGCTGCTGTTCGCGACGTTGGTCGCTGTGACGGCCTGCGTCGCCGCGAGCTCTGCTCAGGCTTCGAGGGGAGTCCGCTACGGGATCCAGGACGACGCCTGGCTGCAGTACGGCCCGGGGACTCTCAACCAGCGGCTGGCGACGTTCAAGCGGCTCGGTGTCCCGCTCGTTCGCTTCACGCTCCACTGGAACGAGATCGCCCGGCGGCGGCCGGCGGATGGGGCCTCGCCGCGCGATCGCGCCTACGACTGGCGCCGCCCCGACCGAATCCTGCGCGGGCTGCGCCGCTACGGTCTGACGCCCGTGCTCACGCTGGTCGGAACCCCGGCCTGGGCGAACGGGGGACGCTCGCCGAACTTCGCCCCGCCGCGGGCCAGTCGCTTCAGCGCCTTCGCGCGCGCCGCCGCCAGGCGCTACCCGTGGGTTCACTACTGGCTGATCTGGAACGAGCCGAACAAGCCGCTCTGGCTGAGGCCGACGCGGGCCGCGATCTACGTCCAGCATCTGCTCAACCCGGCGTACAAGGCGATCCACGCCGTTCTTCCGCACGCGCAGGTCGGCGGCGGCGTGACAGCGCCTCGTGGCGGCTTGGGTGGCATCGCCCCGGTCACCTGGCTGCGCGGCATGGCCGCCGCACACGCGAAGCTGGACGCCTACGCTCACCACCCGTACCCCTTGCGACCGAACGAGACGCCGTCCAGCGGCGGCTGCAAGAACTGCCCGTCGATCACGATGGCGACGCTCCCGAAGCTCCTCATCCTCGTCAGGCGTCACTTCGGGCCGAAGCCGGTCTGGCTCACCGAGTACGGCTACCAGACGAATCCGCCGGACACGTTCCTCGGCGTGTCTCCGCGCCGGCAGGCGACGCTGCTCAGTCTTGCGGCGATGCGTGCGTGGAGGCTGCCGCGGGTCGCGATGCTGATCCAGTACCTCTACCGCGACGAGCCGATGCTCACGCGCTTCCAGACCGGTCTCGTCTTCATCGACGACCGGTTGAAACCCTCGCTGCAGGGATTCAAGATCCCGTTCGCGGAAATGCGGCGAGTCGGATTCGAGACCGTGGTGTGGGGTCAGATCCGCAACGGACGGACCGGCCGGAAGCGTTACCGGCTGGAGGTGCTCCGCAAGAACCAGTGGCAGGCAGTCGGGCACGATCGGCTGACGAACGATGCGGGCGTCTTCGTCCGGACGATCCGACTCAAGCGCGGTGCGCTGCTCCGGATCGGGACGCCGCCCGGGAATCGCTTCAGCCTTCAGTTGCGAGTCCGGTGAGTCCCCGCAAGTGTTGGCTGGGTGGCCTCGCGGAGGCAGCTCCGCTCGCCTCCTAGCGCCCTCCGTCCGTTGGACGTCGAAGCAATGCCGCGTGTCCGCGCCGCAGCAGCACCCGCCTTGACCGTCCCGGATCGTTGCGTGAGTCTGGCGGGATGCGGCTCGACCTCCCGAGCGGAACAGTCACATTCATGTTCACGGACATCGAAGGGTCGACGCGACTCCTGCATGAGCTCGGCGCTGGATATGCGGAGGTGCTCCTCGCGCATCGGCAGCTCGTGCGGGAGGTGATCGCTGCTCATCGAGGCGTCGAGATCGACACCCAGGGAGACGCCTTCTTCATCGCGTTCACGCGAGCGTCGGATGCCGCCACAGCGGCGGCGGACATCCAGCGGGCGCTCCGGGCCGGCCCGGTGTCGATTCGGATCGGGTTGCACACCGGGGAGCCGACCGTCACCGACGAGGGGTACGTCGGCATCGACGTGCACCGCGGCGCGCGCATCATGAGCGCGGCTCACGGCGGCCAGGTCGTGCTCTCGGCGCAAACGCAATCGTTGCTGGATGCCACGCCGCGCATTCGCGATCTCGGCGAACACCGTCTGAAGGACATGGGCGCGCCCGAGCGGCTGTACCAACTGGGAGATGACTCCTACCCGCCGTTGCGAACGCTCGATGCCACCAACCTCCCGACGCGGGTGACCCCACTGGTCGGGCGAGAGCGCGAGCTCGAGGCGCTCATCGAGCTCGTCGAGGACGCGCGGCTCGTCACGGTCACGGGCCCCGGCGGCATCGGGAAGACCCGCCTGGCGCTGCAGGTTGCCGCCGAGCTCGTCGGGCATTTCCACGACGGTGTGTTCTGGGTGCCTCTCGCGGGGCTCGGCGACCCGAGCCTCGTCGTCCCGGAGATCGCACAGGCGGTCGGTGCCCAGGGGGACCTCGCCGGCTTTGTACAGGGCCGCGATCTACTGCTCCTCCTCGACAACTTCGAGCACGTGCTCGGCGCCGGGCCGGAGGTGTACGAGCTGCTCTCGCTCTCGGATCGTCTGACCTTGCTGATCACGAGCCGTGCGCCGCTGCGCCGAGCCGGTGAGCATCAGTACAGGCTCGAGCCCCTCGAGGCAGCCGGCGCGGCCGCGCTCTTCGTCGCCCGGGCGGAAGAGGTGGGCGGAGCCGATGCCTCGCCGGCCACCGTCGATGCGATCTGCGCCCGCCTCGACGGCCTGCCGCTCGCCATCGAGTTGGCGGCAGCGCGCACGACCCTGCTGAGCGGTGAGGGCTTGCTGCAGCGGCTCGATCGCACGCTTCCGCTCCTGACGACAGGCGCGCGCGACGCGCCCGAGCGGCAGCGCACACTGCGGGCGACAATCGAATGGAGCCACGATCTCCTCGATGGACGAACGCAAGAGGTGTTCGCCCAGTGCGGGGTCTTCGCGGGGCCGTTTTCACTCGACGCGGCCGAACGCGTCTGCGACGCGTCGATCGACGAAATCGAGGTTCTGGTCGACGCGAGTCTCGTCAAGGCGGTGGGGGACGAGCGTCTCTTGGTGTTGGACACGATCCGCGAGTACGCCCGCGAGCGCCTGCTCGCGCTGGAGGGCGGGGAGGCCGTCGCCCGGCAACACGCGGACTACTTCGCAGCCATGGCGGAGGAGGCATACGGACATCGCTTCGAGGCCGAGACCGAATGGGCGACCGCGCTCGAGAACGATCACGACAACCACCGCGCCGCGCTCGACTGGCGCGCGGAGAACGACCCAGTCGGCGCGCTCGAGCTCGCCGGCGCGCTGGGCTGGTTTTGGATCTCGCATTCCCATCTCGGCGAGGGAAGGTCGCGACTGGCTGCTGCCCTCGCTGCCGCGCCGGGCGAGAGTCGCGCCGTCGCGCGCGCGCTCGTCGCCGCAGGCGGTCTGGCCGGGAGACAAGCCGAGGGTGACGAGGCACGACGGCAACTCGAGGCCGGTATCGAGCTGTGGCGGACCGTGGGGGACCACGCGGAGCTGGCCGCGGCGCTGGACGACCTGGGATGGATGCTCTTCTTCACCGGCCGCAACCCGGACGCGGTGCGCGCGTTCGAGGAGAGCCTCGAGCGCCGACGGGCATCGGGTGACCGGGCCGGGGAGACGCGCTCACTGACCGGTGTCTGCCAGGTGCTCGTCGCTCAGGGCGACGTCGAGCGGACCGAGAGTCTTTCGAACGAGCTGCTCACGCTGGCACGCCGTGACGACGACCCACGCTCCGAGCACTTTGCCCTGCACTTCCTGGCCGACTGCTCACTCATTCGGGGGGACTACGACCGGGCGGAGGATCGGTATCGCGAGAGCCTCGCTTCCGTCCTTCTCCTGGGCGACGTGCTGGAAACGAGCTTCGAGGTTCAAGGGTTGGCGATGTCGGCGGCGGGGCGTGGAGACGCGGTGCGGGCACTCACGCTCGCGGCCGCGGTCGAAGCACTCTGGGAGGAGCGCGGCATCACGATCTCGGTTCCGTTCTGGGAGGACTTGTTGCGCATGCACATCGGTCGTGCCCGCGAGGCGCTCGGGGTGGAGGCGGAAGCGTGTTGGGCCGAGGGCCGGCGGCTCGCGTTCGATGGCGCGGTGACGCTCGCGCTCGGTGTGTCGGCGGGGCATCACGAAGCGTAAGAATGTCTGGTCGAACCACAGGTCGAAGCCGCCGAGATCAGCACCTGGAAGGTGCTGCTTGTGCTGCTTGCGGGCGCGGCGTTCGCCGCACTGGTCATCTTCGGCGACTCGTTCTCGTGGAGCGAGAGGCACCGGGAGTTCGCCCGCGACAGCGGGCCGTTCACGTTGTGGGTGGCATTGATGTGTGCGCAGACCGGGCTCTGGGCGCTGGCGTTGGCGTGGCTCGTTCCATCGGTGCGCCGGCTCCGCCGGCTCTATGAGCGCGAGAACCGGCAGGAGATCGTCGTGTCGACGGCGATCATCCTTGCGTTGATCGTCGGGCTTGCGGTGGTTGCGCCGCTGATCAAGTCTCGGCCGGACTACGTTCCCAACCACGTGGTCAAGCTCGGGTTCCTGACGGTGGTCGGGGCGCTGGTGGGCCTCGTGGCGGCGCAGGGGATCTGGCTCGTCCGGGGTGGTCTGACCGTGGTGGCGGGCGAGGTGGCGCGTGAGCGGGCGCTCGACACGTTTCGGTCGTTGCAGGGAGACTTGCAGCGCTTCCTTGGGACACTGGGTGCGATCCTCGGCCTGCTCGTCTTGGCGACGGCGGCACAGCGGCATGCAGTGCTGGCCTACGCGCCTGCCGAGAAGTACGACTTCGAGCTGGTCCTCGTGTACGGGTTGTTCTTCTCGATCCTGATCGCGGCGATCTATCTCCCCACTCACCTGACACTGGTCGCCGTTGGGAATGGGTTGCGCGACTCGTTCTTCCCGCCGCTACCGCCTTCGGCACCGGAGTGGGACGAACGGACTCGTCAGCGCGAGCGCTTCAGCCAGGTGCTGCAGTTGGACGTCGGGCCTTTCGGTCGCCTGAGGGCGAGCGCTGCGATTCTGACGCCGCTCGTCGGAAGCCTGATCGCACTCGTGCTCAAGTAGTCGGGCGACGCCTTGCGCCGACCCACCGTTTGGGGCGCGATTAGGATCGGCCGCATGTCGCAGTCCGACAGGATTCCGGAGGCGGGCATTCCCGTTGTCGAGCTCGAGGAGCGGCGCGAACGTCTGCTCGAGCAGGTCCGCGCGCGCGGCGCGAGCGGGTACGTGCTCTTCGATCAGTGGTACATCCAGTACTTCACGGGCTTCTGGTTCCTGTCGAACGAGCGCCCGATCGCCTTCGCCCAGAGCGCAGCGGGCGAATCGGCGATCTTCGTTCCCGAGTTCGAAGTCGCGCGCACCGGCGAGGAGGCGCGCTTCGAGCGGATCGAGTCGTATGCCGAGTACCCAGGCCTCGAGCATCCGATGGTCATCCTCGGCCGCGTGTTGGTGGACCTCGGGCTGGCCGGACAGATTGCGGCCGACCAGGACGGCTATCCGGGGATCCTCGGCTATCAAGGCCCGGCGCTGAGCGCGGTCACGGCGGCACCTGTCTCGTCGGTGGCGGATGTGATCGAAGGGATGATGGCGCGCAAGAGCGCCAACGAGGTCGCACTGATCCGGGAGAGCGGACGCTGGTGCGCGCACGCGCACCGTCTGCTGCAGGAGTACACCCGGCCGGGAGCCACCGAGGCGGAGGCGAGCCTGCGGGCGGGACAGGAGGCGACCCTGGCGATGCTCGAAGCCCTCGGCGAGTCGTTCGGCGGCCAGCTGGGATCGAGCGACGGGGCGACGGCGGGCTATCGCGGCCAGATCGGCCGGCGCAGCGCCTGGGCCCATGCGATCGCGCACAACATCGAGTTCGAGCCCGGCGACATGCTGGTGACCGAGACAGCCGCCCCCGTCTGGGGCTACAACGCGGAGCTCGAACGCGCCATGATCATCGGGCCGCCGAGCGACGAGCAGCGACGGCTCTTCGACCATGTCGTGGCGGCGCAGCAGACCGCGTTCGATCTATTGCGGCCGGGGGTGACCGCGGCCGACGTCGACGGCGCGGTGCTGCGCTACTTCGAAGAGCACGATCTGCTTCCGTACTGGAGGCAGCACACGGGGCACGCGATCGGGCTGCGCAACCACGAAGCACCGTTTCTCGACGTCGGCGACCACACACCGATCGAGGCCGGCATGGTCTTCACGATCGAGCCCGGACTGTACGACGATCAGCTCGGCGGATTCCGCCACTCCGACACGGTGCTCGTCGTCGAGGACGGCATCGAGCTGCTCACGTCGTACCCGAGCGACCTCGAGAGCCTCACGCTGCCCGCCTAGTCCTGCGGCCGGCTCATCCCGAGCGGATGAGGGCCGCTGCCGCGCCGTCTCGTAGCCTCGTTGGCGTCTGCTCAAGGAGGGACGATGAACACGAAGATGACGGCAGCGGCACTCACGGCCGCCGCGCTCGCGAGCGCCGTCGGCACCGCTCACGCCGGGCGTGCACCGGCAGCAGCTCGCTCCGGTCAGAGCGCGGCCCTGCTGGCGCAGGTGAAGGTCGCCGCCAGTGAGTTCAAGTTCACGCTCAGCAAGAAGTCGGCGAAGCGGGGCGTCGTCGTCTTCCGCGTGACGAACGCCGGTGCGATCCAGCACGACTTCTGGATCAAGGGCCGCAAGACGAGGCTGCTTTCACACGGCCAGACGGCGACCCTGCGCGTCACGTTCCTACGCAAGGGTCACTACCCCTACAAGTGCACCGTCACCGGTCATGCCGCAGCGGGGATGAAGGGCGTCTTCACGATCACCTGAGGCCGCGCATGGGTACCGAACGCGAAAGAGGCCCCGGCTGACGGGCCTCTTTCGCCGAGGCGACGAGGGCGCGTCCCACTTGGCGCCTGTGGCCGGCCGGCGGGGCAGCCAGTTGCAGCCCGAGGCGCTCGAGCAGGGCGGACGCGGCGGGACTGGATCGCGCAAAGCCGTGAACGACGCGTACGCTGATTCGATGGAGGAGCGCTCTCGGCGGCGGGTCGTAGTGACGGGACTCGGGCTCGTGAGCCCGCTCGGCAACACCGTCTCGGACGCATGGGCCGCGTTGATCGCCGGGGAGTCGGGCGCGGTGCCGATCTCCCAGTTCGACACGAGCGGCTTCGCCGTGCGGTTCGCGTGCGAGGTGCGCGATTTCGAGCCGACGGACTTCCTCGACCAGAAATCGGTGCGACGGATGGACCGTTGCACCCACCTTGTCGTGGCAGCGGCCCGCCAGGCCCAGCAGGACGCGAACCTCGATGTCGGCGCGGTCTCCGAGCGAGCGGGAACGGCGATCGGGTCGGCGCTCGGCGGTGTGCGGTCGTTCGAGCAGACGGTGCTCCAGCTGTCGACTCGCGGCCCCGACCGGGTGAGTCCGTTCTCGATCGTTCAGACCCTTCCCAATCTTCCGGCGGGCTGGGTCTCGATCGAGCTCGGGACGCGCGGGCCGTTGCTCGCACAGAGCACGGCGTGTGCCGCCTCCAACATGGCGATCGGCGACGCGCTCGATTCGATCCGGCTCGGTCGCGCCGATGTCATGTTCTGCGGCGGGACCGAAGCGCCGGTGACGCCCGCTGCCGTGGCCGGATTCGCGGCCATGCGAGCGCTGTCGACGCGAAACGACGATCCGCAAACTGCGTCGCGACCGTTCGACGCGGGCCGGGACGGCTTCGTGATCGCCGAGGCCGCCGCGGTGCTCGTGCTGGAGGAGCTCGAGCACGCGCGCGCGCGCGGAGCAAGGATCTACGCGGAGCTCGCGGGCTACGGTGTCTCCTCCGACGCGAACCATGTCTCCGATCCCGACCCGATCGGTGCGAACGCCGCGCGTGCGATCCGAATGGCGCTCGACGACGCAGCAGCCGAACCTCACGAGGTCGGCTACGTGAACGCGCACGGCACGTCGACCCCGGCCGGGGACGCTGCGGAGACACGAGTTCTCAAACTCGCGTTCGCCGGGGCAGACGGCTCGCCCGCGGTCTCTTCGACGAAGGGCGCGACCGGCCACACGCTCGGAGCAGCGGGTGCCGTGGAGGCCGTGTTCACCGTGCTGGCGCTCCAGCACGGCGTGCTCCCGCCGACGATCAACCAGCTGCTCCCCGATCCGGATTGCGATCTCGACTACGTCCCGAACACGCCCCGGGCGCAGTGGGTCGACGTCGCCCTCTCGAACTCCTTCGGCTTCGGCGGGCACAACAGCGTCGTCGTCTTCCGCCGCTGGCCGGCTGCGTAGCTGCGGCAGCCTCTGGGCGCGGTCGCGTAGGGCTAGGATCGCGCAGTGTCGGAGCGTCGCTCGCCGCTCGTCTGGTTCGTGGCCGTGGCAGTCGCGATCGCCTTCGCCGACTCATCGATCGTCGTGCTCGCGCTGCCCGAGCTGTACGGGCGGTTCGACACCACGATCGAAGGCGTGTCATGGGTCGTGACGGCGTACAACGCCTCGGTCGCGCTCGTCGCGCTGGCGCTCGTGTTCGTCGTGCACCGGTGGCGCGCGTCCCGCGTGCTCGCCGGTGGCCTGTCGGTCTTCGTCGTTGCCTCGATCGCGTGCGCGTCGTCGGACAGCCTTGCGTTCCTGATCGGCGCACGCTGCGTTCAGGGTGCGGGAGCAGCGTTGCTGCTCGCCGGCGCGCTGCCGATCCTGGTCTCCCTCACGGGCTCGGACACTCGCGGTAGCGCGATCTGGACGATCGCCGGGACGTTCGGGGCGGCGCTCGGGCCCGCGCTCGGCGGCGCCGTCACGGAGGTGTTCGACTGGCGCGCGATCTTCGCCGTGCAGGCGCCGCTGGCCGCGCTCGGGCTGATCGCGGCCGTCAAGACACACTCGTCGTCGCTGCTCGAGGAGGGTTGGCGACCGTCGCTGGCGCGGACGATTCCCGCGAACGTCTGCCTCGGCCTGCTGTTCGGAGCGCTCGTCGGCGTGCTCTTCCTGTCCGTGCTGCTCCTGATCACGGTCTGGGGGTATTCACCGATCGGCGGGGCCGCGATCATCACCGTGCTGCCGGCTGCGACGCTCGCCGCGCGGCGACTCGCGGCGCGGCTCGACCCGATCGTCGCGGTGTGCGCCGGCGCCGGCCTGCTCGCGCTCGGCCTGCTGGCGCTGGCTTTTCTGCCGTCGGCGAGCGTCGGGCGTGCCGTGGTGGCGCTCGTTCTCGTGCGGCTTCGGGCTCGGCCTCGCGGTCCCACTCCTCTCCGAGGCCGCGCTCGACGTGGGCGCCGGACTGACGCGGAGCGGCACGCTGACGATTGGCGTGCGTCATCTCGGGCTCGTGCTCGCGCTGGCAGTGATCGCGCCCATCCTCGCGACGCAGCTGCCCTCCACCGGTCACCGGGTGACGCTGCAGGCGACTGCCGTGCTGCTCGACGGGCCGATCGGGCTGCGCACGAAGGTGCCGGTTGCAGTCGACGTCGCCGCCGAGCTCAAGAAGGCGCGGGCGGGCGAGGTTCCCGATCTCTCGAAGCCCTTCGACGACCACGGCGCTCGTGACGACAGCGCGGTAGCGGCGGTCCGGGACGACGTGATCGCGACGATCGAGACCACGATCACCCGAAGCTTCAGGGCAGCCTTCCTCTTCTCCGCCGCCCTCGCCACGGCCGCCCTGCTCGTTGCCGTCGCATTGCGCAGGCGGGTGCTGCGGTGAGCGGCCGCCGCGTCTCGGCGGCGGTCGCCGTCGTCGCGGTGCTGCTCGGCGTGGGCATCGCGCTCGTCGCTTCCGAGATCATCCAGGGGACGGATCGCACGGCGGCGATCGAGAACCCATGCGTGCAGCGGGCGCCCTTCCCGGGGAGCGGTCTCGACGCAACGGTTCAGCGCGTCGTGCTCGACGGTCTCGACGGTGCGGCCTGCCGGCTCGGCACGTCCCGGGAGCGTCTGGTGCTCGCGCTCGCGGGCGACGCGAGCCAGCGCCTGCCAGGCAAGCGTGCGTCGACCGACGCCGCAGTGCGGGCGGGACTCCTGCGCGCCCTCGACGAGGCGGTGAGCCGCGGCGACGTCCCGGCCCTGCTCGCCCCGCTCGTGCGTCACGTCGTGCAGACCGTCCCGCTCGAACAGCTGATTCGCGGCGCAATCAGCCTGCGCGGGCTCTTCGGTCAGTAGAAGAGGCCGGGCCTGATCCGGCTCACGAGCTCCTCGCCTGCGAGGTAGCGGCGAAGGTTCTCGGCGAAGAGCTCGACGATCCGCGCGTTCTCGTTGACCGAGAGCGCGGCCGTGTGCGGGCTCACGATCACGTTGTCCAGCTGCCAGAGTGCGCTCCCGGACGGCAGTGGCTCCTCGGCGAAGACGTCGAGCGCAGCTCCACGGAGCTTCCCCGACTGCAACGCGTCGACGAGGGCCGGTTCGTCGACGACGCCGCCTCGGCCGACGTTGACGAGGATCGTGCCGTCACGCATCAGGGCGAGCCGGTCGCGTCCGATCAGCCCGCGTGTCTCATCGGTCAGCGGCAGCGACAGGACGATCGCGTCCGCGAGGGGCAGCAGCTCGTCCAGGTCGCCCTGGCGGCGGCTGACGCCGAGCACGCGCATCCCGAACGCCTCGCCGAGTCGCGTGACCTCTCTGCCGATCGCACCCTGGCCGGCCACCAGCATCGTCGCGCCGCGCAGCTCGGCAACCGGATAGTGGTCCCATCGCCGCGCCTGCTTGTCGGCGAGCAGCCGCGGCAGCCCCTTCGTGAACGCCAGGATCCCGAACAGCGCCCATTCCGCGAGCGGTGTCGCGTGGACGCCGCTGGAGCTGGCGAACGCAACGCGATCGAGCTCTTCCTGAGTCAGACGTGCCGCGGCGAGCTGCTGGCCTGCGCCTGCGTACGTCGCCTGGACGAACCGAAGGCTCGGCGCCCGTCGCACCGCCAGCGCAAGCTGTGCCGGATCCTCCTGCGGGAAGCCGAACAGCACCTCCGCTTCCGCGGTCAACGCCTCGAACCGCGCCTGCTGCTCCGGCGAGCGCGTGAACGACGGGTCACCGACGTGGTCCGACGGATACCTCGGAGGCGGCAGCAAGTCCGGCTCGAAGCGCACGTCGAGCTGGTCGTCCACCGCGCGCAGCCGCTCCACCAGTACCTCTTCGAGCGGGGTTGCGATCACCACGGTCACCATCGAGCACGATCTTGCCCGAGTTGCGTCCGGTTCGAGCCGACTAGGATCGGCGCGAATGGAGATCAGAGCCGCGGTCCTCGAACAGTTTGGAGCCCCGCTCGCGGTCCGCACCGTCGAGCTGAGCGAGCCGCAGGCCGGCGAGGTGCTCGTTCGTCTGGTCGCGTGCGGCGTCTGCCACACCGATCTCTACACCGCCTCGGGCGCCGATCCGTCCGGGTATGCGCCGACCGTGCTCGGCCACGAAGGGGCCGGCGTCGTCGAGCAGATCGGGGAAGGCGTCAGCTCGCTCACCGTCGGAGACCACGTCGTCACGTTGTTCTCGCCCCAGTGTCGCGAGTGCATCCACTGCCTGAGCGACCGGACGAACCTCTGCCTCGCGATTCGCGAGCAGCAGAACAAGGGCTTCTTGCCCGACGGCACGACGCGCTTCTCGCTCGACGGTGAGCCCGTGCGTCACTTCATGGGCACCTCGACCTTTGCCGAATACACCGTGATGCCCGAGATTGCGCTGGCGAAGATCAACCCCGAGGCACCGCTCGAAGGTGCCGCTCTGTTTGCGTGCGGCCTCTCGACCGGGCTCGGTGCGGCGATGAACACCGCGAAGGTCGAAGCGGGATCGACCTGCGTCGTCTTCGGCGCGGGCATGGTCGGGCTCGGCGCAGTGATCGGCTGCCGACTGCAGGGCGCCGAGCGCACCATCTGCGTCGACCTGTCGGACGAACGGCTGAAGCTGGCGACGGCACACGGCGCGACAGAGACGCTGGTCGGCGGCCCCGACACGGTCGAGCAGATCCTCGACCGCACGGGTGGGTTCGGCGCCGACTACACGTTCGAAGCGACCGGCAACGTCAACGTCATGCAGCAGGCCGTCGAGTCGGCGCGCATGGGGTGGGGGCTCTGCACGGTCGCGGGCGTGGCCGGCAAGGGCGAGACGCTCGACATCACCCCGCGCTACCTGATCACCGGCCGCCGTGTCGCCGGCTCGTCCTTCGGCGGTGTCAAGGGCCGGGACGGCGTCCCCGCTCTCGTCGAGCGCTGGCTCGCAGGCGACATCGACGCAGAGTCGTTCATCTCGCACCGCATCACCCTCGACGAGGTCAACCGCGGCTTCGAGCTGATGGAAGCGCAGGACGGCATCCGGAGCGTGATCCAGTTCTCGTGATCCTCGAGCGCGCCGAGCATCCGGAGTGGACGTCGAATGCGTATCTCGTGGCCGACGGCGAAGGCGGACACGGCGTGCTCGTCGACTCGAACGGCGTCGAGGAGCCGCTGCTCGCGCTGGTCGACGACCGCGACATCACGATCACCCACGTCCTTGTCACCCATCAGCACGGTGACCACATCGTCGACGTCGCCGGGCTCGCGCGGCGCTTCGGTGTCGGCGTCGTCGGCAGCGAGCTGACGAAGCAGGCAGGCGTGCCGATCGATGAGACGCTTGCCGACGGAGAGGTCGTGCGGTCGGGCGAGCTCGAGATCCAGGCGATCGCAACGCCGGGCCACTGTCCCGACCACACCGCGCTCCTCGTCAACGGAACCGACTGCCTGACCGCCGACTGCCTCTTCAAGGGAACGGTCGGAGGAACGGTCGGCGGCGGCCCGAGCGGCTACGCCGACCAGTACGACTCGATCATGAACCGGTTGATGAGCCTGCCGCGCGAGACTCGCATTCATCCCGGGCACACGTTGCCGTCGACGATCGGCGACGAGTGGGAGCACAACCCGTTCATCCGCATCTGGCGCGGGGAGGATCCCGAGGGCACCGAGCGCTGCCTGGTGCGGGGCGAGGAAGCAACGCTGATTCTCTTCGGCCCCGACTACGACGGCACGCACAAGGCGTGGGTGCGGTACCTGGACGGACGCGACGCGATCGTCGGCGGGAGCCAGATCCAACGAGCCTGACGTTCCAGGCGGACAGCCGAAGCTGCCCGCCTGGAACAGAGCTTCAGGCCACGTCCGGCGCCGGGCTGCGCGCGGGCTCCGCGGTTTCGCCTTCGTGCGGTGACTCGATCGTGATGTTCGGGAGCACGCGGTCGAGCCAGTGCGGGATGTACCAGGACTTCTCGCCCATCAGCGTCAGGAACGCCGGCAGGAGCGTCATCCGCACGACGAGCGCGTCGGTCAGGATCGCGAAGGCGAGCAGCAGCCCGAACTCCTTGGAGATGCGATCCGGCGTGAGGATGAAGGCAGCGAAGACCGTGCCCATGATCAGCGCCGCGGCGACGACCACGCGCCCGATCGCTGCAATTCCGTGCTCGACCGCGGGTCGCGTGGCGAGCCCGTGCACGTGCTCCTCTCGGATCCGGCTCGTCAGGAAGACCATGTAGTCCATCGAGAGCCCGAAGAGGATCGCGAACGCGATCGGTGGCACGAATGTCTCGATTGGCCCCGTCCGGTCGAGACCCGTCAGGCCGAGGAGATGCCCCTCCTGCACGACGAGCGTCAGCACCCCGAACCCGATGAACGCCGACAGGATCGTCGTGACCGCCGCCGTGAGCGAGATCACGATCGACCTGAATGCCATCGCAAGCACGAGGAACGTGACGCCGATGATGTAGAGCAGGAAGAGCGGCAGACGCTGCATGATCCGATCGGCGATGTCCTTGAACGCCGCGGTCACACCCGAGACGTACGCAAGGGCGTCTCCGTTCTTGGTGGCTTCCGGCACGACGTCGTTTCGGATCCGGTCGACGAGTTTGTCGGTCGCTTCGTCCTGCGGCGCGGAGCTCGGGGTCACGAACACGATCGCGACGCTCTTCTCCTTGTTGAACTGCGGCTTGCGGGCCGACGCGACGCCGTTGAGCCCGCGCACGCCGTCGTAGATCCTCTGGGGCGCCTGTTTGTCCGAGTTGATGTCGACCACGATCGGGATCGGCCCGTTGAAGCCGGGGCCGAAGCCCTCGGCGAGCAGGTCGTACGCGCGGCGGGCCGTCTGGTTCTTCGGCTGCGTGCCCTGATCCGACGCGCCCAGGCGGACGAGTGCGGAGGTCGTCGCCAGAGCCAGCCCGACGAGCAGCACGATCACGAACACCGGCTTCGCATGAGCGGTCACGAACCGCCCCCAGCGCGCGATCGGCGTCTTCTCGCGCGCTTCCTCGGTGTCGTCGAGGCGACGCAGGAACGGCACCTTCCACCGGTCGATCTTGTGCCCGAGCAGCCGCAGCACGGAGAGCAGCAGCGAATTCGCGATCAGCACGCTCGTCAGCACGCCGAGCGCCGACCCGATTCCGAGCTTGGTCACGAAGTCGAGGCCGAAGAATGCGAGTCCCGTGACCGAGATCGCGACGGTCAATCCCGCGAACAGGACGGCGCGCCCGGCGGAGGCGCCCGCCTCGGCGGCTGCGTCGGCCGGGGACAGCCCTGCGTGCAGCAGTTGCCGGAAGCGGGTCACGATGAACAGCGAGTAGTCGATGCCGACGCCCAGACCGATCATCGACACGAGCAGCGGCGTGATCGTGTTGATGTCGGTCAACCCGGCCAGGATGAACAACAGGATGAATGCGGTCGCCAGCGCCGTCAGCGCGAGGAAGATCGGGATCATCGTCGCCACGAACGTCCGGAAGACGACGCAGAGGACGATCAGCGCCGCGAGCAAGCCGAGCAGTTCCTGCGGCCCTTGCTGGATCGGGGGAAACTCGGCGTCGCCGTTGTACTCGACCGTCACGCCCGCGGGCTCGACCTTCGCACGCACGGCATCCTCGACGGCGACGATTTGGTCGCGGTCCTTCGCGAAGATCTGCTTGTTGAACTGCGCCTCGGCATAGGCGATGCGCTGGTCGTCCGAGAACGTGTCGGCACTGAACGGGTCGCCGACGCTCTCGATCCCGACCTTGTCCGTCGTCGGCTTGAACTCCGAGCCTTTGAGCTCTGCGATCGCTGCGTTGATCGCCTCCTTGCGCTGGGGCGTGTTCAGCTTCTCGCCGGCGGGCGCCGCAAAGACGAGGTTGAGCACACCGCCCTGCTCCGACGCGAACTTCGACTCGATCAGGTCGGTTGCCTTCTGCGACTCCGACCCGGGAATCGTGAACTCGTCCTTGAGGCTGCCGCCGATCGTGATCACGAGCACGATCAGCAGGACGATGAGGCCGATCCAGCCGAAGACGATGCGCCAGGGATGGGTCGCGCAGATCCGCGTCCAGTGGGCGAGTGTGCCCGTCGACAGGCGCTCGTGCGCCGCCAGTCTGTCCGAATCGGCCGCGGTCCGGCCGTTCCCGTCGCTCCCCGCGTGGTTCTCTGTCACGTTCGCCTCCCCGGTCGCTGCGTTCTCTCATATCAGACCGGTTGGGGCAGAAGAACTCATCGGCGCGTCGACGTGGGTCGGTCCGGCCGGCTCTGCTCGAGCCGTTTGCGCTCAACCATGCGGACTGATGGTCAGGCTCAGCGAGCGCCGAACGCAGCTGCAAAGCCTGCGGCGAGTGCCGCGACCGAGAGTGCCAACGCGAGCTTCAGCATGGAGCTGGTATCGGCTCGACCAGGCTTCGGCTCAAGCCCGGTCAGCGAACCGGGGCCGACCGGTGTACTGGACGACGGTTGGTCCCCCGCCGCAACGGGGGACGAACCGTCGTCCGCTACACCTCTCGGCGGCCGCCTGGCTCGCCCGTTCGGATCGCGCGATGCTCGTCCGCGTCGTCGAGAGCCTCGAGCGACCGCGCTCGCGGGCGCTGCACGCGGCTGAGCAACGCGAGCCAGAGCGGGTGCCCGGCGTCACGCGGCTCGCGGCCGCGCGGCGCTGCCTGCCGCCTAGGCGTCCACGAGGCCAAGCTCACCGACCCCCACGTAGGCGAAGGGATGTCGAAAGGCATCGAGCGCCCGCTCGCGCGGCGGGCGGATCGTGAACACCCGACTCGTCATCCAGTCGAGGACCTGGATGACGATCGTGTCGTCGCTGCGGTCCCAGAGCAATGTGACGTCCGTCTGGCCGGTGGTGCGGAAGTCGAGCTCGACCGGAGTGCTCATGGACTCAGCCTGTCGCGGCGACGGCACGAGCGCCCCACCCGGCAGGTGTAGTCGGACCACGCCCTGGGGTGGTCAGCCGAACAGCAGGACGACGATCGCGCCGAACCCGAGGAACGGGCCGAACGGGATCGCGGCCTTACGTGCCGCGGCGCCGCCCCGTGCGATCAGGACAAGGCCGAGGACACTTGCCGTAAACGTCCCGAGGGTCAGCGCCGGCAGGACCGCGGTTCCGAGGACTGCGCCGAGCAGCAGCGCGAGCTTGACATCTCCCATCCCGAGCCCCGCGGGGTAGAAGAGGCGCGCGCCGGCGAACAACGCCGCAGCACCGAGCGCTGCCCCGAGCCACGCGGGCCAGTGCTCGGGGAGGAACACGAGCTGCGCGCCGAGGACGATTGCGGCGGCCTGCGCGACTGCGGCGATCGCGAGGAGCGTGGCGAGAAAGGCCGTCGCCGCTGTTGCCAAGGGTGAAAGGTCCCTGTCTTCGAGGCCGTCGCCACGCTCCTCGGCGGTCGTCATGCGAGCAGTGTGCGACACGAGGCCGGGCGGGTCACTGCTCGCAGGGATGGGCGGCCCAACCCGAAGGTGTGTCCGACCGAGCTCGGCTCTCGATGAGCTGCCGACCGGCGGGTGGAGCGGCGGCGGGCCTTTGCCCGCCGCCGCTCTCGAGGACGGCTTGCCGTCAGCCCGTGACCGGCGGTGTGAACGCGCCGACCACGCCGATCCGTGCCGCCCCGCAGGCATCCCGTGACGCGACGGTGACCCGGATGATCCCGGCCTTGCGCGGGACGATCGACACCCGGATGGTGCCGTGCTGGTCCGACCGCGGCGAGAGGCGGTCGACGCCCGCGCCGTGGACGCGCACGCGGACTCCCTTCGCCGGCTTGCCGAGCTCGGTGGCATGGACCGTCAGCCTCGAGTGGACGCCGACTGTGGTCGAGCGTGTGCCGACGCTGATCGCGATGCAGCCGTGCTGGACGACGGCCGCCGGGACGAATGCGCCCTTGACCAGCGTCGTCGTGCTCGCGGTGTTGTTTGCGGTGGTCGTCTCCGCCTCGTTCCCGACGACGGTCGCGCGGTTGAACACGATCCCCGTCTGCCGCGGCGTGACGGTGATGGTGATCACGACGACGCTTCCGCTCTTCATCGTGCCGAGCTCGCACCGGACGAGGATGCCCCCGGTGCAGGTTCCTGCCGTCGTCTTGACGCCGACGAACGACACGGAGGCCGGCATCGGATCGGCGACGACGACGCCGGTGGCCGTGTCCGGCCCGTTGTTCCGCACGGTCAGCGTGTACGTGATCCGCTCGCCGACGGTCGCCGGATCGGGCCGGTCGCGCTTCGTGATCGCGAGGTCGATCTGGGGTGCCGGCGGCACCGGGGTGACCGGCGGCGTCGGCGTCACGGGCGGAGGCGGAGCCGCGACGTCGTCGTTCGTGACGATGCAGGTCTTCGTCTCGCCCAGTGCGATCGTGCCGACACAGTCCGAAGAGAGACCGGCCGTGTATCCGTCGGCCCCGCCGGTCTCGCTGACGGAGTAGCCGCCGGGGTGCAGGGAGACCGGCACGCCGTTGCCGTTGCCGGCGAACGACGCCGGGGTCGCGCTGTCTCCGCTGACCGCCAGCGTGAAGTCGGCCGCTGTCTTGGTGCCGCCGTTGTCGTTGATCACGACCTTCTTGACGATCAGGGTCGCCGGCTGGTCGTTGTTGGTGATGGTGCAGGTCGCGGTGGCGCCGTTGGCGAGCGTGAGCTCGCTGCAGTTGCTGTAGCTGGTGGTGTAGCCGGCCGCTGCAGGCTCGGTGACCGAGTAGCTGCCGGCGTTGACGGTCAGGTCGTTCTGGCCGTCGGCCTCGAACGCAACCGCGTTGCCGCCGTTGACCTTGAACGAGAAGTCGGCTGCCGTCTTGGTGCCGCCGTTGTCGTTGATCACGACCTTCTTGACGATCAGCTTCGCGGCCTGGTCGTTGTTGGTGATCGTGCAGGTCGCGGTGGCGCCGTTGGCGAGCGTGAGCTCGCTGCAGTTGCTGTAGCTGGTGGTGTAGCCGGCCGCTGCAGGCTCGGTGACCGAGTAGTTCCCGGCGTCGACCGTGAGGTCGTTCTGGCCGTCGGCCTCGAACGCAACCGCGTTGCCGCCGTTGACCTTGAACGAGAAGTCGGCTGCCGTCTTGGTGCCGCCGTCGTCGTTGATCACGACCTTCTTGACGATCAGCTTCGCGGGCTGGTCGTCGTTGGTGACCGTGCAGGTCTTGGTCTCGCCGAGTGCGATCGTGCCCGAGCACGCAGCCGAGAAGCTGCCGCTGTAGCCGGCCGGGCCGCCCGTCTCGCCGACGCTGTACGCGCCCGGGGCGAGTGACACCTCGATGCCCGGGCTATCGGCGCCCTTGAAGGTTGCGGGTGTCGGGTTGGTTGCGTCGACTGCCAGTGTGAAGTCGGACGCGTCCGCCTTGCCGCCGTTGTCGTTGACGACCTTCTTGATCACGATCAGCTTGGAGGGCTGGTCGTTGTTCGTGATGGTGCAGGTCGCGGTGGCGCCGTTGGCGAGCGCGAGTTGCTGCAGTTGCTGTAGCTGGTGGTGTAGCCGGCCGCTGCAGGCTCGGTGACCGAGTAGCTGCCGGCGTTGACGGTCAGGTCGTTCTGGCCGTCGGCCTCGAACGCGGTGGCTGCGCCACCGTTGACCTCGAACGAGAAGTCGGACGCGACGGCGCTGCCGCCGTTGTCGTTGATCACGATCTTCTTGACGATCAGCTTCGCGGGCCGGTCGTTGTTGGTGATGGTGCAGGTCGCGGTGGCGCCGTTGGCGAGCGCGACGTTGTTGCAGTTGTCGTAGCTGGTGGTGTAGCCCGTCGGCTGCGGGCTCGGTGACCGAGTAGTTGCCGGCGTTGACGGTCAGGTCGTTCTGGCCGTCGGCCTCGAATGCCGTCGCGTGTGCCGCCGTTGACCTGGAACGAGAAGTCGGCTGCCGTCTTGGTGCCGCCGTCGTCGTTGATCACGACCTTCTTGACGATCAGCGTCGCGGGCCGGTCGTTGTTGGTGACCGTGCAGGTCTTGGTCTCGCCGATGGCGAGCGCGAGGTTGTTGCAGTTGTCGTACGTGGTGGTGTAGCCGTTGGCTGCAGGCTCGGTGACCGAGTAGTTGCCGGCGTCGACGGTGAGGTCGTTCTGGCCGTCGGCCTCGAATGCCGTCGCGTTGCCGCCGTTGACCTGGAACGAGAAGTCGGCCGCCGTCTTGGTGCCGCCGTCGTCGTTGATCACGACCTTCTTGACGATCAGCTTCGCGGGCCGGTCGTCGTTGGTGACCGTGCAGGTCTTGGTCTCGCCGAGGGCGATCGTGCCGGTACACGCGGCGGAGAAGCTGCCGCTGTAGCCGGCCGGGCCACCCGTCTCACTGACGCTGTACGCGCCCGGCGCAAGCGTCACTTCGACGCCCGGCGTGTCGGCTCCCTTGAAGGAGGCGGGCGTCGGGTCGGTTGCGTTGACCGCAAGAGTGAAGTCGGACGGCGCCGCAGTGCCGCCGTTGTCGTTGACGACCTTCTTGATCACGATCAGGCGCGCCTTCCGCGTGTTCGTGATCGTGCAGATCTTGTTCTCGCCGGCCGCGAGCGACACGGAACCGTCTGCCAGGCAGTCGCCGCCGATCGACGAGACGTAATTGGCGAGGTCGGTCGCACCGGCTGCGACTTCCGCGACCGATGTGAGCACCGCTCGAGAGCTCGACCTTGCCGGTCGTGGTGCCGTTGCCGCCGGTGGCCTTCGTCTGCCCGTCGATCTGGAGCCCGAACGTGCCGGGATCGTTCGCCGGCACGAGCACCTTCGTCACGGTCAGAGTGGGCTTCCTGCGGTTCGTGATCACGCACACTTTGTTGTCTCCGGGTGCCAGCGTGACGCTGCCGTTCGCGGCACAGTCGCCGCCGATCGAGGACTCGTAGTGAGCCAGGTCGGTGCCGGCCGCGCTGACCTCGCCGACGGTGTGGGCGCCGATCGTCGACGCGACGGCGCCGGTCGTGGCGCCGTTGCCTCCGGTCGCCTTCGTCTGTCCGTCGATCTGGAGCCCGAACGTGCCCGTGTCAGCAGCAGGCTGAAGCACCTTCTGCACGGTGAGCGTGGGGATCCGAGTGTTCGTGATCGTGCAGACCTTGGCGTCGCCGCCCGCGAGGCGTCACGTGGCCGCTCGCGTCGCAGTCGCCGCCGTACACCGCGGTGTAGTTGGCAAGGACGGTGCCGTTCGCACCGAGCTCGGACACCGTGTGGGCGCCGATGCCGACCAGCACGGCTCCGGTCGTCGTGCCGTTTCCGCCGGTGGCCTTCGTCTGTCCGTCGATCTGCAGACCGAAGCTGCCTGGATCGGCGGCCGGCACAACGCTCTTCGTGACCGTCAGGGACGGCTTGCGCACGTTGTAGTACGTGCAGTCGGCGCTGCCGCCCGGACCGAGGTTGATCGAGAGCGAGCGGCCGGACGGCGTCGCCGTCGTGCCGTTGCCCGTGGTCGAGCACGAGATGTGGTCGAAGTCCCAGTCGGCGGGCGGCTGGTTCTCGGAGACGCTGTACGCGCCGGCGTCGATCGACTCGAACTTCTTCGTGCTGGCTGCGCTGTCGCCGTTGTCGACGAGGGAGAAGCTCGACACCTTCGGATCAGGGCCGCTCGCGGCGAAGCCGAAGCTCTCTGCCGACTTCGGCGTCGCGGACTTGTGGATCGTGATCGTGCCGCAGCTGTCGACCGCGCCAAGTGCGAGATCCTTGAGCTGCGCGTTCGGCGCCTGGGACGACCGCGTCTCGGCGAGGAAGTTCGAGAAGCACGGGATCTTGCCGCCGGGGAAGAGCGAGTTCAGGTCGATGCCACCCTCGAAGAATCCTGAGGTAGGAATCGTGCTGCTCGGGTCGCCGTCCTTGTCCAGGTAGAACCAGCTGACCGGGATCGGGCCGCTGTTCACGTAGGCGCAGGCGGTGTCGCCGGGTGTGCACGTCTGGCCGCTCGTCAGCGGCGAGAGGTTGCCTGACTGCCACTTGTAGACGTCGATGTTCGGGGCCGTGCCGCCGTTCGTGAAGGCGCTGACGACGAAGATGTCGCCGTCGGAATGCTGGCCGCTGAACGAGCCGTTCGCGTTCAGGCTGACGGGGCTCTGGAAGAACCAGAAGCCCACGTTCGCGTCACCGCTCGTGTCATACCGGTCCGCGCCGAAGTTGACGATCGTGTGACCGCTCGCGTCGACGTAGGAAGCCGCGTAGGTATTGGTCAGCTGATCCTTGTCCGGAGCTACGTCGTTGGCGCTCCAGGCCCACTGGGAGAGGTCATTGGTGTCCTTCGATCCTCCGCCCGTGAAGAACGTCTTGTCGACGGCCGGGCCCTCGACCGAAAAGGGCACGAACACGTTGGAGAAGTAGCCACCCGGGACGCCGAGGTTGACGGACGACCAGTCGTCGCCGGGCAGGGCCGGGTTGTTGAATGCGTCGCCGTCGAGCTCGAAGAGCCCGTTCTGGTGGACGGCGGATGCCCGGCCTGCGCCGAGCAACACCGTCAGAACCGCTAGCGCGAGGACGACGATCCGCCCCGCCCATGACATCCGTCTACCTCTGGCCATCTGATCCCACTTCCTCTCCCGTGTTTGCTCGGTCGCCCCCAAACCTGAGCCGAGGAACGCCTTGTCCTTCTCGTGGTAGCCCGCGGACCCGCAGCTCCGACCCCGTGGAACGGGTGGATTGAGACGTCTCTTCGGGTAGGTGTCGCTCGATCGGGGTAGAGGGGTACGAGCCGCTCGATCACTCGACCAAGGGATCCTCGCGGGGCTTGCCGCGGACGATGTCAGCGCCGAGAGATCGATCGTCCTCGGCAGCAGGAGGTCCCAGTGCGCCGCCGTCAGTCCCTGATTCTCATCGTCGCTGCGGCAATCGCCGCCGCCCTCATCGGCGCTCACAGCGCCACAGCGTGCGGGAAGCAGTCGTACGCGTACGCCGGCGTCACAGGAACGCATGCGGCAGCCGGCATCGGCGCCGCCGTCTCGACGCTCTCGCTCCCTCGGGTCGCCGAGGGCCATGTGGCGGCGTTCGTCGGCGTGGGTGGTCCGGGCCTCGGGCCGGGCGGCTCGGACGAATGGCTGCAGATCGGGCTCAGCGGTTTCGCGGGGGGCGTGAGCAGCGTCTACTACGAGGTTGCGCGCCCGGGCCAGGCGCCGCTCTACACGGAGCTGAAGACCGACGTTCGTCCCGGCGAGACGCACCGGATCGCGGTGCTCGAGCAGCGCGGACGCGCGGACTGGTGGCGCGTCTGGCTCGACGGCCACGCGGCCAGCCGGCCGATGTACCTACCGGGGAGCCACGGCCGGTGGACGCCGATGGCGACCGCCGAGAGCTGGACCCCGGGGCATGCGACCTGTAACGCCTACTCGTTCCGGTTCCGTCGCGTCAGCATCGCTGCGGCTCCGGGATCTCGCTGGCAGGCCCTGCGCGACCACTACACGTTCAACGATGCCGGTTACCGCATCGTCCGCCGCTCCGACGAGGCGTTCGTCGCGATGACCGCGCCGGGCGCGCAGCCGAGCAGGCAGCTCTTCAGCGTCAGGGGATGATCGCGATGGGCGTGCCGGGCCGCACGTAGCGCTTCAGAACGAGCGCTGCGGTGTTGGACATCCGGACGCAACCGTGCGAGACCGCCTGCCCGAGGAGCGACGGCATGCTCGTCCCGTGGATGCCGACGACGCCGCCGCCGGGCCAGTCGGTCAGCTTCGAGTACGCACTGGTCTCGAATGCGAATGCTCCGAGGAACGAGTCGTCCGGCCGGAAGGCCGCTTGAACGTAGAAGTGTCCGACGGGGGTTTCCATCCCGGGCCGGCCAACGGCGACCGTTGTCGCGTAGAGGCGAGTCCGTCCACGGAACAGCTCGAGGCGGCGCGCGTCCCGGTGCACCACGATGCGCAGTGCCACCGGGTGGACGTCGACCGCAGCGGCGGGCACCCAGCCCAGCCGGCCGTTCGGCCGCATCGGCACCTCGATGTGGAGCCACGTGCGGCCATCCACTCCGCGACGTGATCCGAGTGCGACGACGACTTGGGGCCGAAAGTCGGGCCGGAACTGGCTGAAGACCCGGATTGCGCCGGCGGACGAGTCGGGTCGGGCACGCACGACGAGCTTCGCGACCCGAAGCGTCCCCGCCGCCGGGAAGGATTCCGGGAGGCTGGGCGTCGCCGCTTGCGCGGTCCCGGCCAACGCGACCAGTGCGATCACTGCGAGCAACGATGCTGTGCGGATGGTCGAAGCCATGGCCTGTCCTGAGCCTGCCTCGTGGGAGACACGTCGACCTCGCCGGAACGGGTAGCAGGCACCACCCCTTCGGCGAGTCCTCCGCTAACGCCCGAACGGGTGATGACGGCTACCCGATGCCGCGCTACCGTCCGACTTTGCGAGCGGTACCCCGACCCCGTTCGCGTTTGGAGGACTGCGGCATGGCGGGACTGAAAGTTCTGTTGGCGGACGACCATCGGCTGATGCTGGCGGCTGCGCGGCGCGTGCTCGAGCGTCACGACGACTTCGAGATCGTCGGCGAGGTCATGCGGGGCACACAAGTCCTGCCGGCAGTCACGTCGCTCGACCCCGATGTCGTGTTGCTCGACGTGCGAATGCCGGGGCTGGATGGCATCGCCTGTCTCAAGCGCCTGCGTGCCCACGGATCGAACGTGCCCGTGGTCGTCATCTCGAGCTACGTCGACGACGAGCACGTCGAGGCCGCCCGGAGCGCCGGCGCAGCGGCCTACGTCGGCAAGACGATCGACCCCGCAGAGCTGCCCGAGATCGTCCGGGCCGCCGCAGCGGGCGCGCCGTTCGCCGTCGTCCGGCCCCAGGCCGTGCGTGACGAGAGCAACGAGCTCAGCGAGCGCGAGCTAACGGTGCTCGCGGCGCTCACGCGTGGGCTCTCCAATCGCCAGATCGGCGAAGAGCTCTGGGTGAGCGAGCAGACCGTCAAGTTCCACCTTCGGAACGTCTACCGCAAGATCGATGTCAAGAAGCGCGCCGAGGCCGTCCGATGGGCGTACAGCCACGGGATCGGCCGCGAGCTCAGCCGCGTCGCCCAATGACCGCGGCACGAGTTGCGGTTCTCGACGTCGCCGAGCGGCGCCTGGTTCGCCTCGGCTTCGACATTCACGACGGGCCTGTGCAAGACGTCGCGGCGCTCCTTGCCGACCTGAGAGTCGTGAAGGAACGGCTTGGGGCGACCACGCCTGCGGCGGCGGCGCTGGAGGACATGGAGACCCGTCTGGGCGTGCTCCACCAGGAGCTCCGCGATCTCGCTCAGAGCCTCGAGTCCCGTGCACTCGTCGACCGCGATCTCAGGGAAGTGCTGGAGTCCGACGCAGCCTCGTTTCGGCGGCAGGTGCGACACCGAGCTCGACCTCCAGATCACCGGCGACCTCGAGGGTCTGACGGCGTCCCAGCGAACGGCGACAGCCCGGATCGTGCAGGAGGCGATCTCCAATATCCGCGAGCACAGCCGTGCCCCGCATGCGCGGGTGCACGTTCACGCCGACGACCACGAGATCTCGATCTCGGTCTGGGACGACGGTGTGGGCTTCGGCCCACGGCGGAGCCGCGCCTCGCAGCAGGGCCGGCTCGGCCTCGTGGGCATGCGGGAGCGGACACGGCTCCTCCACGGCACATTGCTGATCGACTCGCGGCCCGGCGGTCCGACCGCGCTCGAGGCGCGCCTGCCCCGCTGGCGGCCGGCAGTCGCCCGCGCCGCAGGGTAGGCACCTTTTCCGGCTTGCCGGGGCAAGAGCCGCGCGTTCGGCGTGGTCAGCCTCACCCATCGACCCTGGCGGCCCGGACCGGTGTCGCCGACAATCCGGGCGACGTGCTAGCCAGAGTTCACATCGACGCTCGGTGGTCCGCCGACCTGCTCCGTGCGCTCGACGAGGCGGCTTGCACCGTGTTTCGGCGCGATGACGACACGCTCGACGTGCTCGTGCCGTCGCGGCGCGACGGGGAGGAGCAGGCCCGCATCGAATTGACCTTCTTCCTGAACGCGTGGGCGCTCGAACACCCGCTCGCCGGCCTGAGGGTCGGACGCTACGGCTAGGCGGCGACGTTGACGAGGTCGTGCTCGTGCGCGAACCGAAGGGCCTCGGTCCGGCTCGAAACGCCGAGCTTCCGATAGATGTTCCGTACGTGGAACTTGATCGTCGGCTCGCTGAGCCAAAGCCGCGAAGCGATCTGCTTGTTGGTCAGCCCTTCAGCGACGTGGGCAAGAACCGTCAGCTCCCGCTCCGACAGAATGCGCCGCCAATCATCGGCCGAGCCGGCTGCGTGCGTCGGCCGCGCCATCACGAACGCGCTTCCTTCGATGATGCTGCGAGTGAGTGCAGGCAGATCGAACGGATCCATCGACTTCAGGATGTAGGCATTTGCCCCTCGCCGAAATGCAGCTTCCACCTGGCGCGGATCGTCGCATCCGGAGACCACGATCACGACAAGCTCAGGATGCTCCTCGCGGAGACGCTCGAGGCACTCGAGTCCGTCCAGCGGAGGCATCGTCAGGTCGAGGAGAACGACGTCGGCCTGCACGCGCCGCATCAACTCGAGCAGCTCTGCGCCGCTCTCGGCCTCGCCGACGACGGAGCCACCGGCGTCCTGTTCAAAGGCGTATCGGAGCGCATCGCGCATCAACGCCTGGTCGTCTCCGACCACGATTCTCAGTTCGTGCATGCCGCAGTTCCTCTCGCTCGTGACGCCGCCAAAGTCCGCCTCGACGCCCTGGTTGCATCGTGCCCGAATCGCGCCGAGATGGAATCCCCCGTCCGTGGAGAATCGAGGTGCTCGCCCCTAGGCACATGGCTAGGTCGGCATCCCAGCCGAGCAGGGAGGCCAAGAGCCTCGACGCTCCGGGCAGGCCCGTGTTACGTTCGATTCGCCCGTGTTGCGTAGAAAGGGGGGCCGCCGGTGCCGGTCACTGAGAATGGGCTGCTCGACCTGACAGATGACGAGCTCGACGAGCTCTTCGCCAGCGGCACGGTCGGCGAGATTCCGAACGGTGACGCCGACGGAAAGGTGCTCGTCGGGTCGAAGCACGAGGACGTCTCGGACACGGTCGCCTGGGTCGCCGAGCAGCTCGCCTGGAAGGGGAAGGTCTTCGATCGCGAGCGGGGCGAGCTGCGGAACAAGATCCTTCCGTTCGGCGTCAAGGCCGTGCGCGCGAAGGTCTACAAGGACACGAGCTGGTTCGACGGGAAGGAGACGATCGTCCTCGACTACTCGAAGACGTCGGTGCTCGCGCAGCGCGTCCGCGACGAGATCCGCGAGGTCGCTCCCGGTCTCTTTCTCGGGCTCGTGTACTGGGAGAAGAGCAAGATCCTTCACTTCTCGCTGCGATTCGACTTGTAGTACGCGGGCGGAGCGTCGTCGATGCCGTATCAGCGTTCCCTGACGGTTGTCGCGCCGGTTCGCGAGGGCGCCGAGAGCGACGTCGAGGCGCTGCTCGCCGGGATGGGCGACGGCGTCGCCAACGGCTCCGTGCTCGACTTCGGTGCGCTCGACGACGTGCACTTCGCCCGGTTGATGATGGCGCCTGCCGACAGCGGCCGAGACGGCGCACGGTTGCCCGCCAGCCTGATCCTGCTGAGCGACTTCGACTGCCCGGTCGACACGTATCTCGAGCGCCTCGTGCAGGCCTCGGGAGCCGGGCTCGACCGCGTCTTCGCGAACTGTGCCGGGTACCCGGAGGGCGAGCCGAGCGAGCGTGAGCGGGTCGACTATCTGCGACGACATCGGGTGCGTGAGGCGGCGCGTTACGTGAACACGGTGGGGCGCACCGCGCGGCAGATCAAGCAGGAGGCCGTGCTGCGGGACGCGATCAACGGGTACCTCGACGAAGCCGATCGCGACTGGCGCGCCCTCGATCCGGGCCAGGTCCGTCGTGCGCTGCACGACCTCGTGGCAGACGATCCGAAGCTCGCCTGGGCGCTCGAGCCTGCCGAGCGGCCGGGCCTGGCCGCGCGGCTGAAGGACAAGGTGCACCTCATCGGGATCCCGCTCCTGACGCTGCCGTTCGTGCCGCTGCTCCTGCTCGTGGCGCCGTTCTACGCGATCCTGCTCCGCGTGCACGAGAAGCGGGATGCGGCGCCGCACGAGAAGCCGAGTGAGGAGCTCGTCCAGCTGCTGGCGTCTCTCGAGGACCACGTGGTGCAAAACCCGTTCACGGCGATCGGTCATGTCAAGCCGTCGCTCTTTCGGCGAGCCACGCTGCGCGTGGTCCTGTTCTACCTCGGCTACGCGGCTCGGCACTTCTTCGCCCACGGCAACCTCTCGGGCGTGAAGACGATCCACTTCGCCCGCTGGGTCTTCATCGACGGCCAGCAGCGGATGTTCTTCGCCAGCAACTACGACGGCAGCCTCGAGAGCTACATGGACGACTTCATCGACAAGGTCGCGTGGGGATTGAACCTCGTCTTCAGCAACGGAGTCGGTTATCCGCGGACGAGCTGGCTCGTGCTCGGCGGTGCGAAGGACGAGCTGGCGTTCAAGGACTACCTGCGCACGCACCAGGTGCCGACCCGTGTCTGGTATTCCGCCTACGACCGGTTGACGGCGCTCAACATCGAGCAGAACGAGCGCATCCGCGCCGGGTTGCGCGGCGGCGATGAGGCAGCATGGGTGCAGTCGCTGTGACGCCCGAGCTCGCCGACATCCAGGGGCTGTTCGCGCGCGGCTACGGCAATCTGCGGGCGGCCGCCTTCCTGCTGCTCGGCGTCGAGGACGCCCCCGCTGCACGCCGTTGGCTGGGTGAGACCGCGGGCGCCGTGACGAGCGCCGAGGCGCGCCCCGACGGACACGCGCTCAATGTCGCGTTCACCGGCTCCGGGCTCTTGCGGCTCGGCCTGCCGGCCCGAGCGGTCGGCATGTTCTCGAACGAGTTCGTCACCGGTATGACCACGCCGCACCGCTCGCGCATCCTCGGCGACCTCGGCGACAACGCCCCCGAGCAGTGGGCGTGGGGCGGCCCGGCCGGGGCGCAGATCGACGTCGCGCTGCTGCTGTATGCGGTCGACGACGCCGGACTGCGGCGGCTCGAGGAGGAACAGACGCGCGCACTGACCTCCGGCGGGCTCGTGCTCCGCCGCCGGCTCGGGACGTCGGACCTGGACGACTTCGAGCCGTTCGGCTTCCGCGACGGGATCTCGCAGCCGCTCGTCGAGGGCCTGTCGAAGACTGGGTCGGCGGAGCGAACGGTGCGCGCCGGGGAGTTCGTGCTCGGCTACCCGAACGAGTACGGCCTCTACACGGATCGACCGCTGCTCGACCACGCCGCCGATTCGGCCGGCACCCTGCCGCGCGACCCGGAAGGCTCCGGTCGTGCCGACCTCGGCCGCAACGGCAGCTACCTCGTCGTGCGCCAGCTGCAACAGGACGTGCCGGGATTCTGGCGCTACGTCGACGAGACGACGCGCCTGCGCGACGGCAGCAGCGACCCGCGTGCGCGGATCCGTCTCGCGGCGAAGATGGTCGGCCGCTGGCCGAGCGGCGCCCCGCTCGTGCTGGCCCCCGAGGCCGACGACCCGGCGCTCGCCGAGGCGAACGACTTCGCCTACCACGAGCTCGACCCGCGCGGAGCGCGCTGCCCGGTCGGCGCGCACATCCGCAGGTCGCATCCGCGCGACTCGCTCGACCCGCGGCCCGGCACGAACGACTCGTGGGAGATCAACCGCCGTCACCGCATCCTTCGCCGCGGTCGCGAGTACGGGACGTCGCTGACGATCGACGAGGCGCTCGCGGGCGGCGATGCGACCGAGCGCGGCCTCAACTTCATGTGCCTGAACGCGAACATCCAGCGCCAGTTCGAGTTCATCAACCACACCTGGCTGAACAACCCGAAGTTCGATCGGCTCTACGACGACGCCGATCCCGTCACCGCACCGTCGGCGCCGTTCGGCGGGACGTTCACGATCCCGACCGACGGTGTCCGTGAGCGTGTGACGGATGTGCCGCGCTTCGTCTCGGTCAAGGGCGGCGCGTATTTCTTCCTGCCCGGCCTCGCCGCGCTGCGCTACCTCGCCGGGATGGCGGGCGAGCCCGGGAACTCCTCGTCGCCCGTCGGCTCGTAGTGGTCGACCTGGTTCGCGCGCTGCCGGACCCGTGACAGCTCGAAGTACATGCGCTTGCGCGCCCTGCTCTGGTTGCCGAGCGGGCGGTGCTCGGCGATCGAGTGCCACGGGTTGTAGGTGAGCACGCGCGCGAAGTCGAGTTGCTCCGGAGAGTCGAACGTCTGCCTGGGGATCCGGAGCACGGCCGCCGTCACGCGCGGTGACAGCTTGGTTGGCCAGAGCACGCCGTTGTTCTCGATCGGCATCAGGAACGGGTCGGTCTGAACCTGCAGGCGGACGTCGAACTCGACAGCCTCGTCGGCCAGTGTCTGCACCATCGCGTCGCGCAGGTAGTTGTCCGGCGGTCGCCGCGGCAGTCGTGGCACGCGTGTCCGCGTGGTCCGCCGGGTGGCGAACGAGTACTGCATCGCCTGTCCCTCGCCGAGCAGGTACGGGACACAGCTGAAGTACTCGCTCTCGAGGGGACTCGACTGCGTCTTCGTCCAGAGCAGCTGCATGAGCGAGTCGAGGACATGGTGGTCTCGAGGACTGACGAAGTAGAACATCGCCGCGTTCTTGAGACTCCAGTGCTGGAGCTGCGCGTTGGCGCGCGTATCGGGGGTAACGAACGTCGGGGTCGACACGGCGGTCAAGTCCTGTGTGAACTGCTCGTCGTCGAGCAGCTTCGGCCCCGGGACACCGAGGAGCTTGATGCTCATGCTCATGAACCCGACGTCGTCGATGTCCGGTGTCACGTACGGGCCGGGCCCCGAGAATCGCACCCACGCGCGGTAGGTCCGAGGCTCGGCGAAGATGCCGTGCCGCAGGTGCTCGGGCAGGTCGTCGAGGACGGTGAACTCGGCACGCACGATCCCGTGGGTCTTCGTGTTGCCGCCGCGCTCGAAGTAGCCGGGCTTCCAGAGGCCGCTGAGCTGTGCCGCGAACGTGTCGATGATGTCCTGGAGGTGCTGTTCCTCGTCCGGCTGGATGCGCTCTTCGGCGAGCGCCGGTCCTTCGTCGCGTTCGCTCCGGCGTTTCCAGTTCATGAGCTTCGTGATCAGCGTCGCGAGCCCGTCGCGGAACAGCCGGTCGAGCAGGGGCCGGATGAACGGATCGATGCGGCGCTCGAGCTTGATCGCGAAGAGCCCGATCCGTGCGAGCAGATCGAGCAGGCGATTGCCCGTGTCGGGAGGCGGCAGCCCGTAGCCCGGGCCGCGGCGGGCCTGCTCGTCGGAAACCTGTCGATGCTCGGCGGGCATGGGTGCGGCGAGTCTGACACCGCCCCGGCGGGGAGTCGAGGCCCCCGCGTCGTTGAGGACCGGCCAGGTCGTGGGTACGATCGGCTCGTGCCCGCTCCTCGCCGCTCGGGCGGAACTCACAGTCGTCTCGGCAATGCAGCTCGGGTCACGCTTGCCGGTGTTCGGATGTTCAACGGCGCGATGGGCCTCCTCGCGCCGTCCTCGACGGCGAAGCGGATCGACACCCCGGAAGGCGCTCCGCTCTATCCGTGGCGGATGTTCGGGGTGCGCACGGTGATCATCGGTGCCGAGCTGCTCTCCCGCGATCTGCAGAGGCGCGACCGCGCGGTGCGGCTCGCCCTCCCGATCCACGCGAGCGACACGATCTCGGCGGCGGTCGGCGGTCTCCTCGGTGAGACGTCGAAGCGCACCACGATCATGCTGACCGCGATCTCGGGCACCAACACGGTGCTCGCCCTGCTCGCGAGGCGGACACTGAGCTGAGACGGCGCCTGCTCTTCGGCGTGGCGTTCCTCGGGGCCGTCGCAACGGTGGTCGGCAATCGCCGCAGCGCGCCCGGTTACCGCAACTCGCTGCTCTGGCGGATCTACGACGGGATCTCCGCGCGCATCGACCACGACCGGGGGTGGGACAAGGTCTCGACACCACTCGGGCTCGCCGTGCTGATCGGCGTACGGAACGAGCTGCGCCGGCACAACCTGCACGACACGAACGTCGCGCCCGCGGTAGATGTGCAGCCGGTGCCGCCGTTCGAGGCGAACCTTCTGACCTCGCGCTCCCCGGACGGGACGTACAACGATCTGAGCGATCCGGCCATGGGTCGCGCCGGCTCGCGCTTCGGCCGCAACGTCCCGCTCGAGCGGACGTTCCCGCTGCCCGACCCGGGGTTGCAGGAGCCGAGCCCGCGCGTCGTCAGCCGCGAGCTGCTGACGCGGGACCCGTTCGTGCCCGCGACGTCCGTGAATGCGCTCGTGGCGCCATGGCTCCAGTTCATGATCCGCGACTGGTTCAGCCACGGTCGGGGTGACGGCAGCAGCACGTGGACGGTCAGGCTCGAGGACGACGATCCGTGGCCGAAGCCGATGGAGATCCCGCGCACCCCGGTCGACCCGACGCGGCCGCCGGACGACGGCGAGTTCGCGCCGACCTATCTCAACACGGAGACGCACTGGTGGGACGCGTCGCAGCTCTACGGCAGCTCGCTGGAGCTGCAGCGGTTCCTGCGCTCGGGCACGGACGGCAAGCTCCGAATCCGGGACGACGGGCTGCTGCCCGACCCGCCGGACAAGGAGCACGACCCCGCGCAGGTGCCGGGCTTCTGGGTCGGGATCGGGCTGATGCAGATCATCTTCATCCGGGAGCACAACGCGATCTGCGACCGGCTGCGGGCCGCGTACCCGTCGTGGTCGGACGACGACCTCTTCGAACGGGCGCGGCTGATCAACGCCGCACTGATCGCCAAGATCCACACCGTCGAGTGGACGCCTGCTGTGATCAGCCACCCGACGACCGTGACGGCGTTGCGCGCGAACTGGTGGGGCCTGGCCGGCGAGAAGCTGCACAACTTCTTCGGCCGCATCTCGGCCAGCGAAGTGATCAGCGGCATCCCCGGCTCGGAGGTGAACCACTACGGGATCCCATACGCGCTGACAGAGGAGTTCGTCGCGGTCTACCGCATGCATCCGCTCGTCCCCGACGACTACTCCTTCCGCAGCGCCACGGACGACTCGCCGATCCGCGAGGCCGTCTTCCACGACCTGTCGGGCCCGCGTGCGCCGAAGCTGATGGACGAGATCCCGATGACCGACATCCTTTACTCGTTCGGCCGGCTGCATCCGGGTCTCGTCTGCCTGCACAACTTCCCGCGCTTCCTCCAGGAGTACGAGCGGCCTGACGGCAAGCTCCAGGACCTGGCGGCCACCGACATCCTCCGTACCCGCGAGCTCGGGGTGCCGCGGTACAACGACTTCCGCCGCCTGCTGCACCTCGAGCCTGCGGGATCGTTCGAGGAGCTCACCGACAACCCCGAGTGGGCCGAGCAGATCAAGCGGGTCTACGACGGCGACATCGAGAAGGTCGACGTCACCGTCGGGATGGGCGCCGAGCCGCTGCCGAAGGGCTTCGCCTTCAGCGACACGGCGTTCCGGATCTTTGTGCTGATGGCGTCACGGCGCCTGAACAGCGACCGGTTCTTCACGAGCGATTTCACGCCGCAGGTCTACACCGAGGTCGGAATGGAGTGGATCGACTCCAACAACATGCGCACGGTGCTCCTGCGCCACTACCCCGGGCTGCGCGCTGCGATGCGCGGGGTGGGGAACGCGTTCGCGCCGTGGAACAGCACGGGCGCCTGACGCGGCTCCGACAGCAGCGGCCGCGCGCATGAAACGCGCGTCTCGGGGATAGTCAGGCGCTGTGCGACGCCGCGTCCTGACCGTCCTCGACAGCTACGGCTCACTGCTCGTCCTCCTGCTGGCGAACTTCTTCCTGCTCGAGGTCGTCGACGACCCCCGCTGGGGCGCGGTCGGCAGCACCCTGCTCGCCGCACTGGCGCTGATCGTCGCGATCAGCGATCCGCAGACGGGGCATCGCGTCAACCGGAGGCAGGTGGTGTCGATCGCGATCTGCGTCCTGCTCGCGCCGATCGTCCTGTTCGTCGACTCGCAGTCCGCCGTCGGGCTCGCGTACCTGCTGCCGGCCGCGCTGCTCGTGACCGCGACGCTTCCGGTCACCCTGAGCCGTGTGCTGCACCACCAGCGCATCACGCACGAGACGGTGCTCGGCGCGCTCTGCTCCTACGTGCTCCTCGGACTGCTCTTCGCCTTCGCGTATCTCGCGATCGACTCGCTCCTGGATGGGCCGTTCTTCGCGCAGCCCGGTCCGCACCAGGAGTCGGAGTACCTGTACTTCAGCTTCGTCACCCTGACGACCCTCGGCTTCGGCGACCTGTCGCCGGCGGTCGGGCTGCCGCAGGCGCTGACTGCGCTCGAGGCGCTGGTCGGCCAGGTCTTCCTCGTCACCCTCGTCGCGCGGCTCGTCACGCTCTGGGTCCGGCAGGACGACTCCGCACCGCGAGCTTCCTGACTCAAGCGCCGACGGCGATGCGGTAGATGACGCCCGTGCCCCAGTCGCCGACGAGCAGGCTGCCGTCGGGTGCAGTGAGGAGCGGCAACGGGTGGGACAGCCCGGTCAGGAACGGCGTCGCCTCGCCGCCGCCGAGCCCGACGCGCATCACCTTGCCGTACACCCACTCCGAGGCGAGGACGCCGTCGCCGTAGACCGCGACTCCGCCTCCGGCCGCGTGCGGATCGAGCACGCCGAGCGGTGACGGGACGGCGTCGCACGCCGACCCGCCCTGCCCGTAGCACTGCGGGAAGCCCCAGTGCTGGCCGTTCTCGATCACGGCGACCCAGTCGCCCGGCGTCTTCGCGCCGAGATCGTCCCGCTGGTTCAGCGACGCGTAGAGCTTCCCGTCGCGGTAGACGAGACCGTAGGCCGCACGGATCCCGCTCGCGACCACCTGCAGGTCGGATCCGTCGGCGTTGAACGAGACGATCGACGCTGAGTAGCGCGGCGAGGTCGCGCAGTGGTCGCACGGCGCCGACACGGCGAGCACGAGCCGCCCGTTCGGGGCCAGCACGAGGTTGTTGTTCTCGGCGCCTGCTACCGGCCCGCGCAAGACGAACGTGCGCTTCGTGAACGCCGAACCGGTGAAGCCGCTGAGACGCTCGACGCCGTCGAGCGAACTGACGTACAGGCTGCTGCCGACCCAGACGAGACCGAGTGGCCCTCGGATCGACGAGACGACGCGTACCGGTTTCGCGCCTGCGCCCGCGACGAGGTACACGCCGTCCTGGGCATGCTGCGCTGAGCCCGAGCGGGCGACCCACAGGCGCCCGCGCGAGTCGACGGCAAACGCCGACGGCTGCGGGATGCCGCGCGCATAGACCGTCGCGCGGAGCCCGGCGACTCCCTGCAGTCCCGCACCGATCGGCTCGAGCGCATCCGACCGCGACGAGCCGCAGCCGGCGAGCAGGAGCGCGGCCGCCAGCAGGGCGACCACCGGCCGTCCGGCGCCGGCCGGTGGGGCGAGCCTCGCTAGAGGCCCGGGTTCGACGATCCGTCCTGTGTGGACGGCGTCGTCGACGGAGCGCTCGGCGTCGACGGCGTCGTCGACGATCCGCCGCCGTTGTCGTTGCCCATGTTCGGGCAGTCGCCCGTCTGCGTGCGGACCCGCCGTCGGCCGCGAACATCGAGTGCGGCCCGGCGTACACGGGCGACGAGCTCGCTCCGCTCGACGCGGAGCCGCCCGCCGCCATCGCGACTGTCGCCCAGACCGCTGCCGCCACGATCATTGCGGCGAGTGCGATCCAGAGGCTCGGGCGACTGGTGGTGGTCTTGCTCATGCGTACCTCCTTTCTCGACTCGGGGGTTCACGTCACTCTGGCCGTCGTAGCTCTGAGCCACATAAGCGTTTCCTGTGAGCACACCCAGAGCTACGGCAGCCGGTTGAACCAGGCGAGGGACAGGCCGGAGCTGGCGAGGAGCAGGACGGCGCCGGCCGCGGCGAGGAGCGCCGTCAGCTCGCGCTGCCTGGTCTCCGTCCCGACCTGGGAGCCGATCCGGCTGTAGACGCTCTTCAGCGACGAGGCGTCCGCCGCCTGGAAGAACTTCCCGCCGGTCTGCTGGGCGACCGCGGCGAGCGTCGTCGGGTCCGGCGGCACGCGATAGAGGAGCGTCTCGCCGGTCGGCGAGGTCGTCGTGATCGTGCCTGCGTCGGTTCCGAGCGCGACCGTGTAGACGGGGACCTTCGTCTGCTTCGCGTGTCGCCGCGGCCTGCAGCGGAGTTGCGTCACCGGTCGTGTTGGCGCCGTCGGAGAGGAGCAACACGACGAGTGGCGTGCCCGACGCCGCGACCTTCGTGTTCAGGCTCGTCAAGCCGAGGTCGACCGAGCGGGTGATCGCGTCGCCGAGTGCGGTTCCGTTGTCCGCCTGGAGCGTGCTCAGCGCCTTGATCGCCTGTTGGTGGTCCGACGTCGGCGGCAGGACGACATCCGCCTGGTCGGAGAAGGAGACGAGCCCGACCTTGAACCCAGACGGACAGGCCCTTGATGAACGTCGCAGCCGCCGCGCGTGCCGCTGCCATCCGCGACGGCGTCACATCCGTCGCGAGCATCGAGCCGGAGCGGTCGATGGCGAGGATGACGGTTCCTTCCTTCTTCGGCACCGCGACCGCGATCTGCGGCCGTGCCATCCCGACGATCAGCGCCGCGAGCGCGGCCAGGACGAGCAGCGGCGGGAGGTGGCGGCGCCAGCGCGGCGAGCGGTCGACCACGTTCGCGAGCAGCGGCAGGTTCGTGAAGCGGAGTGCGTACTTGACTCGCCGGCGCTGCACGAGCACGTAGGCGAGGAGCAGGAGCGGGACGAGCGACGAGCGCGACGAGTGCGATGGGGGTTGCGAACGTCATCGCCGCACCCGCTCCAGCTGCAGGAACCGGACGAGCGTCCTCAGCCAGTCGCCCGACGTCGACACGACGGCGTGCGCGACGCCCACCGAACGGAACGTGTCGCGCGAGCTCCAGCCGCTCTGCTGCGGCGCTCTCGGCGAACCGCGCGCGCATCCGTGTGTCGCGGGTGTCGACCTGGAGCTGCTCGCGCGTCTCCGGGTCGACCAGCCAGACGGTTCCGACGTTCGGCAGCTCCTGCTCCCGGCGGTCGCGGACCTCGACGGCCAGGACGTCGTGCCGCGCACCGAGGCGCAGCAGCGACCTGCGCCAGTCGAGCGGGCCGCGGAAGTCCGACACGACGACCACGAGCGAGCGGCGGCGCACGAGCCGTGCCGCCCGGTCGCAGGCATCGCCGAACGACGTCGTCCCCAGCGCCTCGCCGCTCGGCTCCCGCCGCAGCGCCTGCAGGAGACCGAGCAGCCCGCGGCGGCCGTACCGGTCGGGCTGGACGACGGGGTCGGCGTCGCCGAACGTCGCGACGGCGAGCCGATTGCCGTGCCGGGCTGCGACGTGGCCGACCGCGAGCGCGACGCCTTCGGCGACATCCCACTTCCGCCGGTCCGCGGTCCCGAAGGTCATCGACGGCCGACGTGTCGAGCAGCAGCCAGACGTTCGCCGCACGCTCGGCGACGTACGCACGCACGTGCGTCTCGCCGGTGCGTGCGGTCACGTTCCAGTCGATCTTCCGCACGTCGTCGCCGAGCTCGTACGGCCGGATCTGGGCGAGCTCGGTCCCGTCGCCGAGCGTCGCTGCGCGATGGTCGCCGACGAGCAGGCTGTCGACGCGACGGCGGATCGTCAGGTCGAGTTTGCGGAGGTGCCCGTCACGGAGCGGGCCGGGGCCGGGGCGGTCCGGCGTCCGCTCGCGGCGTGCGAGCTGGACGACGGTCACGACGCCACCTCCTGCCGGACGAAGTCGTGGTCGGGCGCCGGCACGGCAGCCAGCACCCGGTCGAGCACGTCGTCGGCCGATACGTCGTCGGCGAGCGCCTCGTAGCTGAGCACGATCCGGTGCCTGAAGACGTCCTTCGCCAGCTCCTTCAGGTCGTCGGCGACGACGTACCGCCGGCCGCGGAGCAGCCCGAGCGCTCGGGAAGCGAGCGCGAGGTTGATCGGCCCGCGGGGGCTGACGCCGTACTCGACGTAGCCGCGAGCTCCGCCAGCCCGGCCCCGCCCAGATCGCGGGTCGCCGCGGCCAGGCGCTGGGCGTACCGGACGAGCGCCGGGTCGACGTAGACCCCGCGCACCGCGGCCTGCAGGCCGGCAAGCTCGTCGAGCGACAGCGCCCGCTCGAGGTCGACTGCGCCGGCGAGTGCCCGGTCGATCACGACGAGTTCGTCCTCGGCCTCCGGGTAGTCGACGAGCACCTTCAGCATGAAGCGGTCGAGCTGCGCCTCGGGCAGCGCGTACGTGCCCTCGGACTCGATCGGGTTCTGCGTCGCCATCACGAGGAACGGGGCGGCACCGGGAGGGTCTCCTTGCCGAGCGTCACGTGCCCTTCCTGCATCACCTCGAGCAGCGCGGACTGCACCTTGGCCGGAGCGCGGTTGATCTCGTCAGCCAGCAGGAAGTTGCAGAAGACGGGACCGACCTCGACGTCGAACGTCGTCGCTGCCGGCCCGGTAGATGCGCGTCCCGACGAGGTCCGAGGGCACGAGGTCGGGCGTGAACTGCACTCGCTGGAAGGTGCCGCCGAGCACGCCGGCGACCGTCTTGATCGTCAGCGTCTTGGCGAGCCCGGGAACCCCTTCGATCAGGAGGTGCCCGCGGGCGAGGAGGGCGACGAACGTGCGCTCGAGCAGCACGTCCTGGCCGGCGATCACACGCCGGATCTCGTAGGCGGCGCGCTCGATCATCCGTTCGGCGTGGGCGGCGTCGCGGACCGGGTTGAGGTGTCGGTGGTCGGTCACGGAGAAAGCTCCTTTCGGTTGGACGGCCGCGCGGCAACGGCGCCGGCCAGCGGCGAGGTGGCCGGGACAGGCCGCGCCGGCGACCTGTCCCGGCCGGTCGCGGGCGACGGGATTACCGCCCACGAGGCAGGAGGAGTGCGTGCTTCGGTCATGAGCACCACCCAACCGCCGGCACCTAGGAGCCAGATCCGCGTCAGATAAGAGTTCGCTGAGACAGGCCGTCGGTGATGGACGACGTCAACCGGGCGGCGTGCGCGCGGGCAGAACCAGTTGTAGCTCGGCCTAGCCGACCGTCTCGGCGACCGGCGGTGCTTCCTTGGCGGGGCTCTTCGACGCCCACAATGCGAGCGCCAGCCCGAGTGCATAACCGATCACGACCGCGAGCACGGCTTCGCCCGTCCCGGGCTTCTCCGTCATGTTCCACATGATCCCGAGCACGAGCCCGAAGTTCGTGAACTCGGTCACCCAGAGACCCGGATGCCGCGTCATGCGCCGTGCGTCGTCCCCGAGCGGACCGTCGCCGTTCGCGTGCAGCACCTGCTCGAGCTGCTTCGACGTTCTCCCGCCGACCAGTGCGCCCTGAAGCGCGATCAGGATCAGGCCGATGAGCGAGACGATGATCCAGCTGGTGTCCCACGTCCAGACATCGTTCGTCATGTACGCCCCGGTGAGGAACAACCCGACGATCGCGATCGGGAATGCCTTCTCGGTCTTGCCCGCGACCGCAGCCCACGGCGCTGCCTCGGCGAGCGTCCGCGCGGCCTTCAGGTGAAACAGGCAGACGCTCAGCACGACACCCGCGCCGATGCCGACCACGAACGAGAGCAGGTGCACGTACAGGACCGTGCGATACGTATCCAACTGATGTCCTTTCGTCGGGGCCGCAGAGAGGCCGACGCTAGGGAAGATCGGTCGCCAGTTCAAGGGCGGCGCCGGCCGGCCGAGCCGGGCCACCAGTTCCAGCGGCCGAGGATCCCCATCAGCGAAGGCACCAGGATCGCGCGCACGATCGTGGCGTCGATCGCAACGGCGATCGCGATCCCGAGCCCGATCTCCTTGATCAGGATCACGTTGGACGTGGCGAACGCGCCGATCGCGATGCAGAAGAGGAGCGCCGCGGCCGTGATGATCCGCCCCGTGCGCTCGAGCCCGACTGCGACCGCCTCGTCGTTCGACAGCCCGGCGTCCCACTCTTCTCGGATCCGGGTCAAGAGGAAGACGCCGTAGTCGGTGGCGAGCCCGAACGAGATCGCAAAGAGGATCACCGGCACCGTCAGCTGCAACGCTCCCTGGCCGCGGTAGGAGAGCACGCTCTCGAACCTCCCCGCCTGGAACAGCGCGACGAGGATGCCGAGCGTCGCCGAGAGGGAGAGCGCGTTCATCAGCAGCGTCTTCAACGGCAGCACGAGCGAGCGAGTCGCGAAGGCGAGCAGGATGAAAGTGACCACGCAGAGCAAGACAATCGCGGTCGGCAGCCCGTCGAGGATCGCGCGCTTCTGGTCGAGAAACTGGGCTGTAGCGCCGCCGACCGGCGCGTCGGCGGGGAGCGCCCGCATACCGCGGACGAGCCGCAGCGACGCCGGCTCGAGGAACGGCTGACCCGACGCGGCGGCGATCTCCCAGGTCCCGGGCGCGATTCTGCGCGGCGGCAGCACGACCTTCGCGCCGGGCAGCGCTCGCACCGCCCGCGCGTAGGCCGCCGCGTCGCGCGCGCTGCCGCGAACAACGGCGTAGGCGGGGGAGACACCGGCGCTGCGGAACTCGACGCGGAGCGCGTCGTCCACGGCGCGCGAGCTCACACCCTGCGGCAGCACGGAGGCGTCGATGCCGGTGAACCGGATCGAGGTGAACGGGATGCCCAGGAGGAGCAGGACCGCAGCGGCGATGATCGCCGGCGGGACGGGGCGCCGCATCAGGGCGTGCGCCAGCCGGTACCAGGCACCATCCTCGCGGGGCGCCGGGCGCGGACGGCGGACCGGCAGCGCGTTGATGCGTGGCCCGAGCAGAAAGAAGAGCGGCGGCAGTACGGCGAGCGAGACGATGCCGGCGAGCGGACCGACGAGCGCGCCGGCGATGCCCATCGAGCGCAAGAAGCCGAGCGGGAAGACGGTGAGCGTGGCGATCGCGACGCCGACGGTGACCGAGCTGAAGGCGACCGTGCGGCCCGCCGTTGCGACGGTTGTCCGCACTGCGGCGGCGCCAGGGCCTTGCCGTGCGAGCTCCTCGCGGTAGCGCGAGACGAGCAGCAGGCTGTAGTCGATCGCCAGGCCGAGGCCGGCGCCCGTGACGATGTTGAGCGCGTAGGTCGAGATCGGCGTCGCAAGATCGAGCACGCGGAGGAGTAGCAACGCGCCGAGAATCGTCAGGCCGCCGCAGATGAGCGGCAGCAGGGCAGCGACTCCGCTGCCGAAGACGACGAGCGCGAGCACGAACAGGATCGGGAACGCCAGCTCCTCGGCGTGCGTCAGGTCGCGCTGCACCTGGCTGTTGACTTGCGCCGTGCCGAGCGCGGAGCCGCCGGCGGCGGTCCCGGGAACGGCGGACAGCCGCTCGGACACGCGTTGGGCGGCGGTGCGCCAGCGCGCCTCCGATGTCCCGGCGCGCGCATACGCGGCGACGAGCGCGGCGCGACGGTCGCGACTGTAGAGCGCCGGCGAGCGCGGCGCGGGAACAGCGGCTCGTCATCAATGATGCGGCCGACGCGCGCCAGCCGCTCCTGGGTCGGAGTGCGCACGAGCACGAGCAGCTGCGGGGACGCCGAGAGCCCGGACGCACGCTCCACGACTGCCTGGGCGCGGAGGCTTTCGCTGCCCTGCGCGACGAAGTCGTTGGAGGCCCGGCCGAGCAGTCGCGGCGTCTGCAGCCCGAACGTCGCGCAGACGATCGCGAAGGCGAGTGCCGCGAGCAGCATCGACCGCGGCATCCGCACCGCGGCGGCGGCGAAGAGCGAGGTGACCCGAGTGCGTTCACGATCGGATTCGCGCTCGCGCACGTGACGAGCATGCCAGCCCTGCCATAGGGTTCCGCCCGTGACGGACTTCTCGGAGGCGATCGCGAAGGCCTACGCGGTCGAGGGTGCCGCGATCGACCTCGGGCGTGGAGTGCACGAGGGGAATCTCGAGCTCGAGGCGGTCGTGCGCCTGCCGCTCGCCACGATGAACCGGCACGGCCTGATCGCCGGCGCCACCGGCACCGGCAAGACGCGGACCCTGCAGCTGCTCGCCGAGCAGCTGTCCGACGCAGGTGTCTCCGTGTTCGCGGCCGACTACAAGGGCGACCTCTCGGGACTGCCTGCAGCCTGGTGCGGCCGACGGGCCCGCGCCCAAGCGGATGGGCGAGCTGTCGCTTCCCTACGAGCCGGCGGCGTATCCGGTCGAGTTCCTGGCGCTCGGCGGCATCGGCGCGGGCGTCCCCGTGCGCGCGACGGTGACGGACTTCGGGCCTGAGCTGCTCGGCAAGGTGTTGAGCGCGAACGAGACGCAGCAACAGACGCTCTCGCTGCTCTTCCGGTTCGCCGACGAGCGCGGCCTGCTGCTGATCGACCTCGCGGACCTGCGCGCGCTGCTCACCTACCTCGACTCCGACGCGGGCAAGGCCGACCTGACCGGGATCGGCGGCGTCTCGGGCCAGACGATCGGTGTGCTGCTGCGCTCGCTCGTCGAGCTCGAAGACGGGGGCGGCAACGAGTTCTTCGGCGAGCCGCTGTTCGAGATCGCCGACCTCCTGCGCACCGCGCCCGACGGCCGTGGCGTGATCAGCGCGCTCGAGCTCTCCGCGGTGCAGGACCGGCCCGCGCTGTTCTCGACCGCGCTGATGTGGTTGTTGGCGGAGCTGTTCGAGCAGCTGCCCGAAGTTGGCGACCTCGACAAGCCGAAGCTGGTCTTCTTCTTCGACGAGGCGCACCTCCTGTTCGCCGACGCGACGAAGTCGTTCCTCGAGTCGGTGACGCGCACCGTCCGGATGATCCGGTCGAAGGGCGTCGGCGTCTTCTTCGTCACCCAGTCGCCGACCGATGTGCCGAGCGAGGTGCTCGGGCAGCTCGGGGCGCGTGTCCAGCATGCGCTGCGCGCGTTCACGCCGGAAGACGCCGATGCGCTGAAGAAGACCGTCCGTACCTATCCGACGTCGGACTTCTACGACCTCGAGTCGCTGCTCAAGGAGCTCGGGACGGGTGAGGCCGCAGTGACGATCCTCTCCGAGCGCGGCGTGCCGACTCCGGTCGTCCACACTCGCCTGCGTGCGCCGCGGTCGAGCATGACGACCGCGAGCGGCGTCGACGAGGCGGCGAAGAGCTCGCCCCTCTACGCGAAGTACGGCACGAGGCTCGAGAAGGACAGCGCCGCCGAGCAACTCGCGCAGCGGGCGGAGCAGGCTGCCGCCCCCGAGCCGGAGGCGAAGGCCGGTGAGGAGAAACCGACGCAGCAGCACGCGCCCAAGGCGAAGCCGCCGACCGACGCGCTCGCGGACTTCCTGGGCTCGCGGCAGGGGAAGACCCTGCAGCGCGAGGTGATTCGCGGCGCGTTCAGCCTCCTGCGCAAGAAGCTCTGAGCTCAGCCGAGCAGGGCCAGTTGGAGCGCGAGCAGCAGCGCAGCTCGCCGCCTGGTCATCGGGTCACTTCGAGCGGCGGCTGGTGGCGACCGACCGGTTCAGGTCGAGCGCCGCTGCGAGGATCAGTGTTCCCGCCCACGCGTTCACCGGATCGAAGTGCAGCGCCTCAGGGTCTCCGATCAGGTCCGCGACCAGCCAGACGACGAACCAGACGATCGTCACCGGTCGGGCTCCCGATGGTGGATCGAGGCGTCCGAGCCGGGAAAGAAGATCGTCTCGCGATCGTCCTCCCAGCGCACGCGGAGCCGCTCGTGACCCGGATCGCCGAGCACTTCGAGGATTTCGCCGAGTCGAGGGTGGTCACCGATCTGGTGCCCGCTGATCGTCACGACATCTCCTGCCTTGGCGTGCTGCAACGACTGCGCCATCCTTCGCCTCCTTGTTACTTCGATGGTCGCCGGACCGTGCGCCGCCGGCATCCGTACCGGCTCCGATCGCGCTGCGGTGGAGTACGGACAGAGCGCAGTCTGCGAATGGCACGCGCGACCACGACGTCTTTGCACGCGGGGCCGGCGACTGCGGTGAACTACGGGGTCGTGCCAGGTGCCGCACCGATGCGGTCTCCCCGTCCGTTCGCGATCCTGGTGGTGCAGCAGAGACATCAGGAGGATCGCATCGGAAAGGAGCGCGTCGATGGTGGAGTCGAAGAAGTCATTCACCGCGGATCAAGCGAGGCGATACGGCGAGGAGATCGGGATCGATTGGGACGCGGCGCCTTTCGACCTCGAGCAGTTCCGTATCGGGATGAACGTCGAGCTGGAGCACGGTCTCCACGATCCACTCACGAACGTCAGTGACGACGATCCGCATGTGACGGCGAAGATCGCGCTCGCCCATCTGAACGAGTTTCCCGACTACTACACGCGGCTCGAGCGGATGGAGGAAGAGGCGAAGCGCGACTGGTCGGGTCGATAACCCCGCGGCTCAGCGGGCGATCGCGGCACGAACTGCTCGTGCGACCACCGCATCCTCGCGTGCCGCGATCACGTGCACCGGCACGCGCCCGCCGACACCGAGGAAGCGCAGGCGCTCGCAGATCGCATTGCGCACGGGCTCGGCGTTCTCACCGACCCCGCCCGTGAACGCGAGCGCGTCCAAGCCGTCGAGCGCGGTCGCCATGGCGGCGACCGCCTGCGCGACGCGATAGGCCAAGATCTCGAGCGCAAGCCGAGCACCTTCCTGAGGAGAGGCGATGAGGGTCGCTACGTCGCCTGTGCCGCCGAGGGCGAGCAGGCCGGACTCGTGCTCCAGAGCCTGTTCCAACTCGGCGGGTGACACGCCGTGGCGGAGCAGGTAGAGCAGTGCGCCGGGATCGACCGGGCCCGGACGTGTTGCCATCGGCACGCCTTCGAGTGGGGTGAATCCCATCGTCGTGTCGACCGACCGCCCGTCGCGCACGGCTGTGACGGAGGACCCACCGCCAAGGTGGCAGACAACGAGGCGCGCCACCGGCACCTGCTCCGCGACCCAGGCGACCGACAGCCCGTGGAAGCCGAAGCGCTGAATCCCGAGCGCTCGGTACCGCTCGGGGAGAAGATAGGTGGAGGCGACCGGCGGGATCGTCCGGTGGAACGCCGTGTCGAAGACGGCGACGTGCGGAACGTGCGGCAGGGCTTGCTGCGCCCGCCGGATCGCGTCGAGTGCCGGAGGATTGTGCAGCGGTGCCAGCTCACGCACCTCGTCGAGCGCTGCCACGACATCGTCGTCGAGCAGCGTCGGCTCGACGAACAACGAGCCGCCGTGAACGATCCGATGTCCGACGCCCACGACGTCGCCGGAGTCGCCGAGCGCCGCTACCCGATGCGAGACGTCGTCTCGGTCGACAATGCTCAGCTTGAGGCTGGTGGAGCCGGCATTGACGACGAGGATCCTGTCCGTCAGTACGGCCACGTCCAGTCGCGGATCGCCGGATCGTCCTCGCCGTGCTCTCTCGTGTACGCGCGCGCCGCCAGCCGGCGCTCCTGCATCTGCTGGCGCAGGTGGGCGGCGCGGTCGGCGAGACCCGGCACCCGGTCGATCACGTCGATCACGAGGTGGAAGCGGTCGAGGTCGTTGAGCATCACCATGTCGAACGGCGTCGTCGTCGTCCCTTCCTCCTTGTAGCCGCGAACATGCAGGTTCTCGTGATTCGTCCGACGGTAGGCGAGCCGGTGGATCAGCCACGGATAGCCGTGGTAGGCGAACACGATCGGCGACGCCTGGGTGAACAGCGAGTCGAATTCGGCGTCCGAGAGCCCGTGAGGATGCTCGCTGTCGGGCTGCAGGCGCATGAGGTCGACGATGTTCACGACACGCACCTTGAGCTCCGGGAGGTGCTCCCGCAGCAGCGCGGCCGCGGCGAGGGTCTCGAGCGTGGGCACGTCGCCGCAGCACCCGAGTACGACATCCGGCTCGCCGCCCTCGTCGGTCGAAGCCCATTCCCAGATACCTACGCCGCGGGTGCAGTGGATGATCGCCTCGTCGATCGTCAGGTAGTCGAGCGCCGGCTGCTTGCCCGCGACGATCACGTTGACGTAGTCGCGCGATCGCAGACAGTGATCGGCGACCGAAAGCAACGTGTTCGCGTCCGGCGGGAGATAGACGCGGATCACCTCCGCCTTCTTGTTGACGACATGGTCGATGAACCCCGGGTCCTGGTGCGAGAAGCCGTTGTGATCCTGGCGCCAGACGTGCGAGCTCAAGAGGTAGTTGAGTGACGCGACCGGGCGCCGCCACGGGATGGCGCGCGTGACCTTCAGCCACTTCGCGTGCTGATTGAACATCGAGTCGACGATGTGGATGAACGCCTCGTAACAGTTGAAGAGGCCGTGGCGGCCGGTGAGGAGGTAGCCCTCGAGCCAGCCCTGGCACTGGTGCTCGGACAGCACCTCGAGCACGCGACCCGTGGGAGCGAGCCCTTCGTCGGTCGGTTCGGACTCGGCGTTCCAGGCCCGGCTCGTGACCTCGAAGACGTCACCGAGCCGGTTCGACGCGGTCTCGTCCGGGCCGAACAGCCGGAACGTCGCCGGGTTCTTGACGATCAGCTCACGCAGGAACGCGCCGAGCCTGCGTGTCGGCTCGGTCGAGCTCGTGCCTGGATGCTCGACCGCGACGGCGAAGTCGCGAAAGTCGGGCAGGACGAGGTCTTGCAACAGCTCTCCGCCGTTCGCGTGCGGGTTGGCGCTCATGCGCCGCTCGCCGACCGGGGGAAGTGCCCGCAACTCGGGCAGCAGCTTGCCGTCGGCATCGAACAGCTCGTCCTGGTGATAGCTGCGCAGCCACGTCTCGAGGACTGCGCGATGACCGTCGTCCTCCCGTGCTGCGCCGACGGGCACCTGATGCGAGCGCCACGTCCCTTCGACCTGCAGGCCGTCGACCTCGCGGGGGCCGGTCCACCCCTTGGGCGAGCGCAGGATCAGCATCGGCCAGCGCGGTCGCTCCTGGCTGCCGTCCGCGCGTGCGCGCTCCTGGATCTCCCTGATCTCGTCGAGAGCATCGTCGAGCACATCGGCGAAGCGTCGGTGCACGTCGGCGTGCGGCTCGTCGAGGCCCGCCTGGACGAGTAGCGGACGCCAGCCGTAGCCCTCGAACAGCGCGATCAGCTCGTGCTCCGGGATGCGCGCGAGCACGGTCGGGTTCGCGATCTTGTAGCCGTTCAGGTGCAGGATCGGCAGGACGGCGCCGTCCACGACCGCGTTCAGGAACTTGTTCGAGTGCCAGCTCGTCGCCAGCGGCCCTGTCTCTGCCTCGCCATCGCCGACGACGCAGGCGACGATGAGATCGGGATTGTCGAACGCCGCCCCGAATGCATGGGACAGCGCGTAGCCGAGCTCGCCGCCTTCGTGGATCGAGCCCGGCGTCTCGGGCGCGACGTGGGAGGGGATCCCGCCCGGGAACGAGAACTGCCGGAACAGCGCGCGGAGCCCGTCGTCGCCGGGGCCGATGTGTGGGTAGCGCTCGGTGTAGGTGCCTTCGAGGTACGCGTTCGCGACCAGGCCCGGCCCGCCGTGGCCCGGCCCTGTGACGAAGATCATCGACAGGTCGCGCGAGGTGATCGCGCGATTCAGGTGGGCGTAGAGGAAGTTCAGCCCGGGGGTCGTGCCGAAGTGCCCGAGCAGCCGCGGCTTGACGTGCTCGGCGCGTAGTGGCTCTCGCAGGAGCGGATTGTCGAGCAGGTAGATCTGGCCGACCGAGAGATAGTTGGCGGCGCGCCAGTAGGCGTCGACGAGCTCGAGCTCCGCCGTGGACGCGCGTTCGCCGCTCACCGACACCGCTCGAACACTAAACGAGCAGATCCGCCGTCAGAGTGCGCCCGATCGCCGTTGCCCAGGCGGTGATCGCGTCCCACTCTCGGTAGTCGCCCGCCGGCACGCGCATCAACCCCGCCGCGGCACGTTCGCCGAGCGACAGCTGCCCCTTGTCGAGCTTGCCCCCGAACTGCCGGTGGTCTCGGGCATGTGTGCGCTCGACGAGGTCGACGGCGTCGAAGGACTCCTGCGCGGTTGCATGCGGCGGGTCGCCGACCGGCCCGCTGCTGAAGAGCCATGTCGGTCGTGTCGCGATGAGCTCGCCGTGCTCTTCGAGGAACCTCGTCGCCCGGCGCATCCAACCGCCGACGTAGACGGCGCTGCCCAGCACGTACGCGTCATACGGGAACACCGTGTAGACGTCCTCCATGCGCCTCACCTCTACCTCGAGCCCGTGCGCCCGCAGGACGTCTCCGATCGCTTCCGCGATCTCTTCGGTCGAACCGTGCTTGCTTGCTGAAGCGACGAGAACCTTGGTCATCGAGCTCACCTCCGAGCGTTGGTACCGAGAGTCTCCGCTCGACGAGGGTGATGAGCATCGGGATTCCGCCGCGAGGCGGCGCGGAAAAACCGCGATTACCCGAGCGTGGCTGCGACCGGCCTCGAGACGTCGCCGGCGTGCGCGGCCTCCGCGACGGCTCTCGCAACCGCGTGCGCGACCGAGCGGTCGAACACGCTCGGGATGATGTAGTCGACCGAGAGCTCATCGGCCGGAATCGATTCGGCAAGCGCGTGTGCAGCAGCGATCTTCATCTCCGACGTGATCGTCGTTGCCCGGGCGTCGAGGGCGCCGCGAAACACGCCCGGGAACGCGAGCAGGTTGTTGATCTGGTTCGGATAGTCGGACCGGCCGCTGGCGACGATCGCGACGCAGTCCTCGATCTCCTCGAGGTCGATCTCGGGCCGCGGGTTGGCGAGTGCGAACACGATCCCGTCGGGCCTCATGCTCGCGATCCCGGCCCGGGTCACGGCGCCCGGGACGGAGACGCCGATGAAGACGTCGGCACCTGCGAGCAGCTCGTCCGCGGAGCCTCGCTCGTTCTCGGGATTCGTGCTCTCGGCATAGGCCCGCTTCGCCGGGCTGACGCCGGGGCGGCCACGGTAGAGCGCGCCACCCTCGTCGCAGCCGACCACATGGCGGGCGCCTGCTTGCACGAGGATCTTCGTCACCGCCGTCCCGGCTGCTCCACACCCGGTCGTCACGATCTTGATCTCGTCGAGCCGCTTGCCCACGACGCGTAGCGCGTTGGTGAGCGCCGCCAATACGACGATCGCCGTCCCGTGCTGGTCGTCGTGGAATACCGGGATCTCGAGCTCCCGGCTCAGCCGTTCCTCGATCTCGAAGCAGCGCGGCGCGGCGATGTCCTCGAGGTTGATGCCGCCGAATCCGGGTGCGATCGCACGAACGACGGCGACGATCTCGTCGACGTCCTGGGTGTCGAGGCAGATCGGAAAGGCGTCCACGCCGCCGAACTCCTTGAACAGCATTGCCTTTCCTTCCATCACGGGCAGCGCCGCCGCGGGCCCGATGTCGCCGAGACCCAGTACGGCCGAGCCGTCGGTCACGACGGCCACCATGTTCCCCTTGGTCGTCAGCGTCCAGACCAGCTCGGGATCGCTTGCGATCGCCTCTGAGACGCGTGCGACGCCGGGTGTGTACGCCCGAGAGAGGTCGTCACGGGTACGCAGCGGCGTCTTCGGTGTGACCTCGATCTTCCCGCCGGCGTGCAGCAGGAAGGTGCGGTCGGAGAGATGCAGCACCTCGGTGCCCTCGACCTGCTCGACCGCAGTCACGATCTCGTCGAGGTGTGCTGCGTCGGCAGCCAGGATGACGACGTCGCGAACCTTCGTCTTCCGCTCGACCCGCACGAGGTCGATCGCGCCCAGTGAGCCGCCCTCCGCGGCGATCGCCGCCGCCAGCCGCGCGAACGACCCGGGGCGGTCGTCAAGCCGTAGGCGAACCGTCGCGCTGAACGATGAGGAAAGGTGGGCCATCGGTGGCTCGGTCGAAGCTCAGCGCCAGCGGCACGTGCAGAGCCGGCGCGGGTGATGGCAGACCGGGCACGTGGTCGTGCGAAGCCTCAGCGTCTTCTTGCTCACGCCGGCGGCAGTCATGAGGTAGGCGACGACTGCGACGAGAACCGCGACGGCGACTGGATCGGCCGGATAGAGGTTCATGTCGCAAGTTTCCTCTCTTCGCGGCCAGATCGCAACAGTAAGTCACAGCGCCGCCGTTGCGGCCTCCCCGCAGGTTCGGGCGGCGTGCCGTAGAAACTACGGAGCCTTTCGGCGTTCGTTTGCCGATGCCGGCCATCCCGAGCCGCATCAGGCTGGCTCTGTGCCCACCGAACAGCTCACGGAACGCGAGCAGGCCGCAGCTCTGCTGCTCGCCTATGGCCACACCAACCGCGATGTGGCACGTGAGCTGAACGTCTCGGTGCGGACAGTCGAGTCCGAGCGGGCGCGCCTGATGCGGAAGCTCGGCTTCGCGCGCCGCGCCGAGCTGGTGCGCTGGGCGCTGGAGCGCGGGCTGCTCCACTGACCGCTCCGCAGGGCTGCGGGAAACCCGTAAGCGGGTTCCGCGCTCGCCACGATGGGCGGCGCTGCGGGCGCATCGACACTGCTCCCAACAGCAAACAGGTCGAAGGCGCGGAGACGAGCCCGACCCTGACCGAAGGAGAAAGGTCATGCGTAAGTTCTTCGAAATCGGTGGACTCGTCGCCGCGGCAGTCCTGATCGCGTTCGGCGTCACCGCAATCGTGATGGGCGTCAACGGCCGGAACACGGTCAGCGACAGCCTCAAGCTCGAGCAGATCGTCGGCTCGCCCGACATGACGCCGTCGGCCATCGCCGCCGAGGCGAAGAAGGCCGGCCTCCCGGCCACGATCGACCTCCCGACGACCGATGTCGCCGGCAAGCCGATCGACACCGGCGACCGCGCCCGCGCCTTTGCCGACTACATGCGGATCCACACGCTGGAGGCGACCGGTGGAGTGCCGTATGCGCAGATGCCCCGGTTCGCAACGGCAGACGGGAAGGGAACGAACGACGCGACCAAGGCCCTGCAGGCGAACGGCAGGCCGGTCGACAACGCCGCCCGCAGCATCTGGGTGACGGAGACCGCGCTGACGACCGCTCTCAACACGAGCTACATGGCCTCGCAGCTGGCCCTCTTCGGGATCGTCGTCGGAGTCGCGCTGCTGCTCGCCGGGATCGGCTTCGGGATCCTCGCGATCGGCGGGGCGCTCAGAAACCCCGACTCGGTGCTCGCGTCCGTGACGCACAAGCACACTCCTGCTGCAAAGGCGGTACCGAGCGTCTGAGCTCGACCGTCAGGAAGTGACCCTGAAGGGCCGCGCGAGCGGCCCTTCAGCTGTCGGAGATCTCGAGCAGGTCGTGCGCGAGGGCGTAACGCACGAGCTCGGCTCGGCTGGAGAGCCGGAGCTTCTGCATGATGTGCGCCCGGTGCGTCTCGGCGGTGCGCACGGAGATGAAGAGCTGCTTCGCAATCTCCTGGTTCGTGTGACCGAGCGCGAGCAGGCGCAGCACTTCGCGCTCACGGTCCGAGAGGGGGTCCTCCTCGGCTCGTCGTGCCGCATCCGCATCCGCCGCGATCAGCCGCGCACCGAGCTCGGGGTGGACGTAATGTCCCCCGTGAGCGACCTCGCGGATGGCGGTGACGACCTCGACGTCTGCCGCCTCTTTGAGCACGTAGCCGCTTGCGCCGGCCGCGAACGCCTCGCGGACATACCTCGGGTCGTCCTGCATCGACAGAACGAGGATCTTCGTCGCGGGGCGCTCATGGAGCAGCGTCGGGATCACGTCCAGTCCGCTGCCGTCCGGCATGACGACGTCCATCACGATCACGTCGGGCTGGAGGCTCCGTGCCTCGAAGACGCTGTCACGTCCCGAGCCGGCCTCGCCGACGGGCTCGATGTCGTCCTCGCGCTCGAGCAGCAGCTTGATCCCTGCCCGGACAACGGCATGGTCGTCGACGATCAGGACGCGGATGGGTGCAGCCATGGTCATCGGACCTTAGTTCCTCGCAGGTACCGAAAAGCCCGCAACCGATCCGGGGCGCAGCGCGGATGCCGGCTTTGCCCCCTCGGCCTACCGTTGGCCCGGTGAAGAAGACATTCCCCGTGATCTGGGCTCTGCACGGTCGTACGCATACGGGCAAGCTCGAGGCGCTCAAGGACCGCGTGGAGCTGAGCTCGCGAGGTCACACGCTCTCGTTTCCGCGCACAGCGGTCGCCCACTACGCGGTCGAGCGTGGCGCCGGCATGCGCATCAGGGGCTTGCCGGTGCTCTCGGTCGCGCTCAGCGGCGGTGAGCTCGTCCGCGTTGCGAGTCTCGGCGGCGCCGGCTCGCTGCACGAGATCGCAGCCCTGGTCGCGGCGAACGGTCACGGGCTTCCCGACGCGGGCACCTGAGCCGCGATCGTCGTCCCTGACTGGCTGGACTCGACCTCGAGGGTGCCACCGACGAGCGCGAGCCGCTCGCGCATGCCGAGCAGTCCGAGCGCGTCCGCGCGCACCTCGGCGCTGTCGAAGCCTCTGCCATCGTCGTCGATCGTCGCCGCGATCCCGCCGTCACGGTTCGAGATGACGATGCTGACGCGCTCGGCGCCGGCGTGCTTGACGACGTTGGTCAGCGCCTCCTGCACGACGCGGTACATCGTGATCTCGATCTCCGGCGAGAGTCGCCCGCGGAGATTCGCTTGCACGACCGTCTCGATACCGCTCCGCTCCGCGAACGTGTCCCCGAGGCGCTCGATCGCGGCCGCCAGCCCGAAGTCGTCGAGCGCCGCCGGCCGGAGCTCGACGGCGAGTGCACGCACATCCTGCAGCGCCTGGACGACCTGACCGCGGACGGCGCTCTCGGCGCGTTCCGCCTCCTCGTCATTGTTCGCCGCCCTGATCGAGCCGAGACCGAGCAGGATCGACGTCAGCGCCTGGCCCGTTTCGTCGTGCAGCTCGAGTGCGAGACGACGTCGCTCCGACTCCTGCGCGTCGATCACGCGGCGGACGGTATCGCGCGCCACGCGCTCGGAGAGAGAAACGGCGACGGCTGCTCTCGCCGCGAAGATCTCGACGAGCCGCAGATCGCTGTCGGAGAAACGGAGATCGTGGCCGCGCTTGTCGTGGACGGCGATCACGCCGAGTGCTGCGCCGCCTGCGACGAGCGGGACGTAGAGCCCGGTCCGTGCACGCAGTGCGCGTGCCTCCTCCTGAGCGACTTCGGGGTCGTCGAGCACCGAGTCGACACGAGCGCTCTGGCGCCTCTGGAAGACCCGTCCGACCTTCGATCTGTCGCGGCTGAGCCGGTGGCCGAGCAGCGATGCCGCTTCCGTCTCCACCGTGTCGAACGCCGCGATCTCCAGCTCGTCGACGCCCACGGCGAGCGCGACGAATGCGACGCGCGCGTCGATCAGCTCGCGCACGCGGGCGCAGACGAGTTGCAGCAGCCGATCGAGCTCGAGCTCGCCGACCATCGAGCGCACGATCTCGTGCAGCGACTCGAGCTGGCGCGACCACTGCGTCGCCGACTCGTAGAGCCGCGCGTTCTCGATCGCCACCGCCGCCTGGGCCGCGAGGAGGCCGACCACCTCCTGATCCTCGGCCGTGAAGGCCCCGCCGCCGTGCTTTTCGGTCAGATAGAGGTTCCCGAACGCAACCCCACGCATGAGCACGGGCACGCCGAGGAAGGAGCTCATCGGCGGATGATTCGGGGGGAAACCGACCGAGTGCGGGTCGTCGCCCAGCTGCTCCAGCCGCAGTGGCCGCGCGTCCCGGATCAGGAGGCCGAGGATGCCCCGGCCGCGCGGCAGGTCGCCGATCGCGGCAGAGGTCTCCTCGTCGAGCCCGGTGGTGACGAAGCGCTCGAGCGATCCGCCTGACTCGTCGATCACGCCGAGGGCGGCGTACTGCGCGTCGGTCAAAGAGGCCGCGGTCTCGACGAGCTTCTGGAGCAGCGAGTCGAGCGAGAGCTCGGAGTTGAGCGCGATGCCGGCGTCGAACAGTTCGCGCAGACGAGTGTCACTGCCGCGCCTCTCCACGGCGACGAGGCTACCCCGCGCGCATCCGCCCGTCCATCGAGGTCACGGCGTGCGCCGCCGCAGGGTCGAAGCCCCCAGCGCCAGCGCCAGCGCAACCGTGCCCAGCACGACCGCGACATCCAGCAACAGGCGCAGGCCGGTGAGCCCCCGCGCGACCCGGTCGAGCGCGTCGTACGCGTACGAGACCGGCAGCACGCCGGAGACGATCCGCAGCGCCCGTGGCATCTGCTCCCGCGCCACGAAGAGGCCGCAGAGCAGGATCTGCGGAAGCAGCACCGCAGGCATGAACTGCACAGCCTGGAACTCGCTCGTCGCGAACGCGCTCAGGAACAGTCCGAGCGCGACTCCGAGCAGCGCGTTGGACAGGGCGAGAGCCACGACGAGAACCGGCGAGCCGTCGGTCTCGACGCCGAGCGGGCCGAAGGTGACCAGCGACGTGACGGTCGCCTGCAGGGTGGCGAGCAGTCCGAATGCGAGCGCGTACCCCGTCAGGAGGTCGAGCTTCGAGAGCGGGAGAGACATCAAGCGCTCCAACGTCCCGCCGGTTCGCTCGCGCAGCATCGCGATCGACGTGACGAGGAACATCACGATCAGCGGGAAGAGACCGACCAGCGGCACGGCGACCCGTTGGAACGCCCCGGGGGTGCCGTCGAGCACGTACCGGAGCAGCACGATCAGCCCCGGCGGGACGACCAGGACGAGCGCAAGCGTGCGGTGGTCCCGACGCAACTGCTCGAGGACGCGCTTCGTCGTGGCAAACGTCGCCCGCGTGCTCACGCGCGCTCCGCCAGCGCCAGGAAGGCCCCTTCGAGATCCGTCGCGCCGGCGCGCGCACGGAGCTCGCCGGGCGAGCCCGACGCGACGATCGCGCCCTCGTGCATCAACAGCAAGTTGTCGCAACGGTCGGCCTCATCCATCACATGCGTCGAAACGATCAGCGTGGTTCCTTCGCCGGCGAGCTCGTGAAAGGTCGCCCAGAGCGCTCGCCGCAGGAGCGGGTCGAGCCCGACCGTCGGTTCGTCGAGCACGAGCACGTCCGGAGCGCCGAGCAGCGCGACCGCGAGCGAGGTCCTCGAGCGCTCACCGCCCGACAGATCGCGCACGAGCGAGCCGAGCCGCTCCTGCAGGTCGACCGAGGCGACGACGGTCGCAATGCGCTCGCGCCCGTCGACGAGCGCGGCGAAGTACTGCAGATTCTCGCTGACGGTCAGATCCGAGTAGACCGAAGGCGCCTGGGTCATGTAGGCGACCTGACGGCGGAGCGGGGGTGACCCCGCGGGAGCGCCGAGCACCGTCACCGTCCCGCCGGCGACCCGCTGGACGCCCACGATCGTGCGCAACAGCGTCGTCTTGCCGCAACCGCTCGGGCCGAGCAGGCCCGTGACCTCGCCGCGGGGCACCTCGAGCGACACACCGGGAAGGACGGGGCGGCCGCTTCGCTCGACGCGTAAATCGCGAACGACGACCGCTGCCGTGGCGGTGCTCATCGCCGCATGCTCCCAGGCGCGCGGACGGCGTGCCGGGCACGCCGCCCGCGCGGGGAGGCCGGTCAGCCGACGATTGCGGCCGTCCGGCGCGCCTGCTCGCCGCCGGCGGTGACGGCGAGCTCGTCCTCGTGCACGACGAGAACGGGGCATGGTGCGTGATGCAGGACGTAGGTCGAGACGCTGCCGTGAACGAGGCGCCCGATCCGGTCCCAGCCGTGAGCGCCGACCACGATCAGGCGAGCGTCACAGTCGCGCGCGGCGCTGCAAAGCGCCTGTCCGCGTGGACCTTCGAGTGCCGTCGTCGTGCACGGGACGCCACTGTCGGTCGCCCGCTGCTCGACCTCGGCGAGCACGTCGGTGACGTGCTCGAGCTGCACTTTCCGCAGCTCGGCCACGACTTCCGGCGACCCGTAGTAGCCGCCGTACATCGGGGTCGCGTCATGGGCGACGCAGGCCACCACCAATGGGACGTCGAGCGACAGCGCCAGCCCGATCGCCTCCAACGTCGCTGCCTCGGCAGACGGTGATCCGTCGGTCGCGAGCATGATCGGTTTCATCAGAGGCCTCCTTCGCTGGGTACGACGAGTGTCGTACTCCCGCCCCGGAGCCGAATCCGGGTGCGCGCGGCAGCTGCGATCGTAGTTTCCCGCAAGGGCGGCGCGGCGCGACCCGTTCCCAAGAGGCCCCGGCGCCGTCACAATCGACGCATGACCTTTGCGTCCGCCGTGCCCGCTTCGTTGGTCGAGGACGTGGTGCTCCGCGACGGCTCGACCCTCCGGCTGCGTGTCCCGACCGGCGGCGACGAGGCGATGCTGATCGACTTCTTCAACGCCCTCTCGCCCGACAGCCGCTACCTCCGGTTTCATGGTGCAACGACGATCGACCGCTCCACCGTTGCGGGTGCACTCGAGACGGACTGGTCAGGACGCGGCTCGCTCCTCGGCGAGCTCGCCGGGGCGGAAGGCGCGATCCGCCCAGTCGCGCTTGCGACGTACGTTCGGCTGCACGATCCGCGCCGGGCCGAGGTCGCGTTCGCCGTCGCCGACGACCTGCACGGGCGCGGCGTCGGGACGCGACTGCTCGAACGCCTCGCCGCCCGTGCCTCGGCGGCCGGTATCGAAGAGTTCGTGGCAGAGGTGCTGCCGCAGAACCACGCGATGCTCGGGGTCTTCGACGACGCCGGCTTCGAGACTGCGCGCAAGCTGCAGGACGGCGTCGTCGAGGTCGTGTTGCGCCTCGACGCGGCTCAGGCGGCGATCGCCGCCCAGCGCGACCGGCGCGATCACGTCGCGGTCGCCGCCTCCCTGCGCCCGTTCTTCCAGCCGCGCTCGGTCGCGGTGATCGGCGCGTCCGCGCGCCGTGGCACGATCGGCGGCGAGCTCTTCCGGAACGTGCTCGAGGCCGACTTCGCAGGCGCCGTCTATCCGGTCAACCGCGGTGCCGAGCCCGTCGGCGGCGTCGGCGGCTACTCGGCCTGCGCCGACCTTCCGACCACGGTCGACCTGGCCGTGATCTGCGTGCCGGGCGCCTTGGTGCTCGAAGCGGCCCGCGAGGCGCTCGAGACCGGCGTGCGGGCGCTCTGTGTCATCTCGGCCGGCTTTGCCGAGACCGGCTCGGACGGAGAGGCACGTCAGGACGAGCTGCTTGCGCTCGTGCGCGCGCACGGGGCGCGACTCGTCGGACCGAACTGCCTCGGGATCGCCTCGAGCACGGTCAGGTTGAACGCGACCTTCGCGCGTCGTGCGCTTCCCGCCGGTCGCGTGGCCTTTTCCTCGCAGAGCGGCGCGCTGGGCCTCGCGCTGCTCGAGGAAGCGGACGGGCGTGGACTCGGCCTGTCGAGCTTCCTCTCGATCGGGAACAAGGCCGACGTGTCGTCGAACGACCTGCTCGAGTACTGGGAGGAGGACGACGCGACCGACCTGGTCCTCCTCTATCTGGAGTCGTTCGGTAACCCACGGAAGTTCGCCCGGGTCGCCGGTCGCGTCGCGCGCTCGAAGCCGATCCTGGCGATGCGCAGCGGCACGAGCCGCGCCGGCGCCCGCGCCGCGAGCTCGCACACGGCTGCGCTCGCCAGCTCCGATGCTGCGGTCGACGCGCTTTTCTGGCAAGCCGGCGTGCTGCGACTGCGCACACTCGAAGAGCTGCTCGACGCTGCGGTTCTCTTCTCGACGCAACCGTTGCCACTCGGCGATCGCGTCGCGGTGCTCACGAACGCAGGCGGTCTCGGCATCCTCTGCGCGGATGCCTGCGAGGCCGCCGGTCTGAAGCTGCCGCCGCTCGGGGACGAGACGGTGCAGGCGCTCCAACAGGTCATCCCCGCCGAAGCGAGCGTCTCCAACCCGGTCGATATCCTTGGCTCCGCGACGGCCGCGACGTACGAGGCCACCCTGCCGCTGTTGATCCGCGATCCCGGAATCGATGCCGTGATCTGCCTGTTCGTGCCGCCCGTGGTCGCAACGGCCGCGGACGTGGCCGGCGCGATCGTCCGCGTGTCGGCGAGTGCCGACAAGCCGGTGCTCTCTGTCGTGATGAGCGCGGACGGCACACCGGCCGGCGGGTTCGCCTATCCCGGAGTCTGCCGCCCGCGCGCTCGGCCTCGCCGCACGCCGCGCCGCCTGGCTGCGCCGCCCGGCCGGCGAGCCGCCGAGGCTCGATCGGCATCGACCGCGCCGCTGCAACCGCGCTGATCACGGACGCGCTCGAGTCGAGCGACGACGTCTGGCTCGAGCCCGCGGCCGTCCGGGCGCTGCTCGGCGCCTACGGCCTGCCGCTCGTCGAGGAGCGCTACGCGGCAACGCCGACGGCCGCGGTCGACGCCGCGACCGCGATCGGCTATCCGGTGGTCGTCAAGACGGCCGCGGCCGGCGCGCACAAGACCGAGACGGGAGGCGTGCAGCTCGACCTGCGGAACGCCGAGAGCGTCGACGCGCGCGTGCGCCGCGATCGCCGGGCCGGTGATCGTGCAGCCGTTCGTGACGGCGGGGGTCGAGCTCCTCGTCGGCGCGATCCAGGATCCGGTCTTCGGGCCGCTCGTCGCGTACGGGCCCGGCGGTGTGATGGCGGAGCTGATCGGATCGACGCGGCTCGCGCTCGCACCGTTGACGGACGTCGACGCCGACGAGCTGATTGCGAGCGGCAAGGCGGGCCGGCTCGTCGCAGGCTGGCGCGGCGCGGAGCCTGCCGACCGCGCGGCGATCGCGGACGTGCTGCACCGGCTCGGCCGGCTCGCGGAGAACCATCCCGAGGTGGCCGAGCTCGATCTGAACCCCGTGCTCGCGAGCCCCGACGGCTGCGTCGCGGTCGACGCCCGCATTCGTCTCTGCAAGCCGACCGAGGCGCTCCGGCTCAAGACCTGGTGAGCCCGGTCCGCCGCTCCCGGCTCAGATCGGGGTTGCGTCCGGGTTGCAGACAGCGCTCGGGTGGCTCTCGAACACGCGTTCGCCGTGGGCTGCGTGTGGACGAGGGGCGCCCGGATCGTCAACACGCCGTCTGCTCAGCGATGCATCGAGGCAGTGCATGTCGGTCTGCGTCGGGCAGTTCGAGCTCTCGGTGCAGCGTGCGGACCCGCTCCTTGACTCAGATACGCCTCCTTCGGGAGTGCGCGCCGCTGTCCGTCGATGACCAGCGTGTGACCCTCGGCGCGCACGATCACGTCCTGGACGCCGGCTGCGTCCACTTCGATCTGCAGTCCGTCCCGGCTGCGTCTCACGTCGACATGGGGTCTCTCGGGGATCTCTTCCTGGATCATGGGTCTCCTCCAATCGCGTTTCACTCAGCCGACGAAATCCGTCTGCGTTCCTCGGCGGCGCGGCTTGTCGGGTCTCGCTGCGATCCGGACGAGCCTGTCATCGACCCGCATCAGCGTCGACTCGGAGCCGATCTCGGACAGCCACGCTCGGACGGCGGCCTCCACCTCGGTCGGCGATTCGACTCCGTCGATGTCGACGACCCAGGCGTTGTCGCGGGAGATCGTGACCGGGGACAAATGCGCCAGGCGGTATTCGAGGGCGAGCGCCGATGCTCCGTCGGGCGCTTGGATGACGACGTCATGCAGGCGCGCGGTCAGGGTCACGTCACTTCCCTCCGGCTCGGTGTGGTCACGCCCTGCGGCACGACGATGACCGGCACCGTTGCGGTGCGCAGCAGGCGCGCCGCCACGCTCTCGCTCACGAGCGCACGCAAGCCATGCAGCGCCCGCGTGCCGCACACGATCGCGTCGGCGCCGGCCTCGATCGCCGCCGCGGCGATCTCGGCCGGAGGCGAATCGACCGTGGACTCGATCCGCAGGTGCGCGTCGATGCCGCATGCGCGCAGGCTCTCGATCTGGGTGGCGATGTGGCGCTGCCGTTCGAGCTCGTCGGCGAGCACGGGCGCGCTGCCCGGACCGCGGCCCAGGAAGCGCTGATCGCAGTGGTAAGCAATGAGGTGCCCGTGCGGCTCGAGCAGCGCGAGCGCCGTGTCGAGCGAGAGGTCGCATTCGGGTGATCCGTCGGTTGCCCAGAGCAGGGTCGTGTACATCGCTGCTCCTTCCGTCGGTCCCGATCCTTGCTCCCATCGAGCTGACCGGCGTCCGGTCGGTCACGGATACGCCGTGCGGGCTTCTACGTTCCGCGAACGCAACGGCGCCGGCGTAGTGCCGCGAGTTCGCTGACGGCCAATCAGGGTCGGCACGGATGGGTGCGAGTCACGGCGCGGCGAGTCTCCAGGTATGCCGGTGCTCGACCGATTCCCGGAGCTTCGCCCGCCGCTCGGCGAGACCGACGCGCTGGTCGAGGCAGACCGCTGTCTCGACTGCGCCGGCCCCACGTCACAGGACGGACTGCCCGCTCGGCTCCGGGGCAGGCCATCGAAGAGAAGGGAGCCCCGTCATGGGTGCTGAGCCACAGCTGAGCGAGAGGTTCGCCTACGACTTCGACGACCGGTGCGAGGGCGGACGCGCACTGCTCGGCGGCAAGGGACTCGGCCTGGCCGAGATGACGCAGCTCGGGCTGCCCGTGCCGCGCGGTTTCACCATCACGACCGCGGCATGCGTCCACACGATGCGAGAAGGCCGTGAGCCGGCGAGTCTTGCAGCAGAGGTCGACCTGCATCTCGCGCGACTCGAGCAGCTCACAGGCAAGCGCTTCGGCGACGGCCGCCAGCCGCTCCTCCTCTCCGTCCGCTCCGGAGGGCCGGTCTCGATGCCCGGGATGATGGAGACGGTCCTGAACCTCGGCCTGAGCCGCCGCGTGGCGGAGGCCTTCGCGAGGACGACGGGCAACCGCCGCTTCGCCTTCGACGCGTACCGGCGCCTGATCCAGATGTACGGCGAGGTGGTCGCCGGCATCGAGGCAGACGTCTTCGCAGCCGCGCTCGCAGCGCTGAAGGACGAGCGGGGGATCGAGCTCGACTCGCAGCTCTCTGGGCCGCGACTTCGTCCAGCTCGCCGGCACGTTCGAAGAGCTCTACCGCGCTGCGACCGGCGAGGACTTCCCCCAGGATCCGCGCGCGCAGCTCGCTGCTGCGATCCGCGCGGTCTTCGCCTCGTGGAACGCGCCGCGCGCCCGGGTCTACCGCCGCGAATACCGCATCTCGGACGAGCTCGGAACCGCCGTGAACGTGATGGAGATGGTGTTCGGCAACCTCGATGCTCGGTCGGCGACGGGTGTCTGCTTCAGCCGCAGCCCGGCGACCGGGCAGCCGGGGCTGTACGGCGAGTTCCTCGTCGACGCCCAGGGTGAGGACGTCGTCGCCGGGACGCGGACGCCCGAGCCGATCGCCCGCATGACCGAGGCATTCCCGCTCGCCTACCACGAGCTCGAGCAGGCGGTCGACGCTCTGGAGCGCCACTACCGCGACATGCAGGACGTCGAGTTCACGGTCGAGCACGACCGCCTCTACCTGCTCCAGACGCGCGGAGCCAAGCGCACGGCAGCCGCAGCGCTCGCGTGCGCGGTCGCCTTCGTCGACGAGGGCACGATCGACCGGTGCGAGGCGGTGCGCCGCATCGACCCGTCGGCCCTCGACCAGCTTCTCCACCCGACGATCGATCCGTCCGCGTCGTTCGATGTTGCCGCGGTCGGCCTGGCGGCCTCGCCCGGATCGGCGTGCGGACACGCCGTCTTCGATGCCGATCGCGCCGCCGATCGCGCGGCAGCGGGCGACGCGGTCATCCTCGTCAGGCCCGAGACGACCGCGGACGACATCCACGGCCTGATCAAGGCGCGCGGTGTGCTCACGGCGCGTGGGGGCATGACCTCCCACGCGGCCGTCGTCGCGCGCGGCCTGGGCAAGCCGTGCGTCGCGGGCTGCGCCGCCCTGCACGTCGAGCTCGACGTCGCGCACGGCGACGATCGGCGGCCGCACGATCCGCGAAGGAGACGTGATCACGGTCGACGGCACGTCGGGAGACGTGATCGTCGGTGCGGTGCCGCTGGTCGAGCCGTCGCGGAACCGCGAGCTCGAGGTGATCCTCGCTTGGGCGGACGACCTGCGGACGCTGGGCGTCCACGCGAACGCCGATACCCCGGCCGACGCGGCACGCGCCCGCGAGAACGGCGCCGAGGGCATCGGCCTCTGCCGGACCGAGCACATGTTCATGGCGGACGACCGGCTCCCGATCGTCCGCGAGATGATCCTGGCGGAGACCGACGACGAGCGCGGCGCTGCGCTCGAGCGGCTGCTGCCGATGCAGCAGGCGGACTTCGAGGGGATCTTCGAGGCGATGTCCGGGCTGCCCGTGACGATCCGGCTGCTCGACCCGCCGCTGCACGAGTTCCTGCCGCCCGTCGACGAGATCGACGATCCTGGACACGCGCGAGCGCGTGCTCGCCCTGCAGGAGGCGAACCCGATGCTCGGAACGCGCGGCTGCCGGCTCGGGCTGCAATGGCCCGGCATCTACGAGATGCAGATCCGCGCCATCGTCAGAGCGGCACGCGCGGTCGAGGCTCGCACCGGCCTGGCGCCGGAGGTCGAGATCATGCATCCGCTCGTCGCCTTCGACGCAGAGCTGATCCGGTTGCGCGAGATCACCGCGAGGACGGTCGCGGAGGAGGGCCCGATCGACTACCGGTGCGGGACGATGATCGAGCTTCCGCGCGCAGCGCTGCGCGCGGGTGAGCTCGCCCTCCACGCCGACTTCTTCTCGTTCGGGACCAACGACCTCACGCAGACGACGCTCGGCTTCTCCCGCGACGATGCGCAAGGTCGGTTCCTGACCCACTATCTCGACCACGGCATCCTCGCCGCGGATCCATTCGAGACCCTCGACGTGGATGGCGTGGGCGAGCTGATCAGGATCGCCGTCGAGCGCGGACGGGCGGCGAATCCGTCGCTGCGGGTCGGCATCTGCGGCGAGCACGGCGGGGATCCGGCCTCGATCGCCTTCTGCGACGGGCTCCGGCTCGACTACGTCTCGTGCTCGCCGTTTCGCGTGCCGGTTGCTCGGCTCGCCGCCGCCCAGGCGACGCTCGCCCGCACGAGCCCGGCGTACGTGCCGGCGGGTGGGTAGAAGGCCGAAGCCGGAGCCGGGCGCGCACCGATGCCGCCGGCCTGCGGCGGCGTGACGCTGAGGAGGAATCCACCGAAAGGAGCTGTCATGTCCGTCCGCGTTGCAATCAACGGCTTCGGGCGCGTAGGGCGGTGCGCGTTCCGCTCGGCGTTCGAGTCCGGAGCGCCGGTCGAATGGGTCGGCATCAACGACCTCGCCGACGTCGCCACGCTCGCTCATCTTCTCCGGCACGACTCGGTCTACGGGCCGTTCCCCGGCACCGTCGAGGTCGACGGGCTCGATGCCTCGTCGTCGACGGCGTCGAGATCCCCGTCTACGCGATCGGCGACCCGAGCGAGCTGCCCTGGGCGGTGGCGGAGGTCGATGTCGTCCTCGAGTGCACCGGCCGGTTCAAGTCGCGTGCCGACGCGGCGCTGCATCTCGAGGCGGGCGCCCGCAAGGTCATCGTCTCCGCGCCCGGCAAGGACGTCGACGTGACGATCGTCCGCGGCGTCAACGAGGACGCATACGACCCGGCGGTGCACGACGTGATCTCGAATGCGTCCTGCACGACGAACTGCCTGGCCCCCGTGGCGATGGTGCTGAACGACGCGTTCGGCATCAAGCACGGCACGATGACGACGATTCACGCGTACACGGGCGACCAGCGCCTCGTCGACCTGCCGCACAAGGATCTTCGCCGCGCGCGTGCGGGCGCGATCAACATCGTGCCGACGTCGACGGGAGCCGCGAAGGCGCTGCGCCTCGTCATCCCCGAGCTCACCGGCAAGCTGCACGGTGTTGCCGCACGCGTACCCGTGCCGACGGGATCGTTGATCGACCTCACGGTCGAGCTGGAGACGGTCACGACTGCCCCGGGGATCATCGCGGCGTTCGCAGAGCGCGCCGACTCGGGCGCGCTCGAGGGCATCCTCGAGCTCAGCTTCGAGCCGCTCGTCTCGAGCGACGTGATCAAGTCGCCGTACTCCGCAGTCGTCGATGCGGGTCTGACGACGGTCGTCGCCGGGACGCAGGCCAAGGTCGTCGCCTGGTACGACAACGAATGGGCGTATTCGACGAGGCTCGTCGAGCTCGCACAGCGTGTGGTGCTGCCGGTTCCCGTCCTCGCCTGACTCCGCAGAAACCACGACCCGCCACTCGGTGTCGGCACCGATTCACAGGAGCCGGCACCGGGTGACGATGAGGCGACAAAAGGAGGCGCTATGAACGCTCTCGTCTACCACGGCCCCGGCAAGCGGGCCTGGGAGGCCGTCCCCGATCCGGTCATCGTCGATCCGACGGACGCGATCGTCCGCATCGACACGGCCACGATCTGCGGAACGGACCTGCACATTCTCAAGGGGGACGTGCCGGAGGTCGAGCCGGGCACGATCCTCGGTCACGAAGCGGTCGGCACCGTCGTGGAGGTCGGCGCCGCCGTCACCACGATCGAGCCCGGAGACCGCGTGCTCGTCTCGTGCATCACGTCGTGCGGGCGCTGCAGCTTCTGCAAGGAGGGCCACTACGGCCTCTGCACCGGCGGCGGCGGCTGGATCTTCGGCCACACGATCGACGGTCTGCAGGCAGAGCTGGCCCGCGTCCCGTTCGCCGACACGTCGGTCTACAAGGTGCCCGAGGGACTGTCCGACGAGGACGTCGTCTTCCTCGCCGACATCCTGCCGACGGCGTACGAGGTCGGCGTCCTGAACGGCGGCGTGCAGCCCGGCGACACGGTCGCGATCGTCGGTGCCGGCCCGATCGGGCTGGCAACGATCATGACGGCCCGGCTCTTCACGCCCGGACGCATCATCGCGATCGACATCGCCGACGCGAGGCTGGAGAAGGCGCTCGAGTTCGGAGCCGACGTGACGATCAACAACGGCACCGAGGATCCTGTCGCTCGCGTGATGGAGCTGACGCAGGGTCTCGGTGTCGACGTCGCTGTCGAGGCGGTCGGCGTCCCGGAGACCTTCGAGCTCTGCACCGCGATCGTGAGGCCCGGCGGCCATGTTGCGAACGTCGGGGTGCACGGCCACTCGGCGACGCTCCATCTGGAGACGCTGTGGATCCGTGACATCACCATCACCACGGGGCTCGTCGACACCACGACCACGCCGCAGCTGCTGAAGCTGATCGAAGGACGGCGGCTCGATCCGACGTCGTTCGCGACCCACCGGTTCGCGCTCTCCGACACCGAAACCGCCTACGACGTGTTCGCGGCGGCCGCAGAGACGCATGCGCTCAAGGTCGTGTTGACGGCCGAGCCCGTGCCGCTGCTGCCCGAGCACAGCGAAGTGCCGGGACAAGTGCCGGCAGGCGTCGCCTGATCGGAGTGGACGAAGCGGCGGAGGGGAGATCCCCTCCGCCGCTTTGCGTCGTCAGGCGAGCTGCAGCTCGGTCTCGACGCTGACGACCCCGGGTACCTGGGCGATCAGCCGTGTCAGCAGCTCCGGGTCGACGGTGTCGGTCAGCGAACCGCTGACTGAGACTTCGCCGTCCCGCACCGTGATCTCGAGCGCATTCTCGTCGAGCCACAGCTTGCGCCCGATCACCTCGTCGTGGATCTCACGCGCGATCTCGTCGTCACTGCGGACGAAGGCCCGCACGAGGTCGGCGCGGGTCACGATCCCTGCCAGGAACCCGTCCTGGAGAACGGGCAGCCGGCTCACCCCGGCTCCGAGCATCAGTCGCGCCGCGGCCGTGACCTCCGCGTTCGCATCGACCGTGACAGCCGGTGAGGTCATCGCCTCGCCGACCTCGCGGGCGACGAGCTTCGGCCGGTCTGCGACCGCGAGCGGGTCCGTCAACCACGTCAGCCAGTGAGCTCCGTCCGGCTTCCCCTGCTCCTTGAAGAGCAGGTCCCGCTCGGAGAACACACCGACGACCTTGCCGTCGTCCACGACCGGGAGGCCGGAGATGCCGCGCTGGACGAGCACGGAGGCGGCCTCCTTCAACGTCGCCGACCGCGGGACGGTGATCACGTCGCGCGTCATCACGTCGCTGACTTTCATCGTGCACCTCCATCGGTGAAACGACCCCGTCACCGAATGTTCCGGTCCGCCGCTTCCAACGGCATCCGCATCGCTGCTGGCGCGCGCTGCGGTGAACTACGCGGTAGGAAAAGGGGCGGAAACCCGCGGGCTGGTTCGTACTTTTCGGCGATTTCAGCGCGATGTCAGCGGTCGTAGCGTGGAGCGTGCTGAGCGTCGGAGGAGGCTGACATGCGCACGAACCTCGCAGGACGGGCCGGACGCTGGAGCGCCGCCCACTGGAAGTCTGCGGCTCTCGGTTGGATCACGTTCGCCGTTGCCGCAGTACTGATCGGCGGCGCCGTCGGCGCCAACGAGATGAAACCGTGGGCGATCGCCAACGGCGAGTCGCGGCGGGCCGAGCAGATCCTCGACGAGGGGCACTTCAACGTGCCGGCGCGCGAGAGCGTGCTCGTGCAGTCGTTCACGACGACCGTCGACCGTCCGGCCTTCGCTTCCGCCGTCGCGGGACTCATCCAGACGCTCGCGCGCGAGCCCGACGTGACGAACATCGTCTCCCCGATCGACCATCCGAATGCGGGTCTCGTCTCGGCCGACCGCCATTCCGCTCTCGTCCAGTTCGACGTCAGGGGCAAGGCCGAGGACGCCGCGGACAAGATCGCACCGATCCTCACAGCCGTCGACCAGGCCCAGGCCGGCAACCCGAGCCTGATCATCGAGGAGTTCGGCCAGGCGTCGGCGGATCACCAGCTCGACCAGCGCTTCGCGAACGACATGGGCCGGGCAGAGGTGACGTCCCTGCCGCTCACCCTGGGCATCCTGCTCATTGCCTTCGGCTCGCTCGTCGCGGCGGGCCTCCCCGTTGTGCTCGCGTTCTCGGCGGTCCTGGCAGCGACCGGGCTCAACAGCCTGGTGAGCCACGTATTGCCCACCGACCAGCAGACACTCAGCGCGATCATCCTGATGATCGGCATGGCCGTCGGAATCGACTACTCGCTCTTCTACCTGCGGCGCGAGCGCGAAGAGCGCCGGCAGGGACGGACGCCGCACGATGCACTGCTCTACACCGCGCGCACCTCCGGACAGGCAGTGCTCGTCTCCGGATCGACGGTGCTGATCGCAATGGCCGGGATGTTCGTGGCCGGCAACTCGCTCTTCGAGACGATCGGTCTCGGCACGATGATCGTCGTCCTCGCGGCGATGATCGGTTCGCTGACCGTGCTGCCTGCACTGCTGCACCGCCTCGGCGACAACGTGGATCGAGGACGGATCCCGATCTTTCGCGGCCAACCGCGTGACGACGGCTCTTGGGGTCGGTTCGTCGCCCTCGTGCTGCGGCGCCCGTTGAGCGCGGCCTTGCTCTCCGGCGGGCTGCTGGTCGTGTTGGCGCTGCCGGCGCTCAGCATGCAGACCAAGCTGCCGAACCTGACCGACCTCCCTCACGACCTGAAGATCGTGCGCACGTACGAACGCATCCAGCGCGCGTTCCCGGGCTCGCAGACGCCGGCCGTCGTCGTCGTCAAGGCGCCGAACCTCGACACACCGGAGATGCAGCGCGCGTACGGCCTGTTCCGCGAGCGCGCGCTCGCGACGGGTGAGCTGTTCGCGCCGTTCACCGTCACGGTCAACCCGGATCGGACCGTCGCGCGCATCGACTTCGCGATCGCAGGGACGGGCGACAACGCGAGCTCGCTCGCCGCGCTGCACACGCTGCGCGACACGGTCATCCCCCCGATCGCGGCGACACTCCCCGACACCGAGGTGGCGGTCACCGGCGTCACGGCGGGCACATACGACTTCAACGCGCAGATGCGCTCGCGGCTCCCCTACGTCTTCGCCTTCGTCCTCGGCCTTGCGTTCATCTTGCTGCTGACCACATTCAGGTCACTGGTGATCGCAGCGACCGCGATTGCGCTGAACCTGCTCTCCGTCGGCGCTGCGTACGGGATCCTCGTCGCGGTCTTCCAGCACGGCTGGCTCGCGGGTGCGTTCGGCTTCCAGACGAACGGGGCGATCGTCAGTTGGCTGCCGCTCTTCCTCTTCGTCGTCCTGTTCGGGCTCTCGATGGACTATCACGTGTTCATCCTCAGCCGGATCAAGGAGCTGCACGACGCGGGGCAGACGACGGACGACGCCATTCGGCTGGCGATCATCCGCACTGCCGGCACGGTGACGAGCGCGGCGATCATCATGGTCGCCGTCTTCGGGCTGTTCGCGACGCTGAGCATGATCATGCTGCAGCAGATGGGCTTCGGCCTTGCGATCGCGGTGCTCATCGACGCAACGTCATCCGCGCCGTGCTCGTCCCCGCGACGATGAAGCTGCTCGGCGAGTGGAACTGGTACCTGCCCGCGTGGCTGGGGTGGCTGCCGACGGCGGAGCCCGAGGGCGAAGCGACTGCCCCGCGGCGTGGTGGCGTGATCCCGTCGGCCTAGACCGTGTCCGCGAGCCGCGGGTCGAGCAGGGCCGACAGAGTCGGCACGACGCGGTCGGCGCCGAAGTCGCGCAACAGCTCGCCCTGCGCTCCGGTGCCGATCCCGATCGCCGCCAGGCCGGCGCTGCGCGCGGCGACGATCCCGGCGCCGCTGTTCGTCAGCGCGACCGCCTCCTCGGGCCGAACCCCGAGCCGGCGGCACGCCGCAAGCAGGAGGTCGGGCGCAGGCCGCGCCTGCAGCTGCTCGAGGCGCATCGCCCCGGCGTCCAGCTGGATGTCGATCAGCTGCTCGAGGCCGACGAGCTCGAGCATCGGCAGGGTGCTCGCACTCGCGGACACGACTGCGCGCCCCAGCCGGGCGTATCCGGCCGCCTGCAGGTAGCGTCGCGCGCCGGGGAGGGCGGCCAGGCTGCGCCGGCGGAGGCCCCGTTCGACGAGCTCCCCTTTGTGGCGAGCGAAGCCGTACGCGGTCTCCGCGTCCGCGCAGTCCTCGGGGCGCCCCTCGGGAAGGTGGATGCCGCGGCTCGCGAGGAATGCGTGGACGCCTTCGATGCGCAGACGCCCGTCGAGATAGAGCCGGTAGTCGTCGTCGCGGTCGAACGGGATGAAGTGACGGCCCGTCTGGTGCGCAACTCGCAGCAGATACGCATCGAAGATGTCCGCCCAGGCGGCGGCATGCAGCACCCCGCTGTCGGTGAGGACGCCGTCGAGATCGAACACACAGCCCTGCACGTGCTGGTCGAGCCCGAGCATCGAAGGCGTCACGGGGAGCTGCGGGAGCCACGGCAGCGGGTCGATCCCACGCATGTGTGCCAGCCCGTGCAGGAGCGAGCTCGATTCGCGCCGCTCCGCCGTCAGCTGCCGGCGACGCGCAGCGGTCTCCGCGGCTGGGAGAAGGGTCGCATCCGCATCGAGTGCGCGTCCGGCTGTATCGAGGGCGCGCTGCCAGTGGGTCGCGATCGTGTCGAGCTCACGGTGGACGGGCGTCGGCGGGCTCGCATCGTGCGACGGAGCGCGCGTCCGGCTTCGTCCGCGGCTCGGCCGCGCAGCGACCGGCGAGGAGCTGAGGACGGTTGCGGTCATCCCATCGAGGATCGCCGCGCCACGCCTGCGGCGCATCCGCAGTTGCGAGTCGTCTCGCTGCGGAGTGGTACCGACCCGTCCGCGCCAACGATGCGGGAAATCGCTGATGCGGCGTGGCAGGGGAGGAGCGATGCTGTCCCTGCGCGAGAACGACAACGCCAGTAGGAAGAACTTCCAGCTGAGTCGCCGAAGGCAGAACCAATCCAAACGCGACGAGGCTGAAACGGACGAACGCGAAGCCGAACTCGATGAAGGTCACCTAGGCCCGCGAAGAGCGGGCCTATTTTCTGCGCGACATCAATCCGTGTGTCCGACCTCCTGCACGAGCCACGCGTTGCCGTCGGGATCGTCGAAGGAGAAGAAGGTGTTGTAGTCGGAGCGCTGCGCGTCGGGGCCGTCGGTCTGCGCTCCGTCCTCGAAATGGAAGAGCCCGCTCACGGGAGCCCCGCGCTCGACGAGCTCGGCGCGCGCTGCCTCGATGTCGGTGACGACCAGGTGCAGCCCCTTCGTCGAGCCCGGTTCGCCGCCTTGGAGCCCCTTGCCGAATGCGATTGCGCAGGCCGACCCGGGCGGGGTCATCTGCACGATCCGGAACGCGTCGTTCGGGCTGTGGTCGACGAGCAGCTCGAAGCCCAGGTTGTCCAGGTAGAACGACTTCGCCCGGTCGACATCCGAGACGGGTATCGCGATCAGCTCCAGCTTCCAGTCCATCACGCCTCCTAGGGTTTCTCGGTTTCGCAGGGGTATGACTTCCGGCCGCGGCGGAACTCATCGACGCTCAAGCGCGTTTCCTCAGGTGCGGCTGACGGAGACCTCGGCGCCTGCGCGCTTGAGGAGCTGCGAGAACGGACAGCCCTCGTCGGCCCGGTCGATCGCCGCGCCGAGGTCCTCGTCGGAGGCGCCGTCGACGGTCGCGGAGATGGTGACGTTGGAGCCGACGATCTGGTGACCCTGCCCCTCGACCTCGTCCATCACGATCGTGCACGTCACGTCGAGGCGCGTGGGTGGCGTCCCGGCCTCGGTCAGCTCGGTGGCCAGCGACATCGTCAGACAGCCGGCGTGCGCGGCGGCGAGCAGCTCCTCGGGGCTCGTCTTCCCGTCGACCTTGCTGATACGGGTCGGCAGCGAGAACGGGAGCTCGCTGAAGGCACCGGTCTCGGCCGAGATCAGCCCCTCGCCGCGCGCGACGTTCCCTTCCCAGCTGACATCGGCCGAACGCTCGATCCGTGGCACTAGTTGCTCTCCTCCGGTGGGACGGCGGGTGTGCCGTCGGGGTAATAGGCCTCGGCCGGCGAGCCCGCCGGCCGGAAGACGCCGAGTAGCCGCAGCTCCGTCTCGCCGGTGTTGGCGAGGCAGTGCACGAGCCGCGCGGGCAGGTGGACGCAGCTGCCGGGGCGGAGATCGGCTTCCTCGTCGCCGATGAAGAGCGTCCCCTCGCCCTCGAGGACGTAGATCACCTCGTCGTAGGTGTGGAAGTGATCCGGCGCCCGGCCAGGCGGCACGAGTCCGACGAACTGCGTCACCGCAGCGCAACCGCAGTCGGGTGTGACGCCGAGAAGGAACTGCCTCCCCGCCGTGGCGTTCCCCGTCGCGACCGAATCGACATCGACCACCGCGTGTGAGACCGCCGACCGCGCCGCATCGTGCACGAGCACCGAGACGACGCGGGCCACTCCCTCGAGCTCCCACGCCGTGTCGCGGGCGAGGAAGAGCGCGGTGCCGCGCGCAATCGGGTACTCGTGGCCGTCGATGCGCGCGGTGCCGCTGCCGTCGAGCACGTAGAGCACGTCGTCGGCGTCCTGTGCCTCGATCGCGCCCGACAGGTCGAGGATTCGCTGTGAGAAGACGGTGCAACCGCGGTCGGCGTCGAAGAGGCGGCCGTCGGCTGTGTCGCTGTCGTGCATCGCATACCGCATCGAGCCATAGGCTACGCAGATGGCCCCCGTCGACATCGTCAAGCGCTCCTACGTCGCATTTGCGCGCGGAGACCTCGACGTCGTGCCGGGGACCTGGATCCCGAGATCGAATGCCACCAGGCGCAGGCCTGCCGCACGGCGGGCTCTACCGCGGGCTGGAGGTGCGGCGGAACATCTTCGATGCGCTCGACCGCGGCATTTCCAACGAGACTCGCAAACAACTGGACGTCCCGTTCGTCCATAGCTGGAGCACGAGCGGCGAGCAGGCGATCCGCTTCCGTCCGTACCTCGACGGCAGGGTGGGTCAACGCGCTGCGAATGTGAACGGCACGTCGGATTTGATCATTGACACTGTGCGCGTGACCGAGGAAACTCGGCCCCTCAGGCGCGTACCCCCGCATCGAGCAGTGCCCGTCAGGGCAAGGAGGAGACCTACATGAAGAAGGCCATCGGCCTCGCTCTCGCGCTTCTCACCACGTCTGTGGTGGCCGCGGGCGCGCAGGGAGGCCAGAAGGTTGCTGCGGCCAGCACTGCTTCGGTCAGCTGCAACAGCACGCTGAAGATCGCACTCGTGACCCCGCTCACGGGTGGCGCCGGCTTCCTCGGGAACGAGCAGTCGAGCTGGGCCAAGTACGCGATCAAGACGCTGGCGAAGCCGCTCGGGCTGAAGGTCAAGCTCGTGCTCGGCGACACGCCGGTCGAGCAGGGACCTGCCCCCGCGCAGGCTCTCGCGCAGAAGTACGTGGCGGACAAGAGTGTCGTGGCCATCCTCGGGCCGTCCACCTCGGGCGCCGTTGCGGCTTCGAGCACGACGTACGGCCAGGCGGGCATCGCGCATATCTCTCCGTCCGCGACGCGCACCTCGCTCACGCAAGGCGCGAACAAGGAAGCGACGTCCGCGTTCTTCCGCGTCGTCCCGGGTGACTACATCCAGGGCCCGACGGACGCGCGCTTCATGATCGACAAGCTCAAGGTGAGCAAGGTCGTGCTGCTCGACTTCCAGGAGCCCTACTCGGTGGGTCTCGCGGATGCAGTCGAGTCGGTGCTCAAGAAGGGCGGCGTCTCGACGTCTCGCCTCTCGGCGCCGAACACGACGACCGACTACTCGGCCTACGTGACGAAGGTCCCGAACGACGCCGACATCGTGTTCTTCCCGACGCAGAAGCCGGGCGACGCTCAGACGTTTGCGCAGCAGCTGATCGAGAAGGGCAAGAAGGCGAAGGTGTTCGGCGGCGACGGCTCGAACGACACGGCGGCGTTCAAGGTGCCCGGCTCGTACTTGTCGAACTTCGCACCCGACATCACGGGCATCGCGGCCGACAAGGCGATCATCGCCGGCTGGAAGAAGGACAATCCCGGCAAGTCCGTGGGCTCCTTCGGCCCGCCGAGCTATGGCGCCGCGCAGGTCGCGCTGAACGCGATCAAGAAGGCCTGCATCAAGGGTCACGGCACGATCAGGTCCAAGCGTGACGTGCTCCGCCAGGTGAAGAGCGTCCGGATCCCGAACTGGATCCTCGGTGGCTCGTTCCGCTTCTCGACGAAGACGAACGACCCGCTGAACGCGAAGTTCTACATCTTCCAGATCCAGTCGAACGGCTCGTACAAGCTCGTCAACTAGGGGTCACAGCGAACCGAACGACAGGGGCGGCCCCATCGCGGGCCGCCCCTGGTTTACTCGCACTCACCCTGTGGACACGTTCATCCAGCTCACCGTCGACGGCCTGACGCTCGGCAGCGTCTACGCCCTGATCGCGCTCGGGTACACGCTCGTCTACGGCGTCCTGAAGCTCCTCAACTTCGCCCACGGCGACGTCTTCATGGTCGGGTCGTTCATCGGCTTCGGCGTGCTGCAAGCGCTCGGCGGGACGACCAACCCGATGGTTCCGGTGTGGCTCCTGCTCGTGCTCGTGACGGCGTCCGCGATGGTCGGGTGCGCGGGGCTCGGGGTCGTGATCGAGCGTTTCGCCTACCGGCCGCTGCGCGACGCGCCGCGCATCGCTCCGCTGATCAGCGCGCTGGGCGTCTCGTTCTTTCTCGCCAACTCGATGCAGTTGCTCGTCGGCGCCGAGCCGCGCAACTACGACATCTTCTCGCTCGACAACGGCTCGCTCTACTTGGAGGGACTCGACATCGGGAATGTGCGGGTGCCGCTGTTGCGGATCATCACGATCAGCTCCGCTCTCGTCCTGATGGTGATGCTGTGGATCCTCGTCAACCGCACGCGCACCGGGAAGGCAATGCGCGCCACCTCCTTCGACCGCGAGGCCGCGGCGATGATGGGGATCAACATCGACAAGGTGATCGTGTTCACCTTCGTGCTCAGCGGGGCGCTCGCGGGCGCGGCCGGCGTGATGTTCGCGCTGCGCGTGCCGACGCTCGTCTCGATCGGCTTCGTCGCCGGACTGAAGGGCTTCACCGCCGCGGTGATCGGCGGCATCGGATCGATCCCGGGTGCGATGGCCGGCGGCCTGATCCTGGGCTTCGCCGAGTCGTACACGCAGGGCTACATCACGACCAAGTGGTCGGACCTGATCGTCTTCTCGATCCTCATCCTCTTCATGCTCTTCCGCCCGCAGGGGCTGCTCGGCAGAGCGGACATCCGCAAGGTATGACGACGCCCACCCCGCCTCCGGAGTCGAGCGGGCCTGCCGTCGGGCAGGACGAGTGGGTTGCGCGGCACGCCGAGGGCCGCTACTTCAAGGGGCGGCTCGGAACGGTCGAGGAGCGTCTGCGCCTCGTCCCGTGGTGGGCGTGGCTCGTCCTCTTCGTCGCGCTCTTCTCGCTGCTGCCGGTCGTCTCCTCGAGCGGCTACGTGCGCCGAGTCGGCTTCGACACGGTGCTCTACATGATGCTCGCGCTCGGCCTCAACGTCGTCGTCGGCTGGGGCGGGCTGCTCGACCTCGGCTTCGTGGCCTTCTACGGGATCGGCGCGTACACGTACGCGATCCTCGACTCCGACAAGTTCGGCTATCACCTGCCGACGCCGCTCGCCGTGCTCTTCGTCGTGCTGCTCGGAGCGTTCGCGGGCCTGATGCTCGGGCTGCCGTCCCGACGGCTGAGCGGCGACTACCTCGCGATCGTGACGCTCTTCTTCTTACAGCTGTTCCAGACGCTGACGACGAACGGAGACAGCGTCAACGGTCACAACATCACCGGCGGCCCGAACGGGATCCTGCGAGTCGACCCGTTCCATTTCTTCGGCCACGACCTCGCGGTCCAGCACGGCGGTGTCTTCGCGGTGTCGTACCTCTACGTCGCGCTCGCGTTCTTCGTCGTCGTCTACGTCGCGCTCCGCTTCGTCAACTTGTCGCGCACCGGTCGCGCCTGGCGCTCGCAGCGCGAGGATTCCCTCGCGGCCGAGGCGATGGGCATGCCGGTCAACTGGCTGAAGCTGATGAGCTTCATGTTCGGCGCGGCGGTCGCGGCTCTCACCGGCTCGCTCTTCGCGGCGCTGAACGCCAGCGTCTTCCCGCTCAGCTTCTACTTCGTGCTGCTGATCACCGTCTACACGATGGTGATCCTCGGAGGCTCCGGCAGCCAACCGGGAGTCGTGCTCGGCGCGATCATCATCAGCGTCCTGCTCGAGCTGCTGCGCGATCCCGGCAAGTCGCGCCTCGTCTTCGTCGCCGCGCTGCTCGGGGGGCTCGTGCTCGCGTTTCGCTTCTCGAAGAAGCTCGCGATCGTCGCCGCGGTCGAGATCGTGTTCGGCTTTGCCTTACATGAGCTCGCGCGCGCCCACAACGAGGCGTGGGTGGCCGGTGAGAAGGGCGGCGGCTTCGCCGGCGTGCTCGCGCACTGGGTGGTCTCGCCGTCGCACCTCGATCGCTGGGTCGCCCCGGTCACGTACATCGGGCTGATCGCCGTCGTGCTCGTGCTGACGCTGCTCTCCCCGCGTGTGCGCCTCGTCTTGCTGATCCCGACGCTTTACCTCGCGGCCTTCGTGTGGGAGAACGTGATGCTCGCGAAGCCCGAGCCCGCCCGCTACATCGTGCTCGGGCTGATCCTGATCGCCCTGATGATCCTGCGCCCGAACGGCCTGCTCGGCGAACGCCGCGTGGAGATCGTCTGATGCCCTTGTTGGAGCTGCAGGGGGTGTCGCTTGCGTTCGGTGGGCTGAAGGTCGTCTCCGACCTCGACATGTACGTCGAGGAGGGCGAGATCGTCTCGGTGATCGGGCCTAACGGCGCCGGCAAGACGACCCTGTTCAACCTGATCACGGGCATCTACGACCCGGACAGCGGCGACATCTCGCTCGACGGGAAGTCGATCGTCGGTCTCGCGCCGCATCAGATCTGCCAGCGCGGCATCTCGCGCACCTTCCAGACGTTGCGGCTCTTTCTGAACATGTCGGTCAAGGACAACGTGATGGCCGCCGCATACGGGCACACGAAAGCCGGCGTGTTCCGCTCGATGCTGCGCACACCCGGCATGCGCCGCGAGGAGCGTGAGATCGCGGCGCTCGCGGAGGAGCGGCTCGCGTTCTTCGGGAAGCGGCTGATGGGCTACCGCTGGGACCAGCCCGCGTACTCGCTCTCGTACGCGAATCGTCGGCGACTCGAGATTGCGCGCGCGACCGCGACGAACCCGCGCATCCTGCTGCTCGACGAGCCGGCGGCCGGGATGAACCCCGCCGAGACGCACGAGATCACGGAGCTGATCGCCGAGCTGCGCGCCGAGGGCGGCTACACGATCCTCGTGATCGAGCACGACATGCACGTGGTCGAGGGCATCTCCGACCGCGTCGTAGCGCTCGATCACGGCGTCAAGATCGCGGAAGGCTCGTTCGACGCGGTCGCCACCAACCCGCAGGTGGTCGAGGCCTACCTCGGGCTCGGGACGGCGGAGACGAAATGACTGCCGGCTCCGGAGCGGGGCAACGCTTGTTGGAGCTCGACGGCGTCGACACCTACTACGGGCAGATCCACATCCTGCGAGACCTGACGATCCGGATCGAAGCCGGGGAGCTCGTCTGCCTGCTCGGCGGCAACGCGTCCGGCAAGTCGACGACGCTGAAGACGATCCTCGGGATCGTGCGCCCGCGCAACGGTGCGGTGCGCATCGAGGGCGAAGACGTGACGAAGCGCCCGACGAGCTACCGGATCGGCTGCGGCCTCGCGCATCGTCCCGGAGAACCGACGCCTCTTCGCGCCGATGACGGTGCTCGAGAATCTCGAGCTCGGCGCCTACCTGCACGGCGGCGGCAAGAAGGAGGACTTCGAGCGCGTCTACGAGCTGTTCCCGCGTGTCTACGAGCGCCGCACGCAACTCGCAGGGACGCTCTCGGGCGGCGAGCAGCAGATGGTCGCAATGGGTCGCGCGCTGATGTCGCGCCCGAAGCTCCTTCTGATGGACGAGCCGTCGATGGGGCTCGCACCGGTGCTGGTCGAGCGGAACTTCGAGATCATCAAGCAGGTGCACGACTCGGGCGTCGCGATGCTGATCGTCGAGCAAAACGCGAACGTGTCGCTCTCGATCGCCGACCGCGGCTACGTTCTCTCCACCGGCCGTCTCGTGCTCGAGGGCAGGGCGGAGGAGCTCCGCGACAACGAGGACCTCAGAAAGGCCTACCTCGGCCGGTGAAGCGTCGGCGGTGGGCCGCGCTGCAGATGTAGGCTCGCTCGGTGAGCGAAGTCGCGGCACGAACCGCAGCTGAACCTGGTTCGGCGCAGCTGAACCAGGTTCACGAGTCCGTCGGAGGGTGCCGCTCCCGCTTCCCGATCTTCGAGCGGCTCACCTACATCAACTCGTGCTCCCAGGGAGCGCTCTCCGACGCGGTGCGCGCCGCCTATGACGACTACCTGACGGGTTGGGACGAGCGCGGCGCCCCGTGGGACTACTGGGTCGAGCGCACCGAGGCTGCGCGCGCCACCTTCGCGCGGCTGGTCGGCGGCAAGCCGGACGACGTGGCAGTGACGACGTCGCTGTCCGCCGGCAGTCAGCCCGCTCGCGAGCGCGATCGACTTCACGAGCCGGCGCAAGATCGTGATCAGCGACTTCGAGTTCCCGACGATCGGCCAGATCTGGCACGCGCAAGAGCTGCGCGGGGCGGAGGTGACGATCGTGCCGTCGGAGGGGCCAGAGATTCCGCTCGAACGGTTCGAGGAGGCGATCGACGAGGAGACCGCCGTCGTCTCGGTCGCCGCGGTCTGCTACCGAAACGGCTCGCGGCTACCCGTCGAGGAGATCGCTGCGGATCGCGCATGAGCGCGGCGCGCTCGTCGTGCTCGATGCGTACCAGGCGATCGGCACGTATCCGCTCGATGTGCGCGAGCTCGGCGTCGACGTCCTGGCCGCCGGCGTGCTCAAGTACCTGCTCGGCTCCGCGGGCCTCGGCTTCATGTGGCTCCGTCCGGGGCTCTCGGAGCAGCTCCTGCCGACGCAGACCGGCTGGTTCGCCGACCGCGACATCTTCGAGATGGCGCACACGCGCTACGCACCGTCGCCGACGGCGCGCCGCTTCCAGTCGGGAACGCCGCCGGTGCCGAACATCTACGCGGGGATCGCCGGCATGGAGCTGATGGAGGAGATCGGGATCGCCGAGACGCGCGCCCACGTGAGCGCGCTCAACGACCGGCTGATCGCGGGCGTCGACGAGCTCGGCGGGACGATCGCGACCGCCCGGGCGCCGGAGCAGCGCGGCGCGCTGATCTGCATCCGCTCCAAGGACGCCCCGACCCTCGTGACGGCGCTCGCCGGTGACGGCATCGTCACCTCGGAGCGCGACGGCAACCTGCGCGTCTCGGCGCACGCCTACAACACCGCCGAGGACATCGATCGCGTCCTCGGCTCCCTCGCCGCGCACCGAGCGCTGCTGGCATAGCAACGGTGCGTCCGGAAGGTGAACGGCAGCTCGAGCCCGTCGCCGCGGCACTTGCCTTCCAACGATCAAATATTTTATATAACCGCTCTTAGATGCTTCTGCGCGAGGTTGGATATGCACGGCCGTCGTCTCTCGCAGAAGCGGTCGCGCTCCTCGCCGCCAACGACGGTGCGCGGGCGCTCGCGGGCGGCCAGACGCTCGTCAACGTGATGAAGGCCCGCGCCGGCTCGCCCGATGCGCTGATCGACCTGAGCGGCATCGAGGAGCTGAAGGGCATCGAGTTGGCGGGCGACGGGACGCTCGAGCTCGGCGCGATGACGACCTACACCGAGATCGTGCAGTCGAGCGAGGCACGCGCCCGCCCGATCCTCGGCGAGGTCTGCGCGCAGATCGCCGATGTACAGGTGCGCAACCGCGGCACGATCGGCGGGAACGTCTGCACGAACGACCCGACGAACCATCTGCCGCCGCTGCTGGCCGCGCTCGGCGCGGAGATGACGATCCACGGTGCGGACGGCGAGCGCACCGTCACGGCGCAGGACTTCTTCCTGGGCGTCTACATGACCGCGGTCGGCCTCGGCGAGCTGCTGACGAAGATCCGCATCCCCGCGGGCCGCGCGGACGGCTTCGCGGCAGTCACGCTCGGTGTCGAGGGAACCTGCATCGTCAGCGCCGCAGCAGCGCTGAACGGCGGCGTGACGATCGCGCTCGGCTGCGTCGACGCCGTCCCCGTCGTGCTCGAGCCCGCGTCCGACGACGAAGCGGCGGTGCGCGCCGCGGTCGCATCGGCGAGCCTCGACCCGCCCTCCGACGTGCACGCCTCGAGCGAGTATCGCAGGCACCTCGCGCAGGTGCTCGCCGTCCGCGCCGTTGCTCGAGCAGCGAAGAACAGGAGCTGACGCCAGGTGGAAGCCGGAACCGTCTCGACCTCACACACGATCTCGGTCACCGTCAACGGGACGACCTACGAACGCGAGGTGGAGGCGCGGAAGCTGTTGATCCATTTCATCCGCGACGACCTCGACCTGACCGGCAGCCACATCGGCTGCGACACCGGCAACTGCGGCGCCTGCTCGGTGATCGTCGACGGCACGCTCGCGAAGAGCTGCATGATGCTCGCCGTCCAGGCCGACGGCTCGAGCATCGAGACGGTCGAGGGGCTCGCCGACGGCGACGAGCTGACGAAGCTGCAGCAGGCGTTCAGCTCGCAGCACGCGCTCCAGTGCGGCTACTGCACGCCGGGGATGCTCATGAGCGCCACCGCGCTGCTGCGCGAGAACCCGCACCCCTCCGACGACGAGATCAAGAAGGGGCTGCAGGGCAACATCTGCCGCTGCACCGGCTACTGGAACATCTTCGAGGCGGTCAAGGCGGCGTCGGAATGACCACCGAAGCCACTACCGTCGCTCCGGAGACCACCGAGACCGAGGCGCCCGCGGAGACGTGGAAGGGTCAGAGCGTCCCGCGCAAGGAGGACCGGCGACTCGTGCAGGGCCAGGGCGTCTTCGTCGACGACGTCAAGCGCCACGGCATGGGCTTCATCCACTTCGTCCGCTCGCCGTACGCGCACGCGCACATCACCTCGATCGACGTCTCGCAGGCCGAGGAGGCACCCGGCGTCTACGGGACGCTGACCGGCGAAGAGGTCGCGTCGCTGACCGATCCGTTCTTCCAGATCTCGTCGGTGCCCGGCGCGAATCTCAAGGACTACGCGCTCGCGGTCGGCAAGGTGCGCTACGTCGGCGAGGCGATCGTCGCCGTGGTCGCCGAGACGCGCGAGCTCGCACGGGACGCCTCCGAGCTCGTCGAGATCGAGTACGAGCCGATCGACGCGATCACGGATGCACGTCACGCGCGCGACGACGGCGTGCCTGCGATTCACGAGGAGGCCGGCGGCAACCTGATGTGGGAAGGCGTCTACGAGTGGGGCGACCTCGACGCCGCGTTCGCCGAGGCCGACAAGATCGTGAAGATCGACGAGCTGCACTTCCACCGCTTCAACTCGACGCCGCTCGAATGCGACGGTGCCCTCGTCGAGTACAACCGAGGCACCGGGCAGTGGACGATCCACACGAACAACCAGTTCCCCGGCTTCGCCGCGATCATGATGGGCCCCGCGATGCGGTCGGGGCTGGACAAGCTCCGCTTCGTGACGCAGGACATCGGCGGCGGCTTCGGCAACAAGATCACCTCGCATCCGCAGCTCGTCGCGTGCTGCCTGCTCGCACGGAAGCTGAACCGCCCCGTGCAGTGGACGGAGTGGCGCACCGACTTCCACATGTCGATGTCACACGGCAACGAGCGCTGGTTCCAGGACACCGAGGTCGCGGTCAAGGCCGACGGGACGCTGCTCGGCTTTCGCACGAAAGCGCTCGACGACGCCGGAGCCTGGCTGCGCTACGAGCCGCTCGGCGGCGTCATCTGGGCGCAGGTCACCCCCGGCATGTACCGCTGGCGGCACATCCGGCTCGAGTTCACGCAGGTCGCAACGAACAAGGCGCCGGTGTCGCCGAACCGCGGCTACTCGCGCATGCAGCACCTCTGGTTCACCGAGCGCGTGATCGACATCGTCGCGCAGGAGCTCGGGCTCGACCCCGTCGAGATGCGCAAGCGCAACTACATCCGCACCGAGGACATGCCGTACGAGACGCCGAACGGCTGCGTCTACGACTCCGGCGACTACGCGCGGATGCTCGACATCGGCCTCGATCTGATCGGCTGGGACGAGCGCGAGGCGAGGCGGGCCGACGCCGAGTCCCGCGGGAAGCTCTTCGGGATCGGCATCGGCTCGACGCTCGACTCCGGCACGAACAACTTCGGCCAGTCGCGGATGATCAACCCGGAGCTCCAGTTCTCGGGCAACAACGAGGTGGCAACCGTCAAGCTCGACATCTTCGGCGAGATCGTCGTCACGCTCGGCACGACCCCGCAGGGCCAGGGCCACGAGACGACCGCAGCCCAGGTGGTCGCCGACATCCTGCAGTGCTCAGTCGACGACGTGCATGTACGCGCGGGGCACGACTCCTACTGGAACTCACACGCCGGCTTCTCAGGCACCTATGCCTCGCAGTTCGCGGTCACGGGTCTGAGCGCGGTCAAGGGCGCGACCGACATGCTCGCCGCCGAGATCAAGAAGCTCGCATCAGCCGTGTTCGGCGGCGTCCCCGAGGAGGCGCTGGAGCTCGCGGAGGGGTCGGTGCGGATCAAGGACAACCCCGAGGCCGCGTTGCCGTTCATGGCCTGTGGCGCGATCATCAACGCCAACAACGCGGGCTTGCCCGAGGACCTCGGTGTGACGCTGAACTGCCGCTACGTCTACCGCCCGCCGTTCCAGGTGCCCGACGTCGAGCGCAAGTTCGGCAACCTGACGCTCACGTACGCGGCACAGGTGCACGTCGCGATGATCGAGATCGACCCCGAGACCGGCTACTACGACATCGTCGACTACGCGGCGGTGGACGACTGCGGCAAGCGCATCAACCCGCAGATCGTCGAAGGCCAGGTGATGGGCGCGACCGCCCAGGCGCTCGGCGGCGTCATGCACGAGCAGTTCGTCTACGACGAGGACGGCAACCTGCTCACGCCGAACTTCTACGACTACCACGTTCCGCACGCCCTCGACATGCCGCCGCTCAAGACCGGCTACGTCGAGAGCCCGTCCCCGTTCACCGCGCTCGGCACGAAGGGGATGGGCGAGGGCGGCGGTGCCGGGATCCATGCAGTCTGCGCGGCGGTGCAGGATGCGCTGCGCTCGCGTGGCGGTGCGCTCGTCGTCGACAGCGCCAACCCGTACCACACGGTCTGGGAGATGCTCGAGCACCCCGAGCGCACGCGCGGCACCGTCACGACGGTGGATGCATGAACGTCGCCGGTGAGCGCACGTTCGCGGCGCCGCGGGAGGCGGTGTGGCAGGTGCTCAACGACCCGTCGTCGATGGCGAAGACGATGCCCGGCGTCGAGAGCTTCGACGTGCACGACGAGCGTCACTGGACGGCCAACGTGAAGATCCCGCTCGGCCTCGGCGGCCTGAAGATGAAGATCGACATGAACAAGACGGAGGAGCGCGAGCCCGAGTTCGCGCGCCTGCACGTCAAGGGTCAGGGCGTCGGGGCGATGTTGAACATGCAGACGTCGTTCGAGCTCAAGGACGTCTCGGGCGGGACGGCGATGCACTGGGCGGCCGACGTGAAGCTCGCCGGCCCCGTCGGCTCGATGGGCCAGCGCGTGTTGCAACCGATCGTCAACCAGCAGGTCGCGCTCGTTCTGACCGCGCTCGACAAGCAGGTGCAGGAAGCGGTCGCGCACGACGCCCAGGCCTCCGACGGCCCGAAGGACGCTGGGCCGCCCGCCGACGCGGGTACCGAGGCGGAGCCGCCGGCCGGGTCGAGCGGCGCGGCCGAGGGCGTCAGCCCGCTCTCTCCCGAGGCGTACGAGCCCGAGCCCCAAGGCCCGACGACTTCCACGGAAGACAAGGGCTGAGGGCCGCCATGGCTGTGCCCTTCCGCGTGGGCGTGATGCAGCTGACCATGGAGCCGCTCGACGAGATGCTCGCGTCCGCGCGCGCGCTGGACGAGGCGGGGCTGGACACGATCTGGCTCGCCGAGGCGTATCCGTGGTGGCGCAAGCACGGCATGGAAGCGCGTTCTTCGACCGGCGTCGCGGCACTGATGGCGCGCGAGACGGAGCGCCTGACGATCGGCTGGGGGATCATCGCCGCCTCGACGCGTCATCCGGTCCAGGTCGCGATGGATGCCCGCGTCGTCCAGGAGGCCGCCGGGCCGGGTCGCTTCATCCTCGGCTTCGGCACCTCGAAGATCTTCCTCAACAACACGAAGACGCAGACGAAGAAGACACTCGGCCCGATGCGGGACGCAGTCACGATCGCGCGGGGCGTCCTCGGCGGCGAGCGGTTCGACTACGACGGTGACACCTGGAGCGCTGACGTTCCCGCACTACAGGCGGATGCGCACTCGACGCGCGAGGTTCCACCCGTCTACGTCGCTGCGACCGCGCCGAAGATGCAGGCGCTCGCCGGCGAGATCGGTGACGGTTGCCTGACCCCGTCGATCACGACCCCCGCGTTCGTCCGCTACACGCGCGAGAACGTTCAGGCGGACATCGACATCGGCTGCACCATCGTCGCGTCGATTCACCCGACCGACCGCGCCAAGGGCCGCGACGGCGCACGCGAGATCGCAGGGATGTACCTGGCGAACAAGGTGCAGAACATCCAGGGGGCTGCAGATGTGCTGCTCGAATGCGCAGAGCTGGAGCAGGACGAGATCAAGCCCGTCGCCGAGGCGATGGAGCGCGGCGGCCGCCTCGCCGCGAAGGAGCAGGTGAGCGACGCGATCCTCGACAAGTGCAAGCCGATCGCCGGTACGCCGGACGACTGCATCGCAGCGATCGAGGAGTACAAGGCCGCCGGATGCACGCACGTCATGCTCGAGCTGTGGGGCGAGAGTCGCCTCGAGCAGATCAAGCTCTTCGGCGAGCAGGTCTTGCCACACGTCCGGGGATGATCTTGCAGGTCCTCGCCGACGCGCGTGCGCGGATCAGGCGCTACGGCCCGGTTGAGGCGGCTGCATCCGATGCGCTGATCGTCGACCTGCGCTCGCACGACGAGCGCTACCGCAACGGTGTCATCCCGGGCTCGATTCACGTGCCGCGCTCGGTGCTCGAGTGGCGCTGCGACGCGACGTCGGGCTTCGCGAACCCGAACGTCGCAGAGAGCAGCCGACCGTTGATCCTCGTCTGCGCGGAGGGCTATTCCTCGAGCCTTGCGGCCGCGTCGCTGATCGACCTGGGAGTCCGGGACGTGGGAGACCTGGACGGCGGCTTCGCCGCCTGGGTCGCCGACGGGCTGCCGATTGTGGACGCCCCGCCGCTCGAAACCGGGCTGCCCGGGATGGGGCAGCCGTGCTGAGTATCGACCGTGACCGCCTCGTCGCGACCGCATCGTCGCTGATCGACGTCCACAGCTTCACCGGCGACGAGCAGCGCATGGCCGAGCGCATGGTCGAGCGCTACGACGAGCTGGGACTGCAGGTGCAGTGGCAGCAGGTCGAGGACCGGCGCGCGAACGCGCTCGGCACGTGGCCCGGCAGCGGCGGCGGCAAGACGCTGATGTTCAACGGGCACATGGACACGTCGTACTCCGGCCGCGAGCCCTGGCTGAGGGACGTCCCCGGCTTCCAGCCGCAGGCGTTCGTCCGCGACGAGCGGCTCTACGGCCTCGGCATCTCGAACATGAAGGGCGCGCTCGCCTGCTACCTCGAGGCGGTGCACGCGCTGCAGGACGCCGGTGTCCGGCTGAAGGGCGACGTGCTGATCGCGGCCGTCTGCGGGGAGATCGAGAAGACGCAGTACGGCGAAGCGCAGGGCGGCGAGTACCGCGGCTACGCGGCGGGCTCGCGCTACCTCGTCTCGCACGGCGGCGTCGCCGACATGTGCCTGCTCGGCGAGCCGACCGAGGGCAAGGTCGTGCTCGGTCACTTCGGTGCGCTCTGGCTGCGCATCCGGGTGCACGGCAACTTCATCCACACCGCCTTCAGCGAAGGGAAGCGCGACGAGAACTCGATCCTGCGCATGCACGCGGTGACGGCTGCGATCCTCGAGTGGATCCCGACGTGGGAGAACGACCCGTCGAACGCCTACCGCGGCGCGAAGGCGATCGTCAACATCGGTGCCGTCGAGGGTGGCTTCGGCTGGCGAGTCTCGCGGACGCCGCACCACACCGATCTCTTCCTCGACGTGCGGGTGCCGCCGACGAAGGAGATGGGCGCCGCACGACGCGAGATCCTCGATCTCGTGCGCGCGCTGGCGGCGCGGTTTCCGGACTACGGGATCGAGGGCGAGGTCTACGTGACGGCTCCAGGCAGCGAGATCGACGAGGGGCACGAGCTCGTCGCCGCGATCGACGTCTCGCACGAGGAGGTCTTCGGCGCGCGGCCGGAGCGTGACGTCACGCGCTGGTTCAGCGACGGGTCCGCGCTGACGCGCTACGGCATCCCGACCGTCAACTACGGGACGTCGACCGGCCTGATGGACGTCGAGCTGGGAGAGAATCTCGAGATCGAGGGACTGGTGAGGATGGCGCACACGTACGCGCTCGTGGCACAGAGGATCTGCGGATGAGGTTGGTCACGTACGACGGCGGGAAGGTGGGCCGCGTCGACGGCGAAGAGATCGTGCGCCTCGACGTGCCGACGATGCGGGAGTGGTTCGAGCGCGGCGGCGCCGACGATGCGGGCGAGCGGACACCGCTGGCCGAGGCGAAGCTCGAGGCGCCGATCGTGCCGAAGAAGTTCTTCCACACGGCGGGCAACTTCCGCGAGCACGAGGACGAGTCGAAGAACGTCGACTGGTCGCATCAGATCGCGCCGTGGATCAACTTCTTCCAGAACGTCGACGCGATCATCGGGCCGGACGAGCCGGTGATCTATCCCGAGCACCTCACCGAGGAGCTCGACTACGAGCTCGAGCTCGCGGTCGTGCTGAAGAAGGCCGGCACCTGGTTCTCGGCCGAGGAGGCCGCGGACTACATCGGCGGCTACGTCATCTTCAACGACATCACCGCGCGCGACATCCAGCGCGGCGAGATGCGGTCCGGTGTCTTCAGCTTCTGCAAGGCGATCGATACGTTCTGCCCGCTCGGGCCGTGGATCGTGACCCCGGACGAGATCCCGGATCCGCACGACCTCGCGATGGAGTTGAGGGTGAACGGCGAACGGCGGCAGGAGTCGCACTCGTCACGCATGAGCGTGACGATCCCGGAGATCCTCTCCAACTTCTCCGGCCTCGGCTACTCGGCGGGCGATGTCCTCTCGACGGGGACCGTCGCCGGCGTCGCGGGATTCAAGTCGCCGGAGGAGCGCGCACGGCTCTACCTGAAGCCGGGCGACGTGATCGAGGCAGAGATCGAGCGGATCGGCGTGCTGCGCACCCCGGTCATCTCCTGGCAGGACGGGCACGGCACGCCGCCCCCACCACGCATCCGCCCGTGGGGTGAGACGGCCTAGGTGGCTGCCTGGGCGCGCGACGATGCGAAGCTCGAGCGCGTCCGCGCGCTGATGGGCGAGGACGGGCTCGACGCGCTGGTCGTGCGCGCCCCCGACGACGTCTTCTACCTGACGAACTTCTGGGGCATGAAGGGCTATGACGCCTGCGTCTTTCCGCGGGAGGGCGAGCCGGTCCTGCTCTGCCTGGAGGCCTCGGAGGAAGACGCCGCGCGCACCGCGTGGACGTCCGATGTCCGCTTCGTGCGCGGCTACGACGAGTCCGACCCGCGGCCGGTGCCCGCACGCACGCTCGACGCGGCGCTGGCCGCCTCGCGTGACTACGGCACCGTCGGCCTCGAGCTCTCGCTCGGCACGCAGGCCTCCGACCGCATGGTCGGCGAGCCGACGACGTTCACCAAGGCGTGGTTCGACGCGTGGCCCGGGGCGCAGGATGCGATGCCGGTGCTGAACGCGGCACGCGCAGTGAAGACGGAGCAGGAGATCGAGCGCATGAGGTTGGCGAACGACATCTGCGCTGCCGCGATGGAGCACGTGCGCGCGGAGCTGCGTCCCGGCATGAAGGAGAGCGAGGCGGCCGCGCTCTGGCTCGGCTACGTCCACGGCGAGGGCACGGGCTGGGACGGCAAGGTCGAGCTCGCGCTCGGCTTCTCCCTGGTCTGGTCGGGCGTCGGGATCAAGACGTTCACCGCGACGGGCGACCTGCCGGTGCAGGACGACGCGCCGACGCTGTTCGAGATCTGGGTCTGCGCGGACGGCTACTGGTGCGACCACACGAAGCTGCTCTGCCCAGGTGAGCTTCGGGCCGACTACCGCGAGCTCGAAGCCGGGCTGCTCGACGTCTATGGGCGCGCGGTCGCGCATTGCCGGCCGGGCGCGAGCCTCGCCGAGCTCGACCGGCTCGTGCGCGAGGGAATCGTCGCGCTCGGGTACCCCGGCCAGCCGACCCATCCGATCTGCCACGGCGTCGGCGCCCGCGCCCACGAGCCGCCGTACGCGCACCAGGCCGGCGGCGGCGAGATTGCCGAGGGGATGGTGCTCGCGATCGAGCCGGGGTGCTACTGGGACGGCGGCGGCGGCCTGCGCGTCGAGGACAACTTCCTGATCACGAGCGAGGGCGCCGAGAAGCTCTCGCCTTTCCCGGACGGAGTGGTGCAATGTCAGACGTAGGCTCGATGATCTGGACGGGCGGGCTGAACGACCGGTACGCGATCCGAGGGCGCGTCGGGCTGTACGACACGACGCTGCGTGACGGTGAGCAGACGGTCGGCGTCGTGCTCGGGCCGGAGGAGAAGCTCGAGATCGCGCGCCTCCTCGACGGGCTCGGCGTCGACCGCATCGAGGCCGGTTTTCCCCGCGTCTCCGACGACGACTGGCGCGCCGTCGAGCTCGTCGCCGGTGCCGGGCTGAACGCCGAGGTCTGGGGCTTCTCGCGCGCGGTCCCGGCCGACCTCGAGGCGCTCGTCGAGCTCGGGGTGCGCTACTCGGTGATCGAGTCGCCGATCTCGGACCTCAAGCTCGACGCGATCGGCGTCTCGCGCGAGACGATGCTCGAACGGATTGCGAAGGCGATGCGCTTCGCGGCCGAGCACGACATCCATGCGGCCTTCTTCGGGGTCGACTCGACGCGAGCCGAGCCCGACTTCTTCCGCCAGGTCTACGAGACGGCCGTGGAGGCCGGGGCACGCGAGGTCGTGGTCGTCGACACGCTCGGGATCGCCTCGCCCGAGGCCGTGACCGACCTCGTCGGCCACACGATCCAGTGGCTCGACGGCACGCCGGTGCACTTCCACGGGCACAACGACTTCGGTCTTGCGACCGCGAGCGCCGTCGCCGCAGTGCGCGCGGGCGCGAGCTGGGTGCACGGCACGATCAACGGCATGGGTGAGCGGGCAGGCAACGCGAACCTCGGCGAGGTGGCCCTGACGCTGCGCGCGCTCTACGGCGTCGAGTCGAACCTGCGCCTCGACCGCATCCGCGAGGTGTCGGCGCGCGTGCGCGAGCTCTCCGGCTACGAGCTCGAGCCGTGGAAGCCCGTCACCGGCGAGACGCTCTACCGGCGCGAGAGCGGCGCGGTCGCGTCGCAGTTCCACGACCCACAGTCGATCGAGCCGTACTCGTCGGAGCTCGTCGCGACCGAGCGCTCGATCGTGCTCGGCAAGAAGAGTGGGCTCGACTCGATTCGCATCAAGGCCGAGGAGCTCGGCCTCGACGTGCCGGAGGAGCGGCGGGCAGAGGTGCTTGCCGCCGTGAAGCAGCGTGGGACCGAGAAGCGGGATCTCGTCACCGACGACGAGTTCCGGGAGATCGCGCGTGGCTGAGTACGACGCGGTGATCGTCGGCAGCGGTGTGAACGGGCTCGCCTGCGGCGCGCTGCTCTCCCAGGCGGGCTGGCGGGTCTGCGTGCTGGAGCGGAACGACTGGTTCGGCGGCGCGATCAAGACGGCCGAGCTCACCGAGCCGGGGTTCAAGCACGACGTCTTCAGTGCCTGGCACCCGCTCTGGGTGGGCGGGCCGGCGCACGCGCAGCTCGGTGAGGCGCTCGCGGCGCACGGGCTCGACTACGTCAACACCGAGCTGCCGACCGGGACGCTCTATCCCGACGGCGAGAGCGCGTTCCTGCTGCGCACCGCCGAGGCGAACGCCGCCGAGCTCGACCGGCACCACGCGGGCGACGGCGACGCGTGGAACGCGCTGCTCGCGGAGTTCTTCCCGAACGCCGACCTCGCCTTCGGCGTGCTCGGCACCGAGCTGTGGTCGCGCCACGGGGCCGCGCTCGGCGCGAAGGCGGTCCGGCGGCTGGGGCGTCAGGGCGCGGCGGAGTTCGCGGGCAAGCTGCTCGTCTCGGCGCGCGACTGGCTCGAGACGGCGTTCGTGTCGGAACGTGCGCACGGTTTGCTCGCGCCGTGGGTGCTGCACACCGGCCTCGGGCCGGACGCGGCCGCCTCCGGCTACATGGCGCAGGTGATCGCAGTCGCGGTGCAGGAAGGCGGCATGCCGATCCCGCGCGGTGGCGGCGCCCAGCTGGCCGAAGCGCTCGTGGCGCTGATTCGTGCGAACGGCGGCACGTGCGAGAGCGGCGTACACGTCGAGCGCGTGTTCACCGGCGGCGTCCGCACCGCAGCCGGCGAGACCGTGACGGCGGCCCGTGCGGTCATCTGCAACGTGACCCCGACCCAGCTCTACGGGCAGCTCCTCGACGACCAGGGCGCCAGGGCCGAGCGGTTCCGCTACGGCCGCTCGGAGATGCAGATCCACTTCGCGCTCTCGGAGCCGCCGGCGTGGGAGGGAGACGACCGGCTCGGCGGCACGGCGATCGTCCACCTGACGCCGGGGCTCGACGGCGTCTCCCGCGCCGTCAACGAAGCCGACCGGGGTCTGCTGCCGGCGGAAGCGACGGTCGTCGTCGGCCAGCCGCTGACGATCGACGCTTCGCGTGCACCGGAGGGCAAGGGGATTCTCTGGGTGCAGCTGCAGGAGCTGCCCTGGCGGATCAAAGGCGACGCGGCCGGCGAGCTCGACGTCGGTGACGGGACCTGGACGGAGAGCCTCCGCGAGCGCTACGCCGACCGCATCCAGGCTCGCCTCGCCCGTCACATCCCGAATCTCGAGTCGGCGATCCTCCGGCGCGTGTCGCTCTCGCCCGCAGACCTGCAGGAGGCCAACATCAACCTCGTCCACGGCGACCCGTACGGCGGCTCGCTGGCACTCGACCAGAACTTCCTCTGGCGGCCGCTCGCCTCGCAGCCCGGCCACCGGACGCCGGTCGAGGGCGTCTGGCACATCGGCGCATCGACGCACCCGGGCCCCGGTCTCGGCGGGGGCAGCGGCGCGCTCGTCGCGCAGCAGTTGCTCGAGCCGCCCTTCGCGCAGCGCATGCTCAGCCGCCTGCGCGGCACGGGCTAGGCTCCGCTCGTGACCGAGCTTCCGATCGAGGCGCTCGCGGACGAAGCGGCCGAGCGGCTGATGCGGTACGCGCGGATCGACACGCAGTCCGACGAGCACTCGACGACGTTCCCGTCGACCGAGAAGCAGTTCGATCTCCTCCGGCTGCTGAGGGACGAGCTGCAGGAGCTCGGTCTCGCCGACGTCGACCTCGACGAGTACGGCTACCTGTTCGCGACGGTGCCGGCGACCGTCACGCACGACGTGCCCGCGGTCGGATTTCTCGCGCACGTCGACACGACGCCGGATGTCTCGGGCACGAACGTGCAGCCGCAGCGCATCCGGTACGACGGCGGCGAGATCGTCCTGCCCGGCGACCCACGGCAGGTGATCGCGCCCGCGACTCGCCGGAGCTCGCAGACCACGTCGGGCACGACCTGATCACGAGTGACGGGACGACGCTGCTCGGCGCCGACGACAAGGCCGGCGTCGCCGAGATCATGACGGCGGTCGCGTACCTGCGTCGCGCATCCCGAGCTGCCGCACGGGCCAGTGCGCATCGGGTTCAACCCCGACGAGGAGCTCGGCACGGGCACCGACCACTTCGACCTCGAGCGCTTCGCGGCCGAGGCGGCTTACACGCTGGACGGCTCGACGGCCGGTGAGCTGCACGACGAGACGTTTTCGGCAGTCCGGCTGATCGTGACGATCCACGGCCGTGCGGAGCATCCGGGTTGGGGGAAGGATCGGCTCGTGAACGCGCTCAAGCTCGCGGCCGAGATCGTCGTCAGGCTCCCCCGTGACATGCTCTCGCCGGAGACGACGGCGGAGCGCGAGGGCTTCATCCACGTCGACGAGATCAGGGGAGACGCAGCGGTGGTGGAGCTGCGGTTCATCGTCCGTGACCACGATGACGCCCTGCTCGAGCAGCACGTCGCGCTGCTGCGCACGATCATCGGCGACGTCGCAGCGAGCGAGCCGCGCGCGACGATCGAGCACACCGAGGAGATCCAGTACCGCAACATGCGCACCGAGCTCGCGAAGCGGCCGGAGATCGTCGAGCGCGCCGAGGAAGCGATCCGGCGGGTCGGGCTCGAGCCGAAGCGGACGCTGATCCGCGGCGGCACCGACGGCTCCCGGCTGACCGAGAAGGGCCTGCCGACGCCGAACCTCTTCACCGGCGGGCACCTGTACCACTCGGAACGCGAATGGTGCTGTGTTCACGACATGGGGCTGGCGGTCGCGACGATCGTCGAGCTGGCCGCGCTCTGGGCCGAATGAAGGCTCTCGCGGCGGCACTGCTCGTGCTGCTGGCGTGCGTCGTTGCGGGCGGCGCGAGCGCACAGCCGCGGCACCTGCGCGTCCTCTTCGTCGGCAACAGCCTGACGGCGACGAACGACCTGCCGGCGACCGTCGCCCAGATCGCGCGGGCGGTCGGGCACACGACGATCGACGTCCAGACGGTCGCGCCCGGCGGCTACGCCCTCGAGGATCACTGGGCGAACGGCACCGCGCTCGCCGCGCTGCGCAGCGATCGCTTCGACGTGGTCGTGCTGCAGCAGGGGCCGTCGTCGCTGCCCGAGAGCCGCGTCAACCTGATCGAGTGGACGAAGCGCTGGGCGGACGAGGCCCGCGCGCACGGCGCCCGGCCCGCGGTGCTGACCGTCTGGCCGGAGCGGGAGCGCTTCTCCGTGCTCGCCCGACGTGATCCGCAACTACCGCGACGCGGCGCGTGCCGCCGACGCGCTGCTGCTGCCGGCCGGGAACGGCGTGGCGGAACGCGTTCAGGCGGCGGCCGTCGATCCGCTCTACGGGCCGGACGCCTTCCACCCGAGCCGCCTCGGCAGCTACCTCGCCGCCCTCGTCGCCTACGCGGGGCTGACCGGCGAGCTGCCGCGCACGCTCCCCGCCACGGGCGGCGTCAGACCGAGCGGGCGTGCGGCAATCGTGCTGCGGGCGGCCACCGCGGATCTCTGGCGCTGATGCCGGTGCTGCAGGCGGTCGACCCGTTCGAGCAGGACGCGTGGGACTGGGGCGGCACAGAGCGAGGCACGGCCGAGCTCGCCGGCAGGCCGGCCTGTCCGCCTCTCCGGCGCCGGCGTGCTGCGCGCGACCGAACGACGTGGAGCTGCTGGACGGTGTGCTCGAGGCGGAGCTCGCGGTCTCCGTCGGTCGCTCGTTTCACGGGGTCGCCTGGCGGATCGCCGACGAGGCGAACTACGAGTCGTTCTTCGTGCGGCCGCACCAGGTCGGCAACGACGACGCGATCCAGTACACGCCCGTCACCAACGGCCTCTCGTCGTGGCAGCTCGACCACGCCGACGGGTTCTGGCGGCCGACGCAGTTTCCGGTCGGCGGGTGGTTCACGGTGCGCGTCGAGGTTTCCGAAGAGCGCCTGCGCGTGCGGGTCGCCGACACAGTCGCGATCGAGTGCACGCGTTTGCGGCACGTGCCGCGCGCCGGCGGGATCGGCATCCTCGTCGGCGGGGACGGCCTGCTGCTCGGCGCGCTCCGCTGGTCGCCGGAGGTGGCCGACCTGCCGGCGCTGCCGCCGGAGCCGCCGCTCGAGGGCGTGGTCACCCGCTGGCAGGTGTCGGAGCCGTTTGCCGAAGGCGACCTCCCGGCCGAACTCGGCGGCGAGCACCGGTGGACGTCGCTCGTGGCCGAGCCGTCGGGCCTCTCCGACCTCGCGCGTGTCGCCGCGCTCGGCGACGGTGCGGACACGGTGCTCGCCCGCGTCGTCGTCCACGCCGAGCGGGCGACGCGCACGCCGCTGCGGCTCGGATTCAGCGACCGCGCGGTCGTGCACCTGAACGGCGAGCCGCTCTACCGCGGCGACGACTCCTACCGCTCGCGCGACTACCGCTTCCTCGGCAGCATCGGCTGGTTCGACACCGTCTACCTGCCGCTCGAGCAGGGAGCGAACGAGCTCGTCGTCGCCGTCTCGGAGACCTTCGCGGGGTGGGGCCTGCAGGCGCGCTTCACCGAGCCGGCGGGGCTGCGGTTCTGACGACTACGCGCCGCGCGCGAAGATGCCCTCGCCGGCGAGCTCGGTCTCGAAGAAGAGACTCGCGAGCTCGAGGTGCTCGTAGAGCGCCTGCGCCGCCGCGGCCGGATCGTGCTCGACGCACGTCGCGAGCAGCCGTTCGTCGAGCTCGCGGTGGCGTACCTGCGGGTCGTCCTCGGCGGTGAAGAGCGCAGGGCGGAAGCGCTCCGAGCGGTCCCAGGCCGGCCGGATCAGCGACACGAGCCAGGACGACTGCGAGGCCTCGTAGAGCGTGAAGTGGAAGTCGGTGTGCGCACGCATCGTCTGGCGGACGTCGCCCGCGCCGCGCAGCTGGTCGAGGCGGTCGAGATGCCCGCGCGCCGCGGCCGCGTCGGCGTCGGTGAAGCGCTCGGCGGCGCGGCGCACCGCCAGCGACTCGAGGGCCAGTCGCACCTCGAACAGGTCACGCAGCTCGTCGATGTCGAAGTCGAGCACCCGCGCTCCCTGGTGGGGCACGTGCTTCGCGAGGCCGAGCGCCTCCAGCTGCCGGACGGCCTCGCGGATCGGCGAGATGCTCATCCCGAGCGACCGCGCCAGCTCGTCGAGCCGCAGCGGCGTGCCGGCGGGGAGCTCTCCGAGGATGATCGCCTCGCGGAGCTGCTCCAGGGCGTACTCCGCCATCGTGCGATGACGCATCCGGCCTTCCGCAACGCGTGCCATGGGGCGACCGTCCCACAACCCTTGATCAGATGTCAAACGACGTGAAAGGATCGCTGCGTGGCGCCTCGCACCTCCGTGTCCCAGATCACGACGCTGAGGTCGAGTTTCGCGGACGACCGTATTCCGATTCGTATTGGGCCGCCCCGCCGGACGACGTGCTTGCGCAGGCGCGCGCTCGTTCGACCGCTGCTGGGACTCCGCCCGAGCCCCTATACCCCCCTCGACAATGAAGGAGCGAACATGAGAAGACCGAGCACCCGTATGGGGCTCATCGCCGCCGGCGTCCTGATCGCCGTTGTGGCGCTCGCGACCACGGCGGCGGCGCGCACGACGGCGCCCGCTGCGGCGCCGATCGTGATCGGCTGGGCGTACGACGGCAAGGGCGCGATGGCGCCGTTCGACAATCCCGCGCTGGCGGCGGCCCAGCTGCGCGTCAAGGCACTGAACGCAAAGGGGGGTGTCAACGGCCGCACGGTGCAGATCAGGACGTGCGACACCCAGGGCAACAAGGCGGCGATCGCAAAGGCGTGCGCCCTCAAGCTGCTCGGCGGCGGTGCAGACGTGATGTTCACGACCTGCGACGTCGACTTCGCCGCGCCCGTCGTGCAGGAGACGATCAACCGCGGCGTGCTCGCGGTGGCGCCGTGCATCGGCACCGACCAGATGGGCCCGAAGCGCTTCGGCGCGAAGGGCAGGCTCGCGTTCAGCTACGGCAACGTCGCGCAGGACGAAGGCTCGGCGATGGCGCAGTACGCCTACGGCAAGGGCTGGCGGACGGCTGCACTCGCGACCGACACGGTGATCGTCTACTTCAAGGACGTCGTGAAGGCGTTCGAGGCCCGCTTCAAGCAGCTCGGCGGCAAGATCGTCGACGCACGAGTCGTACCAGTCGCTCGGAGGCAACAACGTGCAGAACGCGGTCAGCCGCCTCAACGACGAGAAGGCCGACGTGATCGTCACGTCGACGGCAGGTGCGTTCGGCGCGCTGTCGACGCTGATCTCGGGTCTGCGCAGCCTCGGCAACGACACGCCGGTGCTCAACTCGTGGGCGGGCGACGGCAACTACTGGCTGCCGAAGAGCCCGAAGGTGACCAACTACTGGTTCGTCACCTTCGCGTCGGTGTTCGGCGACGATCCGATCGGCGGCCGTGAACAAGCTCGCCAAGCAGGTCCACGCAGGCACGGGCGGGTTCCTCACCGGGCCGGCCGCGATCGACGGCGTCGTCACCGCGATCAGGCGCGCCGGAGGCTCGACGAACGGTGTGGCTCTCGCCGCGAAGATGGAGGCGTTCAAGAAGGTGCCGACGATCTCCGGTCTCGGTCGAGCTTCTCGGCGAAGTACCACACGGTGTTCGGACGGCAGTACCGCGTGATCAAGATCCAGGACAACAAGCCACGCGTCGTCGGCACTGTCACCGCCCGGGTCGTTCCGAAGATCTGACGGCAGGTTGACGGCTGAAGCACAGGCCGAAGCGGCGAGGAGGCCCGGAGCGACGCTCCGGGCCTCCACCGTTTCCCGCTCGTTCGAGGGCGTGCGCGCGCTTCGCGGGGTCACGCTCGAGCTGCACCGCGGCGAGATCGTCGGGCTGATCGGCCCGAACGGCGCCGGCAAGTCGACTCTCGTCAACGTGCTCAGCGGCTTCGACCGCCCGGACGAGGGCGCCGTCACGCTCGGCGAGCGCGACGTCACCCGCTGGTCGCCGCACCGCCGCGGCCGCAACGGCCTCGCCCGGACGTTCCAGCACAGCCGCTCGTTTCGCGACCTCTCGGTGCGCGAGAACGTCGAGGTGTCGGCGCTCGGGGTCGGCGCTGCGCCGCGCGAGGCCACGCGACGCGCCGACGCCCTGATGTCCCGGCTCGGGCTCGACCGCTACGCCGCCGCGCCCGCGGCGGCACTCTCACACGGCGACGAGCGCCGCCTGGGCGTCGCCCGCGCGCTGGCCACCGAGCCGTCGTTCGTGCTGATGGACGAGCCCGCCGCCGGGCTCCCCGAGGCGGAGATTCCGGACTTCGCGGCGGTCGTCCGCTCGGTCGCCGCCGAGCACGGCGCCGGCGTGCTCCTGATCGACCACAACATGGCGTTGATCATGGAGCTCTGCGACCGCATCCACGTGCTCGACCAGGGCACGACGCTCGCCGAGGGAACGCCGATCGAGATCCGCTCCAACCTCGACGTCGCCGCCGCCTACCTGGGCGAGCGGCCGGTGGTCGATGGCTGAGCGCGTCCTCGTCGTCGACGACCTGCACGTGCGCTACGGCGGCGTCGAGGCGGTGCGCGGGCTCTCGCTCGAGGTTCGGCCCGGCGAGATCGTCGGCCTGATCGGCGCGAACGGCGCGGGCAAGTCGTCGACGCTGCACGCGATCATGGGCGTCGCGCCCGTCACCGGCGGCGACATCCGCCTCGGTGACACGTCGCTGCGCGGCCGGCGGCCCGAGGACGTGGCACGAGACGGTGTCGCGCTCGTGCCGGAGGGGCGGCGCATCTTCGGGGAGCTGACCGTCGAGGAGAACCTGCGGCTCGGCTTCGCGGCGCGGCGCGGCGGAGGCGACACCGCTGCGGTGCTGCGCAACGTCTACGCGCTCTTCCCGATCGTCGAGGAGTTCCGCGGGCGGCATGCAGGTGCGCTCTCCGGCGGCCAGCAGCAGCAGCTCGCGATCGCACGTGCGCTCGTCGCCGAGCCGGACGTGCTCCTGCTGGACGAGCCGTCGCTCGGCCTCGCGCCGAGTGTCGTCGACGTCGTCTTCGACGCGCTCGCAGCGATTCGCGACCGCGGTCTCGGCGTGCTCCTCGTCGAGCAGCGCGCGCAGCGCACGGTCGCCGCCGCCGACCGCTGTCACGTGCTCGCGAACGGTGAGCTTCGCCTCACGCTCGGCCCCGAGCAGGCAACCGACACCGACGCGCTCGTGGCGGCCTACTTCTCGTGATCGCGTTCTGGAACATCACCTGGCAGGTGCTCGCCGACGCGACGGCGCTCGGCGCCGTCTACGCGCTGATGGCGATCGGGATCGGGCTCGTCTTCGGCGTGCTGCGGCTCGTCAACTTCGCCTACGGCCAGCTGGTGATGGCAGGGGCGTTCGCGCTCGCGCTCTCGTCGGACTGGGGCTGGCCCCTCTGGCTGGGGATCGTCCTCTGCTTCGCCGTCGTGCTCGGGCTGTCGTTCGCGATGGACTACCTCGTCTTCCGGCCGCTGCGCGGGCGCACCCCGGCGGTGATGCTCGTCGCCACGTTCGCGGTCGCGTTCCTGCTGCAGAGCGTCGCGCTGCTCTGGTTCGGCTCGCTCGGCAAGATCGCGACCTCGCTCGGCTACCTGAACCGGCCGGTCACGGTCTCCGGCGTCGACATCCGCAAGATCACGATCGTCGCGATCGTCGTCGCGGTCGTGTGCCTCGTCGCGCTGACCCTGCTGCTCGAGCGGACGACGCTCGGCCTGCAGATGAGGGCGTCCTCGATGGACTCGCAGACCGCGCGGCTGCTCGGCGTGCGGGCCAACCGCGTGATCGGCGCCGCTGTGCTGATCTCCGGCGCGCTCGCCGCGGTCGTCGCGGTGATGCTGACCGTGCAGATGCCGCTCGTGACGCCCGACTTCGCTCTGCGCGACACGATCATCGTCCTGGCCGGGGTCGTGCTCGGCGGGCTCAACCGGCCGTTGTCGGCGACGCTCGGCGGCTTCTCGATCGGCTTCGCCAGCGGACTGCTCGGCGGTGCGCTCCCGACCGAGCAGAGCCAGTACCTGCCGACGTTCCTCTTCGCTGCGGTGATCGCCATCCTGCTCGTACGGCCCGCCGGTCTCTTCGCCCGCGGCGCAGCGGTGGAGCGCGTATGAGGAGGCTCATCGAGCTCCAGCAGCTGCTCGCTCCGGCGGTGCTCGTCGTCGCGGCGGCGCTCGTCGGGACGATCGTCTCGAGCTCGACCCAGACATACTTCACCGACGCGCTGGTCAAGGTCGCGATCGTCGTCGCGCTCTACGTCTTCATCGGCAACTCCGGCGTGCTCTCGTTCGGCCAGATCAGCTTCGTCGCGCTCGGTGCGTGGACGGCGGGCGTGCTCTCGGTCCCGCACAGCGAGAAGCCCGCGATCATGCCGAACCTCGCCCACGCGCTCGCCGAGCGCACGACCGGCAACCTCACGTCGCTCGCCGCCGCAGCGCTCGTGGGCGGCGTCTGCGCGTTCGTGGTCGGCGTGCCGCTGATGCGCCTCTCCGGGCTCGCGGCCGGCATCGCGACCTTCGCCGTGCTCGAGATCACCCACAACCTGCTGCGCTACCAGGAGCGGATCGGGCCGGGGCTGAACACGTTCTCCTCGGTGCCCGAGACGACCGGACTGCGCCAGGCCGCGGTCGGCGCGCTGCTCGCGGTCGTGATCGCCTACGTCTACGCGCGCAGCCGCTACGGGCGTCTGCTGCGCGCAACGCGAGAGGACAGCGCCGCGGCGCGTGCGGTCGGCGCGTCGGTCTACCACCAGCGGCTGCTCGCCTTCACGGTCTCCGGGCTCGTCGCCGGGCTCGCCGGTGGCCTCTACGTCCACCTGCTGCCGCTGAACACCGAGGCGGTCTACCTCGATCTGACGTTCATCACGCTGGCGATGCTCGTGATCGGCGGCGCCGACGAGCCTCTGGGGCGCGGTCGTCGGCGCGCTCGCGGTCAGCGCACTCGACTCGTACCTCGCGATCGCCGAGAACGGCACGTCGATTCTCGGGCACCAGATCGACCTGCCTGCCGGGACACGCGTGATCGTCGTCGGCACGCTGATGGCGCTCGTGCTGATCCTGCGGCCGACGGGCATCACCGGCGGGCGCGAGTTCCGACTCTGGCCGAGGTCGGCATGACGCCGAAAGTGTGTGTGGCCGGCGCCGGCGTGATCGGCAGCCTCTTCGCGGCACATCTCGCGCGCGTTGCGGAGGTCTCCGCGCTGGTGCGCCGGGACGAGCATGCGCGCGCGCTCAACGACGACGGCCTGCGGGTCAGCGGCCGTTCCGACTTCACCGCGCAGGTGCAGGCGGCGACGTCGCCCGGCGAGCTGCAGGATCCCGAGCTCGTGATCCTCGCGTGCAAGACGCTCGATCTCGACGCGGTCGCAGGGACGATCGCGGGGCACTGGCCGGAGGCGATCGTGATGACGGTGCAGAACGGCATCGGCGCAGACGACGTCGTCGCGCGGCACGGCGACTGGCGGATCCTCAGCGCCGTCACGTTCATGAGCGGGACGCGGCACTCGGATACGCACGTGCAGTACGTGCTCGACACCGCGACGTGGGTTGGGCCGGCGCGAGGGACGACGCCGGACGACGCGCGCTCGGTCGCCGAGCTGATCGTCAGCTCGGGGCTGAAGGCTGAGGCGTTCGACGACCTGCGTCCGGCGCAGTGGTCGAAGCTGATCTTCAACGCGACGGTCAACACGGTCGCAGCCCTGACGGGGCTGCCGCACGACGCACATTTCGCCGACCTGAGCGAGCCGTCGAGCCTCGGCCACCTCGTGCGTGACCTGATCGACGAGGGCAAGGCCGTCGCGCAGGCGGCGGGCGTCCCGCTCAGGGAGGATCCCTGGGAGATGAACGTGCTCGCCACCCGGCGCGGCAGTGCCCACTACCCCTCGATGCTCGAGGACGTCGAAGCGCGACGTCGCACCGAGGTCGACATGATCACAGGGGCGCTCGTGCGCGAGGCGGACCGCCTCGGCGTGCCCGTCCCGCTGCACCGGACGATGGAGCGTCTGATCAAGGCCAGGGAGGCGAGCTGGGAATGAGAGTGGCTGTGGTCGGCTGCGGCGCGGTCGGGTCGCTGTTCGCGGCGAACCTGGCGACGCTCGAGGACGTCGAGGTCTGGGCCTACGATCTGGCCCGCGAGCACGTCGACGCGATCAACCGCGACGGCCTGCGGCTGACCGGCGCCGGCGAGGTGGTCGGGCGCCCGCGGGCGACGACGGACGCGGCGGAGCTGCCGCCGTGTGACTTCGGGATCGTTGCGACGAAAGCGATGCACACGGAGCCGGCGATCAGCGCGACGGCGCACGCGTTCGCGAACGGGTGCGTGGCGACCGTGCAGAACGGGATCGGCAACGAGGAGGTGCTGGCGGCGCACGTCGAACGCGTGATCCGCGGCACGACGTTCCCGGCCGGGAAGATCACCGCGCCGGGTGTCGTGCAATGGGACGTCAAGGGCGACACGACCTTCGGCCCGTTCGAGGAGCGGCCGGCGCCGTTCGCCGAGGTGCAGCGCCTGGCCGAGGCGTGCACGCGCGGCGGCATGCCGACGAAGGCGGTCGAGGACGCCCGCGGCCCGCAGTGGCGCAAGGTGATCTTCAACGCCGCCACCAACCCGCTGGGCGCGCTGACCGGGCTCACCCACGGCCGCGTCTGCGAGCAGCCGCCGCTGCGCCGGCTCGCATCGCAGCTGGTCGACGAGGGCAAGGCCGTCGCGGCGGCGCAGGGAATCGAGCTCGACGCCGATCCCGAAGAACTGATCGACTATGCGGCGCGGCCGGAGGTCGCCTACGGCCACAAGGCGTCGATGCTCCAGGACGTCGAAGCTCGTCGGCAGACTGAGGTCGACTACCTGAACGGTGGCATCGCGGAGTTCGGACGGAAGCTCGGCGTCCCGACACCGGGACACGACTCGATCTGGGCACTCGTGAAAGGGGTGGAGGCGGCTTGGCAGCAGTAGGCGTACCGCAGGAGGAGATCGACCGCCGTTACGGGCGCATCCGCGAGGCGATGGCGCGCGACGGCCTCGACGCAGTGATCGTCTCGGGCAACGAGTACACCGGGTTCGAGGGCGCCGTCACCTACATGTCGGGCTTCGTGATCGTGCACCGCTACGCCTACGTGCTGCTGCCGCGCGAGGGCGACCCGGCGATCGTCTTCCCGCGTGAGGCGACGTACGTGGGCGAGCACGGAACGACCTGGATCGACGAGCAGGTGTTCGTCGACACGCCGGGCGAATGGCTCGCCGGCCAGGTCAAGGGCCGGCGCGTCGGCGTCTACGGCCTCGACTACGTGCTGACGGTACGCGACTTCCGCGCCCTCGACGGCGCCGCCGAGATCGTTCCGTGGGACGTCGAGTTCGATCACGCGCGCGCCGTCAAGAGCGAGCTCGAGCTCGAGTCGGTGCGCGACAGCGTCCGCATCAACACCGAGGGCTTCTGGATCTTCCTCGAGCAGTTCGCGCCGGGGAAGACCGAGCGCGAGATCCTGGCGCACTGCGAGAAGTACTTCGTCGAGGAGGGCTGCGGCCGGCTGACGATGGACATGGTGCTCGTCGGCGACGGCGGCGCTGCGCTGCCCGAGTTCAAGATCGCCGGCGACTATCGGATCAAGGAGACCGACATGGTGCTGCCGTCGCTCGAGATCGCGGGCGTCGGCGGCCACTGGGTCGAGGTGTCGCGCGCGATCTGCGCCGGAACGCCGAGCAGCGAGACGGCGCAGATGATGGAGGCGTACGAGGAGTACTACGAGGCGGCGCGCGGCGCGCTCAAGGACGGCGCGACCGCCCACGACGTCCACCGTGCCGTCTCGAAGGGCTTCCTCGACCGCGGCTTCAAGCTGGGGCACGTGACCGGGCACTCGATCGGGATGACGATGATCGAGTGGCCGAAGATCGGCGAGGGCGACGAGACGGAGCTGCGCGAGAACATGATCTTCTCGATGCATCCGCACGCGATCTCCGACGACGGTGAGGCCTGTCTCTACATGCAGGACACCTGGCAGGTGACGAAGGACGGCGGCGTGCCGCTCGCGGGCCTGCCGATGAAGATCTTCGACGGAACGGAGAGCCGGCCATGAACGAATTGGCGAAGCCGATCCTGGAGGGCGAGGGCGGCTCGGACTACGAGCGCTACCTGCGCACCGACGCGCTTCTGCGCCTGCAGAAAGGCCCGAACGAGTGGGTGCACCGCGACGAGCTCCTCTTCCAGACGGTGCACCAGTCGTCGGAGCTGTGGCTCAAGCTCGCCTGGAACGAGGTCGAGGAGGCCGGCCGGCTCGTCGAAGCCGACGAGATCCCAGCCGCCAACCGCCTGCTGCGGCGTGCGAGCGACTGTCTGAAGCTCGTTACGTCTGCGCTCGACATGCTCGAGCACATGTCGCCGTGGGAGTACACCGAGGTGCGCAAGGTGCTCGGTCACGGCAGCGGCTTCGACTCGCCGGGGTTCAAGGAGATCCGCCGCGTCGCCAAGCCGCTCGGCGAGGCGTTCCACGCAGCGCACGAGCGGGCGGGGCTGACCCTCGTCGAGGTGTACACGCGCGGCCGCGAGTTCGAGGATCTCTACACCCTCGCCGAGCAGCTGATCGAGTTCGACGAGCGCGTGATCGTCTGGCGCGTGCGCCACTTCAAGGTCGTGCAGCGCGTGATCGGCGCCGACGTGATCGGGACACAGGGAACGCCGGTCGAGGTGATGGGCCGCCTGATCCACCACTCGTTCTACCCGGAGCTCTGGGACGTGCGGAACGAGCTGACGCGGATGAACCTCCCGGAATGAGCGAGGGGGTATGAGCTTTGCCAGCCCACTGCTCGGGTGCGGGAACTTCGGCGGCGTCGGCTCGGCGCCCGAGTTCTTCGGGCAGGGCATCGCGCACGACGACGCGTTCGAGATCATGGACCGCGCGTGGGAGCACGGCATCCACTGGTTCGACACGGGCGACGCCTACGGCGGCGGCGCGAGCGAGAAATGGATCGGCGAGTGGCTGTGGGAGCGCAAGCCGGAGGGCCTGCGCATCACGACGAAGGTCTTCCACTCGACGACGGGCACGCCGGGCGACACGGGGCTCGCGCCGGAGCGGATCCGGCGCCAGGTCGAGGACAGTCTCGGGCGGCTCGGCGTCGACCGGATCGACCTCTACCTCGCGCACGAGCCCGACCCTGCGACGCCGCTCGCCGACACGATCCGCACGTTCGAGGAGCTGCGCGGCGAAGGGCTGATCGCGGCGTGGGGCCTCAGCAACTACGACGCCGCCGGCGTCGAGGAGGCGCTCACTCACGGCCATCCGGCGCTGCTGCAGAACCCGTTCTCGCTGCTCGAGCGTGGCGACGAGCAGGACGTGATCCCGCTCTGCGCGGCCAACGACATCGCCTACGTGCCGTTCGGGCCGCTGCAGGGCGGCTGGCTGACGGGCAAGTACCGCCGGGGCGAGGCGTTCCCCGCAGGCTCGCGGATGACGATGCGCCCAGGCCCGTACGAGCGGCTCGTCGACGACGCCGTCTTCGATGCGCTCGACCGGTTCCGCGCCGAGGCCGACGCGCGTGGGGTCGACATGGCGACTCTCGCCTTCGCCTGGGTGCTCGCGCATCCGCACGTCGCGGGTGCGGTCTGCGGCCCGAATCGCGCCGAGCAGCTCGACCCCGTGCTGGCGGCGCGCGAGCTGAAGCTCGAGCCTGCCGAGCACGAGCAGATCGGAGCGTTGTTCGTATGAGCGTGCGCGTGATCGACGAGCACGACGTGCGCCGGCTGCTGCCGATGGGCGAGTGCATCGAGGTGATGGCGGAGGCGCTGGCGTCGCTTGCGCGCGGCGAGGTGCACAATCCGTTGCGCTTCGTGGTGCGACCCCCTGACGCGCCGAGCCTGATGGGGTTGATGCCCGCCTATCGCGGCGGCGGGACGCCGCTCTGGGGGCTGAAGACGGTCGTGATCGCGCCGGGCAACGCAGCGCGCAACATGGACCTCCACCAGGGCTTCGTCGCGCTGTTCGACGGCGAGACCGGGGAGACGCGCGCGCTGCTGAACGCCGGCGGCATCACTGCGGTGCGCACCGCGGCCGTCTCGGCGGTCGCAACACGGCTGCTGGCGCGCGACGACGCCCGCACGCTCGCGATCCTCGGCGCCGGCATCCAGGGCAAGGCCAACCTCGAGGCGATGCGCGCCGTGCGGGACTTCGACCGCGTCGTTCGCGTGGAGCAGGACGCCCGGCCGCGCCGGCGCCGAGCTCGACGGCGTCGAGGAGGTCGCGACCGTCGAGGAGGCGCTGCGCGACGCCGACGTCGTCGTCACCGCTACGTCGGCGCCCGAACCGATCCTGCAGCGCGGCTGGCTGAAGGAGGGCGCGCACGTGAACGCCGTGGGCTCGAGCATCCCGACGACGCGCGAGCTCGACACCGAGACGATGCGCGACGCCGCGCTCTTCGTCGACCGGCGCGAGTCGACGGTCAACGAAGCGGGTGACTTCCTGTTCCCGCAGCGGGAGGGCGCGATCGGGCCGGAGCACATCCGCGCCGAGATCGGCGAGCTGCTGATCGGGTCGGCCGAAGGACGCCGCTCGCCCGGCGAGCTGACCGTCTTCAAGTCGCTCGGCCTCGCGGTCGAGGATCTCGCCGCCGCCGAGCACGTGCTGCGGCGCGCCGAGGCCGAGGACGCCGGCACGGTCGTCTCGCTGTGATCGCGGTCGAGGAGATCCGGCGCGCGCGCGAGGTGCTCGAGGGCACGACGATCCGCACGCCGCTCGTGCGCCTCGACGCCGATGCCGACGCCGAGATCTGGCTGAAGCTCGAGGTGCTGCAGCCCGTGCGCTCGTTCAAGCTCCGCGGCGCCGGCAACGCGATCCTGCAGGCGAGCGACGCCGAGCTCGCAGGTGGCGTCCTGACGGCGAGCGCCGGCAACATGGCGCAAGGCGTCGCCTACGCTGCGCGGCTGCGCGGCGTGCCGGCGACGATCGTCGTGCCCGAGCACGCGCCGCAGACGAAGATCGACGCGATCGAGCGCTACGGGGGCACCGTGATCCGCGTGCCGTACGAGGAGTGGTGGCAGGTGCTCGTGACCGGGCGCTATGAGGGCGTCGACGGCCTCTTTGTCCACCCCGTCGACAACCCGCAGGTGATGGCGGGGAACGGGACGATCGGGCTCGAGCTGCTCGAGCAGTGCACCGACTTCGACACCGTCGTCGTGCCCTACGGCGGCGGCGGGCTCCTGACCGGGATCGCCAGCGCGGTCAAGGCCGAGCGGCCCGACGTGCGCTTCTTCGCGGCCGAGCCCGAGACGGGCGCGCCGGTCGCGGCGACGCTCGCCGCCGGCGAGCCGACGGCCGTCGAGTACACGCCGTCGTTCGTCGACGGCTCGGGCAGCCGCGAGCTGATCCCGCGCGTGTGGGAACAGGCATCCGAGCTGCTCGACGGCGCATTCGCACTGCCGCTCGACGAGGTCGCCGCAGCCGTCCGCCTGATCGCCGAGCGCGCCCGCGTGATCGCCGAAGGCGCAGGAGCGCTCGCGGTCGCCACCGCGCTCTCCGGGCGTCTCCAGGGCGCGCGGAAGGTCGTCTGCATCGTCTCGGGCGGGAACATCGACCCGGCCGTCCTCAGCCGGATCCTCGTCGGGGAGCAGCCCTGAACGTCGAGGCGCTGCGCGAGCGGTTCTCGTCGCTGCAGAAGGGATTCGCGTTCTTCGACGCGCCCGGTGGCACGCAGGTTCCCGACGAGGTGGGGCAGGCGATCGCGAACGCGCTCCGCGAGGCGTCCGGCAACCTCGGCGCGCCGTATGCGACGGGCCGCGCGGTCGAGGCGATCCTCGCGCGCGCGAAGGCGGACGCGGGCCGTTTCCTCGGCAGCTCGCCGGACGAGATCTCGTTCGGGATGAACATGACGACGCTCGACTTCGCGATCTCGCGCTCCGCGGCGCGGGACTTCGTGAGCGGCGACGAGATCCTGACGACGCAGCTCGACCACGACGGCGGCGTCGCGCCTTGGGTGGAGCTCGCCGCCGACAAGGGGCTCGAGGTGCGCGTCGCCGCAGCGACCGACGAGCTGACGGTCGACTACGACGACCTCGAACGGCAGCTGAACGAGCGGACGAAGGTGGTTGCGTTCGCGATCGCGTCGAACGCGACCGGCTCGGTCGCAGACGCGAAGCGCATCTGTGCGCTCGCCCGCGAGGCCGGTGCGATCTCGTGGGTCGACGCGGTGCATTACGCGGCGCACGAGCCGATCGACGTGGCGGAGCTCGGCTGCGACGTGTTGCTCTGCTCGCCGTACAAGTTCTGCGGCCCGCATCTCGGCATCGCGTACGTGCGCGGCGAGCTCGCCGAGCGTCTGCGTCCGTACAAGGCGCGGCCGTCGGCTGCGACGCCGGTCGGTCGCAAGTTCGAGACCGGCACGCTGCCGTACGAGCTCCTCGCGGGCTTCAGCGCGACGGTTGCGTATCTCGACTCGATCGGTGGCTTGGCGGCGATCAGCGCGTACGAGCGGGAGCTCGGTGCGCACCTGCTCGACCAGCTGCCCGAGCGCATCACGCTCTACGGGCCGCGGGGGATGGACGGTCGCGTGCCGACATTTCTCTTCAACGTCGAGGGAGTGCCCGCGGTCGACGCTGCGCACCGGCTCGCCGAGCGAGGGATCGGGCTCTGGTACGCGGACAACTGGTACTGCGTCGCGCTCGCGCCGCGCCTGCCGGAGCAGTCGCTACGTGCGGGGATCGCGCACTACAACACGCGTGCCGAGGTCGACCGGCTGCTCGAAGAGCTGTCGGCGCTCTAAGTTGCAACTCGGTTTTTCTTAACACGTCTGCGCGACCCTGGCCCGGTGCAGGGCCTTGCATCGATTGCTGCGATCGTCGCCGCCGCACTCCTGATCGGCGCGTCGGGCGGAGCCGCCGCACCGCAGGCGGCGCGCGCCGGTGTCTTCACGGGCTACGGCTTCGAAGCGTGCACCGCGCCATCGGTCGCAGCGCTGAAGGCGTGGAGCGCGTCGCCCTACCGCGCGGTCGGCATCTATCTCGGCGGCGCGAACCGTGCGTGCAAGGACGGCAACCTCTCGGCGACGTGGGTCTCCTCGACGTTGTCGTTGGGCTGGAGCCTGCTGCCGCTGTACGTCGGGTTGCAGGCGCCGTGCGTCGGCCAGGCAGGGCTCGAGAAGATCTCGACGGTCGCAGCCACGGCCGCGAATCAGGGGCGTGCCGCCGCGGACGACGCGGTCGGGCTCGCAACGAACTTCGGGTTACCCGCGGGGAGCCCTGTCTACTTCGACATGGAGGGGTACAAGGGCAACGACGCGACGTGCACGAAGGCCGTTCAGTCGTTCGTGACGGCGTGGAGCGCCGAGCTGCACGCGCAGGGCTACGTCTCCGGTGTCTACGGCAGCGCCGCGTCGACGATCCGCGACGTCGCCGCGCTCGGCTCGGCGAAGCCCGACAACGCGTGGATCGCGAACTGGAACGGCGTCGAGGACGTCTTCGGCGATCCGTACGTCAGCGACGCGCTCTGGCCGAACCACCAGCGCGTGCACCAGTACAAGGGCGGGCACAAAGAGACCTACGGCGGCGTCACGATCAACATCGACTCCGACTACGTCGACGGCGCGGTCGTCGGCGGGACGGCCGCAGTGCCTCCGCCGCCGCCTCCGGCCGAGCCGCCCGCCGGGTCGGTCGGCTCGGGCGACGGCAAGGCGACTGCGACGTGGGTCGCCGGCTCGTTCGACACGACGGCCGTCGTGGCGCTGACCCCGACGACGGCGCCGCCGTCTCCGACCGGCTACGGCGTCCGGCTGACCGTCACCGACCCGGCGACGTCGGTCGCGGTCGCGCGCTTCGGCGCGCCGGTGCTCGTGCACCTGCTGATGCAGACCGGCGGCCTCGCACCGTCGTGGTCGGTCGACGGCACCACCTGGAGGCCGCTGCGCAAGCTCCCGTCGGCGGCCCTGCCGGCGGGCGTCGACGCGGGCTACACGCTCGACCCGGACGGGACGATCGAGATCCAGACGCTCGTGCCGGCGTACTTCGGCCTCCTGCCCGACACGACCCCGCCGTCGCAGGTGGAGACGGCCGCGCGGTTCGTCAAGGGTGCGCTGCGGCTGTCGTGGCCGCCGGCGACCGACAACACGGGCGACGTCGCGAGCTACCAGGTGCTGCTCGACGGCACTGCGGTGTCGACGCTGCCCGCGAAGACGCGGCGCGTGATCGTGCGCGGCTTCCACGCGGGACAGACCGTCTACCGCGTGCGCGCGGTCGATGCATCGGGAATCCTCGGCAAGGTGTCGCGTCCGGTCGTGGTCGTGCCGACGGCGCGCCCACGGAACCTGCCCCGAGTGCTGCCGCGCTGGGCGTGGGGGCTGCTCGCGTATCAGCACGGCGGCGGGCCGCGTCCGAAGACGGCGCCGAAGAAGCCTCCGGCGTGGTACTGGCAGTGGGCCGCGTGGCGGCTGGCGCCGTTCCATCTCAAGCGCGTGTAACGACACGTCGGGTCGCGCGTCTGTAGCTGCGTGACGGCGCCGCGTTGAGCGCGGCGCCCCGCAGATCCCCCCGACAACCGAAAGGATCTCCCATGAAGCAGCTTGCGACTGTTGTCGCCGGCCTGGCCGCGCTCGTCCTCACGGCGGCCGGCAATGCGTTTGCAGGAACACCGGCCGCGCCCGGCGCGGTCTACGCACTCACGAACTCGGCGCAGGGCAATGCCGTCGCCGTCTACGACCGCGCGGCGGACGGGCAGCTCTCGTCGCCGCGCTTCTACCCGACCGCCGGGCTCGGCAGCGGCGCGGGCGGGCTCGGCTCGCAGGGTGGGGTGGCGCTGACCGCCGACGGCCACGTGCTCCTCGCCGTCAACGCAGGCAGCAACACCGTGTCGGCGTTCGCCGTCACGTCAGGCGGGCTGCAGCTGCTCGACGTTGTCCCGTCCTTCGGGTCGCAGCCGGTGAGCATTGCAGTCCGGCGCCACGTCGCATTCGTCGTCAACGCGGCATCGCTCTCGATCCACGGCTACGGCATCGACGAGCGTGGCCTGACGCCGATCGCAGGCTCCGGGCAGGCGCTCTCGCCGAACGCGAGCACGCCGTCGCAGATCGCGTTCGCCCCGAACGGCGTGCTCGTCGTCACCGAGCGCGGCTCGAACACGATCGACTCGTTCACGCTCGACGCGGACCAGGTCCCGTCCGCGCCGAAGCAGATCGCGTCCGTCGGCAACACGCCGTTCGGGTTCGACTTCGCGCACGGGAATGCGATCGTCTCCGACGCGAACGCCGGCCCCGGCAACAGCGCCGCCACGTCGTACGCCGTCGCGGACGACGGCACGGTGAGCGCGAACGGCGGACCTGTGCAGACCGGCCAGGGCGCCGCCTGCTGGCTCGTCACGTCGAAGGACGGGCGGTACGCCTTCACCGCCAACGCGGGCAGCGGGACGATCTCGACCTTCGCGGTCGCCCCGAACGGGACGCTCTCGCTGGCGCACACGACGACCGTCAGCGCGGGTGCGCACATCATCGACGAGGCAGTGAGCAGCAACGGCCGCTTCCTCTACGTGATCGCCGACCGCACGGGCCAGGTCTACGGCTTTCGGATCGGCAGCGACGGCTCGCTGACCGCGCTCGGCGCCGTCGACGGCCTGCCTGCAGGCAACGGCGGGCTCGCGGCGGGCTAGGGCGCACCGCAGGAGTCTGACCTGACTCTGACCTGACTCTGACCTGAGTCTGACCTGAGTCTGATTCGAGTCAGACTCAGAGACCCCGGAGCGCGAAACGACGAAGGGCCCCCAGCGGGGGCCCTTCGAAGTTCCCATCGGTTGCGGGAGGCGCTTTCGTCCACCTCGCCGACCGGCCCGATTTCGCGCTTGCGCGCGTCCTCGTGTCGCTCGGCGGGGCTTCGACCTACTTGCGCTCCGCGCCCGACGGGAGTTGCAGAGTAGGCAGGGAACGCGCGCCTGGCAAGACCCTCGAATTGGAATTTCAGCGCATTTTGCGGGCAGCTTCGTCGAGCGCCGCGAAGTCGTGCGAAGCGAGTGCGCGCACGATGCGGTTGATGCGCCGCGTGCGCGTCGCACCCTCGGTCCCCTCGAGCCACGCGAGCCAGCGCTCCTGCCGCGTATGGCTCAATCGACGGGCAGCTTCCTTCGCCTCCGGGCTGCGACGGATCGCCTCCTTGAGGTCGGGCGGCAGCGGCGTCACCGGCTGCACGGTGTACGCGCGGTCCCACTCGCCGCACGCCTTCGCCGCCTCGACGGTCGCGAGACCCGCCGGCGTCATCCGCCCCTCGGCGATCAGGCGCAGAGCGATGTTCTTGTTCACGAGCGACCACTTGGACTTCGGCCGCCGGGGCGTCCAGCGCTGCATGTAGCGCTCGTCGTCGAGCCCGCGGGCGAGACCGTCGATCCAGCCGTAGCGAAGCGCGACCTCGACCGCCTCCGCCCAGGCGATCGACTGCTTGCCCGTCGCCTTCTTCCAGTAGACGAGCCAGACCTCGGTCTCGGTCAGGTGGTGCTGCTCGAGCCAGGCCGCCCACTCGGCCGCGTCGCGGACGGTCAGCTCAGGCAAATGCCGATTCGCCGGTCAGGGCGCGGCCGATCAACAGCTTCTGGATCTGGCTCGTGCCTTCGTAGAGCGTCGTCACGCGCGCGTCGCGCAGGTACTTGCCGACCGGGTACTCGTCGACGTAGCCGTAACCGCCGTGGGCTTGCACGGCCGCGTTCGCGGCGCGCACGGCGGTCTCGCTCGCGAAGTACTTCGCGAAGGACGCCTCCACCGTGTGGCGCTCGCCGCGGTCGGCGGTCGCGGCGGCGCGCCAGACGAGCAGGCGCGCCGCCTCGGTCTCGACGGCGATGTCGGCGAGCAGCTCCTGCACGAGCTGGAAGCTCGCGACCGGCCGGCCGAACTGCCTGCGCTCTTTCGTGTAGGCGACCGACGCGTCGAGGCAGCCCTGCGCGATGCCGACGCAGCCTGCGCCGAGTGAGATGCGGCCGTGGTCGAGTGCCGACATCGCGACCTTGAAGCCGGCGCCGAGCTCGCCCAGGCGGTCGGAGTCGGAGACGCGCACGCCGTCGAGGAACAGCTCGGCGGTGTCCTGCGCGCGCAGGCCGAGCTTCCCCTTGATCGGGCGCGCCTCGAAACCCGGCGCGTCGGTCGGCACGACGAAGCACGTGATCCCGCGCGGGCCGGGCTCGCCGGTGCGCGCGAAGACGAGCGCGTGCGCCGCCCAGGAGCCGAGCGTGATGAAGATCTTCTGGCCGCTGATCACCCAGTCGTCGCCGTCCCGCTCCGCGCGCGTCTCGAGCCCGCCGGGATCGGAGCCGGCGCCGGGCTCGGTCAGGGCGTAGCACCCGAGCTCGTCCCCCGCCGCGAGCGCGGGGAGGAGGCGCGCCCTTTGCTCGTCGGTGCCCCAGCGCGCGACGGACTTGCCGTAGAGACCGTTCGAGACCGAGACGATGCCACGCACGTTCGAGTCGGCGCGGCCGATCTCCTCGACGACCAGCGCGTAGGAGACCAGCTCGAGGCCCATGCCGCCGTGCTCCTCCGGGAGCGCCGCCGAGAGGAAGCCGAGCTCGGCGAGCTTGCCGACGATCGAGCGGTCGATCGCCTCGGTGCGATCCCACTCGGCCGCGTACGGCGCGATCTCCGCGTCGCAGAAGTCGCGCGCGGTCTGCCGGATCAGCTGCTGCTCGTCCGAGAGGGTGAAGTCCACGCGGACGATCTTACGAGCGTGGCCGCATGAGATGCTCGGGCGGTGACCTCGCGAACGACCGTGCGTCGACTCGGGCCGGGTGACGAGTCCGTGGTCGCGCAGCTGGCGGAGCGCCCGCCGCAGACCGCGCTGCTCGCGGAGGACTCGACGATCTTCCTGGCCGCGTTCGAGGAGGCGGAACCGATCGGCTTCGTTCTCGCCTACGAGCTCTCGCGTCGCCACGGCGACGCCTCGATGGTGCTGGTCTACGAGGTGGACGTCGAGGCGGCGCACCGCCGGCGGGGTGTCGCGACGGCGCTGCTCGACGAGCTCGCCCGGATCGCCCGGCGGCGCGGGATCGCCGAAGGCTTCGTGCTCACCGATCTCGACAACGACGCCGCGAACGCCCTCTATGGGTCGCAGGGCGGCGAGCGGCGCACGGTCGTGGAGTGGGACTTCCGGTACGACCCCTGATGGGAGGCCCGATCCGAGGAGATCTGACTGTCGTGCGGCCGGCGACCGAGCACGACGTCGACCTGCTCGTCGCCTGGCACTCCGACCCCGAGATCTCCCGCTACTGGGACGACGAGACGTTCACGACCGCCCAGGTGCGCGAGCGGCTCGCCCGCGCGGAGGTCGATCCGTGGGTGATCGAGGCGGACGGCGAGCCCGTCGGCTACCTGCAGTCGTGGTGGGAGGCCGGCGTCGAGCCGCGCCGCGGCGGCCTCGACGGCTTTCTCGTCCAGGGTGCACGCGGCCGCGGGTTGATGCCCGACGCGGCGCGAGCCCTCGCCGGGACGCTCCTCGCCGAAGGCTGGTCGAGTGTGACCGTCGACCCGTACGTGTGGAACGAGCGCGCGGTGCGCGGCTGGGTGAACGCCGGCTTCGTGGAAGTCACCCGTCACCCTCCGGACGACGAGCACCGCGCCGACTGGGTGCTGATGCGGTTCGACCCCGGGGCTCACGCGACCTGAGGGTGCCCGGCACCGCTCGCAGCGGTGCCGGGCACCTCGAGGCTCAGTGCTTCGCGGCCGTCGCCTTGCCGCCCTTGCGGCCGGCGGCCACCTTCTGGGCGTGCGTGCCGCCCTGCGACGAATCGCCGCTCCCGGAGTGCGACTGCTCGCCGCCGTGCCGCGAGGCATCGGGCGAGTTGGCGATCTTCGCCGCGCGCTCCTTCGACATCCCCTTGTCCTTCAGGGCTTCGTACTGCTTCTCGTTCTTCACGTGCGAGCTCTTGCCCGGCATCGCTACCTCCTCGGTTCGGGGCAACGCAGGTTGTTGCCGGACCTGCAGCAGGAAAAACGTCCCCTGCTCAGCTACGATCTGTCACATGCACGCACGCCTGCAGCAGACGACGACCACGCGCAGCCGCGCGCGGGCGAACGTCGCCGGCCTGCGCGCGGCCTCCTAGTCGGCCTCGGGGTCATCCCCTTCGGCCGGTGACTCCGTGACCTCCGGGTCCGGAATCGGCGACTCGTTCAGCTCGTCGTTCCTGTCGTCTTCACGGGGGTGATCAGTAATGTCGTCTGTCATGCACGTCGTCCTACCCGACAATTCACAGCTCGAACTCGCCGACGGCGCCACCGGCCTGGACGCCGCACGCGCAATCGGCTCGAAACTCGCCGAGCAGGCCGTCCTCATCCGGGCCAACGGCCAGGTGCAGGACCTGCGCGCGCCGCTGCTGGAGGGCGCGCACATCCAGATCCTGACCGTGCGCGACACCGCCGATCCGGATGCGCTCTACGTGTTGCGCCACTCCGCGGCCCATCTGCTGGCCGAGGCCGTCCGCCGTCTCTACCCGGGCGTCAAGGTCGCGATCGGCCCGCCGATCGAGAACGGCTTCTACTACGACTTCGACTTCCCGGAGCCGATCACCGAGGCGGACCTGCAGAAGATCGAGGACGAGGTGCGCCGCGAGCTGAAGGAAGGCCGCAGCTGGGAGCGGCGCGAGATCTCGCGCGCGGAGGCGCGACAGCGCTTCCTCGAGGAGAACGAGCCGTACAAGGTCGAGCTCGTCGAGACCGCCGAGGGCGACATCACTCTCTACTCACAGGGCGACTTCACCGACCTCTGCCGCGGGCCGCACCTGCAGAACTCGAAGCCGATCAAGGCGTTCAAGCTGACCGGCCTCGCCGGCGCCTACTGGCGCGGCGACGAGCACAACAAGCAGCTGACCCGCATCTACGGCACCGCCTTCTACAGCCAGGCCGACCTCGACGCGCACCTGGCGCGGCTCGAGGAGGCGCGCAAGCGCGACCACCGCCGGCTCGGCGTGCAGCTCGACCTCTTCCACCTGGAGGAGATCTCGCCCGGCTCGCCGTTCTGGCATCCGAAGGGGATGGTGATCTGGAACGAGCTCGAGGACCTGCGCCGGCGCGAGAACGAGCGGCGCGGCTACGTCGAGGTCAAGACCCCGCTGATCTACGACAAGACCCTCTGGGAGCGGTCGGGCCACTGGGAGAAGTTCCGCGAGAACATGTTCCTGATCCCCGAGGGCGACCAGACCTTCGCGATCAAGCCGATGAACTGCCCGGGGCACATGCTGCTGTTCGCGAACACCCTGCGGAGCTACCGGGAGCTGCCGCTGCGCTACGCCGAGGCGGCGCCGCTGCACCGCAACGAGCGGGCCGGCACCCTGCAGGGCCTCACCCGGGTCCGGCACGTGACCCAGGACGACGCGCACATCTTCTGCACCCGCGAGCAGATCGAGGACGAGATCTTCGGCTGCCTCGACTATGCCAAGTACCTCTACGACCTCTTCGGGCTCGAGGCGAGCTTCGAGCTCTCGACCCGGCCGGCCAACAAGCTCGGCACCGAGGAGGAGTGGGACTTCACCGAGGCTGCGCTGCAGGCGGCGCTCGACCGCCGCGGGCTCGAGTACACCCTCAACCCGGGCGACGGCGCCTTCTACGGGCCGAAGATCGACCTGCACATGACCGACTCGCTCGGCCGCTCCTGGCAGATGGGGACCATCCAGCTCGACAGCCAGCAGCCGGAGCGGCTGAACTGCCGCTACGTCGGCGCCGACAACGCCGAGCACACCCCGTACGTGGTGCACCGGGCCTTCTTCGGCTCGTTCGAGCGGTTCATCGGGATCCTGACCGAGCACTACGGCGGGGCGTTCCCGTTCTGGGTGGCGCCGGTCCAGGTGCGAGTGATCCCGGTCGGCGAACAGCATCGCGAACCGGCGCACGGCTTGGTGGCGGCGCTCGAGGGCTACCGGGTCGAAGTCGACGACTCGGGGGAGACCGTCGGCAAGCGAATTCGCAACGCCGAGGTCGAGAAGATCCCCTTCGTCGTCGTCTACGGCGACCAGGAGAGCGCCGAGAGCCTGGCGATCCGGGAGCGGGGCGGGGAGCAGAGCACCCTCTCGCTGGCCGAATTCCAGTCGAAACTTGCTACCCTTCAGGCCTGGCAAGCAGGGGCGGAACCGTCTCTCACCTCCTAGCTCACGCTTCGGGGGTTCAACCGAATGCTCAATCGAGCGGGTTGATCGAGAACCTCTGCCGCTGCATGCCAGCGGTTTTTCCGTCTACGAGGAGGTCAACACGAGCTTGGTGAAGAGCATTTGAGGCCGCGGGGCAGGCGTAGTTTCGAGCCACCGCGCCGTCCAGAGCCACAGACACGGATCAACGACGCCATTCGCGTCCCGCGTGTGAGGCTGATCGATGAGAACGGCGAGCAGCTCGGACTGAAGACGACTGACGAGGCACGTGAGTATGCGTACTCGAAGAACCTCGACCTGGTCGAGGTCGCGGCCCAGGCGGATCCGCCGGTGTGCCGGGTGATGGATTACGGCAAGTACCGCTACGAGCTGGAGCAGAAAGCGAAGCTCGCGCGGAAGCACCAGACGCAGATCAACGTCAAGGAGATCAAGCTCCGACCGAAGATCGGAATTCACGACTACGACACGAAGAAAGGCCACGTCGAGCGCTTCCTGAACCAGCGCGCGAAGGTCAAGGTCACGATCATGTTCCGGGGCCGCGAGCGCGAGCATCCGGATCGCGGGCGCGACTTGCTGATGCGGCTCGCCGATGACGTGAAGGAGATCGGCCTGATCGAGACCCAGCCACTGCTCGAGGGACGCAACATGACCATGGTGCTGGGCCCAACGAAGAACGCAGGAGTGAAGAGAGATGCCGAAGCAGAAAACACACTCGGGAGCGAAGAAGAAATTCAAGGTGACGGGCAGCGGCAAGCTCCTGCGCCGCAGCCAGATGTCGGGGAAGCTCATGAACAAGTCGCAGAAGCAGAAGCGCCAGTTCAGTAAGGACCAGCCGATCGATGCCGCGAACGAGAAGAACGTCGCGCGGATGTTGGGACGGAGGTAACAGATGCCCCGCGTCAAGCGATCCGTTCACGCGCGCAAGAAGCGCCGTAAGGTTCTCGAGCAGGCGAAGGGTTACTGGGGCCTCAAGAGCACCAACTACACCTACGCGAAGGAGCAGGTCGAGCGCTCCCTGTCGTATGCCTACCGCGACCGCAAGGTCAAGAAGCGCGAGTTCCGCAAGCTCTGGATCATGCGCATCAACGCGGGCGCACGCGCCAACGGGCTCTCGTACAACCAGTTCATCGCGGGCCTGAAAGCGGCCGAGATCGAGCTCGACCGGAAGGTGCTCGCCGACCTCGCGGTCAGCGATCCGGCGACGTTCGGCGACATCGTCGAGCAGGCCAAGCTGGCACTCGCCAAATAGCGGTTCGCGCGCGGCAGACGGAGATCTTCTCCCGCCAGGCCGTTTACTGCGACGGCCGGTCGCCGCTCTACGCCGACCTCTGCCGCCGGCTCGCGATCGATCCGCGAGTCGGCGAGCTCGCTCCCGACCTGACGTGGGACTTTCCGCTCCGGCTGCTCGCTGCGCTGCACTACCTGCAGCTCGCGGGTCAGGCGTCGTGGGACGACGTCGGCGGCGCGCTCGACGGGCACGCCGAGTTCCTCGCGCGGTTCACGGCCGAGCAGGAGGTGCAGACGAACGAGGTGCAGCGCGCCTGGGCATTGCTGCCCGCGTTCCTCTCGGTCGCCGACGGGCGGCCGCTCGACCTGCTCGAGCTCGGGCCGTCGGCGGGGCTCAACCTCGTCTGGGACCGCTATCGCTACCGCTACGCCACCGGCAGCTGGGGCGACGGCGCGCTCGAGCTCGCCGGCGACGACCGGACGCCGCCGCCGGCCGAGCTCCTGCAGCGACGGGTCACGATCGCGCGCCGCCGCGGCATCGACCTGAACCCCGTCGACGCGACGACGGAGCACGGCGCGCGACTGCTGCAGGCGTTCGTCTGGGCCGACCAGACGGAGCGGCTCGAACGGCTGCGCCGCGCGATCGAGGCGCTCCGCGCCGACCCGCCGGAGCTGCTGCGCGGCGACTACGTCGAGTCGCTGCCGAGCCTGCTGCGCGATCGCACGGAGGGCGCGCAGCTCGTCGTCTTCCAGACCGCATCGACGATGTACGTCGAGCGTGGGGGCATCGATCGCGTCCGTTCGGCGCTCGAGCAGGCATCGCGCGACGAGCCGCTCGTCTACGTCGGCACGGGGACCGCGCCGGACGACACCGGGTTCGCGCTCGACGTCGAGCGGTATCCCGGTGGCGGCCTGCAGCGCCTCGGTGTCTTCGACTTCCACGGCGAGTGGCTCGAGTGGGGCAGGTGAGCCGGTGATCGCGAGCAAGGACAACGAGCGTCTGAAGCTCGTGCGCAAGCTGCACGACCGCCGGTGGCGCGAGAAGCTCGGCCTCTTCTTCGTCGAGGGCGAGGACGCGGTCGCAGCCGCCACCGCCGAGCCCGTCGACCTGCTGCGCGCCGGCGAGGACGTCGAGCCGAAGCTGCTCGCCGACGTCGCCAGCGCGCCGCACCCGCCGAGGGTGCTCGGCGTCTACCGCCGCGCCGACCTGCCGGGCTGGGAGGAGCGGCCGGCGACGCTCGCGCTCTGGCGCCTCGCCGACCCCGGCAACGTCGGCACGCTGATCCGCACAGCGGACGCGTTTGGCGCCGCCGTCGCGCTCTCCGACGGGTGCGCCGATCCGACCTCCCCGAAGGCGCTGCGTGCCAGCGCCGGCTCGATCTGGCGCGTCCCGCTCGGCGCCTGGAGCGACGTCGGCGGTACCCGTGTCGCCCTCGAGGCTCACGCCGGGCGCCCGCTCGCCGAGCTCGACCTGAGCGCACGGACGACCTTCCTGCTCGGGGCCGAGCGCGCAGGGCTCCCCGCCGAGGTCGAGCGCGATCTCGAGGCGTGGATCCCGATCACGGGCGCCGAGTCGCTCAACGTTGCTGCGTCAGGCGCGATCGCGCTCTACGAGTGGCAGCGTCAGCTGGCGGGCCGGCAGACCCAGATCGAGTCCTCGCCGCCGAGCCAGGACGAGCGGTCGAACCAGCCGTAGAGCGTCTCGACCACGAAGCCCTCCTCGTCGAGCAGCTCGCGCCACTCCGGCATCGAGAGCCAGGCGAGCGACATCTCGCTCTCGGCGCTCGAGTCGCGCACGCGCAGGACGAGCCTGCGCGTCTCCTCGTCCCAGTCCGCGCGCTCCCAGATCCCGGGCTCGCGCTCGATCCACTTCCCGTGCGTGTCGGCGATGTCGTCGGCCGCCGGCGCGAAGACGTCGAAGATCAGCCGGCCGTCCGGAGCGAGGTGACGCTTGACCGCCCGCAGGACGGCGCGCCGGTCGGCATCGGTCTCCATGTGCAGCATCGAGCGGAACGGGACGAGCACGAGCGGGAACGTGCCCTCGACCGGCGGGTCGCGCATGTCGCCGTAGCGCAGGTCGATCGCGGCGCCCGCCTCCGCCGCCCGCTCGCGCGCAACCTGCAGCATCCCCTCCGAGAGGTCGACGCCGACGACCGGGATCCCGCTGGCGGCGATCGGGATGGCGATCCTGCCCGTGCCGACTGCGAGCTCGAGCACGGGGCCGCCGCTGCGGCGCGCCTCGTCGAGGTAGAACGGCACGTCCTCGACGACGCTGCGCGACCATGGGTCGTACAGGCGCGCGATCTTGTCGTACGCGGACACGACGCTATGCTCTCAGGAATGACCACGCTCGCGATCACGTCGTTTATGCGGCCCCGGTGCTCGGGCCGCGGCGTGCGCTAGCGCCTTCGGCCCGCACCGGGGCGTTTCTGACCCCGACCCGCGATTCGAAGGAGGAACCTTGGATAGTGTCGCCGCCGTGGACTGGGAGGCGTACGAGCAGGAGGCAAGCGCCGCGATCGGCGTCGCGCTGAGCGACGCCGAGCTCGACGAGGCGCGCGTGCACTTCCTCGGCCGGAAGTCCGACCTCGCGCAGGCGCTGCGCGGCGTGCGCGACCGCGAGAGCGGCATGCTGCTGAACGGCATCCGCACGCGGCTCGAGACTGCCGTCGAGGCGCGCGTGACCGAGCTCGAGCGGCTCGCGTTCGACGCCGCCGCCGGCAGCGGCGTCGACGTGACGATCCCCGGCTCGCCTGTCCTGCGCGGCCGCCTGCACCTGCTCACGCAGATCAGGCGCGAGATCGAGGACATCTTCCTCGGCCTCGGCTACGAGGTCTGGGACGGGAACGAGGTCGCGACCGTCTGGGAGAACTTCGACGCACTGACGAGCGACCTGGGCCACCCGTCGCGATCGATCAACGACACCTTCTACCTCGACGACGACACGGTGCTCCGCACGCACACCTCGCCGGACCAGATCCGCGCGATGCTGTCGCGCACGCCGCCGCTCTACATGGTCTCACCCGGGCGCTGCTACCGCCGCGACACGCCCGATGCGACCCACTCGCCGATCTTCCTCCAGGTCGAGTGCCTGGCGGTCGACCGGGGGATCACGCTCGCCGACCTGCAGGGGACGGTGCTGCAGTTCTTCCGTGCGCTCTTCGGCGCCGACCGGGAGGTGCGCATGCGGACGAGCTTCTTCCCGTTCACCGAGCCGTCGGTCGAGTTCGACGTCACCTGCTTCATCTGCGGCGGTCAGGGCTGCGCCACGTGCAAGCACTCGGGCTGGATCGAGATGGGCGGCGCCGGCTGGGTCGATCCCGACGTCTTCCGCAACGTCGACCTCGACCCCGACGAGTGGCAGGGCTTCGCGTTCGGATTCGGGATCGAGCGCATCGCCATGCTCCGGCACGGCCTGCCCGACCTGCGCGCGTTCTGGGAGAACGACCTGCGCGTCCTGGGACAGTTTTGAAGGTCCCGGTCAGCTGGCTGCGCGAGTACGTCGACTTCGACCTGCCGGTCGCGGAGCTGGCGCGGCAGCTCGTCTTCACGAGCTGCGAGGTCGACCGGGTCGTGCGCCGCGGCGTGCCCGATACCGGCGACAACCTGACCCACTTCGTCGTCGGCCGCGTGCTCGAGGCGGGCAAGCATCCGAACGCCGACAAGCTGCAGCTGACGAAGGTCGACGTCGGCGAAGGCGAGCCGCGCTCGATCGTCTGCGGCGCCTGGAACTTCGGTGCGGGCGCGACCGTCGCCGTCGTCGTGCCCGGGGGCGTGATGCCGGGCGGCGACTTCACGATCGAGAGGCGCAAGCTGCGCGGCGAGGTCTCCGACGGGATGATCCTCTCCGAGCGGGAGCTGGAGCTCGGGCAGGACCACGGGGGGATCATGCTGCTGCCGGACGAGCTCGAGCCGGGGACGCCCCTCGCGGACGTCCTCCCGGTCGGCGACGACATCCTCGAGATCGAGACGCTCTACAACCGCCCGGACCTGACGTCGATCTACGGAATCGCGCGCGAGGTCTCGGCGCTGACGGGTGCCGCGCTCAAACCGGTGCCGGGCACCGATCCTGCGCGCGCGGGCGACGAGCCGGTCGACATCCGCATCGAGGAGCTCGAGCGCTGTGCGCGCTACATCGGACGCCTGTTCCGCGACGTGCAGATCGGGGAGTCGCCGGCGTGGCTGAAGGCGCGCCTGCTCGGAGCGGGGATGCGGCCGATCTCGAACGTCGTCGACGTCACCAACTACGTGATGCTCGCCCTCGGCAACCCGCTGCACGCATTCGACTTCGAGACGCTCGACGGCGGGCGGATCGTCGTCCGCTTCGCCGCGCCGGGCGAGGAGCTCGAGACGCTCGACGGGACAACGCGGCAGCTCGACCCGGAGGATCTCGTGATCGCGGACGCCTCACGTCCGATCGCGATCGCCGGCGTGATGGGCGGCGCGAACACCGAGGTCGGCGACGGGACCACGTCGATCCTGCTCGAGGCGGCGAACTTCGAGCCGCTGACCGTGCTGCGCAGCGGCGAACGGCACCGGATGCGCACCGAGAGCCAGACGCGCTGGGAGAAAGGCGTCGACCCAGAGCTCGCCGCGCCTGCCGCGACCTACGCGTCGCAGCTGCTTGCGGAGCTCGCGGGCGCGAGTTGGACCGGCGAGGCGGATGTCCGGGGCGAGATCCCGTCCCCGGCCGTGATCCCGTTCCGACCCGCGCGCACCGGCGAGGTGCTCGGCTTCGAGATCGCGGAGGCCGAGCAGCGCGAGCGGCTCGAGCGCCTCGGCTTCACCGTCGGCGGCGACTGGCAGGTCCGTGTCCCGACCTGGCGCGCGCGCGATGTGCGCCGTGAGATCGACCTCGTCGAGGAGGTCGCACGCTTCCGGCTCGAGGACGTGCCGCTGACGCTGCCGACGCGCCAGGAGATGTTCGGGCGGTTGACGCACGAGCAGCGGCTGCGCCGCCAGGTCGAGGACGTGCTCGTCGGCGCCGGCTTCTACGAGGCCTACACCTACTCGCTCCAGCCGGTTGATCCCGATCCGGCGGCGATCGAGCTGCCGGTGCCGCTCAGCTCCCAGCAGCGGCTCCTGCGGACGACACTCACGATCGGCCTGCTCGGCGCCGCACGCCACAACGTGGATCACGGCAATCACGACCCGGCGCTGTTCGAGGTCGCGCACGTCTACCTCCCGCGCGCGGGGGCCGTGCCGGACGAGCGTTGGCGGCTCGGCGGCATCGTCCGCGGGGACTTCTTCCGCGCCAAGGGAGCCGTCGAGGCGGTCTACGAAGCGCTGCACGTCGAGCCACGCTTCGAGCGCGCGCAGCCGATCGCGCGCGCGACGGTCGGCGCGACCACCGACGCCGGCTGGGTCGCCCAGTACGGCCCGCTCGACCTCGACGGCGAGTGGAGCGCGTTCGAGCTCGACCTCGCCGATCTCTTCGCGGCGGTGCCCGAGCGGATCCTCTACCGCGATGTCGTCAGCTATCCCCCGCTGCGCGAGGACTTCGCGTTCGTCGTCGACGAAGCGGTCCCGGCCGGCGAGCTGATCGCCGCAGCGCGAGAGGCGGGCGGGAACGAGGTCGGCTGGGTGCGCTTCCTGAGCGACTACCGGGGCGAGCCGATCCCGGCCGGCCAGAAGTCGGTGGCGATTGCGGTCGCATTCCAGTCGGCCGAACGGACGCTCTCCGACGAGGACGGCGCCCGCCTCCGCCGGGCCGTCGTCGAGGCCCTGGCGGGCCGCTTCGGCGCCACCCTGCGCGCCTGACCCGGCAGCCCCCCTCTGGCGAAGCGGACGTGTCCCGGGGACTGTCCCCGGGACACGTCCCTCGGGCCGTGCGCAAAGAGCCATGTCCCAGGGACAGTCCCTGGGACCTGGCTCGAATCGCCGGGTGCCTTACGCCTGCCGGCGCGCCGGCTTGATCAGGCCGGCGCGCTCGCCGCCCGCGGCGTGGATGTCCGCCTGCCGGTCGAGCTCCGAGTTCAGCTCGGCGCCGAAGAGGATCGCCCACGCGGTGTAGTTCAGCCACAGCAGCAGCACGATCCCGCCGGCGAGCGCGCCGTAGGTCTTCGAGTACGAGCTCGAGATCGAGGTGTAGAGCGCGAACAGCCCGCTCAGCGCCAGCCACATCACTCCCGCCACGAGCGAGCCGGGCGAGATCCAGTGCCACGAGCGCTGGTCCTTGTTCGGCGCGAGCGCGTAGATCATCGCGAACAGCAGCAGCACGATCGCGAACGCGATCGGCCAGCGCGCGATGTTCCAGATCCACAGGAACGCACCGCCCGCATGCGCCTTGTGCGAGATCGCGTCGCCGAGCGTCCCGCCCATCACGATCAGCAGCAGCATCCCGGCCGTCACGAACCCGGCTGCGAGCACCAGCACGATCGAGAGCAGTCGCACCTTCCAGAACGGGCGCGTCTCCATCCGGTCGTACGCCTTGTTGACCGACTTGACCACCGACCCCATCGCACCCGACGCCACCCAGAGGGCGGCGGCGAGGCCGATCACGAGCGCGACGACCGAGCCGCCGCTCCCGCCCGAGTCCTGCTGGAAGCTGCGGATGATGTCGGTCACCGCCTTCGGCGCAACCGGGTTGAGGAAGCTCTCGAGCGGGTCGTAGGCGTTGATCAGGTCGAGGAAGCCGACCAGCGCGACAACGGCCGGGAAGAACGCCAGCAGTGCGCTGTAGGCGACCTGCTGGGCGAGGCCCATGCAGTCGTCGGCCATGAACTGCGAGAACGTCCGTTTGAGGACGGCGACCCACTCACTCCGCGCAAGCCGGGTCGGCCTCGGCGGGGCCTTGCCGTTCTCCGCGCTCAATCGCGGTCGAAAATCGACCAGCGGCCGACGCGCACCTTCTCGTGGCCCTCGCGGCCGCGGCGTGCGAAGTACCGCATCGTGGCGCCGACCCCGCCGGCGAGGACGAAGCCGGTGGCGGCTGCGGCGCCCGCGGCGATCGGGAGCTTCGACTTCAGCTTCCCCGTGATGTCCGCCGCTTCGCCGAGCTCGTCGCGCAGGTGCTCGACGGCGCCCGCGAGCTGCTCGCGCTCCGCCTCGATGTCGCTGCGGACCTGCGCGGTCGAGCGGTCTCCGTTGCTCGAGCTCATCAGCTCTTGATCGCTTCCGTCGTCAGCCTGGCCTCCTGGATCGCCTGCTCGGGGACGGGCGGCGTCCCCTTCTTGATGCGGCCCACGCCGATGTAGCCGACCACCGCGGCGAGGGCGCCGAGGAAGAGCGTCACGATCAGGAGCGAGAGCCACCACGGCAGGAACGTCGCGAGCCCCGCGGCGAGCGTGGCGAAGAGGAACCCGAGCATGAAGACGGCGAAGAGCGCGGCGCCGACGGCCATCCCGATGCCGACGCCGAGTGATGCCACCTTGGCCTTCAGCTCGAGCCCGGCGAGCTCCAGCTCCAACCGCGCGATCGCGGATGCGTGCTCCGCGACCGACTTCGCCGCGCCGCCGAGCCCGCCGTTCTGCGCCTGCGTGTCAGGAGTGAGCAGCTGCGTCTCAGGTGTGGGGGTGGGCATGACCCCTCCAGTCGATCACCTTCGCGAGCACGTAGCCACCGGCGAGCGCCGCACCGAGCACGAGCCACGGGCTCGGGCCACCGCCGCGCTTGCGCTGCGGGCGCGAGAGCTGCGGGCCCGACGGCGCTCGGCGCGAGCCGACGGAGGGCTCCTCGACGGGCTCACCCTTCGCGCGCGCCTTGATCAGGCTCGGCTTCAGCTTGCGCAGGAAGTCGGCGTCGTCGGCCATTGCCTCACCGACCTTAGCCTTGACGCCGCCGCTCGCGCGCGAGGTCTCGACGAAGCGTTCGAGCCTGTCCGCGGCCGAATCGACCGCTGCGTCCGCCTTCGTCATTTCTTCGTCGGCGGCGCTTCGCCGGTCGTGACCCACCAGATCTTCGTCGCCAGCCGCCGGGCGGCCATCGTCGAGGCGGCGCCCAGGCCGGCGTAGAGACCCGTCCACATTGCTTTCCGAAGCATGCAAAGCGAATTGCCGCCCGCGATCGCGTCTAAACGTTGTCAAGGCCTGCTGTATGCACAATGCTGGTTCTATGCAGGAAGAAGCGCAACTGTCGAAGGCCGAGCGGCAGCGGCTCGTCGCGAGCCTCGTCGAGCGCAAACGCCTCGGCACCCAGCAGGAACTGCTCGACGCGCTCGAGGCGGCCGGCTGCAGCGTCACCCAGGCGACTGTCTCGCGCGACATCCGCGAGCTCGGCCTGGAGAAGTCGCGCGACCCGCTGGGCCGGCTCCGCTACGTCCTGCCCAACCGCGAGCGCCGGATCGACCCGCGCGAGATCCTCGACAGCCTGCTCGACCAGTTCGGGCGGCGCGCGGTCGTGGCCCAGAACCTCGTGGTCGTGCAGTCGGAGATCGGCTCGGCGCCCGCGATCGCGCGGGCACTCGACCGGCTCGAGCACCCGCTCGTCGTCGGCACGCTCGCGGGCGACGACACGTGCCTCGTGATCACGAACGACCCCGCCCGGGCGCTGGAGCTCGCCGACGAGCTTTCAGCCTCGATGGGGTAGCCGGTCGGCCCACGGGTGCGCAGCCTCGAGCTGCGAGGCCAGGCGGAAGAGCAGCGCCTCGCCGGCGGGCGGGCCGATCAGTTGCACGCCGGCCGGTAGCCCGTCGACGACGTCGAAGGGAACGGCGGCGGCCGGCTGGCCGGTGACGTTGACGATCGGCGTGAACGGCGTGAACTCGCCGCCGCGTGCGAACTGCTCCCACGGATCGTCGGGCTCGAACACCCAGCCGACAGGCACGGGCAGCTTCGCGAGCGCCGGCGTGAGCACGACGTCGATGTCATCCCAGAACGCGACGATCCGGCGCGCAGCGCGCTGGAGCGCGCCGACGGCCTGGGCGAACTCGACGCTCGAGGTCTCGCGCGCGGACGCGGCCAGCGTCCGGTTCAGCGGCATCAGCAGTGACTCGTCGGGTACCGGGTACAGCGCCGGCGTCAGCTGCCAGAGCCTGGCGAAGGCGCCGAGCACCGAGTCGTCCACCCACTGAGGGGTGCGCTCGACGACGTCGTGCCCGAGCTCCGCGAGCGCGTCGGCCGCGCGCCTCGCGACGTCGGCGAGCCGCGGGTCGACCGGATGCGGGACCGCAGGCTCGGCCGTGAACGCGATCCGCAGGCGGCCGGGGTCTGCGCCCACCTCCGCGAGGAACGGGCGCTCCGGCGGCGGCGCCCAGTGCGCGTCGCCCGGCTCGTAGCCTGCGATCACGTCGAGGAAGGCGGCCGCGTCGCGGACCGTGACGGCGAGCGGGCCGCTCTGCGAGAGCTCGAGCGAGCCGCTGACGAACGGTGCGGGGGAGACGCGGCCCCGAGACGGCTTGATCCCGAACAGGCCGCAGCACGCCGCCGGGATGCGCACGGAGCCGCCGCCGTCGGAGCCGTGCGCGAGCGGGAGGACGCCGGCGGCGACCGCCGCGGCCGCGCCGCCCGAGGAGCCGCCCGGCGTGCGCGAGGTGTCCCACGGGTTGCGGCACGCGCCGTTCAGCTCCGACTCGGTGACCGCGGTGATCCCGAACTCCGGTGTGTTGCTCTTACCGAGCACGACGAAGCCGGCCTCCTTCATGCGCCGCACGACTGCGGCGTCGCTCGCGGGCACGTAGTGCTCGAAGGCGCGCGACGAGAACGTCGTGCGGATGCCCGCGGTCTCCGTCAGATCCTTGACGAGCATGGGCACGCCGGCGAACGGGCCGTCGGCGGGCGTCGTCGCGCGCGCCTGCTCGAAGCACTCGGTGACGAGGAAGTTCAGCTCCGGGTTCGACGCCTCGGCGCGCGCGATCGCGGCGTCGACGAGCTCACGCGACGAGACCTCGCCCGCGCGTACCTGGGCGGCGAGGGCGAGCGCGTCGATCAAGAGGAGAGTGTGATGCGACCCTCGACGATCGATCCGACCCGCTCGGCGGCCACGTACTCGCCGTCGACCGTGAGGCCGTCCCAGATGTCGGCCTCGGGCTCGCCGAGCACTTCGTCGACGTTGCCGACGTGCTCGCCGGTGGAGTCGACGACCTCCCAGCCGGGCTCGATCATCAGCCAGGAGACGGGGTCGGCCATCAGACCGTCTGACCGTCGAGCTGCCAGACCGGCCCCTGCGTCCCGACGTGCTGGGTGTCGCTGAGGGCGCGCAGCACCTCGACCGAGCCGCGGATGGCCTCGGCGTCGCAACGCTCCAGGCAGCGTCGCGCCATCGCGGGCGAGACGCCGTAGCCCGCGCTGCGCGCACAGCGGAACCGCAGGTCCGCCCGCTGCCCGTCGCGGCGGGGGTTCATCTGGATGCAGAGGACGGCCACGCGTTCGATGTCGTCGGTCGAGAGCAGCGTGAGCTCGCAGAGCAGGTCGCTCCAGTCCGCCGGCAGGCCCGCGAGCGCGGTGTCCCACGCGTCGGCGAGCAGCGTCACGCCGCGCTCGGGCTGCGGCGCCTTCTGCTCGCTGGTCGCGAGGGTCAGCGACCCGCCGATGGCGGCGTCGTCGAGCCGCCGCAGGAGCCGGGTGACGCCGTCCGGCCCGGTCGCCGTCCCGTCGCGGGCCGAGTCGAAGCGGAGCGCGTCCGGCTCCGCCCGGAACGGCTGCGCGGGGGCGAGCAGGGCCGCCGCCCGGTCGGCCGCGTCGCGGTCCCGGAGCTCGAGCCGCAGGCCCGCGCGGCGCCAGGCCTCCGGGAGCCCTTCTTCCAGCGCGCGCCACTGTCCGACCAGGCTCACGACGCAAAACGTACACTGGCGGACGCAGTGGCGAAGGTCGAGAAGAAACGCGCCCTCAACGAGGAGACCTTGCGCGAATTTTTGCGCGAGATGCTCCTGATCAGGCGCTTCGAGGAAAAGGTCGAGGAGCGCTTCCGTGCAGGCGACCTCCCGGGCTTCCTGCACGTCGCGATCGGCCAGGAGGCCGTCGCCGTCGGCGTCTGCCAGGCGATGGACGAGGGAGACGTCTTCGCGTCCACCCATCGCGCCCACGGGCACACGCTCGCGCGCGGCACGCACCCGAACGCCGTGATGGCGGAGCTCTACGGGAAGATGGAGGGCTGCTCGCACGGCTACGGCGGCTCGATGCACCTCTACGACGTCGAGCGCGGCAACCTCGGCGCGAACGCCGTGATCGGCGGCGGGCTGCCCGCCGTCACCGGCGCCGGCCTCGCGTTCAAGCTGCGCGACGAGCCGCGCGTCGCGGTCGCCTTCTTCGGCGACGGCGCGACGAACATCGGGACCTTTCACGAGTCGCTCAACCTCGCGCAGCTCTGGAAGACGAAGACCGTCTTCGTCTGCGAGAACAACCACTGGGCCGAATCGACGCCGGGCTGGCAGCACTCGCCGGTGTGGGACGACATGTCGAAGCGCGCGCTCGCGTACGACATGCGCGCGATCAAGGTCGACGGCCAGGACGTGCAGGCGGTCTTCGACGCCGCGCACGAGGCGCTCGAGCACGCGCGCTCGGGCGACGGGCCGGTCTTCCTCGACGTCGAGACGAAGCGCATGCACGGCCACTTCATCGGCGACCCACAGGTCTACCGCACGAAGGAGGACCGCCAGGACGCGGCCGACAACGATCCGATCACGCGTCTGCGCGACCGGCTCGGCCTCGGCGACGACGAGTTCGAGGCCTTCGACCAGGAGGCGCACTCGATCGTCGACGCGGCGCTCGAGTTCGCGCAGAACGGCACCGACCCGCAGCCCGAAGACGCGCTGAAGAACGTCTATGCCTGAGATCACCTATCGCGAGGCAGTGCGCGACGCGCTCGTGCAGGCGATGCGCAAGGACGACGACGTCTTCATCATGGGCGAGGACATCGCCGAGATGGGCGGCTCGATGGCGGTCACGCAGGGCCTGCTCGACGAGTTCGGCGCGGAGCGCGTGCGCAACACGCCGATCTCCGAGATGGCGATCGTCGGCGCGGGCATCGGCGCCGCCATCGCGGGCATGCGCCCCGTCGTCGAGATCATGTACGAGGACTTCCTCACGCTCTCGCTCGAGCAGATCGTCAACCAGGCGGCGAAGCACCGCTACATGTCGGGCGGGCAGATCAAGGTGCCGCTGACGATCCGCACGCAGGGCGGCGCCGGCTGGTCGCCGGGCGCGCAGCATGCGCAGCAACTCGAGGCCTGGCTCGTACACGTGCCGGGGCTGAAGGTCGTCTACCCGTCGACGCCGGAGGACGTACGCGGCCTGCTCTGGTCGGCGATCTACGACGACAACCCGATCGTCTTCTTCGAGCACCGGCTGCTCTACCCGGTCAAGGGTGACGTGCCGGAGACGCTCGAGCCGATCCCGCTGGGCAAGGCGCGCACGCTGCGCGAGGGCACCGACGTGACGGTGATCGCGATGGGCCCGCTCGTGCACCGTTCGCTCGACGCCGCCAAGCAGGCCGAGGAGGACGGCATCTCGGTCGAGGTGATCGACCCGCGCACGCTGCAGCCGCTCGACGAGGACGCGCTTGTCGCGTCGGTCAAGAAGACGAACCGCGTCGTCGTCGCGCACGAAGCCGTCACGCGCATGGGCTTCGGCGCCGAGGTCGCGGCGGTTCTGCAGTACAAGGCCTTCGACTACCTCGACGCACCGATCGAGCGCGTCGGCGCCAAGTTCGCGCCCCTGGCGTTCGCGCCCGTGATGGAGCAGTTCGTCGTTCCGCATGCGGGGGACGTGCTCGCCGCGATCAAGCGAACGGTGGGCAAGTAGTGCCCTCCGAGGTCAAGCTCCCGCGCCTCGGCCAGGGCATGGAGGCCGGCACGATCACGAAGTGGCTGAAGGCCGAGGGCGACACCGTCGAGAAGGGCGAGCCGCTCTTCGAGATCGACACCGACAAGGTGACCCAGGAGGTCGAGTCCGACTTCGCGGGCGTGCTGCTCAAGATCACGCTGCCGGAGGGCGAGGCGCCCGTCGGCCAGACGATCGCCTACATCGGCCAGGAGGGCGAACAGGTCGAGGCAGAGGCTCCGAGCGACGGCGGCATGCCGCAGTCCGCCGAGAAGCCGGCCGAGGCGCACGAGCGTGATCCCGAGCGGGAGGAAGGCCGCGAAGCCTCGGCTCAGGAAGAGCCGCCTTCGTCCGAGACGACCCAGGCTCGCGAGTCCAGCGCCTCGAACGGCGGTCGGATCAAGGCCTCGCCGCTCGCGCGCCGGATCGCGCGCGAGCGCGGGATCGAGCTCTCCTCGCTGCGCGGCACCGGCCCCGACGGACGCATCGTCGCCGACGACGTCGAGCGCGGCGAGGCCGCGGCGCCGTCTGCCGCCCCCGCCGCGGTGCCGACCGGCGACGATCGAGTCCGTCCCGCTGACCAAGATCCGCAAGACGATCGCGCGCCGCTTGACCGCCGCGTGGCAGGCGCCGGTCTTCCAGCTGACCGTCACCGCCGACATGACGCGCGCCAACGAGCTCGTCGCGCGTGCGCGCGAGCTCAACCCCGACGTGCGCATCACGGTCACCGACCTGCTCGCCAAGGTCTCCGCGCAGGCGCTGATGCGCCACCGGGACGTCAACGTGCAGTACACCGAGGATGCGCTGCTCAAGTTCCCGACGGCCAACGTCGGCATCGCGGTCGCGGCGCCGCAGGGGCTCGTCGTGCCGGTGCTCCGCTCGGTGGAGCGCCAGTCGCTCGCGGAGATCGCGGGTGCGACGCGGCGAGATCGTCGGACGCGCGCGCGAGAACAAGCTGACGGCGCAGGACCTGGAGGACGGCACGTTCACGATCTCCAACCTGGGCATGTTCGGCATCGAGCAGTTCGTCGCGGTGATCAATCCGCCTCAGGCCGCGATCCTCGCGGTCGGCGCGACGGTCGACACACCCGTCGCGCGCGACGGGGCTGTCGAGATCCGTCCGATGCTGGCGATGACGCTGACCGTCGACCACCGCGCCGTCGACGGCGCCGAGGGCGCCGACTTCCTGCGCACCGTCAAGCAGTTCGTCGAAGAGCCGGCCCTCGCGTTGTGACCCAGACGGCGCCGCGCGTCTGGTACCTCGTGCGCGACTTCGACAAGGGGCGCGACTTCTACAAGCGAGTGCTCGGCTTCGAGGAGACCTTCGTCGACTGGGACGACAAGTGGTCGAAGCTCGAGCACGGCGCGATGCGCATCGCGCTGGCCGAGGGCGAGCCGAGCGAGGGCGGCGTCGCGATGGTCGACGTCGCCGATGTGAAGACCGAGGCCGACAAGCTGCGCGACGAAGGCGTCCAGGTCGGCGTCGTGCTCGAGCTGGCCGGGCAGATGCGACTCGTCGACGTGTTCGATCCGGACGGAAACCGGATCCAGCTCGCCGAGCACCTGGAGGCGTAGTGATCCGGAAGGGCTCGGCAGCAGACGTCCCCTTCATGCGCTCGATGCTCGCGCACGCCTACGGCTGGCGCGTCAACCAGCTCGAGGCCGACATCCCGCTCACCCGCTATGTCGAGAACTGGGGGCGCGCGGGGGACGTCGCGCTGGTCGCGACCGAGACGGGCCACCGGGTCGGGGCCGCGTGGCTGCGCTCGTTCCGCGCCGACGAGCCGGGGTACGGGTTCGTCGACGAGGGCACGCCCGAAGTGACGATCTCGATCGTGCCGTCCCGGCGCGGGCACGGGCTGGGACAGGAGCTGATCGACGCGTTGCTCGCCGCCGCTCGCGAAGCGGGTCACGGCGCCGTGTCACTGTCGGTCGAAGCCGACTCGGCGGCGGTTCGGTTCTACGAGCGCAACGGCTTCGCGCAGGTGCGCGAGTCCGAGGGTGGGCTCGTGATGAAGCGCGACCTCTAGGCGCGCGGCCGGCGCAGCCCGCGTCTCAGAGCTTTGCCTGCACCCACGCCCGCACCTCGACCAGGAACTGCTGGTCGAGCGTGTGGGCGAGGGGGTACTCCTGGTAGAGCACCTCGCCGCCCGCCGCGAGCAGCGTGTCGCGGGCGGTGCGGCCGAAGCTGACGTCGATCACCGGGTCGTAGGTGCCGTGGCCGAGCGCGACCGGCGGCAGAGGACGGTCGAGGTCGGGCTGCCAGCCGTCGACGACCGGGATGAAGCCGGAGAAGCCGGCGATCGCGATCGGGCGCGGGCGTCCGGTCGCCGAGGCCGAGCGCGAGCGACATCACGCAGCCCTGAGAGAAGCCGCTGAGCACGAGCCGTTGGTGCGGCAGCGAGTCGAGCCAGGCGGACGCCTCGGCGTAGGTGGCGTTGAACGTCTCCGCGTCGGGGTAGCCGACACGCGGGACGGCGTACCAGTGCGCGCCGCCCGGCGGCAGCGAGAGCGGCCCGCGCGGGGTGTAGCCGTGCAGGCGGCGTTCGGGATCGAGCACGTCGAGCAGCGGGAAGAGGTCGTTCTCGTCGGCGCCGCGGCCGTGGAACAGGACGAGCGCACCTTCGGGCTCGCCCGCGGCCGGGCGCTCGCGCGCGATCACGCGCGCGGGCTCGGGAGAGGCGTCAGTTGCGGTTCGACCTGGGCGCGCAGATGCTCGAACGCCGGTGGGAGGATCAGCTTCTCGCCGAGGTGCTCGAGCTCCTCGTCGGTCGTGAAGCCCGGCCCGAGCGACGCGATCTCGAACAGGACGCCGCTCGGCTCGCGGAAGTAGATCGAGTGGAACCAGAAACGGTCGATCACCTGCGTCGGGCGCGCGCCGGCCGCCGACGCCTTCTCGACCCAGCCCGCGTGCTCGTCGAGCGGCACGGACCACGCGACGTGGTGCACGGTGCCCGCTCCCGGGATGCCGCGCCGGTCGTCCGGCGGCTCGTCGTAGACGTAGAACCCGTGGCGGTCGCCGCGCGACTCCCACTGGGTGCCCGAGCCGTCGAAGGTGAGGCTCTCGAGCAGGCCGGCGCTGCGCTCGGGCGACGACGCGTAGGCGCGGACGCCGGCGAAGCCGCGCAGCGCGTGCTCCTCGGGGATCTCGGGATCGCGCGCGACCAGCGGTGGGTCGGTGCCGTCGTCCACGACCAGCTCGAGCTCGAGGCCCTCCGGGTCCGTGAAGACGAGCGAGCCGTCGCTGCGCTCGCCGCCGACGCGCTCCTGCCAGAAGTCGAGCGAGGCCTCGCTCCCGACGCGGAAGACGACGCGGCGCACCATTCCGTCCCCGGCGCGGCCGGGGATCGCGCCTGGATACTCGAAGAAGGTGATGTCTGCACCGGCCGAGCCGTTCTCGTCCGCGTAGAAGAGGTGATAGACGGTCGGGTCGTCCTGGTTGACGGTCTTCTTGACCATCCGCAGGCCGAGCGTGCCCGTGTAGAAGGCGAGGTTCTGGGGCGCGTCGCCGGTGATGCACGTCACATGGTGGATCCCGTGCAGCCTCATGGCCCTATCCTGCCAGCGCGGATGCGTGCGGTCGTGATCGAGGAGGGACGGGTGGTCGTCCGGGAGCGCCCCGATCCGGTGCCGGGCACCGGTGAGGTGCTGATCCGCGTCCGGGCTGCCGGGATCAACAACGCCGACCTGCTGCAGGCGGCCGGCAAGTACCCGCCTCCGCCCGGCACGGTGCCGGAGGACCTGCCGGGTCTGGAGTGCGCCGGCGAGGTGGTCGGGACCGGCGAGCGTGTGATGGCGCTCCTCCCCGGCGCCGGGCAGGCGGAGCTGGTCGCGGTCGACGAGCGCCACGTCCTGCCCGTTCCCGACGGGGTCGACTGGCCGGCGGCCGGCGGCTTCATGGAGGCGTTCGCGACCGCGCACGACGCGCTCTTCACGCAGGCGGATCTGCGCCCCGGCGAGCGGCTGCTCGTGAACGGCGCGGCCGGCGGGGTCGGCACGACGGCCCTGCAGCTCGGCGTCTCGGCGGGCGCCGAGGTGACCGGGACGGTGCGCCGAGCGGAGGCCCGTGAGCTCGTGCTGGAGCTCGGAGCCGCCGGGACCGACCCCGAGGGCGAGTACGACGTGATCCTCGAGCTCGTCGGCGGTGAGCTCCTGACGCAGGACATCGAGCGGCTCGCCCGCCACGGCCGCCTCGTCGTGATCGGGACCGGCGCGGGCTCACGCGCGCAGGTCGACTTCGGGCTGCTGATGCGCAAGCGCGGGCGGATCCAGGGCTCGACGTTGCGCTCGCGCTCGGCGGAGGAGAAGGCGCTCGTGGTCGCCCGGCTCGGAGAGGACGCGTTGCCGCTCCTCGCCGCGGGCCGGGTCGCCGTCCACGTGCAGCAGGTTTGGCCGCTCGAGCAGGCCCAGGCCGCCTACGAGGCCTTCGCCGCGGGTGGCAAGTTCGGCAAGCTCGTGCTCGCCGCCTGAGCGGCCCTGGTCCGAGGCCGGGTCGGTACGCTGGCGCACGGAAACCGAAGCAAGCCGAGGAGTTGAGATGGAAGTCGACGTCGCCGTCCTGGGCGGAGGGCCTGGGGGCTACACCGCAGCGATTCGCGCCGCCCAGCTGGGTGCGAAGGTCGCGTGCATCGAGAAGGAGCCCGAGCTGGGCGGCACGTGCCTCCGCGTCGGGTGCATCCCGACCAAGGCCTGGGTGCAGACCGCGCACTTCCTGCACCAGGCCAACGACAATTTCGCGAAGCTCGGCATCAGCGTCGACAACACGCAGCTCGACTTCGCCGCCGCCAACGAGTGGAAGGCAGGCGTCGTCAAGCAGATGACCGGCGGCGTCGCCGGCCTGCTGAAGGCGAACGGCGTCGAGTGGGTCAAGGGCTACGGTCGCTTCAAGGACGCGAACACGATCTCCGTCGAAGGCGGGGAGGACGTGACGTTCAAGACGGCGATCGTCGCGACCGGCTCGTTCCCGCTCCGCCCGCCGATCCCGGGCCTCGAATCCGACCTCTGCGTCGACTCGACCGGGCTGCTCTCCCAGACCGAGGTGCCGAAGCGGCTCGTGATCCTCGGCGGCGGCATCATCGGCTCCGAGTTCGCCTCGATCTTCGGCCGGTTCGGCTCCGAGGTGACGATCGTCGAGATGCTCGACACGTTGATCCCGCAGGAGGACGCCGACGCCGCGAAGGAGCTCGCGAAGCAGTTCACGAAGCGCGGCATCAACCTGCAGCTCGGCAAGCAGTGCACCAAGGTCGAGCAGCAGGGCAACTCGCTGACCGTCTACTTCGGCGACGGCGAGAGCGTGCAGTGCGACCTGATGCTCGTCTCTGTCGGCCGCGGGCCGTACGTGGAGAACGTCGGGCTCGAGGCCGCCGGCGTCGCGTTCGACAAGCGCGCGGGCATCGGCACCGACGATCATCGCCGCACCAACGTCGACCACATCTACGCGGTCGGAGACTGCGCCGGCTACTGGCAGCTCGCGCACACGGCGTTCCGTGAGGGCGAGGTCGCGGCCGAGAACGCGTGTGGCCACGATGCGATCGTCGACAACCGTGCGGTGCCGCGGCCGATCTACACGGACCCGGAGATCGCCGGCGTCGGCCTCACCGAGGCCGAGGCGCGCGAGCAGTACGGCGACGACATCGCCGTCGGCACGTTCCCCTGGGTCGCCAACGCCCGCGCCGTCATGCAGGCGGAGACGACCGGCTGGGTCAAGTCGATCCACGAGACGAAGTACGGCGAGCTGCTCGGGATGGTGATGGTCGGCCCGCACGTGACCGACCTGATCGAGGCCGCCGTCGTGGCGATCGACGCCGAGTCGACCGTCGAGACGGTCGGTGACGGGATGGCAGCGCACCCGACGCTCAGCGAGGCGATCAAGGAAGCCGCCCTCGCCGCGCTCGGCCGCGCGATTCACATCCCGAACCGGAAGCGCGCAGCCGCGAAGGCCTAGGGAGTGCTCGGCTGAACCTGGCTCGCCGCGGGCGGGCCGGGTTCAGGCCGCTGTGCGCGTCGTCGCCGTCGGCTCTTCGCCGATCGCGCGCACCCCGGGGCGAAGCGCGACGGCGAGGCTCGTCGTCGCGGCGATGATCGCGGCCGCGAGCAGCGTGCGTGCGTCCCCGAGCGAGCGTGCGATCAGCGGGAACGCGATGAAGCCGAGCGGCATGAAGACGAACGAGACGAGGATGTCGTAGGAGCGCACGCGGGCGAACACGCCGGACGGGATGCGCCGCTGCAGGTTCGTCTCCCAGAAGGTGTTGCTGAGTGCGATCGACGCCATGCCGAGTCCCCACGCGGCCGCGATCGCCGCCGTCGGCAGTGGCCCCGCCAGCGCCGCGATCGGGAGGCCGATCAGCGCGGAGAACGCGAAGCCGAACGACAGCGGCCTGCGCGGATGCAGTCGCACCGACGCGAGGCCGCCGAGAATCGCGCCGAACGCGCCGCAGGTCGAGACGATCGCCCAGTCGCGTGCGCCGCCGAGTTGCTCGCGCGTGATCACCGGGCCGAGCACGATGAACGCGGCGAAGCAGAAGTTCGTGATCGCGAAGCCGATGATCGGCGCGCGCACCCACGTGCGCGACGTCACTTCGTGCAGGCCTTCACGCAGCTCGCGCAGGAACGTGTTGCGCGGCAGCCGTTCGTGGGCCGGAATGCGCAGCTTCATCAGGAACCACGCGCTCGCGAGGAAGCTGACCGAGTCGACGGCGAACACCCACCCCGGAGCCGTGAACACGACGAGGATCCCGGCGATCGCCGGCCCGAAGACGTTCATCGCGTTGTTGGTGATCCCGAGTAGCGCGTTCGCGGGCTGGAGTCTCTCCGCGCTGACGGTCTGCGGCACGAGGCCGTCGGCCGCCGGGCCGAAGAATGCGGATGCAGCCCCGAAGACCGCCGCGGTGACGAGGAAGATCGGGAGGGTCATCTGGTGGGTCAGGAGCATGGTCGCCGTGAACGCCTCGATGCAGGCGCGGGCTCCGTCGCAGGCGAGCATGACCGCGCGGCGCGGCAGCCGGTCGGAGACGACGCCGCCGACGAGCGTGAATGCGACCCGGGAGATCCAGAACGCGGCGAGCACCGCCCCGAGCGCTGTCGCCGAGCTGTTGACCGAGAGCACTGCGAACGCCAGCGCGAGCGGCATGAGGGCATCGCCTGCGGCTGAGGACGCGCGGCCAAGCCATAACAGCCGAAAGTGGCGCTCCGCCAAGGGTGCGAAGGCTTCCCCCAACTTCACAGGGGCCACCTTAGACCGTATCTCCGTGGATATCTACGGCGTTTTCCCAAGGCAATGGTCGTCATCGCAGGTGACGCCAGAATCCTCGGTATCGGGCGCAGAGACGCCTCGGCCGAGGTGGATCGGCTGTATCGGCGCTACGCGGATGAGGTCCTGCGGTACGTCCTGGTGGTCCTGCGCTCCCGCACGGATGCCGAGGACGTCGTCCAGGCGACCTACATCCGGGCCTTCCGTGCCCTCGCCCGCGGCGAGCAGGTGCAGAAGCCGCGCAACTGGCTGATCAAGATCGCCCACAACGAGTGCCGGCGGGTGCTGGCCGCACGGAAGCGCCGCGCGGTCGAGATCGAGCTCGATGAGGTGCCGGTCGAGCCGGCCGAGAGTGGTCGGGCCGAGTCGCTCCGCACCGCTCTGTCCCAGCTTGCGCCCAGCCAGCGCGAAGCGCTCGTCCTGCGCGAGCTCGAGGGCCGCTCCTACGCCGAGATCGCAACCACGCTCGCGGTCAGCGAGTCGGCAGTCGAGACGCTCATCTTCCGCGCGCGGCGGGCGGTCCGGGAGCAGCTCGACGACGTTCTCGGCTGCGAGGCCGCCTGCGCGCTGATCCAGCAGGAGACGCTGAGCGACGAGAGTCGCCGGCTGCTGCGCGCCCACACCCGCGCCTGCAGCGACTGCGCGACGGCCGAGCGCCGGGCCCGCGGCCGCAAGGGCGCGCTGCGCCGGATCGCGTCGGGCTTCGGGCTCCCCGGCTTCCTCAAGACGCTGCTCGGCAAGGCGCTCGTGGTCGCCGTCACCGCCTCCGCGGTCGGCATCACCGGCGCCGCGATCGCCGAGCCGCACGCGAAGCACCGGCCGGACGGCGTGCCGCTGCAGGTCGTCCGTCCGACGAGCTCCCCGGTGGTCGCGCCGCGCCATGCCCACGTCGCGGCCAAGCGGGCCGGCGTTGCTGTTGCGCACCGGGCGCCGGGCCGTCCCCGTCGGCCCGGCGCCGCCTCCCCGCAGCGCTCCGCGCTCCGGTCGGCCGTCGGGCCTACGGTCGCCCCGACGGCGGCCGTCCCGCCGTCCGCGACCGCGCAGCCGGCGCCGGCGGCCCCCGCCGCGGCCGCGCCCGCCGGCCGCGCCGCAGCCGGCGCCCGCGCTCCCGCTGCCCAAGCTGCCCGTCGAGCTCGCCGTCCCGCCCCTGTCCGTGCCGGTGGCCGTGCCGGAGCTGCCGCCGCTGCCGGTGCCGTGGCCGTGCCGGAGCTGCCGCCGCTGCCGGTGCCCGTGGCCGTGCCGGAGCTGTCGCCGCCGCCGGTGCCCGTCCCGCCGTCCCGACCGTCCAACTTCCCCCGGTGCCGGCCGAATTGCCGGTTGCCGCACCGCAAGTTCCGGGGCCGAGTAGCGTCCCATAGGTATGGCGCCTTTCCTGGCGAGAGCCCCTTCTGCCGACCGTCACTTCGAGCGGATGTACCAGCGCTACGTCGGCGACGTCTACCGCTACTCGTTCGCGGTGCTCCGGAACGCCCAGGATGCCGAAGACGTCACGCAGACGACGTTCCTGAACGCCCTGCGCGCGATGCAGAACGGCGAGCGTCCCGAGACACCGAAGAACTGGCTGATCGCGATCGCGCACAACGTCTGCCGGCAGCGCTTCCGGCAGGCGCAGCGCCGGCCGCAGGAGTCGCCGTTCTTCGAGGACGCCGCCGAGTCGGCCGTCCCCGAGAGCGAAGAGCGCTACTCGGCGGAGGACATCCAGCGCGCGCTCGGGCAGCTTGCCTTCAACCAGCGGGCAGCGCTCGTCATGCGCGAGCTCGAGGGCCGCAGCTACGCCGAGATCGCCGAGATCATGGACACCTCGGTCGCCGCCGTCGAGACCGTGCTCTTCCGCGCGCGCCGCGCCCTGCGCGAGCAGCTCGAGGGAACCCTCTCCTGCGCCGAGGCCGAGTTCTTGCTGTCGAAGCAGGCCGACGGCGAGCTTGCGCGCGGCGAGCGCGGGCAATTGCGGGCTCACCTGCGCGAGTGCGCGGAGTGCGAGACGCTCGCGCGCAAGCAGCGCGCCTCGCGCGGTGCGATGAAGGCGCTGTTCGGCGGGATCCCGCTGCCGGCGTCGCTCTGGGGCGGCTCGGGCCTCACCTTCGGGTTGGGAGCGAAGGCCGCTGCCGTCGTCTGCGCGGGCGCCGTCGTCGGCACCGGCGGCTACGAGGCGGCCAAGCAGGTTCACGTGCCCCTCGTGTCGGCCGCGAAGCACGCGCCCGCCGCGGTGCGCAAGCATGAACCTGGCTCGGTGCAGCCGAACCAGGTTCGCGCGTCCCGGGTCGCCGCTCCGGTCAGGGTGGCAGCGTCGGTCGCGCTCCCATCGAAGCTCGTCAAGAGGTCGAAGCCGAAGACCCTCGCCAACCCGGCCGACAAGCGCCACGAGCGCGGCACCGTCCCGCACACCCTGCCGCCCACCGCCTCGCCGGCCGCCCAGGCGAACGCGGCGGCCCAGGCCGCGCAGCACGTCCACCCGGCGCACCCGGCCCATCCGGCCGCGCCGGTGCAGAAGCAGGCCGTGGCCAAGCCGGTGACGGCCAAGACTCCCGCGGCCAAGCCGGAACACCCTGCAAAACCGGCGAAACCGGTCAGGAAGTCCAAGCCGCAGCCCGCCGCCGACGTGCCGGCGTTCGTGACGACGCTCGACGAGGCCGTCGACGAGGCCCTGCACCCGGGCAAGGGCCGCCTCAAAAAGTAAAGCGAACGTAAAGTTCGACGAGGCGCGGCAAGTTCTCCCCAGACCCGGCATCATTACGGGTGGACGTGCCCTCGTCCCGCCGGGAGCTTCGCCCGCCCGCAGGCTCCCGGCACTCTCCCACTGGGCCCCCACCTCGAGCCGCAGGAGGTGGGGGCCCAGTTTTTGTTTGGCGCGCAGACGGGTAGGCTGGCCGCATGAGCGTTCTCAACCGCCGCAACGCACTCGTTGGCTGGGTCGTCTACCAGGTCGGCATCCGCGTGATCAAGGCGAAGGTGAGGAAGGCGGTGCCGACCATCGACACCGACTCGAAGCGCCCGAACAAGAGCGCGGTCGCACTCGCGCTCGCGAGCGCCGTCGGCGTGCTGACGTTCTGGAAGCTGCGCTCGGGCGGCGACGACTCGCCCGCCGACGCGACCTAAGCACCGAGCTCGTCATCCCTGCGGCATGCGCGGTTCGTCCGCGCGGACGACCGCAAATCGTCCGCGGCGCCGAGCGGCCCATCGACACCATCGAGAGTGACTCCTCGATTCGGGTGAAAGGTGGTTTTCCGGTGCTCGCAACCTCAGGACGCAAGTGGTGGGCTCTCGCTCTCCTGAGCGTCGTCCAGTTCATGGTGGTGCTCGACATCGCGATCGTGAATGTCGCGCTGCCGTCGATCCAGGTCGACCTCGGTTTCTCGCAGGAGAACCTGCAGTGGGTGATCAGCGCGTACGCGCTCGTCTTCGGCGGGTTCCTGCTCCTCGGCGGCCGCGCAGCCGACTTGCTCGGTCGTCGCCGCATGTTCATCTCGGGTCTCGCCGTCTTCGCGATCGGCTCGCTGCTCGCAGGTCTGGCGTGGAGCGAGGCGTCACTGATCGGCGCGCGCTCGATCCAGGGCCTCGGCGCGGCGATCATCTCGCCGGCTGCACTCTCGATCCTGATGACGACGTTCTCCGAAGGCCGCGAGCGGAACGTCGCGCTCGGCGTCTGGGGCGCCGTCGGCGGCTTCGGCGCCGCAGCAGGCGTGCTGCTCGGCGGCGTCTTCACGGACGTGCTCAGCTGGGAGTGGATCTTCTTCATCAACCTGCCGGTCGCCCTCGGCGCCGCGATTGCCGCACCGTTGCTGCTCGGCGAGAGCCGCGACCGCAGCTCGCGCGGGTTCGACGCTGGTCGGCGCACTGCTCGTGACGGGTGGGCTCTCGACGCTCGTCTTCGCGATCACGCAGGCGAACTCGTACGGCTGGAGCTCCGGCAAGACCGTCGGCCTCTTCGTCGCCTCGTTCGCGCTGCTCGGCGGGTTCCTCGTCTACGAGGGCCGCGCGGAGGCACCGCTGATGTCGTTCTCGATCTTCAAGATCAAGACGGTCAGCGGCGCGAACGTCGCCGGCTTCATCCTGGGCACGGCGCTCTTCTCGATGTTCCTGATGCTGACGCTGTACATGCAGCAGGTGCTGCACTTCTCGGCGCTCAAGACGGGCATCGCGTACCTCGCGGTCGCCGGCACCTCGATCGTCTGGGCGACCGTCGCGTCGCAGCTCGTGACGAAGATCGGCGTCAAGACCGTGCTCGTGACCGGGATGAGCCTGCTCACGGTCGGGCTCCTCTACTTCACGCAGGTGTCGGTCGACGGCTCCTACGTGCGCGACCTGCTGCCGGGCTTCCTGGTGATCGCGATGGGGATGGCGTTCTCGTTCGTCGCGATCTCGATCGCCGCGCTCGCGGGTGTCGAGGCGAAGGACGCGGGGCTCGCCTCCGGCCTGATCAACACGTCGCAGCAGATCGGCGGCGCGCTCGGCATCGCCGTGCTCTCGTCCGTCGCCGTCTCGCACTCGCAGAGCAGCGAGGGCGCGTCGCAGGCGCTGACGAACGGCTTCCATGCCGCCTTCTGGGTCGGCGCCGCCATCGCAGCCGTCGGCGTGCTCGCGTCGGTCGTGCTCGTGCGGCGTGAGGACCTGGCCGAGCTCCCCGCCGGCGTCCCGGTCGCGGCCTAACCCGCGATCGGCGTGAGCTGCGCCGACAGGGCGACCCACGAGTCGCCCTGTCGGCGCCACGCGTCGGTGTAGGCGCGCGAACCGGGCGTGCCGTCGAGGGTGTAGTGCGTGATCCCGTGCACGAGCGCGAAGTCGCCGAGCTCGCGGATCGCGACCACCTCGAAGGTGATGTTCTCGACACCGGGCCCCAGCGAGACGCGCTCGAGGAACGCGTCCTTCCCGATCGTGGCACCGTCGCCGAGCGTGCAGAGGAAGTCCTCGGTCAGGTTCGCGCCGAACCAGTCGACGTCGGACTCGGCGACGGAGCGGATGTAGTCGGCGTTCTGCTGCTCGAGGCTCGGCACGGGCCGAGATTATGACGCGCTCGCGCGCCGCTGCCAGCGGTCCCGCCAGTTGTCCTCGGTGAGCCCCGAGATGACGGCGCGGCGCAGCAGCCGTCCGTCGCGCGTGCGGCCGAGCACGTGCACGCGCAGCGGCTGCTGCCCGAGCGCCACCTCGGCGCTCGTCTCGCCTGCGGCCAGCTCGCGCGTCTCCTGGACGACGTAGTCCCCGCGCGGGTCGGGGCGGGCGCTGATCCGCAGCTCCCAGCCGGTGACCGCGGCAACCGGGTCCCAGACCAGTGTCGTTCCCGCGCCGCGGCGTACGTCCATGTTCGCGTTCACCGCGACCTTCGTCTTCAGCGCGGTGCGCAGCGAGGGGCCGCGCGGCACCGGTGCGACCTCGCGCGAGAGCCGCGCGCGGGCACGCTGGATCGCGAAGACCCGCTCCAGCTGCGCGAGCGCGTCGTCGCCGCCACCCTCTGCGCGGATGCGCGCGCGCAGCGCAGCCGAGTCCGGCACGCGGCCGGCTGCGATCTCGGCGCGCGCCTCGGCGATGATCATGTCTACCCCTCGCTGTGCCATGAGTCCCAGAGTGCCGCGTAGGAGCCGCCGCGCGAGACGAGCTCGTCGTGGGTGCCGATCTCCTCGAGCAGGCCGTCCTCGACGACGGCGACGCGGTCGGCGTCGTGCGCCGTGTGCAGGCGGTGTGCGATCGCGACGACCGTGCGCCCTTCGAGCACCGACGCGAGCGAGCGCTCGAGATGGCGCGCGGCGCGCGGATCGAGCAGCGAGGTCGCCTCGTCGAGCACGAGCGTGTGCGGGTCGGCGAGCACGAGCCGTGCGAGCGCGAGTTGCTGCGCCTGGGCGGGCGTGAGGGGATAGCCGCCGGCACCGACGACCGTGTCGCGGCCGTCCGGGAGCGCGTCGGCCCACTCGTGCGCGTCGACCGCTTCGAGTGCGGCCTGCAGCTGCCCCTCGTTGGCACTCGGCCGCGCAAGCATCAAGTTCTCATCGAGGGTTCCGACGAAGACGTGCTGCTCCTGCGTGACGAGCGCCACCTCCTTGCGCAGCGTGTCGAGCGGCAGGTCGACGAGGCGCACGCCGCCGACGTCGACGCGGCCCTTGCGCGGTGGATGGATGCCCGCGAGCAGCCGCCCGAGCGTCGACTTGCCGGCGCCCGAGGGGCCGACGACGGCGACGCGCTCGCCCGGCGTCAGGTCGAGGTCGATCCCGTGCAACACGTCGCGATCGGCGACGTACGCGTAGCGCACGTCCTGCGCGACCAGGCGTTCGCCCTCGGGGCTCTCGTCCGTCGCCGTGCGGTCGGGCGGGACGCGGGCGATGCCGACCAGGCGCGCGAACGAGGTTGCGCCGACCTGGATCTCGTCGAGCCAGGAGATCAGGCGGTCGACCGGGTCGGCGAGCTGCACGACGTAGAGCGAGACCGCCGTCACCTCGCCGAGCGTCGCGTGCCCGTTCGCGACGAGCCAGCCGCCCCACGCGAGCGCGGCGGCGACGGGGAGGACGTAGGCGAACTCCGCCGTCGGGAACCAGATCGTCCGCAGGTAGAGCGTGCGCCGCTCGGCCCGGTACGACTCGCGCAGGTCGGCGTCGATCCGCTGCACGCGCTGCTCGTTCAGCCCGAGCGCCTCGAGCGTGCGCCCGCCCTCGACCGTCTCGCCCACCGTGCCGGCGAGCGTTGCGTACGACGCGCGCTCCCACAGGTAGCCCGCCGGCGCGCGCTTCAGGTACCAGCGCGTGCCGACCCAGAGCGCAGGCACGCCCGCGATACAGGGGAGGGCAGCGAGCGGGCTCACCCAGATCGCGGCCGCGACCGTGAGCACCGCCGTGATCGCGGCGATCGTCGTCTCGGGCACGGCGAAGCGGATCGTGCGCGTGAGCGCGTCGACGTCCGCGGTCGTGCGCGAGATCAGGTCGCCGGTGCCGGCGCGCTCGACCGTCGAGAGGGGCAGCGCGAGCACGCGGCGCATGAAGTCCTCGCGCAGCTCCGCGAACATCTTCTCGGAAAGCACGAACGACGCCTTCCGCGCAAAGAACGTCAGCGCCGTCTGCGCGAGCAGGAACGCGAAGAGCAGGTAGATCATCTTGTTGACGTGCGAGGCGGTCGTCCCGTGTTGCACCGACTGCACGAGGCCGCCGAGGATCGGCGGGCCGGCGAGCCCGGTCGCCGCGGCCGACGCGTGCAGCAGCACCGTGCCGAGCAGCGCCCTACGGTGTCGGCGAGCGAGCTGCTTCGCCTGCAGCCGCAGCTCGGGGCCGTCCGCGATCGGCAGCAGGTTGCTCACAGCTCCTCACCTCGGGTGACGACCTCGCGGTAGTCCGGGCGCGCGCGCAGCAGCTCGCGGTGCGTGCCCTCGGCGACCGCCAGACCTTCGTGCACGAAGACGACGCGGTCGGCGCGGTCGAGCATCAGCGGGCTCGAGGTGACGATCACGGTCGTGCGCCCGGCGCGCGCGTCGCGCAGCCGGTCGGCGATCCGCGCCTCGGTGTGCGCGTCGACGGCGCTCGTCGGCTCGACGAGCACGAGCACCTCTGCCTCCGAAAGGAGCGCGCGCGTCAAGACGAGGCGCTGGCGCTGGCCGCCCGAGAACGAGCGGCCGCGCTCCTCGACGGGCGCGTCGAGGCCCTCGGGCAGCGCGTCGAGGATGTCCTCGGCGTTGGCGACCGAGACGGCGGTGAGGATCTGCTCGTCGTTGCCGTCGGTGCGGCCCCAGGGGTCGAGCTCGTGGCGGAGCGTCCCGGCGAAGAGCACCGGGTCGGCCTCGCTGACGACGATGCGCCGGCGGATGTCGGCGACCGGGAGCTCGGCGAGCTGGACGTCGCCGAAGACGACGCCGTCCTCGTCACCGAAGCGGCCGAGCCGGTCGGCGATTGCGGCCGTGTCGTCGGGCAGCGCAGAGACGAGGCACGTGATCTGGCCGGGGTGGACGACGAGGCCGCTGCGCTCGTCGCGCAGTCCGGCGCCGAGCGGCGGTGCCGACGGCGGGCGTCTCGGGCTCGGGGATCGTGCGCTCGACCTCGAGCACGGTCAGCATCCGGCGCGCGCCGACGAGCGCGCGCGTGATCTTGTCGACCGCCTCCGCCGAGGTGCGCAGCGGGATCACGAGAAACGCTGCGTAGCCGTAGAAGGCGATCAGGGCGCCGGTGTCGATCTTCCCGGAGAGCGCGAAGCGCGCGCCGATCCACGTCACGAGCACGACGAAGAGGCCGGGGATGAAGACCTGCGAGGCGTCGAGCGTCGACTGCGGCATCGACACGCGGATGCCGGCGCGGCGCACGTGCTGCGAGCGCTGCCGGTAGCGCTCGAAGAACGCGTCCTCGCCGCCGATCCCGCGTAGCACGCGCAGACCCGCAGCAGTGTCGGCGCCGAGCGCCGTCAGCAGCCCGACCTCCTCGCGCTGATCGCGCTGGCGAGCCTGGAGCGGCTTGATGATCCCTCCCAGGAGCAGCACGAGCACCGGCACGCCGATCAGCACGATCAGCCCCAGCACGACCGACGACGAGACGAGGATCACGCCGACGACGACGTAGGCGACGATCGCGCCCGCGAGGCGCGCCGTGATGTCGTAGGCGCCGCCCGCGCGCATCGCGTCGTTCGAGACCGTGGCCACCACCTCGCCGGTCGAAAGCGAGCCGCGCACGGCCGGGCCGGTGCGGGCGGCATGGTGCGAGACGAGCTGCGCCATCCGGAACGAGGCCTGGAGCCAGTTGAAGACCGCGTAGCGATGGCGCATCACGCCGGCGAAGGCCTGCATCAGGCCGAGCATCAGCAGCGTCAGCGTCCAGATCGCGAGGTCGCGGTTCGACCCCTCGACGATCCCGAGCTGGATCGCCCGGCCGATCGCGAACGGCATCAGCGCCTGCGCGAGCATCCACCAGATCCCGAAGAAGATCCCCAGCGCGAGCGTGCGCTTCTGGTGCTTCCCGACCCACAGCAACAGGCGCGCAGGCGAGCGCGTGTCGGGCGTGCCGGGGTCGGCGACGGGGATGTCGATCCGTTTGAGCATGACTAAGGGCGGGCCGGAGGCCCGCCGCTTCAACGATGGTACCGATGCAGTGCGACGGAAATCGCGGCCGCGACGGCGGGCACCGCGAGGTCCCACGTCGAGCAGACCGCGAGCGCGAGGACGAGCACGAGCGTCACCCAGCAGGCCGGGCCCGATCAGGGCGCCGATGGAGAGCGCACTTCCGCGGACGACGCCGAGCTTCACTGCCGCAGGCGGAACATCAATTCATCGGGGTAGCACCAGAACCAGTCCTCGCCCGGCTCGGCTGAGCGGATCACCGGGTGCTGGGTGGCGTGGAAGTGCGCGGTCGCGTGCTTGTTCGGCGAGTCGTCGCAGCAGCCGATGTGGCCGCAGATCGTGCACTCGCGCAGGTGCACCCAGCGCGACGCCCGTCTGCAGGCACTCCTCGCAGCCGGCGATCTCGGCGGGCAGGTCCGGGTAGGCGATCTGGTCCAGGTGTGTGCAGCGTTGACTCATCGTTTTCCTTCCGAAGTGAGGGCGTAGAAGATCGGCAGCACGAGGAAGAACGGCAGCGCCGCGACGGGGTAGATCAGCCCGACGCAGGCCGCGACGCCGTAGGAGCCGATGCCGAGCCAGGCGCGACGGCGCTCGTCCCCGAAGAACGCTGCGCTTTCCTGGCCATCCGTCAGCTCCGGGTGCTTCGACAGGTGGTTGAAGAACACGAGCCACGACGCCGCCATCGCGCCCGCGATCAGCGCGTAGAGGACGACCGCCGTCCGCCGGTCGGCGGTTCCGCCGGACTGCAGCGCGGCGGAGAGCACGGCGGTCGGGAAGGGGAGCAGCGCGGTCGTGAAGAGCAGCGCCAGGTTCTCCCATTGCAGGTTCCGGTCGATGCGATGGATGCGCGTGAACGCGTTGTGGTGGTTGAGCCAGATCACGCCGATGTAGAGGAACGAGCTGATGTAGGCGATGTAGGCGCCCCAGAGGTGCACGAGGTCGTGCAGCAGTTCGCCCGTGTCGAACTCGGGCACGCGCAGGTCGAGCACGAGCAGCGTGATCGCGATCGCGAAGACGCCGTCGGAGAAGGCCTCGACGCGGCGGGTGTCGCTCACGCGCGCCCGGCTCCTCGACGCCGACCGCGTACAGGTCGTACGGCAGCGCCTGCAGCGTCCGCAGCCGCGGCTCCTCCACCGTGAAGAACCGCGGCAGCGCCCGCTCGCGCAGCCACCCGAGGTCGGCGCGCGCCGCCAGCACACCCTCGACGGCCGTCTTGTCACCGCCGAGCGCGGCGAACGGCGCCGGCGACAACACGGAAGCCGCCACGTCCGCTGCCTCCTCGATCAGCGCCTTTGCCTGCTCCTCGCGCCGCCGGCGGAAGCGGTTCGACGACGAGCCGCCCTTCTTGTGGCGATTCTTGACGAAGCGCGAGCCCACCTTGGAGGTAACGATCCGCTCGCCCTCGAGCATTCCGACCGCGTAGCCGCCGAGGCGCACGAGCAGCACCGCAACGAGGTGGTCGCGCGCGATCTCCTCCAGCAGCGGGCCGACGTGGACGTGGTCGTACTCGCCCTCGTGCGCGAGCCCGAACGACGGTCGCACCACGACGTCGTCGATCCGCACCTCGCCGCCGGCGTAGACCGTGTGGCCCGGCGTCCCCTCGAGCGGCTCGAACCGCTTGCGCACGTTCTCGCGCCCGATGTACCTCACGAGGAGAGGTGAGCCAGGGTCGCGCCGTCGTTCGCCTCCGGCTCACGCCGGTCGACGAGCGGATGCTTGTCGAGCTCGTCGCGCACGGCCGCGCGCACCGAGCCGGTGCCGCGGCCGTGGATCACGCGCACGCTCGACAGCCCGGCGAGCGCCGCTTCGTCGACGAAGCGGCGCACCGCCTCGCGCGCCTCCTGCGCGCGCTCGCCGCGCACGTCGAGCTCGTCCGAGACGTCGCCGCTGATCGCGGCGTTCAGCTTGACCGCCGGCTCGCTCATCTCCTCGCGGCCGCGCGAGGGGCGCAGCCGCGCGAGCGCGATCCGCACGCGGTGCCCGCCCGAGCCGACGACCTCGGCCTCCTCGCCGCTGATCGAGGCGATCGTGCCGCGCACGCCGACGTCCGACTCGACGGGATCGCCGGGCGCGAGCGGCGTCAGCACCGGCAGCGGCTCGAGGTCGCGCAGCGCACGCTCCGCGTTCGCTGCGCGTACCGATGCGGCGCCGAGCGCGCGATCGACGGCCGGCTGGTCGCGCTTGCGCCGCCGCGCCTCGCGCATGTCGTCGCGCAGCGCCTGCAGCTCGACGCGTGCCTCGGCCAGCTCCCGCTGCGCATCCGCCGCCGCGAGCTCGCGCTCGCGCTCGGCCGACGCGCGCACCTTCTCGATCTCCACCTCGAGCGCCGCCTCCCGCGCCTGCGCACGCTCCGCGGCGGCGCGCGCCGCCGCGAGCACGCTCGACGCGCTGCGCTCGGCCGCCTCCGTCTCGGCGAGCAGCTCGCCGATCCGCAGCCGCTCGGGTGCGACGCGGTCGCGTGCGGCCGCGACCACCGACTCGTCGAGCCCGAGCCGCTCAGCCGTCTGCAGCGCGTGCGAGATGCCGGGCCGGCCGAGCGTGATCCGGTAGTTCGGCGCGTTCGTCTCGGGGTCGAGCGACGTCGCCGCGTTGACGGCATCGTCGCGCGCGCTCGCCCATTCCTTCAGCTCCGGGTAGTGCGTCGTCACGACGGTCAGCCGCGCCTGGTGCGCGAGCCGTTCGATCAGCGCCTGCGCGAGCGCCGAGCCCTCGACCGGGTCGGTGCCGGACGCGATCTCGTCGACGAGCACGAGCGAGCGCTCGGTGGCCGCGTCGAGGATCTCGACGAGGTTCGCGATGTGACCCGAGAAGGTCGAGAGGCTCATCTCGATCGACTGCCGGTCGCCGATGTCGGCGAGCACCTCGTCGAAGACCGGCAGCGACGCCGACTCGGCGGGCGGCCGGAAGCCGGCCTGGTGCAGCAGCGCCGCGAGCCCGAGCGTCTTCAGCGCGACCGTCTTGCCGCCGGTGTTCGGGCCGCTGATCACGAGCGCGCGCAGCGTGCCGAGGTCGAGGTCGATCGGCACAGCCGTCTTCGGGTCGAGCAGCGGGTGCCGTGCCTCGAGCAGCCGCACCTCGTCGGCGATCGTCACCTCGGCGCCGCGCCAGCCGCGCGAGACGACGCCGCGCGCAACGGCGAGGTCGATCGCCGCCGTCGCCTCGACGAGCGCGACGACGGCGTCCGCGCGCGCGCCGACCGCCGCCGACAGCTCGCGCAGGATGCGCAGCACCTCCTCGCGCTCGGCGCTTGCGACCTCGGCGTGGCGGTTCGACATCTCGACCAGCTCGAGCGGCTCGATGAAGACCGTCTGGCCCGAGTCGGAGACGTCGTGCACGATCCCGGGCACGCTGCCGCGCGCGCTCGCGCGCACGGCGAAGACGGGCCGCCCGCCGCGCTGGGCGACGAAGTCCTCCTGCAGGTGGTCGCGCAGCGTCGACGAGCGGGCGAGCCGGCGCAGCTCCTCGGCGGCGCGCTGCTGGTGGTCTCGCAGCTGCTTGCGCAGGCGGCGCAGCTCGGGCGAGGCGTTGTCGCGCAGCCCGGAGCCGTCAGGCTCGACCGCGCGGTCGATCTGCTCGGCGACCGGCGCGAGGCTGGCCTCGATCGGCTCGGCGAGCTGGCCGAGCAACGGCGTCGAGATCGCCTCGCGCGCGACGAGGCCGCCGTGGATCGTCGCCGAGACCCGCCGGAGCGTCTCCGGCGGCAGTGCCCCGCTGCGCGCGGCCAGCTCGGCCGCCTCGCGCACGTCGTGGATCCCGGCGAGCGGCGGCTCCTCCGAGGCCTCGAAGAGTGCGATCACCTCTGCGGTCAGCGCCTGGCGGTGGGCGACCTCCCCGGCGTCGGTCGAGGGGGTCAGCGCCCGCGCCAGCTCCTCCCCCAGCGGGGTCTCGGTGGCGGTCGCGAGCCGCTGCAGGATCGCCGGATACTCGAGCGCGAGCAGTTCCATGCGGCGAGTGTACGAACGAGTCCAGCGACAGAGGGGCGTTTGTGCCTACTCTGGTGGGTCGTGTCGGCGCAGGAAGTCACCCGGGAATCGCTCGAGATCGTCTGGCGGGACGGCGAGCTGCGCGCGCTCGATCCCGCCGAGCGGGAGCTGAGCGTCGGGCAGCTGGTCGAGCTCGCGGCCGCCCCGCCGGCTCACGCCGGGGCGAGCGCCCAGGCGGCGTTTGCGATCGTGGCGCTCGCGCAGCGCGCCGTCTCGGAGGGGCTCGTCCACCCGCAGCTCCTGCGCGGCGGCAGCCACTGGTTCGCCTTCTGGGGCGTGACGCTCGACGACTCGCTGCAGGCGGAGCTGGACGCGATCGCCGCCGCCGCGCCCGCCGCGAGCGGCGCGATCGACGAGCTGCTGCCGCACCTGGTCGACCGGATCGCGCGCGACCGCCTCGACGGGCTCCGGCTCGCCGGGCCGACGCGCTCGCCCGCGCTCGACGCGTTCCTGATCGGCCTCGCCGCCGACGAGCCCGACCTGCCGGAGGGCCCGACGTACGCCTCGCTCGAGCGGCGGATCTCGCGCTGGGTCGACAGCGGCCTCGGCGAGATCAAGGAGTCGCCGTGGCTGCTCGGCCTGCACCTCGACGAGCGCGTCGGCAGCGATGCGCTCGCGCTCGAGCTGTGGCTGCACGCCTCCGACGACCCGACGCTCAGCCTGCCCGCGTCGCTCCTCTGGCAGGGCAGCGAGGGCTTCGAGTTCGTGCGCGACGGTGACCCGTACGGCGACCTCGCCGCGCAGCTCGCCGAGCTCGCGCCGCTGCTCGCCGAGGGCGGGATCGCCTTCGACGAGGAGGAGCCGAGCGAGGTCGCGCTCGACACCGAGGAGACGACGTTCTTCCTCAAGCACCTGATGCCGCTGCTGGAGCAGGCGGGCGTGCCGGTGCTGCTGCCGTCGGCCTGGGTGCGCACACCGACGCGCATCCGCGCCAACCTGACCGCGCGCGGCTCTGCGTTGCGAACACCGGAGCGTGTCGGCTTCATGTCGACGTCCGACCTCGCGGAGTTCGACTGGAAGCTCGCGGTCGGCGACGTCGACCTGTCGGAGGAGGAGCTGCGCGCGCTCGCCGCCGCGAAGGCGCCGGTCGTCTTCGCGGGCGACCGCTGGCATGCGCTGCGCCCGTCGGAGGTCGGCCGCGCGCTCCGCTTCCTCGAGAAGCGCAAGGCGGGCGGCGGTGTCGTCGACCTCGTGCGCGGCGATCTCGGGGATCGAGGCCGACGAGGCGGGGCTCGAGATGGGCGAGCGTCGCGCTCGACCCGGCGCTCGCGAACCTGCTCGACGGCGACACGCGCTTCCAGCCGCTGCCGGCGCCGCAGGCGATGACCTACCAGCTGTTCGCGTTCCAGGAGCGCGGCCACGGCTGGCTGCGCATGCTGGGCGACCTCGGGATCGGCGCGATCCTCGCCGACGACATGGGGCTCGGCAAGACGGTGCAGGCGATCGCGATGCTGCTGTCGGAGCGCGAGCAGTTCGGGCGCGAGGCGCTCGGGCCGACGCTCGTCGTCTGCCCGATGAGCGTCGCGCGCCAGTGGCTCGCCGAGGTCGAGCGCTTCGCGCCGTCGCTGCGCGTGCACCTGCATCACGGCAGCGACCGGCTCGCCGACGAGGCGCTCCTCAAGAAGCTCGGCGAGGTCGACCTCGTGATCACCTCCTACGACATCGCCACGCGCGACATCGACACGCTCGGCGAGATTCGCTGGGACCGGCTGCTGCTCGACGAGGCGCAGGACGTCAAGAACCCGGCGACGAAGCGCGCCCGCGCGCTGCGCCAGATCTCGGCGCGGCGGCGCGTCGCGATGACGGGCACGCCGATCGAGAACCACCTCGGCGAGCTGTGGGCGCTGATGGACATCCTCAACCCGGGGCTGCTCGGCTCGCGCGAGTGGTTCGGGCGCACGTTCGCGCGGCCGATCCAGCTGGCGAACGACGAGCCTGCGCTCGAGCGCCTGCGCGGGGTCGTGCGGCCGTTCATCCTGCGGCGCGCGAAGGACTCGCCCGAGGTCGAGCTCGACCTGCCGCCGATCACGGTCGAGAAGGACTACTGCCGGCTGACGGTCGAGCAGGCCTCGCTCTACCAGGCGACGGTCGACAACTGGCTGCCGCGGATCGAGTCGCACGAGGATCGCTTCGGCCGCCGCGGCGCGGTGCTCGCGATGCTCGGCCACCTGAAGCAGGTGTGCAACCACCCGGAGATGCTGCTGCACACGGGGCAGCCGCTCGAGGGGCGCTCCGGGAAGCTGGAGCGGCTCGTCGGGCTGCTCGACGAGATGCCGGCCGACGACAAGGCGCTCGTCTTCACGCAGTACCCGTCGTTCGACCGGCTCGTGCCGTACCTCGCCGAGCGCACGGGGCGGACGGTCGGCTTCTTCCACGGGCGCCTGAACGCGCGGCAGCGCGACGAGCTGCTGACCGCGTTCGCGACGCCGGAGGGGCCGTCGATCCTCGTCATCTCGATCCGCGCCGGCGGCCGCGGCCTCAACCTGCCGTCGGCGAACCACGTCTTCCACTTCGACCGCTGGTGGAACCCGGCGGTCGAGCAGCAGGCGACCGACCGTGCGCACCGCCTCGGGCAGCGCAAGCCGGTGTTCGTGCACTCGCTGATCTCCACGGGCACGCTCGAGGAGCGGATCGACGCGCTGCTCGACTCGAAGCGCGAGCTCGTCGAGAAGGTGATGGCGGGGACGTCGGAGGACTGGCTCGGCGATCTCGACCTCGGCGCGATCCGCGCCGCCGTCGCGCTCGCGCCCGACGCGGTGGAGGCGAGCGCGTGAGAGGGCCGTGGTCGCGGGCCGTGCTGGTCGAGGTCGCGGGCGACGTGCGCCCGACGTCGGAGGTCGACTCGCTCGAGATCAAGCCGGGCACGGTCGTCGGGCACGTGGGGGAGTGCACGGTGACGCTGCGCACCGAGCGCGTGCCGCCGCGCATCTGGGCGGCGATGGTCTCCTACGCGGGCGGCCGCGGCGCGCTCGAGGAGGCGGTGCAGGGGCGGTCGCAGTCGTCGCACCTGCAGCACCTGATGGCGGAGGACTGGGAGGAGCCGCTCGTGCCGCGGGCGCTGATGATCCGGCGCGCGTGCACGTGCGACGAGGGCGGCGCGTGCGAGCACGTCGCGGCGGTCGGGCTCGCGTTCGCGGATGCGATCGAGGAGGACCCGGCGCAGCTCCTGCGCTGGCGCGGCTGCCTCGAGGGCGAGGACGCGGCGCCGTCCGCCGACATGTGGGTTGCCGGTGAGCTACCGGAGCCGGGCGAGGTGCGCGCGTTCCCGCCGGGCGCGATGCTGAAGCGGCTCGGGCCGAGCGGCATCGCCGTCGGCGACGAGGATCTCGCCGAGGTGCTCGAGCGCGCGTACGCGGCGTTCGCTAAGCCGCTAAGGGCGAACGCAGCCGCGTCGTCGGGCGAGAGCTCGCGGCCAGAGGCCCAGGCGCCTTGGACGTCCGTGGTTCCGAGTGACGCGAGCGCCTGGTCGTGCAGCGTGAGCTCGATCCCTTCGAGCGTGCTGTCGAGCAACTCCCGCAGCGCCTCCGCCGCACCCGAGGAGGCGCGCGGCGCGCTGCGGCTCGGTCTCGGCGAGTGCGACGCCGAGGAGCTCGAGCGCCCATGCCATGACCCCGCGATCGCCGACACGACCGGCGAGCTCGATGCTCTCGCGCAGGTGCTCGACGGCGTCCGCGGTGCGATGCTCGTGCAGCGCAACCGAGCCGAGTCCGGCCAGCGAGCGTGCGGCGCCGTGATGGTGATTGGCACCGGCGAGCACGGCGTGCGCCGCCTGGAGACGCGCCTCCGCCTGTGGGTAGTCGCCGCGCGTCAGCTCGAGGTAGCCGGCGCTGAACCGAGCCATGCCGAGCAGCTGGGGATTGTCGGCGGCGATGGCAGCCTGCTCGGCTTCGTCGAAGAGCTGCGAGCGCTCCGTCCGGGTCGCCTTCGGCGATCCGGACCCGGCCGAGCGTCAGCAGCGCGTCGCGCGCGAGCCCGGGGTCGCCGAGCTCGCTCGCGAGCGCACGGCTCTCTTCGGCGTAGCGTTTCGTCTCCGCCCAGTCACCCTGGATCGACGCGAGCACCGAAGCAGCGATTAGCGCGCGCACACGGATGGGCGTGTGCTCGTCGTACGCGGCCAGGCCGGCAGCGAGCCAGCGGCGTCCCTCGCTCAAGTAGCCGCGCGCGAACCAGTGCGCCCTCAGCCCATCCGCGATCCGGAGCGCCTCACCGGGCTCATGCTCGAGACTCCACGCGAGCGCGGCGCGGAGGTTCGGCAGGTCGGCCTCGACGAGCTCGAACCACTCGTCCTGCCGCTCGTCCTCGAGCGCGGGCGCCGCGGCTTCCGCGAAGGCGAGGAAATGCGCGGCGTGGCGTCGGCGCACCTCGTCCGCATCGGCGGAGTCGCTCGAGCTGCTCGGCAGCGAACTCGCGGATCGTCTCGAGCATGAAGAAGCGGTCGCGCTCGCGGGCGCGCACGAGGCTCTTGTCGACGAGCGACTGCGCGACGTCGAGGTCGGCGTCCGTCACTGCTTCGGCCGCGAGCAGCGTCCAGCCGCCGGCGAAGACGGCGAGCCGTGCGAAGGCCTGCCTGCTCGTCGGCGTCGAGCAGCTCGTGGCTCCACTCGATCGTCGCGCGCAGCGTCTGCTGCCGCGGGTCGACGCCGCGGCCCGCCTTGAGCAGGTCGAGCCGGCTCGAGAGGCGGTCGAGGAGCTGCGCGGGCGAGAGCACGCGCACGCGTGCGGCGGCGAGCTCGAGCGCGAGCGGCAGCTGCTCGAGCCGCGCGCAGAGCGCGGCGACGCCGTCGCTCGCGGCGAACGACGGATCGGCGGCGTGCGCGCGCGAGAGGAAGAGCTCGACGCCCTCGTCCGGGCGCAGCTCGGTCACCGGGTAGGCCTGCTCGCCGGGGAGGCGCAGCACCTCGCGGCTCGTCACGAGCACGTGCAGGCGCGGGCAGGCGGTGAGCAGCGCCGGCGACGTCGCTCGGCCGCGTCGGTCACGTGCTCGAAGTTGTCGAGCACGAGCAGGAGCGACGCGGTCGGCGATGTGCCCGGCGACGTCCTGCTCGGCGCCGAGCGCCTGCGCGACGGTCGGCAGGACGAGCTGCGGGTCGTCGAGCGGCGCGAGCGGCACCCAGTAGACGCCGTCCGCGAAGCCGTCGGCCGCGGCGCCCGCCGCCTGCAGCGCGAGGCGCGTCTTGCCGACGCCGCCGGGGCCGGTCAGCGTCAGCAGGCGCGGCTCGCTCGCGCGCAGGAGGTCGGCGAGCTCGTCGACCTCGTCGGCGCGGCCGAGGAACGGCGTCGCGGGCACGGGCAGGTTCGTGCGGTAGAGGCTCTTGAGCGGCGGGAACTCGGCGCTGCCGACCTGGTAGATCCGCTCGGGGGCGGAGAGGTCCTTGAGGCGGTGCTCGCCGAGGTCGTGCAGCGCGTCGGGCTCGACGAGGCCGGCGGCGGCGGTCGAGACGAGGATCTGGCCGCCGTGGCCGGCGGAGGCGATGCGGGCGGCGCGGTGGACGTCGACGCCGACGTAGCCCTCGTCGGTGAGGAGCGGGGTGCCGCTGTGGATGCCCATGCGCACGCGGATCGGGCCGTGCGCGAGCTCCTCGGTCGCGGCGACGGCGGCGGCGAGCGCGGCGGGAGCGGTGGGGAAGGCGATGAAGAACGCGTCGCCCTGCGTGTCGACCTCGACGCCGCCGCGCGCGCCGAAGGCGGCGCGCAGGATGCGGCGGTGCTCGGCGAGCGCGTCGGCGTAGCGCTCCGCGCCGAGCTCGTGCAGGAGCTGCGTCGAGCCTTCGACGTCGGTGAAGAGGAACGTCACCGTCCCGGCGGGCAGCGCGCGCTCCATCGGCAGATCATGCACCGGCGTCGCGCGGCGCGCGGAATCTCGCTCAGTGGTGGGAGCGGGCGTACGAGGCGTGCGCGGCCGGCAGGTAGTAGCGCTCGACGTACTCGATCACGGCGCGGTGCATCGTCGAACTGCGGCGCGAGCTTCGAGATCGAGGCGATCATCATCCGCACCCAGCGGTCGCGGTCCTGCCAGGCGGGCACGACCTCGTTCTCGAGCAGCGTGTAGAGCTGCTGCAGGTCGGCCTCGTCGGAGACGCCGTCGATCGCCCAGCCGACCTCGGGGTCGTAGCCCTCGGGCCACCAGCCGTCGAGGACGGAGAGGTTGGGGACGCCGTTGACGGCGGCCTTCATGCCGGAGGTGCCGGAGGCCTCGAGCGGGCGGGTCGGGTTGTTGAGCCAGACGTCGACGCCGGGGATGATCGTCTGCGCGAGGCCGATGTCGTAGTCCTCGAGGAAGACGATGCGGTCGGAGTGCTCGCGCGCGAGCTGGACGATCTGCTGCATGACGTCCTTGCCGGGGTTGTCCTGCGGGTGCGCCTTGCCGGCGACGACGAGCTGCACGGGCATCGCGAGCAGGCGCTCGAGGTCGGTGTAGACGAGCGCGGCGCGCTTGTAGGTGGCGAAGCGGCGCGCGAAGCCGATCGTCAGGCGATCGGGGTCGAGGTGCGTCAGCTCGGCGAGCTTGCGCTTGGCGGCGTGGTGGACGTCCCAGAGCTTCTGCGGGTCGAGGTTGGTCGCGTTCTCCCAGCCGGCGTCGTCGGGGGCAGCGGTCGGGTCGACGCCGGTCCAGCGGAGGAGCGTCTCGAGCGCCGGGTCGAGCCAGGTGCCGAGGTGGACGCCGTTCGTGACGTGGCCGATCTCGGTGTCGACGTTCTCGAGCGACGACCACATCTCGCGCGCGACCTCGCCGTGGAGGGCGGAGACGCCGTTCGCGTAGGCGGAGAGGCGCAGCGACATGGGCGTGAGGCCGAACGCTTCCGCCTCGCCGAACTCGCCGAGCGAGAGCAGGTACTCCTCGGTGATGCCGGCCTCGTTCGCGAGCGGCGCGACGTAGCGGCGGATCAGCGCGGTGCCGAAGATCTCGTTGCCGGCGGGGACGGGGGTGTGGGTGGTGAAGACGGTGGAGGCCTTGACGTGCGCGATCGCGTCGTCGGTCGACATGCCGTTCTGGACGAGCGAGCGGATGCGCTCGATCGCGAGGAAGGCGGAGTGGCCCTCGTTCATGTGGAAGACGTTCGCGTCGACGCCGAGCGCCTCGAGCGCTCGGACGCCGCCGACGCCGAGCAGCAGCTCCTGGCGGATGCGGTGCTCGCGGTCGCCCGAGTAGAGCGCGTCGGTGAGCATCTCGACCTCGAGCAGGTAGAGCGGAACGGAACCGACGTCCTTGCGCCAGACGTTGGCGGAGATCGTCTCGCTGTCGAGCTCGACCTCGACGGTGACGTCCTCGCGGTGCAAGCCGAGCGCCTCGGGATCGACGCGCTCGTACTCCTCGGTCTGGCGTCCGGCGTCGTCGATGCCCTGCGTGAAGTACCCGCCGCGGTAGAGGAGCCCAACGCCGACGAGCGGCACGCCGAGCTCAGCCGCCGCCTTCAGGTGGTCGCCGGCAAGGACGCCGAGGCCGCCGCTGTAGATCGGCAGCGACTCCTCGATCCCGAACTCCATCGAGAAGTAGGCGATGCGGGCGCTCGTGTCCGCGTCGTCGTGGGTCTCGTTCCACCAGGTGCTCTGCTCGCCCTGCATGCGCCGCGCAAGCTACCGGTTGGGCCAACTCGCTGCGGACGTCGCAGCCCAAAGTTCCTGCAAACGGCCGCAAGACTGGGCACGACGAGCGGCGAGCCCCGCCCCTCCACGGGGCTCGCCGTCTCCTCCGCTCAGCAGCCGAAGCAGTCGTCCGGCTTGTTGCCGGCGATGACGTTGTGGCTGCCGACGATCCCGTTGGGGCTGAAGACCCCGCCGCCTTGCAGCACGAACCCCGGGCTCCCGCTCACGCGGTTCGCGTTGACGACGCTGTCGGTGAGGGACAACGTCGATGTCGGAATCCCAGGCGCGCCGTTCGAGATGCCTCCGCCGAGCACGCTCGAGACGCCGCCGAACGGCAGCGGTGCTGCGGCTCCGTTGCCAACGGCCGAGTTCGCCACGACGACGGTGCGCTCCAGCGTCAGATCGGCGCCGAACATCGCGATCCCGCCGCCGAATGCGATCGCGCCCAAGGTGCCGGTCGCCTGTCACGGTGTTGTGAGCGACGACGCTGTCGCGCATCGTCACCGGCGCGTCGATCTCCATTCCGCCGCCGTCGCCGCCTGCGAAGCCTGCGCCGGTCACCTCCGCGCTGTTACCGGTCAGGATGACGCCCTCCAGCAGTGCCGGAGCGAAGGCGACCACGCCTCCGCCGTAACCCGACGGCGTGGAGTTCGGATTGGTGTTCACGGCCGTCACGCTGTTGCCGGTGATGCGTGTGTTCCGGATCGTCGCCATCGGATGCGGCAGGATGAACTGGTCGATGCTGAGGCCGCCTGCGAGTCCGGCCTGCTCTTCGAAGTCCATCGATCCGGTGTACGAGACGGTGTTGTCGCTGATGACGCTGTCGGCGACGTCGAGCGCTCCACTGCTGCCGATGCCCCCGGAGTCCGCATGGTTCGCGATCGCGCCGTCGACGACTACATGGTTGCCGCTGACCGCGCTGTTGCGCACCACGAGCGAGCTTGCGAAGTGGTTCGAGATGCCACCTGCCGATGCGTCGCTTGCCATGGAGGCCAGGGAAGTGGTCGAGCCTGCGATGTTGTTCGTGACCTGGGTGTTCGTCAGCGTCAAGACTCCACCGTTGTCGATCCCGCCACCGCTGTTGAACGCGCACGCGCGCGGTCCACAGAAACCGGGCGGAATCACATCGGTCGCAGTCGTCGTGTTGCCGGTGATGACGCTGTTCGAGATCGAGACCGTGGCACCGGCAACGTTGAACGGCGGCTGGTCGATCTGCGCGACCGGGATCTCGACGCCGCCGCCGAACGTGACTTCGGGATTCGGCAACGTGGTGTTGCGCCCTCCCGTGATCGTCACGCGGTCGATCGACACGACCAAACCATCCGAGGCCGTCGCACGGTAGATCCTCACGACGGGACCGCCGCCCGCGATCGTCGTGGCCCCTGCGCTCGTGCCCTGAAGCTTGATGCTCTTGTCAATCGTGATCCCACCCGCATACGTGCCGGGCGCGACGGTGATCGTGTCTCCGTCGTGCGCCGCCGTGACGGCAGGCTGGATCTGGGCGAAGCAGCCGCTCTGCGGTCCGACGCAGAGTGTCGCCGCCCCCGCCGCATGTGCGGTGGTCAGCGCAGCGAGTGCGGCTGCCGCGACGAGCAGATATCCCTTCATGGTTCTCCCCTCTCGGGTGCGTGCAGATGAATGGATGGCGTCACGCGCTCCGATGGGAGCCCGGAGCGCAACGTGGCGGCGCGCACGGCCTGGGCAGAAGGCCCCTTGAAGAGGCACAGCACGATCTCGTCTTCGGGCACGAGGATCGTGTCGACGCACTGCACGTCCTCCTCCTCGGCGTCGGCTCGTGCGAGTGCCGCCTTCACTGCGCCGGCGTCGACGCCCGGCCAGTAGCACTCGACGAGGTACGTGTGCGACACGGCCCGAAGCTACGCCCGTCACCGCGCGGACGAAACGGGGATTCCCCTCGACCTAGGAGATCGGCGTTCGCTGTTCCTCTACGTTGGCGACTCGGCGCGCAAGCTCGGTCCGCGAGCGCAGGCCGAGCTTCCGGTACACGCGTGAGAGATTCGCCTCGACCGTCTTCTCGCTCATGAACGCGGCGCTCGCGATCTCGCGGTTCGTGAGGCCGGAGGCCGCCAGCTGCGCCACCCGTTGCTCCGTCGGAGTCAGTTCGTCCGTCGCCCGCCCGCCGAGGCGCGCCAGCTCGTCGCGCGCCCTCGCAGCCCACAGCGCGGCGCCGATTCGGTCGCAGATCGCCGCCGACTCCTCGAGTGCTGCCTTCGCTGCGGCCTTCTGCTTCGCCCGTCGCTCGACCTGCCCGAGCACGAGCAAGGATCGCGCGAGCTCGAGTGGCATCTCTCCCTGGGCCTGCAGTTCGATTGCTGCTTCGGCGGCACGTCGCGCCGCGTCGAGATCGCCCTCTGCTGCGGCGATCAACGCTTGCGAGCGGTGACTCGCCGCGATCGCCCAGGTGCGTCCGACCAGGCTCGCCCGCTCGGCGAAGAGCTCGTTCAGCCGCGCCGCACGATCGAGCTCGCCGCAGCCGGCAAGCGCCTCGACTGCGTCGGGCAGGAAGAACGCTCGTATCGGCTCCGACGGCGGTGCGTCCTCGAACACATCGAGGAGTGGGCCGAGTGCGGCCGCTGCGGCGGCGGGGTCCGCGCGGGACAGTTCGAGCATGCAGAGGGCGCTCATCGACCACGTGGCGTGGACGAGATAGCCCGTGCGCTCCATGCCGGCCAGCGCGGCAGCCACGTGGGCGCGGCAGCCCGGCTCGTCGCCGGCGTGTGCGGCAGCCATCGCCGCATTCGCGTGGACGTAGCCGATGAGGGAATCGCCACCGGTGAGGTGCGCGAGCTCGAGCGCCTCGACCGCGGCGGCCTGGGCTCCGAGCAGGTCGCCTGCCCACGAGCGTGCCCACTGGATCACGCAGAGCAGGAGCGGCAGATCTGCCTCGACGCCCTGCTCGCGCATCTGCTGCTCGAGTGCCTCGAGCACATGCAGCGCTCGGCGTGGCTGCCCGACGTAGACAGCGAGCGACCCCACGATCAACGACGGCCGAAGCTCGGCCGGCACGTCGGCTGCGCAAGCAGGCTCGAGCTCCAGGGCGCGCTCGACGCGCGCCTCGTCGAGCCCGTCGCCCAGGAGAAAGTCGGCGATTGCCTTCACCGCGAGCGCTTGCGCGAGGATTCCCGGGTCGCCAAGTCGCTCTGCGCAGGCGAGTGCGAGGTCGGCATGCGGGCGGGCGGCGTCGAAGTCGAACGAGATGTTGACCGACATGAACGCGAGCTCGAGCTCGGCGGGTGCGCGCAAGTCGTCGTCGGAGCCTGCCGCGGTTGCCGACTCGAGGAGCCGCTCGAGTGCCTGCGGCATGCTCTCTTCGCGCGAATGGACGAGCGCCAGCAGCCGCAGCGCACGCGAGCGCAGGCGACGATCCGCTGATTCGTCGAGTAGTTCGGTCAGGAGCTCGCGTGACCGGGCGATTGCGCCTGCGCCGAACCAGTCGGTCGCTGCTGCGAGTCGGCGTCGGTCGGCGGCGTCGCGGTTGCGGACTGGTGTGAGCTCGATGGCACGCTCGAGGAGCTGTGCTGCCGTCTCGGGTGCGCCGCGCAGTCGGGCGTCGTCGGCCGCCGCCTCGAGCTCGGCGGCGATCTGCTCGTCGCGGCCAGTGGCTGAGAGGCCGAGGTGCCGAGCCCGCTCGACACGATCGGGCTCGCCCTCGGCGAGCAGTCGATGAGCGCGGCGCCGTTCCGACTCCGAGGCGCCTGCGTAGACGGCCTCGACGTACAGCGGGTGGCAGAACTGCAGCCGTCCGTGCTCGTGCACGATCAGGCCCGCCCTCTCTGCGGCAACGATTGTCTTGGCGTCGAGCAGCGCGTCTGTCGGCTGAGCCGACGCGGCTGCGAGCACGAGCTCGAGCCGCGCGTCCTCGTCGAGCGTGCGCACGTGAGCGCGAACGAGCTCGCGTACGTCGGTCGGTAGGGGCCAGTCGGCGTGAGCGTCAGCCAGGCCCGCGTGGGGCAGGCGTTGCGCGATCTCGAGTGCGTGGAACGCGTTGCCGGCGCACACCCGGTGCAGCCGGATCGCTGCGGGCCGGGGGAGATGCACGTCGAGCCGTTCCTGAAGCAGGTGATGGAGCGCGGCGATGGACAGCGGCGCGAGGCGAAGCCGTTCCTCGGGCGCGAACCAGTCGGCTATCGGAGCAAGTACGACGGCGTCGACGACGCGCGTCGTCGCGAGCACGGCGATCCCCGGGCGAGTCGCTCGTCGCCCGAAGAACTCGAGCGCACGCGCAGACGGCGGGTCGAGCCACTGCAGGTCGTCGACAGCAACCACGATCGGGCGCTCACGCGCCAGCGAGGTGACGACGTTGAGGAACGCGGTGAACACAGCGCGCGGGTCCGGCGCGCGTTCGCCGACGGCGCGGCGCAAGAGAGCGACCTCGAGCGCGTCGTACTGCGGCTCGGGCAAGTCGGCGAGCGCATCGTCGGGAACGTCCGCGAGCAGATCGCCGAGACCGCTCCACGGAAGGGCGCCGTCAGCCTCGGCGGGCCGCGTCTCGAGCACGCGGTAGCCGCGGCCCTCTGCTGCGGCGATCCCGCCGAGCAAGACCGTCGTCTTGCCGATCCCCGCCTCTCCCTCGATCAGGAGTCTCACCGGCCCCGTCGGCAACGACTCGAGCTGGGTTTCGAGACGGGCCAGCTCGCTGTCCCGTCCTAGAATGCTCAAGTTGCATTAGTCTCGAACTCCCGCGGACGTGAGTCAAGCGCGTGCGTTTCCATGTACTCGAGGGGCAGTCTCCGGGACAGCCGATGGAGATCGGCGATGTCCCTCGGGATGCAGTCGCCTGGCCGCGGTGACGAGATAACTCACGCCTACGTGACAAACTCCCGGCCGGGGTGGAGGGTCAATTCGAACCGGGGTTGCGAGAGGCGCTGGTAACGGCGTCCCTTGAAGAGGTTCTGTCCGCACTTCCACCCACACTGCTCGCGCGGACGTCTGCCCTCGTCGAGGCGGAAGCCCCTGACCGTGTTGCCCGCCACGTCGCTTTGCTGGTCGAAAGCGCGATCAGGAGCGCCCCCGAAGGAACGCAGGCAGCTGAGGCCGTCCGCCTCGCGCGGCGGATTCTCTTCCTACTCGGCGAACTCATGCCCGGTTTCGACGTATCTCCAGAGATGCCGGTCGAAGAAGGGCGCGTCTTGGAGGCCGTGCTTCGACGACAGCCTGATGGCAGCGCTCTTGAGATCGAGCGCCCGCTCACGCCGCTACTTGACACCACCGTTTTTACCAACGCTCCCGGAGAGCCGGCGGTCGGACACGAACTGCGGGCTGAGATCGCTTCAGCCGCCTCGATCGACGTCGTGATGGCGTTCATCCGCTGGAGCGGTGTGCGTCCGCTCTTCGAAGCCCTCAGTCGGCACGCGCGTGATGGAAAGCGGGTGCGCGTGTTGACCACGACCTACACAAACAGTACGGAACAGCGGGCGCTCGACGAACTCGCACGGATCGGCGCTGACGTGCGCGTTTCGTACGACACGACGATGACGAGGCTGCACGCCAAGGCTTGGATCTTTCATCGCGCGAGCGAGTATTCGACTGCGTACGTGGGGTCCTCCAATCTGACCCACTCAGCGCAAGTCGCGGGGCTCGAGTGGAACGTTCGCCTGTCCGGCGTCCGCAACCCGGATGCGCTTGCCAAGGTTGCCGCGGTCTTTGACTCCTATTGGGAAGGACGCGATTTCGTCTCGTATGACGCTGACGAGTTTCGTGAGCGAACGACCCTCGCTAGGACCCAGGATGTGATTCGTCTCAGTCTGGCGGACATAGAGCTTAGGCCGTTCCAGGAACGCCTACTTGAGCTGATCGCCGTCGCCCGGCAACAGGGCCATGCTCGGAATCTGCTCGTCGCAGCGACAGGTACAGGCAAGACCGTGATGTCCGCCGTCGACTTCGCACGACTTCGCCCTACGCTGCCGCGTGATCGACTGCTCTTTGTTGCGCACCGGTCAGAGATCTTGGAGCAGAGCTTGGCGACGTTCCGTCACGCGCTGAGAGATTCTGCGTTTGGTGAGCTCTGGGTTGGACGCCATCGACCGCAGCGATTCGAAAACGTCTTCGCGTCGATCCAGAGCCTCTCCGCGTCGGGCGTAGAAGCGATCGATCCGGGCCACTTCGACGTCCTCATCGTGGACGAGTTCCATCACGCGGCGGCTCCGACCTACCGGGCTCTGTTGGAGCATCTGCAGCCGAAGCAGCTACTCGGACTCACTGCGACGCCCGAGCGAACGGACGGCCTAGACGTCTTCGCGTACTTCGATGGTCGAATCGCGGCCGAGTTGCGAGTGTGGGATGCGATCGACCAGCAATATCTCGCGCCCTTCGCCTACTACGGCGTGCACGACGGGCTCGATCTCCAGCAAGTGCCCTGGCGGCGAGGCGTCGGCTATGACGTGGACGCACTCACCAACGTCTTTACCGCCGACCATGCGTGGGTGCGCCGAGTGCTAGAGCAGATTCGGGCGAAGGTCGCAGAGCCGTCGAAGATGCGCGCGCTCGGGTTCTGCGTGAGCGTCGCGCACGCACGCTTCATGGCAGATGAGTTCAACAAGGCTGGCCTCACTTCCGTGGCCGCGTCGGGAACCACGCCTGAAGACCAACGCACCGCGGTGCTGCGAGACCTCGCGAACGGTGAGGTGCAGGTCGTCTTCACCGTTGATCTCTTCAACGAAGGAATCGACGTTCCGAACGTCGACACCCTCCTGCTCCTGAGGCCAACCGACAGCGCGACTCTCTTCCTGCAGCAGCTCGGCCGCGGTCTCCGACGACACGCAGACAAGTCAGTGTGCACGGTTCTTGATTTCATCGGAATGCATCGCAAGGAATTCCGCTTCGATCGAAAGTTCCGAGCGCTTCTCGGAGCAAGCCGCGTCGAGGTCGAGCGCCAGGTGCGAGCCGGATTTCCTTTCCTTCCGGCTGGGTGCCACCTGGAACTCGATGCAGTTGCACGCGACATCGTGCTCCGCAGCATTCGCGACGCTGTCCCCTCCGGGTGGCGCGAACGACAAGCTGAGTTGCGCGCGCTTGGTGACGTTTCCTTGGCGGAGTACCTCGAGCACTCCGGACTTGACCTTGAGGACGTCTATGCCGGGAACCACAGCTGGACCGAATTGCGTCGTACCGCCGGGCTTGCCACTGCGGCGCCGGGAAGCGATGAGATCGCATTACTCCGAGCCGTCGGTCGATTGCTTCATATTGACGATGAGGCACGGATCAACGAATACCTTCGCCTCGTTAGCTCGTCAGAGCCTCCTGATGGAAAGGCGCTTCCGGTTCAGGATCGGCGCCGGCTTCGAATGCTCGTTGCCGCCCTCACGACATACGGCCCTCGACAAGGGTTCGAGGAGGCAATTGAACAACTGTGGGCTCACCCACAAGTGCGTGCTGAGTTGACCGAACTCCTCAACTTGCTCCACGGTCGCGTTGACCATCTGCACGAGCCTCTTGGTCTAGGCGACGAGATTCCTCTATCGGTTCATGCCCGGTATACCCGGCACGAGATCTTGTCAGCGTTTGGGTCGGGGGAGGGAGCGCGGCCAGCGACGTGGCAGACCGGTGTTCACTGGGATCAAGCATCGCGGACAGATCTCTTCGCGTTCACCTTCGACAAGAGCATCGGCGGCTTCTCGCCGACTACTCGATATCGCGACTATGCGATCAGCCCCGATCTCATCCATTGGGAAAGCCAGTCTGCAACGTCGGTCGAAAGCGCTGCTGGCCGGCGATACATCGCTCAAAGCGATGGTGGGACAAACGTCGTTCTTTTCGCTCGTCTCCGCAGCGACGAACGTGCCTTCTGGTGCCTCGGACGAGCCGCGTACGTCAGTCATGAGGGTGAGCGACCAATCGCGTTTAGATGGCGGCTGGCGACTCCGCTTCCGGGTGATCTCTACTCTGCGTTCGCTGCCGCGGTCGCCTGACCCTCGGCTCAGCGCGATTTGCTCGACGCGGGGGGCAAGCTGAGATCGAGCCTGTCTGCAATCCGTTCCATCATCTCTCGTGAGACGGGGCCGGACTTCTTGAGTCGCTTGCGGAGCGCTCCGGCGTAGAGCACCCACACGTTCCCGATCTGGAACGGAAAGTCGAAGAGAGCCCACTCGGATTCGATGAGGCACAAGGCGGCATGCACCTCTGCTCCTGTGAAGGCCGTGTCGCGCTTGAGTGCCGCCAGCACCGCCGCAACTTGTTTCTCGAGCCCGTTAGCGAGCTTGGTGCGATTTCTTCCGCCGATCCAGAGCTCGTTTGTGCGCTTCCAGAGGGGACCGACTTCCCGCTGTTGCACCTTACCCGTGTATGCCTTGGAGTCGACGACCCAGATGCCGTTCTGCGCGACGAAGACATGGTCGATATTCCCACGTGTTCCCGGGATCAGTCGGTCGTGAAGAGGGATAACGAGGTCGCCGACTTCGCGCGCCACGAATGACGCGAGGCGGCTCTCTCCCGCACTACCCTTTCCCCAGCTGGCGGCGACGTCGCGGGCTGCCATTTCCTCAGCCACGTCTGCGGCGTGGTCTCCATAGCGGCGACGGGCATCTTGAACACGCCTGTCCTTCCGACGTTCACCTGCGATCGCCGCGGAAGCGCCGGCTACCCCGGCATTGGCTTCGCCGTTCGGAGCGCACGCAAAGCAGGTTGCCTTCCGTTCGGCACGACTCCAATGAGCCTCGGCCCCCTTCGACAAGGCGATGCCGCAGCAAGAGCACATCGCCGGGTAGCGCAGTCGGAGGACCCGGTCATCGCTGTCTGGTCTGGCTCTCACCCCCACAGCGGACAGCATCGGCAGAGATGCCATCGTCCTGTAGCGCGGAAACACCTTAGTGATCAGACGACGATCAGAGGCACTCTGAGGAAGGCACCGCACTGACGCCTCTGGTGTAGTTCCTGAGCACGTTGGTTCATCCGGGCCGTCGGATTGCTACGAATTCGCAGTGCGCAGCGCCGCCGACTTCCTACCGTTTGTCCTCCGTCACCTACCGCCCTCGCCTGCACGCGTGCTCGAGGTGGGCTGCGGCGACGAGGGCGGTCTCGTTGAAGACCTCGCCGAGTGTGGCTACCACGTCGTGGGCGTCGACCCGCGAGCGCCGGACGGCGATCGCTATCTGAGAAGCGAGTTTCAGGAGGCTGCGGATGTTCTGGCAGCGGAGCCCTGGGACGCGGTCATCGCAGCGCGCGTGCTCCATCATGTCGACCCGCTCGACGACGGGGTCGCGTTGCTCGCGCGGCTTGCGCCGCTGCTCCTTGTCGATGAGTTCGCGCCCGACCTGATCATCGGCGATGTCCAGACGTGGTACGAGAAGCGGCGGCCCGCCGCAGGCGACGTCCAGGCGCCGGAGAAGATCGATGATTGGCGATGTCGCCACCCAGGTCTCCACGGGCATGAGGTCGTCCTCGGCACGTTGCGGCGTCACTACGAGGAGCGTGAACTCGTCTGGGTGCCGTACCTCCACCGGTGGCTCCGGTCAGCCGCGGTCGAGGCGGAGGAGCGGGCGGCGATCGCGACCGGGGTCATTCCACCTGTGGGCTGGCGCTGGGCGGGTCAGCGCGCACGCTGAGGGACGACGGGCGACGGCTGAGTAGACTCGGCCGCCGGTGAACATCGTCGTTACGAACCTGAAGGGCGGCGTCGGCAAGACGACGACGACCGTCTACCTCGCAGCCGTCGCCGCCTCGCGCGGCCACCTCCCGGTTGTCGTTGTCGATGCTGATCGGCAGGCGTCGGCGGCGGAGTGGCTCGAAGAGCGGCCGATCGACGGGGTCGAGGTGGTCGAGGCGCCGTCCGAGCGGACGCTTGCACGCGCGATGCGCGCCGAGGAGGGAACGGTGGTCGTGGATCTGCCACCCGGAGACGAGCGGTTGGTGCAGGCGGCGATCTCCGCGGCCGACGCTGTCGTCATTCCGACGCGCGCCGGCGGCGTGGAGTTCGCGCGGGTGGCCTACACGCTCGAGCTGATCCCGGCGAAGACGCCACGGGGCGTCGTGATCGCCGCCGCGCGCCTCGGCACGAACGACCTTCAGGAGACGATCGACTGGTGGAAAGGCCAGGACGTCCCGATCTGGGGTGTCGTTCCCGAGCGCGTCGGTATCGCCGCGGGACCAGAGTCTCGGCTGTACCGCGAGGGCCTCGACGAGTACGGCAACGTCCTGCGTCGCCTGCTCCGCTCGCGTTGACAGCACGCCGGGGCGCTGCCGCTGCGACGCGAGAGAGCCCGCCACTCTCCGTCCTGGTTGCACGTTCGGGGCCGAGTGACACTGAATAGAGGAATGGGCAGCGACCTCCGTGACCCGGACGAGTTCCACGGCTTCTACGAGCGTCACGCGCTGCGCCTGCGTTCGTGGCTGCGCCGCGAGACCGGCAGCACGGACGTCGCGAACGACCTGACCGCGGAGACGTTCGCGCAGGCGCTCGTCTCGCTGCGCCGGTTCCGCGGCGCGAACCGAGGCCGAAGCGGTTGCCTGGCTGTACGGCATCGCGCACAACCTCCTGCGCCAGTACCACCGCCGCCAGCGGGTCGAGACCTCGGCGAGGAAGCGGCTCGGCATGCCGATGCGCGACTACGCCGAGTACGACGAGGCGGAAGAGCTCGCCGACGCGCAGCTGCTCGCACCCGCGCTCGAAGAGGCGCTCGCCGGTCTCCCGGCGCACGAGCGCGAGGCGCTCGACCTCCGCGTCGTCGACGGGCTTCGCTTCGACGAGGTCGCCGAGCGCCTCGCCGTCGCCTCCCCCGCAGCCCGAATGCGCGTGACGCGCGCCCTCCGTGCGCTGCGCGCGCGCCTCGAGGGAGCGGCATGAGCCTGCTCCCGGCCGACCTCTACGCGCTCGGGCACGACCTGCGCCGCGCCGCCGCTCGCCGTCGGCGGCGAGCACAGCGCCGCGCTCTCGTCGCGGTTGCCGCCGTCGTTGCGACCGCGACGGCCGCGGTCGCGGTCGGGGCATCGACGCTGCTCGGCGGATCGGCGCCACGGGCCGTGCAGATCGACCTCGCGACAGCGGTCGAGTTCGCGCTGCTGAAGCATCCGGTGCTCGACCCCCACACTGCCCACGTCGCTGCAACCTCGGCGTCCGCCACGCTGTACTCGGTGGTCGCGGAGAACGGCGACTACTGCGCGGAGCTGATCGGCGCGACGCACGGCGCGATCTACGGCTTCACCTGTTCGGTGCAGCAGCGCGCCGCGAACGGACAGTTCCTCGCCGACGCGCACGCGCCCAGCCTGACGTACTTCGACGACGCGGCCGGCACGTCCCCGCCGGTCGTCCAATTCGGGCGACTCCCTGCGGGCACGGTCTCCGCCCGCGCCGTCTACGACAACGGCGCCGTGGAGACGATCCACCCGGGGCTTCACCGCTTCTTCATCTACGAGCCGTCGCCGCGGTACCAGGCGCTCGCGCGGCGCGTGCCGCTGACGCTCGAGTTCCGCAACCAGAGCAACTCGACCTGGTCGTACTACCTCGAGCCGCCGCAGCCGCTGCGACTCGACCGGCGGCGCATCAGCGGGCGCGTGCTGATCGACGGCGCGGAGCGCGTCGAGCTGGACGTCGCCCCCGTCCGCGGCGCGTACCCGTCGCCCGTGTTCGTCCCGATCCATTCCGACGGCACGTTCTCCTGGACGCGACGGCCGAACAGCATCGTCTACCGGGTGACGGTGCGCGACGCGCAGAACAACCCGGTGAGCGCGGACACGAACGTGATGACGCTGGCCTCGATCCGGCGGCAGTTCGCGGCCTTCCGGCGCCGGTGACGCAGACCGGATCCGGCACACAGGCCGACGCGTTCGCGGCGACGAGCGGAGGCGGCCTGGTCTGGCGGCGGTTCCGCCGGGACCGCGTCGCGCTGATCGCGCTGATCGGGCTGCTCGTCGTGGTGCTTCTCTGTTTCGTCGGGGAGCCGATCCTCGCGCGGCTGCTCGGACACGGTCCCGACGAGCCGTTCCCCGTCCCGATCCTGGAGGGAAACCCGCACCCGCTGGGAGCGTGGTCGCACGTGCAGACGGTGGACGGGAAGGAGCTCCTGCCGCTCGGCGGGGACGGGCCGCTCCAACGAGACGAGCTTCTGCGCCTGCTCGCCGGCGGCCAGGTCTCGCTCGCGATCGCCTTCATCGCGACGATGATCGCCCTGCTGATCGGCACCGTCCTGGGCACGATCTCCGGCTACTTCTCCGGCGGCATCGACACGGCGATCAGCCGGATGACCGAGCTCTTCATGTCCTTCCCGCTCCTGCTGCTCGTGATCGCGCTCGGCCAGACCGCCGCGCAGCGCTTCCAGTCGTGGACGCTGCACGGTCTCTTCCAGCCGGGGGTGCTCGGCCTCGCGGTCGTGATCGGTCTCTTCTCCTGGTTCTACCCGGCCCGCGTCGTGCGGACGCTCGTCCTGTCGTTGCGTGAGCAGGAGTTCGTCGAGGCGGCGCACATGACGGGAGCGCGGGACTGGCGGATCATCCACCGCCATCTGCTGCCGCACCTTTCGGGCCCGCTGATCGTCTGGGGGACGCTCGTCGGTGCCGGTGTGATCGTGCTCGAGGCGTCACTCTCGGTCCTCAACTTCGGCGTACGCCTCGGCACGGCGAGCTGGGGAAGCATGCTCGCCCAGAGCTGGGGCACGCTCCTCAACTACAACCCGAACCAGGGGAACCTCATCGCCGGCGCGACGTCGACGCTCGTGAAGACGGCGCCGGCGGCCGCGCTCTTCGTCACCGTCCTGTGCCTCGCCCTCGTCGGCGACGGCCTGCGCAGCGCACTCGACCCGAAGGCCGAGAGTTGACCGTCTTCGTCCTGCGGCGCCTGCTCTCCGGGCTGCTGCTCGTCCTGGTGCTCTCGTTCCTCACGTTCTTCGTCTTCAACAAGATCCCGACGAGCCCGGCCTGCCTCGTGGTCGCCTGCGGTCCGAAGACGACGACCACCGACGCGATGTACCGCGCGGCCGAGCACCAGCTCGGGATCGACCGCCCCCTGTTGACGCAGTACGGGGATTGGTTGTGGCACGTCGTCCGCGACGGCGACTTCGGCACCTCATGGGTCTCGAAGGAGCCGGTCGGCTCGTCGCTCGCTCACGCGCTCCCGGTGACGATCTCCCTCGTCCTCGGAGGGATGGTGCTGATGCTCCTGCTCGCCGTGCCGCTCGGCGCGCTCGCCGCGACGCGTCCGCGGACGCCGGCCGACCGCGGCATCCTCGCGTTCAGCGTCATCGGGCTCGCGATCCACCCGTTCGTCCTCGGCAGCCTGATCAGCGAATTCTTCTCGGTCCACCTGCATGTCTTCTCGACCTACTGTCCGCTGACAGGCGCCGGAACGCCCCCGATCGGGACTGAATCCACCGGCCTCTCCGTCGCCCCGGCCTGCGGTGGCCCGCTCGACTGGGCCGGCCACCTCGCGGTCCCGTGGCTCGTCTTCGCGCTCCTCTTTCTGCCGCTCTACATGCGGATGATCCGTGTCCGGCTGCTCGAGACCCTCCACGAGCCGTACATCACCACGGCCCGCGCGAAAGGCGCGACCGAGGCGCGCGTGCTCGGAGGCCATGCGATGCGCAATGCCTTCGGACCGCTCCTGCCGATGCTCGCCGTCGACGCGGGCACCGCAATCACTGCCGCGATCTACGTCGAGACCGTGTTCGGGTTGCAGGGGCTCGGCGCCTTGTCGGTGCGGGCGCTGTCGGGCAGTGCCGGCGGGTACGACCTGCCGCTGATCGTCGCGATCGTTGCGGTCGTCGGCTCCATCGTCGTGCTGCTGAACGTCGCGGGCGACGTCGCCGGCGCCTGGCTCGACCCACGCATCCGCGCCCGGAACGAGAGCGGCCTGATCCCGCTGCCACGCGCCGTCGACCGAAGGCCGCGCCTGCGGCTCGCGCTCAACCTCGCCGTCGGCGCCGCACTCGTCGCGCTCGTGGCAGTGGTCGTGGCGTCGAAGCCCGAGAAGGCAGCGGGCCGCGTCAGCCTCGGCACTCCGGTACGCACCCATCGAGTCAACTGGCAGGACTACTTCCGGATGTTCGCGAGCATTCCCGTCAAGGGACAGCAGGGGACCGTCGGCCTGGGCGGAAACATCGAGATCGACACGAAATCCGTCGCGATCGGACCCACCGGTTGGCGCGTGAAGGCGCGGATCTTCAACCCGAGCCCGCTGCGGCTTCGCGTCGTCCCGCTCGCCCCACCCGGGACGGTCGTCGCATACCCGATCGTCCCCGATGTCGCTCGTCGTCCAAGCCGACAACGGCGGCGGGGTCAAGCGGCTCGAGCCGCTCGGCGCGACGCAGGTCGACCCGCCGATTCCGGAGATCCTCGCGCCGCAGCAGAGCTGGGAGGGCACGATCGCGGGGCCGGGTGTCGTCGCGAAAGGTCAGCTCTTCTATGTCGGCTACGGCCAGTTCTTCTACGCGGACTCGCCGGTGCAAACGCAGCCGTTCTCCGTGGTCTCGCGCGAGTCGGCGAAAGGCTAGGCGATGGCCAGGACGTCGGCGAAGCGTTGTTCGGCGAGCGCACCGAACAGCGCATGGCGCGAGAGCTTGGCTCTCGTCGTCGCGGGGCTCGAGAGGCCGCAGAGGAAGCGCGCCCGTTGGCGCGGCGTTCCGAGCGCCGCTGGGTGTTCTGCCGTCAGCTCGTCGAGGACGCGTCGGTCGAAGTCGATTGCCGGGGCCGCAGCCGGCGCCGGAAGCCTCTGGGCTGATCCGGTCAGGCAATACGAGCAGTGGCCGCACGGACGCTCGCGCGTCTCGCCGAAGTAGCCGACGAGCGACTGCACCTGGCAGCCGTCGTGCTCGACGAGGGCGACGACGCGCTCGATCCGCTCCGCCTCCGACTGCTCGCGGCGGTCGAAGCGCTCGACGAGGCGATCGCGCAGCTCGTCGAGCGACCTCGGCTGCTGCAGCAGCGTGAAGCGCTGGCGGACGTCCGCGACCTTCAGCTCGACGAGGCCTTGTTGCTCCAGGTAGCCGAGCGCTTTCACGACGCGCTCGCGTTCTTCGCCGGGCACGGCGTCGGGGTCGATGCCCGTCCAGATGCGGCCCTGCTTGCCACTGGCCAGCACTCGTTGCAAGAACGCGGCCCGGTCTGAGTCGAAGGTCGCAAGGACGTCGTCCCACTCGCCGCCGGCGGGACGCACGCTGTAGCCCGCGTAGAACGGCGTGCCCTGCTGGAGGAAGCCGTCGAGCTCGAGATACGTGAGGATCGTCTTCAGCACGAGCGGGCGCACGTCGTGACGGGAGGAGAGCTCGTATTCCGAGACGGCGAACTGCTCGCCCTGCGAATGTGCGAACACATCGTCGAGCAAGCCTGCGATCGCCTCGGGCGTCGGCGTGTCGCCGAACGCGAAGTTCTCGAGCGTCGGCACGTCGTCGCGGCACGCAAAGAGCTCGCAGATCGACGGCTCGCCGTCGCGTCCGGCGCGGCCGATCTCCTGCGAGTACGACTCGAGTCCCTTCGGCAGGTTGAGGTGGTAGACGTAGCGCACGTCGGCCTTGTCGATCCCCATGCCGAAGGCGATCGTCGCGACGACGATGTTCGCGTCCGAGTGCGTCCACCACTCCTGCACCGCGACGCGGTCATCCGCGGTCATGCCGGCGTGGTAGGCACGCGCGGGCAGTCCCGCCGCCGCGAGCAGCGCAGCGACACGCTCGGCCGTGCGCTGCAACGTGACGTAGACGATCGTCGAGCCGGGCGCTCGCTCGCGCAGGCGATCGATCAGCGTCTGATCGCGCTCACTCGCGCCGACAGGAGTGGCGAGCAGCGTCAGGTTCGAGCGGTAGAAACCGGTGACGACGGAGTCGCGCTCCTCGATCCCGAAGCCGGCACGAATATCGGCGACCACGGCGGGCGTCGCGGTCGCGGTGAGCGCGAGCACGCGCTCGGCTCCGAGCTCCCGTGCGCGCGCCGCGAGCTTCAGGTAGTCGGGGCGGAAGTTGTGGCCCCACTCGGAGATGCAGTGCGCCTCGTCGACCGCGAAGAGCGCGATCTTCGTCGCGGCCGAGCTGCTCGAGGAAGCGCTCGTTGTTGAAGCGCTCCGGCGCGACGTACAGCAGCTTGAGGCTCCCGTCGCGCAGCCGGTCGGAGACGGCGCGCACCTCGATCCGCGTCGAGGCTCGAGTCGAGCCGCGCTGCGTCGACGCCCTGGCGCGCGAGCAGGTCGATCTGATCCTTCATCAGCGCGATCAGCGGCGACACGACGACCGTCACGCCCTCGAGCATCAGCGCGGGCAGCTGGTAGCAGAGGCTCTTTCCCGCTCCGGTCGGGAAGACGGCGAGGGCGGAGCGGCCGGCGAGCAACGACTCCACCACGTGTTGCTGCCCGGGGCGGAACTGCGAGTAGCCGAAGCGGGTGGTGAGGATCTCGGCGGCGGTGGTCACGGCTCGACGGTAGCGGCGAAGGCGCACCTGAAGCGCACGCTCGGGAGAGGCGCTATACCTTCGGCACGCGACCTGGGGGTGTGAGACCGATGCCGACGTTCAAGATCCCGTACGAGTCCCTCGATCCGCTGACGATCGGCTCGGCCGACGACGAGTCGAAGGTCTACCGCGACGAGCTCGAGCTCGAGATCGCCGAGGCGAACCTGCTCGCGGCGATCTACCCCGATGAGCCGGACCACCTGCCCGATGCCACCGCCGCGGCGGCCGAGGCGCTCGAGTCGCCGGTGGAGGGCCCGCGGTTCTCGGAGCTGATCGCCGGTGGCAAGTCGGTGGCGATCGTGATCGACAACCAGTTCCGGCCGACGCCGCAGTCGAAGCTTCTGCCGGCCGTGCTCGACGCCCTCGAGGCAGCAGGGACGACCGACGCCGTCGTCATCTGCGCGAACGGCAAGGTCTTCCCGATGTCGGAGTCCGACATCGAGCATGAAGCTCGGCCCCGACAACCTCGCGCGGCTGGAGCGGATGGGGATCCCGTTCCTCCAGAACGAGCCGCGCAACGCCGAGGCGTACACCTACGTCGGCGTCTCCTCGCGCGGCACGCCCGTCTGGCTGCACAAGGAGGTCGCCGAAGCGCGACGTCAAGATCACGATCGGCCAGGCGCAGTCGAATCACTGGGGCGCGGGCGGCGGCGGCAAGCTGATCCTGCCGGGCGTCGTCTCCGACGAGACGATCGAGTCGAACCACTGCAACTTCGTCCCGTCGCCGGCGACGCACTACGGCGCGCTCTCGGGGCCGATGCGGTCCGACATCGACGAGGTCGCGTCGATGTGCGGCCTCGACGCGACGATGAACGTCGTCCTCGACACGCGCGGCCGCGTCATCTTCATCAACTTCGGCGCGCACCCGACCAGCCACCGGCAGGCGATCGAGCACTTCAACTCGATCTACGCGTACGAGAGCCCGGTGCCCGAGAAGGGCCAGGCCGACATCGCGATCTGCGGCGTCTTCGCGCCGACCGACCACCTGTTCTTCCACACGGGGTGGGGATGCATGTCGGCGGACTTCGTCCTCAAGGACGGCGGCACGATCATCTACTGCTCTCCCTCGCCCGGGGTGCACACCGAGGTCGGCGACTTCCCCGGCCTCGCGCTGATGGATCTGATGAAGCCGTACATGCCGGCGACGACGGAGAACTACGAGCGCGTGCTCAAGGACATTCACGCGCGCGAGATCCAGATGTGGGCGGGCTGCATCTGGGTGCCGATCTACGAGGTGATGACCCGCAAGCACCTGAAGATGGTCACGCTCGAGGAGAACCTCGAGATGGCGGCCGACATCGGCATGGACGCGACGACGTCGCTCGACGAGGCCTATGCGGAGGCGCTCGCGAGAGCACGGCGCGGAGGCGAAGGTCATCGTCCTGCCGTTTGCGCGGTACCAGCTGCCACGCAACGCGATCCGGATGAGCTCGGAGCCGCTGCACGTGCCGACCGGTGCCCACGCCTGACGAGATCGAGGGTCGACCACCATCGTCGAGGTGCTTCGGCTGTTCCCCGGCGGGGAAGCCGGCAGGCTCATGTCTCGTCTTGCGTGGCCCTGCGCGCACTGCGGCGGCGCCTTTCACGAGCCGCTGACGCTGGCGGCGAAGCGCCACGCGAACGACCCGCGGGCGGTCCTCGTCGCGTTCCGGGCGCTCGCGGAGGGGTCGCTGACGGACGAGCTCGTCGACGAGGCACGGCGAAAGGTTCACCGTTGACCACGACTGCGAGGCCACTCGTCGGACAGGCCGTGCCTGCGGATCGAGGACGAGGCGCTGCTGCGCGGGCAGGGGCGGTTCATGGACGACATCGAGCCGGTGCCGCACGCCCGGCACGCGGCGATCGTGCGCTCGCCCTTCGCGCATGCGCGCATCGGCGCCATCGACGTCTCGGCGGCGCTCGAGGTGCCGGGCGTCCTCGGCGTGCTCACCGGCGAGGACGTGGCGGCGCTCTCACGGCCGTTCCCGGCCGGCGTCGAGAGCGACGTGCCGTACTGGTCGGCCGCGGTCGGCAGCGCCCGCTACGCCGGCGAGCCGGTCGCGGTCGTCGTCGCCGACTCCCGCTACGTCGCGGAGGATGCCGCCGAGCTCGTGCTGGTCGACTGGGACCCGCTCGACCCCGAGGAGCGGATCGTGCACGAGCGCTCGTTCTCGTACGGCGCCGTCGAGGAGGCGTTCGCGGCCGCCGACGTCGTCGTGCGCCGCGAGTACACGTTCCCGCGCTGGTCGTGCACGCCGGTGGAGTGCTACGGCGTGATCGCCGACTGGCGCGGCGACGGACTCACCGCCTGGGCGAACTTCCAGGGCCCGTTCACGCTGCACTCCGTCGCCGCGGCCGCGCTCGGCCTCCGGGGCTCGAAGCTCCGGCTGGTCACGCCGCCCGACTCCGGCGGCTCCTTCGGCATCAAGTCGTCGGTCTTCACCTACGTCGTGCTGCTCGGGCTCGCCTCGCGCAAGCTCGGCGTGCCCGTGCGCTGGACGGAGGACCGGCTCGAGCATCTCGCCGCGTCGGCCCACGCAACCTCACGCGCGACGACCGTCGAGGCGGCGTTCGCCGCCGACGGCGAGCTGCTCGCGCTGCGCTACGAGGTCGACGGAGGACGTCGGTGCCTACGTGCGTGCGCCCGAGCCGGCGACGCTCTACCGCATGCACGGCTCGCTCTCCGGCGCGTACCGCGTCGCGAACGTGGCGACGCGGAACCGGCTCGTCCTGACGAACCGGTGCCCGACCGGCCTCAACCGCGGGTTCGGCGGCCCGCAGCTCTACTTCCCGCTCGAGCGGACGATGGACGTCGCCGCGCGCGAGCTGGGACTCGACCCGGCCGAGCTGCGGCGGCGGAACCTCGTCAGGTCGTTCCCGCACACGACTGCGAGCGGCGGGCACTACGAGTCCGGCGACTTCGAGGCCGCGCTCGACGAGGCGCTCGCCCTCGTCCGCTACGACGAGCGCCGGGAGGAGCAGCGGGCGGGCGCCGCGATCGGCATCGGCATCGCCTGCATCGTGGAGCCGTCGGTCTCGAACATGGGCTACATCACCCTCGCGCAGACGCCGGAGGAGCGCGCGGCCGGGCTGCCCAAGTCCGGCAACGTCGAAGGCTGCACGATTCTCGTCTCGCCGCTCGGCGGGGTCAGCGTCCGGCTCTCGACGACGCCGCAGGGACAGGGGCACGCGACGGTCGCGGCGCAGATCGTCGCCGACCGGCTCGGCTGTGCGCTCGAGGACGTCGAGGTGATCTCCGAGCTCGACACCTCCGTCAACGCGTGGTCGGTCGCCTCCGGGAACTACTCGTCGCGGTTCTCGGCGGTCGGCGCGGGGGCGATCGCCCTGGCAGCCGACCGGCTCGCCGGCAAGATCGCCGCCGATTCGCGCGCACGTCGGCGAGGACGTCTCGCTCCGGCGCGTCGCCGGCATGTGCCACTGGAACCCCGAGTCGCTGCCGGAGGGCATGGAGCCGGGCCTCGGGGTCACGTCCTTCTACGCGGCGCCGGGTCTCGACCCGCCGGACGCGGACGACCGGGTGGCCTCGTCGGGCCAGCACGCGATCGTCGTCGACGTGGCCGTGGTCGAGGTGGAGGCGGAGACGGGTCGCGTGCGCGTCCTCGACTACGTGACCGTGCATGACGCGGGCCGCCTCCTCAACCCGTTGATCGTCGACGGCCAGATCAGGGGCGGGTTCGCGCACGGCGTGGGTGCCGCGCTCTTCGAGCGGATCGCCTACGACGAGACGGGGACGCTCCTGACCGGGACGTTCATCGACTACCTCGTCCCGTCCGCGCCCGACGTGCCGCCGATCCGGATCGCGCACCGCGAGACGCCGTCGCCCTACGGGCTCGGGGCGAAGGGCCTCGGCGAGGGCAACACGATGAGCGCTCCGGCGGCGATCGGGAACGCCGTGGCCGACGCGCTCGGGGTCGATGAGCTCGAGCTGCCGCTGACGGCGCCGCGCGTCTGGGAGGCGATGCAGCGGTGAAGCCGCCGCCGTTCGCTACGAGCGCGCCGACTCGGTGGAGCACGCCGCCGCGCTGCTCGCCGAGCACGGCGACGAGGCGAAGATCCTCGCGGGAGGGCAGTCGCTCGTGCCGATCCTCAACTTCCGGCTGATCAGGCCGAGCGTGCTGATCGACGTGAACGCGATCGAGGAGCTGGCCCGGGCCGACGGCGCTCGGTCGGCGCGACCGTCCGCCAGGCCGACTTCTCCGGCGTCCCGCTCGCCGAGCTCGCGCTGCCGCACGTCGGTCACTTCACGACGCGGAATCGCGGCACCGTCGGCGGGTCGGTCGCCCACGCCGACCCGAGCGCCGAGCTGCCGCTCTGCCTGCTCGTGCTCGGCGGCGCCGTCCGCACCTCGAAGGGCAGCGAGATCCCGGCCGACGACTTCTTCGTCTCGCACTTCACGACGACGCTCGAGCCCGACGAGCTCGTGACCGCGACCCTCTGGCCGGAGGGCGGCGCCGTCGGCTTCGAGGAGGTTGCGCTGCGTCACGGCGACTACGCGCTCTCGATGTGCGCCTGCTCGGTGCGCGTCGACGGCGGCGAGGTGACGGAGGCTCGGGTCGGAGTCGGCTCCGTCGTCGACCGCCCGACGCTGCTCGACCTCGAGCTCGCGGGCGCCGACGCGACCGACGAGACCGCGCGCGCGGCGGGGGCGGCCGCCGGCCGAACTGGTCGATCCGCCGGCGAACCTGCACGCGTCGGCGGCGTACCTGAAACACCTGACCGCGGTCGTCGTCGAGCGAGCGCTGACGCAGGCATTCGCGGCTGATCGAGCTCACCGTCAACGGCGTCGTCCGGCGCGGCGAGTGCGAGCCGCGACTGCTCCTGTCGGACTTCCTCCGGCACGAGCTCGGGCTGACCGGGACGCACGTGGGCTGCGAGCACGGTGTCTGCGGCGCCTGCACCGTCCTGCTCGACGGGCGGAGCGTCCGCTCCTGCCTGACCTTCGCGGTGCAGGCCGACGGCGGCGAGATCGTGACGGTCGAGGGGCTCGAGTGGGGCGCCCTGCAGGAGGCATTCCGGCGCCGTCACGCGCTCCAGTGCGGCTTCTGCACGCCGGGCATCCTGATCGCCGCCACCGACCTGCTCGCGCGCGGTCGACCGGAGCGGCAGGAGGTGGTCGACATGCTCGGCGGCCACATCTGCCGGTGCACGGGCTACGAGCCGATCGTCGACGCGATCATGGACGCCGCCTCGTGAACCTGGCGCGCTCACTGGTCGCCGCCGCCGAGCGTCACCCGGAGGTGGAGGCGCTGCCGGGGATCTCGTACGCCGACCTGCGTTCGCGTGTCGCGCGCATCGCCGGTGGCCTCGAGCTGGAGGCGGGGGACCGGCTGGCGGTCGTGCTCGACAACCGGATCGAGACGGCGCTCCTCTACTGGGCGGCTCAGTGGGCGCGGCGTCGTCTTCGTGCCGCTCTCGTGGCGGCTCGGCGACGACGAGCTCGACTACTGCATCCGCGACTGCGGCGCCGCATGCGTCATCCGGGACGGCGACTCGCTGCCGGAGGGGGACGAGCATCCGGGCGCGCTCGATCTGGACGAGCGCGACGACCAGCCTCATCCTCTACACCTCCGGGACGACCGGTCAGCCCAAGGGAGTGCCGCGCTCCCACCGCGCCGACCGCGCCGGCGCGGTCTCGCCAGGCGTTGCAGCACGGCTACCTGCCCGGGGACCGGACGCTCGGTGTGATGCCGCTCTACCACACGATGGGGATTCACTCGCTGCTCGCGATGCACGTCGTCGGCGGATGCTTCGACTCGCTCGCGCGCTGGGACGCCGCCGAGGCGCTCGACCTGATCGAGCGCGAACGCCTGACGTCGCTCTACCTCGCTCCGACGCTCTTCCACGACCTCGTGCACCACCCGGACGTCGGGACGCGCGACCTCTCCTCGGTGCGCGCGCTCGGCTATGCAGGCGCGCCGATGACGCCGTCGCTCGTCGAACGGTGCGACGCCGTCTTCGCACCCGAGGTCTTCGTCAACCACTACGGCTCCACCGAGATCTACACGTTCTCGATCGGCGCGGACCAGCGGCGGAAGCCGGGTTGCGCGGGACGACCCGCGCTGAACGCGCGGCTGAAGCTGGTCGACGGCGAGATCTACGCCGACCTGGACGGGGACGAGTCCTTCGCCGGCTACTGGAACCGGCCGGACGCCGACGCAGCGCGCGCTCCGCGACGGCTGGTACCGCACGAGTGACGTCGGCCGGATCGACGAGGACGGCGACCTGTGGGTGGAGGGACGCGTCGACGACATGGTGATCAGCGGCGGCGAGAACATCCATCCACTCGAGGTCGAGAACGTCCTCGCGCGGCATCCCGGCGTGCGGGAGGTCGCCGTTGCCGGCGTTCCCGACGACCGGTTCGGCCAGCGCGTCACCGCGTGGGTCGTCGGCACCGCGACCGCCGAGGAGCTGGACGCGCACTGCCTCGCCTCCGAGCTCGCGCGGTTCAAGCGCCCGCGCGAGTACCGTCTCGTCGCCGAGCTCCCGAAGTCGGCAAGCGGCAAGATCCTCCGGCGACTGCTCACGGAGGCGACGAAGGAGGTGGAGGTGTGAGCTACGAGGGCTTCCGCGTCGAGCGCGACGGCGACGTCGCCAGGATCACGCTCGACGTCCCGGGCAAGTTCAACCGCGTGTCGATGCTCGCGCGCGAGCAGCTGCGCGAGGTGTTCGAGGAGCAGGATGCCGACGACGGAATCCGCTTCATCGTCGTCGCGGGCGCCGGCGGCGCGTTCACGGCCGGCGGCGACATCGCCGGCTTCCTCGAAGCCAGTCCCGTGGACGGTGTCGCGGCTGGCGCACAACGTCGCCGCAGCCGAGCGTTGCCGGAAGCCCGTGATCGCCGCCCTCCAGGGCTACGTCTTCGGCGTCGGCCTCGAGCTCGCCCTCGCGTGCGACTTTCGCGTCGCCGCGCCGCGACGTGCAGCTCGCGCTGCCGGAGGCGACGATCGGGATGATCCCGGGCTCCGGCGGCACGCAGCGTCTCGCACGCATGATCGGCCTCGGGCGCGCGAAGGACGTCGTCATGCGCGGCCGTAGGATCGGCGCGGAAGAGGCGGTGGCGCTCGGGCTCGTCACCGAGGTCGCCGAGGACGTCGACGCCGCGGCCACGTCGCTCTGCGCCGAGCTGCGCAGGGTCTCGCCGCTCTCGCTCGCCATGGCGAAGCGCGTTCTGAACCTCGCCTACGACGGCCCGCTGCACCTCGGGCTCGAGGTGGAGGGACTCGCCTACGGCCTGCTGCAGCAGACGCACGACTTCCGCGAAGGCGTCGACGCGTTCGTCAACAAGCGCCCGCCCGAGTTCACAGGCGAGTGACGGGGTCGCGCTACGGCCCGATCGCCGGGTCGTGCACCACTCGCCGTCGCGCCGATGCCGGCGCCGGGTGGGGCACGTCAGCGTCCTCTCGTCGCGCGCCTTCGCGGTCGCCGAGTCGACCTCGATCACCTGTCCGCAGCCGGGCAGCGCAGCGTGCTCTCGCTCATGCTCGGGTCTTCTGCCGCTTGAACGGACGAAACGCGGCTCGTGAGCACAGTCGATCTCGCCGCCGTGGGCGACGTGCTGCTCGACGTGCTCGCGCCACCGCTCGGTGACCAGCCCGTGCACGCGGCGATCGAGGTGCGCGCGGGTGGTTCGGCGGTCAACGCGGCACGCGCTGCTTCCGCCATGGGACGCCCGGCGGTCGTGATCGGCTGCGTGGGCGACGACGTCGTCGGCGAGCTCGTGCGGCGGGATCTCGCCCGCGCGGGAATCGACGCGCTCCTCGGCACCGTGCCCGGCGCCCGCACCGGCCGCGCCGTCTACGCCGGGGGCTCCGTCGCCGCCGAGCGCGGTGCGAATGCGAGGTTTGCTCCGGAGCACGTCCCGGGCGACGTCAGCGCGGCGGCCGTGCTCGTGTCGGGCTATCAGCTTCTGCGCGACGACTCGGGAGCGGGAGCGGCCGCGGCGTTCGCGCTCGGCGGCGTCGTCGGCGTCGACCTCGGAGCTGCCGGGCTCGTCCGTGCCTTTGACAGCGCGCGTTTGCGGGCGCTGATCGGGCACGTCGACGTCATCTTCGGCGACGACGATGCGATCGAGGCGCTGGGAGAGCTCGCAGGCCCGCTGGTCGTCACGACCCTCGGCCCCGACGGCGCCCGCGCTGCGGGTGTGCACGTACGGCCGGAAACCGTCCTCGCTGCGGCGCCCGTCGGGGCGGGCGACGCGCTCGCTGCAACCGTTCTGCTCGCGCTCGCCGAGGGAAACCCCGTGGACGAGGCGCTCGAGCGGGGCTGCGCAGCGGGCACCGCTGTTGCCGTTGAATCGCATGTTGCTGTTGAATCGGACCGTTGAGCGAGTCGACGCAACAGCACCCGCCGCTCGCGACGTCAGTCGAGCGGCTCGGAACCGAGACGGCGTTCAGCGTCCTCGCGCGTGCCCAGGCGCTCGAGCGGCAGGGCCGCTCGATCGTCCACCTCGAGATCGGCGAGCCCGACTTCGACACGCCGCCGCATGTCGTGGCCGCCGCTGTGGAGGGCCTCGCGGCGGGAATGACGCACTACTGCCCGTCCGCCGGCACGGCAGAGCTCCGCGAGGCAGCGGCAGCCTATTTCCGCAGTACGCGCGACGTCGACGTGGACGCTTCGACCTGCCTCGTCGCGACCGGGGCGAAGCCGTTCATCTTCTTCACGATCCTCGCGACGTGCGGCGTCGGCGACGAAGTCGTGCTGCCCGATCCCGGCTTTCCGATCTACGAGTCGGCGGTGCGGTTCGCAGGCGCGACACCGGTGCCCGTGCCGCTCCTCGACGTCGACGCCTTCCAACTCGACCCCGAACGGCTCCGCAGCCTGCTCACGTCTCGCACGCGAGTCGTGATCCTCAACGCACCGCACAACCCGACCGGCGGATCGCTCGACGCGTCCGCCGTCGATGCCGTGGCGGCGGTGCTCGAAGAAACGGACGCGTGGGTATTCGCGGACGAGATCTACTCGCAGCTGCAGTACGACGGGGACTTTCGCAGCGTCGCCGCCGGTGGCCGCCTCGCGAACCGGACGATCATCCTGGACGGCGTTTCCAAGACATATGCCATGACGGGTTGGCGGTGCGGGTTTGCCGCGGTGCCGTCGCAGCTCGTGGAGCCGCTCGTCCGATTCTTCGTCAACTCGACGTCCTGCGTTCCACCGTTCATCCAGCACGCGGCGGTCGCCGCCCTCGAAGGCCCGCAGGACTTCGTCCACGACATGCGGGCCGAATTCCTCCGTCGCCGTTCCCTCGTCGTCGACGCGCTGAACGCGATCCCCGGCCTGACGTGCAGTCTCCCTGCCGGCGCCTTCTATGCATTCCCGGACGTTCGGGCGCTTCCCCTCTCGGCGGAGGACCTGGCAGCTCGCCTCCTCGAGGAGGCGGGAGTCGCGACGCTCGCCGGTACGGCCTTTGGCCGCCGTGGAAAGGGGCACCTACGGATCAGCTACGCGAACTCCGAGGAGAACCTCCGCGAGGGACTCCGCCGGATCGACGCGTTCGTCGAGACCCTTGGAATGGCCGGTTGACGCGGGACATTCAGATCGTTCGCCTCGACGAGCAGCTGCCATTCGAGTTGGCGGCGGGCATCGTCGGCCCTTGTTCGGAAGCCGGGCGATGATCTCGGCATCGTGCTTCGGGGAATGCAAGCGCTGGTCGTGAACGGTACGGCCCGCGAACTCGGACCGTACGAGGCATATGTCCTTCCGCCGGGCGTACCGCACTCGGCGTATTGCGGGGATGAGGGAGCGACGGTGCTCGACGTGTTCCACCCGGTGCGGGAGGATTACCGCGAGCGCTACCAGGATGTCTAGGCGAAAGGGAGTGAGTGCAGGATGCCGCTGATCGAGGTCAAGCTGTACGACGCGCGCGTCACCGAGGAATCGGTGCCGAAGATCATCGAGAGTCTGACCGACGCGCTTGCCGAGTCGAGCGGGGCGGCGCGCGAGCACATCTGGGTGGTCGTCCAAGGTGTTTCGCCGAAGAACTGGGGCGTCGGGGGGAAGCCAAGCGCGTAGCCCGAGGGCCGACGCTGCGCGCGAGCGTCGGGCATCCTCACGTCATGCGATGCGTGGTCGTCGGGGCGGGGATCGTCGGGACTCGCGGTCGCGCGTCAGTTGCGTGGACAGGGAGTGGAGGTCGTGGTGCTCGAGCGCGCAGGCATCGGCGCCGGGGCTTCCGGCGTTCAGCCGGGCGGCGTTCGGCAGCAGTGGGGGACGCGGGTCGCCTGCCGTCTCGCGGTCGAGTCCGTTGCGTTCTGGCGAGAGGCCGACATGCACCTCTCGCCTCGCGTCCCGCTGACGCTTCGCCGCGGCGGCTACCTCTTCGCCGCTCACAGCACCGGTACGCTCGAGCGACTCGAGGCGAACGTCCGCCTGCAGAACGAGGAGGGCGTTCCGTCGCGCATCGTCTCCGCCGCCGAGGCGGCCGAGCTCGTGCCGGGGCTGCGCGTCGACGAACTCGCCGGTGCTGCCTGGTGCGCCGAGGACGGCTACTTCGACCGGCCGCAGTCCGTCGTCGAGGCGTTCGCGCGCGACGCAGACGTGCGGATCGTCGACGTGCGCACGATCGAACAGACGCCGACCGGCTGGCGCGTCGAGGGCGTCGACGCCGACGCCGTCGTCATCGCTGCCGGCACCGAGTCGCGCACGCTGCTCGCGCCGTTCGGAATCGACCTGCCGGTCGTCGGCCGAGGATCGCTACCTCTTCCTCAGCGATCCGATCGAGGAGCGCCTGCTCGAGCCGCTCGTCGTCGCGCCCGAGCTCGCCTTCGCGGCCAAGCAGCTCGCCGACGGGCGTGTGCTCGCCAGCGACCTTTCCGCGCGCGGCGACGCCGACGAAAACCGGGCGCAGTGGCGCGCCAACGATCCGCTCCGGCATCGAGCAGCTGCTGCCCCGCCTCGAGTACGTCTCGTTCTCGCAGCTCGTGCACGGCGTCTACGACGTCACGCCCGACCACCAGCCGATCCTCGGTCCCGTTGCCGACGGGCTCTTCGTCGCCTGCGGCTTCAGCGGGCACGGGTTCATGATCGCCCCCGCCGTCGCACGCATCACCGCCGACGCCGTCGCTCGGCAAGCGCGATCCCGTCGCTCGACATCCTCGGGCTCGACCGCTTCGCGACCGGCAGGCTCGTGCCCGAGCCGCAGCTCGTCTAGCCGCTCGACGATCGCGTCGAGCTCGACCTCGACGAGCACGCCCTCCGGGATGAAGCCCGCGACGAAGTACGTCGTGTTCGCCGGATCGACGCCCGCGAACGCCTCGCCGTGCGCGCGCACCGCCGCGTGCCAGTCGCAGCCCGTCGGCGAGCAGGAGCCGCGTGCGGACCACGTCCGCCGACCGACGCGCCGAGCTCCGCCGCCGCCGCGAGCGCCTTCGCGATCGCCTCGCGCGTCTGCTCGTACGCGTCGCCGGGGAACAGCACCACGCCCTCCGACATCGCCGCCGTTCCGCTCACCGCGACGTGCGCGCCGACCCGCACCGCCCGCGCGTAGCCCGCGAGCCGCTCGAACTCCGATCCGTCCCGCACCGTTCGCCTCGCCACGCACCCATTCTGGCGTCTCGGACCCGCCGGTACGATCGGTCGTCCCTTGACGACGGCTCCGACGGCGATCACCGAAGCCCCCGGCCGGCGCGCGCGCCGCTCCGGCCGCGCCGACGGGCTCTTCCGCTTCGTCCTGCGCCGCCTCGCTCGCGCTCGTCGTCCTGCTGCTCGGCATCACGGCCGTCACCTTCCTGCTCACGCAGCTCGTGCCGTCGAACGCCGTCGCGACGAACCTCGGCGAGCAGGCCGCCGGCGACCCCGCCGCCGTCGCGGCCTTCGAGCACCACTACGGCCTCGACAAGCCGCTGCCGCAGCGCTACCTGCTCTACCTCAACCACCTGCTCCACGGCGACCTCGGCCAGTCGTCGCTCACGCACGCCGCCGTCACGCCACGACCTCGGCACATTCATCCCGGCGACGGCCGAGCTCGCGCTCTACTCGGTGCTCTTCGCCGCGTTCGTCGGCGTCGCGCTTCGGCGTGATCGCGGCGCTGCGGCGCAACCGGCCGACCGACCACGCCCTGCGCGTCACCTCGCTCGCCGGCATCTCGATGCCGACGTTCTGGATCGCGCTCGTCGCGCTCTACGTCGGCTTCTACAAGCTCAACTGGTTCCCCGGCGCCGGCCGGCTCGACCCGGGCGTCGACCCGCCGCCGAACGTCACCGGGCTCTACACGATCGACGCGCTGCTCGACGGCAACCTCGGCCTCTTCGGGACGTCGCTCCACCACATCATCCTGCCGGCGCTCGTGCTCGCGGCCTTCAACGTCAGCCTGCTGACGCGCTTCACGCGCTCGGCCGTGCTCGAGGTGATCGGCAACGACTACGTGCGCGCCGGCCCGCGCGAAGGGCCTGCCCGGACGCATCGTCGTCCGCGCTACATCCTGCGCGCGGCGCTGCCGTCGGTGATCACGGTGCTCGGGCTCGTCTTCGCGAACGTGCTCACCGGCGCGGTGCTCGTCGAGAAGATCTTCTCCTGGCCCGGGATCGGCCAGTACGCCTACCAGGCCGCCGTCAACCTCGACGTGCCCGCGATCGCCGGCGTCAGCATGTTCGTCGCGGTCGTCTACGTGACCGTCAACTTCGTCGTCGACGTCCTGTACGCGCGTCATCGACCCGCGGATCCGGCTCACGTGACGCACGTCCGCCGTCGCCGTCGCGGCGCGCCGCGCAGGCGCTTCACGATCTCCGGCGCCTGGCGGCAGCCGCTCGCGATCATCGGCGTCGTGATCGCCGTCGCCTGGATCCTGATCGCGATCTTCGCGCCGCTGATCGCGCCGCACGACCCGCTCGCGCAGAACGCCGCGCCGGCGCAGAGCCCGTCCTGGTCGTACCTCTTCGGCACCGACGAGCTCGGCCGCGACGTCTTCAGCCGCGTCATCTACGGCTCGCGCGTCTCGCTGCCGATCGCGCTCATGCTCGTCTGCGCTCGCGCTGGTGATCGGCAGCGACGTCGGCGCGGTCGCCGGCTACTTCCGCGGCCCGGTCGACGGCGTCCTGATGCGGCTGACCGACCTCGTCTTCGCCTTCCCGGCGATCATCCTCGCGATGGTCGTCGCCGCGGTGCTCGGCCGCGGCCTCTCGAACGCGGCGCTCGCGATCGTCGTCGTCGCCTGGCCGTCGTACGCGCGCGTCGTGCGCGGGCTCGTGCTCTCGGTCGGCGAGTCGGAGTACGTGCAGTCGGCGCGGCTGCTCGGCGCGTCGAGCCGCAAGACGCTCTTCCGCGACATGCTCCCGAACGTCGCCGGCCCGATCTTCGTGCTCGCGACGCTCGACCTCGCGAACGCGATCCTGCTGCTCGCCGGCCTCTCGTTCCTCGGCCTCGGCGCGCAGCCGCCGACGGCGGAGTGGGGGTCGATGGTCGCCGACGGCACGCAGTACTTCCAGTGGTGGTGGATCGGCACGTTCCCGGGGCTCGCGATCTTCACCGTCGTGCTCGCGTTCAACTTCCTCGGCGACAGCCTGCGCGACGTCTTCGACCCGCGCACCGCGCGGCGCGTCGAGGAGGCGCCGTGAGCACCCTCGCGGTCGAGGGGCTGCGCGTCCGCCTGCCGACGCCGGCGGGCGACGTGACCGTCGTCGACGGCGTCGACTACGAGGTGCAGCCGGGCGAGGTCTTCGGGATCGCGGGCGAGAGCGGCAGCGGCAAGACCATCTCGATGCTCGCGCTGCTCGGCCTGCTGCCGGAGGGCTCGCGCGGTCGAAGGGACGGCGCGCTTCGGCGGCGACGACCTGATCGCGATGCTCGCGCCGCCGCCTGCAGAGCATCAGCGGGCCGCGACATCGCGATGGTCTTCCAGGACCCCTACACGTCGCTGCACCCGATGCTCTCGGTCGGCAAGCAGCTGACCGAGCACGTGCGCCTGCACCTCGGGCTCGACCGCCGCGCGGCCGACGACCGCGCGGTCGAGCTGCTCGACCGAGGTGCGCATCCCCGACCCGCGCGCCGCGCTCAAGCCGCTTCCCGCACCAGTTCTCGGGCGGGATGCGGCAGCGGATCGCGATCGCGATCGCGCTCGCCTGCCGGCCGAGGCTGCTGATCGCCGACGAGCCGACGACCGCGCTCGACGTGACCGTGCAGGCCGGGATCCTGCGGCTGCTCGACCGGCTGCGGCGCGAGCACGAGCTGGCGGTCGTCCTGATCACGCACGACCTCGGCGTGCTCTCGTCGATCGCCGACCGCGTCTCGATCTTCTACGCGGGCCGCGTCGTCGAGTCGGGCGCGCGCGAGGACGTCCTGCAGCGCCCGCGCCACCCGTACACGCGCGCGCTGCTCGACGCGCTGCCGCATCCGGAGGCGCCGAAGGAGCAGGACCTCGTCGCGATCGCCGGCGCGCCGCCGACGCCCGGGCGAATCCCGCCGGGCTGCGCGTTCCATCCGCGCTGCGCGTACGCGATCGACGAGTGCCGCGACGGTCGTGCCGCCGCTCGTCCCGGTCGGCGACCGGCCGGCTCGCCTGTCACGTCGACCCGTTCGCCGCGATGAGCGCGCTCGAGCTGCACGACGTCGTCGTCGACTACCACGGCCGCGGCGGCCGCGTGCGCGCCGTCGCCGGCGCGAGCCTGCGCGGTCGAGCGCGGCCGGATCGTCGGCCTCGTCGGCGAGTCGGGCTGCGGCAAGTCGACGCTCGCGCGCGCGGCGGTCGGGCTCGTCAAGACGACGAGCGGCACCGTCACCTTCGAGGGCCGGCCGGTGACCGCGCTCGGCCGCCGCGCGCGCCCGGCCGAGCTCGTCCAGCTCCAGCTCGTCTTCCAGAACCCGTACTCGTCGCTCAACCCGCGCCGCACGATCGGCAGCCAGGTCGCCGACGGCACCGGCAAGGACGCAGCGCGAGGCGCGGGTGCGCGAGCTGCTCGAGCTCGTCGGCCTGCCCGCGAACGCGTTCAAGCGCTTCCCGCACGAGTTCTCGGGCGGCCAGCGGCAGCGGATCGCGATCGCCCGCGCGCTCGCCGCCGACCCGTCGGTGATCGTGCTCGACGAGCCGCTCGCCTCGCTCGACGCCTCGGCGCAGGCGCAGCTCGCGAACCTGCTCAAGCGGCTCTCGCGCGAGCTCGACGTGGGGCTGCTGCTGATCTCGCACGACCTCGCGATCGTCCGCCACGTCGCCGACGAGGTCTCGGTCATGTACCTCGGCCGGATGGTCGAGATCGGGCCGACCGACGCGCTCTGGCGAGTCGCCCGCGCACCCCTACACCGAGGCGCTGATCGCGGCGGTGCCGCGCGCGGACGGCGCGGGCATCGCTGCCCGAGGCGCTGCCCGGCGAGGTGCCCGACCCGCGCGCACCCGCCGTCCGGCTGCCGCTTCCACCCGCGCTGCCCGTACGCGTTCGACCGCTGCCCGGTCGAGGAGCCGCCGCTCCTCGAGCTGGCGGAGCGGCGCTCGGCGGCGTGCTGGCTGCAGTCGCCGGGCGCGCCGCCGGAGCCGCTTCCCCAACTGGTCGGCCTCGCCGAACGTCGAATAGTCTGGAAAGCCCCTCGGAATCGAGCCAAGGAGTCCAATAGTGAGTCGTTCCACATTCCACAGATGGCGGGTGACTCGTGCCGCTCGTCGCGCTCGACGGCGCTCGCCTGCGCCGCCGCCGCGCTCGCCGCGAGCTCACATCGCGCGGCCTCGTCGACGTTCGTCGTCGACAACTCGTTCACGCTCAAGACGTCCGACCCGCAGCGCGCGTTCGATCCGACCGGGTCGATCGTCGACCGCGGCATCTTCGACACGCTCTTCACCTACAACAAGGGCGACCTCGCGCATCCGGTCCCGCTGCTCGTCGCGTCGTGGAAGGCGTCGAACGGCGCGAAGACGTTCATCTTCAACCTGAAGCAGAACGTGCACTTCGCGAACGGCGACCCGCTCACGTCGGCCGACGTCGTCTTCTCCCTCAACCGGCTGATCAACCTGAAGGGCAACCCGGCGTTCCTGCTCGACGGCGTCGTGGTCAAGCCGTCCGGCAAGTACCGCGTCGATCATGCGCTCGAAGACGCCGGCCGGGCAGCTGCCGGCGATCCTCGCCAACCCGTCGACGGGCATCGTCAACTCGAAGCTCGTGAAGCAGCACGGCGGCACCGCCTCGGTCGGCGCCGACAAGAAGGACAAGGCCGAGTCGTGGCTCAACTCCTCCTCGTCGGTCGGCGCGGGCAGCGGCCCGTACGTGCTCTCGGCGTACAGCACGACCTCGCAGGTCACGCTCGAAGCGCAACACGAAGTACTGGGGCGCGAGCAAGCCGACGTTCGACACCGTCGTCGTCCGCAACATGGTCGCGGCGACGCAGCTGATCAACGTCGGCCGCGGCTCGCACGAGGTCGCGATCGACCTCGCCTCCGACCAGGCGCAGACGCTCAAGTCGAACTCGAAGGTCAAGGTCTCGCTGCAGCCCTCGACGTGGGTGTTCTGGCTGTTCGCGAACAACGACAAGGCGATCTCGGCGGTCACCTCGAACAAGCAGTGGCAGAACGCGGTCCGCTTCGGGCTCGACTACAAGTCGATCCTGTCCGTCGCCGGGCCGGGCGCGTACCAGACGCCCGGGATCATCCCGTCGATGTTCGCGCGGCGCGCTGCCCGCGAAGGAAGCGGTCAAGCAGAACGTCCCCAAGGCGAAGACGGCGCTGCAGGCCTCGGGCCAGGCGAGCGAGAGCGTCACGCTCGAGTACCCGAGCGACCTGACGATCAACGGCGTCCCGTTCGCGACGCTCGCGCAGAAGGTGCAGGCGAACCTGCAGTCGATCGGGATCGACGTGCAGCTGTCGGGCTCGCCGACCGGCACGTGGCTGACGAGCTACCGCAGCGGCAAGATGGCGTTCGGGCTGTCGCTCTGGGGGCCGGACTACCCGGATCCCGCCGACTACCTGACGTTCGCTCCGGGCGACCTCGTCGGCCTGCGCGCGGGCTGGGCGAAGGGCACGCAGCGCGGCGATCGAGAAGACGGCCGCCGCCGCCGCGGTCGCGACCGAGCCGCAAGACGCGGACGGCGCTGTTCCAGCAGTTCCAGCGCCAGCTGAACGCGAGCGGGCCGTACTTCCCGCTCATGCAGCCGACGCAGGTGTTCGTCGCGACGTCCGATCTGAAGAACGCCGTCTACAACGCGGTGTACTCGATCGACGTCACGAAGGTCGCGCCGAAGTAGCGACGCTAGTTGACGACGAGGGCGGCGGGATAGGAGTTGAGGCTCCGCCCGCCGCCCTCCTCGACCACGATGATGTTCTCGATCCGCAGGCTGTAGCGGCCGGGGACGATGATCGACGGCTCGTCGGTGAACGTCATGCCGGGCTCGAGCGGCGTCTCGTCCTCGGTCGAGAGGAACGGCCGCTCGTGGACGTCCATGCCGATGCCGTGGCCCATGCGGTGGCGGAAGTGCTCGCCGAGGCCCGCGTCCTCGATCGGCGCGCGGCAGGCGGCGTTGACCTCCTGCGCGCGTGTCCCGGGCGTGGCGGCGGCCTTGCCCGCCTCGTAGGCGGCGAGCATCGTCGTCGTACGCCGTCGAGGTAGTCGTGCGGCGGCTCGCCGCAGTAGACCGTGCGGCCGAAGTCGGAGCAGTAGCCGTCGACGACGCCGCCGAAGTCGAACATCACCGACGTGTTCGCCGGGATCGGGCGTGCGGCCGGTGTCGGTGTGCGAGTCGAAGTCGCTCCGGCTCGATCCCGGTGAAGATGTGCGTCGCGAACGACGGGCAGCGCGAGCCGGCGGCGAGCAGCTCGTGCTCGACCGCCTCGGCGAGCTCGAGCATCGTCACGCCGGGCACGACGAGCGGCGCGACCGCGGCCATCGTCTGCTCGACGGTGTCGACCGCGCGGCCCAGCGCTGCGAGCTCCTCGTCGGTCTTCGTCCGCCGCAGCTCGTTGACGATGTGCGAGCCGGTCTGCAGCCGCTCGAAGCCGACGCGTCCGGCCGAGGTGGAGCGCGGTCTCCGTCCAGACGCGGTCGCCGACGCGCGCACCGTGCCCGTCGATCTGCTTCGCGACCCGCTCGAAGATCGCGGCGCCGTCGTCGGTCTCGTTGACGACGATCACCTCGCCCGCCGGCTCCTCGCGCAGGTCGAACGCCGCGAACATGCGCGGGAAGAGGAAGACCGGGTCGCGCCCGGGGCGGAAGAAGGCGCCGGTCACCCAGCCGTGCGCGTACGAGGCCTCGCCGAAATTCGGGATCTGCCGCTCGACGCCGGTCAGGTACTCGAGGTCGGCGGACGGCGCGAGGAAGAGCGCGTCGACGCCGGCCTGCTCGAGCCGCTCGGACAGGCGCTGCTGGCGGGTGGCGTAGTCGAACACGCTCTGACGCTAGCTGACGACGTGACGCGTCTACGCTTGCCCGGTGGAGGAGCTCACCTTTCTGTTCACGGACATCGAGGGCTCGACGAGCCTGATCGACCGCCTGGGCAGCGGGTATGTCGAGGTGCTCGAGCGCGCGCGCGAGCTCGTAGCCGAGTCCGTGCGGGCTGCCGACGGCCGCGTCGTCGACGCGCGTGGGGACGAGGTGTTCGCCGTGTTCTCGACGCCGCGGACGGGCGTCGAGTCTGCGATCGCGAGTCAGCGGTCGCTGGCGGCGGAGCCGTGGCCGGTCCCGGTGCGCGTTCGCATGGGGCTGCATACGGGGCGTGCAGCCGCAGCGGGCGACGGCTACGTCGGGCTCGCGGTGCACCATGCCGCGCGGGTCGCGCAGGCGGCGCACGGCGGCGAGATCATGGCCTCCGAGTCGACGGTCGCGTCGCTCGACTGCGACTCGTTCGCCGCGCACGATCTCGGCGAGTTCGACCTGCGGGGGATCCCGTGTGCGACGCGTCTGTTCCGGATCGTGGCCCCGGATCTGCAAGGCGAGTTCCCGCGGCCGAACGCGCGGCCCTCGCTGCCGGCTGCCCTGAGGGTGGTGCTTGCGGACGACTCCGTCCTCCTGCGGGAGGGGATCGCGGCGCTGCTCGAGCAAGAAGGGCTGGAGGTCGTGGGGCAGGCCGGAACGGCGACGGATCTGCTCGACCTGATCGAGTCCACGCTGCCGGACATCGCGATCGTCGACATCCGCATGCCGCCGACCAAGACCGACGAGGGAATTCGCGCAGCGGCCACGATCAGGAGCCGGCACCCGCGGACGAGCGTGCTGCTCCTCTCGTCGCACGTCGACGTCGAGAACGCGCTGCAGTTGTTCGGCAACGAGGTCTCGGGCCTGGGCTACCTGCTCAAAGACCGCGTCGCCGATGTCGACGAGTTCGTCGCCGCGGTGCATCGGGTTGCGGGCGGCGGGACGGCGATCGACGGCTCGATCGTGGTCGAGCTGCGCACCGGCGTGTGGCCGGAACGCGCGCACGAGGTCTTGTCCGCCGTCGCTGCCGACGCTGCGGTGATCGGCGATTAGTTGTAGACGCTAGCCGACGACGTCCTCGTGGTTGTGGATGCACAGCCACCGGCCGCCGGTCTTGCGCCAGACGGAGGTGTTGCGGATCCGCTCGTCCTCGAGCTCCGCGTCGGGCGGAAAGCGGACGACGAGCACGTGCCGCACGAGTGCGACGTCGCCGAAGACGTCGATCACCGGATCCTGTGCGGCGAGGTCGCTCGGCGCCGGGCCGCCCGGTGGTCGCGCGTTCCGAACCGCATCGAGCTCCGCGCGACCGCGGACGAGCGGCTCGTGCGTGGAGTCCCAGACGGTCGCGTCCGGCGAGATGTTCGCGTCGATCGCCGCCCGGTCGCCTGCGAGGAAGGCGGTGTAGATCGCCTGCACCGCGCGCCCACACCGCTTCCTGGTCTGCGTCCACGCGGTGATGCTACGCGCCGCATCACGGGCGTTCGGTCTTCGCCCGTCATGTCCTGAACCGCGACGTGCCGCCGCCGGGGTCAGACCCGAGGACGTGTCGGTTTGCGTGGTGTCTTCGGGGTCAGACCCGAGGACGTGTCGGTTTGCGTGGTGTCTCGGGGTCAGACCCGAGGACGTGTCGGTTTGCGTGGTGTCCCGGGGTCAGACCCGAGGACGTGTCGGTTTGTGTGGTGCTCGCCGAGGTCCAGGACCCGAAGGCCCCTTGCGGCGGCCTTCGAGTAGCCCGTCACGTTGACGGGCGCCGGGTGCGTCAGTCAGGCGTCGGCGATGTCGGCCATCGTCGCCGCCGAGGCCGCCCTATCCAGTCGCCGCCACCGAGCTGTCGGCGACGATTCGCACGTCGATCGGGTGGAGTCTGAGCCAGAGTCCGACCACGATCAGCCAGATCGGGACGAGGATGAAGCCGAAGAAGCCGAGCGGCGTGAGGAGTGACGCTCCGATGACGATCGTCGCCCAGACCAGCGGCACCGGCAGCATCCCGTTGCGCCGGGCGCCGAGACCCGTTGCGAGCAGCATCGCCGCGAACGCCACGTTCCAGGCCAGCCAGTCATAGGAGTGGAGTTGGTTGAGCGTGTAGACGGTGCTCGGGTGCCCGTAATGCGCGGCGTTCGTCATCGCCGCCTCCAGCATCCCGATGAGCGAGAACATCGCCGCAGCGAGCAGCGCACCCCCGAACGCGACCGTGCCATGCCCCGCGTCGCCGTTGCCCTGCGCGAGCCGGCGTCGCAAACCGGCCCCGAAGCTGAGCAGGAAGAACGAGATCAGGGGAGCCACGAGCAACGCGATGATCTGGTGCTGGGCCCGGTTGTCGTGCCAGTACGCGAACGTCTTGGCCGGACCGGTCTCGCTGGCGGGGTCGTTGCGCAGGAGCGCCAGACCAACGAAGAACAACAATCCTGCCACCACGCCGGCGAGCGGCAGCAGACGATCGAAGCGGTCGGAAACCACAGAGTTCCTCTCGTTGAGGTGGGCGCGACCCTACAGTGCCGCCCGGTTCATGCCAACGAGCCGAGCGCGCAGCTGCGCAGGCCCGCCCTCAGTCCGCGCCGAGCGCGGAGTAGGGTGACGGCTTGGCGACGGACGACCGCGCACGGGTTGCGTCAGCGCTGCCGTCGGGCGAACGGCAGATCCGTGCGGCTGAGCTCGTGGGCGCACTGTCGCTCGCGACCGATCTCGGCACCGGGCAACCGCTCGAGCACGCACTGCGCACCGCGGTCCTCGCCGTTCGCCTGGGTGAGCTCGCCGGAGCGTCCGCCGAGGAGCTCGTCGACGCGTACTACGTTGCGCTGCTCCACGCCTCCGGCTGCACCTCGAACGGGCACGAGGCCGCACAGCTCTACGGCGACGACATAGCCCACCGCGCGGCCTTCTTCCTGATCGACGCGACGAACCCGGCGGAGGTGCTTGCGTTCTACCGCGCATACATCGGCGCGGGGAAACCACCGGAGGTGCGTGAGGCGATCATCGAGGATGCGATCGCCAACGCCGGCCCGCGGGCTCGTGATGCGTTCGCAGCGATGTGCGAGGTCGCGCAGCGGTTTGCCGGGTGGCTCGACCTCGGGTCCGGGCATCGAACAGGCACTCGAGTACGTGTTCGCGCGCTGGGACGGACGGGGGTTTCCGAACGCGCGCGGCGACGAGATCCCGTTGTCGATGCGCCTCGTACACGTGGCGCGGGACAGCTCACTGTTCCTCTCTGCCTCCGGGCCGGAGGAAGCGCGGTCGGTGATCGAGCAGCGAACGGGTGCAGCGTATGAGCCGCAGCTCGCCGAGCTCGCCGTGCGGAACTTCGGCGACCTCCTCGCCGGGCTCGACGAGACGCGGATCTGGGCTCAGGCGATGGAGGCGGAGCCGTTCCCCGAGCTCTGGCTCGAGGGCGAGCGCGTCGACGCTGCGTTCGTTGCGATCGCCGCCCTCACCGGTCTCAAGTCGCCGTGGCTGCGCGAGCACTCGACGACCGTCGCCGACCTGGCCGAGGCCGCGGCCTGGCGGCTCGATCTCCCGGCGGAGACGGTCACCCTCGTGCGCCGCGCCGCGCTCGCGCAGGACCTCGGCCGCGTCGGCGTCTCGAACGCGATCTGGGAGAAACCGGGGCCGCTCGGCTTCGGGGAATGGGAGCGGGTGCGGCTCCATCCGCATTTCTCGGAGCGCGCCTTCGCCCAGTCCCCGGCGCTTTCCCCGATCGGGCGCCTGGCCGGGTCGCACCACGAGCGCCTCGACGGCTCCGGCTATCACCGCGGCACGGCCGGGACGGCGCTCGACCTGCCCGCCCGCATCCTCGCAGCGGCCGACTGCTACTCGGCCATGCGCGAGGCGCGACCGCACAGGGCGGCCCTCGACGCTTCGGCCGCCGAGGCGGAGCTCCGGCGCGAGCTCGACGCAGGCCGGCTCGACCCGCAGGCGGTCGATGCGGTGCTTGCCGCCGCCGGTCATCGCGTGCGCGAGCGACCGCGCGAGCTCCCGGCCGGCTTGACGGAACGGGAGCTCGAGGTCTTGCTCGTGCTCGTGCGGGGCGAGTCGAACCAGCAGATCGCCGACGACCTCGGCATCTCGGCCAAGACCGTCGGCCATCACATCGAGCACCTCTACCAAAAGGCCGGCGTGCGTAGTCGGGCGGCGGCGACCGTCTGGGCCTTCGAGAACGACCTCGTTCAGACGGCATAGGGCGTTCGCCCGATGCGCCGTCGCAGCGTCGAGCGCATGCTCGTGGGGTCACTCGACGAAGGAGGATTGCGTTGATCCTGGCAACGACAAAGGTCGAAGAGTTCGACCGCTTCATGGAGATCTTCTCCACCAAAGGTGCCGAGAAGCGCCGGCAGCACGGCTCGAAGGGCGCGAAGGTCTTCCGCGACCCCAACGAAGGCGACCGGGTCTGGGTGCTCTTCGACTGGGACGAGGAGGGTTGGCAGGGCTTCGTCTCCGACCCCGAGGTGCCGCCGATCATGCAGGAGGCGGGTCACAAGGGACGGCCCCAGGCGGCGGCGCCCGGCGGCAGCTGCGACGCCTAGCCGGGGGACGGAGGGGCTGCGGCGCTTTGCGCGGCCTCTCCGTCAGTCGCCGTAGGTCTCAGACCACGAGGCGACGAGCCAGGAGACGCCGGCGGGCGCACTCTCGAGTGCCCAGTCGAGCGCGTCCGCGAGAGTAGAACCGATCCCGATCGCATCCCACCGCTCGCCGTCGTTCCCGGCGAGCCGGACATTGAGCACCACGGTCGAATGGACGTGGGCTTCGGGAGCGTGCTCGGTCTGAATCAGTCGCAGTGGCTGTGCCATCTCTCCCAGAATGGTCGCAGCCGCAAGGCGCGGACGCATCGTCCGCCGGAACGATTCGCACTCCGTCGCGAGAACGAATCGTCGAGACTCTGCACGAGATGGCGGCACTGCTGAAGCTGACGCGGGCGCAGATCCTCGCGTTCCGGCGGCGCGTCGGGGCGCTCGACCAGCGGCTCCCGGCCGGGCGCCGCTCGCTGCGGCAGGCGGCCTGGGCCGGCCTGCAGGACAGCATGCCGCGCGCTGCGCTCCTGTCGATCCACGCGCGCGTCGAAGGCGCCGGCCCGTTCGCGTGGGACGACCCCTCGCTCACGCAGGTGTGGGGGCCGCGCTACCAGGTCTACGTGATCGCAGAGCGCGACCTCGCCGTCTTCACGCTCTCCCGGCTTCCGGACACCGGCATGATCCGCCGGCGTGCCGACGATCTTGCTCCTCGTCTGCACGACCTGCTCGGCGGCGAGCGGATGCGCTACGACGACGCCGGGCAGGCGCTCGGCGTGCACGGGAACATGCTCCGCTACGCCGCCCTGACCGGCACCCTTGCGATTCGCTGGGAAGGCGCTCGGCGGCCGCTCGTGTGGACGGTCCCTGCGCCGACGATCACTCGCGTCGAGGCGACGCTCGAGCTGGCGCGCCGCTTCCTGCACGTCTTCGGCCCGTCAGGGCCGGAGGCATTCGCCAAGTGGGCGGGGCTCGGCGCGAAAGAGGCGGTCAGCGCGTTCGACGAGCTCGCAGGCGAGCTGCTGCCGGTGCAGACACCGGTCGGAGCGGCGTCGCTGCTCACCTCAGACGAAGCCGCGGTCCGCGAGGCTCCGGCGCCGGCTGCTGCCGCGCGCCTGCTCCCGAGCGGCGATGCCTACACGCTGCACGGCACGGCCGAGGGCCGTGCGCTGCTCGTGCCGGATGCCGCGCAGCGTGGTGAGCTGTGGACGCCGCGCGTCTGGCCGGGCGCGCTGCTCGTCGGCGGGCGAGATCGCCGGCACGTGGCGGCGCGCCCAGCGCGTCCTGACGATCCAGGCGTGGCGGAAGCTCTCGCGGGCGGCACGCGACGCGGTCGTCGCGGAAGCCGAAGCGTTGCCCCTGCCGGACCCCGGCGAGGGCATGGTCGTGCACTGGACCTGACGGAGTACTAGTGCGGGCGGAGCGTGGTGTCGTCGGGCCCGACGCCGAGCGTCTCGAGGTCGTCTTCGTCGAGACCGGGGATCGGGTAGGTGCGGAGCCCCTGGCCCTTGACCCACTCCTCGAACGGCTGTCGCAGCGCGTCGACCATGACCGCCTGGAACACGCCCTTGTGCTTCGACCGCGCGACTTTGAGCGGCTGTGCGTCGACGACCTTCTTGGCCGGGCGGAACCGGTCGCCCGCCGACTGCAGGGCGCGCATGACGCGCTCGCGGTCCTCGGTCGACAGGTTGTCGGCCGCGACCTTGGCCGCCAGCGCCAGCTTCAGGAGCTTTCCGACAGGAGCCATGGGAGCGACGTTACCTACCCGTCGCCTCAGTCGGTCGAGAGGGCCGCGGCCGGGGCGGGTTTCACCTCGGCACGCGTCGCAGGCGCCGGCAGCTTCAGGCAGAAGAAGACGCCGAGCGCCGGGGCGAGGGCGCTGACCGTCAGTGCGGTCTTCAGGCCGACAGCGTCGGCGATCGCGCCGGCTGCGACGGCTGCGACGCCTCCGATTCCCATCGCCAGCCCGACCGAGAGGCCGGACGCCATGCCGACGTGGCGCGGCAGGTAGAGCTGGCTCAGCACCATCGTCACGCCGAACGTGCCGACCACGCAGACCCCGACCAGCATCAGCGCGAACACGCCGAGGGTCCCACCGATATAGACGAACGCGAGGATCAGCGGTGTGAGGAGCGCCTGTGTGATCACGAGCGTCACCCGCAGGCCGATCCGGTCGGCCACCGGCCCGAGCATCAGTGTCCCGGCCGCGCCCGACAGGAGCATCAGGAAGAGCAGACGGTTCCCGTCCGCCTTCGAGTGACCGAGCGAGACGACCCAGAGCGGCACAAACGCGAGCAGCGTGAACCACGCGACGCTACGCAGGGAGATGACGACTCCGAGCAGCGTCATCGCCCGTCGCCGGTCGTCGCCACGGCTCAGCGCGGTCCCGCCGTGCTCGGGCGCGAGCCTCGCGAGCTGAGGCACGACGCGGAGGAGCGCGAGCGAAGCGAGGAACACGGGCACCATCGCCACGAGCCCGCCGACGAGCCCGAGCCACACGACGAGCTGGCCGGTCACGAACGCGCCGAGGGCGTAGCCCGCGTTGCCGCCGGTGTTGAAGTACGACATGCCGCTCGCGCGCTTTCGCCCGCTCGCGTAGGCCGCGAACTTCGAGCCCTCGGGATGGAACGCCGCGACGCCGAGGCCGCCCGCGAGGACGAGCACCAGGACCAGCGGGTAGACCGGCGAGATCGCCGCGCCGCCGACGCCGAGCGCCGCGAGCATCGTTCCGGCTGGGATCAGCCAGAGCGCTCCGCGGCGATCGGACCAGAGGCCGAAGAGCGGCTGCACGAGCGACGACGACGCGGTCGCGGTCAGGAGCAGCATCGCCGCGAGCGCGTAGCCGAGGTGGAAGCGATCGGTCATGAACGGAATCAGCGCGGGCACGCTGCCGGACGCGAAATCGACCGCGAGATGCCCGCCGGACAACGCCGACATCGCCCGCTTGTCGATCCCGACTCTCACGCCGACCCCATCAGTCCGATGCTAGCCGTGACCATCCGAGTCGCCGCCGAGGGGCGTTCAGGCAGGATGGCTTGGTGGCTGCGGTGCCGACAATCGCCCTGAACGACGGCAACACGATCCCGCAGCTCGGGTTCGGCGTGTTCCAGATTCGGCCGTCCGAGACGGCGCAGGCGGTGACACACGCGCTCGAGGCGGGTTACCGCCACATCGACACGGCGGAGATGTACGGCAACGAGCGCGGCGTCGGTGAGGCGATTCACGCCTCCGGCCTCGACCGTGGCGACGTCTACGTCACGAGCAAGCTGAACAACGGCTTCCACCGGCCCGACGACGCGCGCCGCGCGTTCGAGGGCACGCTCGAGGAGCTCGGCTTCGAGTACGTCGACCTCTTCCTCATCCACTGGCCGCTCCCGACGCTGTACGACGGCGACTTCGTCTCCACCTGGCGGGTGCTCGAGGAGTTCAAGGCGGACGGGCGCACGCGGTCGATCGGCGTGTCGAACTTCCAGGTCGCGCATCTCGAGCGCCTCGCCGCCGAGACGGACACCGTCCCTGCCGTCAACCAGATCGAGCTGCACCCGTACTTCCAGAACCGCGACGTGGCGGCATACGGGCGCGAGCACGACATCAAGACCGAGGCGTGGGCGCCGATCGCGCAGGGGAAGGTGCTCGACGACCCGACATTGACGGAGCTCGCCGGTCGCTACGGCAAGTCGGTCGCGCAGGTCGTGCTGCGCTGGCACATCCAGCGCGGCCACATCGTCTTCCCGAAATCGGTCACGCCGGAGCGGATCCGCGAGAACTTCGCGATCTTCGACTTCGAGCTCGACACCGCGGGCCTCGAGACGATCGACGCGCTCGACAAGGGCGAGGCCGGGCGCGACGGCCCGAGCCCCGACGTCTTCGCCTACGTCCCGAGCTGAGCGTCGAACGCGTTGCCGAAGACCCCGTCGGGGTCGAGGCGCGCACGGAGCGCGCGGAACTCCGCGAGCCGCGGGTAGCGGGCCGCGGGCGACTCGACGAACACCTTTCCCCAGTGCGGCCTCGGCTCGAACGGGGCGAGCGCGGCTTCGATCCGCGGCAGCAACGCGCCGACCGCGTCGCCGAGCGGCTTCCACGTGAAGTGGAAGCAGACGCTGTCGCGCACGTGGAACGGGCTGAGCCAGAGCGCGTCGGCGGCGACCGCGCGGATCTCGGAGGTCAGAAGCAGCGGCGTCAGGAGCGGCCCGAACGGGCGCAGCGCCCGCAGCGCGTCGAGCGCATGCTCGCGCGCGACCGCGTACTCGGACTGGAGCTCGTCGCCGCCGCTCGGCGTGAACCCGAGCCGGAAGTGGGGCAGCCGCTCGTCCGACGGCCCCGGCACGCCGAGCTGCTCGGTGCAGTTGACCGGGTCTGCTCCCGGCAGCGGATGGCGCGGCCCGTCCGCCGGGCGCGCGCCGAAGCACGCCTCGACCGGGTCGACCGACTTGACCCAGGCCTGATGGACGCCGGCGTCGGTCCAGAGCGTGAAGAGGCTCGTGCTGTAGCCGAGGGCGAGGAGCTCGTGAAGATGCGCTTCGACTGTGGCCCATGGCAGATCGTCGAAGACGGTCTGCCGCAGCTCGAACGCCGGCACGACCTCGAGCGTCAGGCGGGCCATGAGCCCGAGCGTGCCGAGCCCGACCACGACCGCGTCGAAGTCGTCGTCGCCGCGGTCGAGGTGCACGAGCTCGCCGTCGGCCCGTACGAGGTCGAATGCGCTGACGGACGCGGCGAGCGATTGGTTGCGTGCGCCCGAGCCGTGGGTCGCCGTCGCAACCGCGCCGCCGACCGAGATGTGCGGCAGCGACGCGTAGTTGGGGAGCGCGAGCCCGTGCTTTCGGAGCGCGCTGCCGAGCTCGCCATAGCGAACACCGGCTTCGACGGTGACGGTCTGATCAGCGACCTCGACGATGCGGTCGAGGTGCTCGGTCGAGAGCAGCAGGCCGTCGGTGTCCGCGATCCGGTTGAACGAGTGCCTCGTGCCGAGCGGCCGCAGTCGATCAGAGCCCGCGATCAGCTCCTGCGCTTCCTCGACGGTGCGCGGCGCGAGGACTCCCGCGGCCGAGTACGTGACGTTGCCCGCCCAGTTCTTCATCGCTGCGTCAGGCAGCGAGCTGCTCGAACGCGCGGTGGAAGACCTCGAGCGGCTGGGCGCCCAGCACGATCAGCCGGCGGTCGAGCACGAAGGCGGGAACCGCGTTGATGCCGGCCGACACGGCCTGTGCCGTCGAGCCTTCGACGGTGTCGAGGTACGCCGCCGGATCCGCGATCGTCTGTTCGACGTCCTGCGCGTCCAGGCCGACCTCGGCTGCGAGGCGCCGCAGCTGCTCGGGGTCGCCGATGTTCGTCGCCTCCGACCAGTAGGCGTCCATCAGCCGGTTGTGGAACGGCTCGTGCAGACCACGCTCGCGGGCGAGCTCGGTCACGCGCAGCGCGAGCCGCGTGTTCGGCACGATCTCGGGCCGGTTGTAGACGAGCCCGGCCGCGGCGAAGCGGTCGCGGAGCGGATCCTGCTCGCCGACGCCGATCCCGTACCGGCGATGCAGCTGCTCCAACGGGATCCCCTCCGGCGGATACTCGGGATGCAGGTCGAACGGCAGCCATGTGACCTCGGCGTCGAACTCGCGCCGCGCCTGCTCGGCCGTCACCTGACCGAGCCGACAGAACGGTCAGATGTAGTCGCTCCAGATGAAGATCGAGTGCTCGGCCACCTATTTCCGAGCAGGGGCTTCGAGCTCACTGAACAGCAGTGAGGAGAACGGGAACCAGGCGCGACCGTCCGGCTCGTCCGAGCTGAAGACGTTCGTGCTCCCGCCGAGCGCGCGTGCCGCCGCCGAGACCGTCGGCTCGTCCTCGGCCAGCACTGGATCCGCCTCGACCTGCGCGGCAGTCAGGGTGCCGCCATTCTCTTTCGCCAGCTCGATCAGCCGCGACATTGCATCCTCGTAGGTCATAGAGCCCCATTCGTTAGGAGTTGGCCGACACGCTACCCGCCGCGGAGGAGGAGGCTGCCCGCCCGTGAAACGAGAAAGACGGTGGTTCGCGCACACACCGCACAAAAGGCGCCCTCGCTCGGCGCCCTGTTCCCTCTCCTGGTGCTGGCCGTGGTGCTTGCGGCGATCGCACCGGCGCGAGCCGGCGCCAGAGGGGATCCAGAGGTGGCCGCGCTTCAGGTCGCTCTGCACCGCGAGGGCTGGTATCGCGGGACGATCGACGGCATCCACGGCCGCTCGACGGCAGCAGCCGTTCGCGCGTTTGCCCGTGCGCACCATGTGGCTCCGGCAGCGCCGCGCCCGCTCGGGTCCCGCGTCCTCGAGGAGGGCGCCGTGGGCGGTGACGTGGCCGAGCTGCAGTTCGAGCTGGCGTGGCGCGGCTTTCCGTCGGGCGTGTTCGACGGCGCGTTCGGCCCGCACCTCACCGGCGCCTTGAAGCGGTTCCAGCGCTGGGCGGGCCTGTCGCCCGACGGCATCGCGGGGCCCGCGACGATCGCCGCAGTGCGTACCGAGCGCCGGATCGTCCCGCCCAGGCTCGCCTGGCCGCTGGCCGCGCGCCTGAGCGGGACGTACGGGCCGCGCGGGCTGCGGTTCCACGCCGGGATCGACCTGGCTGCCGCCGCGGGCGAGGCCGTCCACACAGCGGCGCCCGGCCGCGTCGTCTGGGTGGGCGTTCGCGCCGGCTGGGGGCTGTGCGTGATCGTGGCTCACGGCGGCGGGGTGAGGACGCTCTACGCGCACCTGAGCAGCGCCTCGGTGGCGGTCGGTCGACGGGTCGACACGGCGGCGATCCTCGGCCGCGTCGGCGCAACCGGCGAGGCGAGCGGCCCTCATCTGCACTTCGAAGTGCGCCTCAGGGGGGCCGCGATCGACCCGCTCAGCGCCCTCGAGTGAGGAGCCGGACGACGTTGTCGCTGCTCAGGAGCGGCTTTCGAGACCCGTCTGGACCCCGGCGTACTATGGCCTCTCCGCAATGGCCCAGGCTGAATTCGTCCACCTGCACGTCCACTCCGAGTACTCGATCCTCGACGGGGCGTGCCGGGTTCCCGACCTGGTCGCGCGGGCCGCCGAGCTCGAGATGCCGTCGGTCAGCCTGACCGATCACGGCTCGATGGCGGGCGCCGTCCAGCTCTGGAAGGCGACCCGCGGCACGGGCGTGAAGCCCGTGATCGGCTGCGAGGTCTACGTCGCCGGCAACCGCAAGGCGCACGAGAAGGGCAACGCCCATCTGACACTGCTCGCCGCCGACAACGAGGGCTACTCGAACCTGATCAAGCTCTCCTCGCTCGGCTACCTCGAGGGCTACTACTACAAGCCGCGGGTCGACTGGGAGCTGCTCGAGCGCCACAAGTCCGGCCTGATCGCACTCTCCGGCTGCCTCTCCGGGCGCGTCTGCAGGGCGCTCGAGGAGAGCCGCGTCACCGACGCCGAGGGCGAGCTCGACCACCTGGCGCAGGTCTTCGGCCGCGACAACGTCTACGTCGAGCTGCAGAACGCCCATCTCGACGTGCAGGCGCGGATCCTCCCGCAGCTCGTCGAGCTCGCCGCGAAGCAGAAGCTCCCGACCGTCGCGACCGGCGACGTCCACTACCTGCGCGACACCGACGCGCGCGCACACGAGGCGCTGCTCTGCATCCAGTCCGGCGACTCGCTCAAGAACCCGAACCACTGGAAGTTCGAGACCGACCACTTCTACTTCAAGTCGCCGCAGGAGATGGCGCTCGACTTCCCCGGCCAGCTGGAGGCGATGCGCCGCACGCTCGAGGTCGCCGAGCGCTGCAACGTCGAGATCGAGCTCGACAAGATCCACCTGCCGCGGTTCGACGTGCCCGAAGGCCGCGAGTCGTTCGACTACCTCGTCGAGCTCTGCGAGAAGGGACTCGCGCGCCGCTACGACACGATCACCGCCGAGCTCCAGGAGCGCCTCAAGTACGAGCTGAAGACGATCCGCGAGATGGGCTTCACCGACTACTTCCTGATCGTCTGGGACTTCATCCACTTCGCGAAGACACACGGCGTCTCCGTCGGTCCCGGCCGCGGCTCCTCCGCCGGCTCGCTGGTCGCGTACACGCTCGCGATCACCGACATCGACCCGATTCGCTACGACCTGATGTTCGAGCGGTTCCTCAACCCGGGCCGCAAGTCGATGCCCGACATCGACATCGACTTCGCCGTCGAGGGCCGCGAGCGCGTGATCAACTACGTGCGCGAGAAGTACGGCAACGACCGCGTCGCTCAGATCATCACGTTCTCGACGATGGCCGCGCGGGCAGCCGTGCGCGACGCGGGCCGTGTGCTCGAGGTGCCCTACGGCGTCGTCGACAAGATCGCGAAGCTGATCCCGGAAGGTCCCGGCCAGACGCTCGACGAGTGCCTCAAGCCGGGCGGCGAGCTGCGCAAGGCGATCGACTCCGATCCGGTCGCGCGCGAGATCATCGAGCTCGCGCAGCCGCTCGAAGGGCTGACGCGCGCCGACTCGATCCACGCCGCCGGCGTCGTGATCGGCGCCGAGCCGCTGATGAACGTCGTGCCGCTGCAGCAGAAGGGCAGCGACATGGAAGTCGTGACGCAGTTCTCGATGAAGGACATCGAGGCGCTCGGCCTCTTGAAGATGGACTTCCTCGGTCTGCGCAACCTCGACGTGATCGACAAGGCCTGCGCGCTGATCGGCGACCTCGACATCTCGACGATCCCGCTCAACGACAGGAAGACCTACGCGATGCTCGCGAAGGGCGAGGCAGCAGGTGTCTTCCAGTTCGAGTCGTCGGGCATGCGCGACTCGCTGCGGCTCGTCAAGCCGACCGTGTTCGAGGACCTGATCGCGCTGGTCGCGCTCTACCGGCCGGGGCCGATGAGCTACATCCCGACCTACGGCAAGCGCAAGGCGAAGCAGGAAGGCGTCAGCTACATCGACAAGCGCCTCGAGCCGATCCTCAAGGACACGTACGGCATCTGCGTCTACCAGGAGCAGTACATGCGCATCGCGCGTGAGCTCGCCGGCTTCTCGATCACCGAGGCCGACGACCTGCGCAAGGCGATCGGCAAGAAGATCCGCGCGCTGATGGACTCGCTCAAGGACAAGTTCATGGACGGCGCCGCCGAGCAGAACGTGACGCCGGCTGCCGCCAAGCAGCTGTGGGAAGACGTCGAGAAGGCGGCCGACTACTCGTTCCCGAAGGCGCATGCGGCGTGTTACGCGCTGATCGCCTACCAGACCGCCTGGCTGCGCGCGAACCATCCGTGCGAGTACATGGCGGCGTTGATCAGCTCGGTCATGAACACGAAGGACCGCGTGCCGATCTACGTGAACGCGTGCCACGAGATGGGGATCGAGATCCTGCCGCCCGACGTCAACGAGTCGCAGGTCGACTTCGCCGTCGTCGAAAGGAAGATCCGCTTCGGCCTCAACGCCGTCAAGGGCGTGGGGGAGGGGGCGGCGCGCTCGGTGATCAATGCGCGCAAGGAAGGCGGCCCGTTCGAGTCGATCTGGGACTTCACCGAGCGCGTCGACCCGACCGTCTCGAACAAGCGCGTGCTGGAGGCACTCGTCAAGTGCGGCGCGCTGCCCGGCTCGCGCAAGGGCGCGCTGGAGGTGCTGGAGCAGGCGGTCGCGTGGGGGCAGAAGCAGCAGGCCGACCGGCTCGCCGGCCAGGGCTCGATCTTCGACCTCGGCCCGGTCGGGGGTTCAGATGATGCCGTCGAGAAGCAGAAGCACCATCCGCAAACGCCGACCGACGAGTACGACACGAACGAGCTGCTGCGCCTCGAGAAGGAAGTGCTCGGCCTCTACGTCTCCGACCATCCGCTCTCGGCGATCCGCGACCAGCTACGGCGCAAGTCCGACTCGACCGTGGGCGAGCTCGAGCGCCGGCGCGACGGCGAGGTGGTCACGATCGGCGGCATCGTCTCGAGCCTCCGTCACATGACGACGAAGCGCGGCGACGCGATGGTGTTCCTGCAGATGGAAGACATCACCGGCGGGATCGAGACGGTCGTCTTCAACACGCTCTACGAGAAGGTGCGCGAGCTGTGCACGACCGACCGCATCCTGATCGTCAAGGGCCGCATCGACCGCAAGGAAGGCGAGACGAAGCTCGTCGCGCTCGAGCTGCTCCCGTTCGAAGCGGTCGCCGAGAAGCGCGAGGTCAGGCTGAAGATCGACGCGACGAAGGCGCGCGCGGGGACGATCAAGGAGCTCGCGGCGCTGATCCGCGACTTCCCGGGCGAGTCACCGGTGTACGCCGACCTCGTGACGTCGAACGGCCGCAAGACCTATGCGTTCGGGCCGCAGTACAAGGTGCAGCCCACGCCGGATTTCTTCGCCGACGTGAAGATGATCCTCGGCGAGTCCGCGGTCGCCTAGCTCACCGACGAGCTAGGCCGAGGCCGGCAGCCGCGCCGCCACGACGGCATCCGCCGCTTCGCGCGCCCGCTCATGCCCGGTCACCGCCGCGAGGAAGTCGTCGCGCCGCAGCGCGTACAGGTGTGCGGTGGTGGTCGCGGTGACCGTCGCCGTCCGCGGAATGTCGCGCACGAGCGCGATCTCGCCGAAGAAGCCGCCGTCCAGCGGTTGCGGCGCCTCGTCGGCGACCTGAACCGTTAGTTCCCCGTCGCGCACGATGTAGAAGAGGTCGCCGACGCCGCCCGCTCGGATCACGGCTTGCCCGGGCTCGGCGGTCACCTCGGCCAGCTCGGCAGCGATCTGCTCCTTCGCGGCGAGCGAGAGCGGCGCGAAGATCGGCACTCGTTCGACGACGTCCAGCCGCGCCGCGGGCGGCACCGACGCCTCGATGCTGCGCAGGCGCCGGTAGCTGACGAGCGCGAGCGTCGGCAGCACCAGCCCTGCGAGCACGAACGTCGCACTCGCTCCCAAGAGCTCGACTGCGATCGCCGCGACGGCAGAGCCGAGCGCGACGGCACCCATCGCGAGGCCCCACACGACGCCGAGCACACGCGCAAGCACGTGGTTCGGCATCACCCGCTGCAGCAGCGTGAAGCCGGAGACGTCTTCGATGCTGTTCGCTGCGCCGACGATCGCCAGCAGCAGCATCGCCACCGCGAGGTGCCCCGCAACGGCGAGCACGATGATCGGCAGTCCCCAGAACACGAGTGAGAGCGCGAACGCGCGCGAGAGCTGGTGACGCAGCGACGTCCCGGCAACCGCCCCCACGAGCCCGCCCAGCCCGACGGCGGCCGTCAGGTACCCGACATCCGCGGCACCGCCGCCGACCACGTCGAAGGCCGCGACGACGATCAGCACGTTCAGGCACCCGCGGACGAACGTCTGGGAGACGATCAGCCCGACGAGACTTGCCGCGCCCGGTACGCGGGCGATCTCGCGGAAGCCCTGCATCAGGGAGTCCTGCTGCGCGTCGCCGACGACGCGCTCGCCGTCGACGTGCAGCTGGCCGAGCAGCAACGCGGCGAGCACAAGCGTGGCCGCGCCTGTGGCGAAGATCGCGCTCACACCGGCGGTGGCGACGAGCGCCGCCGCGGCGATCGGGCCGACCACCGTGCCGGCGCTCTCGAGCACCGACGTCGTGCTGTTCGCCGCGACGAGCTCCTGCGGCGTGCTTGCGAGCGACGGCAGCAACGCCTGGAGCGCCGGCCGGAAGAGCGTCGACGAGATGCCGACGACGGCAGCAGCAGCCACGACCGTGTAGCGCTCATCCGCGAGCGCGCCGACGGCCGAGATCGCGAGCGCCGCCGCACCGACGAGGGCAATCGCGAGCAGGAACCGCTCTCGCCGGAACCGATCTGCGAGCGACGCTGCGAAGGGGGCCAGCACGGCGGCGGGGAGCATGCGCGCCACACCGGCGATGCCGACCGCCGAGGTCCCGCCGACCCGGTACGCGAACACGCCGAGCGCGACGAAATGCGCCCACTCGGCGGCGACGAGCCCTCCCCACGCAAGCTCCGCCCGCCGCAGCGGCACGCTCCGCGCCGCGACGACGAGACTCGCAGCTCCCGCGTGCGACCTCACCGCGCCAGTCAACCCTGCGCGCGCCGCAAAGGCAACGGGACGTGTCCCGGGGACAGTCCCCTGGACACCTCGGTTCGGGCTGTGTCCCGGGGACAGTCCCCTGGACACCTCGGTTCGGGCCCTGTCCCAGGGACAGTCCCTGGGACAGGTCTGTTGAGGACGTCGCCCAGGGACGGGCGGCCAGGGGATGCTCGGTCGGACGAGCGCACTGCGAACCGGCGTCATCTAGGGTTTCGCTGATGGGAGACATCGAGCACGAGGACGGCCCGCCGGTGATGGAGTCGATGGGCCCGATCCAGATGACGAGCTTCGCCTTCCCCGGCAACCAGTTCAAGGGCGAGATCCTGCCGGAGCTCGAGAAGCTGAAGAAGGCGGAGATCGTGCGCATCGTCGACCTGCTGCTCGTGCGCAAGGACGAGCTCGGCAACGTGATGGTGACAACCGCGAGCGACCTCGACTGGGAGGAGGCCGTCTCGTTCGGCTCCTACGTCGGCGCCCTCGCCGGCTACGCCGCCGCCGGGCCGGCCGGCATCGAGAAGGGCGCGATGGCCGGCGCGGCCGAGCTCGCCGACGGCCACCTGTTCGACGAGGACAGTGTCTTCCGCGTCACGCAGGCGCTGGCCAACGACATGAGCGCGGTGCTCGTGCTCTTCGAGCACCTCTGGGCGAAGCCGATGCTCGAGGCGGTCGACCGCGCCAACGGCATCGAGCTCTCGAACGACTGGATCCGGCCCGAAGAGGTCGTCTCCGTCGTGCACCGGGCAACACCGCCGGTCACCCCGAGCTGACCGAGCACACTCACCCGTGAGCGCTTACGGGACGACGAGATGCGTCCAGATGTTCCGGAACAGCAGCGCGGCGACCGCGTTGTCCGAGCCCGAGAAACTGAGTGTTCCCGCCGCGAAGACGCGCGCGCCCTGCGGCGTCTCGTAGTAGGTCATCTGCCCGCGGATCGCGGTCCCTCGTAGTCCCGGTGTGACCTCCGCCAGCAGCTGCGTCCCCGGCGGCGAGAAGGATGTCGCCGCGTCGAACTCGATGCCGTAGCGCGCAGCCGAGAGCGGCATGCCCGCCGCGACCGGGATGCCGCTGAACAGCCACGGCGCGGCCTCCGGTTGCGTCACCATGTAGGGCGCGACGTGGCCGCCGCGGTCGTTGCCGTTGTACTGAACGCCGATCAACGCCGACTCGGGTCGCCCGACGTCGCGCCAGAGCCTGCCGCGCCAGAGGTGGTTCTTGGACAACACGACGTGCCGGAAGAAGTTGTTCGCCGACAGAAACGCGAGGTTGCCGCCGAGATCGCGGTAGCGCTGTACGACGTCGTAGATCTGCTGCGTCACGTACTCCTCGTGCCCGGAGAAGATCACGAGGTCGTAGAGCTTCGCGAGGTCGTCGCCCGACGCGAACTGCTCGAGATCCTCGTCGGTGAGGTAGTCGGCCTGCCTGCCCGTGTGCACGAGGAAGCGCAGGAACCCCCGCTGATTCGTCCGGTAGTGCGGAGGCTTCCCCGAGTTGAGGTACGGCCGCCCCAGCTGGACGTTGTGCCGCTTCGGATCGCCGTACCACGAGTCCGGCTTTCCGTCGCCGTTCGCGTCGTAGAAGTTGTAGGCCTGCCACGTGTAGGTGGGCAGGACGACGGCGACGCGGTTCTGCCCCGGCACCGTTGCACGCAGCACGAACGGCGCGAACGTGACCGCGCGTCCGCCGGGAGCTGTCAGCCGCGCGAAGTACAGCCCGCTCTGCCACTCGCCCGGCCGCAGGAGCAGCTTGTGCACGTTCCCGCGGCCCAGCCGCCACGTCTGCGGCGGTCCCCACGGGCGCCCGACGCTGCTCCAGCCGCGCTCCGCGCCGGCACGCATGAACTGCAGCTCCAGCCGCTTGGTTTGTGAGCGCACGATCAGCGTGGCACGTTCGCCCGGGGCGTACGAGACCTTCGTGAACACCGCCGTCAGCGCAGGCGGCGACCACTCGCTCGCCGGCGCGGCGGCGCCGGCCGACACGACCAGCGCCGCGACGGCCAGGCACGAGGCGGTCGTCACCCAGCCACGGAGCGGACGCGGCATGCGCTAGGGAACGACGGGCGCGAGCGTCGGCAGCGACGGCACGAGCGGGAGCAGCGGCAGCAGCGCTTCCGGCGGAGGCGGAGGCGGCGGCGCGTCGGCGGGCGGCTCGTCCGGCGGCGGCTCCTCCGCGACCGGGAGCGGCGGCGGCGCCGTGATCGTGAACGGCTCGCTCGAGCGCACGACGGCGGTGCCGGGCCTGCCGACGACCCAGGTGCGCACCGTGTACTGGTAACTCCCCGTCGGGCGGTTGTCGTTCGCGATCGAGATCGTCTGTGCTCCCTCTCCGTCGCCGTCGACGCGCGCGACCGCCTGACCGTCGTGCAGGTCGATCAACCGGGCGCGATAGGCGCAGCGGGTTGCGCACGCCAGGTCGATCTGCAGCGGGCCCGGCTCCGTCGGCGGCTGATGGAAGGCGACGCTCACGAAGTTGCGGACGGTCTTCGCCTTCGCGCACGCGGCACCTGCGCCGTCCCGCGCGGCAAGCGCGCTCGAGCGCAGCGCGTCCATGCTCGTCTTCGGGGTGCCGTCCGGGTAGTAGACGCCCGACTGCCACGCGTTTGCGTCGCGCTCGTCGGTGACGTGGAAGATCAGCATCCCCGCGACCGTCGGCTGGCAGCGTGCGAGCGTGATTGCCTCCCGGTAATAGAGCGCCTGGCGGGGCTCGGTGATCGCGTCTTGCGCGGCCGGCGTTCCGAGATGCGTGTAGAGCGGCCGCTTGGCCATCGGGACGCGCGACTGGTAGCCGAACTCGTCGTAGATGATCGGCAGCGTCGCGCCCGGCTGCGCCGTGCGTGCGAACGCGCGCGTCAGCAGCGCGACGAGCTTCGGGTAGTCGGCGATGCCGATCGTCGTCGTGTTCGGATGCGCGAACGTGGGCTGCAGCTTCGACGGGATCAGATACGGATGCATCGCGAACATGTCCATGATCGGCCGCGTGCGTCCGGACTTGCGGTAGGCGCGACCGAGGTCGGTGATGAACGCGGTCGGCGAATGTGTCTGACGCGCGCTGCGGGCCTTGTCCTGCCCGCGCGGTGAGAGCGCGCCGCCGATCACGTTGATGTCCGGCGACACCGCCTTCAGCGCGTCGTAGGTCTTCGCCAGCAGCAGCTCGTACGACGTCGCCGCGAGATCGCTCCCGTTCGCGCCGAACTGCGGCATCCAGAAGAGGTTGAGGTTCGGTTCGTTGCCGATGATGAAGTCATCGATCCCGGGAACGAGCCGCGCGACCGACGCGGCGTACTGCGCGAACTCGCCTCGGGCGCGCGAGGTGAGCGGCGTCGTCCGGCGGTCGCGCGCATAGATCGAGAGGATCACGCGGACGCCGTCGAACTGCGCGGCCGTCGCTGCGTTCTGCAGCGTCAGCAGCTCCGGGCCGCGCAGCTCGATCGAGCCGGGAGACCAGATCGTCGTCATGCGGATCGTCCCCAGCCCCGCGATCGCCGCCAGGTCGAGCTTCGACTTCGCCAGCAGCGGGTCGAGGTTGCGGCCGTTGTCCTCGGCGGCGCCGACGAACATGCCCGTGCCCGCATGTGCGGGCGCAGCGGCGAGCGCGCCGAGCAGCAGGACGAGCAGCAGCAGTGTGTTGAGGCGCAGGCGCATGGGGCGGCGTACAAGAGCGGCCGGGGGATTCCTGCAGGAACCAGCCGCGCCGCGGGCAGGAGAGTACCGCGCGCGCGTCGTCCTCGGGGATGATCTTCACGCAAAACAGTTGACGCAGCAGTTCGTTGTTGGTAGACCTCATCGTTCGTCGCCGGTCCTCGGCGGCGACTGATTGCAAAGGAGGTCAGATGTCGATCGTTGCGAATTCGCCGGGCTTCTGGCTTCCTCTCACGGCGTAACTGAACGCCGTGCGCAGGGCTCGCTGAAGCCCGTCACCTGATCCTCGCCGACCGTCCGGGTCGACGCGCGGGCACCCAGTCCGCTCCGTCCTCGCACAGTCGCGCGAACCATCCACGTCTCCTCGCGAGACGAGAACCACGTTCCCGAGCGGAAGGAGTACGCACGTCCTCATGCACACCAGATCGAACGACCACAGCACCAACCACGCCGACGCACGGAGAGGAGGACCCCATGTTTTCGCACCCACCTGAAGTAAGCCGTCTGCTCCACCAGGAGCACGTCGAGCGGCTGGCCGGTAAGCCGCGGCTGCAGAAGGCACCACGCCCGCTGCCCGCGCCGCGCCACCCGCGGCCGACGTCACGGCTGGCCGGTCTGGCGCACGCCGCGCTGGACGTCACGCATTGGCGCTTGCCCACACGCACATGAGCGACCCCGATGCGATGTTGATGGCCGAACGCCTGGGGCTGACCGAGCCCGTTATCCGGCAGCTCCAGGCGCGCGGCTACTTCGAACGCCTCGCGATCGACGAGGCCGAGCTGCAAGCGCGCCTCGCCCGCGGCTACCGGCGCTCCTCAGCGCAATTGCGCCAGCAGCTCGTACGAGCGGAGCCGGGCCGCGTGCTCGTGGATCGCGCCCGCGACGATCAGCTCGTCGGCGCCCGTCTCCTGCACGAACGCCTCGAGCCCCGCCTGCACCGTCTTCGGTGAGCCGACGAACGAGCGGCTGAGCATCGCCGACGCGCGCGCCTGCTCCGGTTCCGTCCAATACGACTCGATGTCGTCGATCGGCGGCGGCAGCTGCCCGCGCCGCCCGCGCAGGATGTTCGCGAACGACTGCTGCGCCGAGGTGAAGAGCCGGCGGGCCGTCGTTGTCGTCGTCGGCCGCGATCACGTTCGCGCCGACCATCGCGTACGGCTCCTGCAACTGCTCCGACGGCCGGAACGTCGAGCGGTAGACCTCGAGCGCGGGCAGCAACGCATCCGGCATGAAATGCGACGCGAACGCGTACGGCAGTCCGAGTGCCGCGGCGAGTTGCGCGCCGAAGAGGCTGGAGCCGAGGATCCAGAGTGGCACGCGCGAGCCGGCGCCCGGCGTTGCCTGCACGAGCTGGCCCGGCTGCGCGTCCGCGAGGTAGCGCTGCAGCTCGACGACGTCTTGCGGGAACGTGTCGGCGCCCGCCGGGTCGCGGCGGAGCGCGTGAACCGTCAGCTGGTCGGTGCCCGGCGCCCGGCCCAGCCCGAGGTCGATCCGGCCGGGGTGCAGCGCCTCGAGTGTCCCGAACTGCTCGGCGATCACGATCGGTGGGTGATTCGGCAGCATGATCCCGCCGGCGCCGACCCGGATCGTCTCGGTGCCGCCCGCCACGTGCGCGATCACAACGGCCGTGGCGGCGCTCGCGATCCCGACCGCGTTGTGATGCTCGGCCAGCCAGAAGCGGTTGTACCCCCAGTCCTCGGCGTGCTGGGCGAGGTCGAGCGAGTTGCGCAGGGCATCCGCTGCGGTCGCACCCTCGACGATCGGGGCCAGGTCGAGGATCGAGAGCGGCGGAAGCGGCACGACGAAAGAGTGCCCGTTCCAGGGGTTCTTACGTATCCCTCACCTGAGGCTCACGCGACCGTTCGAAAGTCCAGTAGCAGCGACGGTTTGGAGTCCGTTAAATCAGAGGATCCCCCGGTATGGGGAGAACCATCTCGCTCGTTTTACCGAAGTGATGACAGAGGAGATGATCACCTGATGCCGACTGCCGAGACCAACGTCCGCCCCTCCGAGCAAGAGCTCGTCGAGTCGTGGCGTGCAATGGAGCTCGAGCGGGCCGGCTACCCGCCGGAGGCCGCTGCAGAGCTCGCGGCCCGCACCGACGTCGACCTCCACCGCGCGGTCGAACTGCTCACGAAGGGCTGCTCCCACGAGCTGGCCCTCGACATCCTTCGCTGACGCACGACCACGAACCTGGCCCTTAGCCGAGCCAGGTTCGTACCCGTTCGGGCCGGCTGAGGCGTGCCCGTCCGGTTCGTCGTGGCAGTATCCGCTCCGTGCTCGGCTCGATTCCCAGCCCGTCCAGCGGCGCGCTCGACCTCGGCCCGCTGACGCTGCACCTCTACGGGCTGACGCTGCTCGTTGCGATCCTGGCCTGCATCTGGCTGACCGGCAAGCGCTGGACGGCGCTCGGCGGCGAATGGGAGCTCGTCACCCGCGTCGCCGTCTGGGGCGTCGCCTTCGGCGTGATCGGTGCCCGCCTCTACCACGACCTGACCTCGTGGAGCGAAGTGCCCAGCCCGAAATGGCAGGGCATCTTCGAGGTCTGGAAGGGCGGGCTCGGCGTCTGGGGCGGGATCTTCCTCGGCACGGTCGTCGGCGCGATCGTCGTGCGGCGAGCAGGTGCGAGCGTGGCCGTCTTCGCCGACGCCGTCGCGCCCGGGCTGCTGCTCGCCCAGGCGATCGGCCGCATCGGCAACTACTGGAACCAGGAGCTCTACGGCAAGCCCACCGACCTGCCGTGGGCGCTCGAGATCGACCCCGCGCACCGGCCGGTGCAGTACTTCGACCAGGCGACCTTCCACCCGACCTTCCTCTACGAGCTGCTCTGGAACCTCGTCGGCGTCGGCGTGCTGCTGTACGTCTCGAAGCATTTCCGGATCAAGCCGCCCGCCCTCTTCGCGCTCTACGTGGCCTGGTACACGTTCGGCCGCTTCTTCGAGGAGCTCCTGCGCATCGACCCGTCGCACCACATCGCCGGCCTGCGGCTGAACGCCTGGGTCTCGATCGTCCTGTTCGTGCTCTCAGCAGGCTATTTCGTCTGGCGGCAGTTCTTCTCGGAACGGCCGCATAAGCCGCCGCGAGCCGGAGCACCGCCCGGCGATGGCGATCCCCAAGAGCCGCGTCCGGTAACGCCAGTACCCTGACGCCGATGCTGGCCGTCCGCGAGCTCGAGCTGGACCTCGACGCCTTCGAAGGGCCCTTCGACCTCCTCCTCTCGCTCGTCCTCCGCGAGGAGCTGCCGCTGCGGGAGGTCGACCTCGCGGAGATCATCGTCGCCTTCGTCGAGAACCTCTCCGAGCGCGGCGAGCTCGACCTGGACGCGTGCGGGGAGTTCCTCGTCCTGATCAGCGCGCTGCTCGAGCTGAAGGCGCGCGCGATGTTCCCCGACGAGGAGGCCGAGCTCTCGGAGCTCGAGCCCGAGGAGGCCGCCGAGGAGCTGGCGCGCCGGCTCGCCGAATACCGCCGCGCCAAGGAGGCCGCCAACTGGCTGCGCGAGCGCCTCGACGAGCGCCGCGACCTCTTCTTCCGCACCGGCCCGGCCCCGCTCGCGCCGAAGCCCGAGCGCAAGCTCGCCCAGCAGGACCCGGACAAGCTCGTCGCGGCCCTGCGCGGGCTCGCCGTCGAGCCGCCGGCGCCGTCGACGGCCCACATGGCGCTCCGCTTCCCGCCGGTGACGCAGTTCCTCGACCGCTGGCGGACGCTGCTCCGCCGCCGCACCCGGTTCGACTTCGACCAGGAGGTGGAGGGGCTCTCGCGGGTCGAGGTCGCCGTTGCGTTCCTGGCCCTGCTCGAGCTGCGCAAGCAGGACGAGATCGCGATCGCCCAATCCGCGCCGTTCGCCCCGATAAGGATTTCCCGTGCCGACGCAGAAAGGAGTCTCTCGTGGACAGCCCACTCCGCCTGATCACCACCGAGGTGACCCCCGCTGCCGAGCTGGCGCGGACGGTCGAGGCCCTGCTCGTCGTGGCCTCGCAGCCGCTGCCGCTCGAGGAGATCTCCGCTGCCGCCGAGGTCGACGCCTCCGCGGTCGAGCAGGCGCTCGAGCTGCTGGGCGAGCGCTATTCGGAGGAGCGGAGCGGGATCGTGCTCGAGCACGTCGCCGGCGGCTACGCCTTCCGTGCGTCCGCTGCGGCGTCCGACGCCTGCGCACGCCTGTTCGAGAAGCCGGTCGAGAAAGGCCTCTCACAAGCCGCGCTCGAGACGCTCGCAATCGTCGCTTACCTCGGGCCGGTGTCGCGCCCCGAGATCGCACGCATCCGCGGCGTCAACGTCGACGGTGTGATCGCGGGCCTCGCCGAGCGCGGGCTGATCGCCGAAGGCGGGCGCGAGAACGAGTTCGGCGCGATCCGCTACCGGACGACGCCGCTCTTCGAGCGCATCTTCGGACTCGACTCGCTCGCCGCGCTGCCGCGCGTCGACGATCTCGGCGCAGACGTGACCGAGATCCGCGAGCGGCTCGAAGCCGTCGCCGAGCAGCGCCCCGCGTAAGTCCGGCGCTTACGCCGGTGTGATGTTCTGGTTCAGCCGGAACAGGTTCTCCGGGTCGTACATCCGCTTCGTCTTGCGCAGCCGGTCGAGCCGGGCGCCGTAGCTGTCGCGAATCTCCTCCTCGCCGACCTCGGTGTAGAAGTTCAGCGCCATCCCGGACGAGATCCACGGCGAGAGCGCGTTGGTCGCGGCCCGTGTCCACGCGATGTTGTCGTCGTCGTGCTCGGCGCCTTCCCACATCGTGTTCAGGTGGACGGCGAAGGGCGCTGCACGCCCGCCGATCGCGGTCGCATCGTCGCTGACCCGCGAGACCGCGCCACCCAGGTTCAGCATCAGCAGGGCGGCGAACGGCGAGGTGATCGACTCTGCAAGCTCCAGCATCGTGTCGATCGTTCCCTCGGCGAGGTCGTCGATGTTGTGCGCGCGCCAGTAGTTGCGGCGGCCGTACGGGTTCGCGCCGTCGATCAGCGTCTGCACCATGGTGTACGGCATCGGCTGGAAGAGGTCGACGAGCGGGCCGAGCGCCCGCAGCGGAGCGAGCAGCCGCTCGGCCACGTCGCTCGGGCCGGCGAACTGCCCGGCGACCGCCCAGACCCGGCGTCCCTGCCACTCGACCGGCACGAACGGCTCCGGCGGCGCGGTCACGGACGCGACGCCCCAGCCGAGCTCGTCGGGCCCGTTGGCCGAGATCTCGCGCCACGCCGAGATCACCTCGCGGCCCTGGGCCGGATCGAACCCCATCAGGCCGCCGTAGACGATCGGCGCGACGGGATGGAGGCGGAACTCGACCTCCGTGATCACGCCGAAGTTGCCGCCGCCGCCCTTGAGCGCCCAGAGCAGGTCGGCGTTCTCGTGCTCGGTCGCGACGATGACGTCGCCGTCCGCGGTCACGACGTCGGCGGAGATCAGGCTGTCGCAGGCGAAGCCGAGCTTGCGCTCGAGCCAGCCGCTGCCGCTGCCCGTCGTGAACCCGATCACGCCGGTGGAGGTGACGCGCCCGCCGGTCACCGCGAGCCCGAACTGCTGCGTCTCGCGGTCGAGCTGTCCCCAGTCGACGCCTGCCTGGACGCGCACGGTGCGGCGCTCCGGGTCGATGCGGATCCCCTTGAGCGCGCGCAGGTCGAGCACGATCCCGCCGTCGCAGCTCGAGAAGCCTGCCACCGAGTGGCCGCCGCTGCGGAGCGCGAGCGGCAGCCCGCTCAGCCGGGCGAGGCCGATCGCGCGGATCACGTCCGCGGTGCCCGTCGGCCGGAGAATCGCCGCGGGGCGGCGGTCGAACATGCCGTTGAAGATCTGCCTCGTCTCGTCGTAGCGCGCGTCGTCGGGCTCGATCACGTCTCCGCGGAAGCCCTCGCGCAGCTCGGTGAGCGCGTCGGAATCCAGGGCGCCGGTGGTCGGCGCGGTGCCGATGTCAGCCATCGACCCTCCTTCGATTGTGTGCAGCAGCGTTTCGAACCTACGCCGCGACCGGCGCGGGCGCAAGAAAGGTCGGTGCCTGGCACCGAAGTGCCAGGCACCGAGCTTCGAGCCTAGGCCGCTTCGAGCAGCAGCTCGGGCGCCTCGTCCTCCGCGCCCACGACCTGCGGCTCGCGCGGCGTGAGGAACGCCGCCGCGACCACGACCGAGACGAGCGCGAGCACGAAGAGCACGTCGAACGCGACGCGGAAGCCGTGGACGACGTCCGCTGCGTCGACGCCGCCGTAGCTCGCGGCGATCGTGCTGACGACCGCGAGCCCGACCGCTCCGCCGACCTGGCGCGCGGTGTTCGAGATGCCCGACGCGATGCCGGAGTCGGCGGGGGAGACCCCTGCCAGCGATGCGATCGTCACCGACACCCAGGCGAGCGACATCCCGACGCCCATCAGGAGCAAGGCCGGCAGCAGGTCGACCGCGTAGTTCACGTGCACCGGCAGCCGCATCAGCAGGCTCTCCGCGAGCACGATCAACAGCAGCCCCAGCACGAGCACCGGCCGGGCGCCGACGCGCCGCACGAGCGGCCCGACGACGTTCGACAACGTCGCGATCGGCAGGGCGATCGCCGTGAACGCGACGCCGGTCTGGGCGGCGGAGTAGTGCTGAACCTGCTGGAGGTAGAGCGCGAGCAGGAAGAAGGTCGAGAACGCGATCGAGGCCAGGATGACGGTGATGGTGTTGCCCGCCGCGAGCGTCCGCACCTTGAAGATCTCGAGCGGCATCAACGGCGCCGCCGCCCGCCGCTCGATCGCGACGAACGAGGCGAGCAGGACGGCCGAGGCCGCCAGCAGCCCGAGCGTGACCGCCGAGCCCCAGCTGTGCTGGGTCGCATAGGTCAGCGCGTAGACGAAGATCATCAGCGCGGAGGTCACCGACACTGCACCTGCGACGTCGAAGTGGCGCGCACCGTCGATCCGCTTCGCCTCGCCGATGAACCGCGGGGTCAGCGCGACGACTGCGAGCCCGACCGGCACGTTGACGAGGAAGATCCACGGCCAGCTGAGGTACGAGGTGAGCACGCCGCCGAGCAGCACGCCCGCCGCGCCGCCGCTCCCCGATGCGGCCGCCCAGACGCCGATCGCGAGGTTGCGCCCGCGACCCTCCGTGAATGTCGTCATCAGCAGCGACAACCCGGCCGGCGCGAAGAGCGCGCCTCCGAGACCCTGAACGGCGCGAAACGCGATCAGCGAGCCGGACGACCACGCGAGCCCCGAGAGGGCGGACCCGGCAACGAAGACGAGCAGGCCGATCATGAAGAGGCGGCGCCGCCCGTAGAGGTCGCCGAGGCGCCCTCCGAGCAGCAGGAACCCGCCGAAGACGATGGCGTAGGCCGTGATGACCCACTGCAGACCGCTTTCGGAGAACCCGAGGTCGGTCTGGATGGCGTTGAGAGCCACGTTCACGACCGACATGTCGAGCACGACCATGAACTGCGCGACCACGATCAGCGTCAGCGCGGCCCAGCGGTTGGGTGAGATGGAGAAAGACATTTATCAGCTCCCTAAATCGTGGATCTACTCCACTATACATCATCTCAACGGTAGAACGCGCTACACTTCCGCCATGGTCGAACTGACCGAGATCAAGAAGGCGCTCAGAGCGCCAAAAGAGCTGGCCACCAGGCCGTCCTTCCTGCTCAAGCGGCTCGGGATGATCGCGAAGGACAAGACGGTCGCGGCCTTCGAGGATGCCGGCGCCGTTCCGTATGACTACGCGGTGCTCGCCGTGCTCGCTCAGGGCGCGTGCGCGACGCAGGCGCACATCGCCGACGCGCTCAACTACGACCGCAGCTACCTCGTCGGGCTGCTCGACGAGCTGGAGCGGCGCGGGCTGATCGACCGGCGACGCGACCTGAACGACCGCCGCCGGCACGTCGTCACGCTGACGAAGGCCGGCGAGCAGGAGCTCGTGCGCCTACGCGGGCTGGTCGAAGGCGTCGAGACCGACCTCTTCGCGCCGCTGACCCCGGCCGAGCGGAAGACGCTGCAGGGCTTGCTGGCGAAGCTCGCCGCCGCGCACGACCCGCGCTACCAGACGACTTAGTCGTCCAGCCAGGTCGTCTCCATCACCGGCACGGGATGGATGTTGACCTGGCGCGTGCGCTCGTCGCTCGACGCCTTGAAGCTGTGCACGGCGCCTGGCGGCACCACGACGATCGTGCCCGGGCCGGCTTCGATCTCCTCGCCGTCGACGGTGAAGGTGACGGAGCCCTCCTGGATCACGAACGTCTCCTCGTACGGATGCGTGTGCGGGCCCGGGCCTTCGCCGCGCGCGTACGAGCCGACGAAGAAGGAGACACCTGCGCCCTGCTCGCTGCCGTCGAACAGCGCCGAGCGGACGCTCTGCCGGATCGACTCGATCGGGATCACCTTCGCCACGCCGTACAGCCTACGGCTGAGGCTCCGCCTGGATGCGGATGCTCGACGAGCTTCGGCTCGTCCGTCCCGGATCGGCCGGAGGCGACGGCTAGGCCGAAGGGCCGTGTCCCGGGGACTGTCCCCGGGACACGGCCCTTCGAGACGGGGGAGAGGCCGAGGGCGGTCGGCCTCTCCCCCGTAACGAACGACGCCGCAGGGAGACTGAACCTGCGTGACCAGGCTTGTTTTCTGTTGCGCGGCGTGCGCTGCTGTGGTCGCCGTGTCCGCCTCGGCGGCTGCTCCGGTCGTCAGCTCGCACGGCAGCCGGTACGGCCGCGTGCTCTTCGACGGCCGCGGCTACGCGCTCTACGCCTTCACGCGCGACCGCGGCGGTCGCAGCTCCTGCGCAGGTGCCTGCGCAGCGGCCTGGCCGCCCTACATCGTCAAGACGCGACCGCACGGGCCGCGGCTCGGCGTGACCAGACGCAAGGACGGCAGGCTGCAGGTGACCTACGCGGGCCGCCCGCTCTACTACTACGTCGGCGACCGCAAGCCGGGTCAGATCCTCTGCCAGGACGTGTTCGAGTACGGCGGGCGCTGGCTCGTGCTTCGACCCAACGGCACGCTCGTCCGTTGAGCACACTGCAGACATGCGCCTCAATGCCTGGCTCGCCCGCGCGGGTGTCGCTTCCCGCCGCAAGTCCGACGAGCTGATCAAGGCCGGCCGGATCACGGTCAACGGCGAGCCCGGCGAGCTGAACACGTTCGTGCAGCGCACCGACGACGTGCGCATCGACGGCGAGCCGCTGCAGAAGCAGCAGCTCGCCTACGTGCTCCTGCACAAGCCGGCAGGCGTGGTGACGACGGCGAGCGACCCGCAGGGCCGCCCGACCGTCGTCGGCCTCGTCGACCATCCCGCACGCGTCGTCCCCGTCGGCCGCCTCGACGCAGATACGACCGGCGCGATCCTGCTCACGAACGACGGCGAGCTCGCGCATCGGCTCGCGCACCCGAAGTACGAGGTCGACAAGGTCTACGTCGCCGAGCTCTGGCAGCAGCCGACCGACGGCATCCTGCGCAAGCTCGCCGACGGCGTGAAGCTCGACGACGACGGCGTCAAGACCGCGCCCGCGCAGGTGCGGCGCATCTCGGGCGCCGTGATCGAGCTGACGATCCACGAGGGCCGCAACCGCCAGGTGAAGCGCATGTTCGAGGCGGTCGGGCATCGCGTGAAGCGGCTGCATCGCAGCCGCTACGCGAACCTCACGGTGGACGATCTCGAGCCGGGGGAGTGGCGCGAGCTAGGGCGCGACGAAGCCCATGCGCTCGTAGACCTCGCGCAACGTCGGGGCTGACGTCTCGCGCGCCTTGTCGGCGCCGACGCGCAGCAGGCGCCGCAGCTCGGTCTCGTCGGCGCGCAGCTCGCGGTAGCGCTCCTGCATCGGTGCGAACAACTCGACGACGGCTTCGCCGACGTCGCCCTTCAGGTCGCCGTAGCCCCGCCCGTCGTAGTCGCGCTCGACGTCCTCGATCGAGCGTCCTGTCGAGACCGAGAGGATCTCGATCAGGTTCGAGACGCCCGGCTTCTCGTCGGGCAGGTAGCGGATCTCGCGGCCCGAGTCGGTGACCGCTGTCTTGAACTTCTTGCGGATCGCGTCGGGCTCGTCGAGCACGAGCACCTTGCCCTGATCGGTCGAGCCGGTGGTCGACATCTTCTTCGTCGGCTCCTGCAAGTCCATGATCCGCGCGCCGACCGTCGGATAGACGGCCTCCGGAACCTTGAACGTCTCGCCGAAGCGCGAGTTGAAGCGCTGCGCGATGTCACGCGCGAGCTCCAGATGCTGCCGCTGGTCGTCGCCGATCGGGACGATGTCGGTCTGGTAGAGCAGGATGTCGCCCGCCATCAGCACGGGGTACGTGAAGAGGCCGGCGGAGACGAACTCCTTGCCCTCGCCTTTCTCCTTGAACTGGGTCATGCGGCCGAGTTGCCCGAACCCGGTGACGGCCGAGAGCAGCCACGCCGCCTCGGCGTGACCGGTGACGTGGCTCTGCAGGAAGAGCGTGCAGCGGTCGGGCTCGAGACCGACGGCAAAGAGCAGCGCGGCCAGGTCGAGCGACCGGTCGTGCAGGTCCTGCGGGTCGTAGTCGACCGTGATCGAGTGCAGGTCGACGATGCAGAAGAACGCATCGCCCTCGTCCTGGGTCGAGACGTACTGGCGCATCGCGCCGATGTAGTTGCCGATGTGTTTGGCACCCGTGGCCTGGATGCCGGAGAAGACGCGCATGGAAGTCACCTCAGTCTGGTCGAAGGAAGGTCGATCAGCGGGCGAGGCGGCCTAGAGCAGGACTCCGCCACGCCCGCAGGGCCACGACCAGCAGGTGCGGGAGGCGAAGGTCATGCAAAGAGAATAGAGCAAAAGCATCTCTACACTTTGAAAATGGCAGTCACGTCTCGCACCTGGTCGCCCGACTCCTGGCGGGAGCATCCGGTGCTCCAGCAGCCCGAGTGGCCGGACGCAGTCATCGCCGCGGCTGCGGTCGAGCGGCTGAAGGGCAGCCCGCCGCTCGTCTTCGCCGGCGAGGCCCGGCACCTGCGCGAAGGCCTGGCGCGCGTCTCGGAGGGCCGCGCCTTCCTGCTGCAGGCCGGCGACTGCGTCGAGTCGTTCAACGAGGTCTCGACCCAACGGATCCGCGAGAAGCTGAAGATCATGCTGCAGATGTCCGCCGTGCTCACCTACGGCGCGACGTTGCCGGTGGTGAAGCTCGGCCGCATCGCGGGTCAGTACACGAAGCCGCGCTCCGACGCATTCGAGGACGTTCCGGGCGGCGGCCGGATCCCGAGCTTCCGCGGCCACATGGTCAACGACGAGGCGCGGACGGCCGAGGCGCGCACGCCCGACCCGATGCGGATGATCGAGGGCTACAACCAGTCGGCCGCGACGCTCAACCTGTTGCGCGCCTTCACGAAAGGCGGCTACGCCGACCTGACGCAGGTGCACCTCTGGAACAAGGACTTCGTCGCGAGCTCGCCCGAGGGCCGGCGCTACGAGCTGCTCGCGGCGGAGATCGAGCGTGCGCTCGCCTTCATGGCCGCCTGCGGGATCGACCTCGCATCGGAGCGGCGCCTGCACGAGGTCGACGTCTTCACCTGCCACGAGGGCCTGCTGCTCGACTACGAGGAGGGGCTGACGCGGAAGGACTCGCTGACCGGCGACTGGTACGACTGCTCGGCGCACCTGCTCTGGATCGGCGAGCGCACGCGCGACCCGAGCGGCGCACATGTCGAGTTCTTCTCCGGCGTGCACAACCCGATCGGCTGCAAGGTCGGCCCGGCGGCGACCGCCGAGGACCTGATCGAGCTCTGCGAGCGGTTGAACCCGCTCCGGCTCCCCGGTCGCCTCACCTTCTATGCACGCATGGGCGCGGCGCACGTACGCGAGCTGCTGCCGCCGCTCCTGCGCGCGGTCAAGGACGAGGGCCATCCGGTCGTGTGGGCCTCCGACCCGATGCACGGCAACGGCATCCTCACCGCGGCCGGCGTGAAGACGCGGCGCTTCGACGACGTGATGAACGAGCTGGAAGGGTTCTTCGAGGCGTGCTGGCAGGAGAGCGTCTGGCCCGGGGCGTGCACATCGAGTTCACCGGCGAGGACGTGACCGAGTGCCTCGGCGGCGCCGACGAGCTGACCGAAGAGCACCTTGGCCGCCGTTACGAGACGCTGCTCGACCCGCGCCTGAACGCGCGGCAGTCGCTCGACCTGGCGTTCCGCCTGGCCGAGCTGATGCAGCGCGCGCCGCGCTGAAGGCGAGATCTGGGTCTGACTCGAATCAGAGTCAGGTCAGACTCAGGTCAGACTCAGGTCAGAGTCAGGTCAGAGGTCGACGCAGGTCGCGCCGCGCCAAAGAGCAAGCGCCGTCCGACGCCTTCAGGGCGTCGGACAGCGGTTCGTCCCTAGAGTGCTGACGTGAAGATCGCGGTGATCGGAACCGGCCTGATGGGCGCCTCGGTCGCGCTCGCTGCGCGGCGGCGCGGCGACGCCGTCGCCGGCTGGACCCCGACCCGGACGCCCTCGCCGCGGCCGTCGCGCGTGACGCGGTCACCGCGGCGCCGAGCCTCGAGGACGCCGTCGCCGACGCCCAGCTGACCGTCGTCGCCTCGCCGATCGCGCAGCTGGCGGCGACGGTCGAAGCCGTCCTCGCCGCGCCGGGGGACGCAACCGTCACCGACGTCGGCTCGACCAAGTCGAGCGTCGTCGAGGCCGCCGCCGGCTCGCCGCGCTTCGTCGGGGGCCATCCGATCTGCGGCTCCGAGACGCGTGGCGCCGAGAACGCGAGCGCCGGGCTCTTCGAGGGAGCGACGCTGGTTCCTGACGCCGGTCGCGCAGACCGATCCGGACCGTCACCGGCTGATCCACGGCTTCATCACCGATGTCGGCGCGACGCCCGTTGCGATCGACGCCGCGGCGCACGACCGGCTCGTCGCGCTGACGAGCCACGTGCCGCACGTGCTCGCGAACATCGTCGCCAACCAGACCGGAGCCTCGCGCGTCGAGGGACACGAGCCGCTCACGCACGCCGGCGGCTCGTTGCGCGACATGACGCGCATCGCAGGCGCCAACCCGCGCATCTGGGTCGACATCTTCCTCGACAACGCCGACCGCATCCGCGGCGAGCTCGCCGAGCACCGCCGCCGCATCGAGCAGGTCGAGCAGGCGCTCGCGCAGGGCGACGCCGGCTTCCTCGCGCGCTGGATCGGCGAGGCCTCCGGTAACCGCAGGCGCATGCTCGAGCGCGAGTACCCGGACCCGGGCGAGCTGCAGCGCCTGCGCGTGCACGTGCCCGACCGTCCCGGCGTGCTCGCCGGCATCACGCAGGCGCTCGGCGCCGAGCGGATCAACATCGAGGACTTCGAGCTGCATCACGTCTCGCCCGAGCGCGGCGGCACGCTGACGCTGCTGATCACGGGAGCGGGGGAGGCGCAACGCGCCGCCGACCTGCTCGAGGCGCAGGGCTACTCGGTCGTCGTCTCGCAGGTGATCGAGTGAAGATCGAGCCGGCCGCGAGCCTCGACGGCCACTTCGCCGTCCCGGGCGACAAGTCGATCTCGCACCGCGCACTGCTGCTCGGCGCCGTCTCCGACGGGACGACGAGGGTCCGCGGCTTCGGCCGCTCGGGTGACACCGAGTCGACGCTCGCGGCGGTGCGGGCGCTCGGCGTGCGCGTCGACGAGGAGGGCGACGAGCTCGTCGTGCACGGCGCCGGGCTGCGCGGCCTGCAGAGTGCGACGATCGACTGCGGCAACGCGGGCACGCTCGCGCGCCTGATCGTCGGATTGCTCGCGTTCCAGGACGGGACGTTCACGCTCACCGGCGACGAGTCGCTGTCGGCGCGGCCGATGCAGCGCATTGCGGAGCCGCTGCGCCAGATGGGCGCCCGGATCGAGACGACCGACGGTCACCTGCCGCTGACCGTCACAGGCGGAAAGCTGGCGGCGATCGACTACGCGCTGCCCGTGGCGAGCGCCCAGGTCAAGTCCGCCGTCCTACTCGCCGGTCTCGGCGCCGAGGGACGGACGACCGTGATCGAGCCTGCGCCGACGCGCGACCACACCGAGCTGATGCTGCGTGACGCAGGCGCTCGCGTGACGACGCGGCCCAACTCCGCGAGCGTCGACGGCGCGACGAGCATCGACCTCGGCTCCGTCGACGTGCCGGGTGATTTCTCGTCGGCCGCGCCGTTCATCGTGGCGGCGACGCTGGTGCCCGAGTCGCGGATCGCGATCCACGACGTCAACCTCAATCCACGACGCACCGGTCTGCTCGACGTCCTCGAGCGCATGGGCGCACGTGTCGGCATCCTCGAGCGCAATCGCATCGGCTCGGAGCAGGCGGGGACGCTCGAGGTGCGCAGCGGAGAGGTGACCGCGACGACGATCAAGAGCAGCGAGGTGCCGCTGCTCGTCGACGAGCTGCCGCTCTTCGGGCTGCTCGCGTCGGGCTCTCGCGGCGAGAGCTGGGTCTACGGCGCCGGTGAGCTGCGGCTGAAGGAGACCGACCGCATCGACGCGCTCGTCGACGCTCTCCGCGCGATCGGCGCACGCGCCAAGGGGCACGAGGACGGCTTCTCCGTCACGGGCGTCCCGACCCGCCCGCGCGGCGGCCGCATCGACTCCCGCGGCGACCATCGGATCGCGATGCTCGGGGCCGTTGCAGGGCTCTGGTCCCGTGAAGGGGTACGCGTGGAGGACGCCGAGAGCGTGGCGATATCCTTCCCCGGCTTCTACGAGCTCCTCGACCGATTGGCGCAGAGATGATCGTTGCGATCGATGGCCCCGCCGGGGCAGGCAAGAGCACTGTCGCCCGCCGCCTCGCCGAGCGGCTCGGTTTCCGCTACCTCGACACCGGGGCGATGTACCGCGCGCTGACGTGGCTCGCGCTGCGCGAAGGGCTGCCGCTCGGAGCAGGCGACCCGCTGGGCGACCTCGCGCGCAAGAACCCGGTCGTCTTCGACGAGGTCGGGCGCGTCTTCATCGCGGGGTCCGACGTGACCTCGAACATCCGCCAGTCGCGGATCGACCGGATGGTTCCCGTTGTCGCGCGCCACCACGAGGTGCGCGAAGTGATGCGCGAGCGGCAGCGCGAGCTGGCCTCCCAGGGGAACGCCGTGATCGAGGGCCGCGACATCGGCACGGTCGTGGCGCCGGGCGCCGAGGTGAAGGTCTACCTCCAGGCCGACCCCGTCATCCGCGCGCGTCGACGCCAGGCCGAGCGACCGGACATCGGCGCCGATGCGCTCGCCACCGACCTGCGGACCCGCGACGAGAGCGACCGCGTGCGCATGCAGCCTGCCGAGGACGCCGAGCTGATCGACACCACGGACCTCGAGGTGGACGACGTCGTCGGCCGCATCGAGGAACTGATCCGCGCGCGCTCGCTCGCGCCGTCTTGAGCGTCCCCGAGGTCGCCTGGGCGGTCGGCCGCGTCTACATGGGCTGGCCGACGCGGCTGGTCACACGCCCCCGCGTGTACGGCCGTCAGCGCGTCCCGGCCACCGGCGGCCTCGTCTACGCGATCAACCACATGCACTGGATCGACGTGCCCCTGATCGGCGTCGTCTCGCCGCGCAACATCGACTTCGTCGCCAAGGCCGAGGCGGTCAACCTCCCCGGGGTCGGACGCTTCCTGCGCTGGCACGGCACGATCGCCGTGCGCCGCGGTGAGTCGGACCGCGACGCGGTTCGCCACATGCGCGAATCGGCTCGCGCAGGTCATGCGGTCGGTCTCTTCGTCGAAGGAACGCGTAACGACACGGGCCGCCCCGGCACCGCGCAGCCGGGCGCGGCGATGGTGGCGATGCAGGAGGACGTGCCCGTGGTCCCGGTCGCGATCTACGGCACCCAGTTCTGGAAAGTCGGGGACTGGTCGGGCTGCTCGGTCGCATTCGGGGAGCCGGTGCGCTTCGAGGGGCTGCCGAAGGGCGGCAGGGGCTACAGGCAGGCGACGGTCGAGCTCGAGCGGCGAATCAACGTGCTCTTCGACTGGCTGGCCGAGCAGCACGCGCAGGGACGACCGAGGAACGTGACACCGCCCCTATGAGCGAGCCGAAACCGCCCGGCGGAGGCTTCGACGGAGCCGGCCAAGAGCGAAGATGTCGGCTTGGCCGGCAGCGAAGCGAACACCGAGCTTCAAGGAACGGTCGCGATCGTCGGTTTCCCGAACGTCGGCAAGTCGACGCTGATCAACCGGCTCACGTCGACGCGACAGGCCGTCGTGCACGAGACGCAGGGAACGACGCGCGACCGCAAGGAGCTGATCGCCGAGTGGAACGGGCTCAGCTTCCTGCTGATCGACACCGGTGGCGTCGACATCGTCGACCCCCATCCGATCACGCGCCAGATCGCGCAGCAGGCGCGGACGGCGATCGCCGAGGCCGACCTCGTCCTCTTCGTCGTCGACGCTCGCGCCGGCGTCACGCCCGGGGACGAGGAGCTCGCGCAGATCCTGCGCGAGTCCAAGAAGGACGTACTGCTGGTCGCAAACAAGATCGACGACCCGTCACAGGAGGCGCTCGCGCTCGACCTGCACCGCCTCGGCTTCGGCGACCCGTTCCCGATCTCCGGGCTGCACGGCTCGAACACGGGCGACCTTCTCGACGAGGTGCTCGACCGTCTGCCCGGCGTCTCGACGCGCGTCATTCCCGACGATGCGATCCGTGTGGCGATCCTCGGCCGTCCGAACGTCGGCAAGTCCTCGCTGCTGAACAAGCTCCTCGGCGAGGAGCGGGCGATCGTGCACGACGTGCCCGGTACGACGCGCGACTCGACCGACACGGTGCTCGAGCACAACGGCCGCACGTTCATCCTCGTCGACACTGCCGGCCTGCGGCGCAAGCGCAAGCAACGGCAGGGCATCGACTACTACTCGGAGCTGCGCGCCCTCGACGCCGCCGACCGCGCCGACATCGCGCTCGTCCTGATCGATTCGAGCGAAGGAATCGTCGAGGGCGACATCACCGCCGTCGAGGTCGCGCGCAAGTCGCACTCCGCGACGCTGATCGTCCTCTCGAAGTGGGACATCTCGGAGATCACGATCGAGGAGGTACGCCCGGAACTGCAGCGGCGCCTGCGCCAACGGCCCGACTTCATCACGATCTCGTCGCTGACCGGCCGCGGTGTCTCGCGCATCCTCGACAAGGTCGCGGACCTGTTCGACGTCTATGCCAGCCGCGTGCCGACCGCCGAGCTGAACAAGTTCCTCGGCGAGCTGAAGCAGGCGCGCCAACCGCCGTCGAAGGGCGTGCGCAGGCTGAACATGCTCTACGGCGCCCAGGTCTCCTCGCGCCCGCCGCGCTTCCGGATCACGGTCAACGACCCCGGGTTGATCACGCGCGACTACGGCTACTGGGTGGAGAATCAGCTGCGCGAGCGCTTCGAGCTGGAGGGCGTACCCGTGGCGATCGACTTCAGAGCGCGGTCATGAACGTTGTGGTGGTCGGCGGCGGCGCCTGGGGCACCGCGTTCACGCAGCTGCTGGGCGAACGCGGCCACGACGTGACGCTCGCCACGCGGACGACGATCGACGACGCGCCCTACGAGGACGCGGAGCTGGTCGTGATCGCGGTCCCGTCGAGCTCGTTCCGCGAGGTGCTCGGGCACGTGCGGGGCGACGCGCCCGTGCTCAGCCTCGTCAAGGGCCTCGACCCCGCGACGGGCAACCGGCTCTCGACGCTCGTCGACGATCGGCCGGTGGCGGTGCTCTCGGGCCCGAACATGGCGGAGGAGGTCGCCGCCGGGCTGCCCGGCGCGACCGTGATCGCGTCGGAGGACGAGTCGCTCGCGCTCTGGCTGCAGGACGCGATCACGTCCGTCACCTTCCGGGTCTACGTCAACACCGACCTGATCGGCGTCGAGCTCTGCGGCGCGGCCAAGAACGTGATCGCACTGTCGGCCGGCGGCGTCGACGGGCTGCGGCTCGGCGACAACGCCAAGGCCGCGCTGATCACGCGCGGCCTCGTCGAGATGGCGCGGCTGGGGGAGGCATGCGGCGGCGAGCCCGAGACGTTCTCCGGCCTCGCCGGCATGGGGTGACCTGATCTGCACCTGCTGGCACCCGTCGGGGCGCAACCGCCGCGCCGGCGAGCTGATCGCGCGCGGAGCGAGCCCCGACGAGGCGCGCGCGCAGATCGGCCAGGTCGTCGAAGGGCTGACGACCGCGCCGGTGCTGCCGCGACCTCTCGCACCGCATCGGCGTCGAGCTGCCGATCACCGAGGGGGTCTGTGCGGTGCTCGACGGGATGCAGCTCGACGAGCTGCTTGCGTCGCTGATGGGCCGTCGCGCGACCGCCGAGTGAAGCTCGCGCTTCGTCCTCGTCGCTGCGGCGCTGGTGGCCACGTCGTGCGGCGGCGGCAAGCCGGCTGCGTCGGCCGCCGAGGTGGCTCCCGCAGACACCTACCTCCTGATCGAGGGGAGGCCGACGCCGAAGGAGCAGCGGGCCCTCGCGTTCCTGCCGGAGTCGGCCGAGCTCCGACGGCTGCTCGCCCGCGCCGAGCGGCTGACCCGAGCGGGTAACGAGGCCGTGCTCGTGGTGCTCGACCGTGCGGGGTCACGCGCAGCGGCGCTCGCGCAGCCGAGCGACCGCGAGCGGTTCGAGCAGCGGCTCGACGACGCCGGGATCGCTCACGCGCGCGTGGAGGGCTGGACGGTGTTCTCGCACGAGCAGGCGTCGGTCGATGAGGTCTCACACGCGCAGCGCCACCTCGCCGAGACGGGCTGGTTCCACGCGGTCGAAGGCGACGTGACCTTCATCCGCCGTCGCGGGACCGTGGCTGCGAGCACACAGGACGGCCAGGCGAGCGCACGTCTCAGCGAGCCACCGAGCGGCGTCGACGCGGTGCACCCGCTCGCCCGGGTGATCCCTGCGGACGCCGTCGCCGCCGCGGCGGTGCACGACGGGGCAGCTGTCTTCGCCGCGTTGCCGTTCGCGGCCGAGCTCAAGGACGGGCTCGGGCTGGAGACGTCCACACTCGCCGGCTCCGCGCCGCGCGACGCCGTGCTCTACGCGCGCCCGTCGATTCCGGCTGCCACCGTGACGCTCGTGGCGGCGGGTGACGACGTCGGCGCCGCGCGCCGGATCATGCGTGAGCTCGCGCCGAACAGCACCGGTGTGCCCGGCACCGTCGGTCGGGTTCCCGCCACCGACGTCCCGCTCGGGCCGATCGACCTCTACTACGGCAGGACCGGCCACACGGTCTTCGTCACCGACGATCCTGCGGCGAAGCTCGTTCCCGGCGGCGACGCGCTCGAGCCGGAGGGCCTGCCGGCCGAGACGCAGGCCTGGGCCTACCCCGCGCGTCCCGCGCGGGCTGCCCGCGCTCGAGAGCCTCGCCGCGCTCGCCGGCACGCAGCTTTCCCCTGCATTCGTGCGGAAACTGGCGGGTCTGCGCACGCTGCTCGCCTACCGCACGCGTGGCGCCCTGACCGTCGCCATACGGTAATTGCCCCATATACACGGACCGATCCGCGCCCTAAGTTCTGCGCTGCGGGGAATTCGAGCGGGAGGTTCACATGGCAGGGTTCAGGCGCATGCGGCGCCGGTACCGGGGTATCCCGGTCGTCGTCGTATTGCTTGCCGCGCTTGCGTTCGGTCTCACGTCGTCGTCTGCAGACACGGCTGACCCGGCCAGCGCGCCGATCGCCAATGACGTCTCGGCAGGGCTGCAGAGCTTTGCGCAGTCGCTCACGGGGCTCGACTCGCTGAATCAGCTTGGGCAGAGCCTGCCCTTCACCTCCCAGGTCCCGACCGCTGCGAACGGCCTCAACTACGCGCAGACTTTCACGAACTCGCTCAAGGCCAAGCTCGCCGCGCATCCCGCGTTCACCTCGCTCACGGAGCTCGAAGCCTTCCTCTCGACCGGTGTCTCCGACACGTACGGCGGCGTGCGCGGTAACCCACGGCGAACGCCACGGTCTCTCCGCAGACCGCGGGCGCGCCGCTGTACACGATCGCGCTGTCGCTGCATCTTTCGCGCGCCGGCACGACCCCGCTCAAGCTCGACACGGCACAGGTCAACGTCGACGGCGGCTCGCTGACCACGAGCTTCGACGCGACAGCGAACCTCAGCTTCAAGTACGACCCCGCGCAGGCAGCGGGCAACAAGCTTTACCTCGACGCCGCCTCGGCGCCGCTCCTGTCGACGACGGCGAGCGCGCAGGCGAACTTCACGACGAACCCGTTCGACATCAACCTCGGGTTCACGAACGTGCATGTCGGCGGCACCGCCGATGTCGGTGGCACGATCAAGGCGCAGCTCCAGGATCCGGACGGCAACGGCAAGATCAGCCAGACGGAGTGGACGACGACCGCGCCGCAACAGGAATTCGACGTCTCGTTCACCGCGTCGCATGCAAGCGCGAACGTCACGCTCTCGAGCGATATCGCGAAGCCGCTCGGCGGCGCGGTCTTGCCTCGCGACGATCACCGAGAACGACACCAACCTCCGGCGAACGGCCTCGACACGCCGAGCGTCTCGCTCGGCGACCTGGGTGGCTTCAAGAACATCCAGCCCCAGGACTTCATTCGGCGCTCGCGTCCCTCGCCGTGCTGATCCAGACGTTCGAGACGTCCGGTCCGGGCCGCGATCGACCTGCCGTTCCTCCACCGCGACCCGGCGGCGCCGTCGACGACCACGCCGATCGAGAACCTCGGCGACGTCCTGAAGCTGAACGCCGGCCTGATCAAGTTCTTCGAGGACAACGGCTTCTCCAACGCGGAGAACCCGCTGACGCTGAACCTCGACCCGGCGCACCTCGCGACGGTGTCGAACGTCCAAGCCGTGCGCACGAAGGTGACCGCGGCCCTTGGTGCGTCCGCGCCCGCGCTCGGCCTCGCCTACGACCCGACGTCGAAGCAGCTGACCTTCACGCTCGGGCAGTCGCGGCACGATCTCGCGACGCTGAACGCGCACGTGAACATGGCCGACCAGCTGAAGGGCGTCGGCCTGACGGGCGTCGATTCGGCGGGCGCGCAGGCAAGCGTGGCTCCGAGCTTCGACTGGCATCTCAAGCTCGGCGTCGACCTGAACCCGCCGAGCGCGGACTCGACGCTCAGCGACCGCGTCTTCCTGGTCCCGAGTGCGACCGACTTCTCGGCCGACGCGAAATTCACCGGCACGCTCGACATGGTCGGGCAGGTCGGGTTCCTGGGCCTCAGCCTGAAGAGCGTCTCGGGTGGCGTTCCCGGCAACGTCCGGATCCTCTACTGCGCCGACTCGTCGAAGCCGATGATCCAGCTGAAGCTGAAGCCGAACGCCGGCGAAGCCAACGTCGAAGCAGATCTTCGACGGCTTCGGCTCCGACTCGACCCCGGCCGACCCGTTCAGCGTGCTCGACGCCTCGAGCGCCGGCGACATCGTCAACGTCGCCGTGCCCGCCTTCGACCTGAAGGCGGCGGCGAGCCTGAACAACGGCGCGCAGCTCGTCGAGGGCATCGCCCACGTGCAGTGGAACAACATCCTCACCGGCACGCCGCAACTGAGTGCCGACGGCAACTTCAGCAGCCAGCTGCTCGCGTTCGACTTCGATCCGTCGAACCCGGCGGCGATGTTCACGCAGCTGATGGACATCCTCGGCCCGATCACGCAGCAGATCGAGGCGCAGGCGCAGTTTGAACCCGTGTCGCTGCAGGAGAAGCTCCCGGTGATCAACAAGAGCTTCGCCGACCTCGT
>CAVOSR010000009.1:0-45305 GCA_963698925.1 uncultured Actinomycetes bacterium | reverse complement strand
TGGCTCGCGCGCGCAGGTGTCGCGTCGCGGCGCAAGGCGGACGAGCTGATCAAGGCCGGCCGCGTGACCGTCAACGGCGAGCCCGGGCAGCTGAACACGTTCGTCGCAGCGCACGACGACGTCGCGCCTCGACGGCGAGCCGCTCGCCGAAGCAGCAGCTCGCCTACGTCCTGCTGAACAAGCCGGCGGGCGTCGTCACGACCGCGCGCGACCCGCAGGGACGGCAGACGGTCGTCGACCTCGTCGAGCATCCGGCGCGCGTCGTCCCCGTCGGCCGGCTCGACGTCGACACGACCGGCGCGCTGCTGCTGACCAACGACGGCGAGCTCGCGCACCGGCTCGCGCATCCGCGCTACGAGGTCGACAAGGAGTACGTCGTCGAGGTCGAGGGCGCAGCCGACCGAGGGGATCCTGCGGAAGCTCGCCGACGGCGTCGAGCTCGAGGACGGCCCGACCGCGCCCGCGACCGTGCGGCGGCCGGCCGCCGCGATCGAGCTGACGCTGCACGAGGGCCGCAACCGCCAGGTCAAGCGGATGCTCGAGGCGGTCGGCCACCCGGTGCTGCGGCTCCACCGCAGCCGCTACGCCGGCCTCGGCGTCGACGGGCTGGAGCCGGGCCGATGGCGCGAGCTCAGGGCGCGACGAACCCCATCGCTCGTACATCTCGCGCAGCGTCGGCGCCGAGGCCTCGCGCGCCTTCTCGGCGCCGACCCGGAGCAGCCGCCGCAGCTCGCCCTCGTCGGCGCGCAGCTCGCCGTAGCGCTCCTGCATCGGCGCGAACAGCTCGACGACCGCCTCGCCGACGTCGCCCTTCAACTCGCCGTAGCCCTTGCCCGTCGTAGCGCGCTCGACCTCCGGGATCGAGCGTCCGGTCGCGACCGAGAGGATCTCGATCAGGTTCGAGACGCCCGGCTTCTCGTCCGGGACGTAGCGGATCTCGCGGCCCGAGTCGGTGACCGCGGTCTTGAACTTCTTGCGGATCACGTCGGGCTCGTCGAGCACGAGGACCGTGCCCTGCGCGGTGCCGCCGGTCGTCGACATCTTCTTCGTCGGCTCCTGCAGGTCCATGATCCGCGCGCCGACCGTCGGATAGACGCCTCCGGCACCTTGAACGTCTCGCCGAAGCGCGCGTTGAAGCGCTCCGCGACGTCGCGCGCGAGCTCGACGTGCTGCCGCTGGTCGTCGCCGACCGGGACGATGTCGGTCTGGTAGAGCAGGATGTCGCCCGCCATCAGCACCGGGTAGGTGAAGAGGCCGGCGGAGACGAACTCCTTGCCCTCGCCCTTCTCCTTGAACTGCGTCATACGGCCGAGTTGGCCGAACCCGGTGACGGCCGAGAGCAGCCAGGCCGCCTCGGCGTGCGCGGTCACGTGGCTCTGCAGGAAGAGCGTGGAGCGATCCGGGTCGAGCCCGACGGCGAACAGCAGCGCGGCCAGGTCGAGCGTGCGGTCGTGCAGGTCGCGCGGGTCGTACTCGACGGTGATCGAGTGCAGGTCGACGATGCAGAAGAAGGCGTCGCCCTCGTCCTGGGTCGAGACGTACTGGCGCATCGCGCCGATGTAGTTGCCGATGTGTTTGGCACCCGTGGCCTGGATGCCGGAGAAGACGCGCATGGAAGTCACCTCAGTCTGGTCGAAGGAAGGTCGATCAGCGGACGAGGCGGCCTAGCGCAGGACTCCGCCTCGCCCGCAGCGCCATGACCAACCGATCCGGGAGGCGAAGGTCACGCCGAGAGGATAGAGCAAAAGCCTCACTACACTGGAAAATGGCAGTCACATCCGCACCTGGTCGCCCGACTCCTGGCGGGAGCGTCCGGCGCTGCAGCAGCCCGAGTGGCCCGACGCGGCCGCCGCGGCTGCGGTCGAGCGGCTGAAGGCGAGCCCGCCGCTCGTCTTCGCCGGCGAGGCGCGGCACCTGCGCGACGACCTGGCGCGCGTCTCGGAGGGCCGCGCCTTCCTGCTCCAGGCCGGCGACTGCGTCGAGTCGTTCAACGAGCTCTCGACCCTGCGGATCCGCGAGAAGCTGAAGATCATGCTGCAGATGTCCGCCGTGCTGACCTACGGCGCGACGCTGCCGGTCGTGAAGCTCGGCCGCATCGCGGGTCAGTTCACGAAGCCGCGCTCCGACGCATTCGAGCGTCGGGCGGCGGCGAGATCCCGAGCTTCCGCGGCCACATGGTCCACGACGACGCGCGGACGGCCGAGGCGCGGATGCCCGACCCGATGCGGATGGTCGAGGGCTACAACCAGTCGGCCGCGACGCTCAACCTGCTGCGCGCCTTCACGAAGGGCGGCTACGCCGACCTGACGCAGGTGCACCTCTGGAACAAGGACTTCGTCGCGAGCTCGCCCGAGGGCCGGCGCTACGAGCTGCTCGCGGCCGAGATCGAGCGCGCGCTCGCCTTCATGGCCGCGTGCGGGATCGACCTCGCATCCGAGCGGCGGCTGCACGAGGTCGACGTCTTCACCTGCCACGAGGGCCTGCTGCTCGACTACGAGGAGGGGCTGACGCGGAGGGACTCGCTGACCGGCGACTGGTACGACTGCTCGGCGCACCTGCTCTGGATCGGCGAGCGCACGCGCGACCCGAGCGGCGCACATGTCGAGTTCTTCTCCGGCGTGCACAACCCGATCGGCGTCAAGATCGGCCCGGCGGCGACCGCCGAGGACCTGATCGAGCTCTGCGAGCGGCTGAACCCGCTGCGCGTCCCCGGCCGCCTCACGTTCTATGCGCGGATGGGCGCGGAGCACGTGCGCGAGCTGCTGCCGCCGCTGCTGCGCGCGGTCACGGACGAGGGGCATCCGGTCGTGTGGGCCTCCGACCCGATGCACGGGAACGGCATCCGCACGGCGGCCGGCGTCAAGACGCGCCGCTTCGACGACGTCATGGGCGAGCTCGAGGGGTTCTTCGACGCGTGCTGGCAGGAGAGCGTCTGGCCCGGCGGCGTGCACATCGAGTTCACCGGCGAGGACGTGACGGAGTGCCTCGGCGGCGCCGACGAGGTGCTCGAGGAGCACCTTGGCCGCCGCTACGAGACGCTGCTCGACCCGCGCCTGAACGCGCGGCAGTCGCTCGACCTGGCGTTCCGCCTGGCCGAGCTGATGCGCGCGCGCCGCGCTGAAGGCGAGATCTGGGTCTGACTCGAATCAGAGTCAGGTCGGACTCAGGTCAGACTCAGGTCAGAGTCAGGTCAGAGGTCGACGCAGGTCGCGCCGCGCCAAAGCAAGCGCCGTCCGACGCCTTCAGGGCGTCGGACAGCGGTTCGCCCTAGAGCGCTGACGTGAAGATCGCGGTGATCGGAACCGGCCTGATAGGCGCCTCCGTCGCGCTCGCCGCGCGGCGGCGCGGCGACGACGTCGCCGGCTGGGACCCCGACCCGGACGCGCTCGCCGCGGCCGTCGCGCGTGACGCAGTCGACCGCGGCGCCGAGCCTCGAGGACGCCGTCGCCGACGCCGAGCTCGTCGTCGTCGCCTCGCCGATCGCGCAGCTGCCGGCGACGGTCGAAGCCGTGCTCGCCGCGCCGGGGGACGCGACCGTCACCGACGTCGGCTCGACCAAGTCGAGCGTCGTCGAGGCCGCCGACGGCTCGCCGCGGTTCGTCGGCGGCCATCCGATCTGCGGCTCCGAGACGCGTGGCGCCGAGAACGCGAGCGCCGGGCTCTTCGAGGGCGCGACGTGGTTCCTGACGCCGGTCGCGCAGACCGATCCGGACCGGCACCGGCTCGTCCACGGCTTCATCTCCGATGTCGGCGCGACGCCCGTCGCGATCGACGCCGCGGCGCACGACCGGCTCGTCGCGCTGACGAGCCACGTGCCGCACGTGCTCGCGAACATCGTCGCCAACCAGACCGGCGCCTCGCGCGTCGAGGGGCACGAGCCGCTCGCGCACGCCGGCGGCTCGTTGCGCGACATGACCCGCATCGCGGGCGCGAACCCGCGCATCTGGGTCGACATCTTCCTCGACAACGCCGACCGCGATCCGCGGCGAGCTCGCCGAGCACCGCCGCCGCATCGAGCAGGTCGAGCAGGCGCTCGCGCAGGGCGACGCCGGCTTCCTCGCGCGCTGGATCGGCGAGGCCTCCGGGAACCGCCGGCGCATGCTCGAGCGCGAGTACCCGGACCCGGGCGAGCTGCAGCGCCTGCGCGTGCACGTGCCCGACCGTCCCGGTGTGCTCGCCGGCATCACGCAGGCGCTCGGCGCCGAGCGGATCAACATCGAGGACTTCGAGCTGCATCACGTCTCGCCCGAGCGCGGCGGCACGCTGACGCTGCTGATCACGGGAGCGGGGGAGGCGCAACGCGCCGCCGACCTGCTCGAGTCGCAGGGCTACTCGGTCGTCGTCTCGCAGGTGATCGAGTGAAGATCGAGCCGGCCGCGAGCCTCGACGGCCACTTCGCCGTCCCGGGCGACAAGTCGATCTCGCACCGCGCACTGCTGCTCGGCGCCGTCTCCGACGGGACGACGAGGGTCCGCGGCTTCGGCCGCTCGGGTGACACCGAGTCGACGCTCGCGGCGGTGCGCGCGCTCGGCGTGCGCGTCGACGAGGAGGGCGACGAGCTCGTCGTGCACGGCGCCGGGCTGCGCGGCCTGCAGAGTGCGACGATCGACTGCGGCAACGCGGGCACGCTCGCGCGCCTGATCGTCGGATTGCTCGCGTTCCAGGACGGGACGTTCACGCTCACCGGCGACGAGTCGCTGTCGGCGCGGCCGATGGAGCGCATTGCCGAGCCGCTGCGCCAGATGGGCGCCCGGATCGAGACGACCGACGGTCACCTGCCGCTGACCGTCACCGGCGGGACGCTGGCGGCGATCGACTACGCGCTGCCCGTGGCGAGCGCGCAGGTCAAGTCCGCCGTCCTGCTCGCCGGTCTCGGCGCCGAGGGACGGACGACCGTGATCGAGCCTGCGCCGACGCGCGACCACACCGAGCTGATGCTGCGTGACGCGGCGCGCGCGTGACGACGCGGCCCAACTCCGCGAGCGTCGACGGCGCGACGAGCATCGACCTCGGCTCCGTCGACGTGCCGGGCGACTTCTCGTCGGCCGCGCCGTTCATCGTGGCGGCGACGCTGGTGCCCGAGTCGCGGATCGCGATCCACGACGTCAACCTCAATCCACGCCGCACCGGTCTGCTCGACGTGCTCGAGCGCATGGGCGCACGTGTCGGCATCCTCGAGCGCAATCGCATCGGCTCGGAGCAGGCGGGGACGCTCGAGGTGCGCAGCGGAGAGGTGACCGCGACGACGATCAAGAGCAGCGAGGTGCCGCTGCTCGTCGACGAGCTGCCGCTCTTCGGGCTGCTCGCGTCGGGCTCTCGCGGCGAGAGCTGGGTCTACGGCGCCGGTGAGCTGCGGCTGAAGGAGACCGACCGCATCGACGCGGTCGTCGACGCGCTCCGCGCGATCGGCGCACGCGCCAAGGGGCACGACGACGGCTTCTCCGTCACGGGCGTCCCGACCCGCCCGCGCGGCGGCCGGATCGACTCCCGCGGCGACCATCGGATCGCGATGCTCGGGGCCGTTGCAGGGCTCGGGTCCCGTGAAGGGGTACGCGTGGAGGACGCCGAGAGCGTGGCGATATCCTTCCCCGGCTTCTACGAGCTCCTCGACCGATTGGCGCAGAGATGATCGTTGCGATCGATGGCCCCGCCGGGGCCGGCAAGAGCACTGTCGCCCGCCGCCTCGCCGAGCGGCTCGGTTTCCGCTACCTCGACACCGGGGCGATGTACCGCGCGCTGACGTGGCTCGCGCTGCGCGAAGGGCTGCCGCTCGGAGCAGGCGACCCGCTCGGCGACCTCGCGCGCAAGAACCCGGTCGTCTTCGACGAGGTCGGGCGCGTCTTCATCGCGGGGTCCGACGTGACCTCGAACATCCGCCAGTCGCGGATCGACCGGATGGTTCCCGTCGTCGCGCGCCACCACGAGGTGCGCGAAGTGATGCGCGAGCGGCAGCGCGAGCTGGCCGCGCAGGGGAACGCCGTGATCGAGGGCCGCGACATCGGCACGGTCGTGGCGCCGGGCGCCGAGGTGAAGGTCTACCTCCAGGCCGACCCCGTCATCCGCGCGCGTCGGCGCCAGGCCGAGCGCCCGGACATCGGCGCCGATGCGCTCGCCACCGACCTGCGGACCCGCGACGAGAGCGACCGCGTGCGCATGCAGCCCGCCGAGGACGCCGAGCTGATCGACACCACGGACCTCGAGGTGGACGACGTCGTCGGCCGCATCGAGGAACTGATCCGCGCGCGCTCGCTCGCGACGTCTTGAGCGTCCCCGAGGTCGCCTGGGCGGTCGGCCGCGTCTACATGGGCTGGCCGACGCGGCTGGTCACACGCCCGCGCGTGTACGGCCGTCGATCGCGTCCCGGCCACCGGCGGCCTCGTCTACGCGATCAACCACATGCACTGGATCGACGTGCCGCTGATCGGCGTCGTCTCGCCGCGCAACATCGACTTCGTCGCCAAGGCCGAGGCGGTCAACCTCCCCGGGGTCGGCCGCTTCCTGCGCTGGCACGGCACGATCGCCGTGCGACGCGGTGAGTCGGACCGCGACGCGGTGCGCCACATGCGCGAATCGGCTCGCGCAGGTCATGCGGTCGGCCTCTTCGTCGAAGGAACGCGTAACGACTCGGGCCGCCCCGGCACCGCGCAGCCGGGCGCGGCGATGGTGGCGATGCAGGAGGACGTGCCCGTGGTCCCGGTCGCGATCTACGGCACCCAGTTCTGGAAGGTCGGGGACTGGTCGGGCTGCTCGGTCGCATTCGGGGAGCCGGTGCGCTTCGAGGGGCTGCCGAAGGGCGGCAGGGGCTACAGGCAGGCGACGGTCGAGCTCGAGCGGCGAATCAACGTGCTCTTCGACTGGCTGGCCGAGCAGCACGCGCAGGGACGACCGAGGAACGTGACGCCGCCGCTATGAGCGAACCGAGCCACCGAGCTCCAGGGCACGGTCGCGATCGTCGGGTTCCCGAACGTCGGCAAGTCGACGCTGATCAACCGGCTCACGTCGACGCGCCAGGCCGTCGTGCACGAGACGCAGGGAACGACGCGCGACCGCAAGGAGCTGATCGCCGAGTGGAACGGGCTCAGCTTCCTGCTGATCGACACCGGTGGCGTCGACATCGTCGACCCCCATCCGATCACGCGCCAGATCGCGCAGCAGGCGCGGACGGCGATCGCCGAGGCCGACCTCGTCCTCTTCGTCGTCGACGCTCGCGCCGGCGTCACGCCCGGGGACGAGGAGCTCGCGCAGATCCTGCGCGAGTCGAAGAAGGACGTACTGCTGGTCGCGAACAAGATCGACGACCCGTCGCAGGAGGCGCTCGCGCTCGACCTGCACCGCCTCGGCTTCGGCGACCCGTTCCCGATCTCCGGGCTGCACGGCTCGAACACGGGCGACCTCCTCGACGAGGTGCTCGACCGTCTGCCCGGCGTCTCGACGCGCGTCATTCCCGACGATGCGATCCGTGTCGCGATCCTCGGCCGTCCGAACGTCGGCAAGTCCTCGCTGCTGAACAAGCTGCTCGGCGAGGAGCGGGCGATCGTGCACGACGTGCCGGGTACGACGCGCGACTCGACCGACACGGTGCTCGAGCACAACGGCCGCACGTTCATCCTCGTCGACACTGCCGGCCTGCGGCGCAAGCGCAAGCAACGGCAGGGCATCGACTACTACTCGGAGCTGCGCGCCCTCGACGCCGCCGACCGCGCCGACATCGCGCTCGTCCTGATCGATTCGAGCGAAGGGATCGTCGAGGGCGACATCACCGCCGTCGAGGTCGCGCGCAAGTCGCACTCCGCGACGCTGATCGTCCTCTCGAAGTGGGACATCTCGGAGATCACGATCGAGGAGGTACGCCCGGAACTGCAGCGGCGCCTGCGCCAACGGCCCGACTTCATCACGATCTCGTCGCTGACCGGCCGCGGTGTCTCGCGCATCCTCGACAAGGTCGCGGACCTGTTCGACGTCTACGCCAGCCGCGTGCCGACCGCCGAGCTGAACAAGTTCCTCGGCGAGCTGAAGCAGGCGCGCCAGCCGCCGTCGAAGGGCGTGCGCAGGCTGAACATGCTCTACGGCGCCCAGGTCTCGTCGCGCCCGCCGCGCTTCCGGATCACGGTCAACGACCCCGGGCTTGATCACGCGCGACTACGGCTACTGGGTGGAGAATCAGCTGCGCGAGCGCTTCGAGCTGGAGGGCGTACCCGTGGCGATCGACTTCAGAGCGCGGTCATGAACGTTGTGGTGGTCGGCGGCGGTGCCTGGGGCACCGCGTTCACGCAGCTGCTGGGCGAACGCGGCCACGACGTGACGCTCGCCACGCGGACGACGATCGACGACGCGCCCTACGAGGACGCGGAGCTCGTCGTGATCGCCGTCCCGTCGAGCTCGTTCCGCGAGGTGCTCGGGCACGTGCGCGGCGACGCGCCCGTGCTCAGCCTCGTCAAGGGCCTCGACCCCGCGACGGGCAACCGGCTCTCGACGCTCGTCGACGACCGGCCGGTGGCGGTGCTCTCGGGCCCGAACATGGCGGAGGAGGTCGCCGCCGGGCTGCCCGGCGCGACCGTGATCGCGTCGGAGGACGAGTCGCTCGCGCTCTGGCTGCAGGACGCGATCACGTCCGTCACCTTCCGGGTCTACGTCAACACCGACCTGATCGGCGTCGAGCTCTGCGGCGCGGCCAAGAACGTGATCGCACTGTCGGCCGGCGGCGTCGACGGGCTGCGGCTCGGCGACAACGCCAAGGCCGCGCTGATCACGCGCGGCCTCGTCGAGATGGCGCGGCTGGGGGAGGCATGCGGCGGCGAGCCCGAGACGTTCTCCGGCCTCGCCGGCATGGGTGACCTGATCTGCACCTGCTGGCACCCGTCGGGGCGCAACCGCCGCGCCGGCGAGCTGATCGCGCGCGGAGCGAGCCCCGACGAGGCGCGCGCGCAGATCGGCCAGGTCGTCGAAGGGCTGACCACCGCGCCGGTGCTGCGCGACCTCTCGCACCGCATCGGCGTCGAGCTGCCGATCACCGAGGGGGTCTGTGCGGTGCTCGACGGGATGCAGCTCGACGAGCTGCTTGCGTCGCTGATGGGCCGCCGCGCGACCGCCGAGTGAAGCTCGCGCTCGTCCTCGTCGCTGCGGCGCTGGTGGCCACGTCGTGCGGCGGCGGCAAGCCGGCTGCGTCGGCCGCCGAGGTGGCTCCCGCAGACACCTACCTCCTGATCGAGGGGAGGCCGACGCCGAAGGAGCAGCGGGCCCTCGCGTTCCTGCCGGAGTCGGCCGAGCTCCGACGGCTGCTCGCCCGCGCCGAGCGGCTGACCGGAGCGGGTGACGAGGCCGTGCTCGTGGTGCTCGACCGTGCCGGGTCACGCGCAGCCGGCGCTCGCGCAGCCGAGCGACCGCGAGCAGTTCGAGCAGCGGCTCGACGACGCCGGGATCGCTCACGCGCGCGTGGAGGGCTGGACGGTGTTCTCGCACGAGCAGCGCGTCGGTCGATGAGGTCTCGACACGCGCAGCGCCACCTCGCCGAGACGGGCTGGTTCCACGCGGTCGAAGGCGACGTGACCTTCATCCGCCGCCGCGGGACCGTGGTTGCGAGCACACAGGACGGCCAGGCGAGCGCACGTCTCAGCGAGCCACCGAGCGGCGTCGACGCGGTGCACCCGCTCGCCCGGGTGATCCCGGCGGACGCCGTCGCCGCCGCGGCGGTGCACGACGGGGCAGCTGTCTTCGCCGCGTTGCCGTTCGCGGCCGAGCTCAAGGACGGGCTCGGGCTGGAGACGTCCACACTCGCCGGCTCCGCGCCGCGCGACGCCGTGCTCTACGCGCGCCCGTCGATTCCGGCTGCCACCGTGACGCTCGTGGCGGCGGGTGACGACGTCGGCGCCGCGCGCCGGATCATGCGCGAGCTCGCGCCGAACAGCACCGGTGTGCCCGGCACCGTCGGTCGGGTTCCCGCGACCGACGTCTCGCTCGGGCCGATCGACCTCTACTACGGCAGGACCGGCCACACGGTCTTCGTCACCGACGATCCTGCGGCGAAGCTCGTTCCCGGCGGCGACGCGCTCGAGCCGGAGGGCCTGCCGGCCGAGACGCGGGCCTGGGCCTACCTCGACGTCCCGCGCGGGCTGCCCGCGCTCGAGAGCCTCGCCGCGCTCGCCGGCACGCAGCTTTCCCCTGCATTCGTGCGGAAACTGGCGGGTCTGCGCACGCTGCTCGCCTACCGCACGCGTGGCGCCCTGACCGTCGCCATACGGTAATTGCCCCATATACACGGGCCGATCCGCGCCCTAAGTTCTGCGCTGCGGGGAATTCGAGCGGGAGGTTCACATGGCAGGGTTCAGGCGCATGCGGCGCCGGTACCGGGGTATCCCGGTCGTCGTCGTATTGCTTGCCGCGCTTGCGTTCGGGCTCACGTCGTCGTCTGCAGACACGGCTGACCCGGCCAGCGCGCCGATCGCCAACGACGTCTCGGCAGGGCTGCAGAGCTTTGCGCAGTCGCTCACGGGGCTCGACTCGCTGAATCAGCTTGGGCAGAGCCTGCCCTTCACCTCGCAGGTCCCGACCGCTGCGGACGGCCTCAACTACGCGCAGACCTTCACGATCTCCCTCAAGGCCAAGCTCGCCGCGCATCCCGCGTTCACCTCCCTCACCGAGCTCGAAGCCTTCCTCTCGACCGGTGTCTCCGACACGTACGGCGGCGTCGCGGTCACCGCGAACGCCACGGTCTCTCCCCAGACCGCGGGCGCGCCGCTGTACACGATCGCGCTGTCGCTGCATCTCTCGCGCGCCGGCACGACCCCGCTCAAGCTCGACACCGCACAGGTCAACGTCGACGGCGGCTCGCTGACCACGAGCTTCGACGCGACCGCGAACCTCAGCTTCAAGTACGACCCCGCGCAGGCCGCGGGCAACAAGCTCTATCTCGACGCCGCCTCGGCGCCGCTCCTGTCGACGACGGCGAGCGCGCAGGCGAACTTCACGACGAGCCCGTTCGACATCAACCTCGGGTTCACGAACGTGCACGTCGGCGGCACCGCCGATGTCGGCGGCACGATCAAGGCGCAGCTCCAGGATCCGGACGGCAACGGCAAGATCAGCCAGACGGAGTGGACGACGACCGCGCCGCAGCAGGAATTCGACGTCTCGTTCACCGCGTCGCATGCAAGCGCGAACGTCACGCTCTCGAGTGATATCGCGAAGCCGCTCGGCGGCGGTCTCGCCTCGGCGACGATCACCGAGAACGACACCAACCTCGCGAACGGCCTCGACACGCCGAGCGTCTCGCTCGGCGACCTGGGTGGCTTCAAGAACATCCAGCCGCAGGACTTCATGTCGGCGCTCGCGTCGCTCGCCGTGCTGATCCAGACGTTCGAGACGTCCGGTCCGGCCGCGATCGACCTGCCGTTCCTCCACCGCGACCCGGCGGCGCCGTCGACGGACACGCCGATCGAGAACCTCGGCGACGTCCTGAAGCTGAACGCCGGCCTGATCAAGTTCTTCGAGGACAACGGCTTCTCCAACGCGGAGAACCCGCTGACGCTGAACCTCGACCCGGCGCACCTCGCGACGGTGTCGAACGTCCAAGCCGTGCTCACGAAGGTGACCGCGGCCCTTGGTGCGTCCGCGCCCGCGCTCGGCCTCGCCTACGACCCGACGTCGAAGCAGCTGACCTTCACGCTCGGGCAGTCGCGGCACGATCTCGCGACGCTCAACGCGCACGTGAACATGGCCGACCAGCTGAAGGGCGTCGGCCTGACGGGCGTCGACTCGGCGGGCGCGCAGGCGAGCGTCGCTCCGAGCTTCGACTGGCATCTCAAGCTCGGCGTCGACCTGAACCCGCCGAGCGCGGGCACGACGCTCAGCGACCGCGTCTTCCTGGTCCCGAGCGCGACCGACTTCTCGGCCGACGCGAAGATCACCGGCACGCTCGACATGGTCGGGCAGGTCGGCTTCCTCGGCCTCAGCCTGAAGAGCCTCTCGGGTGGCGTCCCCGGCAACGTCCGGATCCTCGACCGCGCCGACTCGTCGAAGCCGATGATCCAGCTGAAGCTGAAGCCGAACGCCGGCGACAAGCTGACGCTGAAGCAGATCTTCGACGGCTTCGGCTCGGACTCGACCCCGGCCGACCCGTTCAGCGTGCTCGATGCCTCGAGCGCCGGCGACATCGTCAACGTCGCCGTGCCCGCGTTCGACCTGAAGGCGGCGGCGAGCCTGAACAACGGCGCGCAGCTCGTCGAGGGCATCGCCCACGTGCAGTGGGACAACATCCTCACCGGCACGCCGCAGCTGAGCGCCGACGGCAACTTCAGCAGCCAGCTGCTCGCGTTCGACTTCGATCCGTCGAACCCGGCGGCGATGTTCACGCAGCTGATGGACATCCTCGGTCCGATCACGCAGCAGATCGAGGCGCAGGTGCAGTCGAACCCGTCGCTGCAGGAGAAGCTCCCGGTGATCAACAAGAGCTTCGCCGACCTCGTCGACGCGTTCACGAAGCTGTCCGCGACGATCAACGACTTCGCGTCCAGCCCGTCTGCGTTCCTGCAGACGTTCGAGGACGAGCTCGAGAACCGGATCGCCGAGGCGTTCGGGATCCCGGCCGCCGACAAGGACAACCTCGTCGCGATCATGCTCACGCCCGGCTCGGGCAGCACGCCGCCGACGGTCAACTTCCGGCTCTCGTTCGGGCTCTGCACCGCGCCGACCGGCTCGCCGGCAGACCCGGACTGCAACATCAGCACGCCGCTGCACGTGCCGCTCAGCCTCAGCCTGCCCGACATCGGCGGGCTCGTCAGCGTCACCGGCACCGGCGGCGTCGACATCTCGACGAAGGCCGTGGTCAAGGTCGGCTTCGGCATCCACCTGCCGACGGTCAGCCCGGCGCTCGGCTCCGGCGACCCGATCGTCTCGGGCTCGCCCGAGCTCTTCATCGACACCGATCCCGCGAAGACGGCGCTGAACGTCGACCTGCACGCGCAGACCGACGAGAACACCTCGCTCTCGGCCTCGGTCGGCCCGATCACCATGACGCTCGGCAAGACCTACACCGCCGAGTCCGGCACGGACTGCGACAACGCGACCGACGACAACGGCAACGGCGCGGTCAACGACGGCTGCCCACAGGTCGGTGCGACAGCCGAGGATCCGCTCGCGGGTCAGTGCGACAACGCGACCGACGACGACTCGGCCGACGCCGACGGGAAGATCAACGACGGCTGTCCGGTCGTGAACAAGCCGATCGTCGCCAAGGTCGGCGCGAAGTTCCACCTCTCGCACGACAGCGGCGAGGTCGTGATCGACCCGTCGAACCTGACGCCGCTGACCGACTGGATCGGCGACCTGATCCCGACGTCGATCGACGACTTCCGGCCGGACGTGCACGCCGAGTGCCCGGCCTACCCGAGCACGGCAGGCTCAGGCCCGTTCGACGCCTGCGCGACCGTGCCGGTCTTCCTGCACGCCGCAGATGCGTCCCCGACCGGGAACATCACGTTCGCGGCCGAGAACATCTTCGACCCGGACACCTGGGACGGCGAGGTCGACCCGTCGATCGTGACGGCGATCCTCGGCCAGCCGCTCGACTGGACGACGATCGTGCACGGCCTCCACACGGTCACGCACAACCTGCAGGACGCCCTCGACGCCTCGGCGTACGGCGGCGCGTCGCTGCCGGTGATCGGCCACTCGCTCGACGCGGGGGCCAAGATCGTCGACAAGATCAACACGAACTTCGTCGACCCGCTGAACGACCTCGCCACCACCCTCGAGGGCATCGGGACGTTCGACGGCGTGTCCGACAAGATCCGCGAGACGATCTGGGATCACCTCGGTGAGCCCGGCGCGAAGCTCGTGCTGCCCTACGACGCGAACGCACCGGACGCGACGGTGCCGGCGGCGAGCGACATCAAGATCACGCTCAGCTGCGGCGACAACCTCCACCCCTGCGACGCGACGACCGGAGACACCGTCTCCGCGATCAGGAACGCGGAGATCAGCCTCGCCATCGGCGGCTCGATCGCCGACGCGAAGTTCAAGTTCGACAGCGGGTTCCCGGGCCTGCGCCTGACGATGGACAACGAGATCCAGGCAGGCGTCGACTTCCGCTACGACCTGACCTTCGGCCTTTCGCGCTCACGCGGCTTCTACGTCCGCACGGACGAGCCGGCCGATACGCACCGCACGAAGGAGATCACGGTCGCAGCGCACGTGCACCTGCCGAACACCGGCACGCACGGCGACATCGCGTTCCTGCGCATCGACGTCTCCAACAACAACCCGGCCGACGACTACGCCGACGTCGGCCTGAGCCTCGCGGCCGACATCAAGGGCGGGGCGAGCGACGTGGACGGCGCGACGAAGCTCGCGTTCTCCGACCTGACCGCGGCCGACCCGAGCAACCCCGCCGACCTGGCGGTCTCGCTCGAGGGCGGCATCCACCTCAACCTGAAGCTCGTCCTCAGCGTCGACATGCCCGACTCGGTCGGCGACCTGCCGGGCGAGGGCGCGCTGCCGAAGCTGAACGCCGACTTCAAGGTCGACTGGGGCTTCGGGGCCGGATTCAGCCTCAACGACGGTGTCTCCGGCCACATCGACGACCTCGCGGTCCGCTTCGACAACGTGCAACTCGACCTCGGGTCGTTCTTCAACGACTTCCTCGGGCCGATCGTGCGCGACATCCAGAAGTTCACGAAGCCGCTGCAACCGATCATCGACACCGCGACCGCGCCGATCCCAGGCCTGTCGCAACTGTCGGAGCTCGCGGGCAACGGCAAGTTGACCTTCATGGACTTCTTCGAGCAGGCGTCCGGGCGCCGACCTGACGATGGTCAAGCGCCTGATCTACCTGATCAACCTGATCAACCACTTCCCGTCGAGCGGCTCGCTGATCGACCTCGGGCACTTCGCACTCGACGAGACCGCGGTCGAAGGTGCCGCGCCCACGGGCGACAACGCGGACCGGCTGATCGACCACGGGGACGAGAGCCCAGGCCTCAATGCGCTCACAGCCGGGTCGATCGCGGACTCGTCCGACTTCGACACGGCGCAGGCGCAGGGCGGCCTGTCGTTCCCGGCGTTCACCGACACGTCGAAGCTGTTCGGCCTGCTGGTCGGCAAGGACGTGAAGCTGATCGAGTACGACGCCGGCTCCCTGAAGGCGAGCTTCGGCTTCGACATCTCGATCGGGCCGTTCCCGGCCGGGCCGGTTCCGGTCTCGATCATCATCGGCGGCTCCGCCGGCATCGAGGGCCACTTCGCAGTCGGCTACTCGACGCGCGGCATCCGTGAGGCGCTGAAGGCGCTGACCGACGACGACAGTCGGGCAACGACGGCTTCTTCCAGAACGCCAGCCTGCTCCTGGACGGCATCTTCATCGACGACCTGAACGCCGACGGCGTCGACGTCCCGGAGATCCGCCTGACGGCGGAGGTGCACGCGGGCGCCGAGGTCGACATCGTGATCGCGTCGGCCGGCGTCCTCGTCGGGATCAAAGCCACCGTCGACATGAACCTGCACGACGGCGGCAGACCAACCGACAACTCGAAGGTCGACGGCCTGCTCTACATGGACGAGCTGGCGTCGATGCTCAACAACCCGATCTGCATCTTCGACGTCAGCGGGCAGCTGGACGCCTTCGTGAAGTTCTTCATCACGGTCGGCATCAGCCCGTTCGACTTCTCGTTCTCGATCACGATCGTCGAGGTGACGCTCCTGAACATGAAGGACATCACCGACCCGATCTGCAACCACCCGCCGCCGCCGCACCTGGCGGAGGAGAACGATGCGAGCGGGACGCTGATCCTGAAGATCGGGCCGAACACGCCCGGACGGAACATCGCCGACGGCGGGTCCGGCGGCGAGCTGCAGACGAACGAGAAGATCGTCGTCCGCCAGCTCGACAACAACGCCGGCGACGGCCACAAGTTCTCCGTGACGGCCTTCGGGCTGACGCAGGAGTACCCGGAGCAGGGGCACCCGCTGATCAAGCGGATCATGGCCGACGGCGGTGGCGGCAAGGACAACATCACCATGCAGCCCGGCGTGGCCGGCAGCGTCAACCCGGACGGCTCGCTCGGCTCCCAGACGTTCGACGTCTCCGTGCCGACCGAGATCTGCGGCGGCGCCGACCAGGACGTCATCCAGGGCGGCGTCAACGCCGACCTGCTGATCGGTGACAGCCCCGACGCGGCCGCGCACGCGATCCACTGTGGCTCGCCGACGGGCGATTCGGGCGCCGACGGCAACGACTCGATCGGCGGCAACGCCGGCGGCGACACCATCTACGGTGGCGGAGCCGACGACACGCTCGTCGGCGAGGCCGGCGACGACACCATCAACGGTGGCCCGGGCATCGACAACGCCCAGGGCGGCGAGGGCGTCGACACGATCCACGGCGATGCCGGCAACGACGCACTGTCCGGCGGTCCCGGAGGCCGACGGCCCGAACACGGGCGACACGATCATCGGCGACGACGGCCTCGATGCGATCTCCGGTGACAACGGTGACGACCACCTGTTCGGTGGCAACGACAACGACTCGATCACCGGCGCGAACGGTGCCGACGACCTGCACGGTCAGGCCGGCGACGACACGATCACCGGCGGCAAGGGCAACGACCAGGGCGACGGCGGTCCCGGTGCCGACAAGATCTTCGGCGAGGCCGGCAGCGACGACCTGAACGGCGGCCCGGACAACGACGTCGTGATCGGCTCCGACGACAACACCGGGACGACCGGCGTCGGCGACGACATCTCGGGCGGCCCGGGCAACGACCTCCTCTTCGGCGACCAGGCGGTCCCGAGCGGCGGCACGTTCGTCGAGAGCGGCACGTTCGTCGGCAACGACCTGATCAACGGCGACGCCGGCGACGACACGGTCTGGGGCCAGGACGGCACCGACACGATCAACGGCGGAGCCGACGCCGACCAGCTCCACGGCGAGAACGGCGCCGACGTGATGAACGGCAACGCCGGCATCGACACGATGTTCGGCGACAACGGAGCCGACCTGATGCACGGCAACGAGGACGCCGACACGATGCGCGGCGGCGGAGCCGTCGACACCATGTTCGGCGACACCGGCGACGACACGATGTTCGGCGACGCCGGTGACGACGTCATGCACGGCAACGAGGACGTCGACCACATGCGCGGCGGCACCGAGAACGACCTGATGAACGGTGACGCAGGCAACGACGTCATGAACGGCGACGCAGGCACCGACAAGATGTACGGCGACGCCAACGACGACTCGATGCACGGCGACGCACAGGACGACTACATGGAAGGCAACGCCGGCAGCGACTCGATGACCGGCGACGCGAACCAGGACGACATCATCGGCGGCAGTGGGTCGGCCGGTCAGCCCGACGCAGGCGACACGATCTGCGGCGGCGACTGCATCACCCCGGCGCTCACCGATGACCAGGACGTGATCGCGGGCGACAACGCCACGATCACCAGGCCGGGCGGCAACCGTGTCGACGGCGCGCACAAGCGGTCGGTCACGCTCTTCGACCTGTCCTCCGGCGACTCGTCCCTGTACGGCGGGGATACGGTCTCGGGCGACCAGGGCGGCGACGTGATCTACGGCGAGAACGGCGCCGACACGCTGCACGGCAATGCCGACGACGACCTGATCGAGGGCAACAGCGGCAGCGATGCCGTGTTCGGCGACCAGGGTCAGGACGACCTGATCGGCGGCACCTCACAGGGCGGCGGCGGCGTCCCGGACTCGAACGACTGCATCCAGGGTGACGACCGCGCGAACGACTGCCTCGGCAGCGGCTCGGGCGGCGGCGCGGCTGCCGGCGGCACCGCCGGTGGCACCCCGTCGAGTGACGTGATGATCGGCGACAACGGCTCGATCACGCGCACGCCGAATGTCGCCGGCACCGACTGGGTGCGGGACGACTTCGGCGGCGGCACGGCGGGCACGGTCCGCCGCACCGTCACGATGTTCGACCTGGCGACGACGACGGCGAGCCCGCCGGCCGGGACGTTCGGCAACGACGTGCTCTACGGCGACGACGGCCGCGACATCCAGTACGGCCAGAGTGGCAACGACAACATCCACGGTGGCAACGGCGACGACTACGCCGAGGGCAACGCCGACAGCGACGCCATCTTCGGCGACGCCAACAGCGACGACCTGATCGGCGGCAGCAACGTGGCCCTGCGCCTCGACGCCGGTGACACGATCAGCGGCGGCACCGGTCCCGACGTGGCGACCGGCGACAACGCGGTCATCACCCGCCCGTTCGACGCAGGCGGACTGTGGATCCACGACAACCGCTCGCACAGCGCCTCGGACATCGTCCGTCGCGGTGTGACGCTGCTCGAGGTTGCGACGACTTCGGTCACGCCGCCTGCGGGCACCGGTGCGGGCGACACGATCAACGGTGACGACGGAGCCGACCAGCTCTTCGGGCAGGCCGGCGACGACACCGTCAACGGCGGCGCCGACGACGACAACGCCGAGGGCAACGTCGGGGCAGACACGATCAACGGCAACGCGGGCCGCGACGACCTCGTCGGCGGCGGCTCGGCCAACGACGGCGTCATCTCCGCCGCGAGCGTCGGCAACGGCCTGATCGACGGGGCGGACACGATGCACGGCAACGAGTCCGGTGACGTGGTCTCGGGCGACAACGCCCGGATCGCACGGCAGCCGGCCGCGCCGGCGGCCTCGGCCGCGACGCTGTGGGTGACCGACCCGAACACCGACGTCGACGCCGCGGGCGACCGCGACCCGGTGCGCTCGGTGCAGCTGTTCGACCTCGACAAGGTCGGGTCGGCGACACCGGCCGCCACGACGAGTGGTGGCGACGGGATGTTCGGCGACGACGGCCGCGACATCATGGCCGGCCAGGGCGGCAACGACACCATGTCCGGTGGCGAAGGCGTCGACTACATGGCCGGCATCGCCGGAGCCGACACGATGTCCGGCGACGGCGGCGAGGACGACATGATCGGCGGCTCGTCCGCCGGCAACGGCCTGATCACCGACGTGCTGCCCGCCGTGCAGCGTGGGGCGTACTCGACCCCGCGCGACTGCGCGACGGCAACGACACGATGACCGGCAACCTCGAGGACGACACGATGGTCGGCGACAACGCCTCCGTCGCCCGTCCCGGAGCGCGTCGCCGGCTCGGGTCTCTGGTGGCGGCTGGCCAACGTCGAACTTCGACCTCGCACGGCGCATCGTGACGATGGAGAAGACGCCCGAGGCAGCAGGTGCCTTCGGCGACGACACCATGTCCGGCGGCGAGGCCGTCGACGACATGTACGGCCAGCTCGGCAACGACACGATGGCCGGCAACGAGGGCGAGGACGCCATGGTCGGCGACCTCGGGTTGATCACGAACAACCTGATCGATGCAGGTGCCGACGGGATCGCCGATCCCGGCGTCCAGCACCTGATCGCACCGAGCTCGCCGTTCTTCGATCCCGGGCGAGACGATCTTCCCGACCGCCTCGCTCTACCGCCAGGTCGAGCTCTACGCCTTCGACTCGCTGCTCGCGGGCGTCGGCGCGGGCGACGACACGATGGCCGGTGGCGACGGCCACGACTCGATCCACGGCGGTCCGGGAGCGGACGTGCTGAGCGGTAACGGCGGAGACGACTACATCTTCGGCGGCGACTCGACGCTCGTCACGTTCTCCTACACCACCTACAGCCCGGTCGGGTCCGACGCCATGTGGGGCGGCCCGGGCCACGACACGATGTTCGGCGGACGCGGCGTCGACTTCCTCGACGTCCTGCCTCGCGGACGCCGAGACCGTGAAGAAGGTCTCGTTCCCGGCCGATCCGCTCGCCTGGTTCGTCGCGGCGACGGTCGACCCGGTGCAGCCGAACGGCCACGCCGGGGCCTACAGCGGCAGCGACATCATGTACGGCGGCTTCGACCGCGACTGGATGCAGCTCGACGTCTCGGGAGCGGGCCCGCCCGCGGGCGACCGTGCCCTCGACTGGATGGGCGGCTTCAACGCCTACTACCGGTGCGACTCCACCTACGGCGACTGGGGCATCACCCGCCAGTTCAGCCCGTCGATGCAGGCCTTCCTGCAGGAGCTCGCCTTCGGGATGGGCGCCATCCAGACGACGACGGCCGGCACATCCGGCTACGACGAGACGGCGATGGTGTTCGCCGGCGACCCGGGCAACGCCAACCCGGTCAACCCGGACAACCCGGCGCACTTCACGTGCGGGGTTCCACACCTGTAGGTCGATCGGCTAAGGTGCGCTCCGTCGAGCCAATGGCGGAGCGCACCTTCCTCTTCACCTCGGAGTCGGTCACCGAGGGACACCCGGACAAGATCGCCGACCAGATCTCGGACGCGGTCCTGGACGCGGCCCTCGCGAACGACCCGCATGAGCCGGGTCGCCTGCGAGACCCTGATCACGACGGGTCTCGTCGTCGTCGCCGGCGAGATGACGACCGACACCTACATCGACATCCCGCGCCTCGTGCGCGAGACGGTCAAGGGCATCGGCTACACGCGCGCCAAGTACGGGTTCGACGCCGAGACCTGCGGCGTCGTCGTCGCGATCGACGAGCAGTCGCCCGACATCGCGCAGGGCGTCGACAAGGCCTACGAGCTGACCCACGACCCGGGCGACGACGATCCGCTCGACAGCGTCGGCGCCGGCGACCAGGGGATGATGTTCGGCTACGCGTCGAACGAGACGCGCGAGCTGATGCCGCTGCCGATCATGCTGGCGCACCGCATCACGAAGCGGCTGTCCGAGGTGCGCAAGGCCGACGTGCTGCCGTACCTGCGCCCGGACGGCAAGGCGCAGGTGTCGATCCGCTACGACGTCGACGCCGACGGCAAGCAGACGCCGGCCGCGATCGAGCGCGTGCTGATCTCGACGCAGCACCGCGAAGGGCTCGATCCCGAGGCGATGATCAAGCCCGACCTGATCGAGCACGTGCTCCGTCCGATCCTGCCGAAGGATCTCTACGACGAGAAGCAGCTCGACGCACCCGGATTTCGTCTACGTCAACCCGACCGGCAAGTTCGTGATCGGCGGCCCGATGGGCGACACCGGCCTGACGGGGCGCAAGATCATCGTCGACACCTACGGCGGCGCGGCGCCTCACGGCGGCGGCGCGTTCTCGGGCAAGGACCCGACGAAGGTCGACCGCTCGGCCGCGTACGCCGCGCGCTACGTCGCGAAGAACATCGTCGCCGCGGGTCTCGCCGACCGCGCGCAGATCCAGGTCGCCTACGCGATCGGCGTCGCGCATCCCGTTCTCGGTGCTCGTCGAGACGTTCGGCACGGAGAAGCTGCCGGTCGAGCGGATCGAGGCGCTCGTCAAGGAGCACTTCGACCTGCGCCCGGCCGCGATCCTGCGCGACCTCGACCTGCGTCGCCCGATCTACCGCAAGACCGCCGCGTACGGCCACTTCGGCCGCGACGACCACGACTTCACGTGGGAGCGCACCGACAAGGCGAACGCGCTCCGCGAGGCCGCCGGCCTCGCGGCAGCCGCGACGGCCTAGCCCGCGCGCACGAACAAGCCGTCGGCGGCCTTCTCGCCGATCGACTTCTCGACGCCGTCGACCGAGACGCGCAGCTGGCCCGCGGCCGGCTCGGCGGCGCGCAGCTCGACGACCGTGCCCGGGCGCGAGCCCCTGGTCGTAGAACCAGTGCAGGAGCTCGCCGTCGTGCTCGGCGAGGCGGACGATCGTCGCGCGCGAGCCGGGCTCGAGCGCCGAGAGCGGCTCGAGCTCGCGGTTCTCGGCCTGCTCGACGTCCGGATCGACCGGCCAGCCGTGCGGGCAGCGGTCGGGATGGCCGAGCTTCTCGTCGATCCGCTCGACCATGTCGTCGCTGAACGTGGCGCCGAGCTCGTCGGCGTGGACGTGCGCCTCGGCGGCCGTGTAGCCCATGAAGTCGGTCAGCAGCCGCTCGATGATCCGGTGCTTGCGCACGACCTTGCGGGCGCGCTCGGTGCCGGCCGGGGTGAGGATCGCCTCCTTGTGCTCGCCGCGCTCGACGAGTCCCTCGGCCTCGAGCCGCTTCAGCATCTCGCCGGCCGAGGCCCGCGAGACGCCGAGCATCTCGGCGACGCGCGCGGCGATCGTCTGCGTCGTGCCGGTCGCCCCGGGCCGGTACTCCCCGATCGGGAACGCGAGGAAGTAGATCGTCTCCAGGTACTCGTCGATGCCGTGTCCGGTCGCCACTGCCGTCGATGGTAGTTCCCGCGATGTCTGTAAGGTCTGCCTTACATGAGTACGACGCAGACGCTCGTCCTCGGCGCGATCGCCGGCTTCACCATCTTCCTCGGCCTCCCGCTCGGCCGCGTCGGCGGCGCCTCGCCCGGCGATGCGCGCCGCGCTGACCGCGTTTGCGACCGGCATCCTGCTCTTCCTCCTCTGGGACGTGCTCGCCCACGGCGTCGAGCCGGTCGAGTCGGCGGTCGAGGGGCACGACTGGAGTCGCGTCGCCCAGCTCGCCCCGCTGCTCGCCGGCGGGCTCGCGCTCGGCCTGATGAGCCTCGTCTACTACGACCGCTGGATGAGCAGCAAGCGCTCGACGCCGCTCGTCGGGCCGGGCGCCGCCGCCGTCGACGAGTTCACGTCGCGCACGTGGCTCGAGCGCCTGACGCCCGGGCCGCCGGCTCGCGCTCCTGATCGCGACCGGGATCGGCCTGCACAACTTCGGCGAGGGCCTCGCGATCGGGCAGGCGGCCGCTGCGGACGAGGTCTCGCTCGCGCTCGTCCTGATCATCGGCTTCGCCCTGCACAACGCGACCGAGGGCTTCGGGATCGTCGGTCCGATGTCCGGCGAGGCCGAGCGGCCGAGCTGGGGCTTCCTCGCGCTGCTCGGGCTGATCGGCGGCGGCCCGACCTTCGTCGGCACGGTGATCGGCCAGGCGTGGGTGAGCGAGGCGCTGCAGGTGGCGTTCTTCGCCGTCGCGGCCGGCTCGATCCTCTACGTCGTGATCCAGCTGCTCGACGTCTGCCGCCGCTACGCGCTGCCGACCGTCGTCGCCTGGTGGATCCTCGTCGGGTCTGCTGCTCGGCTTCGCGACGGACTTCGTGCTCGTCGCCGCCGGAGCCTGATCTAGCCTGCGCCCGGGATGGGCGCCTTCTTCCACGCGGTCGCGGTCTTCTTCCACCACCTGGCGGACGTCGGCTGGGGTGCCCTCGGGCTCGCGCTGCTCTGCCATGTGACCAAGCTGCTCTTCCGGGCGCGCGCGTGGCAGAACATCATCGACGCGTCGTACCCGAAGAACACGCTCAAGTTCCGGGCCGCTGCCGGGGCCTACATCGCAGGTGTCGGCGTCAACTCGATCGCGCCCGCGCGCGGCGGCGACCTCGTCAAGCTCTACCTCGTCAAGCACCGCGTCGAAGGATCGACCTACCCGACGCTCGCCTCGACGCTCGTCGTCGAGACGATCTTCGACTTCGTCGTCGCGGGGTCGCTGATGGTCTGGGCGCTCTCGATCGGGGTGCTGCCGACGCACCAGGTCTACTCGCGCATCCCGACCGTGGACTGGAAGTTCGTGCTGCGCCACCAGCACACGAGCCTGGTCGTGCTCGCCGTGCTGCTCGCGGCCGGGCTGATCCTGTTCCTCTGGGCGCGCGGCCGCGTCGAGGACTTCTGGGACCGGATCAAGCTCGGCTTCGCGATCCTGTCCGACCGCCGCGCCTTCGGCGCTCGGTGTGCTCGTGCCTCAGACGATCTCGTGGCTCTTCCGGATCGCCTCGCTCTACTTCTTCCTCGAGGCATTCGGCGTGCACGCGTCGATCCACAACGCGCTGCTCGCCCAGGTCGTCGACTCGCTCGCCACGCTCTTCCCGGCGACGCCGGGCGGCGCGGGGACGAAGCAGGGGCTGATCGTCTACGTCTTCCGCGGCCAGGCGATCTCGCGCTCGCTGCTGCTCGCCTTCAGCGTCGGGATGAACATCGCCGTCACGGTCGTCAACGTCCTGCTGGCGCTGCTCGCGATCGGGCTGATGGCGGGGACGCTCTCGTTCAAGAAGCTGCGCTCCGCCTCGCGCGCCGAGCAGGAACAGCAGCCGGCCGCGTAGGTGCCGTTCGCCTCCGTCTATCCGCTCGTGACGGCGCGCGCCGTCGCGCGCGAGTTCACCTACGAGGTCGACGACGGCGTCGGGGTGGGGGCGATCGTCCGCATCCCGTTCGGCCGCTCGCGGGCGCGGGGAATCGTCGTCTCGCTGCACGAGGCCCCGCCGGCGGGAGTCGACGCACGCCCCGTCGAGTCGGTGCTCGGGACGGTTCCGGCGACGCTCGTCGAGCTCGCGCTCTGGATCGCCGACTACTACGGGTCGACGCCCGCCCGCGCGCTCGCGCTCGTCGCGCCCGAGTCGCCGAAGCGCCGCAAGGAGCAGGCGCCTCCGGCGGAGCGCCAGTCGCTCGCGGGCGAGGCCGAGCCGCACGAGCTCTCCGCGCCGCAGGTCGCGGCCGTCGCGCGCATCGTCGAGGCGATGGACGCCGGCGCAGGCAACCTGCTCCTCTACGGCGCGACAGGCTCCGGCAAGACCGAGGTGTACCTGCAGGCCTGCGCCGCGGCGCTCGAGCGGGGGCTCGGCGCGATCCTGCTCGTGCCCGAGATCGCGCTCGCCCCGCAGACGGTCGGGCGCGTCCGGCAGCGCTTCGGCGACCGCGTCGCGATCCTCCATTCGGCGTTGACGGACGCCGAGCGCCGCGACGAGCGGGAGCGGATCGCGAGCGGCGAGGCGCGCATCGTCGTCGGCGCGCGCTCGGCCGTGTTCGCGCCGGTGCGCGGGCTCGGGCTGATCGTCGTCGACGAGGAGCACGACCCGTCGTACAAGCAGGATTCCGACCCGCGCTACGACGCGCGCACGGTCGCCGCCAAGCGCGCGTCGCTCGAAGGAGCGGTCGCCGTCTACGGCTCCGCGACGCCGCGGCCGGAGAGCTGGGCGGCGCTCGAGCGGCTCGAGCTCGGCGGGCGGATCGGGGCGAAGCTGCCGCCCGTGCGGGTGATCGACCTGCGGCGCGAGGCGGGCTACCCGCTCTCGGCGCCGCTGCTCGATGCGCTGCGTGGCGTCGCCGAGCGGCGTGGGAAGGCGATCCTGATGCTCAACCGGCGTGGCGTCGCACCGGCGCTGCACTGCCGCGCCTGCGGGACCACGATCCGCTGCCCGAACTGCGACGTCTCGCTCGTGCTCCACGGCGACACGTCACTCCGCTGCCACCACTGCGGGTACACGACCGAGGCGCCGTCGAACTGCCCTGCGTGCGGATCGCCGGATCTCGCGCGGCTCGGCGCCGGCACGCAGAAGCTCGAGCGCGAGCTGGCGCGCGAGCTGCCGGAGCTCCAATTGATCCGGCTCGACGCGGACGCGGTCGCCAAGCCGGAACAGCTCGCCGACTCGCTGCGCCGGTTCGCGGAGGCCGAGGCGGCGGTGCTCCTCGGCACCCAGATGGTGGCGAAGGGGCATCACTTCGCGGGCATCGAGCTCGCGGCCGTGATCGACGCCGACACGGGGCTCGCGATGCCGGACTTCCGCGCCGAGGAGCGCACGTTCCAGCTGATCACGCAGCTCGCGGGCCGCAGCGGCCGCGACGCGCCGGGACGGGTGCTGGTGCAGACGTTCCAGCCCGACTCGCGGACGGTCGCGCATGCGGCGCGGCACGACGTCGGCCGGTTCATGACGGAGGAGCTCGAGCGGCGCAAGGCACTCGACTACCCGCCGTACTCCCATCTCGTCCGGATCGTCGTGACCGGCCCGGAGATCGAGCCGGTCGTGCGCGCGCTCGAGGAGCTGAAGGCGGGGATCAAGGGGGCGGAGCTGCTCGGCCCGGCAGCGCTGCTGCGGCTGCGTGGGAAGCACCGGGCGCAGCTGGTGGCAAAGACGACGCGGCCGCGCCAGATCGCCTCGCAGGCGGCGCGGCTGCTCGCCGCCGCCGCGCCGGCGATGCGGCGCGCCAAGCTGAGCGCGGTCGTCGACGTCGACCCGCAGAGCCTCTAGGAGGGCTTTCCGGCCAGGTCCCGGGGACTGTCCCTGGGACACGGCTCGTCGAGCCACGCGTGCTTGGCACCATGACGGTGATGAAGGGTCGGCGCCCCGAGGAGATCATCGGCGAGTGGGGTGTCCGCGACGTGACGCCGCCGTCGGCGCGGGAGCGCGCACAGGTCGAGGCCGACCGCGAGCTCAACCCGCTCACGGGCAAGCCGCTCCGGCGCCGCCTGCGCAACTTCCGGGCCGAGGCCGACAACTACCTCGCCTCGCTCGGCGGGCCGCTGCCCTACATGCGGCGCCTGCGCGAGATCGAGCTCGCCACCGAGCGTCACCTCGAGCGTCTCGCCGAGGCCCACGCCGAGCACGGCCACGACGCCGGCGCCTGGCGCCGCATCGCCGAGCGCTGGGACTTCTACGAGGTGAACGTGCTGATCGACAAGCACAACCGCTACTACCCGATGGAGGCCCGGCTGCGGATGGATCCGCGCACCAAGGACTACGTCAAGGTCGGCGGCAAGCCCTATCGCCGCGACCCGCTCGACGCGCAGTGGATCCTCGCGCGGTTTCCCGCCGGTCGCTGACTACACTGCACCGGCTGTGGCCCACGATCACGACCATGAGCACGACCACGAGCACGCGCATGAGGACGACCACGACCACGGCGAGCACGAGCACGACGCCGAGCTCGAGGCGCGTCGCCAGCTCGCGCTCGCGCAGATCCGCCAGTACGGCGATCCGGCGCTGCGCCTGACCGCGCACGAGGTCTCGGACTTCGACGACGACCTGCGCCGCCTCGTCGACCGGATGGTCGCGCTCATGCACGACGCCCAGGGCGTCGGGCTCGCCGCCACGCAGGTCGGCGTGCTGCGCCGCCTCTTCGTCTTCGAGACGGAGGAGGACGGTGTGCGGGCGGTCGTCAACCCGACGATCGTCGAGCGCGGCGACGAGGTGGAGACCGACACCGAAGGCTGCCTCTCGCTGCAGGGCGTGCGCATCCCGGTCGAGCGACCCACGCGGGTCGTCCTCGAGGGCAAGGACGCACACGGCGAGGACCTCCACATCGAGCTGGAGGGCTACGGCGCGCGCGTCGTCCAGCACGAGCTCGACCACCTCGACGGCGTGCTGATCATCGACCGCACCGACGACGAGCACCGCAAGGAAGCGCTCTCCACGCTGCGCCCACGCGTCGCGCTTCGCTGATGCGCATCGGCGTCGCCGCGACGGCGCCGATCGGTGCCGACGTGCTCGAACGGCTCGCCGAGTCGCACGAGATCGCGTTCCTCCTCACGCGCCCCGACGCGCCGCAGGGCCGCGGGCGGAAGCTCGCACCGCCGGCGGCGAAGCTCGTCGCCCAGCAGCTCGGCATCCCGGTGCACCAGCCGGAGAAGCCGGACCTGCCCGCCGAGGTGGATCGAGTCGTCGTCTGTGCGTACGGCCTCTACATCCCACCGAGGCTGCTCGAGCGCTCGCTCTGGATGAACGTGCACCCGTCGCTGTTGCCGCGCTGGCGCGGCGCGGCACCGGTCGAGCGCGCGATCCTCGCCGGCGACGAGCAGACCGGGGTGACGATCCACGAGACCGTGGCCGAGCTCGATGCCGGCCCGGTCGCCGGCCGCGAGGCGTTCGACGTGGGCGAGCTCGACGCGGGGCAGGTGTTCGCGCGCTCGGCCGAGGTCGCCGCGCGGCTGCTCGGCGCGGTGATCGAGTCACCGTCGTTCGAGCCGCAGGGCGAGGACGGCGTCACCTACGCGGAGAAGATCGGGCCGGCCGACCGCGAGCTGGATCTCGACGACGCCGAGGGATCGTGGCGCCGGGTGCGCGCGCTCTCCCCGCACATCGGCGCGTGGGCGAGCCTGCACGGCAGGCGGGTGACGATCTGGAAGGCTCGCCTCGAAGACGGCGTGCTCGTCCCCGAGGTCGTGCAGCCCGAGGGGCGTAGCCGCATGGCCTACGACGAGTTCCTCCGCGGCGTCCGATGATCGCCCCGGCGCGCCGCGCCGCGTTCGAGGTCGTGCGCCGCGTCTTCGAGGAGGACGCCTACGCGGACCGCGCCCTCAGGTCCGCCGTCGAGGGCCTCGACGACCGCGACCGCGCGCTGGCCCAGCGGCTCGCGTACGGCACGGTGCAGCGGACGCGCACGATCGACTTCGGGATCGAGCAGGCGGGCAAGCGGCCGGTGCGCAAGCTCGATCCGCCTGTGCGCGCCGCGCTGCGGCTCGGCGCCTACCAGCTCGCGTGGACCGATCAGGCGGTGCATGCGGTCGTCGACGACGCCGTCGAGCTGGTGCGCGCGGCGAAGCGCGAGCGCGCAGTGGCGTTCACGAACGCGGTCATGCGCCGGCTCGCCCAGTCCTTCAACGGCCTCGTCGCCTCGCTCCCCGAGGGGCCGGTCAAGCACTCCTACCCCGACTGGATCTTCGATGTCTGGCGGCGCGACTTCGGGCTCGACGGAGCGCTGTCGCTGATGCGCGCGCAGAACGAGCCGCCGGCGCTCGAAGTGCGAGCGGACGAGCCGGTCGGCGAGCCGACCGACGTGCCCGGCGCCTACGTCGTCGAACATGTCGACACGGGGCGCATGCGGCCGATGAGCCGCGCCTCGCAGCTCGCCGCGCTCGTCGTCGGCTCGCGGGCCGGGGAGCGCGTGCTCGACGGGTGCGCCGCGCCCGGCGGCAAGTCGCTGATCCTCCAGGGCGACGTGACGGCCGTCGAGTTGCACCCGGGCCGGGCCGAGGCGATGGCGAAGCGGATGCCGCCGAACGTGCGCGTCGTCACCGGCGACCTGCGCGAGCTCGGCGAGACCGGCTTCGACCGCGCTCTCGTCGATGCGCCTTGCTCGGGGCTCGGCGTCCTCGCCCGCCGCCCCGATCTGCGCTGGCGTGCGAGTCCGCTCCCGGACTTGCAGCTCGAGCTCCTGCGTGCCGCCGCCGAGCGGACGAAGCCGGGCGGCACCGTCGTCTACTCGGTCTGCACGCTGAACGTCGACGAGAACGAGGCCGTGGTCGACGCGGCAGGGCTGCAGGTCGAGCCCCTCGGCGAGGAGTGGCCGCAGTACGCGCATCCCACCCGGCCGGAGTTCCTGCTGACCCGGCCGGACCGCGACGACACGAGCGGGTTCTTCATCGCCCGCCTGCGCGTCTAGCATCCGCGCCGTGCCCTGGCAGGACTGGATCCGCGCCGTCGAGGTCGAGCCGTCGCTCTACGGCGCCGACTTCACGAAGCTCGGCGAGCAGATCGAGAACCTGGTGCGCGCGGGTGTGCTCGTGTTCCACTTCGACATCGGCGACGGTCACTTCGTCGAGCCGATCACGATCGGCCCGATCGTGCTCGAGTCGATCTCGCCGCTCGTCCACCGCTTGGGCGGCAGGCTCGACGTGCACATGATGGTCGACCGGCCCGCGAGGCACTTCGAGGCCGTGGCCGCAGCCGGTGGGGACAGCGTCACGTTCCACATCGAGGCCGTCGACGACGTGCGCGCGACGATTCGCGCTGCGCGCGAGCAGGAGCTTCAGGTCGGGATCGCGTTCAACCCGGAGACGGAGCCCGAGGCGGTCGTCGAGTTCGCCGACGCAGTCGACCTCGTGCTCTGCATGAGCATCCACCCCGGCTACTCGGGGCAGCCGTTCAGGAGGCGACGTACGAGCGGGTGCGCCGTCTGCGCGCCGCGCTGCCGGAGTCGGTGCTGATCCAGGTCGACGGCGGCGTTGCCGAGGAGAACATCCGGCCGCTCTACGACGAGGGCGCGCGTCTGCTCGTGGCCGCCTCGGCGATCTTCGGCCGCGAGGATCTCACGAGCGCCTACCGCCGCCTCCTGCTGCAGCTGACGTGAGCATCTCGCGGGCGCTCCAGCTCGTCGACGAGGCCGGGCTACGCGCGTACCCGAAGCCGACGGTCGGCGCCGTGGTCGTCCGGGACGGGGAAATCGTGGGCGAGGGCGTCACCGAGCCGAACGGCCGTCACGGCGAGGTGGTGGCGCTCGCCGCGGCCGGCGACCGTGCGCGCGGGGCGACGTTGTACGTCACGCTCGAGCCCTGCGCGCACCAGGGCACGACGCCGCCGTGCGCCGATGCGATCGTCGCGGCCGGGATCGAGCGCGTCGTCTTCGCCGCGCACGATCCGAACCCCGAGGCGGCCGGCGGCGAGGCGCGGTTGCGCGCCGCAGGTGTCGACGTCGAGTTCGTCGACTGGCGTGAGGCGCGCGTGCAGAACGAGGCCTGGCGGACGTGGGTCTCGCAGCGGCGTCCGTTCGTGATCTACAAGGTCGCGATCACGCTCGACGGGCGTGTGACGGTGCCCGGGCAGCGGTGGGTCACCGGCGAGGACAGCCGCCGGCGCGTGCACGAGCTGCGCGCCGCCGTCGATGCGGTCGCGGTCGGGGCGGGGACGCTGCGCGCCGACCGGCCGCGGCTCGACGCGCGCGACGTGGAGACGCCGCGGGGCCAGCCACGTCGCCTCGTCTTCACGCGGACGGAGACCGAGACCTACGGCCTCGAGCCCCGGCGCGGGCCGCTCGGAGAGGAGCTGACGGCACTGGCGGCCGAGGGCGTCCAGTCGCTCCTGCTCGAGGGCGGCCCGACGCTCGCAGCCGGCTTCCTGGCGGACGATCTCGTCGACAAGGTGCTCGTGTTCGTCGCTCCGACCCTGGCCGGGGGCGACGGCCCGGCCGCCCTCGCTCCGCTACCCTCCCCGCGCACGCTGTCGCACCTGACCTCGACTGCGGTGGGCGACGACGTGCTCCTCGAAGCGTATGTCCACGACCCCTGATGCCTCCCAGCGCGCTGACGACGAGATCGTCACGCATCTCAGCCACTGGCTGACCCGCCAGCTCGGCAACGACGAGCTGCGCCGCAAGCTGGAGGAGATCGGTACCGACGAGCTGCCGCCCGCGGGGCGCGAGATGGTCAAGGAGCTGGTCGCCGAGCTCGGCGACGCAGTCCCGGGCGAGCGCGGCCAGCTGGAAGTCCTCGTCCGCGAGACCGTCGAGACGCTCGTCTACGGCGACTAGCTGCGAGTCGTTCGTGACACTTCCGTGAGGGTGGCAGCCACCCAGACGGAAGTGCAACGACCGCGGCGCAGTTCTGTGACGGTGGCAGCCACCCAGACGGAAGTGTGACGCGCGCCTCCGGAACGTCGTTTCGAACCACGGACGGGATGCGGGCGGCGCGTGTGTTTGACTGACGCCATGTTCACGGGCCTGATCCGGGAAGTGGGGCGCGTCGTCGCGTTCGACGACGGCCGGCTGACGATCGAGGCGGTGCAGGACGCGGCGCTCGGTGACTCGATCGCGATCGACGGGGTCTGCCTGACCGTCGTCGCGAGCGGCGGCGGCACGCTCGCCTTCGAGGCCGTGCCCGAGACGCTGGCGCGGACGAGCCTCGGAACCCTCGAGCCGGGGTCGAGGGTCAACCTCGAGCCGGCGCTGCGGGCCGGCGAGCCGCTCGGCGGCCACTACGTGCAGGGTCACGTCGACGGCGTCGGCACCGTGCGCAGCGTCGAGGCGGAGGGTGAAGGCAAGCGGATCTGGACCGACGCACCCCCCGAGTTGCTCCGCTACGTGGTCGAGAAGGGCTCGATCGCGCTTCAGGGCACGAGCCTGACGGTCGCCGCGCTCGACGACGAAGGGTTCGCGGTCGCCCTGATCCCGCACACGCTGCAGGAGACGACCCTCGACGGCCTCGCACCGGGTGACCCGGTCAACCTCGAGGTCGACGTGCTCGCGAAATACGTCGAGCGGCTGTTGCCTCGGTAGCCTGCAGGGATGGCCGTGACCACACCGTTCGCGACGATCGAGGCCGCGATCGAGGACATCCGGGAAGGACGCATGGTGGTCGTCGTCGACGACGAGGACCGCGAGAACGAGGGCGACCTGACGATCGCCGCCCAGTTCGCGACGCCGGACGCGATCAACTTCATGGCAACGCACGCACGCGGGCTGATCTGCCTCTGCCTGACCGAGGAGCGCGCCGACACGCTCGGCCTGCGCCCGATGACCGATCACAACGAAGCGCCGCTCGGCACCGCGTTCACCGTCTCGGTCGAGGCGCGCGAGGGCGTGACGACCGGCATCTCCGCAGCCGACCGCAGCCGCACGATCCAGGTTGCGATCCATCCCGAGTCGACGGCCTACGACCTCGTGCAGCCCGGGCACGTGTTCCCGCTGCGCGCGAAGCCGGGCGGCGTGCTCGAGCGGATCGGCCAGACCGAGGCGGCCGTCGACCTCGCGCGGCTCGCAGGGCTCAACCCGTCCGGCGTCGTCTGCGAGATCATGAACGACGACGGGACGATGGCGCGCGTCAGCGACCTCGTGCCGTACTGCGAGCGGCACGGGCTGAAGATGGTCACGGTCGCCGAGCTCGTCGAGTACCGGCGCCGGCACGAGAAGCTCGTCGAGCGCGGCGCCGCCGTGCGCCTGCCGACCACGTTCGGCGAGTTCACCGCGGTCGCCTTCCGCGAGAAGCTGACCGGCAAGACCCACGTCGCGCTCGTCAAGGGCGAGGTCGACGGGACACAGAACGTGCTCGTGCGTGTCCATTCGGAGTGCCTGACCGGCGACGTCTTCCATTCGCTGCGCTGCGACTGCGGCGAGCAGCTCGACCAGGCGCTCGCGCAGATCGAGGCGGAAGGCCGCGGCGTGCTGCTGTACATGGCGCAGGAGGGGCGCGGGATCGGCCTGCTGAACAAGCTGCGCGCCTACGAGCTGCAGGAGCAGGGGCGCGACACGGTCGAGGCCAACCTCGAGCTCGGCTTCCCGGCCGACGCGCGCGACTACGGGATCGGCAACCAGATCCTCGCCGACCTCGGGCTGACGACGCTGCGCATCCTCACGAACAACCCGAAGAAGCTGACGGGGATCGACGGCTTCGGCCTACGGGTCGTCGAGCAGGTGCCGATCGAAGTGGCCCCTCACACCGAAAACCAACGCTACCTCGCGACCAAGCGGGTTAAGCTCGGACACAGGCTTCACCACCAGGATTTGAAGAACCTCGATCTCGACCTAGACCTCGACGAGAAGACGGAGAACGCGTGAGCGACATCGACGAAGGCCTGATGCCACCCCTCAGCCCCGGCACGCCGCCCGCCGGTCCCGCCGCGCCTGCGGCTCCCCCGGCGCCACCGACGCCTGCCGCGCAGCCGGCGCCTCCGGCAGCGCCCGAGGCGCCCGCCGAGCCTGCGCCTCCGCCCGGGGAGGACGGCGAGCAGCCCGCCGGCGACGGCGATCCCTTCGAGGGTTGGCCGGCCGCCCAGTCCGCGGCCGTGATCGAGGAAGCACCGGTCGACGGCACTGTCGAGCACGTCCGCGGCGAGATCGACGTTCCGGACGGCTACACCGTGCTCGAGGGCACGCCGCTCGGCAACAAGCGCTCGGTCGGCGTCGTCGTCTCCCGCTTCAACGGCGGCGTCACGAACCTGATGCTGCAGAACGCCCTCGACGCCCTGATCGAGGCCGGTGTCGCGCAGGACGGGATCACCGTCATGCCGGTGCCCGGCGCCTTCGAGTTGCCGCTCGCGGCGATGGCGCTCGCGAAGACGCGGCGCTACGCGGCGATCGTGGCGCTCGGCGCGATCGTGCGCGGCGACACGCCGCACTTCGAGTTCGTGGCGGCCGAATGCGCCTCGGGCCTGCAGCTGGCCGGGATCGAGACCGGTGTCCCGGTCTCCTTCGGCGTGCTGACGGTCGAGACGGTCGAGCAGGCGGAGGCGCGCGTCGGCAAGGCCGCCGAGGCGGTCCGCTCGGCGCTCGAGATGGCCGATCTGTTCGCGCGGCTCCGGGCGAGTGCCCGCCAGTAACGTGGCGCTGCCGCTACAATCCCGCCCGCGATGAGCAAGATCTGTGCCATTTGCGGCAAGAAGCCCTCGTTCGGGCATCACCGCTCCCACTCGATGGTCGCGACGAAGCGGCGGTTCGACCCGAACCTGCAGCGCGTCCGCGTGCTCCTCAACGGCTCGCCCAAGCGCGCCTACGTCTGCACGCGTTGCCTCAAGGGCAACAAAGTCATCAAAGCGGTCTGAGCAACCCGCCGAGAGTCCTTTAGGGTCTAATCCGCGCCGTGGCGGATGACCTGACGCTGGACCTGGAGCTCGGCCGACTGACAATCTCGCGCGAGGCCGTCGCCGAGATCGTCGCCGAGACCGCGCTCGGCTGCTACGGCGTCGTGGGGCTGTCGGCGGGCACGCGGGTCAAGCGGCTGTTCCGTCGCGAGGGGATCAGCGTCGAGGGCGACGCGAAGGCGCTGCGCATCGAGCTGCACGTCGTGATCGAGCACGGCCTCAACCTGGCCGAGGTCGCGTCCACCGTCCGCTCGCAGGTCGGCTACGAGGTGACCCGGTTGACCGGCCTCGCAGTCGCCGCCGTCGAGGTCGTCATCCAGCGGGTGCGGGCAAGCGCATGAGGCGGCGCGTGCGTGAGCTCGTCGAAGGCGCACGCGCGGCGATCGAAGCGCACCGCGCGCGGATCGACGACCTGAACGTCTACCCGGTGCCCGACGGCGACACCGGCACGAACCTGACGCTGACCGTGCGCGCGATCTCCGAGGCGCTGGCCGCGGAGGGCGCCGAGGACCGCCCGGCGCTCGCCAAGGAGCTCTCCCGCGCGGCGCTGATGGGGGCGCGCGGCAACTCCGGCGTGATCCTGTCGCAGATCGTGCGCGGCGCCACGGAGTCGCTCGCGCAGTCCGACGACCTGGCGAAAGCCTTTCGCTCCGCGAGCGACGCGGCCTACCGCGCGGTCAAGAAGCCGGTCGAGGGAACGATGCTGACGGCCGTGCGCCGGATGGCCGACGCGGCGGAGCGCGGTGCGACGCTGCCGCAGATCGTCGCCGCGGGGGACGAGGCCGTCACGGCCACTCGAGAAATGCTGCCCGTCCTGCGCGAGGCCGGCGTCGTCGACGCGGGCGCAGCGGGCCTCGTCGAGATCGTGCGCGGGATCGCCGCCGCGGTCAGCGGCGAGGCGCTGCCGGAGGCACCTCCGCCGCAGGAGGAGATCGGCCTCGACGCGATCCACCAGGAGCTCTCGAGATTCCGGTACTGCACCGTCTTCGTGGTCGAGGGAGACGATCTCGACCTCGATGCGCTCGAGTCGCAGCTGGAGGAGTTCGGCGACTCGCTGCTCGTCGTCGGCGACAGCACGGCGCTCAAGGTGCACGTGCACACCGACGACCCCGGCCGGGCGCTCACACTCGGTGTCTCGCGCGGCACGATCGACGGCGTCGAGATCGCGAACATGCACGAGCAGACGCACCAGCGCGAGGAGCGGCTGCTGCATGTCGTCCCGGCGGGGGATCAACCCGCTGCGGTCGTGGCTGTGGCGTCAGGTTCCGGCAACCGCGCGCTCTTCGAGAGCGCCGGCGCACGCGTCGTCGACGGCGGCGAGACCATGAACCCGTCGACCGCCGACCTGGTGGCGGCGATCGAGGAGTCGCCGGCGGCCGAGGTGGTCGTGCTGCCGAACAACAAGAACGTGATCATGGCCGCAGAGCAGGCAGCCGACCACTCGTCCAAGCTGGTGCGCGTCGTGCCGACCACGTCCTTGCAGACCGGGCTCGCCGCCTTGATCGCGTTCGATCCCGACGCGACCGCGAGCGAGAACGCGAGCGCGATGAACGAGGCGGTCGGCGCGGTCGCGACCGGCGCGGTCACGCTCGCGTCGCGCGACGTGCAGTTGAACGGCGTCGACGTGCGGGCGGGCACGTGGCTCGGGCTCGCCGACGGCGTCCCCGTCGCGGGCGGCGACAGCTTCGACGACGTTGCACAGGCCGTGCTCGACCGGCTGCTCGACGCGCCGCGGGGCCTGCTGACGCTGCTCACCGGCGAAGACGCGCCGGCGCTCGACGGCCTGCTTTCCGAGATCGCCGCCGCTCACCCTGACCTCGAGCTCGAGGTGCACGCCGGCGGTCAGCCGCACTACCAACTGCTGCTCGCCGCCGAATGAGCAGGCCGCCCGTTCGTGTCGTCCTCGTCGAGGACAACGACACCTTCCGTCGAGACGCTCGAGCTCCTGTTCGGGATGCGCGATGAGATCGACGTGGTCGCGAGCGTCGCCACGGGGGACGAGGCGGCGTCGGTCTGCTTGTCGCTGACTCCGGACGTGGTGCTGATGGACTACCGCATGCCCGGGCTGAACGGCGCCGAGGCAACCCGCGCCGTGCTGACGGCGTGCCCGTCCACGCGTGTCGTCTGCCTGAGCGCTTCCGTCACGCAGCAGGAGATCGACGAGGTGCGCGCGGCCGGCGCGGTCGCGTGCGTGACGAAGGACAAGGACTTCGACAGCCTGATCGCAACCGTCCGCGAGGCTGCCGCATGAGACTCACGGCGGAGAACACGGCCGTCGTGCTCGACTCGACTGCCGACTTCCCCGAGGCGCCTGGACGGTTCCCGAACTTCCGGGTCGTCCCGCTCTACGTTCGGTTCGGCGACGAGAGCTTCCGCGACTACGTCGACATCACCCCCGACGTCTTCTACGAGCGGCTGGCCGCCGCCCCACAGCTGCCGACGACGTCGCAGCCGACACCTGGTGACTTCCTCGCCACGTTCGAGGAGCTCGCGCCGGGCTACGAGCGGATCATCTCGCTGCAGATCTCCTCGACCCTGTCCGGCACCTTTGCGAGCGCGCAACAGGCGGCAGAGCTGCTCGGAGGCGACCAGGTGCGCGTGATCGACTCGCGCACGGTCTCCGCATCGCTGGCGATGCTCGCGATCGGCGTGCAACGGCGACTCGAGGAGGGCACGACCGACGAGGAGATCGATGCATTCGTCGCGCGCTATGCCGAAGGGCACAAGCTGCTCTTCACGGTCAACACGCTCGAGTACCTCGCGAAGGGCGGTCGCATCGGCCGCGCCGCAGCGCTCGCGGGCAACCTCCTGAACGTGAAGCCGATCTTGACGATCCGCGACGGCGAGGTGGTGCCGCTGAAGAAGGTGCGCGGCAATCACAAGGCGTTCGCGGCGTTCCGGGAGCTGTTCGAAGAGACGACGACCGACAGCGCGACGTTGCGCGTCGGGATCGCGCACGCGGTCGCACCGGAGCGCATGGAGGCGCTGCGGAAGCTCGTCGCGCACGTGCGGCCGCACGCGCAGATCGAGATCGCGACGACACTCGGCGCCGTGGTTGGCACACATGCGGGTCCCGGAACAGTCGGCTTCTTCTGGTACGACGACTCAGCCGACTGACGTGTCCGTCCGGACCGGGTCCTATGCTCGGTCCCGGTGGCAACGATGACCCGAGCGCACGCGGGTTTCACAGGTGTGGTCCAGCGCGAATGGCTGCGACCGCGCGGCTGGGTTGCGCCACAAGGCGTCGCAGCCGCGGGTATAGAGACGCTGCCCGGCGTCGGCACCACGCTCGCCAAGCGCCTGCGCGCCCTCGGCATCGAGACGGTGCTCGATCTGCTGCAGCACCGGCCGCGCCGGTACGAGCTTGCGGTCGACGAGGTCGCCATCTCGCAGCTCTGGGGCGACGACGAAGTCGCGATCGCCGGTGTCGTTCAGGACGTCCGCACGCGGCGGCTCGGCGGACGGCGGACGATCGTCACGGCGCGGATCAAGGACGACAGCGGGATGATCGGGGCGTCGTGGTTCAACCAACCCTGGCTCGCGGAGAAGCTGACGCCCGGGACGCATCTGCGCCTGAGAGGCAAGCTCGGCCGTTACGGCTTCGACGTCAAGAGCTACGACGTGGGGGAAGCGCAGGCGACGGCCGACTTCGCGCCGGTCTACCCCGCGAGCGAGCAGGTTCCGTCGACGAAGCTGCGCGAGCTCGTCCGCGTCGCGCTCGCCCAGGTCGGCCGCTACCTGCCCGACGCGCTGCCGGCGGAGCTCGACGAGCCGCTTGCGTGCGACGCGCTCGCGGCGATCCACTTCCCGCTCGACGAGGCACAGGCCGAGGCCGCGCGGCGGCGCCTCGCGCTCGACGAGCTCTTCACGCTCCAGCTCGTCGTCGCACGCTCGCGCGACGACGACGCGATCGCAGCTGCGCTGCCCGAGCCGGGCGGGCTCGTGGGGCGGTACCGCGAGGTTCTGCCGTTCACCCTCACCGAGCACCAGGAGCGTGCGATCGCCGAGATCGACCTCGACCTCGCGCGCACGATCCCGATGCAGCGGCTGCTGCAGGGCGACGTCGGCTCCGGCAAGACGGTCGTCGCGCTCTACGCGCTGCTGCGGGCGGTCGAGAGCTCGCGTCAGGGCGCGCTGATGGCACCCACGGAGACGCTCGCCGAGCAGCACTTCCTGACGCTCGAGCCGCTCTGCGCCCAACTCGGCGTCCGCTGCGTCCTGCTCACCGGCTCGGTCGGGTCGAAGAAGATCCGCGACGAGATCGCGAGCGGCGTCGCGCAGATCGCCGTCGGCACGCACGCGCTGATCCAGCGCGACGTCGAGTTCGCCGACCTCGCCGTCGCGGTCGTCGACGAGCAGCACCGCTTCGGCGTCGAGCAGCGGAAGGCGCTCGCCGAAGGCCGGTCGCCGCACGTCCTGCACATGACGGCGACTCCGATCCCGCGCACGCTTGCGCTCACGATCTACGGCGACCTCGCGGTCAGCGAGATCGCGAAGCCGCCCGCGAACCGCAAGCCGATCGAGACGGCGTGGGTCGGCGCGGAGCGCTCCTCCGCAGCGTACGAGCGGTTGCGGGTGCACCTGGACGCGGGCAGGCAGGCATACGTCGTCTGCCCGCTGATCGAGCAGTCGGAGACGCGGCTCGCGCGCGCAGCCGAGGCGGAGGCAGATCGCCTCCGCCGGGCCGAGCTGAAGGGGTATCGCGTCGGGCTGCTGCACGGGAAGCTGAAGACGGCCGACCGGCGTGAGGTGATGCGCCAGTTCAAGGAGCGCGAGCTCGACGTGCTCGTCGCGACGACGGTGATCGAGGTCGGCGTCGACGTGCCGAACGCGACGATCATGATCGTGCAGGAGGCAGACCGCTTTGGCCTCGCCCAGCTGCACCAGCTGCGCGGCCGCGTCGGACGTGGGGCAGAGCAGAGCTACTGCCTGCTCGATCTCGCGCGACAAGCTCGAGCTGACGGACGTCGCGAAATCGCGCCTGGAGGCGCTCGTCAAGACGACGGACGGCTTCGAGCTGGCCGAGGTCGACCTCGAGCTGCGGGGCGAGGGCCAGCTCCTCGGCACGCGCCAGTCGGGCTGGAGCGACCTCCGGTTCACCAAGCTGCGGATCGACCGTGACCTGATCGAGCAGGCCCGGGCGCTCGCGACCGAGTTGCGCGACGAGGACGGGCCGTGGCAGGACGCGGCCGATCGCCTCGGTGACATCGCAGGCGCGTGATCCGTACGTGGTTCCGGACGACGTCCCGAGTCCGGCTTGCGCGCCCAACCGTGGTCTGAGAATCTCGCGCCGATGAGACGGAACGACCTGCGGGTGGCGGCCGGGCTGGGGCTCGTGATCTCGGCCCTCTTCTGGATCGGGCCGCTCTTCTTCCCGCTCGCGCTGCTCGGCCCGCTCGTGGTCGGCGCCGTCGCGGCCTGGGTCGGCCTGCCCTGGCGCTGGCCGGCGCTGGCCATGCTCGTGGCTGGGCTCGGCGCCGTGGTCTCCGATTACGTCATCGCCCAGGAGGACGTGAGGTTCCACCTCGGGCTCACCGTGGTCATGCTGCTCCTGGCCACTGTCGCCTGGTGGTGGGTGACGCGCCGGCGACGGGCGCGGCTTGCCCGGGCTTGATCCGGACCCGCGACCGATGAGAAACGCGCCTGGAACTCGTCAGTAGTCTCGAACAGTCGTCGACAACGAGGTGAAGATGTCACGCACGCTGCTTCTGATCGGCACCCGCAAGGGGTGCTTCGTGCTCGAGAGCGACGCGGACCGTCGCGACTGGAGCCTCCGCGGCCCGTTCTGCGAGAGCTGGCCGGTGTACCACGCGGTCTACGACCACGGGTCGGGCACGATCTTCGCCGCCGCCGGCAGCGAATGGCACGGCGCCGCCATCTGGCGCAGCCCGGATCTCGGCGAGACCTGGAGCCACTCGTCGGAGGGGCTCGCCTACGACGACGGCCGCCGTTTCTCGAAGGTCTCGACGCTGGCGGCAGGCCACGACCGGCTCCTCGTGGGGGTCGAGGCGCCCGGCATCTTCGAGAGCCGCGACGGCGGGGAGACCTTCTCGATGCTCTCGACCCTGGCCGGCGAGCCCGGCAGCGAGGGCTGGGACGACCCCGCCAACCAGCCGCCGGGGCATCTCGGCATCTCGGGGATCGAGCTGCATCCGGACGACGACGCCCGCTTCTGGGCGATCGTGCAGGGCGTCGGCCTCTGGGAGACCACCGACGGCGGCAGCAACTGGACGCCGCGCAACCGCGGCCTCCGCGCCGACTGGCCGCGCGACCACGAAGAGGTCGGGTTCTGCGTCCATAAGATGGTCCGCGCCGACGACACGCGCATGTTCCAGCAGAACCACGTCGGCATGCACCGCACGGACGACGGTGGCGCCTCGTGGACCGAGATCACCGAGGGCCTGCCGACCGAGTTCGGGTTCGGGGCGGCCGTCAACCCGCACGACCGCGACACGTTCCTCTGCATCCCGCTCGATCCGGGCCACGGCCGGACGATGCCGGATGGCGAGGCGGCCGTCTGGATCACCCACGACGCGGGCTCGAGCTGGCAGCGCTCGACCAACGGCCTCCCGCAGAGCGGCGCGTACCTCGGCGTCCTGCGGCAGGGGCTCACGTACGACACCTACGACGTGCCGGGCTACTACTTCGGGACGAGCACCGGGCAGGTGTTCGCGAGCGCCGACGAGGCGGAGAGCTGGCAGGAGGTCGCGAGCTACCTGCCGCCGATCTCGTCCGTCCATGCGGTGGTGATCGATTGATGGCAGACGTCCATCTCCCAAGGACGCTGACGCCGCTCTTCCCCGACCTGCCGCGGCAGCTCGATGTCGACGCGGCGACGGTGAACGAGGCGATCGGGCAGCTCGACGAGCGCTGGCCGGGCCTGCGCGACCGCCTCTGCGAGACGGGGCCGACGATCCGCCCGCACATCCACGTCTACGTCGACCGGGAGCGGGCGGCGCTCGACACGCCGCTCGCCTCCGGGTCGCGCGTCGACGTGATTGCCGCGATCAGCGGCGGCTGAGCTGGTGGGCGGGTGCCTGGCACTCCGGTGCCAGGCACCATCCGGTCGAGATGCGGATCATCGCCGGCACCCACCGCGGCCACCGGATCGCCGCGCCCTCCGGGCGTGACACCCGGCCGACGTCCGACCGGGTGCGCGAGAACGCGTTCAACCTGATCGGGCCGGTCGACGACGCCGACGTGCTCGACCTCTTCGCCGGCTCAGGCGCGATGGGGCTCGAGGCGCTCAGCCGCGGCGCCGCCAGCGCGACCTTTGTCGAGTTCAACCGCGAGGCCTGCCGGACGATCGGGGCCAACCTGGAGAAGCTCCGGCTCAAGGGCTCCGTCCTCTGCCAGGACGCGGTGCGGCTCGTCGCGGGGGAGCGGCGAACGTACGACCTCGTCCCTGCGACCCGCCCTACGGCTTCGACGCCGCGCGGCTCATGCCGCACCTGCCCCGGCTGCTGCGCGAGGATGGGCTGCTCGTCTGGGAGACCTCGGGGCGGGAGCCGGCGCCGGAGGTGCCGGGCCTCGTGCAGCGAACCTCCCGCACGTACGGCTCCGCACGGCTTACTCTTCTCCAGCTGTGATCACCGCCATCTACCCCGGCACCTACGACCCCGTCACCAACGGGCACGTCGACGTGATCGCGCGTGCGGCCCGGATCTTCGACCGCGTCGTCGTCGGCGTCGTGGGCAACCCCCATCACAAGAAGCCCCTGTTCGAGGTGGCCGAACGGGTGGAGCTGCTGAAGGACGCGCTCGCCGGGGCGACCAACGTCGAGGTCGATGTCTTCAGCGAGCTCGTCGTCGAGTTCGCCCGCCGCTGGCATGCGACCGTGATCGTGAAGGGCCTCCGGGTCGTCTCCGACTTCGAGTGGGAGTTCCAGATGAACCAGCTCAACCGGCACCTGGCGCCCGAGATCGAGACCGTCTACGTGATGGCGAGCCCGCAGGTCAGTTTCGTTTCGTCCAGCGGGGTGAAGGAGATAGCGTCGTTCGGAGGAAATGTCGAAGAGCTCGTGCCCCAGGCTGTCGCGCGCCGTTTGAAGGAGATGTTCCCGAACGGGCGAGGCGGCGCTCCGTTGTCCGACCAGGAGTAGACTGAACCCCCTATGGACGTCCTCGTCTTGATCGACAAGCTCGACGACCTCGTGCACAACGCGAAGGCCGTGCCGCTGACCGACCAGGTTCGCATCGACCGTGAGGAGATCTACGACATCCTCGACCAGATGCGGGCGACGATTCCGGAGGAGATCAAGCAGGCCCGGTGGATCGTCAAGGAGCGGCAGGAGATGCTCGCCGAGGCGAAGCGCGAGCAGGATCGTCTGCTCCAGGAGGCACGTGAGCAGGCGGTGCGCGAGGCCTCGCAGACGGAGATCGTCAAGCTGGCCGAGCGCCAGGCGCAGGAGATCATCGACGAGGCGCGCCGGAGCGCACGCGAGATGCGCCTCGAGATGGAGGACTGGGCCGACGGGATGCTCGCGACCCTCGAGACGAATCTCGACAAGTTCCTCGTCGCGGTGCGCCGCGGCCGGGAGCGGCTGCACGAGCGCTCGCAGGAGTCGGTCGTCGCCGGGATCGGCCCGGTCGACCTCTCCGACAACGGTTCGAACTACTAGCCCTCGCGGGCACGAGCGACCGCGCCGACCGTGATCGCGACCGCGGGCACGATCAACGACGCGATCAGAAACGGCGGGCCGGAGTTGTACGGCGTTGCAATGAACCAGCCGACGAGCGGCAGCGTCCCGGCGAGCGCAATCAGCCAGCGGTGACTCCTCGTGACGACGGCGGCCGCGAGCGCGAGCGCGCCGAGGAGAGTGAAGAGCCCCTCGCCGAGCGCGAGCCCGGGGGCGTCGTCCCGACCGATCAGGTGGAAGCACGCGACGGCGAAGAAGAGGTAGATCAGTCCGGCTGCCGCCGGCGCCAGCCGGCCCTTGTCGGCCACGTCCGCGATCGTGTCACGGGCGCTAGGCTGGTGCCATGACGAGCTTCAGCCTGCGTCAGGTGAAGCTCCGTCCCGGCGAGCAGTACCGCGACGAGCTCGAAGTGGAGCTGTCACCGCTCGACTACGGCGGACAGCGTTACCTGCCCGTGCCCGGCAAGGTGCCGGCCGAGTTCGAGATCACGCGTGCGAACACCGGGACGGTCTTCACGCTCGCGTTCACCGCACGGCTCTTCGGGCCGTGCTACCGCTGCCTGGGCGACGCCGTGCTCGAGCTGCCGATCCGCGCCCGCGAGTACCAGGATGAGGATCCGAAGGACGACGAGATGCGGACGGAGTACGTCGACGGGAACATGCTCGACGTCTCGGGCTGGGCTCGGGATGCGATCGCGCTCGCGCTGCCGGAGAAGATTCTCTGCATGCCGGATTGCGCCGGCCTGTGCGACACCTGCGGCAAGAACTTGAACGACGAGCCACACACGCACGAGGAGGTCCACAACGACCCCCGCTGGGCCGCCCTCGAAGCGCTCCGCGACCAGACCTGACAGGTCCCGGGGACTGTCCCTGGGGCGTGGCTCGAACCGACATGCCCGGGAGTCTGACCCCGGCACATGGCTCGAACCGACACGTCCACGGGTCTGACCCCGGGACACGTCTGGTCTGGCAGTCTCCCGTTCGTGGTCCCGAAGCGCAGCTGAGGTCGACCGAGCACGGGCTCGTTCCGGAGGGTCAGGGTTGGTTCGTCGTCAACGCGCGCGAGACGCAGTGGTGGCGGCGCCCGGGGCGTGGGGTGCTCTGCGAGTTCGAGGGAGCGGGCTTCGAGGGCGCGTTGGACTTCGAGCAACTCGGGATCAACATCACCGTGCTCGGCCCCGGCGAGCCGATGGCCATGTACCACCGGGAAAACGATCAAGAGGACTTCCTCGTGCTCGACGGTGAGGCGCTCGCGATCGTCGAAGGCGAGGAGCGCCCACTGCGCCGCTGGGACTTCGTCCACTGTCCCGCAGGCACGAGTCACGTGATCGTCGGCGCCGGCACCGGGCCGTGCCTGGTGCTCGCCGTCGGCGCCCGCGACCGCTCGACCGGCCCGGACTGGGGCGCCTACACGGTCGACGAGGCAGCGCAGCGCCACGGCGCCGGGGTCGAGCAGGAGACGACCGACCCCGCGGAGGCGTACGCCCGTTTCGGCAAGGGCGGCTTCACGCGTTACCGCGAGGGTTGGCTGCCGGATTAGCCGGCCATGTCCCGGGACTGTCCCTGGAACATGGCTCAGATCGACCCGTCGTGGGGCCAGACCCAGGGACGCGGCCGTTACGGCGCGCGCCGCTCCATCAGCACGACGTCGCGCCACGTGCCGCGCTTCTGCGCGATTCGCTCCCGCGTCCCCACGATCCGGAACCCACAGCGCTCGTGCAGCGCGACCGAGGCGTCGTTGCCGGCGAGGATCCCGGCCTGGATCGTCCAGACGCCCTCATCGTCGGCGCGTCGGACGACTTCGCGAGCAACGCCTGCCCGACGCCGCGGCCGCGGGCCTCCGGGGCGACGTAGACGGAATTCTCCGCCACGCCGCGGTAGCACTTCCGGCGCGAGACCGGCGCGAGCGCCGCCCAGCCGAGGATCTCGTCCTCGGCGCGCCACCAGGCGGGGCGAGGCGAGGTGCGTCGCGTTCCACTCGTCCCACGTCGGCACCGTCTCCTCGAACGTGCCGACGTCGAGCCCGGCCTCGTAGATCAAGGCGCACACCGGCCAGTCGTCGGCTAGCAACTCGTCGATCCTCACAGCGCGAGGGTACGGCTCACGGACAGCCGCTCGAGGAAGCGGCGATCGGCGACCACGACCAGGCAGCCGTCGTAGCTCTCGAGCGCCGTCTCGATGCTCCTCCATCGCCTCCAGGTCGAGATGGTTGGTCGGCTCGTCGGTAGGCCCAGGCAGTTGACGCCCGTCGCGGAGAGGAGCGCCAGCCCCGCGCGCGTCCGCTCGCCCGGCGACAGCCGCGGGGCGGGGCGGACGATGTCCTCCGGCCCGAGCGAGAACTTCGCGAGCAGCGTGCGCGCCTCGGCCTCGAGCAGCCCCGAGGCCTCGACGAAATCGCCCAGCAGGACACCCTGGAGAACTGGTCACGCGCCTGGTTCAGCTCGCCGAAGACGACCGACGGCCCGAGCCGGCGCGAGCCGGCCGCCAGCGGCAGGTCGCCGAGCAGCGCGGCGATCAGGGTCGACTTGCCCGAGCCGTTCGCACCGACCACCGCCAGCCGGTCGCCCCAGTGCAGCTCGAGCGACACAGGGCCGGGAACGCGCCGCGCTCGACCACGGCGCCGGCCAGCTCGGCGACGAGGCCGCCGCCTGCCGCGGCCGTCGGCAGGTCGAGCTGCAGGC
>CAVOSR010000008.1:0-279570 GCA_963698925.1 uncultured Actinomycetes bacterium | reverse complement strand
TGAATCAACGCTCGTACAGGTGCCTTCTTTGTGGTGTCGCCGAGGTAGATGTCGTTGGCACCGTGCACGAGGACCGGAACAAGTAGCTGAGTGTCGGTCAGTGGCGTGGAGCGCGGCAACGCCGACGCGGGCGTCTTGGTAGTCGTTGCGCTCGGCGTGCTGGACGCCGACGGTTCGGGGCTGATCGATCCGCTGGGCTTCGACCAGAGGTTGACCGCGGCTATGGCGACAATTCCGGTGACCACGGCGGCCGCCGCAAGGATCAACACAAGGGGCTTCCTGCCGCCGCTCCTGGAGGTCACCGAGCCAGAGCTCGGTGCTGGAGCGGTTGGCGGACTCCGGTTCTCCGGCGGTTCGAGCGATGTTGGTGGCTCCTGGCTCCGCAGCTCGCCAGCCACTGTCGCCGGAGCCGGTGTTACGTCGACCGCTTTAACGGGAGGCGGCGCCTCCGCAGACTTCGGGACGCTGTCGGACTCGCCAGGCGACCTTGGCTCCGGCCTGGACTCGGGTCTCGATTCTCGATCGTCCACACTGGGCGGCGTGATAGTCGTCGGCGGCCGTCGGGGTCCCTCTGACTGCTCTGACTTCTCCTCACGGTAGAGCCAGGCTGCCTGGAGCGGGTTGACACCTCGGTCGGTGGGCTCGGGACCGGCAGGGCCGGTATGGACGGGCGCACCCGCGCTGCTCCGGTGGGGTGTTGATCGTCCTCATTGGCGAACGCCGGAAGCTGATCGATCTCGCGAGCGATCGAATACGAAATATCTCGCCTCTGCCTAAGTCCGCGGAGCAGTTGCAGGGCTATGTCTCGCTCTTCATCGCGGTCAAGATAACCCTTGAGGTCCACGAGCAGGTGTGACTGTTGTTGATAGTTCAGGTCAGGCGCTTCCACAAGCTCGCGAAATTCGTTCATGTACGACATCGGAGTTGCCGGCGCAGTAGGCAGTGGATCCGGGAGCGGCGGCGCTGGAGGTCGATTGGCGATGACGGCCACCAGGGCCAACAGGGACTCCATCGAGCGCTTCCTGTAGTCGACCATTTGCGTACGAGCGATCGCCGGATGCGCGAGCTGGATCGCAACGTCGCGGACGAGCACCGGCACCAGTGGGCGACTTAGCGCGATCGCATAGTCCAACTCAGCCTTGCAAGCGCGCGATCGCAGCGAGTCCGGGCTCAGGGCGAAGATGTAAAGGTCGCATGCTCGAATCTGCTCCAGAATGGTGTCCCACCAGGCTTCACCGCCGGTCAGCTCCTGGTCCATCCAGACGTCAACGCGGGCACGTTCGAGGTCAGCGGGAGCGCCTCAACGGCGACTTGATCCTGGCGCGCATAGCTGATGAAGATCCGCATCACACAAACCTGACCTGCCCATGAGGAGCATCTCGGGTCGCCGGGAATACATCTCATGTCCCAATGCTTCAGAATGGCACACCGCTGAGCTTTTGAGCTCCTTCCGAGCGCCTGCCACCCCCGTAAACGTCGGATGAGCCGGGTGATGGCCGAGACGTCGGCCTTCAAGCAGCCAGGGCGAAATCCCTAGCCCTCGCATCGCAGTTCAAGTCTGGCATCGATGTCTCGCCGGCTCACAGGATAAGGGTGCGAAACACTGTGCCATGTATCACGTCCTTGCTTGACGTCCACCGGCAAGGCGAGCTCAAATCATCATTGATAGCGGGGTGCGCTGTCCACTGCCAAAAGTCGCGACTGTGGAAGTACGGGGAAAGACGCTGTGAACGTTGCCGCAGTCTCGCTGGTTCTTGTGGCGATCTTTTTGTGGGGCGTTATTTCGGCGCGGGTGGCAGCCATATCGACGCCGATATTCTTCGTCGCCACGGGTGTGGCCCTGGCCGAGGGCTTGAGGCTGGTGCACGCCCAGCCCGATCCGCACTCAACGAAGCTCATAGCAGAAGTCACGCTTGTTTGGGTGCTGTTCGCCGACGCCAGCCGGGTCAGATTCTCGGCCCTGCAAACAGACTTCACACGTTACCTTCGGCTTCTTGCCTTGGGTCTGCCGTTGACCATCGCCTTCGGAGCGGCGACCGCCGCCGCTGTCCTGGATGTCAGTCCCTGGTACGCGCTGCTGCTGGGTGCCGCCCTCGCGCCGACCGATGCAGCTCTTGGCTCGGCGGTCATGTCGGACCGGCGTGTTCCCCCTCGAGTGCGGCAGACACTCAACGTGGAAAGCGGACTGAATAGACGGCTCGCGACGCCCGTCGTCATCGCCGCTCTGGCAGCCATTGCTGCCGAAGCCGGCGCTGCACAGGAAGGCACGGCGCATGCGTTGCTCGGTCTCCTGCTGGGGGCAACGATGGGCGCGCTGCTAGGTGCATTGGGCGGTGTCCTGCTGCGAGCGGCCGCTCAGCGCGGCTGGAGTTCGGAGGAGTTCGCCGGGCCCGCCGTCTTGGCTCTCTCGCTGTTGACCTATCTATGTGCGATTCCGATCGGTGCCAACGGTTTCGTCGCCGCCTTCGTGGCAGGAAGTACGTTCGGCGCCTTCGCCGGCCGACGTGGGGAGACGGAGGTCTACTACGTCGAACAAGACATGCGGCCTGGCCTCGATGATCTCCTGGCTCCTCTTCGGCGCTCTGGCTGTTCCCAACGTTGCTGAGGATTGGAGCTGGCGGATCCTTCTCTACGCCGTGCTGAGCCTGACCGTGATCCGCATGCTGCCAGTGGCCATCTCGCTGCTGGGCGCCGGGATGGACTGGCGCACTGTCGCATTCATAGGCTGGTTCGGCCCGCGCGGACGGCTTCATCGTCTTCGCTCTGATAGCGCTAGAAGACCGGCATGGCGCACCAGGACCTATTGACGAGGTGGTCGCGACGATTGCCTTGACCGTGATGCTGAGCGTTGTCGTCCACGGACTCACTGCGCAGCCCCTTGCTGGACGGTACGCATCCACTCATCCACTCCATCTGGAGCCAGTCCAACACCCAGAGCCGACACTGCGTCGACTCGTGGCGTCGCGGAAGGTTGCAGACCCATCGCAATAGGTCGACGGACGTGTGAATGAGCGGCGCTTCTGATACCAACGACGCCAGCGGTCCGCAGCACAGTCGTCAGGATGCAATGACTGTGCACGCACGACTGAGTGCACCGCGGTCCCCGGCCTGGCCGACCAGACTCATCACCGGTATGCGACGCTCAGTCGGTCGCATGAGGAGGTTCAGATGGAAGCGCGGCTCCTTTCACTCGGCGGGGCGCGGCCACTGTCGAGTCTCAGAAATACGTGAGGCCGTCGCTCGAAATAGCGGCACCCTCTGGCTGGACTTCGACCACACCGAAGACGACAGCATGGCGCTGCTCGGTGAACTGATTGACGTCAGGCCGAGCGACATCCAGGAGTGCCACAATCGATCTCCGGTGCCGAAGATGCGCTTCTACGCCGACCACCACTTCAGCGCGATCAATGGACTTTCTCGCGGTTCGGACGGCCGCCTGTATTTCCAGCCACTGAAGGTATTCCTGACGCCCAGCGCTTTGGTCACCGTGCTCGGCCCGACGAGCTCGTCGTTGACATCGGAGATCGCGCGACGCGAGCTCACCGCAGTGCGCCAGCGGATCGACAGCGGCCAGCTGCGTCCGGCGAGTTCGTTCGAGCTCGTCGCCGCGATTCGGGCCGAGGCGATGCGGACACATGAGGATTTGATCACCGAGTCTTCGGCTCGGATCGCACAACTGGAACGTGACGTGTCGCAACGGGATCCGGTCAAGGCCGAAGCGTTGATGCAGGACCTTTTCGATCTCCGCCACGACCTGGAAGCGATCAGAACCAGTGCCGCCCAGGCCGCAGAGTCGTTCGCGAACTTGATCGAGACCATGGACCTTCAGGAAGGACTGATGCAGACCGACCTACGCCGGGTGCGAAACATGCAGCAGGGCTTTCGACACTTGCAGCACACGGCTGATCTTGAGCGCGAGTACCTGCAGGAGATGATCGACCTGTTCCAAACGCGGGTGTCCACCGAGCTGAATCGGTTCGTCCGGAAGGTGACTGCCTGGGGCTCGATCGGCATTGCTTGGACGGTGATCGTCGGCCTGTACGGGATGAACTTTGCCTACATGCCCGAGCTCGGCTGGCGATGGGGCTACTTCGCCGTGCTCGCCCTGATGCTCGTGGTCGGCGTCCTCCTCGTGTTGTTGTTCAGGCGGCGCGGTTGGCTCTGACACCGCCGCTCCGGACCGCAGACCTGACCGAGGCCAGGGATCTCCTCAATAGCCGGCCGGCGGGCAACCAGATGGCCTTCACCGGACAATCGGCGTTCGCGTCCGGACGCTAGCTTGCACCGTTCGGCACGTCGGGCGGAGAGGGACGGAGATCTTCGGCGCGCATCCACCGAACTCCACGCCGGCTGGCGACCAGTCCCCACCACCCGTCGTCCGCGAGAAGCCATACTCGCAGCTCACCGGCAGGCCCCCAGCCGTCAACCTTGACCGGCGGATCTACTCGCCGGGTGACACAGCGAGCGTTCCATTCGGCGACCGCATGCTGCGCCTCCTCCGATGTTGCCGGCCGGGTCACCGTCTGACCGCTGATGTGGTCTTGAACCACCCAGCCACCTTCTTTCAGAGCGATGCCGTACCGCATGAGACATTTTAGAACACATGTTCGACTGCGCATATGTTGCAGTTGAGTCGCAGGGGTCAATGTCTGACGAGACTGGCCTGCTAGGTCCTCGGCGATGTCACCCGGTGACGGCGTGCTGAGAACACCCCCGATGTCGTCGAGTTGGTTACTCCTGCAGGGTGCGGGCCAAGAACTGCTCAAGACGGTGGTGGAGCACATCGGCGGTCAGCTCGGGTCGGATCACCATCAGCGCGCGAAGAATCGGTCGCGGGTCGGGCAGAAAGCCAAGAATGTCACTGACTGCCCAGAATCGCCGCGCATCCGGGTCCGAGTCGACCGTCCCGCCGTGCCGGGCATAGGCGGCGCTGAACTCGTACGCCTGGTCGATGCTGTGCAGCACGGCGAAGTTGGTCCGCGAGTGCATCACGTCGAGGTCGGCCGGGCCCCAGGATGTCTCTGCCCAGTCGATAATGCCCGTGATCTTGTCGCCGGCCCACAAGACGTTACCGGGATGGAAGTCGCGGTGCACCAGTCCCGAGGGTGTGGCGGGCGCGCCGCCTGCGTAGATCTCGAGCGCGCGCCGCCACAGGTCACGATCCCCAGCCCAGAGCGGCACCACGGGTTTTGGAGGCGCCCAAAACTCGTACCGGCGGGGACGCGCATCCGGCGGCGCGACAGTCGCGTGCAGCACCGCGGCGGCGCGCCCCAACCGGTCGATTGCGGCCGAGGACAGCCGATCCAGCCGCACCCGACCGGGCAGCCAGGTCGTGAGGTTGGCGTAACCGCCGGTTTCGGCACCGGTGGGATCACTCGCAATCAGCTTGGGCACCGGCAGTGGGGAGCCGACCAGCAGCCGCGCCGCTGTCGCTTCGGCGGCAATGTGCTGGCGTCCTCGCTCGCCCCAATCTTCCTTAGGTTGGTAACGCAGCACGACCGGGTCGCCGGAGGAGAATCGGACGTCGTAGACCGTACCAGTGCGACCGCCGGAGACCGGAGTAATAGAGGCGATCTGGCGGTCGAGATGGTCCTGAGCCCAGGCCCATGCTCGCTTGGGAACCACGGTTCAGGCTAAGCCCTCATCCGCGGTGTTTCGGGATCGCCGACCTCTCCAGCTTGGACACCGTCATTGTGCCGACGGTGAGCGATGGAAGCCGTCCATCAGGCCCGGCTCAGCGTCGTCCCCCACCACCGTGAGGTCCAGCCCTCGATCGCGGAACGGTTCCAGAGCAGCGGGTTCCGGATGTCCGGACACCATCAGTCGGTCGATCTGATGGAGCGACGCGAACTGGACGAAGGCGGCGTGCCCGATAACTTCCGCCTCGGCTAGGGCGACCACCGACCGGGCGCAGGAAACCTCGGCAGACGAGACCGCGGCCGCTGCGGGCGTCGACTGCCCGAGACCGGATTCGATGGTGATACCGGCGGGGCACACCAGGCTGACGTCCACCCGCAGCCGGTTCAGCTCCTGCAGCGCCCAATCCCCCTCCTGGGCTCGGGTCGCGGGCGACACCATACCGCCGATGTTGTAGACCGACAGCAACTGGATCGGGGCGAGCGCGATGGCGACGTCGAGGGAGCTGGTCACGACGGTCAGCCCGGAGCCGCTGGGCGGATCGGCGGTTATCACCTGGGCCAGCGCCAACGTCAGCCTGCCGGCGCCCAACAACAGGGTGCCGCGGCGAGGCAGGTGTTCCCACACCTGCCGGGCGAAGGTCAGCTGGCTGCCGTCGCTGGCCAGCACCGGCGCAAGGTCGGGAAAAGGAAGCTCGTCGACCGGTAGGGCGCCGCCATGCACGCGCTGCAGCCGGCCACTGTTCTCCAGGGTGCGAAGATCACGCCGTACGGTTTCCTGCGCGACTCCGAGCCGGTTGGCCGCGCCGACGACGTCGACCCGGCCTTCCGCGATGAGCCACTGCAGAATCAGGTTGTGCCGGGCACTCACCGGTGCGTTATTGGTGAGCGTCCGATCTCCTGCCATGCCCCTCGCCTAGATCAGCTTCACGGACTCGGTGCTCTGCGGCCGCACCTGCAGCTTGCGGCCGGTGCCCTCACGGAACATCTCCACTGCCTGGTCGTAGTCGTCCAAGGTGAACGCGTGGCTGACCATGCGCTCGGCATTGATGGCTCCGGCAGCGAAAAGCTCCACAGCACGACCGTAGGTGTTGAGCACGGCCATCGACCCAGCGATGGTGAGCTCGTCGTTGTATACCCGGAACGGGGAGAACGACGCTTTGGCGTCCGTCGGGGCCACCCCGAACTGCTGAAAGGTACCGCCCCGACGCACCCGGCCCAACGCATCCTCGATGGCCGGCACTACGCCGGTGCAGTCGATCACCACCTCCCAGCCACCCGGCCGCCGCACCTCATCCGCAGACAATGCCACCTGGGTGACGCCAACCTCCTCAGCCACGTCGAGCCGGGCTGGGTTTCGGTCGACCACGGTGACCGAAGCGGCGCCCGCGCGCGGAGCGAGCTGGGCCATCATCAGACCCATGGTTCCGGCGCCGTAGATCAGGTAATGCTCGCCCATCCGCCGAGGCAATAGGTCGTAGCCGCGGATCGCGCAGGACAGCGGCTCGACCATAGCCGCCAAGGCGAGATCGACCTCGTCATCCAGCCGGTGCACATTGCGGACGGGCATCACCATCAGCTCGGCCGTCGAACCATTGGTACGGGCCACGCCGGCACCGTTCCAGTTCTCGCACAGGTTGCCCCGGCCGACCGAACAGAAGGAGCACTCGCCACAGGTAAGAGTCGGGTCGACCGAAACGCGATCGCCAGAAGCTAACTCGGTCACCTCGTCCCCGACCGCTTCGACGACACCGGATGTCTCGTGACCTGGGATGATCGGAAAGACGGTCGGCGCGAACTCGCCGTCGAGCACATGGATGTCGGTGCCACAGATCCCGACTGCCTCTACCCGGACCACAACGTCTCGCGGTCCGGGAATCGGGTCGGGCACATCCTCCAGGGAGGACTGGCCGCGGCCGGAGAAAACGATGGCGCGCATCCAGCTACTTCACTGCGCCCATGGCGAGGCCGCGGACGAGCCTCTTCTGGGCCAGCCAGCCCGCGACGATCACCGGGAGCACCGCGATGGTCGATGCGGCCGACAAGATGGCGAGGAACTGACCGCGTCCATCGACGAAGCTGCCGAGGAAGGGCGGGGTGCTCTCGGGTCGCGGTCTTGTCCACCGACGACGCCGACCTCGTGCAGGATCTTCAAGAAATGCGTGCGACGCGCGACCCGCGTCAGCTCGAGCGCGCGGCGGACCTTGCCCTTGTCGGCCATCGCGTGACGACCTGCCCGTGTCGCCTGCGTTGGAAACGGAGCGACGGCTACCGTTGCCGCGTGACCCGGCTGATCTCGCTCGCCTTGCTCACCGCTCTACTGACGGCCTGCGGCGCCGACCAGGCGCCGACCTCGCGGGTCGTCGCTCCGCCGCCTCCGGCGAAGCGCTTCGCCGGAGGCGAGCTGAAGCCCCCGCGCGCCGCGCCGCCGATCTCGCTCCACGACGCTGCGGGCCGGCCGGTCACGCTTGCCGCGCAGCGCGGGCGCTTCGTGCTCGTCACGTTCCTCTACATCCACTGTCCCGACGTCTGCCCGCTGATCGCGCAGAACCTGAACAGCGCGCTTCGGCAGCTCGGGCCTGCCCGCAAGCACGTGCGGGTGCTCGCGGTCAGCGTCGACCCGAAGGGCGACACCGCGGCAGCCGTCCGCCGCTACACGGTGCAGCGCGGCCTGCTGCCCCAGTTCCGCTACCTGATCGGGACCCGCGCGCAGCTGGAGCGGACGTGGGCGGCGTGGCACGTGCTGAGCGTCCGGCGCAACCCTGAGCTCGTCGACCACGTCGCGTACACCGCCCTGATCGACCGCACGGGTCGGCAGCGAGTGCTCTACGACTCGCAGGTCAAGGCACGCCAGGTGCTGCACGATCTACGCGTGCTGATGGCCGCACGTACCTAGATCCCGCCCGACTCAAGAGCGCGCTGCCGGCTCCCCAGCTGAAGAAGCGCGCGAATCGAGCTGGACATCGTCCTAGAGGGGCCCGTCCCAGAGACCGAAGCCGGGCTTGCCGTTGGGACACGGATGACCGAACTTCGCGCCGGCGATTGCCGCAACGACGGAGAGCGCGAGCACCAGCGCGCGACGGCGGTGGAGGAGAAGAGCGAGCTTTGCCACAGAGAACACCTCCTTCCCTTAGAACCGGAAGTCCTGGAGAGCTTCTGCCGCCTGACGGTAGAGAACCGCTGCACGACGCTCGTCGCCGCGCTTGCTCGCCAGGTCACCCTGGGCGATCCACGCGGCCGCACGATGCGACGCGGACGACAGCTGGGAAAATGCATCCTCGGCGTCGCCGAGAGCCGTTTCGGCCTCGTCGAGCCGTTCCTGCAGGAGCAGCGCGCGGCCGAGCACCAGCCGGGCGTTGCCGACCTCGTCGAGCATGTCGTCGCGTTCGCCGATCAGCTCGAGCGCGTGCATGGCCTGCTCTTCCGCCCGCTTGGAATCGCCGGTGCGGAGGTGTACCTGGGCGAGCGACGAGATCGCGGTGGCCGCCTCCTCGTTGCGGCCGATCTCGAGAGCGACAGCGAAGGCGTGCTTGAGGTGCTCCACGGCCTGCTCGGGCTTGCCGAGCAGGAACTCGATGCCGCCCAGGTTGTTCAGCAGGCGGCCGACGTTGGCGCGGTCGGCGAGCTCCTCGTACTGCGTCTTGGCCCGCTCGGCGTACGTGCGCGCGAGCACCCAGTGCCCGTCGCGCTCGGCGAGCATCGACGCCTGGAAGTACGCCTGGCCGAGCGCGCGTGCATCGTGCATCGCCTCGGCGAGCTCGAGCGCGCGCTCCACGTCCTCGCGTGCGGCTTCGTAGTCCCGCTGGCGGCGATAGCAGCGCGAGCGCCACGCGAACACGTTCAACCGGAGCTGGTCGCACGGTAGTCCCGAGCGCTCGGCGAGCGTCAGCGACTCGTTGAACAGACCGACCGCCGTCGAGATGCTCGACAGCATGTACCGGCAGACGCCCAGGCGATACAGCACCTCGGCGCGGTCGATGTCGGAGAACTCTTCGCCCTCGACCAGGCCGCGCGAATCGCCGAGCAGCGCGAGCGCGCCCTTGACGTCGCCGGTCTGTGCCCGGGCCATCGCCTCGCCGTTGAGCGCGCGCACCTGCAGCTCGGTCGAGCCGGTGCCGAGCACGGCGGGCAGCGCCTTCGCGTACTCGCCGATCGCGCCGTCGAACTCGTGCTCCTCGAGCAGCGCATCGGCCCGAGCGAGGATCGTCTCGGCCTTGGCGCGCTGGTCGGCGGAGACGCCGCTTGCGAGGAAGCCCGCGTCGACCCCCAGCCGGAGCGCGAGCCACTCGATCGTCTCGGTGGTCGGGCGCGTCTTGCCGCGCTCGATCTGCGAGATGTACTCCTTGGAGAACCGCTCGCCCGCGATGTCGGTCTGCGTCAGGCCGGCGGCGACGCGCAGCTGGCGCAGGCGCTCGCCGAGGCGTGCGCCCGAGGGCCGAGGCCCACGGGTTGCGGGCGCGGAATTCGTGGATGCGGAAGCAGTGCTCCCTCGTGCGGCACGGGAGGTCATAAGCAGGGGAAGCATGCAGGACACTTGACCGAATTGCAATCCCTCATTTGGGCCATGTCCCCCAAAAGGGGGAGTTTACAGGCAAAATCGGGTGAAGCACCGAAACCTCAAATCACTTGACCGAGCTACTTGACAGACCGGGACATGGCTCGTATGGTGAGTCCACCTTGCACCGCGGCCTGACGGTCGGGAGTGCAGGGGGAGCGCCACGAAGGCACTCTGAGCAGCCGGCCGTGCCGCAGGGCCGAACTCGGATGTCGCCTCACTGACGCCCCGCCTGACCAGGGAAGGCCCCGGGTGCCGCAGCCGGGGCTTTCTCGCGTCCGGGGACGTTTTCTACGCGTCGGCGAGCATGTAGGCGCGGCGCGAGTTGCGCACACGCTGCAGGTCGTCGCCGAGCAGCCCGCCCAGGCGGTTGTCCATCGTCGTCAGGAGCCCGCCCGCCACGAACAGCCACGCCTCGGCGACCGCGTCGCGGTCGGCGTGGATCACCCCGCGGCGCTGCCCGTCGCGGATGATCTCGGCGAAGAAGTCGTGCACCTCGCGCACCTGCGTGCGCAGCGCGGCGGCGATCACCGAGTCATCGGAGGCTTCGGCCAGCGACTGGATCCAGAGGTCGACCATGCGGATGCGGGATCGCTTCGCCATGTACGCGTCGGCGATCGCGCCGAGGCAGCGCTCCGGGTCGTCCGCGATCGCCTGCTCGGATCCCTCGCGAAAGCTCCGCCAGGCCTCGTCGAGGCACGCGAGGTAGAGATCGCGCTTCGACCCGAAGTGGCGGTAGAGGATCGGCTCGCTGATCCCGGCCTCGCGCGCGATCTCCGCCGTGGTCGCGCCCCGGTAGCTCGAACGGGAGAAGAACGTGCACGCCGCGTCGAGCACCGCCTGGCGCCGTGCCTCCGCCGGGAGCCGCTGCTTGAGCGACGCCGTCATGCGCCCTCGGCGGCAACCGGTGCAGCGCTGCGCTGCTCCCCGTGCTCGATCTTGCGGATCGCGGTCGCTGCGACGATCGCGCCGGTGAGGCAGAGCAGCGCGCCGACGCGGAGGGCGTCGTGGAACCCGCTCAGGTACGAGCTGCTGGCAGCGACGATCGAGCCCATGACGGCGATCCCGAGGGAGCCGCCGACCTGCCGTGCCGAGTTGAGCACCGCCGAGCCGACGCCGGCCTTGTCGACCGCGACCGCGCTCATCGCCGCCGCCGTCACCGGCGTCATCGTCATGCCCATGCCGATCCCGCCGAGCAGCAGGCCGGGCAGGAGCGCCCAGAAGCTCTCGTTCGCACCGAGCTGGGAGTAGTAGAGGAGCATCACGGCGAGCAGCGTCATGCCGCCGGCGACGAGCCAGCGCGACCCGACGCGGTCGGTCAGCGCGCCGGCGCGCGGCGCGATCAGGATGATCAGGATCGTCATCGGCAGGAAGCTCGCACCCGCCTCGACAGGCGAGTACTTGAGGACGTTCTGCATGTAGAGCGAGACGTAGAAGAACGTCCCGAACATCGCGAGGCCGACGAAGAGCATCGCCGAGTTCGCGCCGGCGAACGTGCGGTTGCGGAAGAGGGAGAGGTCGAGCATCGGGGCACGCTGGTGGCGCTCGAGGAGCACGAACGTGACGAGCGAGACCGCCGCGACGGCGAACGCGCCGAGGATCTGCCACGACGTCCAGCCGTACTTGTTCGCCTCGATGAACGCGAAGGTGAGCGAGAAGAGCCCGATCGCCGATGTGGCCAGGCCGGGCACGTCGAGCCGCTGGTCGGCCGACTGGTCACGCGTCTCGCGGATGAAGAGCGGAGCCGTGAAGAGCCCGATCACGCCGATCGGCACGTTGATGAAGAAGATCCAGTTCCAGTTGACGTGCTCGGTCAGCAGGCCGCCGACGAGCGGGCCGATCGCGAGCGCGAGCGCCGACACGCCGGCCCAGATGCCGATCGCCTTGCCACGCTCGCGCGGCTCGAACGTCGCGGTGATGATCGAGAGGGTGGCGGGGTTCATCAGCGCGCCGCCGAGCCCCTGGACGATGCGGGCGCCGATCAGGAAGCTGCCGCTCGGAGCGAGGCCGCAGGCGAGGCTCGCGCCGGTGAAGACGGCCAGGCCGATCATGAAGATCATGCGCCGGCCGAGGAAGTCCGCCAGCTTGCCGCCGATCAGCATGAACGCGGCGAAGGTGAGCGCGTAGCCCGCGACGACCCATTCGAGCCCTTCGATGCCCATGTCGAGCGACTCGCGGATCGACGGCAGCGCGACGTTGACCACCGTGTTGTCGAGCATGATCATGAACAGCCCGACGGAGACCGCCGCCAGCGTCCACCATTTCCTGTTCTCGTCCGTCACGAACCGCTGCATGCGAGCTCCCCTTCCGTTCAAAGTTAGCGCTCGCTAAGTTAGCAGACGCTAACGCTCCGCGCGGCGCCTCGAAACGTGCCCGGAGAAGACCCGTCTGGTGGCAGCCACTGTGAAGTGCGCTTCACATCTGGGACGCGTCCGGAGCGGGCACGGCGCGGGTCGGTGATTGAATGCGTGCCGTGAGCGAGGTCGTTTGGCGCCCCGACCGGGCGACGGTCGAGCATGCGAATGCGACCCGCCTCGTGCGCCGGGCCGGCGTCGCCGACTTCGCCGAGCTCGTGCGCCGCTCGCAGGAGGATCCCGCCTGGTTCTGGCCGCTCGCGGTGGAGGACCTGGGGCTCGAGTTCTCGCACCCGTGGACACAGGTCTTCGACGACTCGCGCGGCCCCGCGTGGACGACCTGGTTCGTCGGCGCGAGGCTGAACATCGCGCACAACTGCGTGCACCGCTGGGCCGCCTCCCGCCCGGAGGGAATCGCCGCGGTCGGGCTGACCGAGGACGGCGCGCGCCGCGAGGTGAGCTTCGCGGAGCTCTCGCGTGACGTCACGCGCCTCGCCGAGCAGCTCGTCTCCCTCGGGGTCGAGCCGGGCGACCGCGTCGCGATCTTCCTGCCGATGTCGCCCGAGGTCGCCGTCGCGTCGCACGCGATCGCGCACATCGGCGCGATCCAGGTGCCGATCTTCTCCGGCTTCGCCGCGCCCGCCGTCGCGCAGCGCCTGCAGGCGAGCGAGGCGAAGGTCGTGATCACACAGCACGCGTCCTCCCGCCGCGGCAAGACGGTCCCGATGCTGCCGATCCTCGAGGAGGCGATGCGCGAGTCGCCGCGCGTCGAGCACGTCGTGCTCGCGCCGTTCGAGCTCGACGCGCACCCGGGTGAGCTGCCGCCGCTGCAGGTCGACTCGGAGCACCCCTACCTCCTCACGTACACCTCCGGCACGACCGGCACGCCGAAGGGCGTCGTGCACGTGCAGGGCGGCTTCCTCGTGTCGATCGCCCGCGAGGTCGCCTACCAGGCCGACGTGCACGAGGGCGACGTCGTGCACTTCGCGACCGACATGGGCTGGATCATGGGGCCGTGGACCGTCGTCGGCGTCGGTGCGGTCGGCGGCACGATCGTCTTCGCGGAAGGGGCGCCGGACTGGCCGCATCCCGATCGGCTCTGGAGGACCGTGCAACAGGAACGCGTGACGGCGCTCGGCCTCTCGCCCACGCTCGCCCGCGCGCTGCTCCCGCACGGCGCACCTGACGCCGACCTCTCGACGCTGCGCACGTTCGTCACGACGGGCGAGCCGTGGAACCCCGAGCCGTACCGCTGGCTCTTCGAGGACGTCGGCGGGTCGCGCGTGCCGGTGATCAACTGCACCGGCGGCACCGAGGTCGGCGCCTGCTTCCTCTCGCCGAGCCCCGTCGGGCCGATCAAGGCGTGCTCGGTCGGAGGGCCGGCGCTCGGCATGGCGATGGACGTCGTCGACGACTCGGGCGCCTCGCTCGTCGGAACCGGCGACGTCGGCGAGCTCGTCTGCCGCCGGCCGTTTCCGGGCATGACGCGTGGCTTCTGGCGCGACCCGGACAAGTTCATCGAGACGTACTGGTCGCGTTTCCCGGGCGTGTGGGTGCACGGCGACTGGGCGTCGGTCGACGCCGACGGCTACTGGTTCCTGCACGGCCGCTCCGACGACACCCTCAACATCGCGGGGAAGCGGATCGGCCCGGCCGAGCTCGAGTCCGCCGCCGTCGGCCATCCAGCCGTGCGCGAGGCCGCGGCGATCGGCGTGCCGCACGAGGTGAAGGGCGAGACGGCGTGGATCTTCGTCTGCCTCCTGCCCGGCGCCGACGCGACCGAGGCCGACGTCTCGGCGCATGTCGCCGCGGAGCTCGGCAAGGCGTTCAAGCCCGACCGGATCTTCTTCGTCGACGCACTCCCGAAGACACGCTCCGCGAAGATCGTGCGCCGCGCCGTGAAGGCGACGGCGCTCGGTACCGACCCGGGCGACCTGTCGTCGCTCGAGAACCCCGAGTCGCTCGACGCGATCGAGGCGGCCGTCGCATGAGCGTCGCCGTCGTGACCGGTGGAGGGCGCGGGATCGGCGCGAGCATCGCTCGCGCACTCGCCGGCGAGGGCTGGGACGTCGTCGTCACCGCACGCTCCCGCGATCAGATCGACGCGGTCGCGGGCGAGATCGGCGGTCGTGCGTTCGAGCTCGACGTGTCGGACCGCGGCGCGGTCGAGCGCGTCTTCGGCCAGATCGGCGGCGTCGACCTGCTCGTCAACAACGCCGGCGTCAGCGGGCAGAAGGCCACGGCCTGGGAACAGACGGTCGACGACTGGTGGAGCGTGTTCGAGATCAACGTGCTCGGCGTCTACCTCTGCACGCGCGCGGTCGTCCCCGGGATGATCGAGCGCGGCTCGGGGCGCGTCGTCAACCTGTCGAGTGGAGCGGCTTATCTCCCGGGCTCCGGCGTGAACAGCTCGTACCCTGCGTCGAAGTCGGCCGTCTACCGGTTCGGCGAGGTGGTGAACCAGGAGCTCGACGGGACCGGCGTGCACGTGTTCACGATCAGCCCGGGGCTCGTGCGCACCGACATGACCGACGGCTGGTTCCCCGAGGACGCGCCGTGGACGCCGCCCGAGCTCGCGCCCGAGCTGGTGCGCAAGCTCGCGACCGGCCGCTACGACGCGCTCGCGGGCCGCTACCTCCACGCAGAGCACGACGACGTCGACGATCTGCTCGCCCGCGCCGACGAGGTGCGCGAGCACGATCTGAACGCGATCCGCCTGCGGCGTTGACGGCGCGCCGCTTCCGCGCCGAGAAGACGGTCGGTCTCTCGGACGTCGACGCGACCGGTCGCCTGCGCCTCGACGTGGTCGCGCGGTTCCTGCAGGACGTGGCGAGCGAGGACGTGATCGACGTCGGCCGGCCACCGAGCGGGCACTTCTGGGTGGTGCGCCGCACGGAGCTCGACGTCCTCGAGCCGTTCCGCGACGACCTGCGGGTCGAGCTCGTGACCTGGGCGAGCGGCACTGCGCCGACCGCGGCGTCGCGCCGCTACACGCTGCGCGGTGATGCGGGCGGGCACATCGAGGCCGAGAGCATCTGGATCCACCTCGACCGCGACCTGCGGCCGCTGCGCCTGGACGCCGGCTTCCTCGAGGTCTACGGCGAATCGTCCGCGGGCCGACGCGCGTCTACGCGCCTGACGCTGCCCGCGCCGACGGTCGCGCAGTCGCGCGAGTGGCCGCTGCGCGTGACGGACATCGACCGGCTCGGGCACGTGAACAACGCCGCGTACTGGTCACCGTTCGAAGAGGCGTTCGCCGGCCGGCTGGGCGGTCGCCTGCACGCCGTGCTCGAGTACCGCAAGCCGATCGACCTCGGTGAGCGCGTCGAGCTGGCGATCGACGCCGACCACCTCTGGCTGGTGGTCGACGGCGAGGTGCGGTCAGCCGCGCGGCTCGATCCAGAGGGCGCGCGCCACCCCGCATAGCTCGCCCGCCTCGCCGAAGAGCGCCGTGCCGGCGCCGTGCTTGCGCCCCTCGCTCCCGAGCGGCCAGCCGACGACGACGCAGCGCTCGCCCGCCTGAGGGACGCGCTCGACGCGCGCCGTGAGCCGGCCGAGCACGATCGTGCCGCGCCCGAGCGCACCCGTCGCGTACGCGCCCGGGCAGTCGAGAGCGGCCCAGACGAACTCGGTGCCCACGGCGTCGGCCGCGACCTGCCAGGGCGCAGCGACGAGGTCGCGGCCCGCGACCCGCCCCGCGTGGATCTGCAGCCCGTCGGCACGGGCATGGCCGCAGACGAAGCAGTGCGGGAACGGCGAGCCGAGATCGGGATGCCGCGCGGCGACGGCCTCGTCCCACGAAACGGGCGCGGGCGGCTCCAGGTCGACCGCCCCGGCGCGCACCTCGGCGACCAGTGCCTGGTCGTCCCAGACGCCGCCCTCGTCGTCCAGCCGCAGCCACTCGTCGAGCGGCGGCGGCAGCCGCAGTGTCACCTGTGCGTCACCGCCGCCCCACTCGCGCGCGATCACGCCGCACGCGTAACCGCCGTTGCCGCTGTCGTCGGGGCCGCGGTAGCGGCTGTCGATCAGGATCGCCACGTCACGCCGTGCCGTAGCGCTCGGCGATCGCGACGATCTGGCGCGCGGCGCCGAGCATCGCCGGATCGATGAACGAACCGTCGGCGAGCGTGCCGACGATCATCTCGTCGAGGCGCGCGACGGTCTCGCGTGCGGTGTCGGCCTCCGCGGCGGTCGGCAGGAACGCCTGCTCGATCACCGGGAGCTGATCCGGGTGGATCGCCGAGCGTCCGAGATGGCCGAGCTCGCGCCCGCGGCGGCACGACGTGGCGAGCCCGTCGAGATCGCGTACGTGCGGATAGACCGACTGGGGCGGTCGCGGCAGCCCCGCGGCGACGGCCGCGTTGACGACGCGGGCGCGCGCCCAGTCGAGGCCCGCCTCGAGCGCGCCGGTCTGGGAGCGCAGGTCGGCCTCGCCGAGGGAGAGACCGTGCACGTCCGGATGCGACGCGATCACGAACGCCGCCTCCAGCCCGATCGGAGTCTCGATCAGCGCATGCACGCTCACCCCTTCGGGAACGTGCTCCGGCCGCTCGACCTTCGGGAGCACGACACCGTCGATCGCGAGCTGTCGGACGGTCTCCAGGTCGGCGGCGTTGCCGGCGTTGACGCGCACGAAGACCGGCTTGTCGTGGCGCCAGCCGAGCACGGCCGGCAGCCCTGTGCGCGCACGCGCCTTGGCCTCGAGCGGCACGCCGTCCTCGAGGTCGACGATCACGGCGTGCGCTCGGGAAGCGAGCGCCTTCTCGACCCGGTCGGGACGGTCGGCGGGAACGTAGAGCCAGGTGAGCGGCGGGACGTTCACACGACCCCCGCCGCGCGTAGCCGCGCGAGCTCTGCCGCGTCGACGCCGACCTCGGCGAGCACGGCCGCGGTGTCGGCGCCGTGCACCCCGCCGGTGCGCTCGATCGCGCCCGGTGTCTCGGAGAGCCTGCTGATCACGTTCGTCATCTTGATCGGACCAAGTTGATCGTCGTCGACCGAGGCGAAACTCTCGATCGCCGCCAGCTGCGGGTCGGCGAGCAGGTCGCGTGCGTCGTAGACCGGAGCGATCGCGGCCTCGGCGGCTTCGAATGACGCCACGACCTCGTCCCGCGGACGTTCTGCGATCCACGCGGCGACGGCGGCGTCGATCTCGTCGACGTGCGCTGCGCGGCCGGCGCCGGTTTCGAACCACGGCTGGCTCGCCAGGTCCGCTCGGCCGACGAGACGCAGCACGCGCTCGGCGATCGACGTCGCACTCGCGGAGACCGCGACCCACTGGTCGTCGGCGGTGCGGTAGACGTTGCGCGGCGCATTGTGGCTCGAGCGGTTGCCCGTGCGCGGCTGCAGTTCGCCGAGCAGGTCGTACGCCGTCGCCTGCGGGCCGAGCAGGGTCAAGAGCGGCTCGACGAGCGACGTGTCGACCACCTGGCCGCGCCCCGTCTCCTCGCGTGCGCGCAGCGCGAGCATGATCGCGTACGCGGTCGCGAGCGCCGCCACGCCGTCGGCGAGCGCGAGGGGCGGCAGCAGGGGCGGGCCGTCCGGCTCGCCGTTCAGCGCGGCGAACCCGCTCATCGCCTCCGCGAGCGTCCCGAAGCCCGGGCGACGCCTGTACGGGCCCGACTGGCCGAAGCCGCTGACGCGCGCGAGCACGAGCCTGGGGTTCACCGCCGACAACTCGTCCCAGCCGAGCGCCCAGCGCTCGAGCGTGCCTGGGCGGAAGTTCTCGAGCACGACGTCCGAGCGCTCGGCGAGGCGCAGGAAGATGTCGCGTCCGTCGTCGCGCGAGAGGTCGAGCGTGACGAGCCGCTTGTTGCGACCGAGCGTCTTGAACCACAGCCCGACGCCGTCCTTGCTCGGGCCGTGCCCGCGCGCCGGGTCGGGATGCCGCGGGTGCTCGATCTTGATCACGTCCGCGCCGTAGTCGCCGAGCAGCATGCCGGCGATCGGCGCGGCGAAGAGCGTCGCCGCCTCGACGACGCGGATCCCTTCGAGCGGCTTGCTCACCGGGTGGCCTCGGCGGCGCCGGAGCGGATCACAAGTCGACCGCCAGGCGAAAGCCGATGCGCGGCGAGCGCTGCAGCGGGCCGGCGAGGAGCAGCTGGAGCGAGAACTCCGGCGGCTGCGGGCCGCCGTCGACGTACCACTCCGAGCCTTCGGCGCGGAAGTCCGACCCGCCCTTGAGGATCGCGAAGCGCGTGCGCCCGTCCGAGTGCTCGCTCTCGGTCCAGTTCCAGACGAGCGGGTCGGATCGTTCGAGCACACCTGCCTCGGCAGCGAGTTGCCACTCGTCCTCGGTCGGGAGCCGCGCGCCGCGCTCTGCCGCGTACGCCCGCGCTTCGGCGAGCGAGAGCCCCGTCGCCGGCTCCTCGCGCACGCCGATCGCGAATGCGCCGCGCGGCGCGGGCCGGTCGACCTCGACGAAGTCGTGCAGGCGCGGCGGCAGCGGCTTCCACTCCTCGACGTACGGCGCCTCGCCGTAGACGCCGGTCTCGCGCCGGCGAAAGCGCGCCCGCGTCGGCCGAGGCTCGACGGCCGCGAAGCCGTCGGGGACGGCGTCGACCCGCACGAGCGGCGGCTCGCGGCGCACCGTCTCCCGCGCGGGGAACCGGGCGGAGCCGCCGCCGAAGATCGAGACGCCGGCCGGCGACACCGCGGCGAGCCCGAGCGGCGGCAACGAGATCGGGACTCTGCGCACACCGAGCTCGACCTCGCCGTCGAACGGCTCGTCGATGCGGTTCGCGAGCGCCCAGAGCTGGTCGTCGCCGAGCCGCCAGCTCGAGCCGACGACCTGCAGCTCGTCGCTGTGCGCTGCAAGTGGTGTCCAGTCGCCGTGTGTGAGCAGATGCGCCCAGCGCCGCTGTACCGCGACCATGCCGCGCAGGAGCTCGCGGTCGCGCTCGCTCCAGCCGACCCACGCCCCGAAGACGTTTTCCCAGACGAGCACGCCGACGCCGTTCAGCCACGCGCTGCGCAGCTCCTCGACGTGGCTGCGGTTCCAGCGGCGGGTGTGGTGGAGCATGTGCCGCTGCTCGAACCAGCGCGCGCGGATCACGCCCGGCACGGCCGAGTCGGCGAACCACTGCGCCCACGAGAGGTGATGGTCGGCGATGCGCGCGAGCGGCAGCGTCGACTCGCCTTCGAAGGCGGCGTCGGGGAGCGCGGAGCGCAGCTCCGGCATCGCCTCCTTCATCGTGTCGAGGAAGACGCCGTCTGCACCGAGCTCGCGCACGACCTCGGCGACGGCGGCCGCGTCGTCGACCGGCTCGCGGCGCGTGCCGATGTCCCACGGGTTGTAGTCGAGGAAGACGCGCACGTCGCCGCGCTGAAACGCCGCCACGAGGTCGCGGATGCCGGGCACGTCCCGGTACCAGTCGAACTGGTTGCGCTCGTCGATACCGATCACCGGATACGCGTGCCAGAGCACGATCGCGTCGTAGCCGCCGAACTCACGCTGCGCCTCGGCGAGCAGCGCCTCGGGTGTGAAGCGCTGGGCCTCGTGGTCGTACAGCCGTTCGTCCCAGAGCCAGACGAGCGCGACGGAGAAGCAGGCCTGCGTCCACTCGAGCCGCTCGTAGGCGCTGCCGTCGTAGCCGGCGCGCGCCTGCTCGCGCCAGCGGGCGAGCGCGTCGCGCCAGGCGGGCCACTCGGCGGGGTCGTCTGGCGCGGCGAGGATCTTCGCGCCGTCGAGCGCGTCGAGCGGGCCGTCGAGCGGCACCGGTGTCGGCCGGTCGATCGGCCGCGGGACGAGCGGGTCGAGCTCATGCCCGCTTCGCCTCCGTCAAGCCTGCGGCTCATGCGACCGCGATCGTCCGCGCGGCGAGCTCGTCGAGCGTGATGCCGTCGAAACCGGGCAACGAGGTCGCGAACCGCCCGTGCAGCGGCTCCGACCAGCGCCGCTCGATCGGTCCGAGCGCGCCGAAGATCGAGCCGACGGCAGCACCGTTCGTGTCGGTGTCGAGGCCGCCCTGGACGACGCCGCAGACGGCGGAGGAGAAGTCGTCGAACGCGTAGAGCGCCGCCGCGACGAGTGCGGTGTTGTTGATCGCGTGCACCCAGTGGTAGTGGCCGTAGCGCTCGTAGATCGCGTCGACGCGATCCTCCCACGCGCCGTCGAGCTCCTTCGCGAAGCGCAGCGCCTCGGCGAGCCTGCTCCGCGGCGGAACGACGGAAAGCGCGACGTCGGCGCACTCGGCGGCGCCGCCCGCCCAGAGCGACGCAGCGTGCGCGGCAGCCATCCACATCGCGGCGTAGACACCGTTTGCCGTGTGGCTGAGGCTCGCGTCCGCGTACGCCATGAGCGCGGCGCGCGCCGGATCGCCCTGCGCGCACCAGCCGTAGACGTCGACGCGCAACCGCGCTCCGATCCACTCACGGAACGGGTTGTGCCGCGTCGCCGTGACCGGCGGCAGATACCCCTCGAGCAGATTGCGCATCGCGACGCGCTCCGCGGTGAAGATGCGCCCCGGCGGGAGGTAGTCGAGCCACAGCTTCGCCACGTCGACCGGCGAGAAGTCGCGCCCGGCGCGCTCGAGCAGCACGACGGCGAGCATCGTGAAGTTGAGGTCGTCGTCCTCCGGGATCCCGTCGATGTTCTCGCGCAGGCTCGTCGGCAGCGACGCCTTGTTCCATGGGTAGCGCTCCGTGACGGCCGGATCGAGGCCCTCGGCCGTGAACCACCCGCGCACCGGCCAGTTGCCGGTGCCCTGTGCGATCGCGCGGATGCCGTCGCGCGGGATGTTCTCGACCGGCTTCCCCAGCACGCACCCGGCGGCGCGGCCGAGCCATGCGCCGCGGATCCGGTCGGCATCCGGCTCGCGGGCCGGGACGGCCTCGACCTCCGGCACGTCCGGTTCGTCCTCTGCCAGGGGCCGCGTCAGCGCGTCCAGCTCGTCGAGCAGCTCGTGCGCGAGCCGGACGAGCCCCGGCGGGGCGACCTCCTGCGACGCGCCGCGGCCGGGAGCGGGCCGGCCGCCCGCCGCGAGCCAGCGCTCCTCGACCCCGTCGACCTGCTTGCCTTCCTCGCGAGCCTGCCGGAGCTCGTGCCCGACGAGATCCTCCGGCTGGATCCACGTCACCCTCAAACGGGCGCCTCGAATGCCGCCGCACGCGCCTCGAACCGCGCCCGGTCCTTCGCGAAGATCTCTTCCGCGACCTCGGCCATCGTGTGCCCCGGCTCCTCGAGATCGAGCTTGCTGGCCGCACCGATCTCCTCGATCCACTCGCGCGGCACCGGCGAGCCGAGCGCGGCGGCGACAGCGCCGCCCATCGACGCGATCGAATCGGAGTCGCGGCCGTAGTTGACGCCCCCGAGCATCGTCTCGGTGTAGTCACCTCGAGTCGCGACGAGCAACCCGAGCGCAATCGGCACCTCCTCGATGGAATGCAGTCGACTCGGGATGCGTGCGTTCTGCGCGGGCCGCGCGTAGTGCTCGCCAACCGAGTCGAACGGTGCGAATGCCTCCCGCAGCACTGCCAGCCCGCCGTCGCGCCAGCCGTCGAGCGCGCTCGCAGCTTCGGCGACCTGCTCGATCGCGCTGCGGGTCGCATCCTTGGCGAGCCGCAGTGTGACCTCGAGCACCGAGTCGACGGTCGCGTCCGGACGCAACGCCTCGGCGACGGCGGCAGCAAGCACGCCCGCGGCCTCGCGCCCGTAGCTCGACTGGTGCGCTCCCGTCAGGTCGAGCGCTTCGGTGTACGCCGCGTCCGCCGCGCCGGCGTTCGCGATCCCGACCGGCGCGATGTACATCGCCGCGCCGCAGTTGACGATGTTGCCGACGCCGGCGTCACGCGGGTCGGCGTGCCCGTAGCGAAGCTTCAGCACGAGCCACTTCTCGGCGAGGAAGAGACGGTGGTAGAGCAGGTCGTCGCGGTCGAGCTCGGGGATCCACATCGCCTCGTCGACGATCGCCGGCACCACGAGGCGCTCGACGTCGTAGGCATCGAGGTGGTCGCGCTTCGTCGCATACGCCTGCACGAGCACGCGCGTCATCAGCGTGTCGTCGGTCACGTGCCCGTCGCCCTTCCAGAAGGGCGAGAAGGGCTTGAGCATGTTCTTCTGGTGGCGAATCGACTGGATCACGCCTTCGACCCAGCCACCGCAGTGCTCGCGAATCTCGTGCGACTCCCACCCTTCGGTGGCGCCGCCGAGCGCATCGCCGATCGCGGCCCCGGCGAGGGCCCCGACGGCACGGTCGGTCAGCTGGTGTCCGTTCACTCAGATGTCTCCTTGGTCGAGATGTCCGTCCTCCTGAGCCGGCCCCCACGGCCGGCCCAGGAGGGGGAACGGTTGGCCTAGCCCCGGATCGAGTTCCAGCCGTCGACGAGCTGCGACGTCAGCTTGTCGAGGTCGATCTGGTTCGAGAGGTACTGGCGGAACGACGGCGTCGCGATCTCCGCCTTCCAGCGCGGGTACGCCTTCAGCGTCACCCAGTTCGCCTTCTTGAAGTGCGGCACCGCCGAGACGGCGTTCTTCCAGCTGCCGTAGTGCTTCGTCGTCTTGACGACGATCTTGGCCGCCTTCGGTGCGGCCGGGATCAGCCAGTCGCCCGCCGACAGCTTCGCCATGTTCTGCGAGTTGAGCGCGTACGCGATGAACTGCATCGCCTCGGCCTTGTGCTGGCTCTGCGCCGAGATCGACAGCGTCTGCGGGTTCGCCGTCTGGTCGGACGTCTTCCCCTTGAGCGGCGGGAACATCGCCCAGTTGAAGCCCTTCGGGCTCTGCTGGATCATGCCCTGCGCCTGGTAGTTGCCCTGCACGGTCATCGCGCACTTGCCGCCGAAGAAGGCGGGCAAGACGGCCGAGCCGGAGAGCCCGACACCTGCCGGGTCGATCGACTTGTCGGCGTAGATCATGTCGTGCATCGTCGTCAGCGTCGTCTTCTCACCGGCGCCGACCTTCAGCACCCAGCGGCCCTTCTCGAGGTAGTTCCACTGACCGCCCCAGTTGAGCGAGATCGTCTGGATCGTGGCGGTCGGCGAGCGGAGGCCCCAGCAGACGCCGTAGTTGCCGCCGGTCGACAGCTTCTTCGCCGCCGCGCGGAACTGCGCCCAGGTCCACGGCTTGGTCGTCGTCGGCGCCTTGATGCCGGCCGAGCGCAGCGTGCTCATGTTGGCGAACACGTTGTAGGTCTGGAGCATGATCGGCACGCCGGTCACCTTGCCGTGGCCGAAGTTGACCGTGTCCCACACCGACTGCGGGATCTCGGCCTTGAGGCCCTTCGGGATCAACGGCTTGAGGTTCGCGAGGTAGCCCTGCTCGGTGAAGCCGGCGATGTCCGCGGCCTCGTCGTGGATCACGTCTGCCGCCGAGCCGCCGACGAAGCTCGTGAGGAGCTTGTCGTGGACGGAGTTGACGTCGACCGGGACGATGTGCACCTGGATCCCGGCGTGGGTCTTGTTCCACGAGTCGACGATCGCGTTCATCGCCTTGACCGTGGTCGGCTGCCACACGTAGGTCGCGAAGTTGATGTTCACGACGTTCTGCTTCGACTTCCCGGCCTGAGCCGCGGAAGCCGCGAGGGACACGCACAGCACCAGCGCCATGCTGAACCCGAGGATCTTCTTCATCGAAGGTCCACCTTTCGGTTGATCGTGCACTAGCCCTTGACCGCCCCGGACATGAGGCCGCGTGTCAGCCAGCGCTGGATGACAGTGAACAAAATGAGGCTCGGAAGAGTGGCGAGCAGCGCGGCTGCCGCCAGAGGTCCGAGCCGGACGATTCCCTCGATGCCGACGAAGCGCGCCAGCAGCAGCGGGAGCGTCGTCAGGTCGGGGGTCTGGATGAGGACGAGCGCGAGGAAGAACTCGTTCCACGCAGTGATGAATGCGAACAGGGCCGTGACGACGACGCCCGGTGCAAGCAGCGGCGCGATCACGGTTCGGAGGACGTAGAGCCTGCTAGCGCCGTCGACCATCGCCGCTTCCTCCAGGTCGCGCGGGATGCTGCGCACGTAGCTCTGCAGCATCCAGAGGATGAAGGGCAAGGTCCACACCATGTAGACGAAGACGAGGCCGGTATGTGAGTCGGTCAGGTGCAATTTCCTGAGCACCAGGAAGAGCGGGACGATGATCAGGATCAGCGGGAACATCTGGCTGAGCAGGATCCAGCCGAGACCGAGCCGCGAGAGCCAGCCCTTGTGCCGGGCGAGGACGTAGGCGGCCGGCAGGCCCACGAGCGTGGTCAGCAGGGCCGTGAGCGAGGCGACCTTGAACGAGTTCCAGGCCGAGTGGAGCAGGCTGACGTTGCCGATCCCGATGTCCCCGTTGAGCGCCTCGCGGTAGTTGTCGAGCGTGGGCGCCTTCGGGATCAGCGACGGGTGCAGCTCGACGAGCTCGCGCCCGCCCTTGAACGAGACCGACAGCAGCCACAGCAGCGGGAACGCGAGGAACAGCATGTAGAAGACGAGCAGCACGTACTGCGTCGTCCGTGCGGCCTTCGGGCGGGAGGAGACGATCACGTCGCTTCCTTCAGCCGGCCCCAGAGGTTGAAGACGAGCAAGCAGGCGATCACGGCGACCATCGCGTTGCCGAGCGCGGCGGCATAGCCGAACTCGCCGTACTTGAACGCCTCGTTGTAGGCGAAGAGCATCGGCAGCTCGGTCGAGTGCCCCGGTCCGCCCTGCGTCAGCACGTAGACGAGGCCGAACGAGTTGAAGTTCCAGATCAGGTCGAGCGTGGTGATCGCGACGATCACGGGCCGCAGCTGGGGCAGCGTGATCGTCCAGAAGCGCTGCAGGGCCGACGCGCCGTCCACGGCCGCCGCCTCGTGCAGCTCGTCCCGCATCGACTGGACGCCGGCGAGCAGCGCGATCGTCGTCTGCGGCATCCCCGCCCACACCCCGACGAGGATCACCGCGGGCAGCGCCCACTTGAAATCGGACAGCCAGTCGATGCTCGAGCCGGGCAGATGCGCCCGGTAGAGCATCTCGTTGATCACGCCCGCCTGCGGCTGGAAGACGAGCTTCCACATGATCCCGACCACGACCGGCGGCATCGCCCACGGCACGAGCGCGAGCGACCGCGCCAGCCACCGGAAGTGCAGCGGCTGGCTGAGCAGCAGGGCGAGCCCGAGGGCGAGACAGAACTGGATGAACGTGACCGAGATCGCCCAGATCGCGCCGATCTTGAACGAGTTGATGAAGAGGTCGTCGTGAATCAGGCGGCGGAAGTTGTCGAAGCCGATGAAGTGCGTCGGCACCCCGAAGCCGGCCTGCGAGTCGGTGAAGCCGAGGTAGATGCCGCGCGCGAGCGGCGCCACGCTCAGCACGACGATCGGGATCATCGCCGGGATCAGGAGGAACAGCGCCTCCCGCCCGCTCAGTGCGACCCCTGCGCTGCTGCGCCGGCGCCGCGGCGCCTTGCCGAGGTGGATCAGGCGGCGCGGCTCCGGGACCGTGGTCACGCGGCCGCCCCGCACGAGTCGCGGACGACGAGGCGCGGCTCGACGCCGACGTTACGGGCCTTGCGCCCCGGATGCTCGATCCGCGCGAGCAGCAGCTCGGCGGCGATGCGTGCGCGTTCGGCCGAGCCGAGGTCGATCGTCGTGAGCGGCGGGGAGGTGACCGCCGACAGATTGGTGTTGTCCATGCCGACGAGCGCGACGTCACGCGGGACGTCGAGGCCTGCGGAGCGCAGCGCACTCAGTGCGCCCAGCGCGAGCAGGTCGTTGGCACAGAAGATCGCGTCCGGCCGCGTCCGCGCGATCAGCCGCTCGACGGCCTCGCGGCCCGCCTCGATCGTGAAGTCAGGGGCCGTCTCGATCAGCGCGTCCTCGCGCTCGAGCTCGCAGCTGCGCAACCCGTCGAGGTAGCCGAGCTTGCGCGCCGACCCCGGCGCGGTGCTCTCGGGGCCGTTCACGAGCGCGATCCGGCGCCGCCGGGCGCCGTGCAAGTGCCGGACCGCGTCGGCGGCGCCGCGACGCGAGTTCGCACGCACGGTGTCGACCTGCGCGTTCTTCGTCGGCTTGCCGATCACGGCGACGGGCACGGCCGCGTTCGCGACGGCGTCGGCGTGGGCCGGCGTGAACTGGAGCGAGCAGAGGATCAGCCCATCGACGTAGCGCTGCCGCAGATCGGCGAGGAAGCCGAGCTCGTCGGCGACGTCGCCCTCGGTCGAGTGCAGGATCAGGCGGCTGCCGTGACTCCGCGCGATCTGCTGGATCGAGCTGACCATCGTCGTGTAGACCGGGTTGGCGACGTCCGGCATCGCGAAGGCGATCTGGCCGGTGCGGCGCGAGCGCAGGCTGCGGGCGGCCGCGTTCGGGACGTAGCCGACGGCGTCGGCGGCCTCCCGCACGCGCTGCAGCGTCTCGGGATTCGTCTTGATGCCGTTCAGCACCCGCGAGGCCGAGGCCACCGAGACGTTCGCGAGGCGGGCGACCGTGGCGAGCGTGGGCGTGGCGTCTGCGAGCTTCTGCAAAGGATTTCTGAAAACGATTTGAGAGAACGTTTACAGCAGCCCGAGACTGCCATATAGTCGGCCGCGGAGTCAAGGCCAACCGACGTTGCGAGGAGCGAGAAACGCGATGGCGCAGATCACCCTGGAACAGGTCACGAAGGAGTTCAGCGGCGGCGTGCGCGCCGTCGACGAGGTCGACCTGACGATCGACAGCGGCGAGTTCCTCGTCCTGGTCGGCCCGTCGGGCTGCGGCAAGTCGACGCTCCTGCGCATGATCGCCGGGCTCGAGGAGGTGACGGGCGGCCGGATCGCGATCGGCGACCGGGACGTCACCAACCTCTCCCCGCGTGACCGCGACATCGCGATGGTCTTCCAGAACTACGCCCTCTACCCGCACCTGACCGTCGAGCGAAACCTCGCCTACGGGCTGCGCGTACGCCGGACGCCCAAGTCCGAGATCAAGCAACGGGTCGACGCGGTCGCCGAGATGCTCGGGATCGAGCACCTGCTGCAGCGACGGCCCTCCGCCCTCTCAGGCGGGCAACGCCAGCGCGTGGCGATGGGTCGCGCGATCGTCCGTGAGCCGGCGGCGTTCCTCATGGACGAGCCGCTCTCGAACCTCGACGCGAAGCTGCGCGTCGACATGCGCGCCCAGCTCGCGCACCTGCATACGGAGCTGCAGGTGACGACCGTCTACGTGACGCACGACCAGGTGGAGGCGATGACGCTCGGGCAGCGCGTGGCGGTCATGCGGGATGGAAAGTTCCAGCAGGTCGACAAGCCGCAGCACCTCTACCGGCTCCCGGCCAACCTGTTCGTCGCGGCATTCATCGGCTCTCCCCCGATGAACCTCGTCGAGGCAGAGGTCGCCGACGGGCACGTCACGTTCGCGGACGTCCGCCTGCCGCTGCCGCCCGGCGGCATCCGCCCGGGCAGCGTCATCCTCGGGATCCGCCCGCAGGAGTTCTCGCTCGCCGAGGACGACCCGGAGCTGCCGGCGATCGAGGTCGAGCCGGCGGTCGTCGAGGAGCTGGGCTCGGAGACGCACGCGATCTTCCCGATCGACGCACCGTCGGTGGACAGCGAAGAGGTGCGCGCGACGACGGACGAGGGCGACTCGAGCGTGTTGCTCGCCTCGAACCGCCGTGCGCTCTTCACCGCATCGCTCCCGGAGGGGACCCAGGTCGAGATCGGGCGGCCGCTGCGCCTCGCCCTCAACCCGGCCAGGCTCCACTTCTTCGACCCGGAGACGGGCGCACGGCTGGACCACGCGGCACAACTCGTCTAGCCATACTGGACCGCGCATGCGGTCGTCGCACACCCTCCGTCTCTGGCTGATCGCCGTGCTGGTGGTCGCCGCCGTGCTGAGCGTGATCGGCAACAAGGCCGATTCGCCGTGGATCGGCTGGCTCAGTTTCGTCGCCTTCCTCGTCGCGGTCTTCATCTACGTGACGTGGCGGCGCGCGGCCCTGAAGGAGCGCCGGAGTACCATTCGAACGGGGGACAAGCCGGGCGATGAGACTCGCACTCGCACAGATCAATAGCGTCGTCGGCGACATCGACGGCAACGCTGCGCGGGTCGTCGAATGGCTCGGCCGGGCACGCGAGGCGAACGCCGACCTCGTCCTGTTCCCAGAGCTGGTCGTCACCGGCTACCCGCCGGAGGACCTGCTGCTCCGCCCCGGATTCGTGCGCGCGGCCCGGCGTGCGGTCGAGGGGATCGCGAAGGCCACACGCGGCATCACGGCGCTCGTCGGTGCGCCGCACCTCGACGCCGACCTCTACAACGCGTGCTTCGTGCTCGCCCATGGCGAGGTGCAGTGCGTCTATCGCAAGCGGTACCTGCCGAACTACGGCGTCTTCGACGAGGACCGCTACTTCGCGCCGGGCGACGACCTCTTCCTGTTGCGGTTCGGCGACGTCGTCGTCGGGCCGACGATCTGCGAGGACATCTGGCAGCCCGGGCCGCCGGCGACCGACCTCGCGCTCGCAGGCGCCCAGCTCGTCGCGAACATCTCCGCCTCGCCGTTCCACGTCGGCAAGGACCGGGAGCGCGAGGAGATGCTCAAGGTGCGCGCGCTCGACAACTCGTGCTTCGTGGCGCTCTGCAACGCCGTCGGAGGGCAGGACGAGCTGATCTTCGATGGCCACTCGGTGGTGCTCGACGACGAGGGCGAGGTGCTCGCCCGCGCCGCCGGCTTCGAGGAGGAGCTGCTCGTCGTCGACGTCGACCCCGTTGCGGCTGTCGGCCGCAGGCTCCGCGACGTGCGCCGCCGCGCGCTCGCCCGCGACCGTGAGCGCGCCGAGCCGACGAACGTCGAGCTGGCGCCGCCGCGTGAGCAGGCTGCTTCGGCCGAGACGCGGATCGCCCCGCAGGTCGACGATCTCGAGCAGATGCGGCTGGCGCTCGAGCTCGGCCTGCACGACTACGTCTCGAAGAACGGGTTCGACCAGGTCGTGATCGGCGTCTCGGGCGGCATCGACTCGGCGCTGACGGCCGCGCTCTGCGTCGAGGCACTCGGGCCGGAGCGGGTCCACGGCGTCTCGATGCCGTCGCGCTACTCGTCGGAAGGGACGCGCAGCGACGCGGAGCGGCTCGCCGAGGCGCTCGGCATCGACTTCCGCGAGATCCCGATCGAGCCGATGGTCGAGGCGTTCTCAGGCGCGCTCAGCGAGCACTTTGCGGGCCGCGAGAGCGACCTGACGGAGGAGAACCTGCAGGCGCGCATCCGCGGCACGATGCTGATGGCGCTTTCGAACAAGTTCGGGTGGCTCGTGATCGCGACCGGCAACAAGTCGGAGCTCTCGGTGGGCTACTCGACGCTCTACGGCGATCTCGCGGGCGGCTTCGCACTGATCAAGGACGTCTACAAGACCGACGTCTTCCGCCTCTCACGCTGGCTGAACGAGCGCGCCGGCCGCGAGCTGATCCCGGCCTCGATCATCGAGCGGGCGCCGAGCGCCGAGCTGCGCGCCGACCAGCGGGACGAGGACTCGCTGCCGCCGTACCCGAAGCTCGACAAGGTGCTCGAGGCCTACGTCGAGCTCGACCGTTCGCGCGAGGAGCTCGGCCAGGACGGGTTCGAGCCCGAGGTCGTCGAACGCGCGCTGGCGATGATCGACCGCGCCGAGTACAAGCGCCGCCAGGCGCCACCGGGGGTCAAGCTGCGGCCGAAGGCCTTCGGCCGCGACCGCCGCACGCCGATCACCAACCGCTGGAACAACTGACGGGGAGCACCGTCGGTTCTCCCCCGTCGGCCGTCTCGCGGACACGTTGCAGCTGCGGCCGAGCGAGCACGGGCAAGCCGGCACTCGCGACGCGGCGACTGTCGCAGTCGCGCCCACACGACCGGCAGGCCATGACCCGCGGGACTGTCCCTGGACAGGACCGACGGCCATGACCTGGGGACTGTCCCTGGGACAGGACCGGCACGGCCATGACCTGGGGACTGTCCCTGGGACCTGGCCGGATCGAGCCGCGCACGTGTGCCCGTTCGCGGGTCAGCCGACCATGCGCTGCAGCGCGACGCCGAGAATCGGCAGCGACACCGTCAGGCCGTAGCTGATCCAGCCGACCACGACGAGGGTCGGGCGGGTCGTCTGCTCCCGGCCCGCGCGGATCTCCTCCTGCAGCCGCGGGCCGAGCACGAAGTTGTGCAGGTACGAGACGACGACGAGACAGACGGCCACCGTCACCTTCACCCAGAACACGATCTGGAACGCCGCGCTCGTCTCCCAGTCGCGCGCCGCGAGCGCGGCGCCCGTCGCGCCGGCGACGAGCAGCGAGCCGTAGCCGAGCGGGCGCCAGCGCAGCCCGAGCTCCTTCATCGCGCGGCCGCGCGGCTCGCCCTCGAGCGTGCGGATCGCCGGCACGCCGACGAAGATCAGCGCCGTCGAGCCGCCGACCCAGACGGTCGCGGCGAGCAGGTGCACGACGACGAGGACCGCGGTCACGGCGACAGGCTAGAGGCCCTCCGCCAGAACCCGGCGCACATCGTCCAGGAGCGTCGCCGGTGCCAGCCGCTCGTCCGTCGACTCGAGCTCGGCGACCGACCACCAGCGTGCGTCGACGACGCCCTCCGGCGCCAGGTCGATCGTCGGTTGCGGCTCATGCGCGTCGACGCGAACGACGTAGACGCTGCTGTGCTGATCGACGAGCCGTCGAGCCCAGGGAAACACGCGCCGGTGCTCCGAGAGCAGCGGGCCGAGCTCGAACTCCTCGAGACCCAGCTCCTCGCGCAGCTCGCGCCGCAACGCCGCCTCGTGCTCCTCGCCCTCCTCGATCCCGCCGCCCGGTGTGCCCCACCACGTGGCCTTCGTCTCCGGGTTGCGGTATCGCACGAGCAGCACGCGGTCGTCCGCGTCCACGAGCAACGCCCGGACGGCCTCGCGCGTGTCGGGCTGCAGCCACTCGCGCAGCGCACGGAACCAGCTCAGGCGCTCGGCGTACGGGACGGCCGCGTTGGCCGGCGACGTCGAGGGCAGGACGTAGAGCGCGGTCGGGCCGAGCGTCCGCCACTGAGGCCCCAGCTCCGACCGCTCGTTGAACAGACCGCGGTACGCCTCCTTGCCGACGAACGCGATTGCGACCGGATCGAGGTCGACGGCCACGCGCTCGAGTCGCGCCGCGTCGAAGTCCCGACGACGCAGGTCGCCCGAGCCGGGCGTCGTCCGTGCGGCGGCATTCGTCACGCCGATCCCGAGCTCGAGCAGCGAGAACTGCTCCTGCGGATCGAAGAGGCGCGGCGTGAAGCCTGCGTCGTGCAGCAGCCGCCAGAAGTCGTTGCGCGGGTTGGCGAAGTGCGCCGCAGCCTCGGCGGAGACGCGCCCCGGATTGATCCCGCAGAAGATGCAGGTCAGTCCGTGCGCGAGGACGTCTGGGACGGCGGACTCAGGTGTGCTTGCGGCCACGCGGCTTACAGCGTGGCACGACTTGCGTCCACGTCGCCGTGCAGACCCACGAGCTCGGGAGCGGCGGGGCCGGCCGTCTCGTCGCAGTCAGCTGCCTCGGTCGCCGCGCCGTCCAGGTGCGGCAGGCCCGCGTCATGGAGAGGCTCCGTCGAGCCTGCACCTCACGCGGCCTCGGCTTCCGAATCGGGGCGTGCGTCCAGCCGTTCCTCGAACAGCTCTCTCAGCCGGTCGCCGTCGCTCGTCGAGCGCTGAGAGTTGCGCGGTGCAAGGCGCACGACGCTGACCCGCTCGTCGCTGTGCCCGCCGTAACAGCGGGCGTAGCACTCAGCCTCGCTCAGTGTCCGGAGCCTCACGGTCCGAACCCTAGGACCGGGGTCGGACGGACAGAGGTAGCGTTGCGGAATGCCGACGCAGGCCAAGGTGCTCGAGTACGCGGTCGAGGTCGACCGGGGCGGCCGGATGACGATCCCGGGCGGCGCCCAGATCGAGCCGGGTGAGGGCTGGTCGCCGGATCACCTCCTGCTGGCGGCGCTCGTGCGCTGCTCGATCGACAGCTTCACCTACCACGCGCGGCGCGCCGGCCACGATGTCGCCGGCTCCGGCTCGTCGCAGGGAAAGATCACGAAGCGCGACTCCGACGGCCGTTACGCGTTCGTCGAGATTCAGGTTGCGATCGACATCCAGCTCGACCCGCGCACCAACGAGCCCGACGACCTGATCGCGAAGGCGGAGCGCGACTGCTTCGTCGGCGCGTCCCTGACGATCAAGCCGGAGTACGCGTGGCGCGTGTCGTGACGACCGTCGAGTCGGCGCGGGCGAGCTTCTCGGCGCTCCGAGCAGCCGCTCGCGTTCTTCGACGGGCCGGGCGGCACCCAGGTGCCGGACTCGGTGATCGACGCCATCGCGACCTATCTCCGCGAGGCGAACGCGAACGTCGGCGGCACGTTCTCGACCTCGCACGCCACCGTCGAGGTGGTCGAGCGAGCGCACGAGACGGCTGCAGGCTTCCTGAACGCGACCGTCGACGAAGTCGCGTTCGGCGCGAACATGACGACTCTGAACTTCGCGCTCACGCGCACTGCGTCGCGCGACTGGCAGGCGGGCGACGAGATCGTCTGCACGCGGCTGGATCACGACGGCAACATTGCGCCGTGGCTCGAGGTGGCACGACGACCGCGGCCTGGCCGTCCGTTTCGCGGACGTCGACGACGAGTGCCGGCTCGACCTCGAGCAGCTTGCCTCGCTGCTCGGTGAGCGCACGCGTGTCGTTGCGTTCCCGTGGGCGTCGAACGCCGTCGGCACCCTGACGCCGGTCGCCGAGATCGTGCAGCTCGCGCACGACGCCGGCGCGCTCGCCTGGGTCGACGCCGTTCACTACGGCCCGCACGGCCCGATCGACGTCCAGGAGGCCGGAGCCGACGTCGTGCTCTGCTCGCCGTACAAGTTCTACGGCCCGCACCTCGGGCTCGCGTACGGACGGCGCGAGCTGCTCGATTCGTGGCGGCCGTACAAGGTGCGCCCGGCCGCCGACCTCCCCGTCGCGCGCCGCTACGAGACGGGAACGCTCGCCCACGAGCTGCTCGCGGGCTTCACCGCGGCGGTCGACTACCTCGCCGGGCTCGGCTGGGACTTCGTGCTCGAGCACGAACGCACGCTCGGCGAGCAGTTCCTCACCGGGTTGCCCGACGGCTGGACGCTGCACGGCGTGCCGACGATGGAGGGCCGGGTGCCGACCTTCGCGATCACGCACGAGTCCGTCTCGCCGCAGGCTGCCGCGGAGCGCCTCGGTGAACGCGGCTTCGCCGTCTGGCACGGCGACTACTACGCCGTCGAGATCATGCGCCGCCTCGGGCTGGACGACGGCGCGGTCCGCGTCGGCATCGTCCACTACAACACCGAGGACGAAGTGCGCCGCCTGCTCAGCGAGCTGGAGTCGTTCTAGCCGCCGAGCCGCGCGCGCAGCCGGCGGAAGAACCGGCGGAGGTCGTCACGGAACCACGCACTCATCGAGGGGTGCGTCGGATAGTTGTCTGTCGCGTACATGCGGATGAGTACGCACGACGAAGCGCGCGAATTCCCACACGCGCGAAAATCGTCCGCGAGGATGAGACGCAGGAATCCGATGCTTGTCAGGTGTACGGATAGGCCGAGCCGGTCGCCTCGGCGAGCGGTGAGCCCGGCGGGCGGCGGATCGGATCGGGATCGATGCCACGCGCATCCGCTTCGGCCAGCGTCAGCAGGTGGAACCGAACGATGTCGACAACCGGATGCCGGGTGGGCACGAGCGTCACGTCGACCTCGAGCGCTTCGAGCACGGTCACGAGCTCCGCGGCACGTTCCGCTCCCCGGCCTTCCCCTTCGAGCACGAACGCTCGCGCGCCGGGCTCGACCGCGGCGAGGTAGCCGTGCAGCAGCTGCTCGGTCTCGAACGGCTCGGCCGCGACCCACGCTCCTTCGCGCAGCTTCAACACGGCCTCCTGCGCAGTCGGCCAGTCGCGGCCGGCGCCGGCGACCAGCACACGGGCGGGGAGCCCGGGCTCGGGCGGTTCCGCCAGCGCTGCCTCGACCGCGTCGGGCAGCCACGCGATGTCGCGGCCGTGGAGGGCGTCGAGGGCCGCAACCGCGCAGGTGTAGCTCGCCGTGTGGCACCAGGAACGCTCGACCTGCGGCGTCGCGACGATCACCTCGGCGGCGAGCTCGGCCAGCGGCGAGGACGGCTTGCCGGTCACGAGCCAGACGTCGCCGCGGAACGCGCGCGCCGCCTCGAGCGTGAGTGCGGTGTCGCCTTCGTGCGAGACGCAGACGAGGATGTCGGCCCTGGGCGGATCGAGCACCGCCTCGAGCGCCTGCACCGAGCGTCCGCCCGTCTGCGCGGCATGGAACGACGTGCCGCAACCGGTGTGCACGACGGACGCGCCGTCCGGAAGCCGGCGGTCGGTCGGGACGGCTCTCAACCATTGAGGTTGCGCAAAGACGGCCGTGCGGGTCTCGCCTGGCATATACCCCCGTCTATACCATCGCCGCGGATGACGGCGTACCCCTGGATCCAGCGCGAGCATGTCCGATTTCGCGACGTCGATGCCATGGGGCACGTCAACAACGCCGTCTACTCGACGTATCTCGAGCAGGCCCGCATGGGCATTCTCGGCGGCCTCGAGCCGTTCATCCTCGCCCGCGTGGAGATCGATTTCCGTGCCGAGCTGCGGGAGGGCGCAGAGGTCGAGGTGCGCAGCCGCTGTTCGCACATCGGCACCAAGAGCTTCGAGCTCCAGCACGAGATCTGGTCGGCGGAGCGGCTCGTCGCCGAGGCCAAGAGCGTGCTCGTGGGCTACGACTATGCGCGGAACGAGTCCGTTCCGCTCTCCGACGACCTGAGGAGGACCCTCACTCCATGAGCAAAGTCTACGAGCGCCACACGCTCTCGAACGGGCTCCGTGTCGTCACGGCGCCGCTGGAGCACGCACAGTCGGTTGCCTGCTACATCATGCTCGCCGCCGGTTCGCGCTACGAGGAGTCACTCAACCGCGGCATCGCCCACTTCGCCGAGCACATGTTCTTCAAGGGGACCGAGCGCCGCCCGACGGCCCGCGACCTGTCGATGGAGGTCGACAAGATCGGCGGTGAGTTCAACGCGTTCACCTCGAAGGAGTACACCGGCTACTACATCCGCTGTGCGGGCGAGCAGCGCGACACGGCGCTCGACGTGCTCGTCGACATGCTGCGCAACTCGAAGTTCGAGTCCGAGGAGCTCGAGCGTGAGAAAGGCGTGATCCTCGAGGAGATGAACATGTACTACGACACTCCGCGCGACTACGTCGGGTCGGTGTACGAAGAGCTGCTCTTCGGCTCCAATCCGCTCGGCTGGGAGACGCTCGGCACCCGCGAGACGATCAACGCCGCGACGCGCGAAACGTTCCTCGACTACATCAACCAGTGGTACACGCCGCAGCGCATGGTCGTCGGCGTCGCCGGGAAGGTCGGAGACGGCCTCCTGCCGAAGCTCGAAGAGCTGCTGGGCGACATGTCGGGCAACGGCAGCGGTGCGCCCGCGCCGGCCGACCTGCCGCAGTCGAAGGAGTCGCAGGTGAGCCTGCGCCGCAAGGAGTCCGACCAGGCAAACATCTGCGTCGGCGTCCCGTCGTATTCGCTCACGCATCCGGACCGCTACGCGCTGCAGATGCTGGGGACGATCCTCGGCACGGGCATGTCGTCGCGGCTCTTCCTCGAGGTGCGTGAGCAGCGTGGCCTCGCCTACTACGTCTACGCGCTGAACAGCTCGTACACCGACGCGGGCACGCTCGTCTCGCAGGCCGGCGTCGACCTCCATCGCGCCGACGAGGCCGTCAGGGTGATCGCGCACGAGTTCCGCAAGCTGGCCGACGAGCCGGTCCCGGACGACGAGCTCGAGAAGTCGCGCTCGCTCGCCAAGGGGCGCTTCGTGCTGCAGACCGAGAGCCCGAACGGGCTGATGCTCTTCGGCCTGCGCCGCGAGGTGCTCGAGGGCCACGCCGCCGAGCCCGATGAGCTGCTCGCCGGCCTCGACGCAGTCACCGCGGAGGACGTGCAGCGTGTCGCGCAGGACCTGATCGGCTCGAACGGCATGCGGGCCGCCGTGATCGGGCCGTTCGACGACGAGGCGCCGTTCGAGGCCGCACTGGCGGGCTGAACACCTAGCGGAGCGTCTTCAGGTCGCCCGCGAGGTGCTTGCGGTCGTCGGCGTCTCGGATCTCGACCGCCTGCGCGAGCTCGACGTACTGGCCGGCCGCTTCGCGGTCGCCGGCGGCGAGGCTCGCCCGCGCGAGCGCCTCGTAGGCGTAGGCCAGATCCCAGTCGCCGAGTCCGTGACGCTCACACAGCTGGAAGCAGCGCTCTGCGTGGAAGAGCGCCTCGTCGGCGCGCCCGGCGACGGTGTAGGCGCGCGAGATCTGCCACGCGCTGCGCGCGAGGTTCTCCGGCTTGCACTCCGATGCGACTGCCCAGTGGTAGGCGGACGCGTGCGCGCAGTCGAGCATCAGCGTGTCGTCTTCGCGCGACTCGATCAGGCGCCACGTCTCGTTGAAGAGGTCCACGCCGAGTTGCCGGTCGTCGGTCACCCGCTGATCCTGCACTACGAGGACGTGGACACCAAGCGGCGAACGGCAACTCGCATCAAGCCGGCGGTCGCGCCGAGGAAGACGAGGCTGACGACGAGGAACGCGAGCACGTTCCACCGGTAGTGCCCGAGAACGACGCTCCGGAGCGCGACGCCGAGCGTCGTGCCGACGAGCCAGGTCGGCAGGAACCGTCCCCGGAACGCCGCGAAGGCTGCGAACCAGCCGGCCGCGAGCGGCAGCACGTCGCGCGCGTAGCCGTGAGCGGACAGATGTCCATCGTGGTCGAGCAGCCCGATCGTCGCGAACAGGACGATCGCGAGAGCGTCCGTGCAGGCCGGGCGGATCAGAAGAACCGGCGCGCGCCGCGGAAGTCGCCCGTCCGGATCGGGACGATCCGCACCTCGCTGCGCGAGTTGGGCGCCTCGATCATCAGCCCGCGGCCGATCGCCATCGAGACATGCCCCACGACCGGGCTCTCGTAGAAGAGGAGGTCGCCCGGGAGAACGCGCGAGAGCGCCACCGGCGTGCCGGCGGCGAACTGCGCATCGGCGTCGCGCGGGATGGTGATCCCGTGCGTGCGGTAGACCGCCCAGGTCAGTCCCGAGCAGTCGTAGCCCCACGCCGAGAGCCCGCCCCAGAGGTAGTGCAGGCCGAGAAACTGCTTCGCCGACCGGACGAGATCAGCACGAGTGTGCGGCAGCGCCCGCGTCGCGGCCGCGGGCACCTGGCCGACGAAGACCTCCGAGCCGTAGCCGACCTCGGTCCCGTTCGCGAGCGTCGCCGACCGCGCGGTGACGACCGCCTGCGCGATCTTCGGCTTCGACAACGGGCCGAGCTGCCAGGAGCGCACCCAGCCGGGGTAGCCGCGCCGGTCGAGCGGCGAGGGCTGGTCGGGGACCGCGATGTGAGTCCACCCGCCGCGACGGGCGAGCACGTGCACCTGCTCGCCGTAGAGCACCTGCGTCGGCATCGTCCCGACGAGCGCGATCCGCTGCGAGTACGTGACCGCAGGCGTCGGCCACACATGTGGATCGAGCGGCAGGTGCCCGGCGTTCGGGGCCTCCCAGACATTCGCCACGGGCACGCGCACGACGGCGCTCTGGCCGGGCGTGACGGCGAGCACGAGAGCGGCGGCAAGCGCGAGCACGCGCGCAGGGTACCCCCGTTCGAGCGATGCGGCGAGCCGCGCGATTGTCGATCCTCCGAGGTGTGAAGGTCGCCGCCCTGCTGACCGCCTGCGTCGCCGCGCTCACCGTGCTCGCGAGTGCGACCGCCGCGACACCCGCCGCCTATCGCGCGCACGTGAACGCCATCTGCGCGCCGTACACCCCGACGGTGAAGACGCTCCTACGTCAGCTCGACAGCGCCGAAAAGGCGAAGGACGGCCATGCGTACGGGATCGCGCTCGGCAAGCTGATCGTGCTGCAACTCGCAGAGGACCGTAAGATCGAATCCGTCCCCGTACCCGCGGCGCTGCGCGTGCCGATGACCCGGATCCTGGCGCGGATGAAGCAGGTCGACACCCACCTGCGCAAGAGCCTCACGGACGCGATGGCGGGCGACAACGCGGGGCTGCTGGCCGAGCTGAAGCTCGTCAGCACGCTCAGCAACGCCGATGAACGGCTGGCTCGACGCAGCGGGGCTGCGCGAGTGCGGTTCGAAGCAGAGCTAAGGACTCAATCTTCCTTCGACTGCTCGTCCTGCCCGCGCGAGCGCAGCTCGTCGACAACCGTCGGGTCGGCAAGCGTCGTCGTGTCGCCGAGCGGACGATGCTCCGCGACGTCGCGCAGCAGGCGGCGCATGATCTTCCCGCTGCGCGTCTTCGGCAGCTCCGGCGTGAAGACGATGTTCGCCGGCTTCGCGATCGGCCCGATCTTGACCGCGACGTGGTTGCGCAGCTCCTCGAGCTTCTCCACCGACCCCTCCTTGCCGCCCTTCAGCGTCACGAACGCGACGATCGCCTGGCCCGTCGTCGCGTCGTTGCGAGCGGCAACCGCGGCCTCGGCGACGTCCTGGTGGTCGACGAGCGCCGACTCGACCTCGATCGTCGAGATGCGGTGCCCCGAAACGTTCATCACATCGTCGACGCGCCCGAGCAGCCAGAAGTCGCCGTCCTCGTCGATGCGCGCGCCGTCGCCCGCGAAGTAGACCTCACCGTCGTACTTCGACCAGTAGGTCTCGCGGTAGCGCGCGTCCTCCTTGAAGAGGCCGCGCAGCATCGCGGGCCACGGCCGGCGCAGCACGAGGTACCCGCCGCCGCCGGGGCCGACCTCCTCGCCGGCCTCGTTGAAGATGGCGGCGTCGACGCCGGGGAAGGGCCGCGTCGCCGAGCCGGGCTTCGTCGTCGTCACGCCGGGCAGCGGCGTGATCATGATCATCCCCGTCTCGGTCTGCCACCACGTGTCGACGATCGGGCAGCGCTCGCCGCCGATGTGCTCGTGGTACCAGACCCACGCCTCGGGATTGATCGGCTCGCCGACCGAGCCGAGCAGCCGCAAAGACGACAGGTCGTGCTTCGCCGCGTGCTCCGGCCCCCACTTCATGTGCGAGCGGATCGCGGTCGGCGCCGTGTAGAGGATCGTGACGGCGTAGCGCTCGGCGATCGCCCACCAGCGGTCCTTGTCGGGGAAGTCCGGCGTCCCCTCGTAGAGCACCGACGTGGCGCCGTTGCAGAGCGGGCCGTAGACGATGTAGCTGTGGCCGGTCACCCAGCCGACGTCGGCCGCGCACCAGTAGACGTCGGTCTCGGGCTTCAGGTCGAAGACGTAGTGATGGGTGGTCGCGACGCCGACGAGGTAGCCGCCGGTCGTGTGCGCGATCCCCTTCGGCTTGGCGGTCGTGCCGGAGGTGTAGAGGAGATAGAGCAGATCCTCGGGATCCATCGGCTCGGCCGGGCAGTCGCTCTCGTCGGTCGCGAGCTCGTGCCACCAGTGGTCGCGCCCATCCGTCATCGGCACGTCGTTGCCGGTGCGGCGCAGGACGACGACGCTCTTGACGCTCGGCGACTCGGCGACCGCCTCGTCGGCGGTCCGCTTCAGCGGCACCGTCGTGCCGCGACGCCACGCCTCGTCCTGCGTGATCAGCACCTCGCACTCCATGTCCTGCAGGCGCCCGGAGAGCGAGTCCGCCGAGAAGCCGCCGAAGACAACCGTGTGCGGCGCACCGAGGCGCGCGCACGCGAGCATCGCGACAGGCGCCTCCGGGACCATGCCCATGTAGATCGCGACCGGCGTGCCCTTGCCGACGCCGAGCTGCTTGAGCGCGTTCGCGAGCTTCGTCACCTCGCGCAAGAGGTCGGCGTACGTCAGGTCGCGGCGGTCGCCGTCCGGCTCGCCCTTCCCAGTGGTAGGCGACCGCGTCGCCGCGCCCCGCCTCGACGTGCTTGTCGAGACAGTTCCAGGCGACGTTGAGCTTGCCGCCGAGGAACCACTTCGCGTACGGCCGCTCCCACTCGTAGAGCGTCGTGAACGGCTCGAACCAGGCGACGCGCTCGCGGCCCTCGCGCTCCCAGAACGCGTCGAACTCCTCGTCGTAGATCCCGGGCTGTGCGTTCGCCTGCGCAGCGAACTCGGGTGACGGGGGGTAGCGCCGCTCCTCGAGGAAGAGCGTGTCGATGTCCTGGCTCTGGGTCACGGCTCGAGGTCGTAGGGGTAGCTGCGTCAGGTTCTCGACGCCCTCCTCGGTGACGAGCACGAGGTCCTCGAGGCGCACGCCGCCGTAGCCCTGGCGGTAGCAGCCGGGCTCGACCGTGACGACGTCGCCGGCGTCGAGCGCGGCCTTCGACGCGAGCCCCATGCCCGGCGCCTCGTGCACCTCGAGGCCGACGCCGTGGCCGAGCCCGTGGAAGAAGCCGTTCCGGAGCGGCTCGCCCGGCGTCTTCGTGCGCTGGGTCGGCTCGCCCGCGCGCCTCGAAGATCTCGCACGTCCCGTCGAAGACCTTCCGCCCGTCGACGCCGGCCTTGATCTCCGAGATCGCCGCGTCGAGAGCCTCCTTGCAGAGACGGTGCCACTCGCGAACCTCGTCGGGCACCTCGCCGACGACGAACGTCCGCGTCATGTCGCAGAAGCAGAACGTCTCGTTGTCGCGCGGCCAGATGTCGATCACGATCGGCACGCTCGGCCGCGATCGGGCCGGAGCCCATGTCGTGCCCGACCGCGCCCTGCGGCGCCGGGCGCGACGATGAAGTCGTCGGCGGTGCAGCCGTGCTCGGCGAACGTCTGCGTCATCGCGAGCTTGACGCGCTCGACGGTCAGCGGCTCGCCGTCGAGCGTCAGCCCCGTCGCCGTTCCGCTCGGCGCGGCGCAGCAGGTCGCGCGGCCGCGTCCATCCCGCCTCGGCGGCGCGCTGGGCGCGGCGGATGCCCGCGAGCTGCGCCGCCGTTCTTGACACGGCGGCGGTCGTCGAACGACGTCCCCGTCGACGCGTCAGCTCGACGCCGCGGTCGCGCAGCTCGTCGGCGAGCCAGAGCGGGAACGTCTCGGGGACGATCGCCTTCGTCACGCCGAGCGCCTCGCACGGCGCGGAGCGGCGATCTCGCGCTCGACCTCGGCGTACGAGTGGCCCTGCGCGATCAGGTCGTCGAGCCCGAACTCCTCGCTCGGGTGGAGCTCGAACGGCCCGAGCTGCCTCGAGGCGGGGCATCTCCATCGAGCCGATCGACGATGTGGCGCACGCCCGTCCTGCTCGACGTAGAGGAACGGGTCCGGGACGCCGAGCGGCACCTCGTGGCGCAGCTCGGGCGACCGGAAGGTGTCGCGCGTACATGAGGACGTCTGGCATCGCGTGGACTCTAACTAGTCTTCCGTGGATGGATGCCCGCAGCAGAGCGGAGGAGCTCGTCCGCACCTGGGACGACGAGCTGCACCGCCTGCTGCCCGCTGGGGCCGACATCTTCGACGTCCACCTGCATCTCGGGCACGACATCGACGGGATGGTCGGCGACTACGACCAGCTCGAGCAGCTGATGAGCCGCTACGGGATCTCGCGGGCCTTCATGTTCTGCCTCGACGAGCCCGACCGTCACCCGGCCTTCTCGCGCCGCCAACGACCGCACGCTGGCTTTCGCCGAGCGCTCGAACGGACGGCTGATCCCGTTCCTGCGGCTCGACCTGAACGAGTCGCCGCTCGACGAGGCGCGTCGCTGCCTCGCCGCCGGCGCCCGCGGGATCAAGCTCCACCCGCGGGCGCAGAAGTTCGACGCGGGCGACGAGCGCCTCGCGCCGATCTTCGAGATCGCGGCCGAGCACCAGGTGCCGATCCTGATCCACGGGGGCCGCGGGCTGCCGCCGATCGCCGACGGATTGCGCGCACTCGTCGACCGCTACCCGGACGCGAGGCTGATCATCGCCCATGCGGGCATCGCCGACCTCGCCGACCTCGCCGGCCATCTCGCCGGGCGCAAGGGCGTCTTCTTCGACACCTCGGCGTGGAGCCCGATCGACCTGCTCGACTTCTATCGCCAGGTGCCGCCGGAGCAGGTCGTCTACGCGAGCGACTTCCCGTACGGGCAGCAGCCGGCGTCGCTGCTGATCGCGCTCAAGACGGCGCTCGTCGCCGGGTACGACGACGATCACGTGCGCGCGATGCTCGGCGGGACGGCGAACGCACTCGCCGATGGGCAGCCGCTGCCCGAGCCGACCGCGCCGCTCGGGAGCGACAATCTCTCGCAGCCGCTGCAGCTGGCGCGGATCCACCAGTACCTGTCGATGGCGACGCCGCTCCTCTGGTTGCGACAGCCCGACACGATCGGCGTCCTCGGCCTCGCGATCAACGCGTGCGCCGAGCGCAACGGCCATGCCGAAGCCGTCGACGGCATCCGCGACCTGCTCGTCGCCGCACGCGATCTCTGGGCGACCCTCCCCGAGATCGACGACGAGGGCGACCGGCGTGCCGCGACCCGCCTCACGTTTCGCCTGATCCACATCGCCGACATCGAAGCGGTGACCGCATGAACATCAACGGCCACGAGTACGCCTCGACCTTCCCGTCGGCACGACGCTCGCCGAGGCGCTGCGCGACGAACTCACCCTCACGGGAACGAAGGTCGCGTGCGCCGAGGGGCATTGCGGCGCGTGCACGGTCCTGGTCGACGGGATCCCGACGCTCTCATGCATCACGCTCGTTCACCAGGTCGGTGACGCCGAGGTGACGACGATCGAGGGTTTGCGCGAGCATCCAATGGTCGACTCGTTCGTGCGGGCCGACGCACTGCAGTGCGGGTTCTGCACGCCCGGTCAGATCGTCAGCGCCGTCGCGCTCGTCGATGCGACGCCCGCGCCGAGCACGGAAGAGATCCGACACGCCATGGCGGGCAATCTTTGCCGCTGCGGCGCGTATCCGAAGATCGAGGAGGCGATTCGCACGTGGCGAGACTGATTCGCACCGAGAAGGAGGTCGAGGGCCGGTACGAGGAGGTCTGGCTCGTCGTCGAGGAGGACGCGCTGCAGCAGTGGCCCGCCGGCGCGCGCGAGACGGTCGGCCGCGCAACACCGCGCACGGACGGCCTGCAGCGCGCCCGTGGTGAGGCGATCTTCACCGCCGACCTCCGCCTGAACGGGATGCTGCACACCGCCGTGCTGCGCTCGCCGCACGCCTCGGCGGCGGTCGCGCGCATCGATCTCGCCCCCGCGCTCGCCCTCTCAGGCGTGCACACGGCGATCGGGCCCGGCGACATCCCGCAGCTCGTCGACGACTGCAACTTCCAGGGGCAGGCGGTCGCGGCCGTGTGCGCCGACACCTATGAGCAGGCGCGCGCAGCCGTCGCGGCGATCGACGTCGACTGGACGGTGCGCGAGCCGCTGCTCGACCCGGACGAGGCCGCGCAGAAGGGCAGTCTGGTCGACGACGAGCCGCGCGTGCGCGAGCGCGGCGACTACGAGCAGGGGCTCGCCGCGGCGGACGTCGTCGTCTCGGGGGAGTTCCGCACCGCCGTCGTGCTCCACAACTCGATGGAGACGCACCAGGCGGTCGTGCAGTGGGTCGGCGAGGCGGTCGAGGTGCACATCTCGACGCAGTACATCTGGGGCATCCGCGACGCCGTGGCCGAGGGCCTTACCCTGCCGCCCGACAAGGTGCGGGTGATCTGCCATTTCATGGGCGGCGGCTTCGGCTCGAAGAACGGCCCCGACGACTACACGTTCATCGCCGCCGAGCTCGCCAAGCGCACCGGGCGTCCGGTCAAATGCGCGCTGACGCGGCGCGAGGAGAACGTCGCGGCAGGCAACCGGAACGCGACCATCCAGCGGCTGACGATCGGCGCGAAGCGCGACGGCACGCTGACGGCAATGGGCGGCGACTACGTCAACGCTGTCGGCTGGGGCGGCTGGTCGTCCGGCACGGAAGGGCCGATGCAGATGCTCTACGCGTGCCCGAACGTCAAGACGACGACGTACGGCGCAAAGATCAATCAACCGCCGATGAAGGCGTTTCGCGCGCCGGGGTTCGTCGAGGGCACGTTCGGGCTCGAGGCGCTGCTGGACGAGCTCGCCTCGAAGCTCGATCTGGATCCGCTGGAGCTGCGCCGCAAGAACCACGCCGACCACGACGCGGCCGACGGCCGCCCGTACAGCGGCAAGAAGCTGATGGAGTGCTATCGGCGCGCCGAGCCGCACTGGGAGCGCCGCCACGACGTGCGCGCCCGCTCGACCGACACCGTCAAGCGCGGCGTCGGGATGGCCTCGCAGATCTGGTACGGCGGCGGCGGGCCGCCGAGCTACGCGTGGACACGCGTCGGCTCGGACGGTCGCGTGACTGTCGTCACCGCGATGCAGGACATCGGCACCGGCACGCGCACCGCCATGGCGCAGATCGCAGCTGAGGAGCTCGGCATCCCGCTCGAGCACGTCACGGTCACGCTCGGTGACTCCGACCGCGGCCCGTACGCCGCGATCTCTGCCGGCTCGTCGACCGTGCCGTCGATGGGACCGGCAGTGCGCGCAGCGGCCGCCGACGCGAAGCGTCAGGTCATCGAGATCGCCGCGCAGCGCTACGACCTCGAGGAGCGGACGCTCGACATCAGGAACGGGAACGTGGTCTCGGCCGACGGAAACCTCTCGACGCCGCTCGCCGAGGTCGTCGGGCTGCTGGAGGACGCTCAGATCCTCGGCAAGGGCGCTCGCGGACCCAACCCGACCGGCATGCAGGTGCTGACGTTCGGGGTGCAGGTCGCGGAGGTGGCGGTCGACGTCCAGACCGGCGAGGTGTGGGTCGACCGGATCGCCGCCGTGCACGACGTCGGGCGCGTGATCAACCCGCTCGGCGCCTCCAGTCAGGTCGAGGGCGGGATCATCCAGGGCATCGGGCACACGCTCTCCGAGGAGCGGCTGCACGACCCACGCACCGGGCAGATCCTCACGACCGGGCTCGACGCGTACAAGCTGCCGACGATCGCGGACGTGCCCGAGATCATCAGCGAGCTGGTCGACGAGCCCGACGAGCACCTGACGAACCTCGGCTCGAAAGGGCTCGGCGAGCCGCCGATCATCCCGACCGCAGCCGCGATCGCCAACGCGATCCGCGACGCGACCGGCGCGGAGATCCGGTCGCTCCCGATCACGCGTGAGGAGATGCTGCGCGCCCTGCGTGAGGCGGAGCAGCGGACGAAGGAGAAGGTTGGAGCTCCGGCAGGCGTCTAGCACGACGCTCGACGGAGGTCTGCCGATCCACGGCGGCACCGAGGTCGTGCCGCTGCTGCGCAGCGGCCTGATCGAGGCGGACGAGCTCGTCGACATCCGCGGCGTCGTGCCGTGCGGGGTCGACGGCAACCGCATCGGGGCGGGCGCCACGCTCGCGGAGCTCGAGTGCGACCCGCAGGTGCCCGCTGCGCTGCGCGAGGCGAGCCGGCTGGCGGCGAGCCCGCAGCTGCGCAACATGGGCTCGCTCGCCGGCAACCTGCTGCAGGAGACCCGTTGCTGGTACTGGCGGCTGAAGTGGCCCTGCCGGCTGCACGGCGGCGACGAGTGCTTCGCGCAGGAGGGCGAGCACCGCGAGCATGCGATCTTCGCCAACGACTTCTGCGCGTCGGCGCACCCGTCGGACGTCGCGGCAGCGCTGCTCGCGCTCGGCGCGACGCTGCGCACCGACCGCCGTGAGCTGCCGCTCGCCGAGCTGTACCGCCTGCCGACAGAGGACGACCGCCGCACGACGACACTCGAGCCGGGAGAGCTGCTGCTCGAGGTCGACCTCCCCGACGTCGAGGCTTCGGTCTACCTGAAGGCGATGGACCGCAAGCGCTGGGCCTTTCCGCTCGTCGGCGTCGCAGCCGCGCGCGTCGACGGCACCACGCGGGTGGCGCTGGCGGGCGTGGCGCCGGTCCCATGGCTGCTGTCCGGGCCGCTCGACGAAGCGACACCGCTGCCACGCAACGCCTACAAGGTCGACGTGGCGAAGGCGCTCGTGCAACGAGCCGAGGCGGCCCTCGATCGGGCCTGAGTGTCGGATGGCACTCCGTCGCGGGCTGCCGCTGGCGCTCGTCCTCGTGCTCGCCGCCTGCGGAGGAGGCGGCGGCTCGAAGGAGTCGGCGACCTCCGGGACGACGACCGACTCGAACGGCTGCACGACGGTCGACCAGTCGAAGCCGGCCGCGCGTAAGGCGGCGAAGCCGAAGCACGGGCTCGTACGGTCGAAGGCCTACTCGGTCACGATCGAGACGAACTGCGGCAGCTTCACGATCGACCTCGCGACGAAGACGTCGCCCGCGACGGCGGCGTCGTTCGTCAGCCTCGTCCGCAAGGGCTTCTACGACCACACGATCTTCCACCGGATCGTCCCGGGCTTCATCATCCAGGGCGGCGACCCGACCGCGAGCGGACTCGGCGGCCCCGGCTATTCGACGGTCGACGCACCGCCGCCGACGACGCGTTACACGCTCGGGACGGTCGCGATGGCGAAGACCCAGGCCGAGCCGGCCGGCACGAGCGGCAGCCAGTTCTTCGTCGTGACCGCACAGGACGCGCAACTGCCGCCGGACTACGCTGTGCTCGGCGAGGTGAAGGACGGGCTCGACACCGTGACGCGGATCGGCGGGCTCGGCGATCCCGCGACCGAACAGCCGACGGAGATCGTCGAGATCCAGAAGGCGACCGTCTCGGTCGAGTGACCGTCGCCGCCGTCGTGCTCGCCGCGGGCGCAGCGACCCGGTACGGCGGCCCCAAACAGGCCGAGTTCCTCCCCGCCGTCCTCGCCGCACTGGCAGGCGCGCGGCTCGACGACGTGGTCGTCGTCGCAGGGGCGTACCCGCTCGACCTGGACGCCCCGACGGCCCGGCTGGTGCGGTGCGACCGCTGGGCGGACGGCCCGGGCGCCTCTCTCCGCTGCGGGCTGGAGGCGCTCGGGGACGAGGTCACACACGCGGTCGTCGTGCTCGCAGACGGCCCGGAGCTCGATCCGCGGGCCGTCGAGCGGCTCGTCGAGCATCGCGAGGACGCCGCGGTCATCGCCGCCTCCTACCGGGGGGACCGCAGCCACCCCGTGGTCCTGACACGCTCTGTCTGGCACGACGTGCCAGACGAGGGCGGCCGGGGGCTGCCGGCAGTGCTCGTCGACTGTTCCGACCTGGAGGCTCCAGGCGATGTCGACTACCGCCGATAGAGAACGTCAAGACCGGACCCGGCGGAAAAAGGACGTCCCCATGCTCGAGCTCGCCCACACTCTTGACGCGGTACCCCAGAGCTCACCCCTCGCCGAGGCGCGCGAGCGCCGCGACCTGAGCATCAAGCAGGTGGCCTACCGCAGCGGGCTGACCGAGGCTCAGATCGAATGGCTCGAGGAGGGACGCATCTACCGCTTCCCGTCTCAGAATGCCGCGATGCTCGCGGCGGTCGTCTACGCGACCGCGCTCGGGATCGACCGCTTCGAGGCGCGCCGCCTCGCCGGCCTGCCCGTGGCAGGGTCGATCCGGGTCAACGCCCGGGCGCGCCTGATCGCAGTCGGCGCGTTCGCCGCGCTGCTCTCGGCCCTCGCCGTGATGATCCTGGCGCCGAGCTTCCAGCCGCGAACGCGCACCGTCGAGGCCGTGCCGAACGCCAACCTCCCGGCCCCCTGGAAGCTGAAGATCACGGTCGAGAACGGCGCCGGCGACATCCGCTGGACGCGCCGGCTCGCCAGCAGGGTCGGCGCGATGGGCTACTCGATCTCGAAGGTGGGCAAAGCCGACCGCTTCGACTACCCCGCGACGACCGTCTACTACGGCCCGGGCGGCGAGTCGGTGGGCGTCCGGCTCGCGCACCAACTCTCGGTGCGCGCCGAGGAGACGCCGGGCCTGACGCCGACGCAGTTGCTCGTGATCGCCGGCCCGAAGACCGTCGCCACGGCGGGCTGAAACCGCACGACGGGGCCTACTGCAGCGGCGTGCGCAGCGCGGAGAGCTTCGCCTTCAGGTCGGCCGACATCGGCTCGGCCGTCGCGACGCGCACGTAGTGCCTGAGGCGCTCCTCGAACCGGTAGCGCCTCGCGCACCAGTGGCACTGCTCGAGGTGACGCTCCGCTTCCTTCACCTCGGCGGCCGACAACGACCCATCCAGGAACGGCTGCATCATCTCCTCGCACTTCTCACACCAGTCGATCATGTAGCGCCTCCGTCGAGAGACGGGACTGCTTCGTCGGCGAGGTTCTTCTTCAGGATACGCCTGCCACGGTGCAAGCGCGACATGACGGTCCCGATCGGGATGTCGAGGATCTGGGCTGCGTCGGCGTAGGAGAACTCGCCGATGTCGACCAGCACGATCACGTCGCGGAAGTCGTGCGGGACGTCGGCGAGCGCGTCGACGATCGAGTCCTGGCTCAGCCGCTCGAGCACGCGCTCCTCGTCGGGGTTCTCGTCGGCAACCTGCGACTCGAGCTTGTTGTAGAGAAAGTAGTCGCCGGCCTCGGTGTCGAGCGACGTCGTCTGCGGCGAGCGCTGTTGGCGGCGGCCGCGGTCGATGTTCAGGTTGGTGAGGATGCGCAGGAGCCACGCGCGGAGGTTCGTGCCGGGCGTGAACTGCTTCCACGACCGGAACGCGCGCTCGTAGGTCTGCTGGACGAGGTCCTCGGCCTCCTCGCGGGTTCCCACGAGGCGCCTGGCAACGCGATAGACCTGATCCGACAAGCCGAGCGCCTCCTCTTCGAACCGGACACGGGCCCTCGCCTCTTCGGCGAGTTTCCGTGTATCCGCGGCCGTCGGTGCGCTCTCGCTCATCCGGCGGTCAACGGTAGCACCGGGTTCAACGACCTCCTGGCGTAACGAATTCCGCGATTGGGCACAGGCGGGAGGAGACAACAATCGGGGAGGTTCGTGGAATGGAAGGTCAGAACGTCGTCACCAGCGACGACCAGAAGCTCGGAACGGTGATCGCAGAGCGCGACGACTGCGCGATCATCGAGACCGGAACGGTCTTCAAGGGCAAGCATGCGATCCCGCGCGAGTTCCTGCACGAGCACGACGGCGTTCTGCGCGCCACCGTCACCAAGAACGTGGTCAACGACTCGCCCAAGGTCGACCCGGACAAGTTCGACGTCAGCGCCGTGCGCGAGCACTACGGGCTCGACACTGCCTTCGAGGTCAGCCCGGATCCCGACGGCCTCGACAATGCAGAGACTGCGGGCGCGAGAGCCGGTGTGCAGCCGGCGCCCGCGGAGCGCCTGTCGACACTCGGCAGCGAGAACGATCCGTCGGTCGAGAGCCCGGTGATCCGCGACCGGCAGGCGAACGCGGTCGACCCGGGCGGGGTGACGGCGAATCTGGGCGACCGCAACCGGACCGGCGGCGAGAGCTAGACGAAGAGCTGCTCGCGGAAGCCGCCGCGAGCCATCACGGCGACGAGCGCATCCCTGGTGGTGCGCTCGTCGTCGTAGGAGAGCTGCACCTGACCCATCAGGTTCGCGTTCGCGGACTCGAGGCCGTCAGTGCCTTCAAGCGCCTTCGCGAGCCGCAGCACGCACTGCTCGCACCGGATGCCGCTGACCTGGATCGTCTCGGTGACGGTTGCCACGCGGTCAGGTTAGCCGAGCGTCCGCGCCACGAGATCGGCGGCCGCGTCCGCGGCGCTGTCGCTCTGCAGCTGCAAGTCCGCCTCGCAGCCGGCTGGGTCGATGCGCGCCAGCGCGTCGGCTCCGCCGAGCGAACGAGCAGCAGGCGCAACACGTTCGAGCAGCTCTGCCGCGAGCTCCGACGCAGGCAGGAACCGCTCGCCGTCCGGATGCAGCAGCTCACCGCGGGGCCCGAAGCGCGCCGCGGCCCACCGGTTCTGCAGGTAGTCGGCCCTGCCGCGGTCGCCGAGCGTCTCGCCGACCGGCAGGCCTCCGTCGAGCGCGGTCGCGCACATCGCCTGCAGGAGCGCCGCGAACGACGACGACAGCGCGACGTCCGTCGGCTGGTCCGCGATGCGCACCTCGAGCGTGCCGAGCTTCGGATGCGGACGCACGTCCCACCAGATGCGTGTGTAGTCCTCGGCCACGCCCAGCCGGACGAGCCGCTCGACCCATGCTTCCCACTCGTGGTACGACGAGAACGCCGGCGGGCCGCCGGCCCGCGGCAGCTCGGCCAGCACGGGCGCGCGGTTCGATGCCATCCCCGTCAGGGTTCCCGCAAACCAGGGCGAGTTCGCCGAGAGCGCGAGCACGACCGGGAGCCACGGCGTGATCGCCTCCAGGCACCGCCAGCACTCGGCCGCGCTCGGCATGCCGACGTGCACGTGCAGTCCCTGCACGCCCTGCCGTCGCACCGAGATGCCGCCGTAGCCGACGAACGTCACGTACCGCTCCTCCTTGACGATCGGCTGCGCCTCGGGCAGTGCGAACGGGTGCGTGGCGGCCGCTGCGATCGCGAGCCCCTCGGCCTCAGCCGCCTCGGCCGCCGCGAGGCGGAGGGCCGGCAGCGCGTCCGCGACCTCGCCGACGCTTGCGCAGACGTTCGTGTTCGTCTCGAAGACGGACGCGAACAGCTCGGTCTTCACCCGTCCCGGCAGCTCGCGCCCCTCGACGCCCCGCAGGATTCGGTCGACCGCTGCGACCTGCTCGTGCGTCACTGCGTCGAGGATCATCAGCTCCTCCTCGACCCCGAGCGAGAACGGCGGCGCGCCGCCGAACTGCTGCTCGATCACGTCGTGGCGCGGACGCCGTGCACGGGGCGGCCGGCGGCGACCCAGGCGTAGTACGACGCGCTCGGCCCGAACTCGGAGCGATAGCCCGTGACGCGCGGGTTGCGGCCGACGTCGCGCGCGCGGGCCGCGTGGCGCAGGAGATTCGGGTCGTCGGTCGTCTCCCAGACGAGGATCAGGTGCGCGGCCGTCATGAATTCGGCGACGAAGCCGCAGCCGGACGCGGGGCACGGAAACGGGTCGGTGCGGACGCAGAACCAGCCGTCGTGGTCGCCGTTCTCGTCGTCCTCCCAGAGCTCGTCCTCGTCGAGGACGACCGTGGACTGCTGCTCGAACACGATCTGCCCGCGCTCCATCGCGCACAAGGTAGCGGCGCTCGGGCACCGGAGACCGGCCGCGACCCGAGCGGGCAGGCGAGGCCGCGGCTGGTCTCCGGGTGATCGGCTCTACGGGGAGAGCCGGAGGGGGCTCATCGCGGCGCCTGACCGAGCGTCACGGTGACCGTCTGCTTCGAGCCGTGGCGGTAGACCTCGAGGTCGACCTGCTCGCCCGGCTTCTTCTGCGCGATTGCGTCGCGCAACTGCTCGTAGTTCTGAACCGTGCGGCCGTCGACGCCCACGATGATGTCGCCGCCCGAGCATGTAGGACTCGCCCTGGACGATCACCGGGGTCTGACCCGCGCGCAGCCCGGCCTTGGCGGCGCCGCTGCCCTTGCGTGACGCGACGAAGCAGGAGCCCGCTGCTCGTGGGCAGGTTGAAGAGCTTCGCGAGGCGCGCCGACACCTGCTGGGTCTCGACGCCGAGGTAGGCGTGGTCGACCTTGCCGTTCTTGATGATCTGCGCCGCGACGTTCCTGACGGTGTTGATCGGAATGGCGAACCCGATGCCGATGCTGCCCTGCTGTCCGGTGTTGCCCGTCGAGATCTGCGAGGTGACGCCGATCACGCGCCCGGCGACGTCGATCAGCGGTCCGCCCGAGTTGCCGTGGTTGATCGCGGCGTCGGTCTGGATCGCGTGCTCGATCGGCAACGAGTTCGGCGCGGAGAGCTGACGCTGCAGCGCGCTCACGACACCGGTCGTGAGGGTTCGCGTGAAGCCGAACGGGTTGCCGATCGCGTACACGGCAGTCACCGACGGTCACGCCGTCCGAGTTGCCGAGCGGCAGCGGTGTCAGCGCGCGTGCCCGCGCGTCGATCTTCAGCACCGCGACGTCGGTCGACGGATCCGTGCCGACAACCGTGGCGGTGATCTCGTCCTGGCCGGAGAACGAGACCTGCACCTTCTCCGCGCCCTTGACGACGTGGTAGTTCGTGACGATGTGGCCGGTCTTGTCGATCACGAAGCCGGAGCCGAGCGCCTGCTGGGTCTGCGGCGTCGACGGAAGGACGTTGTACGGGTCGGCCTGCCCCGGCGTGACGGTCGTCGCGGTGATCTGCACGACACCGGGCGCGTCCTGCTTGTAGATCTGCTCGGCGGTCAGCCCCTTCGCCGGCGGCGCCTGCAGCGCCGCATTCCCGAGGCCGCCGCCCGCGAGCGGGGAGACCTGCTGGATCGTCGTCGAGTCGCCGAGCTTGCCGAAGTACGCGGCGCCGCCGAGCGCGAGCGCGCCGCCGACGACGGCGACGACGAGCAGCTCGACGATCCGGAGCGGAGAGATGCCGGTACGGCCCACGCCCCCGTTATAGCCCGTTGGTTGTTGGGACTCGGTCACAGCCGATTAATGGGCGATTAAGGCCTGTGAACGTTCTCTGGCAGATGCAGCAGCGATGCGCGATTGCGCGTTTCGCCGCGCTCCGCTGCCGGAAGAGAAGCCCGTGAGCCTGAGGGAGCTGCTCGAGTCGTGGCCGGTCGTGCGGCAGCTGCGCGACGGCGACCTGCTCGGCGCGGGCCGCGCAGCGCAGTCGGCCCGCACGAAGGCCCTGCGCCCCCGGCTCGAGCGAGCCGACCGCGTCGCGCACTCGATCTGTCCGTTCTGCGCCGTCGGCTGCGGCCAGCTCGCGTACGTCGAGCAGGGGACCGTCACGCAGGTCGAGGGCGATCCGGCGAGCCCGATCTCACGAGGCCGTCTGTGCCCGAAGGGCTCTGCCACCAAGAGCCTGCACGACGGCCCGCTGCGCGAGTACCGCGTCAAGTACCGCCGGCCCTACGGCACCGAGTGGGAGGACCTGTCGCTCGAGAGGGCGCTCGAGCTGATCGCCGACCGAGTCCTGGCCGCGCGCGACAGTGACTGGGACGCCGAGAACCGGCGCACGATGGCGATCGCGAACCTCGGCGGCGCGACGCTCGACAACGAGGAGAACTACCTGATCAAGAAGCTGATGGTCGCCCTCGGCGTCGTGCAGGTCGAGAACCAGGCCCGCATATGACACAGCTCCACGGTGCCCGGTCTGGGCACCTCGTTCGGACGAGGCGGCGCCTCGGACTATCAGCAAGACCTGCAGAACTCGGACTGCATCGTGATCATGGGCTCGAACATGGCCGAGAATCACCCGGTGGGCTTCCAGTGGGTGATGGAGGCTCGCGAGCGCGGCGCCGAGGTGATCCACGTCGACCCGCGGTTCACGCGCACGAGCGCCGTTGCAACGAGATTCGTCGGGATCCGTGCGGGGTCCGACATCGCGTTCCTCGGCGGCATCGTCAACTACATCCTGTCGGGTGAGCGCTGGTTCGACGAGTACGTCAAGCGCTACACCAACGCGCCGGTGATCGTCGACGAGCGGTTCCAGGACACGGAGGACCTCGACGGCCTCTTCTCGGGGTTCGATCCCAGGACGAACACCTACGACAACGAGACCTGGCAGTACGAAGGGATGGAGGCGAAAGGCTCGGCCGGTGCGCCGCCGAAGGGCGAGCAGGCCGGCCACGGCGGCGCAGGCGCGAAGCTCGTGCACGGCGAGCCGCCGGCCGAGGACCCGACGCTGCAGCATCCGCGCTGCGTCTTCCAGATCCTCAAGCGCCACTACGCGCGGTACACCCCCGAGTTCGTGGCCGATACCTGCGGCTGCACCGCCGACGAGTTCGTGGCGGTCGCCGAGGCGCTCTGTGCGAACTCCGGCCGCGAACGAACGTCGGCGTTCGCCTACGCAGTGGGCTGGACGCAGCACACGGTCGGCGTGCAGATCATCCGCACTGCCTCGATCATCCAGCTGCTGCTCGGGAACATGGGCAGGCCCGGCGGGGGGATCATCGCGCTGCGGGGCCACGCGTCGATCCAGGGCTCGACCGACATCCCGACGCTCTACAACACACTGCCCGGCTACGTGAGCATGCCGCACGTCGACGACCCACGGTCGCTGCACGATTGGCTCGCGGAGTACACCGCGCCGGCCGGCTGGTGGGGCCATCTGGACACCTACCTCGTCTCGCTGCTCAAAGCCTGGTGGGGACCCGCCGCCACGGCGGCCAACGAATGGTGCTTCGACTGGCTGCCGCGCATCGACGAGGACAACTCGCACTACTGGACCGTGCAGCAGATGCTCGAGGGAAAGGTGAAGGGCTACATCGTCGCCGGAGAGAACCCCGCCGTCGGCTCGGCCAACGGACGCGCGCAGCGATTCGGGCTGGCGAAGCTCGACTGGCTCGTCGTCCGCGACTTCGTCGAGATCGAGACGGCCTCGTTCTGGGCGGACGGGCCCGAGATCGAGTCCGGCGAGCTGAAGACGGAGGAGATCGCAACCGAGGTCTTCTTCCTGCCGGCCGCGACGCATCTCGAGAAGGACGGCTCGTTCACGAATACGCAGCGGCTCCTGCAATGGCACTTCAAGGCGGTCGAGCCGCAGGCGGATTGCAGATCGGAGCTCTGGTTCTACTTCCAGCTCGGGCGCGCGCTGCGGGAGCGGCTGCAGGGCTCGACCGACCCGAAGGACGCCCCACTCCAGAACCTCACGTGGGACTACCCGACGACCGGCGAGCATGCCGAGCCCGTCGCCGAGGCGGTGCTGGCCGAGATCTCCGGCCGCGACCAGGACGGGGCGCCGCTCGACGCGTACAAGCACCTGCGGGCCGACGGCTCGACGACGTGCGGGTGCTGGATCTACTGCGGGTCGTTCGCCGGGAACGTCAACCAGACGGCGCGCCGGAAGCCGCACTGGGAGCAGACGGCCACCGCGCTGGAATGGGGGTGGGCGTGGCCCGCGAACCGCCGCACCATCTACAACCGCGCGTCGGCCGATCCCGACGGCGCGCCGTGGTCGGAGCGGAAGAAGCTCGTCTGGTGGGACGCCGAGGCGGAGAAATGGACGGGCGATGACGTCCCGGACTTCGACGAGGAGAAGTCACCCGCCTATCGTCCGCCGGACGACGCCAAGGGACAGGAGGCGATCCGCGGCGACCACCCGTTCATCATGCAGGCGGACGGCCGCGGGTGGCTCTTCGTCCCGCAGGGCCTGATGGACGGCCCACTGCCCGCTCACTACGAGCCGAACGAGTCGCCGGTACGCAACACGCTGTACGGCCGCCGCGCGAACCCGGCACGGCAGCGCAACCAGCGGCACGAGGATCCGGCGAACCCGCCGGAGTCGGAGGAGTTCCCGTTCGTCGTCACGACCTACCGGCTCACCGAGCACCACACGGCGGGCGGCATGTCGCGGTCGGTGCCGTACCTGTCGGAGCTGCAGCCCCAGATGTTCGTCGAGGTCCATCCCGACCTGGCCCGGGAGCGCGGCCTGCAGCACGGCGGCTGGGCGACCGTGACGACCGCGCGCTCGGCGATCGAGGGCCGCGTGATGGTCACTCGGCGCATGCGGCCCGTGCAGGTCGACGGGCGGACCGTCCACCAGGTCGGTCTGCCGTACCACTGGGGCCAGCGTGGACTGACGACGGGCGACGCTGCGAACGACCTCTCGCACATGGCGCTCGACCCGAACGTGCACATTCAGGAGGTCAAGGCGTTCACGTGTGACATCCGGCCCGGCCGGCGGCCACGCGGCGCGAAGCTCGCGCAGCTCGTCTCCGACCTGCGAGCGAAGGCGGGCGCGTGATCGACGCGCAGGCGACCTACGGTGAGGATGCGCAGCCGCGCGTCGGCTTCTTCACCGACACGACCCTGTGCATCGGCTGCAAGGCGTGCGAGGTCGCGTGCAAGGAGTGGAATCTGCTGCCCGAGGACGGGCTCGAGTGGACGGGTAACAGCTACGACAACACCGTTCAGCTCGACGCGAACTCGTGGCGCCACGTCGCGTTCGTCGAGCAGAGCAAGCCCTTGAAGCTCGACGGCGAGACGGCGCACGCGGACGGCAGCCCGGAGCCGCTGCGCTGGCTGATGGAGTCGGATGTCTGCAAGCACTGCACGCACGCCGGCTGCCTGGACGCGTGCCCGACCGGGGCGCTCTTCCGCACCGAGTTCGGCACGGTCGTCGTGCAGGAGGACGTCTGCAACGGGTGCGGCTACTGCGTGCCGGCGTGCCCGTTCGGCGTGATCGACCGCCGTGATCTGCCGCGCAGCGCACACGACGCGCCGCCGGCGCTACCGCTGCTCGGGAGGGCCGAGGACGGACGCGTCTGGAAGTGCACGCTCTGCTACGACCGGTTGAAGGGCGGGCACGAGCCCGCGTGCGCGAAGGCCTGCCCGACCGACTCGATCCAGTTCGGCGAGCTCGACGAGCTGCGCGCACGGGCGCAAGCCCGGCTCGCGACGCTCGATGAGCAGGGCTGGAACGGCCCGCGCCTCTACGGCGAGGATCCCGACGACGGGGTCGGCGGCTTCGGCGCGTTCTTCCTGCTGCTCGACGAGCCCGAGGTCTACGGGCTGCCGCCGGACCCCGTGGCGCCGGTGCAGCACCTGCCGCAGCTCTGGCGGACGACCGCGCTCGCGGCGACCGCGATGGTGGCCGGCCTCGCGGTGACCTTCCTCGGTGGGCGCGGGTGACCGAGTCGGAGTCCTACTACGGCCGCCCCATCCTCAAGGAGCCGACGTGGAAGCCGGAGGTGCCCGTCTACCTGTTCACGGGCGGCATCGCGGGCGGCTGCGCGGTGCTGCACGGGCTCGCGCGCCTGGCAGGCAACGACGACCTCGCCCGGTCGACGCTGCGCCTGGGAGCGGCGATGGAGGTCGTCTCGCCGATCCTGCTGGTCTCCGATCTCGGCCGGCCCGAGCGGTTCCTGAACATGCTCCGGGTGTTCAAGGTCACCTCGCCGATGAGCGTGGGCAGCTGGATCCTCGTCGTCTCCGGCGGAACGGGGACGCTCGCCGCCGCGCTCGAAGCGATCGGTGCGCTGCGCCCCCTGAAGCGGCTGGCGGAGCTCTGCTGGTTCGTCACCGGGCCGCCGCTCGCGACCTACACCGGCGCCCTGCTCGCGAACACCGCCATCCCGGTGTGGAGCGAGGCGCGGGGCGAGCTGCCGTACGTGTTCGGGTCGAGCGCATGTGCCAGCGCCGGGGCGGCAGCCGTGATCTTCACGCCCACTGCGTCGGCGGGGCCTGCGCGCCGCGCTGCTGTGCTCGGCTCGGCACTCGAGCTCGGGATCGTGCATGCAATGGAACGGAAGCTCGGCTTCGTCGGGGAGGTCTACCGCCGGGGCGAGGCGGGTCGGTACGCGAAGGTCTCGACGCGCCTCGTCGCCGCCGGAGCCGGGCTGCTCGCGCTCGGCGGTCGCCGCAGCCGGGTCGCCGCGGTCGCGGGCGGCGGCCTCGTGCTCGCGGGCGAGCTTGCGCTGCGCTGGTCGATCTTCAGGGCGGGCTTCCAGTCGGCGCGCGACCCGAGGTACACCGTTGTCCCGCAGCGGGCGCGCAAGGCGGCAAGGACCGCGGAGCCTGGTTCACGCAGTGAACCAGGCGCGTGAGTTTTCAGTCGACGGCGAGCAGGTCGACGACGAAGACGAGCGGCTCGTGCGGCTTGATCACGCCGCCGGCGCCGCGCGCGCCGTACGCCATGGCAGACGGGATCGTCAGCTTGCGCCGCCCGCCGACCTTCATCCCCTGCACGCCCTGATCCCAGCCCGGGATCACTTGGCCCTTGCCGAGCTTGAACTCGAAGGGCTGCCCGCGGTTCCACGACGCGTCGAACTCGTCGCCGGTCGTGAACGAGACACCGACGTAGTGCACCGTCACCTTCTTGCCGCTCGTCGCCTCGTCGCCGTCACCGGTGACGACATCTTCGATCCCGAGCTCGAACGGGATGTCGCCGGACGGCTGCTCGACCTGCGGGCGCTCCATCACCCGAGCATCCTCGCAGCGAGCGGCTCCTCACCGTCGCGGGTAACGCGATACGCGGTCGCGCCGGGACGGCAGCTGACGACCTCCTGCAGCTCGGTACCGATGTAGTGCAGTGCGGCGCCGTCGTCGGCCGCGACGCCTGCGCTGAGGCCGCCGTCGACGAACTGGCGGTAGCGGGGGCGGCGGCGCTCCTCCCCGTCGTAGTGCGGGCACGCGCTGCCCGGCAGGAAGCCGAGGCAATCCATCGCCTCGAGCTGCGGCCCGAACGAGTCCGTGACGCCCTGCTCGAACCAGCAGATCATCCCGGCGCTCGCGCCCCAGAGCACCGTCCCCTGCTCCCACGCCTCGCGCATCAGGGCGTCGATGCCGTGCACACGCCAGATCGCGAGCATGTTCGCGGTGTTGCCGCCGCTCACGCAGATCGCGTCCTGCGAGAGGACGAGCTCGCGGAGTTCGGCCGGCGGGTACGGAAACGTCGGCAGCGTGCTCGCCTCGCTCGTGCGCGCGAACCGCTCGTAGAACATCACCACCGTCTCGTCCTGGTCGCCGGTCGCGGTCGGGACGAAGAGCATGCGCGGCCGCTCCTTGCCGGTCAGACCCAGCACGTAGCGGTACAGCAGGTCGGTCTGCTCGGGCGTGTCTCCGCCCCCGCCGAGACCGACGATGTGCCGTTCGGACCCCACCCCTCGAGTTTACGGTCGCACACGCTCGGTACGCGCACCTCATGGAGATCGGTTACTGGCTCTCGTCGGAGGAGCACTCGCCCCGCGAGCTGATCGAGAACGCGAGGCGGGCAGAGCAGGCGGGCTTCTCGTACGCACTGATCTCCGATCACATCCACCCGTGGATCGACGCCCAAGGGCACAGCCCGTTCGTCTGGAGCGTGATCGGCGCGCTCGGCGAGGCGACGAAGCTCGGTGTCGGGACTGCGGTCACCTGTCCCCTGATCCGCCTGCATCCGGCAATCGTGGCGCACGCGGCCGCCACCGCCCAGAACCTGCTCGACGGTAGGTTCTTCCTCGGCGTCGGAACCGGGGAGAACTTGAACGAGCACGTCCTCGGCGACCGCTGGCCCCGCGCCGACGAGCGGCTCGCGATGCTCGAGGAGGCAGTCGACCTGATGCGCAAGCTCTTCTCGGGCGACTACGAGACCTTTCGAGGCGACTACTACACCGTCGAGCAGCTCAAGCTCTACGACGCGCCCGACTCGCCGCCGCCGATCATCGTCGCTGCGAAGGCACCGAACGCCGCGCGGCTGGCCGCGGCCAAGGGCGACGGGACGATGAACACCACGCCGGACGAGGAGATCGTCAAGGAGTTCAAGGACGCGGGCGGCAGCGGCCCGATCTACGGCAAGGTGACGGGCGTCTTCGCCACGAACGAGGCCGACGCCCGCAGGATCGCGCGTGAGCGGACGCCGAACAGCGCCATGGGCGGCGATCTCTCCACCGAGCTCGCGCTGCCGCGTGACTTCGAGGCGGTTGCGGAGCTGGTGCGCGGGGAGGATCTGGACTTCCTCGTGCTCGGAGACGACCCGGGCCGCTGGCGGGAGCAGATTGCTCAATTCGAGCGGGCCGGCTTCACACACGTCGCACTGCACGACGTCTCGGAGGACCAGGCCGGGTTCATCGAGTTCGCCCGGCAGTTCATCTAGCTTCTGGTTGAATCGAGGCATGGCTTCGACCTCGCAGCTCAACGTCGGTGACCGCAGCTACGCGATCCACCGGCTCGACGAGCTGCAGGCGTCCTACGACATCGCACGCCTTCCGTACACGCTGCGCGTGCTGCTCGAGAACGTCCTCCGGAACGGCGACGAGGCGGACGTCGAGGCGGTTGCGCGCTGGGATGCGAAGGCGGAGCCGTCCGAGGAGATCTCGTTCGCGCCGTCTCGTGTCCTCCTGCAGGACCTGACCGGCGTCCCGGCCGTCGTCGACCTGGCTGCGATGCGGAACGCGATGGCCGACCTCGGCGGCGCGCCCTCGAAGATCAACCCGCTGATCCCGGCTGAGCTCGTGATCGACCACTCCGTGCAGGTGGACGCGTTCGCGTCGCGGATGGCGTTCGGGCACAACGTCGAGCTCGAGTTCGAGCGCAACCACGAGCGCTACCTGTTCCTGCGCTGGGGACAGAAGGCGTTCACAGGCTTCCAGGTCGTGCCGCCCGGCACGGGCATCTGCCATCAGGTGAACCTCGAGTACCTCGGCCGGGTCGTCGAGGATCGCGACGGGATCGCGTTCCCCGACACGCTCGTCGGCACCGACTCGCACACCACGATGATCAACGGCCTTGGCGTGCTCGGCTGGGGTGTCGGCGGGATCGAGGCCGAGGCCGCGATGCTCGGCCAGCCGCTGTCGATGCTCGTCCCGCAGGTCGTCGGCTTCAAGCTGAGTGGTGCGCTCCCCGACGGCGCGACGGCGACCGACCTCGTCCTGACGGTGACGGAGATGCTCCGCAAGACCGGCGTCGTGGGCAAGTTCGTCGAGTATTTCGGCGAGGGGCTCGCAGCGCTGCCGCTCGCCGACCGCGCGACGATCGGAAACATGTCGCCCGAATATGGAGCTACTTGCGGATTTTTCCCCGTCGACCAGGTCACGCTCGACTACCTGCGGTTGACCGGACGACCCGCGGAGCGGGTCGAACTGGTGGAGAGATACTGCAAGGAGAACATGCTCTGGCACGACCCGAGCGAGCACGCGACGTACTCGGAGATCGTCGAGCTCGACCTGGGCGACGTCGAGCCGTCGCTCGCCGGCCCGCGCCGCCCGCAGGACCGCGTGCCGCTCGCGCGCGCCAAGGAGTCGTTCCTGGCGACACTCGGCAGCTTCGGCGTCGATCTGCGCAACGGCTCGCCCGACAGGGCAGTCGCCGACACCTTCCCCGCGTCCGACCCGACGACCGAGCAGCAGCCCGGCGGCGCGCCGGAGCCCGAGCCGGACGCTGCACCCGTCGCGACCGCGCCGCCGCCGGGCCACAGGCGCACACCGGTACCGGGCACCGAGTACGAGCTCGACCACGGCTCGGTCGTGATCGCCGCGATCACCTCCTGTACCAACACCTCCAACCCGCAGGTGATGGTCGCCGCAGGCCTGCTCGCGCGGAACGCCGTCGCGAAGGGCCTCGATCGTCAGCCCTGGGTCAAGTCGTCCCTTGCACCCGGCTCGAAGGTGGTCACGCGCTACTACGAGCAAGCCGGCCTGCAGGATCATCTCGACGCGCTCGGCTTCAACACCGTTGGCTACGGATGCACGACGTGCATCGGCAACTCGGGCCCGCTGGGCGACGAGATCACCGCGGCGATCTCGGACGGCGACCTCGTCGTCTGCTCGGTGCTCTCGGGCAACCGGAACTTCGAGGCGCGCATCCACCCCGAGGTGAAAGCGAACTACCTCGCCTCGCCGCCGCTCGTCGTCGCGTACTCCCTCGCGGGCCGCATGGACATCGACTGGGAGACCGAGCCGATCGGCACGGGCTCCGGCGGCGAGGACGTCTTCCTGCGCGACATCTGGCCGAGCGCGAAGGAGGTCAGCGACACGATCGCCACCTCCGTCCGCGCCGAGCACTTCTCCGACACGTACGCGGACGTGTTCACCGGCGACGAGATGTGGCGCGACCTCGAGGTGCCTGAAGGCGAGCTGTTCGCCTGGGCGCCGGAGTCGACCTACGTCCGGCATCCGCCCTACTTCGACGGCATGAGCCGCGAGCCGGGCTCGGTCGGCGACATCGAGGGTGCGCACGTGCTCGTGTGGCTGGGCGACTCGGTGACGACCGACCACATCTCGCCCGCAGGCTCGATCAGGCCCGACTCGCCGGCGGGCACGTACCTCCTCGAGCACGACGTCGAGCGCAAAGACTTCAACTCCTACGGCGCCCGGCGCGGCAACCACGAGGTGATGATCCGCGGCACCTTCGCGAACGTGCGCCTGCGCAACAAGCTCGTCACCGGCTCCGAAGGGACGTGGACGGTGCACGTTCCCTCCGGAGAGGAGATGACGATCTTCGACGCCTCACGGCGCTACCTCGGCGACGGAACGCCGACGATCCTGCTCGCCGGCAAGGAGTACGGATCGGGCTCGTCGCGCGACTGGGCGGCCAAGGGACCGAAGCTGCTCGGTGTCCAGGCGGTGATCGCCGAGTCGTACGAGCGCATCCACCGCTCGAACCTCCTGATGATGGGCATCCTGCCGCTCCAGTTCCTGGACGGCGAGAACCCCGAAACGCTCGGCCTGACCGGCCGGGAGACGTTCTCGATCGTCGGCGTCGAGAACGGCGAGGCGACCGAGGTGACGGTGCGCGCCGACGACCAGGAGTTCCGTGCGCGCGTCCGGCTCGACACCCCGCGCGAGCGCGAGTATCTCCGCCACGGCGGGATCCTCCCGTACGTCCTGCGGCGCCTCCTCTCCTAGTCGTCGTCACCGGCCCGCCGGCGGCGGGCAAGACGACGACCGCCGCGGCGCTCCGCGACCGGCTCGGCCTGCCGCTGGTCGCGAAGGACGCGCTCAAGGAGACCCTCGCCGAGCAGCTCGGGACGCAAGGCCGAGACGCGTCCCGCGAGCTTGGGGTCGCCGTCTTCCACCTGATGGCGACCGTGGTGCGCGAGCTGCTCGCGCATGGGGTGTCGTTGATCTGCGAGGGGAACTTCGTGCCCGAGAGCGTCGTCCTGTGCGACCTGCCACCTGTGCGCATCGTGCAGATCCATGTCTCGGCGCCGCCCGAGCTGCTGCGTACGCGTCTGCTCGACCGCGACCCGAAGCGGCACCCCGTGCACTACGACCGGGAAGCCGCCGACGAGATCGTGGCGCTGGCTCTCGAGGGCACGTGGGATCCGCTGCCGCTCGAAGGCGCACTGATCCGCGTGGACGGCACGCAGCGCTTCGACGCGGAAGCGATCGCCCGCGTCTGCCTCGGGAGCTAGATCGGACTCACGAACCTGGTTCGCTCCGCGAACCGGGTTCGAGCGTGACCCGGCCGCGCTCCTGCAGCTCGAAGCAGACCGCGCGCACGAGGTAGTACACCGCCGGTGGGAGCGCGAGCACCGCGATACGGAGAAGCCAGATCTGCGTCACGTACGAAACGTGCACGACGACGGCGATGCGGTCGGCCGACCCGGCCAGGAACACGACCGCCACGAGCGTGGCAAAGGCACAGATCGCGGCGGTGCGGCGCGGGGCGTCGCTCGGCGCATCGAGCAGGTCGTGCCGCGCGTCGTCGCCGGTGCGCCGCCGCTCGAGCGCCGGCCAGAGATAGAGCGTTCCGAACGCCGCGAGCGGGAAGAGCACTCCTCCGAAGAACGGATTCGGGACGGGCGTATACGACCCGACGTGCAACTCCCAGCCCGGCATCAGCCGCAGCGCGCCGAGCAGCCAGCCGAGATACCAGTCGGGCTGCGCCCCGTTCGTCGCCAGGTAGGGCTCGAACGGGCCCCAGAGCCACACCGGGTTGATCTGCACGAGGCCGCCGAGCAGCAGGAGCACGCCGACGACCGCCAGCAGAAGCCCACATGAACGGAGCGCGTACGCCGGCCACAGGCGCAGGCCTACGACGTTTCGCTCGGTGCGTCCGGGACCGCGGAACTGCGTGTGCCTCTGACGCACGATGATCGCAAGGTGCACCGCGATCAGCGTCCCGATCGCAACGGGGAGGACGAGGACGTGGACGATGTAGAGCCGGTCGATGAACACCTCCGTTCCGGGGAACTCACCGCCCCAGATCGCCGTCCCCAGCCACGCGCCGACCACGGGGACCGAGAGCGCGACGGAGTAGCCGATCGCCAGCCCCATTCCGGAGAGCAGATCGTCCGGTAGCGAATAGCCCGCGTAGCCCTCGACGACCGCGAGGGCGAGCATCGTCGTCCCGACCCAGACGTTGAGGTCACGCGGCTTGCGGAATGCGCCCGTCAGGAAGATGCGGAACAGGTGCAGCACGATCGCGGCGATGAACACGTTCGCGGCCCAATGGTGCGTCTGCCGGATCAGCAGCCCCGCCTTCCAGCGGTAGGACAGGTCGACGGTCGAGCGGTAAGCCTCGGTCATCGTCGTCCCACGCAGCGGCGCATACGCACCGTGGTAGACGACGTGCGCGTAGCTGGGGTCGAAGAAGAACGTCAGATAGAGACCGGTCGCGACGAGGACGACGAAGCAGTAGAGCGCGATCTCTCCGAGCAGGAACGACCAGTGGTCGGGGAACACGTAGGTCAGCGTCCTCTTGACGAGACCGGAGGAGCCGACGCGCGACTCGAGGAACCGCACCGCCCGGGCGATCACGCGCGCACCTTCCACCACGAGGGCCCGACACGATCCGAGAAGTCGCCGCCGGCCACGAGGTACCCGGCGTCGTCCAGTGCGAGTGGCAGCTGCGGCAGCGAGCGCGCCGCCGGGCCGAAGGTCCGGGTGCCGCCGTCGGCCACCGTGAACGTCGAGAAGTGGCACGGACACACCAGCGCCGGCCCCGGCGAGGTCTGATCGAAGCTCGGGTACCGGAAGAGCGCGATCGCGCACCCCGCATGCGGGCAGATCTTCGAGAAGGCGAGGATGCCGCCCGGCGCCCAGTCGAGTCGGTCGTGCGGCAGGTCGAGCTCGTCCGCTCGGATCCGCACGACGACGATCGACGACGCGAGGTGATCCTGCGGCGCGCCCTCGGGGAAGGCCGTCCGGAACGAGCCGACGGCGATGTCCGTCGCGCGCAGCGGACGCCCGGCGACGTCGACCACCCGGCGCCCACGGCGCCAGGGGCTCTCCGACAGCACCCGCGCCGCGTTCGGCCCGAGCGAGAGGGCCGGGACGACGAGCGCCCCGCCGAGCGCGACGCCCGCGCCCGTGGCGGCGGTGAGGAGCAGCCGCCTGCGCGACAGGCGGGCCGACCCCTCGGCCAGCGTCGCAACTGCCTCGTCCGCCTCCTCCTGGTCGTCGAGCTCGGGGCGGATCTCGACGTGCTCGCCCTGCGGCACGAGGCGGGCGCCGGCGAGCACCGACGCGCCCGCGGCGCAGAGGAAGGCGAGCCCGAGCGCGAGACCCAGCAACTGGGTGTCGCCGTCGTAGATGTAGAAGGCCGCGAAGGCGACCGAGCAGAGCGTGACGAGGACGAGCAGCCAGAGCACGAGCGTCTCGGCGGCGCGGTCCGGTTGCGGCTTCGGCTCGCCGGGCGGCCGTCGCCTGCCACGGCCGAGCAGCAGCACGAGCAGCGAGATGACCCACTTCACCTCGTTCGCCCCTTGCCGATGATGCGCGCCACCACGAGCAGCGAAGCGGCGCCGAGCAACCACGTGACCATGCCCTCCGGCACAGGTCCCGTGTGGGAGATCCCCCAGCCGCCGCGGTCATCCGGATCCCGCGTCGAACGGATGTACTTCGCGACCGACGCGAGCTGGGCGTCCGAGAGCTGCCCGCGGTCGAACGCGGGCATCACCCACGGGCCGATGCGAACGGCCTCGTAGATCTGTCTCGTCGTCGCCTCCTGCAGGGACGGCGAGAACCCGCCCGTGACGACGCCGCCCCGCGCCACGACCTGGTGGCACCCGCCGCACGACTCCGTGAAGACGCGCATACCCTCGGCGACGTCGCCGGTGCTCTCGTCTGGATTCGGCACCGGGGGGCCGCCGCCGAGTGAGGCCACGTAGGCGACCACCGCGTCGATGTGCGCCCGGGAGTACTGGGGGCGCGTGCGCTGTGGCTGCTGCGTGGGGCTCTCGAGCGGCATGCGGCCCGTCGAGAGATAGAAGTCGGCCGCGGCCGCGCCGACACCGTGCAGGGACGGCCCCCGCTGCGGCACACCGTCGCCGCTCGGCCCGTGGCAGCTCGAGCAGCCTTCGCGGAAGAGCTCCGCACCCGTGGCGGCCGACGCGGGCGACGCCAGCACAAGCCCGAGCGCCACCAGCAGCGCGACCCTCATCGCGCCGCTCCGACGGCGCGCTCCTCGCGGAGCAGGCTCAGCCAGACGGCGACCACGAAGATCGCGGCCGCCGCCGCGGAGCCGACGCCCCACATCAGGGCTCCGGCGCGATGCTGCTCGCCGAGGGTGACGCCTGCATAGAGCGGCCGGTCGACGAAGTCCAGCACGACACCGACGGCAGACATCACGGGCATCCCGACCATCAGGTATCCGGCACGTGCGAGTGGCCCGAGCGGCGACGCAGGCGCGAGCGCCGGCCACCAGAAGAGAAGTGCCGAGACGACGGTCGCGACGTCGGCGAGCAGCCACAGCAGCGCATCGGCGTGCGTCGCGTCCCACACGACCGGCAGGTGGAGCACGGTGACGAGCACCGCGAACTGAGCGAGGCCGAGCCACGGCCTGACCCGCAGCCGACCCGACGCTCCCGCAGCGAGCGCCGGCCCCAGCACGAGCGTCAGCCCGAGGTGCTCGAGCATGTGCTCCGTCATCGCTGCTCCCGCAGGTCGAGCAGCGGCGCGAACGACGCGACGGCCGGCAGCGGGCGGTCGAAGTTCCCGCGTGGCGGCGGCGACGGCGCCCACCATTCGAGCGTGTGCCCGGCCCATGGATCGGAACCGGCCGGGACGCGACTGCGCGACGAGACCCAGATGTTCCAGATGAAGACGAGGATCGCGACCGCGAGCACGTACGAGCCGAGCGTCGCGACCGTGTTCCAGCCCGTGAAGCCCGCCGACGGCGAGTAGTCGGCGACTCGACGCGGCATGCCGTCGTAGCCGAGCACGAAGAGCGGCGCGAAGGTGAGGTTCGTCCCCACGAACATCAGCGCGAACTGCAGCTTTCCCCAGCCTTCGTGCAGGAACCAGCCGGTCGCCTTGGGCCACCAGAGGTAGATCCCCGCGAAGAGCCCGAAGAGCGACCCTGCGAACAGCGTGTAGTGGAAGTGCGCGACGACGAACATCGAGTCGTGCACGTGGTAGTCGAGCGGCGGCGACGCCACGATGATCCCGGAGAGGCCGCCGAAGAGGAACAACAGGATGAACCCGACGGAGAAGAGCAGCGACGTGGTGACGCGGATCCGACCACCCCACATCGTCGCGATCAGGTCGAAGTACTCGACGCCCGCGGGCACGAGCAGCGCCGTCGACGTGAGCGAGAAGAACTGATTCGTCACGCGTCCCGTCGCGAACATGTGGTGAGCCCACACCGACATGGAGAGTGTCGCGAAGGCGAGGAGCGCGAGCACGAGTGCGTGGTAGCCGAAGAACCGGCGTCGCGAGAAGACCGCGACCGATTCGGCCACCGCTCCGAGGAACGGGAAGAAGATGACATAGACGACGGGATGCCCGTAGAACCAGAAGAGGTGCTGATATGCGACCGGGCCGCCGCTCGTGTGGAAGACCGGCGTGACGTTTCGGTCGATCCACAACAGCACCATCGCCACGACGAGCGCGGGAAACGACGTCACCACCATCAGGCACGTGACGACGAGCGACCAGGTGAGGACGGGCAGCCGCAGCAGCGTCATGCCCGGCGCGCGCAGGCGCAAGACGGTCGCGAGCAGGCAGCACGCGAGCCCGAGCTGCGCCAGCGTGACGAGGATCACGCCGACGATCCAGAGGTCCATGCCGGTCCCCTGCGCGTGCTGATCGCCGGAGAGCGGGTAGAACGCGGTCCACCCGGACTTGGCGGCACCGTTCTGGGTCAGGAAGCCGGCATACATCGTCAGGCCGCCGACGAGAATCGCCCAGTCGCACGCGCGCGCGAGCCGCGTGGCCGCGAGGCGCGCGGCGCCGATCTGCAGCGGTACGAGGTAGACGCCGAGCGCGAGCGCGACCGGCACGAACACGAGATAGAGCATCCCGCTCCCGTGCATCGTGAAGAGCTGGTTGTACTCGTCGTGCGACACGACCTGCATGCCCGGCCGGGCGAGCTCGGTGCGCACCACGAGCGCAAGCACCCCCGAGAGCAGGAAGAAGCAGAACGAGGACGCGAATAGGCGGATCGCGATCAGCTTGTGGTCGGTCGACGACACCCACTCGACCGGCCGGAAGCGGCCGCGCCGCGGCAAGGCGACCGTCGTCACGTGGCGCGCACCGTGAAGCCCATGCCCGCGTGCTGCAGGCCGCAGAACTCGGCGCATCGTCCCACGTAGGTCCCGGGCCGCTCGAATATGAGGTCGAACTCCGTCCAGTGCCCTGGGAACGCGTCGCGCTTGAAGCGCTCTGATGGGATCCAGAAGGAGTGGATGACGTCGCGCGAGATCATCCGGAAGCGAATCGTGCGACCCGCCCTCACCTCGAGCGTGGGATTGTGCAGGTCGTCTCCGGTGACCGACCGCCCGTCATGCCGGAACGTCCAACCCCACTGGAACGCGACCACCTCGACCGTGTCGCCGGTCGCCGCGACCGCGTCCTCGCGCGACTCGGCGCGGAACGTCTTCGTGACGAGCACCCCCGCGATGACGACGAGCACGAGCGCGTAGGCCGTTTCGGCGAGCGGCGCCGTCTGCCGGCGGCTCGACGCCGCGCGGCGGCGGCCATGGAACACCACGAGCGGGGCCAGCGTGGCGAGGAAGACGAGAACCACGACCACGGCCAGGACCGCGACATAGAGATCCCAGACGCCCCCGAACTCCTGCTGCGTGTTGCCCGCTCCGACGATGGCCTGGAGATTCCCACTGCCGAGTGCGCTAATCGCCGCGTGAGGCTGCTAGCGTTGCCTAGGCAATGCCTAAGGTGACGACGCGCACCGGCTTTCTCGCAGCCGCGGTTGCCCTGGCGGCCGCGCCGAGCGCGCTCGCCGACAGCCCGGACGACCGCGACCTCGCCTACGCGCGGCTGCTGGTGGCCGTCGAGCTGCTCTCGATCGACTTCTACGACCGCGCGCTGAAGGCGAAGAAGTCTGCGGCCGCAGGCCGCGACGCCCTCCTGCGGGCCCAGGCGAACGAACGCGAGCACCTGGCCTCGGTGGCGGGCATCCTGACCGGTGCCGGGCAGGTCTCGACCGATCCCGGAGACGTCGACTTTCACTACCCGGCCCGCGCGTTCTCATCGGCCGGCTCGATCGCCAGGCTCGGCGTCGAGCTCGAGACGCTCGCCCTCGGCGCCTACCTTGGCGCCGTCGCGGCGATCCGCGCGCAGGTGCTCGCGGGACCGCTGGCCCGGATCGCTGCGAGCGAGGCCCAGCATCTGAGCGCCTTCAGCGGTGAGGCGACCGGGCACCTGATCGGCCGGTCCTTCCCGGAGGCACTGACGATGGCGACCGTCTCCGACACGCTCGACCGGTACACGAGCTGATGGCGCGCACCGAGTATCCGGCACGCGAGGCGGCGCAGCGCCTGGGCATCAGCCTCGACACGCTGCGCCGCTGGGACCAGACCGGCAAGATCACGACCCGGCGCGACTCCCGCAATCGACGTGTCGTCTCGGCCGAGGAGATCGAGCGGCTGCGCGGCGACGCGGGCTCGCACGTGCTGAGCGCGCGCAACCGTTTCGTCGGCACGGTCACGTCCGTCGAGATCGAAGGGCTGATCGCCAAGGTCGAGATCGTCGTCGACGAGCCGGCCCGCGTCGTTGCCCTCGTCACGCGCGATGCAGTCGAAGACCTCGCGCTTGCCCCAGGGATGAGCGTCACGGCCCTCGTCAAGTCGACCTCGGTCATGGTGGAGCGCTGATGCCCAGGTTGCTCGGAACGATCCTGCTGGTCGCCGCACTCGCATGCGGAACCGCCTCGGCGGCAGGAAGGGTCACGCTCAACGTCTACGCGGCAGCGTCGCTCACTGACGTGCTGCCCCGCATCGACGGGACGAGCCGCTACGCGTTCGCCGGCTCGAACACCCTCGCCGCGCAGATCCAACAAGGAGCGCCGGCAGACGTCTTCGCATCCGCCAACATGACGCTGCCGCAGCAGCTGTTCGCCAAGGGGCTGCTGACCAAGCCGGTCGTGTTCACGCGCAACCAGCTCGTGCTGATCGTCCCGCGCAGCAACCCGGCGAACATCCACAGCGTCTACGACCTGCGCAAGCAGGGAACCAAGCTCGTGGTCGCGGCGCCTGCCGTCCCCGTCGGGAGCTACACGGTCCAGATCCTGAAGAACATGGCGCTGACCGACGTGTTGCAGAACGTGGTCAGCCGCGAATCGGACGTACGCGAGGTGCTCGCCAAGGTGGCGCTCGGAGAGGCCGACGCGGGCTTCGTCTACTCCACGGACGCGAAGACGGTGCCGGGCAGGGTGACGGTGCTCAGGATGCCCGCCTGGGCACAGCCGAAGGTCCAGTACGGGGTCGGCGTCGTGAGGTCGAGCCCGAACCGCGCGGCAGCGCAGGCGTACGTCACCCGGTTGATCGGAGCGAAGGCGCAGAAGGCGTTCGTCGCCGCCGGATTCCTGCCGCGCGTCAAGAAATGAGCCGCGTGGCCTTCGTCGTCGGCACGTTCGCGGCGACGTTCGCGACACTGCTGTTTCTCCTGCTGCCGATCGTCGCGATCTTCACGCACGTGTCGCCGGCGCACCTCGTCGAGCAGCTCGGGAATCCGGTCGTGACGGACGCGCTGATCGTCAGCCTGAAGACGACGATCGAGGCGCAGCTCGTGATCCTTCTCGTCGGCACGCCGGCGGCGTTCGTGATCGCGTCGCACCAGTTCCGCGGTCGCGTGCTGCTCGTGTCGCTGATCGAGCTGCCGCTGGTGCTCCCGCCGGCGGTCGCGGGGATCGGACTGCTCGCCGCGTTCGGTCGCGTCGGCCTGTTCCCGACATCGCTGCCGTTCACGCAGCTGGCCGTGACCGTCGCCGTCATCTTCGTGGCGGGCCCGCTCTACGTCCGCGCGGCGATCGCGGCCTTCGAGTCGGTCGATCCGAACGTGGTTGCCGCTGCGCGCACGCTCGGGGCGGGACCTGCGCGAACGTTCTTCCGCGTCGTCTTGCCGCTCGCAGGCGGCGGCCTTGCGGCGGGCGAGGCGCTGGCGCTCGCCCGCGGCCTGGGCGAGTTCGGCGCGACGATCATGTTCGCGGGGTCGCTGCAGGGCGTCACACAGACGCTGCCGCTCGCCATCTACGCGGAGTTCGACGTCGACTTCGACGTCGTGCTCGCGATCAGCGCGTTGCTCGTGCTGATCAGCGCCTCCATCCTCGTCACGCTGAAAGTGAGCTCGTCCTGGACGCTCTCGAAGCGTCGTTCCGGCTTCCGCTTCGCGCCTTCGACGTCGACGTAGACCTCCGGGTCGCGGACACGCTGGCGCTGGTCGGCCCGTCGGGTGCGGGCAAGAGCTCGGTGCTGCGCGCGATCGCAGGGCTCGCGCGGCCGGCCACAGGGCGGATCGCGCTCGGCGACGACGTGTGGTTCGACGCGGCCGCGCGCGTGCGCAAGGCGCCGGATCAGCGACGGGTCGGTCTCGTCTTCCAGGAGTACGCGCTGTTCCCGCACCTGACCGTCGCCCAGAACGTCGGCTTCGCCGGCCGCACCCGGGTCGCCGAGCTGCTCGACCGGTTCGGCATCACCGACCTGGCCGACGCACGCCCGGAATCGCTCTCGGGCGGCGAGCGGCAGCGCGTCGCCGTCGCGCGGGCGGTCGCTCGAGACCCCGGCGTCCTCCTGCTCGACGAGCCACTCTCGGCCCTCGACGCGCACACGAGGGCATCGGTGCGCGGGGAGCTGCGGGAGCTCCTCCGTGAGCTCGGCTGCCCCGCGCTGCTGGTGACGCACGACTTCGAGGATGCGGCCGCGCTCGCCGACCGGGTCGGCGTGATCATCGACGGACGTATCCGGCAGATCGCCACGCCGGCCGAGCTCGTCGCGCGCCCCGCCGACGCATTCGTCGCCTCGCTGACCGGGGCGAACCTGCTGCGGGGCACGGTGACGGCGCTCTTGCCGCTCGCGCAGCTCCAGCTGGCCGACGGGCACACGGTGCGCTCGACCGACGACGCCGATCCGGGGAGCGCAGCAGCGGCGATCGTCTATCCGTGGGACGTGACGTTGTCGCGCCACCGGCCCGACGACTCGACCCAGAACGTCCTCTGCGCCGCCGTGACGACGGTGGTCGAGCTCGCAAACCGCGTGCGTGTCACGCTGGGACCGCTCACCGCCGAGATCAGCGCGAGCTCCGCGACGCGCCTCGAGGTGCGCGAGGGCGACGAGCTGTTCGCGAGCTGGAAGGCGACCGCCACGCGGCTCGTGCCGCTGTAGCCAATCCGGCCAGGTCCCGGGGACTGTCCCTGGGACCGGTCCCGATGAGCCACGGCTCGTTATCCTGGCGCGACCGGGGTGCCCCGCCTGGGGGCTGAGATCACACCCGTCGAACCTGCTCCGGGTCATGCCGGCGAAGGGAGCGCTGTGACACCGAACGACACGCCGTCCTGGGGCATCGAGCCCGTTCCCGAGCGCCTCCGCGTGCTCGGCCTGCTCGACGGGCTGCTGCTCTGGTCGAACCTCTCCGTCTCGCTGCTCGTGATCGTCGCCGGCGCGTTCCTCGTCCTCCCGGCCGACGAGTTCGGGCTCGCGCTGTCGCTGCCCGTCGCGCTCGGCGCGATCGTCGCCGCGGCGGTCGTGGGGAACCTGTTGCTCGGGCTGGGCGGCCTGATCGGCGCTGACGCGCGCGTGCCGACGATGGTGCTGCTGCGCGCGCCGCTCGGCCGGCGCGGCTCGTATCTTCCGACCGCACTCAACATCGTGCAGTGCCTCGGCTGGTCGATCTTCGAGCTGATCATCATCGCGACCGGGGCGAGCGCACTCTCGAAGCAGCTGTTCGGCTTCGGCGGCGTGCCGTTCTGGAAGATCGTCTTCGGCTGCGTCGCGACCGGGCTCGCTCTGCTCGGGCCTGTCGGCTTCGTGCGGAAGTACGTCCGCACGTTCGCGGTGTGGGTCGTGATCGCGTCGCTGCTCTACCTCGCCTGGTGGTCGCTGCACGGCCGCCATCCCGTCGCGCTCTGGCACCGAGGCGGGGCGCATGCGTTCTGGCCGGGGTTCGACCTCGTGCTCGCGTCGATCATCAGCTGGACGCCGCTCGTCGCCGACTACACCCGCTTCTCCCGCACGCGCCGAGACGGCTTCGTCAGCGCGGGGCTCGGTTACTTCCTGCCGACGATTCCGCTCTTCGCCCTCGGGGCGGTGATCGCGCTCTCGCGCCACATCAGCGACGCGCCCGGCCTGCTGACCGCCGTCGCCGCCGGCGGCGCGGCCAGCCTGCTGGCGCTGCTCGCCCTCACCGTGGACGAGAGCGACGAGGCGTTTGCGAACGTCTACTCGGGCGCGGTCAGCCTGCAGAACCTCGTGCCGCGGATCCCGCAACGCCTGCTCGTCGGCGGGGTCGCGGCCGTGGCGACGGCCGGCGCGCTCATCGTCGACCTCCGGAACTACCAGCCGTTCCTCTACCTCCTCGGATCGTTCTTCGTCCCGCTCTTCGCCGTCCTCCTCGCCGACTGGCTGCTCGCGGGCCGTCACTACGGGCGCGACGACGTCTTCCGCGTGCCGGAGATCAGGCTCGAGATGGTCGTCGCCTGGTTGACCGGGTTCTGCGTCTACCAGTGGCTCTACCCGCAAGGCCCGTCCTGGTGGACGGGCCTCGTCGCGCACGCGCATCCGCACTCGCTGCCGTGGGGCGGCGCGTCCGTGCCGAGCTTTCTCGTCGCCTTCGCTCTCGCCGCCCTCGCACGCGTGCTCGCAAGGAGGCCCATACTGGCGAGCGCGTGATCGCGCTGATCGGCAACCTCGCGCTGGACGCACTGCCCGGCGCCCCGCCCCGCATCGGCGGCGGCTCCTACCACGGTGCCCGCGCGCTGCAGCGCTTACGCGTCCCGGCCCGCGTCGTCGCTCGCTGCGCGGTAGAGGATCGCGATGCGCTGCTGCCGCCGCTCGTGCGGCTCGGAACGCCCGTCCGCTTCGTCCCCGGCGAGTCGACCGCGACGTTCGCGTTCTCCTACGACGGCGACCGCCGCGAGATGCGGGTCGACTCCCTCGGCGATACCTGGGCGCCCGCCGATCTCCCGCCCCTTCCATCGACGCGTTGGGCGCACGTCGCACCGCTCGCCCGTCACGAGTTTCCTGCCGCCACGCTGGCAGCGCTGGCGCGACGCTGCCGCGTCTCCTATGACGGCCAGGGACTGGTGCGCGTCCCGCAGGTCGGACCGCTGCAACTCGACGACGACTTCGACCGTGACGTCCTGCGCCACATCTGGATCCTCAAGCTCGCCGAGGAGGAAGCGGACGTGATCGGCGACCTCGATGCGCTCGGCGTGCGCGAGATCGTCGTCACGAGCGGCTCGCAGGGCGCGACGGTCTACGTGGGCGGCACGCGCGAGGAGATTCCGGCCCGACCGCTTTCGGGCGATCCGACCGGCGCCGGCGATGCCTTCGCGACGTCCTACGTCGTCGCGCGCAACGCCGGCTTCGGGCCCGCCGGGGCGGCGCGTCGGGCGACTGCGGTCGTCGCGTCGCTGATGATGCCCTGATGATCGTCGTCGTCACCACCGAGGCCGGGAGCTTCGCCGTCGATCTCGACGACGAAGAGGTCGAGGCGTGGGCCGGCGAGCCCGCGACGCCGATGCTGCTCGACTTGAACCTGCCGCGGCTCGTCGCCGCGGCAGCAGCCGGGTCGGCCGTCGTCGCGGTCGTCGACACGAAGCCACCGCTCGTCGTCTCGCACGATGCCGGCGTCACGTGGCGCGAGTCGGGGCGAGGGCTCCCCTCCGGCCGGGCCGTCGCGGTCTCCGAGGACGACCCCGACGTCGTCGTCTACGCGGCGCGAAACCGCCTCTACGTGTCGCGCGACGGCGGCACGTTCTGGTCGTCGCTCGGGGTCGAGCTGCCCACGATCGACGCGGTCGAGCTCAGAAGCTGAATTCGCCGCGCGCGACGATCACCGCAGCGCCGCCGACGGTGACGCGCTCGATCGCGTCCTCGGAGCCGTCGACGCGCGCGTAGAGCTTCGAGGGGCGGTTGATCTCGACGCCCTGGGTGATCTCGATCTGCTCGCCGAACGCGATGCGCCCGTGCCGTGCGAGGTGGAGGGCGAGCGGGCCGGCCGCCGAACCGGTCGCCGGATCCTCGGCGACGCCGTGCGACGGCGCGAACATCCGCGTCTTCCAGCCGGAGCCGTCGCGGGCGAAGCAGTTGACGCCGTCGCCGGTAGCGCGCTCGAGCGCACCCAGGTCGGGCTCGACCGCGGCGACGTCGTCGGCGGAGACCAGCTCGACGTACACGTGCCCCGGCCCGAGCTCGTAGCGCTCGACCGGCAGCCCGGACGAGGGGATGCCGATCGCCGCCAGAATCCCCTCCTCGTTGTCGGCCGGTTCCCAGCGCGGGATCGGCTGCTGCATCCAGCCGAAGGTGATCCGTGCGCCTTCGCGCTCGAGCTCGACCGGGACGACGCCCGACACCGTCTCGAGCTTGATCACGATCTTCTGCAACGGCAACCCGAGCACGAACGCGGCCCCGAGCACGGGGTGCCCCGCGAACGGCAGCTCGAGCGCGGGAGTGAAGATGCGAATACGAACGTCCGCCTCGGGCGAGCTCGGCGGCAGCACGAAAACGGACTCCGAGAAGTTCATCTCGCGCGCGAGCGACTGCATGTCCTCGCTCGTCAGGTCGCGCGCATCGGTGAAGACCGCCAGCTGGTTGCCCGTGAGCGGCGTGTCGGTGAAGACATCCGCAACGACGTAGCGAAAGCGGCGCACGAGGCCCACCCTATCCACGCCGGTGGTGCCGGCCGGGACTGGTCGTCCCGGCCGGCACAGGAGATCTGTCATCTGGCAAAAATGCGTCCTGCACTCCACTGGACGGAGGTCGACCGCCGCATCTTCCATCCCGGACCGCTGTAATCGAGTGGTGCGCATCTGCTTGATGATCGAGGGCCAGGAGGGAGTCGAGTGGGAGCAATGGCTCGCGCTCGCCGAGGCGGCCGAGGCCGCCGGGCTCGAGGGCCTCTTCCGCTCGGATCACTACCAGGCGATCAGCACAGGCTCGCCTGCCGGATCACTCGACGCGTGGACGACGCTCGCAGCGCTCGCCGCGCGCACGCGGACGCTGCGCCTCGGGACGATGGTCTCACCCGTCACCTTCCGGCCCGCCTCGGTGCTCGCCAAGAGTGTCGTGACCGTCGACCACGTCTCGAACGGGCGTGCGGAGCTCGGCATCGGCGCCGGCTGGTTCGAGCGCGAGCACCAGGCATACGGCTTCCCGTTCCTGACGACCAGGGAGCGGCTCGACGAGCTCGACCGGCAGCTGGAGGAGATCACGCGGCAGTGGACGACGGCCGACGACATCTGGCCGAAGCCGGTACAGCAGCCGCGACCGCCGATCATCGTCGGCGGGACGGCGAAGCCGCGCACCGTCCGCGCCGCCGTGCGCTTCGCCGACGAGTACAACACCGTCTTTCCGACAGTCGACGAGGCGCGCGAGCGCAAGGCGACACTCGACGTCGCGGCGCGCGACGCAGGCCGAGAGCCGCTCGTCTACTCGATGATGATCGGCTGCCTCGTCGGACACGACGACGACGACCTCCACCGGCGACTGACGCGGTACGAGGAGGCGGTCGGCGGCAGCCCTCCGCCCATCCGCGGAACGGTCGACCAGGTCGTCGAGCAGCTGCGGGCGTACGAGGCCGTGGGTGTCCAGCGCGCGATGCTGCAGCACCGCGTCCACGACGACATCGAGATGGTCGGCCTGCTGGGCGAGGTCGCAACCCGACTACGCTAGAGCCGTGCGTCTCTTCGTCGTGCGGCATGCCGAGGCTGCGCCCGGCGATCCGGATGAGCTGCGTCCGCTGACCGACGCGGGGCGTGCGGCTGCCCGGGCGCTCGGCGACCGCCTGGCGGGCGAAGCCGTCGACGCCGTGCTGTCGAGCCCGCTGCTGCGCGCCCGCGAAACCGCCGAGGCGATCGCGCGTGCGGCGGGCCTCGAAGCCGAGGCCGACGAGCGGCTCGCGCCCGGCGCCGACGCCGACGACGTGCGCGAAGCGGTGGCCGGCCGCGGCGAGGTGATCGTCACCGTCGGGCACCAGCCCGACTGCTCCGAGATCGTGCTGGCGCTGACCGGCGAGCGGGTCTCGTTCGACCCGGGCGCCGTCTACGAGGTCGACCTGTGAGCGTCGTCAGCGTCAGCGGCCTACAGAAGCGCTACGGCCGGCTGGAAGCCGTGCGCGGGATCGACTTCGAGATCGAGGCGGGTGAAGTCTTCGCCCTCCTGGGGCCGAACGGCGCGGGCAAGACGACGACGGTCGAGATTCTCGAGGGCTACCGCAACCGCGACGGCGGATCCGTCGAGGTGCTGGGAGTCGACCCGCAACGGGCGGGACGCGCGTGGCGCAACAGACTCGGAGTCGTCCTGCAATCGTCGTCGCTCTACCCCGCGCTGACCGTGCGAGAGAGCCTGCGCGTGTTCGCGGGCTACTACGAGTCGCCGCGCGACGTGGACGAGGTGATCGAGCTCGTCGGGCTGCGCGAGAAGCAGGACGCGCGCGCACGGACGCTCTCGGGCGGCCAGCAGCGGCGGCTCGACCTCGGCCTGGGGCTGATCGGGGATCCCGAGCTGATCTTCCTCGACGAGCCGACCACCGGTTTCGACCCCGGCGCGCGGCGCACAGCCTGGGAGACGGTTCGCAACCTGCGCGCACTCGGCAAGACGATCCTCCTGACCACGCACTACCTCGACGAGGCCGAGCAGCTGGCCGACCGTGTGGCAGTGCTGCGCGACGGCGAGATCGTGCGCGAGGGACGACCCTCGGACCTGACCGGCGGTGCCGTGGAGACCGAGATCCGCTACCGCCGCAGCGGCCGGGAGGTCGTCGAGGCAACGCGCGACCCGACGCGGCGCCTGCACGAGCTGACCGCCGAGGCGCTGGCGCGCGGCGAGGAGCTCGAAGCGCTCGAGGTACGGCGTCCGACGCTCGAGGACGTCTACCTGGAGCTGACCGAGTGAGGCTCTTCCTGCACGAGGTCAGAACGGCGCAGCTCCTCTTCTGGCGCAACCGGGAGGCGGCCTTCTTCACGTTCTTCCTCCCGATCATCTTCTTTCTGATCTTCGGCTCGATCTACGGCAACGAGACGATCGCGAAGGAGCACATTCGAGCGGCTCCGTTCCTCCAGGCGGGGATGATCGGCTACGGCGTCGCGTCGACCGCGTTCGCGGGGCTTGCGATCACCATGGTGATCCGCCGTGAGAGCGGTGTGCTGAAGCGCATCCGCGCGACACCGCTGCCGCCCGCGACGTACCTGCTCGCACTGCTCGCATCGACATTCATCGTCTTCCTGATCGAAGCGGCGCTGATGATCGCGATCGGGCACTTCATCTTCGACGTCGACCTCCCAGAGCGCGTCTTCTCGCTGTTCGTGCTGCTGCTGTTCGGCGCCGCCTGCTTCGCTGCGATGGGGCTCGGCCTGACCGGCTTCATCCGCTCGGCAGAGGGGTCGTCGGCGGTCGTGAACTTCATCTACCTGCCGATGGCGCTCATCTCCGGCACGTTCTTCACGCCCAAGCGGTACCCGTCGTTCCTGCAGGCGATCGCCGAAGTGCTGCCGCTGACCTACTTCACGAAGCTGACGCGCGAGGTGATGGTGCGCGACCGGCATCTCTGGACGGATTGGCGCTCGATTGCGGTCGTTGCGCTCTGGGGCGTGATTGGCTTGGTTGCAGCGCTCAGGGGCTTCCGCTGGCAACCGAGGGAAGGTTAGGCGCAACCCGGATCGGGCTACGACCGTTGTCATGGTGATGGAACTGGACGAATTCGAACCGACCATGGCCTTCGCCGTGGAGCATCAAGAGCCGCCTGCAATCGAGGTGCGCGTCAACTTCGGCGTCTTCGCGGGCCGCGAAGCGACCGCAGCGGAGATCGACCGGCTCGCCGAGTGGCTGCTCGACGAGGTCGGCGAGGTGTCGATCATCTCCGAGGAGCGGCACGAGATCGACGCGAACGTCGAGGCCTCCGTGCACCAGGTGCGGATCGAGGTGGCACTCGACCGGGTGCCGCCGGCCGGGCGGGAGCGCGAGTCGCTGATCAAACGGCTCGTCGAGCGCGCCGAGCACTGGGCACGCATGTGCGTGGCGGAGCGCCACGCCGAGATCGCCGACGGCGTCTAGCCCTTAGAGCCGTCGCTCGACGGCGTCGAGCGTGCGCGCCGCCTGCCGCTCGGCGATCGCGTCGAGGCTGTGCCCGGCGAACCGGCCCAGGATCCCGGCGAGCTCGAGCTCGGTCTGCCAGCGCATCAACGTGCCGTCTCCCGTCCGGGGCCAGGTCGAACGTCGACGTGACGTCGGCCCCGCCACCGTGAGCGTGCAGGCGCGCGTGCTCGGGCGGGTGGCGGTCGAGCACCTCGAAGCGGATGGTCACGCTCGGCGCAAACGGCAGGGGTGGCTTGACCTTGGCGCTCCAGTGGTCGGCGTCGACGACCGAGTGGCCGCGCACCGCCGGGATCGCCGAGGCGATCACGTCGGGGTCGGTCAGCAGATCGAACACGCGCTGCGGCGGTGCGGCGAATCTCCGCTCTCCTTCGACCTTCGTCACGGCCGCAGTCCTACCCGACCGCGGGAAGTCGCAACGTCGGGAGCGCGTTCTCGTTCCCATGGCCCGCGTGCGTGAGCTCTGGCGGTACCCCGTCAAGTCGCTCCGCGGCGAGCGGGTCGAGGAAACGCTCCTGACCGAGGCAGGGCTCACCGGCGACCGGCTCGTCCGCCCGCAGAGCCGCTCGGGCCGGCGCATCTCAGCGCGGCAGTATCCGAGCCTGCTCGGTCTGGACGGCACGACCGGCGCTGACGGAACGCCCTTCGTGAATGGGCTTCCCTGGTGGAGCGAGGAGGCGCAGGCGCTCGTGCGCGCGGCGTCTGCCGATGACATCGAGCTGATCGCGGACCGGTCGCGCATCCGCTTCGACGTCCTGCCGGTCTCCCTCGTCACCGACGGCGCGCTGGCCGAGCTCGGGGTCGACCTGCGCCGGCTGAGGCCCAACATCGTCGTCGAGGGCATCCATGGCCTCGCCGAGCGCGAGTGGCACGGCGTCTCGCTGGGCGTCGGCGAGGCGGTCGTGGGCATGCGGCAGGTGCGCGGACGCTGCGTGATGACGACGTTCGACCCTGACACGCTCGAGCAGGACCACGGCGTGCTTCGGCGCATCGTCGACGAGTTCGACGGCCGTTTCGCGCTCGACTGTTACGTGATCGAGCCCGGCCGGATCGCCGTCGGTGACCCGTTCGAGCTGCTCGGCCCGTGGACGCTCGACGAGGACGCCGCGCGCCGTCAGCTCGGCGGGATGGTGCGACCCGCCTCGGCGCCGGCCGCCTGAGCGGCGGGGCCTGGGCTAGGCCAGGCCCCGCCGCGCGGCGGCCCTACTTGCGGACCTGCACGACCGTGTAGGCGAGGCTCGCCGGGTTCGCCTCGCCGAAGCGGGCGTTGACGGCGTAGAGCCGGTTGCCGTGATCGTCGATCGTCGTCGGAACATGGAAGCGCGTGTCGACGATGCGGTCGCGCACCACGCCGGACGTCAGATTCGACGACAGTCGCACGACGGCAATCGCGTTGTTCTGGTTCTGCACGACGTAGAGCTTCTTGCCGTCGAGCAGGATGCCGTCGCCGTTCGGAACGCTCTCCCCGTTGGCGAGCGAGATCGTCTTCGCGGCGCCCGTCGCGGGATCGATGCGGTAGAGCCGCCCGTTCGCGGTCTGAACGGCGATCAGCACCTTGCCGCTGCGCGTCGCGTCGATCCCGTTCAGGTTGAAGCCGCTGAGGTGCGTGTAATCGCCGCTCAGCGGGATCGTCTGCGGCGCGCCGAGCACACCGCCACGGCCGATCGGGATCTTGTAGAAGACCGGCTTCGACGAGTCGGTGAAGTACGCCGCGTCCCGCGTGACGACGACGTCGTTGATGAACGTCGGCGCAGTTGCCAGCGGAATCGTCTGCAGCAGTGTTCCGGCCCGGGCGTCGTAGACGTAGGCGCTGCCGGTCGACGCGCCCGCGACGAACAGCCGCCCGCGGTTGTCGGCCTCGAGCCCGGTCGCGCTCCGGCCCGCGCCGCCCGCGACCAGGACTCCGCCCCTGCCGGTGCGCAGGTCGCCGCGATAGATGGCGCCGCTCGCGACGGAGCCGACGTAGAACGTCGTCCCCTTCCCGATCTCGATCCCCTCAGGCTGGAATCCCTGCGGCAGCTTGATCACCGCCGGAAACGAGTGCGAGCTCGTGCTCTTCCCGTGATCGGCCTCGGATGCCGTGGCGCCGACGGCCGCCGCGCAGACGGCCACGGCGAGGATTGTCGTGATGCGTGGCATTCGTGCACCCCCCTTTGCTGTCGATCGTCTCGCTCACGAGTACGCCTACCCGCATCTTCCGGTTCTCTCCCACCCCACGGTGCCTCAGCCTGCGGCCGCGTCGGAAGCCTGGCCGTGTCGAACGGCGGCGACGGCTTCGAGGCGCGTGGTCACGCCGAGGGCTCGCAGCAGATGGCGAACGTGGTTCCGAACGGTTTCCGTGCTCACGTGGAGCTCCTGGGCGATCTGCTTCGTCGAGCGTCCCTGCTCCAGATGCCGCAGGACCTCGGCCTGGCGGGGTGTCAGGTGCGCGGGCGGTGTGCTCGCCTCGTCGTCGAGCGGGCCGGTCAGCAGCCCGAAGACGCCGACCACACGCTCGCCGCCCATCAGCGGCACCGCGCTCACTTCGAACGAGAGGCGGGCTCCGTCGGTGGACACGAAGACCCCGTTCGTCTCGGTCGCCGCCGTCGTGCCGAGCACCTTGCGGGTGAAGAGCTCTTGCGCCTTCGCCTTGTCCTCCGGGCCGACCACCGAGGTGAAGTGCTTGCCGCGGACGTCGCCGAGCAGGCGCTCCGCCGCAGGGTTGATCCACCTGATGATCCCGGTCGTGTCGAGGACGTAGCTCGGGACGGGCAAGCCGACGAGCGCGCGCTCGACATCGCCGCCGACCGTCAGCCCGCCGACGCCTGGAACCATTCCGACAGTGTGCTCGATCCACGACGGTCTGTCACGGGTTCGCCTGTCGCTGCACGGGGCCAACCCTGCCGGCGAGTTGGGCCCGTCGCCGTGATCCGACGTGAACCGGTAGCCGCCGCTGAGCGCGACCTCGACGGGCTCGCAGGCGACCGTGGCGATCGCGCCACTGCCAACGGTTGCCGCGGACGAGGAAGCCTCGGGCCTGCCGGCGCAGACGCTCGCCTGTCCGGGACCGGGCGTAGGAGTGGACGCGGAGACGCTCTAGACTGCCGGGGCGCACGTCTGCCGGCGCTGCGCAGCCCAGGCGAAGGGCAGAAAGTCCCGAGATCGCCCACTTTCAGCCCCCGTAGCTCAGTGGATAGAGCAGCGGTTTCCTAAACCGCGTGCACAAGTTCGATTCTTGTCGGGGGCATCTACTCTGGTCAGCTTTACTCACAGCACCGTGTCGGGGCGGAACTCTTCAAGTAGGGCGCGCCCTTGGAGTTGTTCGGCGGCGAACGCCTCCTCTCCGAGAAGCTGACGGGAACGGGAGTACGTTCGTTCTCGCATCTCCACTTCGTAAGGGTCACGATTCAGCACCGCGACGCCTTGCGCATCGTCCCACGCTGCGGCGAGCGCCAGCAGTCGTGCGCTTTTGCCTGGGTCGCCCTCCTCGAGCGCAATCGACGCGAGGAGCTCGAGACAGAAACTTGTGGTTTCGCTTTTCTCCTCCCACACGACGGGGAGAGCACGCGCGACGAGAACATGCGCCTCTTCGGGCTTGCAAGAAATAAGCTTGATGCATGCGAGGTTGGCCGCACACCACGCCCAAGTGGATCGCTGTATGGATTGCTCGAGCAACGCTTCAAACTCCGTCTCCGCACCTGCAAAGTCGCCGTCTGCGATCAACGACAGCGCCAGGTTGCCTCGGATCATCACGGCTGAGGAGTTGAGCCCTTCAGCTTCGAGTACATCGCGCGCGCGTCGAAGATCTGCGCTCGCGGCCTCGCCTCTGCCGAGGAGACCGAGAGCAACCGCGCGGTCGTTGAGCGCCCAGCCCACATCGAACGGTTGGTCATCCTCGAGGGCGAGAGCAAGTGCTTGATCTGCGATCTTCAGCGCACCTTCGGAGTCTCCTCGCCTGCGCGCAGCACCTCCCAAGAGCCCGAGGAGTCGAATTCGGCGCGCCGGAGAGAGGCCTGGCTGAGCGAGACCGAAGGATGCAAAGTCCTCGCTCTCCGCCACGTGCATCGAGGCAACGATCTCTGCGTTCGCTGCAATGAGCTCCGCAAGAAGCAGGCCCCTCCCGGCCGTGCGCGCCCAGCGAGCCGCGTCGCGAACGTTGTCCAGTTCCGCAAACGAAAGCCGAAAATCCGCCTTGTCTAGCCGGGATTCTGCCGTGCTGCGGTCACCGAGGCTCGTGAAGTACGCCGCGTGTCTGACGCGGATCTCATCGACATCGTCTTCTTGGTGTAGCCGCTCGGAGGCGAACTCTCTGATCGTCCCGAGCATGTCGAAGCGGCCATCACGGATCTGCACGAGACTCTTGTCGATGAGTGACTCGAGCAGCTCAAGTGCGAGAGGCGTTTCAGCCACGGCTTCGCTAGCTGCCACAGTGAAGCCGCCTGCAAAGACCGAGAGTCGCCTGAAAAGCTCCTGCTCGGAGGGGTCGAGCAGGTCATAACTCCAGGCGATCGTCGCGCGCAGCGTTCGCTGGCGTTCCGGCACATCGACGGCGCGTGCCGCGAGCAGCGGCAACCGCGCATCGAGCGTTTCCAGCATCAAAGCCGGGCCTAGAAGCTTGGACCGCGCGGCGGCCAACTCGATCGCAAGCGGTAGCCGGTCGAGGCGCGCGCAGATCTCGTCGACGATCTGGGCCTGCGTGCCGAGATTGAACTCCGGTCGAACGGACCGGGCCCGCCGCGCAAACAACGCTCTCGCCTCGTCGTCGACCAGCGGCCCCACCGGGTACTCCTGCTCCCCAATCAGCCGCAACGGTGCGCGACTCGAAGCAACGACCCGTATGTCGGGCGCACCGGCGAGCAGCGAACAGATCTCGCTCCCTGCGTCGGTGATTTGTTCCAGGTTGTCGAGGACCAGCAGCAACTGGCGGCCGCGCAGGAACGAGTCGAGCGCGTGAACGCTCTGGAGCGACAAGGCTTCGGAGAGGCGGTCACGGAGCCGATGGCCTTCGCGCACGTCGTCAAGCGGTACGAACCACGCACCCCCGAAAAGTCGGTCAGGCTCTCGGCAGCCAGTTGCAACGCAAGCCGCGTCTTCCCCACGCCGCCGGGGCCGACCAGTGTCAACAGACGCACATCGTCCTCGCGCAGCAACGCCAGCGTCTCCGCAAGCTCTCGTGTCCGCCCGATGAATCTCGTCGGTTGCACCGGCAAATTCGTTCGCGCGACATCGAGCGAACGAAGCGGCGGGAACATCTCGTCGCCGAGCTGATAGAGCCGCTCCGGTGCGCCGAGATCCTTCAGCCGATGCTCCCCGAGATCGTGAAGGTACTCACCCCCGACGAGCTCGTGAACAACTTGGGACACCAACACCTGCCCCCCGTGCGCGGCACCGGAGATCCGCGCTGCGCGGTGAACACTCATCCCTACGTACCCTTCTTCGCTGACGAGCGCCTCGCCTGTGTGAATCCCCATGCGAACCTTCACTGATCCGGAACGCAACGCCTGCTGTGCGCTCCGAGCCGCGGCCAGCGCCGAACTCGCCCGGGGAAACGCCACGAAGAATGCGTCTCCCTGCGTATCGACCTCAGTGCCGCCGTGCTCTGCGAACGCGCAACGAAGAAGCCGCCGATGCTCGCCCAAGATCTCGGCGTAGCCGTCGCCATGGTCGCGCAGCAGCGCCGTCGATCCCTCGATGTCTGTGAACAGGAACGTAACGGTGCCCTCGGGAAGGCCCACGTGCCAATGCTTGCACCTGAACGCCCCGAGGGCACATAACTGGCGCATCGCCGGCACGTGCCGTGCCACGATCGCGTGGAGCTACCTCAAATTCAGGCATTTCTCGCAAGCGGCGAGCGACCTTGCGGACTGGGACAGGTTTGCCGCGATGACCGCCTCTCGAGCTCTTCTGACTCTCGCAAGATCTTTCTCGATGGACAGCCCATTGCGTATGGAGTGGTCGAGCTTGTTGCAGAGGCGGTGAGCAAGGACCGCGTTGTCGACGGTCTTGCGGCCCCCGTCTTGCTTCGGGATTGGGTAATGCTCGAAGGTCGCCTCCCAGTCGTTCCATTGGTTAGTGCGCGGTGCGAAGTAACCCGCACCGCCCAGCTCCTCGGGACAGAAGCACTTGGGCATCCCGCACGTCAGCTCCGTCGGCGGAATCCTGATCGGCGCCATCGCCGATGCGTTCTTCGGCAACTGACGTTCGCCTCAACGCCGGCCCAAGATCCAGCGTAGGTGTCACGACGAGTTGAGATCGTGATGTCTGCGGTGCGACTCAACATCCTGGTCTGATCGCGAGTTGCGGGCTCGACGTCCCGGGTCGGCTGGCGCGATCACTGGCGCACAGCCGCGAGCGCAACCCTGAATCACGATGTTTTGCAGCAGTTTCCCGAAACACACGGAAGCCTCCTAAACCGCGTGCACAAGTTCGATTCTTGTCGGGGGCATTCTCAGGCGCCGCCAAGAAGCGCTTCCCACCTACACCGAAGCGCTCCGCGCACGAGCGAGCCGCTCCTGACCGCAGGCCCGCGCGGGTCGAGCGTGCACGGGATGCGGCCGTGGCGACAGCACGGGAGCCGAGAGGGTGTGGCGCGTCAGCGCTTCGGACGCACGGTGATGCCGACGGGGCTGCTCGTCGTCGCAGCGCCGGAGTTGTCGTCGCACGCGCCGTCAGCACATGCGTTCCTTGCGGGACGTTCCGCCACGTGAAGGAGTAGGGCGCGGTGGTGTCCTGCGCGAGTAGGGTCGAGCCGTCTCGGAACTCGACCGCGGTGACGTTGCCGCCTACGTCGCTTGCCGTGGCACTGACGGTGATCGTCGGCTTCCAGGCAAACGTTGCGCCGTCTGTCGGAGAGGTGATGGCGACGGTCGGCGCGCTGTTCGCCGTTACCGTGATCGCCGAGGCCGCGCTCGTGGTCGTGGCGCCCAGATCGTCGGTCGCCCGCGCAGTCAGCGTGTAGCTCCCAGCCGGCACGCCGCTCCAGGTGAAGCTGTAAGGCGCAGTCGTGTCCTCAGCCAGCTTCGTCGAGCCGTTGAAGAACTCGACCTTTGTCACGGTGCCGTCGGGGTCGGAAGCGATCGCAGCGAGGTTGACCGTGGCGGGCGCCGCGAACGTCGCGCCATTCGCCGGCTGCGTAAGCGTGACGCTCGGCGAGGAGTTGCCGGGGGCGACATTGACCATGCTGGCGACCGAGGGCACCCCGTTCGCATCGATGATGAAAAGCATGTAGAAGCCCGGCGGCGCGACGTTGGCGTTTGCGGGCGCGGTAGCGGTGATCGTCGTCGCGCCGGCAGTGAACAGAAGCGGGACGTAGCGCTGTTCCATGTTGTTCGAGTGCGTGACGGCTCCGAGCCGGACGAGCGCGACTTTGCGGATCGACGCCGGGGCGCCGGTCGTGATCACCATCGGCGTGCCGTAGCTCGTTTGCGTCGGCGCGGCGTCGATCGACGGGCGCGGAGCGAGCGTCCCGTCGGCCTGGAAGAGGTACGGCGGCGAGAAGATCTCGGCGTTCTTCGCGAGGTAGCCGACCTGGTCGCACGTGCCGCAGATCCCGCCTCCCGAGGACAGCACGCGGCCGTCGGGGAGGAGCAGCGCGCTCGAGTGATACTGACGCGTGACCTGCATCGCCGCGAGCGTCTGCCACTGGCCGGTGGCCGGGTCCCAGAGCTCGGCCGGGTAGACGCCGGTGTTGAGGTCGACGAGCGAGGCGCCCGACGAGTTCCCGCCTGATGCGAGCACAGTCCCGTTGGCGAGGACCGTCAGGTTGTGCTGACGGCGGCCGAAGGCCATCGGCGCAGTCGCTGAGACCTGCGGCGTCGCACCGTTGATGTCGATGACAAGCGCGGTTTTGGTCGAGGGACCACCGCCCGCCACGAGCACCTTGCCGATGTCGAAGAGGGCGTGGCTGCCGTAATCGCGGTTGATCGAGTCTCGCGGCGCGAACGCCTGCCATGCGCCCGTGCCCGCCGTGTTCAGCGTGCGCAGCGTCTGGTCAGGACCGGAATAGAACGCCCCGCCGTTGGGTGCGACGTCCATCCACGGATAGAGCGGCAGACTCAGCGAGGCGGTGCCGAGCGCGCGCAAGGCGCCGGCGACCGTGCGCACCTCGGGTGTGTCGACGCGACCCGACGTGATGAGCATCTCGCCGTTGTTCAACGGCGTGACCGTCGGATACCAGCGTCCGGCAGCCATGTTCGGGCCGAGGCTCCACAGGTCGCTCGACGGATCGAACAGGTGGGTCTGGATGATCCCGTTCAGCTGCTGATCCTTGTTGCCCCCGGCGACGAACAGGCGTCCGTCGAGGAGGTGGGCGAGCCCGCTGCAGAAGATGTTGTAGCCAGTGGCGACGTCGACCGCGGTCTGCGCGCCCGTCGCGGGATCCCACACCGTGCCGCGCGTGTGGTCCTGAACTGGGTATGTCTCCGTCGCGTTGTCGCCGATCGAGTCGTAGGCGAGCACCTTGCCGTTCGCCAGAAGCGCGACGTGCACCCCGACGACCGGCCAATCGACGACCGGGCCCCACGCGCCCACGTCTTGTGGAGCGCCGGCGGCAGCCGCGGCCGCAGCCTTCGCGGAGGATGCGCTGACGGCACGGGTATGCGCATCGAGCGCCTGCTCCTGGGCGGCCGTGTGCACGACCATGTCCTCTGCCGCATGCTCGTCGGCGGTCATCGGCCCGCCGTGCGCTCCCGCGCCCGACGCGACGAGCAAGCCGGCCAGCGCCGATGCGACCATTGCAATGCAGTAACGGGACACGGTGCCTGCCTCTCGTCGGTAGAAGGAGGCAGACGCTACGGGCCGCCATCGGCGACTTCTACTGGCTAGACGTAGAGGATCGGCCCCTGTCCTTCGTGGTGGTCGCCTCGGCTCGATCCGCGTCTACGACCGCTGCTCACGGACAGCTCCAACCCCGCCGCACGCTGGGAAACCGCGTGCCCAAGTTCGATCGGGTCGGGGGGGCAGTTCGGCGCACGCGGGCCTGGAACTCGTCCTCTCGGGGGACGGCGGATCGGTCGCGCGGCCGATGCGCTGCGGCGGCCGCCGCACGTACCGTCGAGGCATGTCCATGCATGCCGAGCTGATCGACGGGATCACGGTCAGGCCGCTGCGAAACGGCGAGACGAATCTCGTCCGCGCCGTCTTCGAGCGGCTGGGCGCCCGGTCGCGTCGTCTGCGCTTCGGAGGCGCCAAGAACGAGCTCCTGGCACCCGAGCTCGACCGTCTGGCACGGGTTGACGGCGACCACCACGTGCTGGTCGCGTTCGTCGACCGCGAGCCCGTTGGCATCGCGCGGCTCGCGCGCGAGGGTGACGAGGCAGAGGTGGCCGTCGAGGTCGCCGACGCGTGGCAGGGACAGCGCGTCGGCAGCGTCCTCATGTCGCGCCTCGCCGCCGACGCCGACGCCGCCGGGATCAAGCGCCTGTACGCGTCGGTCTCGCCCGAGAACGCCGCATCTCGCGCGCTGATGGAGCGGGCCTCGGTGCGCATCCTGATCGGCTGACCTCCGCGTCGCACACGGGCCTGAGGAGGTCAGTTCCAGGCGATCACGATCAGCGCGACCGCGATCACCGCCGCGATTGCGACGACACAGGCATTCACGATCAGCGCGAGCCGAAGCTCCTTGGGGATCGGGCGGGACCGGCGCTCCGCCCCGGCAGGCTCGACCTCTCCGCTGACCGACCGCGACAGGGCGGCGACGATCCACTGGTTGAGGCTGACATTCTCGCGGTCGGCGCGGGCGGCGAGCTCGGCGTGCAGCTGCTTCGGCATGCGCAGGAGGAGCCGGCCGCTGTGGGAGTGCTCACCCGCCTCGAGCTGGTCCGGATTCGAGGCCATAGTGTTCGACCCTAGCGCGCAGCCTCTCAGGCTTCAAAGGCTCGTCGCGCTCGAGCCGGCGCCGCATGCGCCGAAGCGCATCGGTCAGCAGCCGCGAGACGTGGGCCTGCGAGATGCCGAGCTCGGCGGCCACCTCTCCCTGCGTCCGGTCGAGGAAGAAGCGGAGGAGGAGAATCCGCCGCTGCCGCGCATCGAGCGAGCGCGCGGCCCGCGCGATCAGCGCCCGGTCGAGCGTCAGGTCCTCGAAGGGCTGTTCGTCGCTGCCCCAGCCGTCGTCGTCGAGCGGCAGAGGCGCCTGGGCGGTCCGGCGCGCCGGCGTGTCGTCGGAGCGCGCTTCCCGCGGCACACGCACCGTGGCGGCGCGGTCGCGGAGGTGGCGGCGCAACTCGCCCTCGACGGAGCGATTGACGTATGCGGCGAGCTGCTCATCACGCTTCGGGTCGCGCCGATCGACAGCGCGGACGAGCGCCAACGCCGCGACCTGCGTCAAGTCCTCGCCCTCCACGCCGCGCCGCGCGAACCGCCGAGCGGCGACTCGCGCCAGCGGGAGGTACTCCTCGATCAGACGGCTCCGCTCCGGATCGCCCGCGCTCCTGATGGATGCCACGACCCGATGCTACGTCGCGCGCACTTAGATGAAAAGAATAGGTTTTGCATTTTTCGTATAGGTTCGCCAGTTAGTGGGTACATGTCTTGTTGGATCATGCGGCGAACGTTCTCAGTCGGGCTGGGTCTCACGGTGTGCGGAGCCGTCGCCGCACTCGCCGCCAGCCCGGCTCGCGCAGATGACGGCGTGACCCTCCCGGTCGATCCGGCCGCGATCGTCGCCACCGTCGCCGCTGCGGTGCCGTCGCTGCCCGAGCCGCAGGGGCCGGCGGCGCCGCAACTGCCGGCAGCTCCCTCAGAGCCGGAAACCCCCGTGATACTGCCGGTTTCCGACGCAGTACCACCTGCGATACCGCCGGCAGCGCCCGCCCCGACGGTCCCTCAGACACCGTCGTCAGCACCATCACCCGCACCGCCGACCGCTCCCACGACCCAGCCTGCACCGGTCACGGCTGCTCAGCCCACAGCAGCTCCTGCACCGCAGCCGGCGCCCGTCGCGCAGCCGTCGCCGACGCCTGGTGATACTGCTAATACCACCTCGGATAATTCAAATGGTATTACGTTGACAACACCAGCAAATGCTCCACAGATCTTTGTCTGGAACTGGTACTGGAACTGCGCAACGGACGAAGCCGTGCCGTCGGTCCCCGCACCGCCGGCCGGAGCGACGACGATCGTCCTCAACTGGCACTGGGCGTGCTCCGAGCCCCCACCGCCACTCGACATGGCGGGCGTGACCGTGTGCACGTCGTGCAACATCGCCATCTCCGTGCGGGTGGGGAGCCCCGGCAACACCGGAGATCTCGTGCAGTCGATTGCGGCGCAAACCGCGGCCGCTGCAGCGAACATCGCCGGCACGGTCCAGGCGGCGATCCAGGCCGCTGCACCCGCACCTGCCACGCTCCCGATCACACCTCCGGCGCTGGATCCACCGGCGCTCCTGGCGCCCGTGGCGGCGGGTCTTTCGACCGCGTTGACGCCCGTGGCAGCGGGGCTTTCGACCGCGTTGACGCCCGCATTCGCACCACTGCGCGCATCCCCCCTCGACGCAGGCCTGTTCACCGCTCCGCTCGATCCCACCGTCGGCGAGGACGCTCCGCGCCGTGGCGCGCCGCTCTCGTACGGCGCCGCCTCCGGCCGCCCGGCGTACACCGCCGGCGCGTCATCGAGCGTCGGCGCGGTGCTCGGCGACGCCCTCGCCGCACCCATCGAGCCCTTCGGACGCCTGCCACGGCGACTCGTGGGTTCCGACGACGGCGCGAGCGCGGCCCCCTCGAGGAGCGCCACCTCGGCCGCCCGGCCTCCACGGACACCGACACCGGGGGCGCCCGCGCCGACGGCCCCGACGCCGTTCGTGCTCGCGGCCGGAGCCGCGTCCTCCCACGGCGGCGGCATCGACGCTGGAATTGCGATCGCCTCGGCGTTCGCGCTGCTGTTCCTCTACGCGGTCTACTCCGCCTTGCGCGGTACGCCGGCCGTGCCTCCGGCTCGCGCCGACGGGGCCAGACCGCACCCACCAGGCTGACCTCGCCCCTGTCGGACGAGTACCGCGGCAACCCGCCGCGACTAACCACCAAGACAGGAGTGAACGATGCGCAAGATGCTTCTCGCGCTCGTGCTGGTGGCGGTGACCGCATTGACAGCGGTGTCCGTCTCCGCGGCTGACCCTGGGCCCATACAGGTCTCAGGTCAGTCCGCGAATACCTCGCAGCAAGCAGCTGCGGCGTCCAGCGCGACGCAGACCAATCCGAGTAACACGAACATCTCGATCCGGGTCCTGAGCCCGGGCAACGATGGCAACGTGACGCAGTCGAACACCGCCGGGTCCTCGGCCGCGGCGGGCAACGCGAGCAACACGACACAGGGCTCGACCCAGTCGGCAGGCGGCAGCGGCGCGATCCAGTCGTCGAGCCAGTCGGCGTCGACGAGCCAGCTGGCGGCGGCACTGTCGCTGGCCTCGCAGACCGGTGCGAAGAACACCAACGTGCCGATCCGGGTGCTCAGCGAGGGCAACAACGGCAACGTGTCGCAGACGAACGGCGTCAGCTCGCGGGCCGACGCGGGCAACGCAGCAGGGACGGGCCAGACCGCGTCGCAGACCGCGACCGGCGGCAGCTCGTGCGGTTGCTCCGGCGGCAGCGCGCCGATCCAGCTGTCCGATCAGTCGGCTTCGACCGGCCAGGACGCTGGGGCACTGTCGCACGCGACTCAGATCGACCCGTCGAACACCTCGGCCTCGGTACGTGTACTGAGCAAGGGTGACGACGGCAACGTCTCGCAGGCGAACAACGTCGGATCGTCGGCGCTCGCCGGCAACCTCGCGAACACGACGCAGAGCAGCCGCCAGGCCGCTGCTGCAGCTCCGTGTGGTTGCGACGGCACGACCATCCAGAAGGCAGGCCAGACGGCCGAGACGGGCCAGGAGGCCGCCGGACTGTCGGCAGCCGCTCAGGCCGACCCGTCGAACGAAGCGTCACCCGTCCGCGCCGTCAGCGGCGGCAACGGTGGCTCGACGCGGCAGCAGAACACTGCCGGCTCGAGCGCAGCCGCGCTGAACGGTGCAGGGACATCGCAGCAGGGATCGCAGACTGCCGGCACGGGCAATGCGATCCAGATCGCGTCGCAGGACGCGTCCACGTCACAGGGCGCACTCGCCGGGTCGGCTGCAGCGCAGCTCGGCGCGTCGAACGACGCATCACCCGTCCGGGTCAAGAGCCCCGGTAACGGCGGTTCGGTCTCGCAGTCCAACGCGGTGGGTTCGAGCGCCGTTGCGGGCAACCTGGCCGGAACCTCGCAGACCGGCAGCCAGACGGCAGCCGGCGGCAAGTGCTACTGCGATGGCACAGGCATCCAGGTGCTCGGGCAGAAGTCCGACACCGACCAGGGTGCGATCGCAGGGTCCGAGGCCATCCAGCTGTTCGGCGGACGCTCGCCGTGCGGTTGCGGCGGCAGCAACTCGGGCAACACCGCTTCACCCGTGAGAGTCGGCAGCTACGGCGACGACGGCACAACGTCGCAGGCGAACAACGCCAACTCCTCGGCAGCGGCGCTGAACGGTGCCTCGACGAGGCAGAATGGCACGCAGTCGGAGGCCGGCGGCGGTCTCCAGATCCAGGCACTCGGGCAGGAAGCCTCGACGGCGCAGGGCGCCCTCGCGGGTTCGCTGGCTGCGCAGGTCGGCGCGTCGAACGACGCGTCGCCCGTGCGGGTCTACAGCCGGGGTGGCGGCGGCTCGGTCAACCAGTCCAACACGGCCGGCTCGTCGGCCCTGGCGGGCAACGGAGCCGACACGCAGCAGGACGGTCGGCAGACGATCGCCGGCAGCCCGTGTGGCTGTGGCAGCCTGCCGATCCAGGTCGCAGGCCAGTCGGCACGGACGCTCCAGGCGGCTTTCGGGTTCTCGGCCGCCGCTCAGGTGCATCCGAGCAACACCTCGTCGCCCACCCGCGTCTACAGCGGAAGCGGCGGCGGCTCGGTCTGGCAGGCGAACGGCGCGCTCTCGCGCGGCGACGCGCTCGACCTCGCCGGGACGCGGCAGGGGGTGGTGCAGACCGCATGACGCAAGGCGAGAGGGAGGATCCAGGGCCCTGGATCCTCCCCTTTCGCACCGTTGATCGTGCCCGTTGACAGGCGTACGCTTCTGAGTAGGAAGCAACACGGTCTGAGGTGGTCGCACATGGCGCGACGCTCACCAGCTTTGCTCCTGCGGCATGGAATACCGCTCCTCGTGGCGGTAGCGAGCCTTCTTGGTCCCGGAACGGCATCGGCGGCAGGGCCGGCGCCCGACTCGCCCGGCACGGCGAGCAGCCCGGCACCCGATCCGGCCCCCACGGCGGCGACCGCACCGAAAGTGCTGCCCCGGGTGACTGCGCCGGTGCTCGTCCACCTCACGCCCGCGGTCGTGCCGTCGCAGGCGCCCGTGCGTCCGGCCGCCACACCGACCGTGAAGCGACCGGTTGCGACACACGTCGCTCACAAGCACACGGCCCGCCGCTCACCGAGCCGAGCCGATCCTCGACGTGCCGCCGTTCCGCGTCGACGTGCACCGCGGCCTCGGCGCCGTCGCGGCGACGCTACCCGACGATTCGACCATGCTGCTCGCCGGGATTGCGCTGCTTGCAGCGACATCGGCGGCCGCGTCCAGTGCGGCGCTCACCCTCGTCGCTGCTCGCGGTGAGAGGAGACGGCGATGAGACTCGCCGGCCTGTTCGCCGTCGCACTCGCATTGCTCGTCGTGCCGACCGCAGGCTCGGCCGGGATCACGTTCAGCTACTCGATCACGTCGGGCACTGCGGGCGACAACGGGTGGTACCGGAGCGCAGTCACGGTGTCGATCGTCGTGACCGGAGCGACCGACACAACCTGTCCCAGCGTGAAGACCTTTCGCGCAGACAGCGATCCGCCACTCGACTGCACAGCGACCGACGGCAACGGGACGATTCCGTTCCACCTCGACTTCAAGATCGACACAGACGCTCCCAACGTGACCGGTTCGCAACCCGAGTCGAGCAGCGGACGCGAACGGCTGGTTCAACCAGCCCGTGTCGCTCACGTTCACGGGCTCGGACGCGACCTCGGGGATCGCATCCTGCACGACCGTCTCGTACAACGGCCCCGATTCAGCTTCGGCATCCGTCTCGGGGACGTGTAGCGACAACGCGGGCAACGTCAGCGCGCCGACCGCCGCGCCGCTCAAGTACGACGCGACGGCGCCGGCGGTCACGCCGACGGCGGCGCGCGCGCGAAGACGGCAGCGGCTGGTACAGCCACGCGGTCGCCGTCTCGTTCGCGGGTACCGATGCGACGTCGGGAATCGATGTCCTGCACCGGCAACGTGACGTACTCCGGTCCCGACACCGCGGGGACGTCGCTCGCGGATCATGCGTCGATCGCGCCGGCAACCGCACGCAACGGGTCGCTTGCAGCTGAAGTATGACGCGACCGCGCCGTCAGCGACTGCGACGCCGGCCCGCACACCCGACGAGCACGGCTGGTACACGCGCCCGGTCGTGATCGCGTTCAGCGGCGCCGACGCTCTCTCGGGCCTTGCGGACTGCACCGCGTCGAAGACCTACAGCGGCCCCGACAGCGGCTCGGTGCGGCTCGAAGGCACGTGCCGTGACAACGCCGGCAACTCGACGACGGCGGCGGCAGCGCTCAAGTACGACGCAACCGCACCGAAGTTGCAGGCTCTCTCGGTGGTATCCGCCGGCAGCGACGTCACGTTGACGTGGAAGCAGCCCGTGGACGTTGCGAGCGTCGCTGTCACGCGCACGCCCGGACGCAACGGGAAACGCGAGACGGTGATCTACAAGGGCAAGGCGGCCCGCGTTCGCGACACGGGCCTCGCGGCTGGCGTCGCCTATCACTACCGGCTGACCAGCCTCGACGAGGCGGGGCACCGGGCCGTCGCAGAGGTGACGACGAAGCTCCGCGCGCTCTACGCCCCGGCCGCCGGCAAACGCGCGCACGCGGGCGATCTGCTGCGCTGGGCCCCGAAGAAGGGCGCGGGGTACTACAACGTCCAGCTCTACCGCGGCGGTCGCAAGGTGCTGAGCACCTGGCCCGTCGCAGCAAGCTTCCGGTTGCCGCGAGCGTGGTCGTACGCCGGTCACGGCTACAAGCTGACCCGCGGGACCTACAAGTGGTTCGTCTGGCCCGGTGTAGGGCCGCGGGCCCAGGCGAAGTACGGCAAGCTGCTCGGCAGCAGCACCTTCGTCGTGCGCTGACAGGCACACGACCTCGGGTAGCGTGACCGGCATGCACAGGTACCGCACGCCGCCGTTCGCGGTGGCGGGCTCGATCGCAGCGGTGGGCGTCGCGACGCTGCTCGTGTACGCGCTACGTCCTCTCGCTCCGACCCTCAGCCTTGGTGTCCTCTACGTCCTGGCGGTGCTCGCAACCGCGGTCGTGTGGGGTCTCGGCTACGCCATTCCCGTCGCGCTCGTCTCGATGCTCGCGTTCAACTTCTTGTTTCTCCCGCCGGTGCGGACGCTCTCGCTCACCGACGGCCGCAACTGGACCGCGCTCGCCGTCTACATCGTGACCGCGATCGTCGCGAGCGAGCTCGCGACACGTGCACGCCGGCGCGCAGCGGAGGCAGAACAACGCGAGCGCGAGTCGGCGCTGCTCGCCGACGCCGCCGCCGCGCTGCTGCAGGGAGCCTCACTGGACGACGTCACCGAGCGTGCCGACCGCATGCTGCTCGGACACGACGCGGTTGCACGGGAGCGCTTCGATCTGGCGCTGTCGTCGCTGGTCGCTCTCGCCGATGAGCGGCAGCGACTCGATCGGCTCGAACAGTCGGACGCGATCAAGACGGCGGTGCTCCAGAGCGTCTCACACGACCTGCGAACGCCTCTGGCCTCGATCGCAGCGGCGGTCGATGGCCTCGAGAGCCGCGAGCTCGACCTCGATGCCGACGACCGCGCGGGCTTGCTCGAGACGATCCGCCTCGAGGTCGAGCGCCTGATCCGGCTCGTCGGCAATCTGCTCGACCTGTCGCGGCTGCAGGCCGGCGCGGCCTCGCCGCATCCCGCCGTGTGGCCGATCGACGAGCTGATCGCCCGCGCGGTCGCAGAAGTGCGCGACGGCGAGCGCGTCACCGTCTCCCTCCCCGAGACGCTGCCGCCGGCGCTGGTCGACGACGTCCAGATTCAGCGGGTCCTGGTCAACGTGCTCGAGAACGCGCTCAAGTTCTCCGACCAGCCGGTCGAGGTCGTCGCCCGCCCTCGCCAGTCGACGATCGTCGTCGACGTGCTCGACGAGGGTGGGACCGGCTCTCCGGGAGCGGGGATCGGGCTCGCGATCGCTCGCGGCTTCGCCGCCGTCAACGGCTGCACGCTCAGTGTCGAAGCGCGGCAGGCAGGAGGAACGCTCGCACGCTTGACCCTGCCCGCGACGCGACTGCCCGAGGGTGTCGTGGCGTGAGCGCCCGCGTGCTTGTGGTCGACGACGAAGCGCAGTTCCTGCGCGCGCTCGCGACGAACCTGCGCGGCGCCGGCTACGACGTCGCGACCGCTGCAACCGCGGCTGAGGCGCTCAGTGCCGCCGCGCTGCACCCGCCGGATGCAATCGTGCTCGATCTGCTGCTGCCGGACGGCAGCGGCACCGACGTCTGCCGCGAGCTCCGAACCTGGAGCGACGCGCCGATCGTCGTCGTCTCGGCCGTCGGCGACGAGAACGAGAAGATCACCGCCCTCGACGCGGGTGCAGACGACTACGTGACGAAGCCGTTCGCGATCGGCGAGTTGCTCGCGCGGCTCCGCGCCGCGCTGCGACGCGCGGGGCCGCCAGGCGAGCCTGTGCTCGTGGTCGGCCCGATCAGGGTCGACCTGGACAAGCAGGCCGTCACCGTCGCGGACAAGCCCGTCCACTTGACGCCACTTGAATATCGCATCCTGCGCGTCCTCGCCCGGAATCCCGGAAAGCTGATGACGCATCGCGCGATCCTGCGGGAGGTGTGGGGGCCGTCGTACGGCGACGAGTCCAACTACCTGCACGTGTACATGTCGCAGTTGCGGAAGAAGCTCGAGGCCGACTCGGCTCGGCCGCGGCTGCTGCTCACCGAGCCCGGCGCGGGCTATCGGCTCGTCGACGGGACTTGAGACGATCTTGAGACTCGGGGCCGCGGTTCTGAGACGACCCTGAGGACGCCGCTCCTACCGTGGGAGCATGTCCTCCCGACTCCTCGCGCCGGTCCGCAGCTGGGAAAATCGCCGGACGCTGCGCGCGGCGCGGCGCCGCGCTGACGCCGAGCTGCTCGCCTCGCGACTTGCGTCGCCGCGCCTCGCCTGGCGCACCGCCGAGCTGACCTCCGACGCGAGCCGCAGCCGGCTCGGTCGCTCGCTGACCGAGATCGTGCACGCTGCAGACGAGCGGCTGCTTCCCGCGGCCACGCCACTCGATCGGGGCGCCGTGCGCGAGTGCCGCGCGGAGCTGCTCGAGCTCGCAGCGCGCCTCTACGACTCGCGCCCGGTCGCTCCGCGCGGAGTCCTGCTGGTGGAGCGTCTCGTGCACGACGGGTCCGGGCCTCTCTACGGCGACGCCGGCGCACCGCGCCTTGCTGACGAGATCGAGGTCGCCAGGGAGGCGCTCGATGGCGCACACCACTGAGCTCGAGCCTCGCAGCCCGCGTCTGAAGCGGGTCGTCGTCGGCCGGCCGATGGCGTCGGCCGAGCTCGAGGAGACCTTGCTGCCCAAGTGGCTCGCCCTGCCGATCTTCGCGTCCGACCCCCTTTCGTCCGTCGCCTATGCGACGGAAGCGGCACTCGTCGTGCTCGTCGCAGCGTCCGCGAGCGCGGCCCACGTGGTGTTCCCCATCTCACTCGCGATCGCAGCGCTGCTCGCGATCGTCGTGCTCTCGTATCGCCAGACCGTGCTCGTGTACGAAAGCTCGGGCGGGGCGTATGTTGTCGCGAAGGAGAACCTGGGCCGCGTCCCGAGCCTCGTGGCAGCCGCCGCGCTGTTGACGGACTACGTCCTGACCGTCGCGGTCTCGGTCGCCGCCGGCGTGCTGGCCCTCAGCTCCGCCGTCACGTCGCTGCGCGGGCACGAACTGACACTCGCACTCGCGTTCGTGCTGTTGATCGCGGTGGCGAACCTCCGCGGCGTCAAGGAGGCCGGCGCGCTGTTCGCCGTTCCGACCTATGCGTTCGTCGTCTCGATCTTCGTGCTGATCGGTGTCGGCGTCGGAAAGTGCGCGACGACGGGCTGCCCGGAGGCAGCCGTCCAGCATCCGGCGGCCGGCGGCACGGGGGCGTTGACGCTCTTCATCGTGCTGCGTGCGTTCGCCTCCGGCTCTACCGCGCTCACGGGTGTCGAGGCGATCGCCAACGGCGTCAACGCGTTCCGCCGGCCGCACGGCCGAAACGCAGCCACAACGCTCGCTGTCCTCGGTGCGCTCGCGATCGCGATGTTCGTCGGGGTGACCTGGCTCGCCGTCCAGATGCACGCGCAGCCGTCGAGCACGGGGTCGCCGTCAGTGCTCGCGGAGATCGCGCGCGGCGTCTTCCCTTCCTCGTCGGCGCTCGGCTTCATGTACTGGGCGGTTCAGGTGCTGACCCTCGCCGTGCTCGTGCTCGCCGCCAACACGAGCTACCAGGGATTCCCGCGGCTGGCGGCGCTGCTCGCCCGTGACGGCTTCTTCGCCCGCCAGTTCGTGAACCTCGGCGACCGGCTCGTCTTCTCGAACGGGATCCTCGTGTTGACGGGCATCTCCTGTGGGCTCCTCTGGGTCTATGACGCAAGCGTCGACTCGCTGATCCACCTGTACGTGATCGGCGTCTTCACCGCGTTCACGCTCTCGCAGGCAGGCATGGTGCGCTACTGGCTGCGCACGCGCGAACCGGGTTGGCGTCATCGCATCGCCGTCAACCTGATCGGAGCCTCGGCAACAGGACTCGTCACGATCATCGTGATCTGGACGAAGTTCGCCGAAGGCGCCTGGCTCGTGACGGTTGCGATCCCGGTACTTGTCCTTTCGTTCGTCGGCATCCACCGCCACTACCACCGCTTCCGCCGGCGGCTGAGCGCGGGCACCGGCGCGGTTCGAGCGGCGCGCGCCACGACGAACGAGGTGCTGGTCGCGGTCGAGTCGATCGACGTCGCCACCGAAGGCGCCCTCTGGTACGCACACCGCATCGCGAGCGACGACTCGATCCGGGCACTCCTCACCCCGGGCAGGCACACCGATCCAGGGATCAGGCCGCGGTGGTGGGACTTCGCGCAGGAGCATCCTCGCCTCGAGCTACTGACGGCGGAACACGGTCCGACACAGGCGCTGCTCGAACAGGTCTGGCAGCTCCCCCGCGGGGAGTCGGACTTCGTCACCGTGATCGTCCCGGAGCAGTTCAAGCGGCCGTCTCTGCTCTCCGCGGCTCGCCGCAACTCGTTCCGGCTGAAGCTGCGGCTGCTCTCGGAGCCCGGTGTCGTCGTCACCGACGTGCCGGCTGTCACGGCGAGCCGGAGGCCGGAGGGGCACACACCGGACCGGCTCGCGGTCCGGGTGCTGATGGCGGATGTCCATGCAGCGTCGCTGCGTGCACTCAACTACGCCCAGTCGCTCGGCGTCGACGACACGCGAGCCGTCTCGTTCGCATTCGACGAGAGCGAGGCCGACCGGTTCCGCCTCGACTATCTCGCGGCGGGATTGATGATGCCGGTCGACCTGAGCGACGCGCCGTACCGCGACGTCGGCACGCCGCTGCTCGCCTACATTCGCGAGCTGACCGCTGATCCGGACACGGTGGTGAACATCGTCATGCCGGAGATCGTGGTGCGGGGCTGGACTCGCTTCCTGCACAACCAGCGTGCGCTCTACATCAAGCGCCTGCTGCTCTTCGAGCGGCACGTGATCCTGTCGAGCGTCCCCTACCAGCTCTTCCGGTAGCGGACGCTCGACGAAGCTCAGTCGCCGTCGACCCATCGGGGATCAGAGCCCGACCCTGTACGAACGACGCAGCACGGCTGTGTGCGGCCGTGGGCGCAGCAGCCGTACCTGGAGCGAGTAGCTCCCACGCGGATGTCCGCGCACCGTCGCGACGACGACCCCACGGGTGCGCGCGAGCAGCCGCCGCGGTACGACCGGCGGGTGCCCGACGACGCGTCCCGCCCGCCGGAGCGTCAGCTGCACGCGCCCGCCTCCGAGCCACTCGTCGAGATCGCCGCGGTTCGCGACTCCGATGCGCAGCACGCGCACCGCGCGTCTCCGCTCGACGCGCAGAGAGCCGAGGACGAGCCGACGTGCAACCGCTCCTCGAGCACGCAGCACCACCACGACGCCGATCCGGAGCGAGACTCCGATCGCGCGCCGCCCGGGCCGGCCCGCGGACAGCAGCAGCAGCGTCGCATGGTCACCGGGCCGCGCCGCGCGCAGCGCACCGGCGCGGACGACGAGCGGCGACGTCGCGTGCGCGCGGATGCGGAAGCGCGTCCGCGAGACGAAGAGCCAGCCTCTCGGCGTCGCCTGCGGGCCGATCGTAGGGCTGCCCTCGCGGCCGAGCGAGAGCCCGGCACGCGACACCCGAACGTCGAGGGGAACGCTGCCCGTGTTCGCAACCTGGATCACTGCACGCGACGACGCACGCACGAGGAGGCGTGCGGGTGCCGCCGCCAGGGCGACGGGCGGCACCGCGACGGTGGCCGCGATCACCGCCCGATCACCGTGAACGTGACGGTGCCCGTGTAGTGGCCGGGCGCGACCGAAGGGAGAGGGCCGGTGAAGCCGATCGACGCCGGCCAGACGTCGCCGCTCACGGGAGCCGCGCGAGCGACCGAGCCGAGCGACAGGTCCGTGCTCGTGAGCAGCGGGATCGCAGCGAGCGCTCCGCCGGCGAACACGGGATTCACCGTGCTGCCTGCCGGACCGGTCGTCGTGAGCCCGAGCGGCAGGTCAGCGGGCGTGAAGGCCGTGCGATCAACCGTCAACTCGTAACCGGTCGAGCGTGTGCTGAAGACGGTGACGCGCTCCGACAGCGACGACGGAGTCGTGCCTGCCAGCACCTGGCCGAAGCTGAGGCTTGCACGCTCGAGCGCGAGCGAGATCACCGGCGCCACGTCTGCGTCGATTGCCACCGCCTGGACGGCCGATCCGGGCGCGGGCGTGCCCGCGCAGGGAGCCGCGGCCGTGGCCGCGTTCTGTGGGGCCGGTGCAGCGCCCGAGAAGTCGGCGCCGTTCGCGTCGGTGTCGGTGCAGCCGCCGCCGGCCCGCACGGCCGCCGTCGTCGCGTCGAGCGCCGTTGCGGCTGCGGAGCCCTCGTAGTCGGTCGCCGAGCCGTACCCGACGAGGTCCTGGAGCGTGGTGGTTCCGGCGCAGCTGCCGGGTGAGGCGCCGCAGAGGATCGCAGCCGAATCGTGGACGAGTGCGATCTTGCCTCCCGACGCCGCGAGGTTCGTCGTGCCGGTCACGTCGGGAGTGGGCAAGGCACTGCCGACGGTGCCGGTCGGTCCGAGCTGCACGAGCAGGTGGCGGCCCGGTGCGATCGTGCCCGCCAGCGGCGTCACCGACCAGGTGTTTCCGGCGGCGGTTGCGTACTGGATCGACCACGAGCCGACGTCGACCGACGTGCCGCCGCGGTTGAACAGCTCGACGTAGTCGTTCGAGTAGAGCGCACCGGCGTTGCCGCCGGCGGCGTAGATCTCGTTGAGCACGATGGTGGGTGACGCCGCGAACGCCGACGCGGCGAACGACAGCGAGCAGACGAGGCAGGCGACGAGAACGGAACAGGCACGGCGCATGGGCAACTCCGATCGGACGGGAACGTGACCCTTCCGTGGTACTGGACGTCGCGCCGCGCCGACAGTGTCCTTTTCGAGTTGTCACGAAGTCGGCGCTGTTGCGTGCGCGACGCGTGCGCGAACGAGCGAAGACCCCTCGACGCGCGAAGCGAGAGACGCGCGCGTCAGACGTGCCGCGTGGCGATGGCCATACGCACCATCGTCACACCGGATGCGGCGAGGTCTGACAGGCCTGCCGCATCAGGAGGACCGTTGACCGGCACGATCGGGAAACCGTCGGCCAGCTGGGAGCGCCCAGCGGGGCGTCGTGCGACGACTACTCGGGACGCTCGTCGCCGGGCCGCATCCGGTAGACGATCCGGCCGCGACCGAGGTCGTACGCGGACAGCTCGATGCGCACGCGGTCACCCGGGTTCATGCGAATCCGGAACCGGCGCATCTTGCCCGCGGTGTACCCGAGCGTCTCGTGACCGTTGTCGAGCTGAATACGGAACATGCCGTTCCGCAGCGCCTCGACGATCTCACCGGTCATCTCGACCTTCTCTTCTTTCTGCGCTATGGCTGTCTCCTTTCCGAGACGGGTTGAAGTGCGGTGGCGGGCTTGCGCCCGCCACCGAATGCCGGACTAGCCGACGACCGAGACGTTCGCGGCCTGGGGGCCCTTCTCGCCCTCCTGAGCCTCGTACTCGACCTTTGCGCCTTCATCGAGCGACTTGTAGCCACTTCCCTGAATCGCGCTGAAATGGACGAAGAGGTCCTTGCCGCCCTCGTCGGGCGTGATGAACCCGTACCCCTTCTCCGAGTTGAACCACTTAACGGTTCCTGATGCCATAGTTTTCCTTCACCTCCTTGCCAACTTCGTGAACGGGCAAGAAGGTGCCGAGGCACCATCCAACACTCGCTCAAGTTCTCGGGCAGAAGTGTAGCTTGGGAACGATGGAAGTGCGTGTCAAGCCGCGTCTGCGGGGTGTCTTCCACGAAGGCGGCTTCTACGCGGCAATCGTGCTTGCCATCCCGCTGGCCCTGATGGCCGAGCCGGGGCGGGGGCGGGTCTCGGCGATCGTGTTCTCCGCCTGCCTCGCGGGCTGCTTCGGCGCGAGCGCGCTCTACCACCGCCCGACGTGGCAGCCGGTGGCACGCTCGTGGTTCGCCCGGCTCGATCATGCCGGGATCTATCTGCTGATCGCGGGGACGTACACGCCGATCGGGCTGATCATCATGTCGCGCGCCTGGGCGGTGCCCGTGCTCTCGGTCGTCTACGCCGGGGCGGCTGCGGCGATCCTCCTCAAGCTCTTCTGGGTGCAGGCCCCGAAGGTGCTCTCCGCGATCCTCGGTCTCTCGCTGGGCTGGGTCGGGGTCGTCGCCTACTCGCAGATCGGCAAGATCGGCGCCGCCGGCATCGGTCTGATCCTGCTCGGTGGTCTCTTCTACACCGTCGGTGCGGTGGTGTACGCGCGCCGGAGCCCCGACCCGCTGCCGTCGGTGCTCGGCTACCACGAGGTGTTCCACATCTGCACGATCGCCGCTGCCGCGTGCCACTGGACGGCGATCGCCTTCTTCGTGTTACCGCACGCCTAGGGCCGATTCGTCAGGCGCGTTGCTGATTCGTCGCCGCAGCGTCGGTCGCCTGGCGCAACACGCGCAAGGCGCCGGCGGTGTCGCCCTCCGCCTCGAGCAAGTCGGCGTACTTCCGACCGGCCTCGATCACCCGCGGCTTGCCGTGCTCGACCAGGAGATCGAGCCCCGCCCCGTAGAGCGCACGGGCGCGCTCGATGTCGCCGACCGCGACGAAGACGTCGGCGAGCGTCACGTAGGCATGACCGCGGTCGCCCGGCGGCATCACGTCGAGGAGATCGAAGGCGACCGCGCCTGCGCGGGCGGCTTCGTGGACGTCACCCAGGAGCACGAGCGCCCGCGCCCGCTCGATCGAGAACATCACTGCATCGGTCTCGGTCATCTCCGAGCCGAGCAAGGTGCGGCCGCGCTCGAGCAGATCGAGCGCCGCTTGACCGTTGCCGGCTTCGATCTCGGCGAACGCGAGCAGATGGTGTGCCATCGCGACGTACGACGTGTTCTCCGTGCGCTCGAGGATGTCGAGCGCACGGCGCGCGTAGCGCGCCGCCAGTGACGCCTCGCCCCGGACCCCGTGCAGCCGAGACTGCGACCAGTACACGCGGGCCGACGCGATCGGGTCCTGCAGCTCGGCGGCGAGCGAGATCACGCCCGCGAGCAACCGCTCCGCATCGCCGTGCGCTCCGTTGTCGATCAGCGCATTCGCGAGCAGGATCGTGAAGCGCATGTTCTCGACGGACGCATCCGCGGCCTGCGCTTCCGTGACCGCGGTTCGGAAGACCGAGATCGCCGACTCGCGATCGCCCGTTCGCGCGAACGCACGTCCGAGCGAGTCGACAGCGCTGGGATCGGCGAGCGCCTTGCCGCCGTTCAGAGCGAGCGCCTCCGACAGCAACTCGATCGCCTGCTCGAAGCGCTCGGCGCGGAACGCGATCTGCCCGAGTCCCGCAATCGCCGCCGCGCGGCAGGGGTCGCCGGGCTGGAGGCGCGCGCGGTAGAGCCGCTCGGCCTCATCCACGTCGCCGATGCGCAGCGCCACTTCGGCCTCGAGCAGATCCGTGGGCTCGGCGAACGACGCGTCGACGCCCGTCGCCAGCCATTGCGACGAGACGCCGAGCCGCACCGCGAGCTCGTTGACCATCTGCAGCGACGGCACGCGGGCGCCCGCCTCGAGCCTGGAGATGTAGGCGGCGGTGCAACCGTCGAATGCGAGCTGCCGCTGGGAGAAGCCGGCCGTCTCGCGGGCGCTCCGCAGGCGTGTCCCGAGCTCGGCAGGAGAGTCGATGTGCGTCGTCAGCGAGCGGGGCATCTCGCCATGATAATTGCCTGCAGTCACGTGATGTCAACTGGCGACACGGAGGTTGACAACCGCGCTTGCGTCCGGGTGCGCCGGTCACCCAGAATGCTGCCGCGCCCCCGGGGGCTGTCGTGCCATCACTCGATCAAGGAGACAGCCCACATGCGCTATCTGCCGTCACTCGCTGCCCTCGCGGCCCTGATCAGCGCTGCCCTCACGTTCGGCGACTGGAGCTACTGGCCCTAGGGGCCGCGGAACCTGCCGTGGGGCGCGCGGTAGGGGCGCTCCGCGGCTGCAACACCTGTCGTCAGGACCCGGAGCCCGACCCGCGCGACCCGCGTCTTGCTCGACGAAGAGCCGGCGAATGCGGTTACGGCAGCGCGAGCACGGCGCCGACCTTCTCGATCAGCTGCGCCGGCGTGAACGGCTTCTGGATGAACGGGCCTTCTGCGGCCGCGTCCGTGTAGCCCGAGGTGTAGAGAACGCGCACGTCCGGCAGCTCGCCCGTGATCCGCCCGGCGAGCTCGAACGCGTCCATCTCCGGCATCACGACGTCGGTGACGAGCAGGTCGACCTCGGTACCCGCGTCACGCGCGAGCCTGATCGCCTCGGTCGGCGTCGCCGCCTCGAGCACGCGATAGCCCGCGCTCTCGAGCGAGAGCTTGATCACGTCGCGAACGACGTCCTGGTCATCGACGACAAGCACTGTTCCGCCCATGGCTGCATGATCGCCAGGCCGACGGCCGTTCGGGATCCCCGGAACGGGTTGGGGCGGTGTCACCCTCGTCCGTTCCCACCGTTTTCCTACTGATGCGTCGTCTTCACGGGCGGCCAGTGCGGCGAGATGCCCGGGTCGCCGAGCTCGCCGTACGGACGGCACGTCGGCGGCGTGCGCAGCAGCTGACGATCCGCCTGGAGCAGCTCATTGACGCGCCTGTTCAACGGCACGGCTCGGCGCCAGGCGAGACGCAGCGACCGACCGACCCGAATCGCCGTGCGTGGTGCGAGCGGCGAGCGCGACCGGACGACGAAGTAGTGGCCATCGACCTCCTGCACGGTCACACCGGGCAGACGCAGGGCGGCCCGGGCGGCCGCTACCTCTTCGTCCGACGCAGCGTAGAAGACCCAGACGGCGGGACGGGGCACAGCCGGGCCTGTGACGTAGGCGAGCGCTCGCGCGCACGAGTCGTCGTCGACGAGGTCGATCGAGTCGATCCGCAGCGCAAGGTAGTGGTCGAGCAGGTTCGCCGGATGGCCGTAGTCGAACGACGAGAAGAACGCGCCGCTCGTGCCGGTCGAGCCGAAGAGCACGGTGCGAGCGGGCGAGGTGGCGACCGCGTGCGTGACCGCGTCGAGGCCGATCCCGTGCTGATCGGCGCGACGGTGATCGACATACCGGAGCTCGATGCCCAGGAGGCCCGCGACGAGGATCGCGATCACGAGCACGCGGGCACCGCCTGCCCAGCTCCCGATCGCACGGCAGCCTGCAAGGACGAGCACGAGGAACGCGGGCGTCGCCGGGATCATGTAACGGTCGAAGAAGAGCGCCGAGTCGCCGTTGGCGGGCACGACCGAGAAGAAGAGGATCGGCGCCGCGATCGTGATCGCGCAGAAGGCGACGACACGGCCGTCCCTGCGCACGAGCAGCGCGGCGATGCCGACCACCGCCAGCGCGGTGAAGTAGTTGACGACGGCTCGTCCGGGTGCGAGGAAGTGGATCGCGTCGTCCCAGACCGGCCTGCCGGTGAACGTCCGTCCCCCGGCCTTCGCCGTGCCGACGCCGTAGCGGTCACCGAGGACGTGCAGCGTGCGCAGGTAGTACGGCACGAACGCCAGCAGCAGCGCAACGGCGCCGGGCCACGTCTCGCGGATGACCGATCGGAGCGAGCGCGGAACGAACGCGACCGCAGCGGCGTACGCCGTCAGCGCATAGAGCGGCGCCGTCGGGTGCACGAACACGGTCGACCCGAGCACGGCGCCGGCGACCACCCAGCGCCTGCGCGAGCCGTCACGACCCGCGTGCAGCGCGAGCACCGTCCCCCACATCAGCCACGCGAACAGCAGCGTGTGCGGCCGGCCGAACGTGGCGTAGAGGACGGGGATCGGCGACGCCGCGAGCAGCAGCACGACACCGGCGCCGCCCTCGTCGCCGATCAGCTCCCGCGCGATCAGCGCCACCGCCGGGATCGCGAGGCAGGCAAAGACGAGCGACGGCACCCGCAGCGCCTCCAGCCCGGGCCACCAGCCCTGCAGGACCTGCTCGAGCCAGAAGTGCACCGGGCCACCGCCGCGCTCGGTCGAGACGATGTGAAAGATGTGCCGGAACGAGAACTGCGACAGGCGGAGCGTCAACTCCTCGTCCACGTTCAGCGGCACCCACCACACGGACTGCAGCGAGACGGCGACGAGCAGGAGAACGGCGGCGACCGTCGCCGCAGGGAGCAGGCGCCGGTGGCTAATCGGAGGAGGCGGCGAGCGCCTGCATCTCGGGCGTCTCGGGAGCAGCGCGGTACGGGTGCTCGTCGACCACGTCGGTCTCGTGGTACGCGCTCTCCGCGTTGACCTCCCAGATGTCGTGGTGCGCGCCGGCGAGCAGGTTGTCGACTGCGCGCATCGCCGTCAGCATCGAATGGTCGGAGTTGTTGTAGCGGTGCAGGCCGTTCCGGCCGACCTGCTGCAGGTTCTCGATCCCGTCCAGCCACGCGCGCACGACCGCGACGCGCTCGGCGTAGTCGGCGTCGTAGATGGGGTACGCCTTCGGGACGCGAGTCGCGAAGCCGCGCTCGACCTTCGAGCGCGGCGCAAGACCGAGCTGCTCGAGCTCACGCGCCGCGAGCTCGACGAGCGCGTCGTCGTCCATCGTCCAGAGCTCGTCGCCGGCGAAGCAGAAGTACTCGAGCCCGACGCACGCCTTGTCCGGATCCGGGACCATCCAGGGCGACCACGAGCGGTAGTTCTGGATGCGACCGACGCGGACGCTCGGCTCATGGATGTAGATCCAGTTGTCCGGAAAGAGGTCTTCACCGTCGACGACGAGCGCGACCGTGAGGAAGTCGCGGTAGCGCAGGCCGCGCGCGGCGTCGAGCACCGCCTGCGGGGGCGGCGGGCTGACCATCTCGACCATGTTGCGCAGCGGCAGCGACGAGATGACGGCGTCGGGCAGCGTGTAGCTGACCCCGCCCGCCGAGACCTCGACGATGCGGTCACCGACGACCTCGAGCCGGTCGACGGGCGACTCGAGCCGCACGTCGCCGCCCTGCTCCTCGATCGCCTCGGTCATCGCGTCCCACATCTGGCCCGGGCCGAAGCGCGGGTAGTTGAACTCGGAGATCAGGCTCTTGACCTTGTTGCCCTTGTTGCCGAAGAACGCGGCCTTCGCCGCGGAGAAGAACGAGAGCCCCTTGATGCGCTGCGCCGCCCACTCGGCGCGGATCTCCGACGCGGGCACGCCCCAGACCTTCTCGTTGTACGTCTTGAAGAAGAGCTCGAACAGACGACGGCCGAAGCGGTTCGACACCCAGTCCTCGAGCGAGTTGTCGACCTTGTTGCGGCGCGCAGCGGCGCGGAGGTACGACGCCATGCAGCGGGCGAGCTCGATCGGGCCGAGTTTCTTGATCACGTCGGGACCGCGCAGCGGGTAGTCGAGGTAGCGCTTGTTCCAGAAGATGCGTGACATCCGCGGACGGAGCAGGAACTCCTCGCCGAGCACCTCGTGCCAGAGCGTGTCCACCTCGACGGACTTCGTGAAGAACCGGTGGCCGCCGAGGTCGAAGCGGTAGCCGTCGACCTCGACGGTCTTCGCGAGCCCGCCGACCTGGTCCTCGGCTTCGAGCACGACGACGTCCCGCCCGGCCTTGCCGAGCAGGTAGCCGGCGGTCAGTCCTGCAGGCCCGCCGCCGAGGACGAGTGTGGTCTGGGGGTTCTCGGTCGCCATGAGTCGGTCGGCCAAGGGCCTGAACCGTGGCCTAGCCTAGCCAATGCGGCGATAAACGACGGCTTGGAGCGGCTTGAAGTAGTTCCGGCGGACCGCGATCTCGTCAGTGGCGATGCGTCGCTCGACGCGGACGCGCGGATCAGCTGCGAGGAGCGCGTTCCACTGCTCGGCGGTCCGCCAGACCAGGCGGGTCCAGCGCGCCTTCCAGGCGCGGTAGTCGCGGAAGACCGGCGAGACGACGACGAACTCGCCGCCACGCGGCACCGTCGCGAGCAGCGAGTCCAGCGTCCGCTGCGGCGGAGCGGCCTCGAGCCGGCCGACCGCGTTCCGCCAGTCGAAGACCTGGTCGTCCGAGACGGGGCCGAGCGTGGTTGCGAACCGCGGCCCGTCGCCGAGGTAGTAGCGCAGCACGGGCACCTGCTCGGGGTGCGTCGAGATGACGAGCTCACCTGGCCGGAGCGAGGGCGCGAGTCGTGCCGTGATCTCCTTCGCGTTCTCCTTGTCGTCCTTGACCGAGAAGCCCCACCAGAGGAAGAGCACGACGACGAGCGCCACCAGTCCGAGCCGCCGCGCGCGGACGATCGCGGTCGCCGCGAGCAGGACGGCCGGCCCGAGCACGACCGCGAAGTAGCGCGGCGTCCACGCGGGCGAGATCTGCGAGGTGAGCCATGCCGCGAGCACGGTCACCCCGAACAGCACTGCGAGCACACGCTCGGTGCGACCGGCGCTGACGGCGAGCACCGCGGCCGCCGTGACGACGAGCGCGACGAATGACGCATCGCCGCCGACCACCGTCCCCGGCGCGAGGAAGAGCTCGTGAAAGCTCGGCTTCGTCGACCACGGCGCGCCCGTGTGCTTCGCCTGCGTCAAGAGCGTCGGCAGCCACGGTGCGTAGAGGAGCGCGACGCCGAGCGCGACCAGACCGAACGTGCGCAGGTGCTCTCGTCCGTACAGCACCGTCGCGACCGCGAGCGCGAGACAGAAGAACAGCGCCCAGTTGTGGGCGTACGCCATCAGCGCGAGTGTCGGCACGAGCAGGATCGCCCACCCGCGCCGCTCGCGCAGCACGCCGTTCACGTACGCGAGCACCGCGAGGAGCGACAGAAAGCCCTCGAATGCGTACATCCGGGTCTCCTGCCCGTAGTAGGTGAGGTACGGCGTGAACGCGACGAGCACCGCGGCGACGAGCCCCGTCAGCCGGTCGAAGACGCTGCGGCCCGCGGCGTACGCAAGCGGGATGCTCGCGAGCGCGAAGAGCAGCGACAACGCATGCGTCGCCCGCTCGCTGTCGCCGAAGGCGCGGATCCAGAGCCCGAGCAGCATGTAGTACGCGGGCGGCGAGCCGTCCTGACGCAGGACGTGCGGGATCGACCACCAGTCGTGATGGGCGACGCCGACCGAGATCCCCTCGTCGATCCAGAAGCCCTGCCCGAGGTGCTCGGAGCGCAGCACGAGCGAGAGCGCGGTCAGCACGAGCAGCACGGCCGGCACCGTCCAACGGCGCGCGAGGAGCTCGTCGAGGCGCAGCCCGCGCAGGCGCGCCGCGGTCGAGGTCACACGCGGCTCCGGGCGTAGCGCCCGCGCGCGGCCGGCGACACGCCGGCCTGCAGAAGGCCGAGCCTGGGCCTTCGCGCTACGTCGACGCTCGCCAAACCGGCCGGACGGTACCAACGATCCTCCATTCGACCGGGTTACGACGGGTCGTCTGCGACCGGCTGCAACGTCACGACCGCGCGACTGCCGCCGCTCGTGTAGACGATGTCCACGCTGTCGTTCTTGCGGTAGGTGCCCGCGATCCCGAGGAAGATGGAGAGCCATCGCCAGAATCCGAGTCGTCCCTCGTCCGCGAGGGGCCGCGGGAACACGAGCGCACGACCGACCCGCTCGAAGTCGGAGCCGGGATGCTGCTGGACCCCGTTCACGAACACCTCGAACGGCCCTTGCACAGTGTCCGGAAGATCAACGCGGCTCCGTGGTTCCACGCTCTATACGATGCCAGCCGGGTGCGCCGGACCGCCTTTGCCACACTCGTAACGAGCCTTGTCGCGCTGACGACGACGGCGGTCGCGTACGCAGGCAACGCCGGGTTCCTGCCGGGAGGGGCCGACTCGCCGAACGGTCAGGACGTGCACCAGGCGTTCATCGTCGTCGCGATCTTCACGGGCATCATCTTCTTGGCGGTCGAGGGCGCGCTGATCCTCTTCATCGTCAAGTACCGGCGCGGCAAGCGCGCGCGGACGGCGGAAGGCCCGCAGGTGCACGGCTCGACGCGGCTCGAGGTGATCTGGACGGTCGTCCCCGTCGTGTTCCTCGCGGCGATCGGCGCCTTCGTCTTCTACAAGCTGCCCGGGATCAAGAATCCTCCGAACGCGTCGGCCGCGAACTCGACCCGCATCCTCGTCGAGGGGCACCAGTTCTTCTGGCAGTTCCGCTACCCGAACGGCGCCATCTCGATCGACCGCATGGTCGCGCCGGCCGACGAGGTCGTGAACGAGGACATCACCGCACCGCTCTACGACGTGATCCACTCCTGGTGGGTGCCAGATTTCGGTGGCAAGTACGACGCGATCCCGGGCAGGATCAACACGACCTGGTTCAAGGCGCCGGCCGGCAGCTACCAGGCGCGCTGCTACGAGCTCTGCGGGATCCAGCACACCGCGATGCTCGCGACCGTGCAGGTCGTGCCGCGCGCGCAATACGACGCGTTCGTGACGAGGCGCGCCTCACCGGCGGGCAAGCTCGCACTGGGGCACGAGATGTGGCAGGGCGCGTGCATGAAGTGCCACCGTCTCAACTCGCGCTACATCGGACCCGCCCTGCAAGGGAACTCGCTGCTCGCCAACCGCGCCGGCCTCGAGCAGCTGCTGCGCAACGGGCGGGGACAGATGCCAAAGGTCGGGGCCGACTGGTCGCACGCGGAGATCGACGCGCTCGTCGCATACACCAAGCAGTTCGCGAAAGGCGGGTCGTAGATGGCCGTCAACGTCGAAGACGTTCGCCCTTACCGCGCCGACTGGCGCAGCGGGAAGGTCACGTCGTGGCTGACGACCGTCGACCACAAGCGCATCGGCATCCTCTACATCTGGACCGCGCTCGTCTTCTTCCTGATCGGCGGCGCGATGGCGCTCCTGATCCGCACCCAGCTGGCCACACCGGACGAGCACATCCTGACCAAGAACGCCTACAACGGCGTGGTCACGATGCACGGCACGACGATGGTCTTCCTGGTGATCGTGCCGATCCTCGCGGGCTTCGGCAACTACCTCGTGCCGCTGATGATCGGTGCGCGCGACATGGCGTTCCCGAAGCTGAATGCGCTCTCGTACTGGCTGTACTTCCTCGGCGGCATCGTGCTGATGCTCAGCTTCCTCGCCACGGACGGCCCTGCGCGCGGCGGCTGGACGATGTACCCGCCGAACTCGACGCTGCACATGCCGGGGAACGGCCCCGACCTCTGGATCCTCGGGCTGCACATCCTGTCGATCTCGTCGTTCGTCGGCGCGGTCAACTTCATCGTGACGATCCACAACATGCGCACGCCCGGCATGAGCTGGATGCGGATCCCGCTCTTCTGCTGGTCGATCGTCACCTACGCGTGGCTGCTCGTGATCGTGCTGCCGACGCTCTCGGCGGGCCTCACGATGATGCTGCTCGACCGCCAGGCGGGCACGAACTTCTTCAACCCGGCGGAGGGCGGCAGCCCGATCCTCTACCAGCACGCGTTCTGGTTCTTCGGGCACCCCGAGGTCTACATCATGATCCTCCCCGCGATGGGGATCGTCTCGGAGATCCTTCCCGTGTTCGCACGCAAGCCGATCTTCGGCTACAAGGCGGTCGCGATCTCGACGGCTGGCATCGCGTTCTACTCGCTGCTCGTCTGGGCGCACCACATGTTCACGGTCGGCATGCCGACCGGGCTCAACGTCTTCTTCATGCTCAGCTCGATGATCATCGCCATCCCGACCGGGGTGAAGATCTTCAACTGGCTCGCGACGCTCTGGCGCGGCAATCTCTCGTTCGACACGCCGCTGTTGTTCGCGCTCGGCTTCATCGCGACGTTCACGTTCGGCGGCATCTCGGGCATCTTCCTCGCCGCCTTCCCGATCGACTGGGCGGTGCACGACACGTACTTCGTGGTCGCGCACCTGCACTACGTGCTCTTCGGCGGCTCCATCTTCGGCATCTTCGGCGGCCTCTACTACTGGTGGCCGAAGATGTTCGGTCGGGCGCTCGACGAGGGGCTCGGCAAGGTGCACTTCTGGTTCATGTTCATCGGCTTCAACCTGACGTTCTTCCCGCAGCACATGCTCGGGATGCTCGGGATGCCGCGGCGCGTCTACACCTACCACGAGCACGGGCTCTGGCTCGCCTACAACCTCGTGTCGTCGATCGGCTCGTATGTGATGGCGATCGGGATGCTCGTGTTCGCCTACAACGCGATCCGCTCCTCGCGCGTGGGCGCGCGCGCCGGCAACGATCCGTGGGTCGCCGACACGCTCGAGTGGTACACGACCTCGCCGCCGCCGGCCTGGAACTTCGACAAGGTCCCCTACGTGACGAGCGCGCGCCCGCTACGCGACCTGCGCCGCCGGCTCGCAGAGACGCGAGGCTTCTGATGGGGACCTGGGCGCGCCTGACGGCGATCGCAGCGGTTGCGGGCACGGGTCTCGCCGTCGTCTCCGGCGCAGCAGGGTGGGGCACGGCGCACCACGTGCTCGCGGCGGTCGCGCTGCCGCCCCTGGCGGCCCTCGTGGCGATGGCGTGGGTCGGGGCACGCCGCCTGCTTCCCGCGGCACTCGTCGCGCTCGTCCTCTTCGGCTTCGCCGCGCTGCTGACGATGCCGGGCGTGCACCTCGCCTTCGCGTCGCTGGCGCTCGCGGCCACCGTCGTCGTCGCAGCGGGCGCATTCCGCGGTGAGCGGCTCGACGGTCCGCTGCGCGACTACGTGACGCTGACGAAGCCGCGGATCATGTCGCTGCTGCTGCTCACCGGCGGCGCGGGCGTCTTCGTCGGCGCGGGCGGCGTGCCGTCGGCGCAGGTGTTCGCGTTCACGATGATCGGGCTGGCGCTCGCGTGCGGCGGTGCGTCGGCGCTCAACCACTACCTCGATCGAGACATCGACAAGTTGATGGGGTCGCGCACCGAGCAGCGCCCGGTCGCATCCGGCCGCGTTCCCGCCCAGCGCGCGCTCGAGTTCGGCCTCGCGCTCTCGGCGTTCTCGTTCGTGCTGCTCGATTCGCTCGTCAACCTGCCCACCGCGCTGCTCGCGCTCGCGGGCAACCTCTTCTACGTCCTCGTCTACACCCGCTGGCTCAAGAGGTCGACGCCGCAGAACATCGTCATCGGCGGCGCCGCCGGCGCCGTGCCTCCGCTCGTCGGCTATGCAGGCGCCGCGGGCCATCTCGGCTGGGCCGCGCTCGCCATGTTCGGTGTCGTCTTCGTGTGGACGCCGCCGCATTTCTGGGCACTCGCGCTGATGATCAAGGAGCACTACGCTCGGGCCGGTGTGCCCATGCTGCCGGTGAAGCGCGGCGATCAGGAGACGGCGCGGCAGATCGTCCGCTACACGGTCCTGCTCGTCGTCGTGACGCTCGTCCCTGTCGCGCTCGGCATCTTCGGGGTCGTGTACGGCGTCGCGGCCGTCGTGCTCGGCGGCGTGTTCGCGTGGTACGCGCTCGAATTGCGGCGGACGCTCGAGCGCGTTGCAGCCGTGCGCCTCTTCCACTACTCGCTCCTCTACCTGGCGTTGCTCTTCGTGGCGATGGCAGCCGACCCGATCCTCTGATGACAGAGCAGCCCGAGACCTTCGTCGACCCGGCCGCACGCGAGCGGGAGCAAGCGCGCAGGAACCTCATCTGGGGCTGGGCACTGTTCGGCCTCTTCTGCGCCCTCTTTGCGGGAACGGCCCTCGTCGCGCTCGCCTACCTCTGGCTGGACTGAGGTTGCGGCCCGGCGCCGGCCCCCAGCAAGCGCCGAGCCGCTCACCCGACGATTCGTCGCTCGACGCGGTTTGGATCACCGAGCTCGACCCTGGCCCTGGACGCCGGCTCGCCGTCAAGGATCTGTTCGACACCGCGGGCGTTCGCACCACCTACGGATCGGCCGTCTTCGCGGATCACGTACCCGGGACGACGGCGACGGCCGTCTCGCTCCTCGAAGCAGCAGGCTGGTCGAGCGCCGGCAAGACGAACCTGCACGAGTTCGCGTACGGGGTCACGTCGCAGAACCTGCACTACGGCGTCGTACCGAACCCGTCCTACCCGGGACGCACCGCGGGCGGGTCGAGCGGCGGCTCGGCGGCCGCCCTGGCGCTGGGGCTCGCGGAGGGTGCCCTCGGTACCGACACGGGCGGGTCGATCCGCATACCCGCGGCCTGCTGCGGCATCGTCGGCTTCAAGCCCGGCTTCGGCGTGGTGCCGATCGACGGTGTGTTCCCGCTCGCGCCCTCGTTCGACCACGCGGGGCCGATGGCCCGCGACGTCGCGGGCTGCATCGAGCTGATGCGCGTGCTGGCGCCCGCGCTGCAGCTGCCGGTCGCCGGCGACCTGCACGTCGGCGTGGCGTGGGCCGACTGCTGCGAGCCGCTCGTCCGGGCGCGGCTGCTCGAAGCGGCGGCCGCGTTCGGGCTCGTCGGCGCGGGTCGACTTCCCGATCGCGGAGGCGGTCGGTCCCGCGTTCATGCGCGAGGTCGGCGATGTCCACCGCGAGCTCTATCCCGAGAACGCCGAGCTCTACGGCGAGAACATCCGCAGCAAAGTCGAGCGGTGCATCGGCGTCACGGACGCCGAGTACGCGGCGGCCGTGCAGGCCCGACGCGAGCTCGCTGAGCGGGCCGGCGAGGCACTCGCAGGATTCGACCTGCTGCTCGCGCCGACGATGGCGTTCGTGGCGCCCCCGGCCGACGTGGTCGAGACCGAGCGCCGGGCCGACCTCGTCCGCTTCACCTTTCCGTTCAACGCCCTCGGCTGGCCGGCTCTGGCGCTGCCCGCCGGCGCGGCGGAGGACGGCTTGCCCGCATCGGTGCAGGTGATCGGCCGTCAGGGCGACGACGGGCTCGTCCTCGCGGCGGGGCTGGCGCTGGAAGCCGCGCTCAAGACCTGAGCGCCGCCTGCCGAAAGAGGAAGCAGGTCATGAAGCTCGTCCTGTCTAGCTGCGCGCTCGCGCTCGTCGTTGCCTCGTCTGCAGCCGGTTCCTCCGTGCCGCTGAAGGCGCCGAAGAGCCTGCACGCGTTCGAATACATCGCCGACGAGGGCGTTCGTCCCGACCACACCTACACGGAGATGCCCGCGTTCGCATGGGCTCCCGTCCGTGGCGCGAGCAAGTACGAGCTGCAGCTCGCGACGAGTCGGCGGTTCAACGAGGCGACGCTCTTCAGCACCTCGACGACCACGGTGCCTGTCGCGTCGATCCAGGTTCAGGTGCCCTGGATGACCGGCAACCCGTACGCGCTCTGGGTGCGCGTCCGCGCCCTCTCGGGATCGCGCACGTCGCAGTGGAGCACGCCGTTCGGCTTCAACACGAGGTGGCGCACCCTCCCCGAGCGGCGCACGTCGACCGACGGCCTCATCCACTGGTCGCCCGTCGCCGGCGCGACCGGCTACGAAGTGCTGTATCTCGGCGTGCCGGGGGGCTACAACGTCCACTTCTCGACGATCACGAACGTCGCCGACGAGCGCGAATGGTGGTCCTTCCACGAGGGAATGGCCGCGAACGTCAAGTGGCGCGTGCGCGCCGTGCGTGTCGTCAGCACCCCCGCGCTCCCGAACGGCCTGCCGATCACGAAGTACGGGCCGTACTCGCCCGTCTACACGACTTTCACCTCCGCCTCCTACACGGCGGCGCCGCTCTCGGGGATCGCCGCCACCTCGGACGTCGACTCGACGGCCGAGCTCGGTGCACCCGCACCAGCTGATGCCGGGCTTCGAGTGGAAGGGCACCGGCTACGAGTCGGACGGCTCGCCGGCAGCGCTCTGGCGCGTCTACGTCTTCAGCGACAAGCAATGCGTCAACCCGGTCATGGTCGGCTCGGTCACCGGCAGCCCCGCGTGGGCGCCGCGTGACACGGCGCCGCTGAAGACGCCGGGAACGGTGAAGGACGTGCTCGACGCCGCCGGAGGCAAGTACCTCGGCATGGGCGGTCAGGATCTCTCATTCGGCGCCGACGGCTCACAGCTCATCCCGGCGGAGCAGGGCGGCTCGACCGCGGCCGGCGGCAGCGGCTCGTCCGGCTCCGGCTCGTCCGGCTCCAGCTCGTCGGGCTCGACGACTCGGCCACGTCGTCGACGAACGCTGCCTACACGACGCTGCCGGACAACGGCTGGCCCGAGGGCCGCTACTGGTGGACGGTCGTGCCCGTGCAGATCGCCGTCTTCCCGGCCGACAAGACGAAGGGCATCCAGGACAGCGACAAGGTCGAGTACCACGACGTGGCGCTCCCGCAGGACATCTGCGCCGCGGGACGGGTGTGGCCGTTCGGGATCCAGAGCGCGCCGCTGACGACGTCCTCGCAGACGCCGTACATCTCCGGTCTCGTCGGTCAGCCGCGTGACGTCCGCCGTGCGCGCAGGCGCCGAAGTTCTCGCAGCTGCCGCTGATCGCGTGGCAGCCGGCGATCGGGGCGCAGTCGTACGAGATCGAGCTCTCGCGCACGGCCTATCCGTGGAAGGCAGTGCGGAAGCAGAAGTCCGTCGTCACCTCCGCCGTGCTCAACCTGACCCGGTCCGACGTGGGCACCTGGTTCTACCGCGTGCGGGGCGTCAACCCGTATCTGATCGCGGGCGCTCAGAAGATGACGTGGTCGCCGTCGGTGAAGTTCCGCATCACCGGCGACGAGTTCACCGTCGTCAAGTAGCGTCCGCCGCGTGAGCGGCGACCTCGAGTTCGCGCACGCGCTGGCCGATCTCGCCGACGAGATCACGAGCGCGCGCTTCCGTGCGACCGACCTGCGCGTCGAGACGAAGCCCGACCTGACGCCGGTCTCCGAGGCCGACCGCGCCGCGGAGGAGGCGATCCGCGCGCACGTGGCCGCGTCGGGGCGCGGCGAGGGCGTGCTCGGCGAGGAGTTCGGAGACGACGGCGGCGATTCGAAGTGGATCGTCGATCCGATCGACGGGACGAAGAACTACGTCCGCGGCATGCCGGTGTGGGCGACGCTGCTCGCGCTCGAGCGAGAGGGCGAACTGGCGGTCGGGCTGGTCTCGGCGCCGGCCCTGCGGCGGCGCTGGTGGGCAGTGCGCGGCGGCGGGGCGTTCTGCGAACGGCGAGCGCTGCCGCGTCTCGGCGGTGGCGAGCGATCGAGGACGCGGCGATCTCGACGACGTCGGCACGACGGATGCCCGCCGGGTGGTCGGAGCTCGTGCAGCGTGCCTGGTCGAACCGCGGACTCGGCGACTTCTGGCAGCACTGCCTCGTCGCGGAGGGGGCGCTCGAGGTCGGCGTGCGACTCGGTGATGAACGTGTGGGACTACGCGCCGGTGCAGATCCTGGTCGAGGAGGCAGGCGGCCGCTGCACCACGTACGACGGCGCCGACCCCGTCCGCCGGCAGCAGCTTCGTCACGACGAACGGCCCGCTGCACGACGAGGTCGTCGCGCTGCTGAGCGCGTAACGCGCCGCAGTTTGAACCTGGTCCGCAGTCCGAACCTGGTCTGACCTGAGTCAGACTCGAGTCTGACCACGGCGCAGTCGCGGATCGCGTTCCTCCACCAACGCCTTCAACGTCTGTCTCGCATCGTCGGGATGGTCTCCGAAGAGGCGGAGGAGCTCCGCCTCGTCGACGATCGGGTCACGTGGAACCGCGCCGATCGAAGCGCCGTAGCTCGCCCACGGCCATTCTTCGGGCCGGCCGCACGCATTCGCTCGTGGCGCGTTGAGCGCGACATAGCGAATGGCCTCGTAGAGGTGCGATTCGGACTCGACGATCGAGTCGTAGAAGCGCCGCTGCCAGAGCGCGCCGGTCCGCGCGTGCCGACGGTTGTGCGACCGTGCGTACACACTCTTCAAATGCTGAAAACCGCTGCTCAGCGTCGGTTTGCGCAGTCGCAGCAGAACGTGGAAGTGGGTCGTGAGCAACGAGTAGGCCAGCACGGACCAGTCGCTGCGAACGGTCTCCTTCTGCAGCAGCGTGCGGAAGGCCAGACGGTCGACATCGTCCCGAAAGAGGCGCGTGCGATCGACCGCCTTCGAGTTGACGTGGTAGACGAGATCGACGACTTCGATGCGCAGAGGAGGCACCTCCGGAGGGTGCCGTCTGCGCCGCCCGGCGTCCAGCCAAGCTCGAGCGAAGTTGCGAAGTCGTCACAGGTGCGCGGACGGCGGCGGGTCAGACTCAGGTCAGACTCAGGTCAGACTCGGTCAGACCCAGCGGGTCACGGCGCGGCCGCTCGGACGGCCTCTTCGTAGACCCGGTTGCGGGTGAAGCGGTCGAGCTCCGACGAGAGGACGTCGCTCGCGTTCGGAGGATTGCCCGGCGGGAACGGCGCCGGCTCGCCGTCGAGGTCGATGCCGTCGATGCGCTCGTGCTCGTCGATCTCCAGCTCGACCCCGTGTCCGAGGCGCGAGCGCAGCCAGCCCGCGAGCAGATGCGCCTGGGCGCGCGTGCCGCGCACGCGCAGCGTGTGCACGTCGGCGATCCCCGGGCCACAGCGATGCGAGCAGCGAGCGCCACCGCTCGGTTCGTGCCCAGGCGATGTCCGACACGGCGGTCCGCTCGAACACCTCGGCCAGGCCTCGGTAGGCGCCCGGCAGGTCGGGCCACTCCGTCGAGTCGACGATCAGCCGATCGGTGAGTCCCGACCAGCTGCTCGAACTCGTCCGCCGCCGTACGGCGGCTGGCCGCGCCAGCGGCAGAACACGGGCAGGTCCGAGATCAGCAGCGGCAGCGACGATCGACGCCGGCGCCTGGGCACGCGCGCCGCGTAGGTCGAGCTCGATCACCTCGCCGCAGATCGACCGGTCGCCGAGCGAGAAGCAGCGAACCGAGACCTGCGCGTCGAGCCCGTCGGGCTCGTCGGGCCTCGGCACGAGCAGCAGCGTCCGCGACGGATGGCGCTCCGCCATCCCGGCGAGCGTCTCCTCGGCCGCCGTCTGCCACTCGACCGGCGCCCAGGCGATGTGCGTCATCACCGACGTGCGCAGGTTCGGCTGTTCCTCCTCGTGCGCCGACTCGTAGCGCAGCCGCGCCAGCTCGCGCTCGATCTCCGCGATCGTCACGTCCTCGCCCGTCCAGTCGTCGCCGGTGCGCGCTAGTGACGGCGCCATGATCGTCCGTCCCGGTGCAGCAGCTCGTCGGAGGCGCTCGGCCCCCACGTTCCGGCGGCATAGTTCGGGAACGACGGCCGGTCGCGCTGCCAGAGGCCGACGATCGCGTCGACGAGCGCCCACTGCTCCTCGATCTCGTCGGACCGCGTGAACAGCGTCGCGTCGCCGAGCATCGCGTCGAGAATCAGCCGCTCGTACGCGTCCGGCAGCCCTTCGCGGAACGCGCCGCCGTAGAGGAAGTCCATGTGCACGGTGCGGATCGTCATCCCCTGGCCCGGCACCTTCGCGCCGATCGCGAGCGAGACGCCCTCGTTCGGCTGCACGTGGATGAGCAGCACGTTCGGCCGCAGCCCTTCCGCCGCGCCGTCCTCGAACGGCGGATGCGGCGCCCGCTTGAACTGGATCGCGATCGTCGTCTCGCGGCGCGCGAGGCGCTTGCCCATGCGCACGTAGAACGGCGTGTCCGCCCAGCGCCAGTTGTCGACGAACAGCTTCGCGGCGACGAACGTGTCGGTCATCGACGTCGGCGAGACGCCCTCCTCCTCGCGGTAGCCGCGCACCTCCTCGCCCTCGACGAACCCGCGGCCGTACTGCCCGCGCACGACGTGCTTCGGCCCCGGCGTGTGCAGCGACTTGAGCACCTTCACCTTCTCGTTGCGCACCGAATCGGCGGTGAAGTCGATCGGCGGCTCCATGGCCGTGATCGCGAGCAGCTGCAGCAGGTGGTTCTGGAAGATGTCGCGGATCGCGCCGGCCGCCTCGTAGTAGCCGGACCGGCCCTCGATGCCGATCGACTCGGCGACCGTGATCTGGACGTGGTCGATGAACTGGCGGTTCCAGATCGGCTCGAAGATGCCGTTGGCGAACCGCAGCGCCAGCATGTTCTGCACCGTCTCCTTGCCGAGATAGTGATCGATGCGGAAGACCTCGTCCTCGGTGAAGTGCTGCTTGATCAGCGCGTTCAGCTCGCCGGCGGACTCGAGGTCGTGCCCGAACGGCTTCTCGATGATCAGCCTGATCCACCCCTCGGCATTGCGCCGCTCGGCGATCTCCTCGACGAGCGTCCCGATCGCGGCCGGCGGCACGGCGAAGTAGTAGACGCGGTTCCCTCCGGTCCCGCGCTCGTCGTCGAGCTGCGTGAGGACGTCGCGGAGCTCGTCCTCGCCCTTGTCGTCGGCGAAGTCGAGGGTCGTGTAGCGCATGCCCGCCGGCGAGCTTCTCCCAGGCCTCCTCGTCGAACGGGTCGCGCGCGTGATCCTTGACCGCCTGCTTCATCCGCTCGCGGAACCCGTCGTCCGTCTCCGCCGAGCGGGCGGCGCCGACGATCCCGAAGCGCTCCGGCAGCAGGCCGCGCACTGCGAGCGCGTAGAGCGCCGGGATCAGCTTCTTCGCGGTCAGGTCGCCCGACGCGCCGAAGATGACCAGGATGCACGCGTCGGGCCGGCGTCGGAGCTGCAGCCCCTCGGCGAGCGGGTTCTGCTCGGCCGTCGCCGCCATCACGCGCGCGGGTCCTGCCGCGCCGACTTCGCCTTCTGCACCGCCTGCACCGCGTGGCCGCCGAACTGGTTGCGCAGCGCCGCGTTGACCTTCGCGGCGAACGACTCGTCCTGCCGCGACGCAAAGCGTGCGAAGAGCGCCGCGCTGATCACCGGCACGGGCACATCTTCGGCGATCGCCTCTGCGATCGTCCACCGTCCCTCGCCGGAGTCCTCGACGTAGCCGCGGATCGCCTCGAGCTCGCCGCCCTCCTGCTCGAACGCGCTGTGCAGCAGCTCGAGCAGCCACGACCGGACGACGGAGCCGTAGCGCCAGATGCCCGCGATCTCGTGCAGGTCGAGGTCGAACTCCGCCTTCTGCAGGACCTCGAAGCCCTCGGCGTAGGCCTGCATCAGGCCGTACTCGATGCCGTTGTGGACCATCTTCGTGAAGTGGCCGGCGCCCGAGGCGCCCACGTGCGCGTAGCCGTCCTCCGGCGCGAGCGAGCGGAAGACCGGCTCGAGCCGCCTGACCGCCGTCCGGTCGCCGCCCGCCATCAGGCAGAACCCGACCTCGAGCCCCCAGATGCCGCCCGAGACGCCGACGTCGACGAACGAGATCTTCTGCCTGCGCGCCTCCTTGTACCGCCGCTGCGAGTCGCGGAAGTTCGAGTTGCCGCCGTCCACGATCGTGTCGCCAGGCTCGAGGATCTTCAGCAGCTGCTGGAACGCCTTCTCGGTGATCTCGCCCGCGGGGATCATCAGCCAGACGTGCCGCGGCGCGTCGAGCTGCTGCTTGAGCGCTCCGAGTGTCTTCGCGGTCGACGCGACCTGCGGGTCGTAGGTCTTCACCTCGTGCCCGTGCTGCTCGAGGCGCTTCGTCATCCCGCTGCCCATCCGGCCGAGCCCGACCATTCCCAGTTGCATGACTAGTCCTCCTCGAGACGGATGCGCGCGACCCGGCGGCCTCGCTCCTGCAACGACGCGAAATCCCCCGCGGCCTGCGCGCGGATCAGCTTGCCGAACCCGAACGGCTGGCCGGGGATCGCCAGCTCGTCGCCCGTCTCGTCGACCACTTGCAGGAACAGCCCGGTCGGCGGCCCGCCCTTGTGCAGCTGCCCGGTCGAGTGCAGGTAGCGCGGCCCGAAGCCGTGCGTCACCACGCAGCCGGTGGCCGTCCGTGCGCGGTCGGCGAGCGCCTCGATCCGCTCCTCATTCGCGGGCGTCGGGTCGACGAACGCCTGGATGCAGACGTAGTCGCCGGGTTGTGCCTGCGCGAACAGCTCGTCCGCCGAGCCCGCGGGTGACACGTCGGGCTCCGAGCCGGACGCGAGCACCTCCCGCGTCTTGTCCTTGGCCGACTGCACGTCGGGCTGGTCGAAGGGGTTGATCCCGAGCATCGAGCCGGCGACCGCGGTCGCGAACTCCCAGCGGAAGAACTCCTGGCCGAGCTCGTAGTCGCCGCTCAGCCGTACCTCCTGTGCCTGGCGGTCCGAGCCGTCGGCCGGCTCACCGGGTGCGGGGATCAACCCGCTGCCCTGTTTGCCGGTCGACTCGGCGAGCAGCTGCTCGGCCCAGAGCCCGAAGCCTCCCGTCGTCGCCTCGATGCACACCTTGTCGCGCCCGTCGCGCCAGTTCTCGCCGAGCGACCGGCCGAGCTCGAGCCCGGGGTTGCCCTCGGCCAGTCGACACGCCTCAGCCATCTCGATCGCCCGATCGAGGAACAGAGAGACGTCGATGCCCATCAGCGCGGCCGGGACCATCCCGAACGCGGACAGCGCCGAATAGCGGCCGCCGATCTTCGGCTCGCCGGAGAACACCGCGGCGAACTCGCGCTCGCGCGCGAGCTGCTCGAGCTCCGAACCGGGATCCGTGATCGCGGCGAACAGATCGCCGTTGCGGCCCGCGCGCTCCCAGAAGTAGTCCGTGTGCGAGCGCGTCTCGAGCGTCGAGCCGGACTTGGAAGCCGAGATGAAGAGCGTGCGCGAAACGTCGATCTGCCGCTCGAGCGCCCTGATCGCCTGTGGATGCGTCGTGTCGAGGACATGGAACGTCTCCTGCCGGAACGTGCGCCTGATCACCTCGGGGGCGAGCGACGAGCCGCCCATGCCGAGCAGCACGACCGCGTCGATGCGATCGACGACGGAGTCTGCGAACTGCAGGAGCAGGTCGACGTCCTCGCGCATGCGCCACGGGACGTCGAGCCACCCGAGCCAGCGTCCTTCGTCGGCTCCCGTCCAGACGCCCGAGTCGCGCGACCAGATGCGCTCGACGATCTCCGCGGGGCTCTGCGTCACGCAGCCGCCAGCGCCGAGCGCTTCGCGCGGATGCGCTCGACGATCTGGTCGAACGCGTCGCTGAACTTCTGGACGCCTTCGGCCTCGAGCGTCTCGACGACGTCGTCGTAGTCGACGCCCACGTCACGCAGCTCGGCGATCAGCTTCTCCGCTTCCGCCACGCCGTCGAGCACGGTGTCGCCGCGCAGCTCGCCGTGATCCTGGAACGCCCTGATCGTCTCGAGCGGCATCGTGTTGACCGTGTCGGGCCCGATCAGCTCCTCGACGTAGATGACGTCGCGATAGCTGGGGTTCTTGGTCGAGGTCGAGGCCCAGAGGCACCGCTGCTTCCGCGCGCCCTTGCTCTCGAGGAACTCCCAGCGGGGGCCGGAGAACACTTCGAGGAAGTGCGCGTAGGCGAGCTTCGCGTTCGCGATCGCCAGCTTGCCCTGCAGCTTCGTCGCCCCGACGGCCTCCAGCCGCTTGTCGGCCTCGGTGTCGACGCGGGAGACGAAGAACGACGCGACGGACGGCGACCTTCGACGGGTCGCCGCCGGCCGCGACCAGCCGCTCGAGGCCGCGCAGGTAGGCCTCGACCACGGCCTTGTAGCGCTCGAGCGAGAAGATCAGCGTGATGTTGATCGATGCGCCGTGCGCGGTCCGGTCCTCGATCGCAGGCAGGCCGGGCACCGTCGCCGGGATCTTCACCATCAGGTTCGGCCGGTCGACCTCGCCGGCGATCCACTTCGCCTGCTCGTAGCTCCGTTCGGTGTCGTAGGCGATTCCCGGCTCGACCTCCATCGAGACGAAGCCGTCGGAGCCGCCCGCGGCGTCGAAGGCGGGCCTCAGGACGTCGCACGCGTCCCGGATGTCCTGCAGCGCGAGCGCGAAGAAGATCTCGCGCGGGTCGTCCGTCTCCTCGAGCAGCTTCTTCAGGTCGTCGTCGTAGGCGTCTCCCTCGGAGAGCGCCTTGTCGAAGATCGACGGGTTCGAGGTGACACCGGTGACGGCGTCCTCCTTCATCATCTTCGCGAGCTCGCCCGTCTGGATCAGGTCGCGCGAGAGCGTGTCGAACCAGATCGACTGGCCGCGCGCGGCCAGCTCATGCAGTGGGGATTTCTTGGCCATGCTTCATCTCCTTTTCCATCTGTTCGACCTTGCGGAGGCGCGCGACGTAGCGCTCGCCTCCGTCGAAGCTCGCGCGCAGGAACGCGTCGACGAGCTCACGTGCGAGCGACGGCCCGACGACCTCCGAGCCGAGACAGAGCACGTTCATGTCGTCGTGCTCGACGCCCTGGTGGGCGCTGTAGACGTCGTGGCAGATCGCCGCCCGGATCCCGGTGAGCTTGCAGGCGGCGATCGACGCGCCGACCCCCGAGCCGCAGACGAGGATCCCGCGCTCGGCCCGGCCGTCCTGGATCGCCTCGCCGAGCTCGCGTGCCTTGTCCGGATAGTCGATGCGCACCGCGTCGGTGTCGGTGCCGAGGTCGAGCACGTCGTGGGCCGTCGAGCGACTGCGAGCACGGCGTCGCGCAGGTGCACGCCGCGGTGGTCGAACGCCACCACCACGGTCATACGCGCTCCAACAGAGCGCTGGCGCGCGCGACGATGTTGTCGAGGTTGTAGCCGAACTGCGCGAGCACCGTCTCTCCCGGCGCCGACGCGCCGAAGTGCTCGATCGAGATCGAGCTGCCGTGGTCGCCGACCCACTTGCTCCAGCCGAGCTCGACCCCCGGCTCGATCGAGAGCCGCGCCTTCACCTCCGGCGGCAGCACCTCGTCGCGGTAGTCCGCCGGCTGGGCCTCGAAGAGCTCCCAGCACGGCATCGAGACGACCCGCACAGCAGTGCCGTCCTCTGCGATCTTCCGGCCGGCATCGAGGGTCAGACCCACTTCGGCACCGGTGCCGATCAGGATCAGATCCGGCGACGAGCCCGACTCCCAGAGCGTGTACGCGCCGCGCTCGACGCCCGCCGCAGGCGCGAGATCGGAGCGATCGAGCGTCTTGACCTTCTGCCGCGAGAGCGAGAGGGCGACCGGCCCGTCGGCGCGCTCCAGGGCGACCTTCCAGGCCACGGCCGTCTCGTTCGCGTCGGCCGGGCGCATGAACCAGAGCTTCGGGATCGCGCGCAGCGCCGCGTACGTCTCGACCGGCTGGTGCGTCGGGCCGTCCTCGCCGAGGCCGACCGAGTCGTGCGTCCACGCCCAGACGACCGGCAGCTCCATCAGCGCGGACAGCCGCACCGCCGGGCGCATGTAGTCGCTGAAGATCAGGAACGTCGACCCGAACGGCTTCACACAGCCGCCGTGGACGCCGATGCCGTTGACGATCGAGCCCATTGCGTGCTCGCGGATGCCGAACGGGATGTTGCGCCCCGCCCAGCGGTCCGAGAAGAGACCGCCGCCCTCGAACTCCGTCTTGGTCGACTCGACCAGGTCGGCGGCGCCGCCGATCATCGTCGGCACCGCATGCTTGAACGCCTGCATCACCTTCTTGCCGGCGTCGCGGGTGGCGATCTCCTCGCCCGCCTCGAACTCGGGCAGCTCCCACGGGCCGATGCGTCCCGACCAGGCGGCATCCCACTTCTCCCGGTCGGCCGGGAACGCCTCGGACCAGCGGGCGAAGGCCGCCTCCCACTCGGTCTCGTACGCGGCGCCGCGCTCGACGCCGTTCATGTGCTCGTAGACGCCCTCGGGCACGAAGAAGTGCTGGTCGGGGTCCCAGCCGAGCGCCCGCTTCGTGGCGGCGACTTCCTCCTCGCCGAGCGCCGAGCCGTGCGCCTTCGCGGTGTCGACCGCCTTCGGCGCGCCGTAGGCGATGTGCGAGCGGACGATCACGAGCGACGGCTTCGTCGTCTCCGCCTGCGCCGCGGCGATCGCCGCGCGCAGCGCGTCCAGGTCGTTCACGTCCTCGACCGACTGCACGTGCCAGCCGGCGGCCTCGAACCGGAGCGCGCGATCCTCCGTGAAGGAGATCGCGGTCGTGCCGTCGATCGTGATGTGGTTGTCGTCGTAGAAGTAGATGAGCTTGCCCAGCCCGTTCGTGCCGGCGAGCGACGCGGCCTCGTACGACACGCCCTCCATCAGGTCGCCGTCCGAGCAGATCACATAGACGCGGTGGTCGACGATCTCGTGATGCGGCCGGTTGAACGTGGCGGCGAGAAACCGCTCCGCGAATCCCATGCCGACGCCGTTCGCAAAGCCCTGCCCGAGCGGGCCGGTCGTCACCTCGATGCCCTCGGTGTGCCGGAACTCCGGGTGGCCGGGCGTCGCCGACTGCCACTGGCGGAAGCGCTTCAGCTCCTCGAGAGAGAGGTTGTATCCGGAGAGATGGAGCGTCGAGTACTGGAGGACGCACGCGTGTCCGGCGCTGAGGACGAAGCGGTCGCGGTTCGGCCAGTGCGGGCTCGCCGGGTTGTGCCGCATCGCCTCGCGGTAGAGGAGGTAGGCGAGCGGCGCCAGCGACATCGCCGTGCCAGGATGGCCGACTCCAGCCTTCTGTACCGCGTCCATCGACAGCGTGCGGATCGTGTCGATCGAGAGCTGTTCGATCTCCGAGTTGGGCAAGCGTTCCTCCTACGCAGTCGCTTGCTCCGAGCGTAACGGCTATAGGAAGGACGCTGCGCCGGCTCGGATCTCCTCCTTGAGCGCGGTCTCGGCCTCCTCTTCCTGCCCGGTGACGAGGGCCGCGACGGGACGCCCCTCCCTGAGGTAGCGCTGCACCCCGGCCCCGGCGGCGAAATCGCCCTCGAGAGCGGTGGAATCGTGCTCCGTCAGGTCGCCGAAGAGCTTGAACGTGTGGCCGAACTGCTCCGAGAAGAACGACGAGACGATGTCGTAGCGCTCGTCCGAGCCGGCGAGGATGTGGCCGAGGGTCGTGCCTTGATACGCGGCGTTCGACCAGTGCTCGATCCGCCGGTGGCGGCCGAAGACGGGATCGAGGAACTCGGCGACATCGCCGACCGCGTACGTACCCGGACGCGAGGTGGCGAAGCGCGCGTCGGTGACGACGCCGCTCCTCACCTCGAGCCCCGCGTCGCGCGGGAGCTCGACGTTCGGCTCGACGCCGATCCCGGCCACGGTCAGCGGCGCGTCCGGGATCTCGGTCTCGCCCAGGCGCAGGTCGACGCCGTGCTCGCGGTACCGCTCCTGGATCACCTCCGAGAGCGCCGGCGACTGCAGCACGGAGAAGAGGGACGGCTCGCGCACGATCTGGGTGACCTCGACCCCGAGCACGGTCAGCGACGCGGTCACCTCGCAGCCGATGAAACCGCCGCCCACGACGACCACGGAGCCTGCCGCCTGCGCGCGCTCCCGCAGCGTCAGAGAGTCGTCGACCGTCCGCAGCGGCAGCGCGCCCGGTAGCGGTCGCGGCCGGGCGCCGGTCGCGACCACGACCGTGTCGGCGCGCACGTCGTCCAGCGCCGCAACCGTCTCGCCGGTGCGCAGGTCGGCGCCGTTCTCTGCATACCACTCGGCCGGGTGCGCCAGCACCGACTCGGGCTCCGCCTCGCCGCGCAGCACGCGCTTCGAGAGACCCGGCCGGTGATACGGGCCGCGGGGGTCCTGCGACCAGATCGTGATCTCATCCGTTCCGCCTGCGTCCCGGTAACCCTCGACGACCTTCGCGGCCGCCAGGCCGCCACCGACGATTCCGATCACTCCGCCTCCATTCGCTCGATCACACTCTGTTGTTCGGCCGCCGCGAGCCGATGGATTTCGTGCCGGTCGGCGCGCGGCTCGACGATACGCGCGACGGAGGCAGGCGGCGCCGCAAGGCCGAGCCGCTCGAGCGCGACCAGGGCGGCGCCACGGGCGGACCCCTCGGCGACCGCGGAGACCTCGAGCGGCCGTCCGAGCACGTCGGCGAGCACCTGTACCCAACCCGGGTTCGCGAGCAGCGCGCCGCCGGTGACGACGACCGACTCGATCCCGCCGATCGCCTCCAGCACAGCCGCGAGGCGGTAGCAGACACCCTCGAGCGCGGCCTGCGCGACGTCGAGCGGCGTCGTCGCGAACGAGAGACCGGCGATCAGCCCACGCCTGCTCGCGTCCCACCCGAGCGACCGCTCGCCGCCGAGGAAGGGCACGAAGACGAGCCCGTGCGCGGCGGCCGGCCGCTCGGCGAGCCCCGTCGTGTCGACATCGTGCAACGTCGCGAGCAGCCAGGCGTGGAGATTGCCGCCGTCGGAGAGGGCGCCGCCCTCGCAGACGCGTGTGCGGTCGAGCCGGTAGAGAAAGAGGCCGGGCTGCGGAGGAGCGGCCGCCTCGTAGACGACGCGCGCCGCCGCCGATGTACCCACCATCACCGCAGCGCGCTCGCGCGTCGTGCACCCGGCGCCGACGTTCGAGCATGCGCCGTCGCCGAGCGCGGGGAAGACACCCGCAACGGGCTCGTCGGAGACCGGCGCCAGCCGCTCCGGAGTGAGTCCCAGCGCAGCCAGCGTCTCGCTGTCCCAGTCGCACCGCGACGGGTCGAAGAGCCCGGTGCCGCTCGCGACCGAGACGCTCGTCCGCACCTCGCCGGCCAGCCGGCCGAGCAACAGGTCGCCGAACGAGAGATACCGCGCGGGTCGCAGTCCCTCGCTCTCGAGACGCCGGATCTTGGCGGGCCAGTACGCCGGATGCAGGAAGCAGCCGGTGCGCAGGTGGTACGCCTCGGAGTCGAGCGGCGGCGGGTCGCCGCCGGCGACGTCGCGCCACGTCAGGACCGGTGTCAGCGGCCGGTCCCGCTCGTCGACCGCGACCAGCGAGTGCCAGAAACAGGAAAGCGCGAGCGCGTCCCCGACCCCGACCTGCGCCAGCACCGCCTCGCACGCGTCGAGCAGCCGTCCCGCGTCGAGGTCGTCATAGGTGAGCTGCGCGGCACCCGGCTCGGGCTCGCCCTCGGCGTCGTAGGCGATCGCCCGTACCGACGAGGAGCCGACGTCGAGGGAGACGATGCGGGTCAGGCCGCTACCTCCTCCGGGTCGAGCGGCAGCTCCACCCGGAAGCACGTGCCGGCGCCGACCTCGGACTGCACGGAGATCGACCCGCCGTGCGCCTCGGCGATCGCCTTCGAGATCACGAGCCCGAGCCCGGTGCCCGGGATCGCCTGCTCGGTTGCCGTCGACGAGCGGAAGAAGCGCTGGAAGAGCCGAGATTGCTCCGACTCAGGAATGCCGATGCCGGTGTCGGCCACCTCGATCACGGCACTGTTGCCGTCGGTGAACGCGCGCGCCGTGACGGTGCCGCCCTCGGGCGTGAACTTGAGGGCGTTCGAGATCAGGTTGCCGACGAGCTGTGAGAGACGCTCCTTGTCGCCCGTGACCGCGGGAACGCCGGCGAGCTCCGTGCGGAGGTCGAGCGAGCGGCTACGGGCGAGCGCAGCCGCCGATTCCGCGGCGTCGCTCACGATCTCGGCCACGTCGACGTCGGCGAACCGGAGCTGAAGGCCGTTCGCATCGAGCCGCGCGACGAACAGCAGGTCGCCGACGAGGCGCTGGAGCCGCTCCGAGCTGCGGTAGACGATCGCGAGGAAGCGCTGCTGGTCGGGAGTCAGGTCGCCCGCTTCACCCTCACGGATCATTTCGAGAAAGCCCATCATCGACGTCAACGGCGTGCGCAGCTCGTGCGACACCGTCGCGACGAACTCGTCCTTCAGCCGGTCGAGCTCGCGCTGCTCGGTCACCTCGCGCAGCGTCCAGATCCGGCCGAGAAACCGTCCGCGATCGTCGAGCACGGGTGCCGTGAAGCCCTGGAAGACGCGGCCCGACCCGGCGTCCTCGAACTCGTCGAACGTCGGCTCGTCGGGGTTCGTGCGTAGACGCTCCATCGCAGCCCGGTACGCGGCGGGGTCGGCCATGCGGTCGGCGACCGAGAGCAGCCGGTCGACGACAGGCCCTTCGTAGCTCATGCCGAGGTCGCGCGTGAGCACGATCACCGGACGGTTCGCGAGCTGCACCTGACCCTCGGCGTCCGAGAGCAGGATCCCGTCGACGGTCGAGTCGAGCACCGCCCGCAACACGTTCGCGAGCCGTTCGAGGTCGTCGTTCTGCGCGGCCAGCGAGCTCTGCGTCCGCGAGAGCGAGCGCGACATGTCGTTGAACGCGGCGGCGAGCGTTCCGACCTCGCCTGCCCCGCCCTCGGGCACCTCGACGTCCCGCTCGCCCGCGGCGATCCGCGCGTGGGCCGCGACCACTCTCCGGATCGGCAACACGGCCCGCCGCAGGACGTAGGCGACCATCAGGGCGAAGAGCAGGATCGTGATCGCGATCCCGGCCACGCTCACCCGTTCGCCCCGTTGCTCGGCTCGTGTGACCCGGTTCCGCTCCGTGTCGGCGATCTGCGTCCGGCGGGCGACGAACGGGTCGATCAGGCCGCGGATCGCGTCGACCCGGCGCTTTCCCTCGCCGGTCGCGATCTTCATCCGCGCGTCGTCGGTGGGGCGCGATACGAGCGGCAGAGACCACTGCGTCAGATACGAGCGCCAGGCCGCGTCGATCTGCCTCGACTCCCGACCCGGCGCCAGCGCAAGCAGCTTGCGCGACTCGGCGGGCAGCGCCTTGCGGGCAGATCGCCACGGCTCGAGGAACTGCGGGTCGCGGGTGATCACATACCCACGCGCGCCCGTCTCGAGATCGAGCACGAGCTTCTCGATGCGCGAGGCCGCGAGCACCGACTGCTCGGCGCGCTCCTCGGTCGCGGTCGCGGCCCGCACCGAGTGGAACGAGTGAACGAGGAAGACGAAACGGAGCAGCAGGACTCCAACCACGATGCCGCCCGCGAGGAGGATCCGACCGGTGAGCCCGAGGCGCATTGGCGGATACTTTCTAGACCATGGCCGTCGTCATCGCATCGGGTCTCCGCAAGGAGTTCTCCGGAGACGTCCTCTTCGACGGCGTTTCCTTCAAGGTCGAGCGCACCGACCGGCTCGCGCTCGCCGGCCCCAACGGGTCCGGCAAGACGACGCTCCTACGCGCGCTCGCCGGGCAGGGCTCGCTCGAGGGCGGCGAGCTCGCCTGGCAGAAGGGTGCCCGCGTCGCCCTCCACGACCAGCGCCCGCCCGACCAGAGCGCGAGCCCGCTGCGGGAGTACGTGCTCTCGGGCACCGCCGACCTGGCAGGCGTCGAGGCAGAGCTGCGCGTCCTGGAGCGCGCGATGTCGAACGGCGATCACGGGGCCGCGACTCTGCGGCGCTACTCCGAGGCGCAGGCTCGGCTCGAGCACGCGGGCGGCTACGACTGGCGCGACCGCGCGGCCTCCGTCGTGCGCGGTCTCGGCTTCACCGACGACGACCTCGACCGTCCGCTCCAGACCTTCTCCGGCGGGGAGCTGACGCGGGCCTCGCTCGCGCGTGCCCTGGCGTCGCAGCCCGACCTCCTGCTGCTCGACGAGCCGACGAACCACCTCGACATCGAGTCGCTGGAGTGGCTCGAGCAAATGCTGAAGACGCTCGACGCCGCGGTGATCCTCGTCGCGCACGACCGCTGGTTCCTCGAAGCGGTGACGACGGCCGTGCTCGAGGTGGAAGGCGGCAAGTCGATCTACTTTCCCGGCGCGTGGCACGTCTGGCGGCGCGAGCAGGCCGCGCGCGCGATCCACCAGACGAAGACGGCCGCGCGACAGGCGGAGCAGCTCGAGCGGCTCGAGCGTTTCGTCGAGCGGTTCCGGTACAAGGCCTCGAAGGCGAAGCAGGCGCAGGCGCGGGTCAAGCAGATCAAGAAGCTGGAGGCCAGGCGCGTCTATGCGCCCGACGGGCGCCGCCGGAGCCTCGGCTTCGAGTTCCTCAAGCCCGCCCGCTCGGGCCGCGACGTGCTCGTGGTCGAAGCGCTCGGGCTCCAGGCGGGCGACAAGCATCTGCTCGACGGGGCGTCGTTCGCGATCGAGCGCGGCGAGCACGTCGCGCTCGTCGGCCCCAACGGCTCCGGCAAGTCGACGCTGCTCGAGACGCTGCTCGGGCGCCGTGAGCCGTCGACCGGGCAGCTCCGGCTCGGCCACGGCGTCCAGGCCGCCTATTTCTCACAGCACGAGGCCGAGCTCGACGAGCGCGGCTCGGTGCTCGACGCGGCGATGTTCGGCACGGGGCTGAAGCGCCCCGAGGCGCAAGCCCTGCTCGGCCGCTTCCTCTTCTCCGGCTGGGACGAGCATGAGAAGCCCGTCGTCGCGCTCTCGGGAGGCGAGCGGCGCCGGCTCGCGCTCGCGATCGTGGTCGCGTCGGGCGCGAACTTCCTCGTGCTCGACGAGCCGACCAACCACCTCGACCTCGAATCGCGCGAGTCGCTCGAAGCTGCGCTCGAGGCGTTCCCCGGGACGGTTCTGCTGGTCTCGCACGACCGAGCGCTGCTCGATGCGGTCGCCGACCGGCTGCTCGCCATCGAGGACCGGACGATCGCCTCGTACCCGGGCGGCTGGGCGGACTACGTCCGCGCTCAGGAGGCGGACGAGGTCGCGTCGGCCCCGCCTCCGAAGCCGAAGGCGGAGAAGCCGAAGCGGCCGCCGAAGGCGAAGAGCTCGCCGATCGAGCTGGTCGAGGCCGAGGTGGCGCGGGCGGAGGAACGGGTGGCGCAACTCGAGCGGCAGCTGGCCGACGACTGGGGCGACACCGCTCTCGTCGCAGCCCACCGCGACGCGCGCGAGGACCTCGCGGCGCTGCTCAGCCGGTGGGAAGCACTGTTCGAAGCGAGCGGATCGCCGGCTCCGTGATCGGGTCGAGCACGAGGATGACCTCGTCCGCACCGGCGGCCTCGAGCTCGGTCAACTCGTCGGCGAGCTCTGCGGCCGGTAGCGGCGGGGCCTCCGGCTGAACGCGGCGCTCGCCCGCGCCGCCGTCCACCTCGACGAGCAGGCAGACGCTGCGCCGGACGTCACGCGGCTCGCGCCCGGCGCGCACGCACGCCTCGTCGATCCGAGCGTTCAACGGCGGTAGCCCTGCCGCCCGGTTGCCGAAGTCGTCGAACCAGGTGTTCCACCAGTCCACGTGCGGCAGCGTCGCGGCGAGCAGGCGCGGTCCGGCGCCGCCGACCATCAGCGGCACGCGACGCGCCGGCGTCGGCAGCAGCACGGCGTCCTCGAGGTCGTTGAACGCACCGTGACAGGTCACGCGCTCACCGGCCAACAGCGCGCGCACGATCGCGAACGCCTCCTCGAAGCGCGCGATGCGCCGGTCGAACGGAAGGCCGAAGGCGCGGAACTCCGCCTCGTTCCAGCCGGCGCCGAGCGCCACGCGCAGCCGACCGCCGCTCAGCTCGTCGACCGCGGCAGCCGTACGGGCGAGGATGCCGGGCGGGCGGAACGCCGTGCAGGCGACGAGCGGGCCGAGCTCGACACGCTCGGTCGCTCCTGCGAGTGCAGCCAGCGTCGTCCAGCAGTCCCATGGCCCGCGCTCGCCGCGGCCGTCGCCGCGGTAGAGCAGATGGTCTCCGACCCAGAGCGAGTCGAAGCCGGTCTCCTCTGCTGCGCGGGCGATGGCCGCGAGCTCGGGCCAGCGCACCTCGCGCTCCACCTCCGGGAGCTGTATTCCGATCCTCACGGCTTCCCGCTCCGACGCCGGCCAAGCCGGCACCTGCGCTCTCTGATGAGCTCCGTCGAGCCGACGCTCATGCCCAGAACGTGTCGAAGGCGGCGAAGTCGAACGGCACCGCCGTCACGTCGGCGATCCGCCCGTCGCGGATCACACAGAAGAGCGCCTGGTCGATGTCGAGCGTCCGCCCTTCGCGCTCGCCGCGTGCGCGGTAGACCGCAACGGCACGCTCGTCGTCGGCGACGACGTACTGCAACGCGGTCCTGTAGGTGCCACCGGTGAGCACGACCGTCTGGCGGAGGAACTGCAGCACCGCGTCTCGGCCGACGTACTCACCGCTCATCGCGTTCGTGCCCGGCACGCGCCAGACGATGTCGTCGGCGAGCGTGCGCGCGACGACGAGCGCCTCGCGCCCGAACGCGGCGAACGCGCGCTCGACGACCGTAGCGTTCGGGTGGCTCACCGCTCGAGCGGCGCCATCGTCAGGCCGTAGCCCTGGAGCTGGGAGTGGTAGAGCTCGGCGAGCTCCTGATGCCCCGACCAGACCATTGCCTGGCCGCGCGTGTGGATCTTGTTCGCGAACGCCATGCCGCGGTCGTAGTCGACGCCGGGGATGGTCTGCGCAAGTGCGAACGCGACACCCTCGAAGGTGTTGTGGTCGTCGTTGAGCACGATCACGCGCCACGCGTCGCCGGTGCCCGAGCCGGTGCTGCGGCGCGTGCGTTCGCGGGGAGGGGTTGCGGTTGTCATCAAGGGTCGAGCGTAGCGATCACGGCCTCGGCGATCACCTTCAGCGGCCTGCCGGAGACCTGGCTGGCCTTGCGCAGCCGAGCGAACGCATCCGTCTCGGACAGACCCTCCTTCTCCATCAGCAGTCCCTTCGCCCGCTCGATCGCCTTGCGGGCGGCGAGCGCGTCGGCGAGCGATTCGGCCTCTTCGCGCACGGCGGCGAGCTCCTCGTGGCGGGCACGGGCAGTGGCGATCGCGGGAACGAGGTCCTGTTCTCGGAAGGGCTTGACGAGGTAGCCGAAGACGCCTGCCTCGACGGCACGCGTGACGAGCTCCTCCTGGCCGTACGCGGTCAGCATCACGATCGGGATCGGCCGCTCGTCGAGGATCGTCTTCGCGGCCTCGATCCCGTCGAGCTTGGGCATCCGCACGTCCATCACCGCGAGCTCGGGCAGGTGCTCGCGCGCCAGCGCAACGGCCTCCTCGCCGTCGCGCGCCTCGGCGACGACCTCATGGCCGGCGCGCTCGAGCAGGTCGCGCAGGTCGAGCCGGATGATCGTCTCGTCTTCTGCAATCAGGATGCGCATGCGTCGGCATACAATCGCACGATGCTTCAAATCGCCGAAGACGCCGTCGACGCATTCCGCCAGATGGGCGACCTGCGCATTCGCGGTATCGAGTCCGACGGAGAGGTCGAGCTCGAGGTCGAGGAGGCCTCCGAGCCCGTCGTCGACGACCAGGTGGTGGAGCGCGACGGTGTGCGGATCTTCCTCGATCCGGTCGCCGCGAGCGCCCTGGACGACCAGGTGATCGGCGTGCACGCGCACGACGACCATTTCCACTTCACGTTCGACGACCAGCCCGCCTAGCGGGACAGCGGCCCGGAGACGGCGCGTTGCCGCGCCGCCCCCGAACCGCGATCCGATCGCTACTTCTTCTTGCCGTGCCCCTTCTTGGAGCCCGCGTGAGCGGTCTTGTGCTCCTGGGCCTCGGTCGTCGTGGCGGCGACGCCGTCACGTGCAGCGACGCACGAGCCGAGCGGGCCGCCCTTCAGGCCCTTCGCGACGCACGCGGTCAGCGCGTCCGTGATCTGCTGCTCCGTCTTGCCGGCGTTCCGCGCGTGCGCGACCGTGCTCACGCACTTGCCGAACCCGTTCTTCGCGTTCGTGTTCGTGCCCCAGAGCTCGTTGAAGGCAGCGGTGCCCATCTTCGCCTTCAGCGCCTTGCAGAACGTCGCCGGGTTCACCTTGCCGGTGGTCGGCGGGGGCGTCGTCTCGACGAGCGAGTACGTCGTGCCGTTGACCGTGATCGAACGGACGAGCACGGTCTGCACCTTGCCGGCCTGCTGCCAGCCGCCGTCGACGGCGAACTGGATGCCGGTGACGGTGTGCGAGCCGAGCAGCGTGACGGCCGCGGCCCAGGTCGAGCACTGCGTGCCGGGGGCGAGCTGCGAGGTGTCGACGCGGCAGGCGTCGCTCGTTCCGACGAGGTTGCCCGAGTCGATCCAGGTGGCGGGAGCGCAGCCCGTGAACGACGGGGACGGCCCCAGGTACACGAAGACGTTCTTCCCGTCGACGTTGATCTGGAAGCGGGGCGAGCCGCCGCCGCAGTCGCCTGTCTGGAGCTGGAACTGCGCAGAGAGCGCGGTCAGCGAGGAGAACGTCGTGCCGGCCGGCACGGCGATGTCGACGCCGCCCGAGTCGTTCGTCGTCGCAGCATCCGAGAAGTCGGAGACGATCTTGACGTCGGTCGCTTCCTGCGTCGCGGTGCCGAAGAGCGTGACGCCGGTTGCGGCGAACGACGGCGCGGCGACGAAGAGTGCAAGCGCGCAGGTCGCAGCGAAGAGCAGTAGCCGTTTCATCTGACCCCCAGTTGTCGGAGTTTGTCGTGGTGTGCCATTGGTCGGAATCGCGTGCTTCGTGTTCCAGAAGCAGAGATCCCGCCGCCACGCGAACCTTGCGCCGCGCATGCGCCGAGCGGCCACGTTTCACGGACTCCTTACACCTCGCGCGGGCCGGGTGGCAGGAACCCGCACCCGCCGGCGTCACGTTCACGTAACCCACCGCGTCCCAAGCGGACGTGGCTTCGGACAGGGCTGGGCGAGACCAGTCTGGTGGCAGCCACCCAAACGAGACGCGCACCGATCTGCGCCGATTGTGGAACTTCGTCTGCGGATCGGGCCTCGGGCTCGTACCGTTGGGACGCCCCACGCAGCCGGCCGCGGCGGTGAGGTGGAAGGGGACAGGTCGCGACCGCGGCGGCGCGACTCGCGGGTCTGCGGGCACGCCGCCTGGCCGAACAGGTCAGGACAGGCGCGGCGGCGCCGCCAGGTTGCGCAGGCGGATGCCGCTGAACTCGAGCGTCGAGCTGATCACGCGCTCCCAGAGCGGAGGGAGCGCGGGCACGATCCTCAGCTCGATGCCGGCCGCGGCGTGCCGCGACAGCAGGTCGCCGAGCTCGACCACCTCGAGCGGCTCGACCGCGACGCGCGAGACCCAGTAGCCCGCCGCGCGCTCGTAGCGCTCGAACGGCTCGGGCGGGAGCCGATACGCGAACAGCCGCGCGTCGCGGAGCGGCTGCAGCCACGCACCTTCGATCGCATGGACGCGCCGGGCGCGGTCGCCGCAGAGAAAGCGCTCGACATCCTCGTCGCTCGTCGAGTCGACCGCCCAGAACGTGCCGCGCGGGCAGTCGCGCGGGAACCAGTAGGCAGGCACATGCTCGTCGTCGATCGCCCAGACGAGCGGCTCGGGCGAGTCGTGGTTCTCGTTCGCGCGGGGCTCGAAGCGCGCGATGCCGCCGTCCTCACTGACGTGCCAGAGGTCGCCCACAGGCGTTGAAAGCTAGCCGCTACGCCTCCACAGGCACGAGCGTCTGCGCGAGCATCCACGGCGTGCCGTCGGGGTCGTAGAACGTCGACAGCCGCACCATGTCGGGAATCTCGTGCCAGTCCTCGACCGTGACGTCGTGCTCGCGCAGGTGCGCGATCGCCGCGTCGATGTCGTGCACGCCGAACGTCGGCGTCACGTTGCCCTGCGCGACCGTCTCGGTCTGCCCGAGGCCGATGTTGAAGCCGAACGGCGTCTTCAGCTCGCACCACCCGTACTCCTTCAGCTCGTACTCGAGCTCGAAGCCGAGCACGTCGCGGTACCAGGCGAGCGCGCGGTCGTAATCGCTCACGCCGACCGAGATGACGCAGTTCGCGGTGTTGTAGCCGATCGCCATGACGCTCCTTCCGTCGTTGTCCGGACATGTTTTTATACTATGTAGCGTTCCATGTCAACGCGCGACCTGATCGACCTCTTCCATCACCGCTGGGCGGCGCCGGCGTTGGCGCTGCTGGACGACCGCGGCGGCGCGCGCTTCGTCGAGCTCCAGCGCCGGCTCGGCGTCGGAGGCGACTCGCTGCGGCGCGCGCTCGACACGCTCGAGTCGCCTCGGGTACGCGCGCCGGAACCCGGGCTACGGTCACGCGCTGCGTCCCGAGTACGTGCCGACGCCGCGCGGGCACGCTGCAGCGGGCGTCGCACGCCGGGTGCTCGCCGCCGGGCCGGCGGACACGCTGCTCCGGAAGTGGTCGGTGCCGGTCCTCGCCGAGCTCGGCGACGAGCGGCGGTTCTCGGAGCTGCGCGCTGCCCTCCCCGGTGTGACGCCGCGTGCGCTCGCGCTGTGCCTGCAGGAGCTGGAGGAGGCGCGGCTCGTCCGCCGCGACGTCGTGCCGACGCGGCCGCCGACGACGTCCTACCGTCCTTCCGCACGCGGGCGCCGCATCCAACAGGCGCTCGCCAAACCCTCCTAGAGCGGAAACACCACCTCGGCGCGCGTGCCGTGCTCGGAGCGCAGCTCGAGCGTTCCCCGCAGCTCGTCCCGTACGAGCGCGCTCACGATCGAGAGACCGGTGCCCGCGTTCGGGTCGACCTCGATCCCCTCGCCGTCGTCGGCGATCGCGAGCACCACGTCCGGCCCGCGCCGCGACAGCTCGACCAGCACGACGTGGCCGCCGTGCTCGAGCGCGTTCTGCAGCAGCTCGGCGAACACGAGCGCGAGCGCCGTCGCGCGCGCGCCCGAGAGCGACACCGGCTGCAAGCGTCGCGCTCACCTCCTTGCCGCCGCCGACGCCCTGCACCAGCATCGCGCGCAGCCGGTCGATCAGATCGGCCAGCTCGACGTCCTCGTCGCGCCGCTCGGTCAGCAGCTCGTGCACGGCGGCGATCGCGAGGATGCGGTTGACCGAATGCTCGAGCGCCTCGCGCGGGTCGATCGTCTCCGTCCGACCGGGCCTGCAGGCGAAGGAGCGATGCGACCGTCTGCAGGTTGTTCTTGACGCGGTGATGAATCTCCTGGGCGAGCACGCCTCGCATCACGGCGCGACCGTGCTCGAGCGCAACGGCGGCATGGGTCGCGATCGACGCAAGCAGCTCGCCGTCGGCCTCGGTGAACGGCGTCGCGCGGTCGGCGACCAGCTCGCCGATCTGCCGGCCGCGCCAGCGCAGCGGCTGGCGGAGCGCGTGCACGCTCGCCGCTCCCTCGGGCCACGCGATCCGGCCGTCGTCGAGCACGAGTGCGGCGCCCGTGGCCGAGAGCGCGTCCATCGTCGTCTTGACGATCGCCTCGAGCGACTCCTCGAGGTAGAGCGAGTTCGAGACCGCTTCCGAGATCCGGGCGAGCGCCTCGAGCTCGTGCACGCGACGCTGCGCCTCGGCGTACAGCTTCGCGTGCTCGATCGACTGCGCCACCTGGGCGGCGATCGCGAGCAGCAGCTCGACCTCGTCCTCGCGCGAAGAGGCGCGGCCGGCGTGTCCGGACGTTGAGTGCTCCCTCCAGCGTGCCGTCGCGCGTCAGGATCGGCACCGCGAGGATCGACTCGTACTCGTCCTCGGGCAGGTTCGGGAAGTGCTTGAACCGCGGGTCGAGGTGCGCCTGCGACTCGAGCATCACCGGCGCGCGCTCGGAGGCCGCCGACCCCGTGATCCCCTCGCCGGGCCGCAGCCGGGGCCGGCGCGTCATCTCGTCGACGCGCGTGCCGTGCGTCGCTCGCAGCACGAGGTCGCCCGCGCGCTCGTCGTAGAGGTAGACGAAGCACGCGTCGGCTTCGAGCGCGCTCGCGACGTTGGTCGCGACCTGAGTCGAGCACCTCCTGCAGGTCGAGCGTCGAGTTGACCGCCTCGATCGTCTCGGTCAGGAGCTTCAGGTGCCTGTCACGCGTCTCCATCCGGCAGACAGCGTATGTTTTCACCGTGGACACCTTCGACTGGCTGCTGATGCTCCACATCACGGGGGCATTCCTGCTGGTCGGCGGCTCTGTCGCCGCCGGCGTGTTGAACACGATGGCCCTGCGCGCCGAACGCCCGAGCGACGCGGCGCTGTATCTGGGGCTGATCCGCCCGACGCTGCCGCTGATCGGCCTCGGCTCGATCGCGGCCCTCGTCTTCGGCCTCTGGCTCGTCTTCCAGCAGGACGGCGTCGACCTCTTCAGCTTCTGGATCCTCGCGGCGCTCGTCCTCTGGGCGATCATGGCCGCGCTGGGCGGCGCCGGCGGCAGGCACCAGGAGCAGGCGCGCAGGAAGGCCGAGCAGCTGGCCGCGCAGGGCGACACCTCCGACGCCGAGCTGACCGCACTGCTGCACGACCGGCGCGGCAACGCGATGTCCTGGCTGGCCGGCCTTGCGACCCTCCTGCTCCTGATCGACATGGTCTGGAAGCCGGGCGCATGATCGCCGCCGGCCGCCCCTTCTGGCCGCTCTTCCTGCACATCCTGGGCGCGATGGTGCTCGTCGGCGCGATGCTGACGGTGCTGATCCTCGCGGCCGCAGCGTCCCGCCGTCCGGCGTCGCCGCTGCCGAAGTCGGCCTTCCGCACGCTGCTGATCCTTGCGATTCCCGCCTGGCTCCTGATGCGGGCGTGCGGCCAGTGGATCTACTCCGAGGAAGGATGGAGCGGCGACGACGACCCGACCTGGCTCGGCATCGGCTACATGGTCGGCGACCTCGGCCTGCTCGTCCTCCTGATCACGACCGGGGTCGCCTTCTGGTGGTCACGCTCGAAGAAGCCGCTCGCGGGCCGGATCGTCGGCGGACTGTCGGTCGTCTACCTGGTCCTGCTCGGCATCGCGTGGCTCGCGATGTCGGGCAAATGGGGCTCGTAGCGCCGGCCGAACGGCTAACAAAAGCTTTACCGCGACAGGGGAGTTTCCTCGTAAACGAGGAATAGGTTCACAGCAATGAGCGCCCTGGCCCTCGATCTCCGCGGCACCGCCGGCTTCCTCGTGGCAGACGCCCGGGGTCGCGTGGTCGGGACGGTCGAGTGCCCGATGTACGGCACCTCCCCCGAGACACCGGACGCGCTGTCCGTGCGCTCGGGCTGGCTCGCCCGCCGCCGCCGGATCGTCCCGGCCGAGTCGATCGAGCAGATCGACGACGGCTCGAAGGTGATCGGCCTGCGCGTCGACCGCGAGTCGATTCGCACGTTCCTCTAGGACATCTCGCCTGGAGGTGTCCGACGCCCTGAAGGCGTCGGACACCAGTTCATCTAGAGAACGCCGAGATACCGGTCGAGCTCCCACTGCGTGAGCTGCACGCGGTACTCGTCCCACTCCTTGCGCTTCAGCCGCACGTACGCGTCGAAGATGTGGTCGCCGAGCGCGCGCCGCATCAGCTCCGAGCCGGCCAGCTCGTCGACCGCTTCGCCGAGCGTCTCCGGCAGCGAGACGATGCCCCGCTCGCGGCGCTCCTCGGCGGTGAGGTGGTAGAGGTTCGTCTCCATCGGCGCCTCGAGCTCGTAACCCTTGTCGATCCCTTCGAGCCCGGCATGCAGGAGCGTCGCGAACGTCAGGTACGGGTTGCAGGCGGGATCCGGGCAGCGGATCTCGGCGCGGGTCGCCTGCTCCGAGCCGGGCTTGTACAGCGGGATACGGATCAGCGCCGAGCGGTTGCGCTGTGACCACGCGACGTACACCGGCGCCTCGAAGCCCGGAACGAGGCGCTTGTACGAGTTCACCCACTGGGCGAAGATCGGCGCCAGCTCGCGCGCGTGCCGCAGGAGGCCGGCGATGAACTGCTTGCCGACCGGTGAGAGGTTGTACTGGTCGCTCCCGTCGAAGAACTGGTTGCGCCCGTCCTTGAACAGCGACATGTGCGTGTGCATGCCCGAGCCGTTCTCGCCGAACAGCGGCTTCGGCATGAACGTCGCGTAGACACCGTTCTTCGCCGCGACCTCTTTGACGATCAGGCGGTAGGTGACCGTCTGGTCGGCCATGTCGAGCGCCGAGGAGTAGCGCATGTCGATCTCGTGCTGCGACGGAGCGACCTCGTGATGGTGGTACTCGATGCCGATGCCCATGTGCTCGAGCGCGTTGATCGTCTCGTTGCGCAGCTCGGTCGCCGCGTCGAGCGCGGTCATCGCGAAATAGCCGCCCTCGTCGAGCGTCTCGGTGCCTTTGTTGTCCTGGAACAGGAAATACTCGAGCTCAGGCCCGATGTTGAACGTGTCGAAGCCCATCGACTGCATCCGCTCCAGCGCGCGGCGCATCACGAAGCGCGGGTCGCCCTCGTAGGGCTCGCCGTTCGGCTTGACGATGTCGCAGATCATCCGACCGACCTTGGCCTCGCCGTCACGCGTCGGCATCAGCCGGTACGTCGCCGGATCCGGGATCGCGACCATGTCGGACTCCTCGATCGCGTTGAAGCCGGTGATCGACGAGCCGTCGAAACCCATGCCGTCGTTGAGCGCGCCCTCGATCTCCGACGGCGTGATCGCGAAGCTCTTCAGGTGCCCTTCGATGTCGGTGAACCAGAAGAGGACGTACTCGACGCCCTCCTTCTCCATCTGCTTCATGACGTCCTTGCGCGCCGCCGGATCCGACGTCGCCCGGTCCTTGCTCTCGATCATCGCCACGTTCGGGTGCTCCTCTCGGGAAAGGACAACGGTCTCATCGTCTCAAAAGCACGGCGTGCGCATCAGCCCTCGAGCAGCGGCCCGCCGAGGTGGATCCACTCGAATTTCCGCACGTAGCCGAGTTTCTCGTTGACGCGCCGCATCGGTGCGTTGCCCAGGTCGTTCTGGGTGCGCAACCGCTCGTAGCCGGCCTCCTTCGCCGCGGCGATCTGAGCCTCCTTGAGCGCGAGCGCGATGCCCCGCCCGCGATAGCTCCGCGCCACCCCTGTCATCGCGTGCTCGCCCACGCCCTCGATGTGCCGGCTGAGGATCGCGTAGCCGACGACACGCTCGCCGTCGAGGGCGACGAACGAAAGGTCGCGGATCGCCATGGTGCCGAAATGGCGGTCGAGCCACTGCTCGTACGGGCCGCTGACGATCGGCTCGCCCGATGGGATGTCGGCGTCGGCCTCGAGCGCGACCTCGTAGGCGCCGCGGTCGTACTCGCGGGCGGCGACGACGATCGAGATCCCCTCGGGCGCGCTCGGTCGAACGTCGGTGTCCGCGAGCTCGAGAAAGACGTCTTGCATCCGTCCGAGCTCGGTGTAGCCACGCGCCGCGTAGTAGCTGCGCGAGCCCTCGTCGTCGTCACGTACGACCACGTAGAAGCGCGACTTGTCGAGCTGCCTGGCGTGCTCAGACGCGCGTCGGTGCAGCGCGGTTCCGACACCTTGCCGCCGCTCTTCGCGCAGGACGCGCATCGTCAGGTACGCGAACTCGCCGTCGGGAGCGCCGCCGAACTTCGCCGTCGAGGCAGCGCCGACCGGAACGCCGTCGCGTTCTGCGATCAAATCGATGTGGTCCGGCTTACGCCGGTCGTCGAGCACCACCGCGCGCGGCATCGGCGTCTGCGGGTGCACGCGGTTGCGCACATCGAGATACGTGTCGATGTCCGCGTCGTTCTCGACGAGCCGGACCGTGATCACGGCAGCGGCCCCTGAAATGTGAGCTCGCGCGAGCGGTCCACATACCCGAGCTTACGGTTCAACTCCTGCATCGGCTCGTTGCCGCGCTGAGTCCAGGTGACGAGCTCGCGCACACCGTCTCGCGCCGCCCAGGCGAGCTGCGTGCGCTTGAGCGCGGTGGCGATGCCGCGCCGGCGGTTGTCGCGCCGAACCGCAGTCAGCCCGTGCTCACCGGTTGCCGAGCCGTTCGCGTGCTCCCACATGCCTGCATAGCCGACGATCTCGCCGCCGCGCAGCGCGACGTAGGACCCTTCGCGCCGCGTCGCCTCGGTGCGCAGCCATTCGTCGAGCGGCATCCATGCGCGCCGCGAGAGCGGCATGTCCTCGTACCCTTGCGCGCCGACTGCGTCGTACGCCGCACGCAACAGCTCGTCCGTGACGGGAACGATCTCGATGCCCTCCGGGAGCAACGGCGCCGCCTCATTGCCGATCGCGCGCGTCTGCTCGAGCTGGTAGTCGACCTCGTCGAGAGCCATCCGGCGTGCGAATGCAATCGACCGCGCGTCCTCGGCGTTGACATACGAGACGATGCCCTCGACGTCGAGCGCCCGGGCGTGCTCGACCAGGCGGCCGACCAGGGCGCGCCCGACGCCGCGGCCGCGAGCCTCGGGCAGGACGCGCGGGATGACGAACGCAAGCCCACCAAGCGTCGACAGGCCACCCCCGCCGCAGCCGACCGGGCGCCCGTCCAGACGGGCGAGGATCAGGAGGCGGTCCGCCGTCCGGCTCCGTGAGAGCTGCTCCGGCGTGATGGGATCGTCCGGCTCGACGCGGGACTTGATCGCAGCCCACGCCTCGAGCCCGGCTTCGTCGTCTTCGACCACGTCGATCCGGACGCTCACGGAATCGGCCCTTGCATGGTCAGGGCACGCGACCGGGTCACGTAGCCGAGGCTCGCGTTGAGCGCCTGCATCCCGTCGTTGCCCTTCTGCGTCCACGTGACGAGCTCGACGACGCCCGCCGCGGCCGCCCAGTGCAGCTGCGAGCGCTTGAGCGCGCGGGCGATCCCCCGGCGCCGACGGTCGCGACGGACGACCGTCAGCCCATGCTCGGCGGTCGCGTCGCCGTTGGCGTGGTCGGTCATCCCGGCGTAGCCGACGAGCTCCCCGCCCTCGAAGGCGACGAACGTGCCGTCGGGCCGCGTGGCCTCGTCGCGCAGCCAGCTCTCACGTGGATGCGTCACGGCGCCGGGCAGCGGCATGTCCTCGTAGCCCTGCTGCGCGACCGGCCAGGCCGCGGCGAGCAGCTCGTCGCGGCGGTCGCCGACCGCCACCACCTCGACGCCCACCGGCAGCGACGGCTTCGGCTCGACGCCGACCAGCCGCACCTGTTCGAGCTGGTAGTCGACCTCCGTCAGCCCGAGCCTCTCGGCGAAGCGGACGGACGGCTCGTCATGCCACTCGACGAACGAGTTGACGCCGCTGCGGCCGAGCGCGCGGCCGTGCTCGGCGAGCGCGCGCACGAGCTCCGAGCCGACACCGCGGCAGCGATGCTCGGGAAGCACGCGGGCCATGATGAACGCCCGGTCGCCGAAGGCGGAGCGCCCACCGATGCCACAGCCGGCGAGCACGCCGTCGAGCTCCGCAAGCAGCAGTAGCCGTCCGGGCTCGTCACTGGCGACCAGCTGCTCGACCGTGACGGGCTCGTCGGGAACGACGCGGCTCTTGATCTGCGCCCACGCCTCGAGGTCGTCGAGCCCGGATGCGACCCGCAGCTCGATCATCCCGACCGCTTGAGCTTTCCGTGCTTCTTCGCGTAGCGCTCCCCGGAGCGGAACACGAGCAGGCCGATCGGAATCGAGAAGAACCCGATCACGAGCAGCGGCCAGACGTCGTCCCAGCGCAGGCCCGTTCCGAGCAGGATCGAGTCACGGCACCCGCGCAGCGCGTACGTCGCCGGCGAGAACTTCGCGATCCACTGCATCCACTCCGGGAGCACCTCGACCGGGTAGTAGACGCCCGACACGACGAGCATCAGGCCCTGGGCGACGAACCCGAGCTGCGTCCCCTTCTCCGGCGAGATCAGCGGCAGCACCGCGGTCATCATCCCGACGCCGATGAACGACACCGAGGCGATCGCCAGCAACGCGACAGCCGCGCTGTAGTTCGCGAGCGGCACGTGGATGTTGATGAACGCGACGACGACGACGAAGATCGCGGCCGCCCGCACGAGCCCGTAGAGCACGGCGTAGAGGCCCATGCCGATCAGGTGCACCGGCCGCGAGACCGGCGCCATGAACGTGTACTCGATCGTTCCCTCCCAACGCTCCCACGCAACGGTCTCGGTGACGATCTCGAAGATGATCCCGAGGTACGCCCAGATGACGGCGCCGACGAGCAGCTTCGTCGCGAGCTCGTTCTGCTCGGCCGGCGACAGGTCGACGCCGCGCGAGATGAACACGATCGTCAGCGTGTTCGCGATCGTCCAGAGCAGGAACGCGACGTCCCAGAGGAAGTAGCGCTTGGTCAGGTAGAGGTTGCGCTCGACCACGCCGTAGAGCCCGATCAGCTCGTTGCGGAGCACTCGCTTGCGCGTGAAGGTCAGGTCAGGGGTGGTGGTCATGCGAACACTTCTCTTTCTTCGTCCTCTTCGGTTTGCTCGTCCTCGTACGTGCGGCCGGTCGCCGCGAAGAACGCCTCCTCCAGCGTCTCGACGCCGTATCGCTCCTTCACCTCGTCGACCGGCTCGATGAACAGCAGCTCTCCTCGGTCGAGCAGGCCGATCCGGTCGGCGAGATCCTCGGCCTCCTGCATGTCGTGGGTGCAGAGCAGGATCGTCGAGTCGTGCCGCAACGCGGATCTCGCGGATGAAGGCCTGCACCTCCTGCTTCGAGCGCGGATCGAGGCCCGTCGTCGGCTCGTCGAGCAGGAGCAGCACCGGCGAGGTGAGCAGCGCGCGCGCAAGCGCCACCTTCTGCTGCATCCCGCGCGAGAGATTCTCCATCGCCTCGCCGCGCCGCGCCGAGGGGAAACCGACGCGCTCGAGGATCTGCGGGATCTTCGCGTGCGTCTCTCGCGGCCCCATGCCGTAGAACCGCGCTGCGTAGGCGAGGTTCTCGGCCGCGCTCATCTTCTTGAAGAAGCTCGCCTCGACCGAGACGCGGTTGACGAGCCGGCGCACGGACCGCTCTTCCTTGAACACGTCGTAGCCGAAGATCCGCGCCTCGCCCCCGTCCGGCAGCAGCAGGGTCGAGAGCAGGCGGACGAGCGTCGACTTGCCCGAGCCGTTCTGGCCGAGGATCGCGACGCACTCGCCGCGCTCCATCGTGAAGGTGACGCCCTTCAGCGCCGTGCGGCGCTTGCGGCCGAGGCGTTTGCGCCGCGTGAACACCTTCTCCAGATCACGCACCTCGACTGCGTTGACCGCTGAATCCTGCACCGTTGGTACCTGCACACCATGCTCCTTGGGATCGTGAAGAGAAAGACCGAACGACGACGTGGCTCGAACCGCTTAGCGGCGGCGAGGTGTCACGTATGCGCTGGCGATCCCGGACATGGGACAGCCATTCTACGAGAAGGGGCGCGCAGGCGCAACCGCGTCGGGCGATCACCCCGTTCACAGGCGGAGAACAACATCCGGCTCCGGGTACCGTCCCACTCGTCGTGACCAGGTTGACGCTCGCCCTCCTGCTCGCGCTCACCGTGGCGCCGTCGGCGCTCGCCAGGAGCCGAGACACGTGAAGCCGGACCGGGCCGCCGTGACGGCCCTCCTCGACGAGTTCATCCCCGACGTGGTCGCCCAGCGGGACCTGAAGCGCGGCTGGCAGCTCGTCGACGGCGTCGCGAAGACCGTTCCGTACGCCCAGTGGATCAAGGGCAACACGTCGGTGCAGACGTACCCCGCCAAGGGGAAGCACTTCCCGGGCTGGCTCGTCAACTACTCGTACCCCGGCGACGTCGGCTTCGACATCCTGCTGCAGCCGACGAAGAAGTCGCTCGGCGCCTGGTCGTTCCGCGCCGAGGCCCAGAAGATCCACGGCCACTGGAAGATCACGACCTGGTACCCGGTGGCGACCTATGCACCGCCTGGCCGGACGCAGACCGTGCTCGGCCCGAACGACATCGGCCCGGGTGACGGCGCGGCCTCCGCGACCGTGCCGAACGGCCGCCTCGCTCCGTGGGTGCTGCTGCTGCCCGTCGGGCTGCTGGCCGCGTTGGCGCTCGGCTGCATCGGCTACGGCGTCGTCCGCTGGGCGCGCCAGCGGGGCAAGGTGCGGGAGCTGCGCCGCTCGCTGGCGAGCCGCCCCTAGCTCCGCGACACTGCCGGGGTGGCGCACGACCACCACCACGATCACGGTGTCTCGGCGGAGACCGAGATCCGCCCGCTGGCGGTCGCGCTCGGTCTGATCGTCGCGTTCATGGCCGCCGAGGTCGTGCTCGCGATCGTGGCGGACTCGCTGGCCCTGCTCTCGGACGCCGCGCACATGCTGATCGACGCCGCGGCGCTCGGGATGAGCGTCTGGGCGGCCCGGCTCGCGCTGCGGCCGGCCGCGGGGCGGATGACCTTCGGCTTCCGGCGCGCCGAGATCCTCGCCGCCCAGGCCAACGGGATCACGCTGCTGCTGCTGGGAGCGCTGATCGTGGTCGAGGCGGTGCGCCGCCTGGAGTCGACGCCGGACGTGGACGGGGCGATCGTGGTCGGAACCGCGGTTGCCGGCGCGATCGTCAACGTCCTGGCGCTCCGGCAGGTCGCCCGCGCGAACCGCGCCAACCTCAACGTCGAGGGCTCGTTCCAGCACCTCCTGACCGACCTCTATGCGTTCGCCGGGACGGCGGTCGCGGGCGCGGTGATCTGGGCGACCGGCTTCGTGCAGGCCGATGCGATCGCGTCGCTCGCCGTGGCCGGCTCGATGCTCTGGGCCGGCTGGCCGCTCGTGCGCCGAAGCGGCAGCGTGCTGCTCGAGGCGGCGCCGGAGGGCCTGGCCCCCGACGAGATCACCGCGGCGTTGCGCTCGCACGCCGGCGTGACCGACGTGCACGACCTCCACGTGTGGGAGATCAGCTCCGGCTTCCCCGCCCTCTCGGCCCACGTGCTCGTCGGCCGGGGCGAGGACTGCCACGGCATCCGGCGCGAGCTCGAGGCGGTGCTGCACGAGCGGTTCGGGATCGACCACACGACCCTGCAGGTCGAGCACACGGCAGAGAGACTGCTCGACATCAGCCGCCCGGACCGCTAAGTTCTGTTCACGCGCGGCGCCGAAGACGGTGCGCGCGGAGGCAATGAGGCCTCGCAGATCTCTGGATCTGCGGGGCCTTTTTTTGGTTGGTGAAACGCTCGACAAGGAGGGAAGGCGTGACGAAGTACAAGCTCGAATACATCTGGCTCGACGGCTACGAGCCGGTGCCGAACCTGCGCAGCAAGACGAAGATCGAGGCGTTCGCGGTCGCGCCGACCCTCGAGGACGAGCTGCCGGTCTGGAACTTCGACGGCAGCTCGACGCAGCAGGCGGAAGGCTCGAGCTCCGACTGCCTCCTCCAGCCGGTCACGGTCTTCGCCGATCCGGCGCGTACCAACGGCCTGCTCGTGATGTGCGAGGTGCTGCTGCCGGACGGCACGCCGCATCCGTCCAACAGCCGCGCGACGATCCCGGACGACCCCGGAACCTGGTTCGGCTTCGAGCAGGAGTACTTCCTGTACCGCGACGGCGCGCCGCTCGGCTTCCCGGCGCAGGGCTTTCCGGCGCCGCAGGGCGAGTACTACACGGGTGTCGGCTTCAAGAACGTCGGCGACGTCGCCCGCGAGATCGTCGAGGAGCACATCGACCTCTGCCTCGCCGCAGGGATCAACCTGGAGGGCATCAACGCCGAGGTCGCGAAGGGTCAGTGGGAGTTCCAGATCTTCGGCAAAGGCTCGAAGCGCGCCGCGGACGAGATGTGGATCGCCCGCTACCTGCTGCTGCGGCTCTGCGAGCGGCACGGTGTCGACATCAACTTCCACCCGAAGCCGCTCGGCATGGAGCACGACTGGAACGGCTCGGGGATGCACACGAACTTCTCGACCGAGCACATGCGCGAGGTCGGGGGTCGGGAGTACTTCGAGGCGCTGATGGCAGCGTTCGACGAGCACAAGGACGCGCACATTGCCGTCTACGGCCCCGACAACCACATGCGCCTGACGGGGCTGCACGAGACCCAGGCGATCGACAAGTTCAACTACGGCGTCGCCAACCGCGGCGCATCGATCCGGATCCCGCACAGCTTCGTCAACAACGACTACCGCGGGTACCTGGAGGATCGCCGGCCCAACTCGCTCGGCGACCCGTACCGGATCGCCGGTCGGATCCTGCAGACGATCGAGACCGTTCCCACCGAGACCGCCGACCTGAGTGCGGCGGAGGCCACGGCCGTCGCGGCCTGATCGTCATGCACAAGGTCGAGGCGATAGTGATCAGAGAGCGCGTCGAGACGGTGATCGACGCGGTGGAGCACGCCACGGGCCACGTCGGCGTGACGGTGATCGAGGCGATCGGGCACGGGCGCGAACGGGGCGTCACGCACGAGTACCGCGGCCGGGTGTTCGAGTCGCGGTTCCTGCCCAAGGCGATGCTCGTGTTCGTCGTCGCAGACGGGCACGTCGACGACGTGATCGCCGCGATCGTCGACGCCGCGCGCAGCGGCAACGAGTCCGGCGACGGCCTCTGCTGGGCCACGCCTGTCTCACACGTCATGCACAACCGAACCGGCGCGAGCCTGGAGGAGGTCGAGATCGGTGCCTAAGAACCAGGATCTGCTGATCGCGGCCTCGACGATCTGGGTGGTCGTCACCGCGATCCTCGTCATCTTCATGCAGGCGGGCTTCGCGTTCCTCGAGGCGGGCCTGACCCGGATGAAGAACGCCGGCCACATCGCCGGCAAGAACATCCTGATCTTCGCGATCGCCTCGCTCGTCTACTACTTCGTCGGCTTCGGGCTCGCCTTCGGTGACGGCAACGGGTTCGTCGGCACCGCCGGCTTCTTCCCCTCCGTCGAGGAGCTGACGGCAGTCGGCAAGGCGCCGTTCGACTGGTTCTCCGAGATCCCCGGCGCCGCCGGGTACCTGTTCGAGGTCGCGTTCGCGGGCGTCAGCCTCGCGATCGTCTGGGGCGCGATGGCCGAGCGCGCGAAGCTGTGGGTCTACTTCGCGTTCGGCATCTGGTTCACGCTCACCTACTCGGTGGTGTCGCACTGGATCTGGTCGCCGCACGGCTGGCTGTTCAAGCACGGCATGCAGGACTTCGCCGGCTCGACGGTCGTCCACTACCAGGGCGCGCTCGCCGCGCTCGCCGGCGCGCTGATCCTCGGGCCGCGCATCGGCAAGTTCGGCACCGACGGCCGGGCCAATCCGATTCCCGGCCACAACATCCCGTTCGCCGTCCTCGGGACGATCATCCTCTGGTTCGGCTGGTTCGGGTTCAACCCGGGCTCGACCCTGAGCGTCGACTTCGGCGGCTTCGGCTACTTCGCCTACGTCGCGCTGACGACGAACATCGCGGCGGCCGCCGGCGCGGTCACGGGCATGTGCGTCGCGTGGGCGAGGCTCGGCAAGCCCGACATCTCGATGATGCTGAACGGCACGCTCGGCGCACTGGTGGCGATCACTGCCGCCTCGGGCTTCGTCGCCCCGTGGGCGGCCATCCTGATCGGCGTCGGCTCGGGCTTCATCGCCGTCTTCGGCGTCATCTTCGTCGAGCGGATCCGGATCGACGACCCGATCGGCGCCGTCGCAGTCCACGGCATGTCGGGCGTCTGGGGCACCCTCGCGACCGGCCTCTTCGCCGTGCCGGCGCTGACAGACAAGCTGGCGACCGGGAAGGGCGGGCTCTTCTACACAGGCTCGTTCCACCAGCTCGGCGTCCAGGCGCTCGGCCTCGTGGCAGTCGGCGCGTTCGGCTTCGCCACCTCCTTCGGTGCGCTCTTCGTGATGCACAAGCTCTGGGGCATCCGCGTCGACGAGTCGGTCGAGACCGGCGGCCTCGACGTCCACGAGCACGGCATGTGGGGCTATCCCGAGTTCTACATCCCGGTTCCGGGCGGCTACGGCACCGAGTCGCACGGGCACCTCGGCGTGGCACATGCCAACGAAGCAGGCGCGCCTGCGGCGACCGCGACGCGGGCGGCGGCGGGGCCCGCATGACGAAGAGCTGGTGCACCTGTCCGGATCCGATCGTCGTGATTCGGGCCGAGCGGAAGGGCGCGGCGACCCGTGTCTGTGCCCGCTGCGGCCTCGGCGTGAAGATCTCGTTCTGAGCCTCGTCGAGATCGCTCCTCCCGCCTGTTCTGTCGCAGGCGGGAGGAGCGTGACCCTTGACAGCGCACGCATACTGGTAGGGATGCACTCCGCGCCGACGATCGCCATGCAGCTCCGTACGCCCAAGGCGAACTTCGTCGCGCTCATCAACGCCTGCTAGACGGCGCTTTCGTTCTTCCCGCCGCCGCCGTCTAGCTCCTTTCACCCGCGGGACACCTGTCGATCACGAAAGGACTGCCGCCATGGCCGGCGCATTGAACGAACCGACTCCGTTGTGGTGCACGTGTGAGCGACCGCTGCCCGTGCACATCGCCGAGCGCAAAGGAGCCGCCCGCAGCGTGTGTGCGCGCTGCGAACGGCCCCTGCGGTTGACGCTCCGCATCGCGAACTAGCGAATCGTGAACGTCACAGTCACATCAGCGGTGACGTCGCGCGTGCCGGGCTCGACCGGCGTCGACGCACCCTTCGCGAGGGCCACCGCGCTGTCGTACACCGGCTGCGCGGTGGCTCCTTGCTCCACGACGGTCGACACGGGACCGACCCCGAAGCCGCCTGCGTGGCCGAGCGCGAGCGCCTTCGCACGCGCGTTCTCGACCGCCCGCTCGAGCGCCTTGCGGTAGAGCGCGTCCTCATCCGACAGCGTCAGCGACGGGCCGTCGACCGTGTTGGCACCGGCGCCGACCGCGGCATCGACCAGCTTGCCCGCGCCGGCGATGTCGGACTTGGCCGAGACCGTGTTCTGCGCGCTGTAGCCGGTCACCTTGCCTTGCTCGTCGCTCTGTGGGGAGAGCGAGACCTGCTGCGTCTGGAGGTCGTCGCCGCCCGCCTGCTCGAGCGCGTCGATCACGGCGTTCATCGTCTTCGCGTTCGCCGAGAGCGCCGCCTGTGCGGTCGCCGCATCCGTGCGCACGCCGGCCGAGACCGTCGCCTCGTCCGGGACGGCCGTGACGACACCATGGCCGATCGTCGTCACGATGTCCGTCTGCGTGGAGTCGCCGCGCGCGGCCTCGGGCCGGCCGACGCCGATCAGGGAGGCGGCTGCCAGGAGGACGAGGGCCGCCGGCGGAAGAAACCAGAGTCGTCTCATGCCCTGCATACGCCGCCGCGTGGTTTCCTGTCACACGTGCGCTACCAGTTCGTCGACTGCCGCTGGTCGCTCGACGACCCCGACCTGGGCCGCCGCCTCTATCTCGAGGCGCATATCCCGGGCGCGGCGTTCCTCGACGTCGAGCGGGAGCTCTCGGCGCCGGCGGGTCGTGCCGGCCGCCACCCGCTCCCGGCGCCGGAGCGATTCGCCGCGGCCGCGGCGCGGGCGGGGATCGGCCCGGGCGTGCAGGTCGTCGCGTACGGCTCACTCGGTGGAGCCGAGCGGCTGTGGTGGCTTCTGCGGCACTTCGGCCACGACGCGTGCGCCGTGCTCGACCTCGAGGGTTGGCATGGGCCGTTGCGCGGCGGCGAGGAGACGATCGAGCCGCAGCCGTTCGCGGTGGCGCTGCGCACCGGCGACACGATCGAGCTCGACGAGCTCGAAGCGCGGCGCGCAGGGCTCGTCGTCGTCGACGCGCGTCTGCCCGCGCGCTGGCGCGGCGAGGCGAACCCGGTCGACCGCGTGCCGGGGCGGATCCCGGGCGCGCTGAACGCGCCGTGGAACGAGGAGCTGCCGGCGCTGCCCGACGGGGAGCTCGTCTCCTACTGCGGCTCGGGCGTCACCGCGTGCGTGCCCCTGCACCGGCTCCACCTGGCCGGCCGGGAGGGGCTGCTCTACCCGGGCTCCTGGTCGGAGCGCGAGCAGTATCCGGATCTGCCGGTCGAGCGTTCCCCGTAGGTGAATCGCTGCGCGCCCGGCATTGTCCTGATCGTCGTCACAACGCTCTTCCTCGCCTACGGCCGCTCGCAGTGGTCGTGGCTCGCCGGGCCGATCGCGGCGCTCTTCCTCTGGGCGCTCGAGCTGAAGGCGCGCGAGCCCGCCCCGCGCGCCCCGGCCCGCGAGGCGGCAGCGCCGGCTCCGCTGCGCAAGCCCACCACCCTCGTCGACTGAACGAGCCGTGTCCCGGGGACAGTCCCCCGGACACGTGCGACTGAGCCTAGGCCGCGAAAGCGGTGCTACTGCCCGTCGCGCCGGTATAGGGCGCGAGGTAGCGCTCCCAGCGGGCCGGGATCTTCGGCGTCGCCAGGCGGATGAAGAGCACCGGCGCCGGCGGTCGCGGTCGGGCCGGCAGCTCCATGTGGATCTCGTGCGGCAGGCGGTTTCCCTTGCGCAGGTTGCAGGGGGCACAGGAGGTGACGACGTTCTCCCACGACGAGTCGCCGCCGCGCGAGCGAGGGATCACGTGGTCGAGGGTGAGGCGGCCGCCCGAGGTGCCGCAGTAGACGCAGCGCCAGTTGTCACGGGCGAAGAGGGCGCGGCGGGAGATCTTCCGCTGCACCATCCGGGGCACGCGCACGTAGTGCACGAGCCGGATCACGTGGGGCCATCGATAGGTGTCGGTCGCCGAGCGCAGCGGCTTGTCGAGCTCCTCGATCACCTCCGCCTTGCCCTTGTAGACGAGCACGTGGGCGCGGCGGAGCGAGCACACGTTGAGCGGCTCGTAACTCGCATTGAGAACGAGAACCTGCTGCACCTGCCCGCACTGTACCCCGCAGAGACGCTGTCAAGCCCAGAACGCCCGAACCTGGCTCACCCGTACTTCAGTGCCTGGCACCTCGGTGCCGGGCACTCGGTGTTCGAAGCAGCCGCTACCGACCCATCGCCCGGTCGACGGCCTCTTGCTCCTCGGGTGAGAGGGCGACCGAGGCGCGTCCGCGTTCGAGCTCCTTCATGTAGATGCGCGCATAGTCGCGACCCTGGATCGCGGTCACGACGAGCCCGGTGCGCGACGAGTCGAGTAGCGCGAGCGAGGCCGACTGGTGGCCGCCCGTGTCCTCGTAGGCGTCGTAGCGGACGATCGAGGTGTTCGTGACGGTGCCGTCGACGCGACGGTCGACGCGCGAGAGCCCGGCGGCGACCTCGTCGACGGAGCGGTGCAGGTCGTCGATGCGCCCCTGCAGCGACACGGCGAAGTCGACGAGATCCTTGCGGCCGCCGCCGAGCAGCGACCGCTGCGCGTCACGGACGCGCTTGACCTTCACCCACGACCACCAGGCGAGGCCAAGGCCGATCAGCCCGACGGCGACGCCGGCGATCGCCACCACGAGTGCGTCGGTTGCGGTGACGTCCACGGCGGACCTACCCCAGCGAGAAGATGACCGGGTAGCTCGCCTTGTTGTTGTCGGTGTTGTGCTCGCCCGGCACGGCGGCCACGTCGACGTTGACCGTCGTCTTCTGGGCGAACGGCACCTGGCCGAGGTCGGTGAACGTGACCGACTTCTGCTGGCCCGGGTTGATCAGGTCGAGTGTCTTCGTCTTGACGATCGCGCCCTGCGGCTTCTGGATCGTGAGCGTCACCTTGATGCCGACCTCCTGCGAGTCGCCCGAGTCGTCGATCGTGACCACGAACGCGAGGTCGGTCGTCGCGGTGATCGTGTTCTCCTCGGTCTGCGAGAGCACGGCGCCTCCCGGAAGCACCTTCGTGTCGACGATGTTCGTGCCGTGGATGCCGGTCGGCGTCCCGCCCGTCGTTGCGCCGCGCAGGCGCGTCAGCAGGAGCGCCATCGAGCGCTCGGTCGTCAGGTCGCGGTTGGAGACGAAGTTCGAGTCGGGCACCTGGACCCCGCTCACACCTTCTTCCTTCAGCACAACCCGCGACGGCTCGGCGAAGAGGTCGTCCCAGACGACGTCGCTGGCAAGCAGCCGGTCGGCCTGGGCGGCGAGCACCGCCGCCTCGCCCGTCGCCTTCGACGTCGGATTGGCGGCGAACGTGTCGGCGAGCCCCTGCACGCCGCTGACGCGCAGCTGCAGCGCCTCGATCATCTGCTGGTTCTCGTCACGCAGCGGCCCGGGCGGCCGGAGGTGCTGGGCCGCCGTCACGTTCTGCCGCTCCTGCTCGGCGATCCCGCCCAGCGTGCTCGCGAGGTTGGCCGTCTTGACGCCCGGCGTGATCAGCGCGTTCGCAACCGCGGTGCCGTTGTCCTCGGAGCTGTGGGCGATCGTCGACACCTTCTCCATGTAGCTCTGGTAGCGGTCGTGCTTCGACGTGGACGCGCACGACTGGATCAGCAGCCCGAAGAAGACGAGCGCCGCGACGAGGATCGCGATCAGCGCGAGCAGGCGCAGGACGGGCGTGAACCCGCGGGACGGGCCGCTCGGCCCGCGCGTCCCCGAGCCGCCGCCGCCGCGTCGCGGCAGGCGCACGCGGGAGCCCTGGGCCTCCGTGGTCGGCGGCTCGTCTTCGAAGAAATCGAACTGGATGTCGTCGTCGGGCGGGTCCATGACTCAGACGAATCTACCCGGATATTCGGCCGGAGCAGGGATTGTCCTATGCGGGGAGTAACTCCCGAGGGTGTCCTCTGCGGCTCTCGCCAGCGACCTCTTTCTCGGCCGGTACCGGCCGCTCAAACCGCTCGGGTCCGGCGGCATGGGGCACGTGTGGCTCGCACGCGACGAGCGGAGCGGCCTCGACGTCTCGCTGAAGATCGTCGCGCGCGAGGGCAAGTCGGGCCATCGCGCAGAGCGCGAGGCGCGCGCCGCCGCCTCGCTCCGGCACCCCCGCTGCCAGCGGATCCTCTCGCTCGCCCGCGACCCGTCGCACGTCTACATCGCCTACGAGTACATCCCGGGCCGCACGCTGCGGGAGGCGCTGCGCGCGGGCGAGCTCGACGACAAGGGCGCGCTCGAGGTGGCCGCGCAGATCGCCGAGGCGCTCGCACATGCGCACGCGAAGGGGATCGTGCATCGCGACGTCAAGCCGTCGAACGTCCTGCTCGCCGAGTCGGGAGACATCGACGTCAGGCTGCTCGACTTCGGCCTGGCACAGATGGCGGAGTTCGACACGCTGACCGGGCTCGGCGACATCCCGGGCACGCTCGCCTACATCTCCCCCGAGCGGCTGCACGGCCGCACCGCGACGACGGCGGCGGACGTCTGGGGCGTGGGCGTCCTCCTCTGGGAGGCGCTCGTCGGTGTCCATCCGTTCTGGGGCGGCGACACCGTCGAGACCTCGCGCCGGATCCAGCAGGGGGCGCCGCCGCTCGAATCGGAGCGGCCCGACCTGCCGAAGAACGTGCTCGAGACCGTCGCGAGCGCTCTCCTCGTCAACCCCCAGCGCCGCCCCTCCGCCGAGCGCCTCGCCCAGGAACTGCGCTCGCTGCCCAAGCGACGCCGCAAGCAGGGCGGCTCGAAGCCGACGAGGACGGCGCCTCCGACGAGCGCGATCCTGTCCGAGCGCGTGCTGCCAGGGGCGCTCGCGGGCGTGGCCGCGGGCTGGGTCGCGACCCGGATCCCCTTCTACCCCGCCCCGTGGCCGATCGGGCTGGCCGCAGCCGGCGCCGGTCTCGGCTTCGCCGCGCCGCGCGCCGGGCTCCTGTTCGCCCTGGCAGTGGCGTTCTTCCCGCTGGCGAACATCTCGCTCGGCCTGGCCGCGCTGTACGGCGTGCTCGCCGTCGGCTGGGCCGCCCTGAGCTGGAAGGACGCGCGGGCGGGTCTCCTGCTCGCCGTCGGGCCGTTGCTCGCGCCGATCGCAGCGCTGACCCTGATCCCCGTCGTCGCGCAGGTCGCACGCGGCCGCGTGCGCCGCGCAGCCCAGGCGGCGGCCGCCGTCTTGCTCGCCGCGCTCGTCGCCGGTCTCCGTCGCGCGCCGCTGCCGCTCGACGGCTCGACGCCGCCGCTCGGGGTCGGTATCACCGGCTCCGACCGGCCGACCGCCGTCGCAGCCGCCTTCTGGTCGCAGCTCGCCGCGCACCCGATCCTGATCGGCGAAGCGGCCGCACTCGCTGCTGCCGCGGCACTGCTGCCGTCGGTGCGCCGGCGCGGGCCGTGGCCCGCCGCGGCGTTCGGCGCTGCACTCCTCGCCTGCACCGCCTTCATCGCACCGGCTGCGGCCGTGTTGCCGCTGATCGCCGTCGCGTGGCTGACCGCCACCGCGCTGGCCCTGGAACCGCGGCTTTAGACTTGGCGGTGCGGGGGAACACACCCCGCGCTTATGTCAGTCCTCCGCAACATCGAATCGAAGCTCGAGTCGCTCTTCGAGGGCGTCTTCGGCCGCGCGTTCCGTACGAACGTGCAGCCCGTCGAGCTCGCGCGCAAGCTCGTCAAGGAGATGGACGACCACAAGAACGTCTCCGTCTCCCGCGTCTACGTCCCGAACGAGTACACGATCTTCCTCTCGACGGCCGACCGGGAGCAGTTCTCGAGCTACGAGGCGCAGCTGCGCGACGAGCTCGCCGACTACCTCGCCGAGCATGCGCGCCGCGAGAACTACGTGACGCTGACCCGGCCCAAGGTCGAGCTCGAGACCGACGACGACCTCGACGTCGGCGTCTTCGGGATCGCGACGCGGATGGCCCAGGTCGGCGGTGCGAAGGCGGGCGAGCCGGAGGCCCAGGCCCAACCGAGTCACACCATGATCTACAAGCCCGAGGCGGCCCCCGTGCCGCAGGCGACGGAGGCGGCCTCGCCGGTCGACCTGGGCATCGAGCGCGAGGTCGGAGTGCTGTCCTGGGCCGGCGAGCGCCACGAGCTCGGCAAGCGCCGCGTCGTCCTCGGGCGCTCGAAGGACGCCGACCTGCAGGTGCAGGACCCGAACGTCTCGCGGCGGCACGCCGAGCTGCGCCAGGAGGGCGCGACCTACTGGCTGATCGACCTCGACTCGACCAACGGCGTCGAGGTGCGGGGCAAGCGCGTCAAACGCCTGAAGCTCGAAGACGGAACCCGCTTCACGATGGGATCGACGGAGATCACCTTCTCCCGGGAGCTTGCTTCGTGATCTTCTCGGCCCAGGTCGAGACGACGCTCCTTTTCCTCAAGCTCGCGTTCCTCGTCCTTCTCTACCTCTTCATCTGGCGCATCGTCCGCTCCGCCGCGCGCGACCTGCGACTGCCGCAGGAGTCGATGATCATCGCGCCGCAGCAGGCGGCGGCAGCCGGGCTGATCCCCCAGCCGAGCTCGCACGAGCTCGGCAGGCTCGTCGTGCTCGCGAGCCCGGCGCTCGACGAAGGCGACGCCTACTCCGTCGCGTCGCAGCCGCTGACAGTCGGACGCGGCAACAACAACGACGTGCCGCTGCCCGACGACGAGTACGCGTCGACGCGCCACGCGCGCTTCGAGCCGCGCCGCGACGGCGTCTACATCGAAGACATCGGCTCGACCAACGGGACGTTCGTCAACGGGATCCGGCTGACGCGCGACCGCAGGCTGACGCCGGGCGATGTGGTGCGCATCGGCGAGACCGACCTGAGGTTCGAGCCGTGAAGATCGCCGACTACGCCGGCCTCACCGACACCGGGCGCAAGCGTCGCCGGAACGAGGACGCCTACGTCGTCGCCCCGCCGCTGTTCGGCGTCGCCGACGGGATGGGCGGTGCGCAGGCGGGCGAGCTCGCGTCCGGCCTCGCCGCGGCAGCACTGCGCGAAGCCAACTCGAACGGCAGCGGCGAGCAGCGCGTCATCGACCTGATCCAGGAGGCAAACCGCCGCGTCCACGACCGCGCGAGCACCGACGCCTCGGCGTCGGGGATGGGGACGACGATGACGGTGGCGCTCGTCGAGCCGGACGGGCGCGTCGTGTTCGGGCACGTCGGCGACTCGCGCGCGTACCTGCTGCGCGACAGCCGGCTCGAGCAGCTGACCGACGACCACTCCCTGGTCGCGGAGCTCGTGCGCCGCGGCGAGCTCTCGCCGGCCGAGGCCGAGGTGCATCCGCAGCGCTCGGTGATCACGCGGGCGCTCGGCACCGACCCGGATGTCGACGTCGACACGTTCTCCGTCGCTCCGCAAGCGGGCGATGTCTTCCTGATCTGCAGCGACGGGCTCTCGTCCTACGTCGACGGCGACCAGATCGAGCAGATCGTCGTGCAGCACCGCGAGGACCTCAACGCCGGCACGAAGGCGCTGATCCAGGCCGCGAACCGCGGCGGCGGCGACGACAACATCACCGCGATCCTCTTCCGCGTCGAGGAGGGAGGCGCGGAGCCTGCCGCCCCCGAGCCGGACGAGCAGACGCGGGAGCTCGCGGCGACGGGAGACGAGGAAGACACGCTGCATCCCGAGGACGGCATCGCACCGCCGCCGCCGGCACCGACCGCGGTCGACACGATGGTCGTCTCGGCCGACGACATCCAGTCGGCGATCGCCGAGCATGAGCGGTCGGAAGCTCCCCAGGCCGGGCTCGGCAGGCGGCTGCTCGCGCTGCTCGTGATCATCGCGCTGATCGCCGTCATCGTCGTGCTCGTCTGGTGGGGGCTCGCGCGCTGACGCACCTCTCCTTCCGCAACCGCGAGCTCTTCTACCTCGGCGTCGTCGGGATCCTGACCGGGCTGGGCTTCGCGTCCGTCTACATCGCACGCCAGGCGGCGGTCAGCTGGGGCTCGCTCAGCTACGCGCTCTTCTTCTTCGCGCTCTACCTCTCGGCCCACATCGTCGCGCGGGCGACGGTGCCCAATGCCGACCCATACCTGCTGCCGATGGCCGGCCTCCTGACCGCCGTCGGTGTGACCGAGATCTACCGGCTCGGGCCGGACGACGCGTTCAAGCAGGGACTGTGGATCGTGATCGGCGTCGCGCTCTTCGCGCTGACGCTCTTCGGCCTGCGGCGCGACTACCGCGTGCTCGAGTCCTACAAGTACCTGTTCGGGATCGGCGCGATCGTGCTGCTCTTCATGCCGCGCCTGCCGGGCCTCGGCTCGACGGTCAACGGCGCGCGGCTCTGGGTGCGCGCGGGGCCGCTCGCGTTCCAGCCGGGAGAGCTCGCGAAGATCTTCCTGATCGTGTTCCTCGCGGCATACCTGCGCGAGAAGCGCGAGGTGCTCGCACAGGGGCGGCTGAAAGACGTCGGTCCGCTGCTCGTGATCTGGGGCGCCTGCATGCTGGTGCTCGTCTCGTCGAACGACCTCGGTTCGGGGCTCCTCTACTTCGGGATCTTCCTGGCCATGCTCTATGTCGCGACGGCGCGGATCTCGTTCGTGGTCGTCGGGCTCGGTCTCTTCCTGGCGGGCGGCTTCTTCGCCTACGAGAAGATCGGGCACGTCCACGAGCGGGTCGTGATCTGGCTGCACCCGTGGACGTCGGACCGGGTGTTCTGCCCGTCCACCGGCGGCCTCGCGCTCCGCCAGGACTGTGAGAGCTACCAGCTCGTCCGTTCGATCTACTCGATCGCGAACGGCGGCTTCCCGGGTACGGGGCTCGGCAAAGGGACGTTCAAGACGCCGGACGGCGGCACGCTGATCCCGTTCGTGAACACGGATTTCATCTACTCGGCGCTCGCGCAGGAGCTCGGGCTCGTCGGCGCGGCGGCGTTGCTCCTCGTCTTCATGCTGTTCGTCGCGCGGGGGATGAAGATCGCGCTGCAGGCCGACGACGGCTTCTCGAAGCTGCTCGCGGCCGGGCTGACGTTCGGCTTCGCGCTCCAGACGTTCATCATCGTCGGCGGCGTGCTGCGGCTGATCCCGCTGACGGGCATCACCCTCCCCTTCGTTTCCTACGGTGGGTCGTCGGTGGTCGCTAACTTCGCACTGCTGGCGGGACTGCTCCTCGTCTCGGACCGCGCAAACACCTCATGACGCGCCAATGAACAAACAGATCTCACGGATCGCGCTGGTCGCGCTGCTGCTGCTCGCCTCGTTGATCGTGGCGACCACGTACTGGCAGGTCTGGGCGGCACCGGGGCTCGCGGCCCGCCAGGACAACGCGATCCAGCGCGTCGCGCAGTTCAAGATCAAGCGCGGCCTCATCTACGCGTCGGACGGCAAGACCGTGCTCGCGAAGAACCGCATCAAGAAGTCGGGCGATCAGACGCTGTATTTCCGCACGTATCCGACGCACGGGCTCGCGTCCCAGGTCGTCGGCTACTCGACGCAGGGCCGCTCGCGGGCCGGGATCGAGCGCCAGGAGAACGCATACCTGACGGCGGCGAACGCCAACCTGGGAACGATCTGGGACAAGCTGACCGACAAGCTGAAGGGCACGACCGTCCGCGGCAACAACCTCGTGCTGAACATCCACGTCGGCGCGCAGAAGATCGCCGAGACGGCGTTGCGCGGCAAGTGCGGCGCCGCGGTCGTGCTGAACCCGAAGACGGGCGCGATCTATGTGATGGCGTCGTCGCCGGGCTACAACCCGAACCGCATCGAGTCGCCGAACGGCTTCGCCGGGATCATCCACTCGCCCAGCGCCTGTCCCGGCTCGTCCTCGGCGCTCCTCAACCGCGCGACGCAGGGTGTGTACCCGCCGGGCTCGACGTTCAAGACGGTTACGGCGGCGGCCGCGCTCGACTCGGGCAAGTACACGGCTGACTCGAAGTTCTACGACCCGGGCTACTGCATCGAGTACGGCAAGCGCGTGTCGAACGCCGGCGACCCCGAAGCACCCGAGCGGTTCGGCAACGTCAACTTCCTCCAGGCCTACCAGCACTCGATCAACGCCGTCTTCTGCGACATCGGCAAGAAGCTCGGCGCGCGGGCAGTGCTCGACAAGGCGAAGGACTTCGGCTTCTACTCGAAGCCGCCGGTCGAGCTGCCGAAGAACGAGGTCGCCCGCAGCGGGCTCTACGACTTCTCGAAGGGCGAGCTCTTCGACGACGCCGGCAAGGCAGACCCTGGCCGGCTCGCGTTCGGTCAGGACAAGCTGCTCGTGACGCCGCTGCAGATGGCGCTCGTCGCGGCTGCCGTCGCCAACAAGGGCACGATCATGCAGCCACACCTCATCAAGAAGGTGACTGCGCCCGGCGGCGGCACGGTCGTCAAGGTGAAGCCGCACGTCTGGCGCCGCGCGATGAAGCCCGAGACCGCGGCGGTGCTGAACGAGATGATGCAGGCGGTGGTGACGGGCGGCACGGGCACCGCCGCACAGATCTCCGGGGTCAAGGTCGCCGGCAAGACGGGCACCGCAGAGACCGGGGAGAATCGCGTCTATACGGCCTGGTTCATCTTCTTCGCGCCCGCCGACGATCCGACGATTGCAGGCGCCGTGGTGGTGGAGCACCAGCTGAACGGCTTCGGAGGCGCTGTGTCGGCCCCGATCGCCAAGCAGCTGATGCAGGCGTTACTGCCTGCCGCGTCGAAGGGTTGAGTCGGCCTCGTATGACCACGTCCGACTCACTGATCGACCGTATTTTCGACACGCGCTACGTGATCAAGCGCAAGCTCGGCTCCGGTGGGATGGCGGACGTCTATCTCGCAGAGGATCAGGAGCTCGGCCGCCGCGTCGCGCTGAAGCTGCTCGACGACCGGCACGCGTCGGACGAGCAATTCGTCGAGCGCTTCCGCCGTGAAGCGCAGAGCGCCGCCGGTCTCAACCATCCGAACATCGTCTCGATCTTCGACCGCGGCCGCGCCGAGGGCACCTACTACATCGCGATGGAGTTCCTCGACGGGCGCACGCTCAAGGAGCTGCTCGTCCGCAACGGGCCGACTCCGATCCCGATCGCGATCGACTACTCGCGTCAGATCCTCGGCGCGCTCGCGTTCGCACATCGCAACGGGATCATCCACCGCGACATCAAACCGCACAACATCGTCGTGGGCGGCGACGGCCGCCTGAAGGTGACGGACTTCGGCATCGCGCGCTCCGGGGCGTCGCAGATGACCGAGGCCGGCTCGATCGTCGGCACGGCGCAGTACCTCTCGCCGGAGCAGGCGCGCGGCGCCCCTGTCGACCCGCGCTCCGATCTCTACTCGCTCGGCATCGTCCTCTACGAGATGCTGACCGGGAAGGTCCCGTTCACGGGCGACACACCGGTCGAGATCGCGATGAAGCACCTGTCGCAGATCCCCGAGCCGCCGTCGTCACTCCGGTCCGACGTCCCGCACGATCTCGACGCCGTCGTCATGCGTGCGCTCGCGAAGGACCCCGACCAGCGCTACGGATCGGCCGAGGAGATGGATGCCGACCTCGCGCGCGTCGCGCGCGGCGTCGCCGTCTCGCGCGAGACCGAGGACGCGATGACGCAGGTGCTCGCGGGCGCCGGCCTGACCGCCGCTCAGACGATGGTCACGCGCCCGCGCGCCGTCGCCGCTCCGCCCGCGCCGCCGGCGTACCGGCGGCCGACGCCGTACTACGACTACGAGGAGCCGCCGCGCGGACGCTCGTTCTGGCCCTGGCTGCTCGCGCTCGGCCTGATCATCGCGGGCGCGATCGGCGGCTACCTGCTCTACACGAAGATCCAGGACCAGCTGAACGCGAACAAGCCCGTCGCGGTGCCCGATGTCGTGCTGCTGCAGCGCGATCTCGCGACGATGAAGATCGAGCAGGCGGGCCTCGTCGCCAAGGTGCAGAACGAGCCGAGCGAGACAGTGCCCAAGGGACAGGTCTCGGAGCAGAACCCCGGCGGCGGGTCGAAGGTCGGCAAGGGCTCGACGGTGACGCTCACGGTCTCGACCGGGCTGCCGAAGGTGCAGGTGCCGAACGTCGTCGGCCAGGACGTGACAGCCGCGGTGGCGGCGCTCGCCCGACTCGGGCTCAATCCGAAGATCACCCGCATCTACTCGAGCTCGCAGCCCGACACGGTCACGGCGCAGCAGCCGCATGCCGGCGACCGTGTCGTCAAGGGGACGACCGTGCATATCAACGTCTCGCGCGGCGCGAAGCCGGTGCCGGTCCCCGACGTGACCGGTCAGCCGTACGCCAACGCCAAGTCGGCGCTCGAGGGGCAGGGCTTCACGGTCAGCCGAGTCGACATCCAGTCCGACCAGGCCGCAGGCGTGGTCGTCGCCTCCGATCCCCCGCCCGGCTCGAGCGTCTCGAAGGGCGCGCACATCACCCTGTCCGTCTCGAAGGGCCCGGCGACGACGCAGATCCCGGACGTCACGAACCAGAACCAGGCCGACGCGACCGCCATCCTGCAGCAGGCAGGGTTGACCGTGGCGGTGATCTACGACCCGGTCAACGACCCGAGCCAGGACGGGATCGTCATCTCCCAGGATCCACCGCCCGGCGCCGACGCCAAGGCGGGCGAGGTCATCTCGATCCACGTGGGCCAGCTGACAGGACAACCCGGCGGCGACGGCGACCACGACGACGACGGCCACCACCACGACCACCCCGTGACGCGCCGCATCGCCGTGATCCTCGGCGGCCGCTCGAGCGAGAACGCGATCTCGCTCGCGTCGGCGGCGAGCGTGATCGCAGCGCTCGAAGCGAGCGGCAACGACGTCGTGCCCGTGCAGATCGACCGGACTGGGAGATGGGAGCTAGGTACGGGACGCGGGCCCCTCGAACGTGGTTCGCAGGGCGAACGCTCGTCGGCGCTCCCCGAGCGTCTCCCGCCGCGGGAGGTCGCCACGACCCTCGCCGACGTCGACGTCGTCTTCCCCGTGCTGCACGGCCCCTTCGGCGAGGACGGCACGGTGCAGGGGCTGCTCGAGCTCGCCGGGGTGCCGTACGTCGGGGCGGGCGTGCTCGCCTCGGCGCTCTGCATGGACAAGGACGTCTTCAAGGCGGTGATGCGCGACCACGGCATCCCGGTGACCGAGAACATCACGCTGCGCCTCGGCGACGAGCCGCGCAACCCGTTCGGCTTCCCATGCTTCGTCAAGCCGGCGCGGCTCGGCAGTAGCGTCGGCATCACGAAGGCCCATAGTGTTTCTGAACTGCAAGAGGGTGTGCGGTTGGCATTCGAGCACGACGAGAAGGTGCTCGTCGAGCGGTTCGTCGAAGGGACCGAGGTCGAGGTCGGCGTGCTCGGCAACCTCACCCCGGTCGCATCGCTTCCCGGAGAGATCGTGGTGACCGAGAACGAGTGGTACGACTACGAGGCGAAGTACGACGAGGGTGAGATGGACCTCGTCGTACCCGCGCGCCTGGCCGACGAGCAGATCGCGCGCGCGCAGGAGCTCGCCGTCCGCGCTTTCGTCGCGACCGACTGCGAGGGGATGGCGCGCGCCGACCTCTTCGTGCGCGCCGACGGCGAGGTGCTGATGAACGAGCTGAACACGATCCCCGGCTTCACCGCGACGAGCGTCTACGCGCGGCTTTTCGAGGAGTCCGGCGTGCCGTACGCGGACCTGCTGGCACGGCTCGCCGACCTCGCCGTCGAGCGATTCGAGCGCCGCAGCCTCCTCCGCTACTGATGAACGTCTGGCGCCTGCTCGTGATGCGTCATCCGGCGCTGTCGGCGGCCGAGGAGGCGGCATTCGACGCGCTGCTCGCCCGCACGCCGCAGGAGGGGACGATCGACTACGACCTGCCGCAGCCGAAGTGGTGGTTCCTGCACCACCAGATCCGGCGCGGCTACCTCGTGCACGGCTCGAACGAGCACACGATCGACGAGTTCCGGACACGGCAGAACCTCGACGCGCACCAGCAGCCCGTTGACGCCGTCTTCGCCTCCGACGACGCGATCTGGCCGCTCTACTTCGCCGTCGTCAACCGCCCGGTCGCGCAGAGTTACATCAACTGGTGCGAGCACGTGTCATCGCGGCGTCTCGGCGCGCATTCGCGTTACCTGTTCTCGATCGGCTCCGATCCCAGCGACGAGCGCTCGTGGACGAACGGAACGATCTACCTGCTGCCGCGCGCCACCTTCCGCGCGACGCCCGAGAGCCGCGAGCTCGTCAGCGACCAGCCGGTACGGCCGCGCGCGCGACTGCCGGTGACGCCTGACGACTTCCCGTTCCGGTCGCGGACGCGCGGACACCGCCGCGGCGACTCCGTGCGCTCCGTCGTCTGGCGAAACGCACTCAGGAAGCCCGAACTTCGTTGAGCTGCGCCTTGCTGTACGCGCCGCCGAGGCGCGTGATCCAGACCTCGTAGTAGCGGTAGGAGCCGCCCTGCAGGCCGAACCTCGTCCCGTCGTTCACAGTCTGTGACGACGAGATCACCTTGGTCGCGGTCGTGGGCGAGTTGCCGGCGCGGATCACCGCGGTGAACCCCGGCGTACCGGTCGCGATCCCGAGCTCGTGCAGCTCCACCGAACGGCCGGCGTCGAGCACGAGTCCCACGCCCGGCTTGCCGAGGTCGGGCGCAGTGCGATAGTCCTCTGTCGTCCAGTACGTGGAGGGGTCGTTGTCCGTCGCCCGGCCGACCTCCGAGTCGTGCTCGCCGCCCGTGCCGAAGCGGTCGTCGGCGGCGATCGCGCTCAGGCGCACCGGCCCGCCGCCCGCGCCTGTGGTCGTCGTCTCCGAGCCCGAGCCGTTCCCGTGCACGAGCAGCGCCGCGACGACTGCGCCGATCGCGAGCAGCGCGACGAGCAGCAGGATCAGCGGCCATGGCGAAGGTCCGCGCCGACGGGGCTTCGGCCTCACCGCCGGCGCGACTTGCGTGCCCTGCGCCTCGGCGAGGCACGCGTCGAGCTCCTGGCAGAAGTCGGCCATCGAGTCGTAGCGGTCAGCGCCCTCCTTTGCCATCGCGCGGTGGATCGCGGCCTCGAGCCGCGGCGAGACGTCGGGACGCCGCTCGCGAATCGACGGCGGCGGCTCGTTGATGTGGCGCATTGCGACCGCGACGAAGTTCTCGCCCGGGAACGGCACTTCGCTGGTGAGCAGCTCGTAGAGCACGACACCGAGCGAGTAAATGTCGGTCTGCTCATCGACACGCTGGCCCTGTGCCTGCTCGGGCGCGATGTAGTCGGAGGTGCCGAGCACCGTGCCGGTCTGGGTCATCCCGTGCTGCACGTCGAGCGAGCGCGCGATTCCGAAGTCCGTCACCTTCGCCTCGCCCTCGCCGTTCAACAGGACGTTCTGCGGCTTCACGTCCCGGTGCACGAGACCCTGCTGGTGGGCGAACGAGAGTGCCCGCGCGATCTGGATGCCGAGCTCGAGGGCCGTCGTCACGGGCGCCGGCCCGCGTCGCCCGATCAGCTGCTTGAGGTTCTCGCCCGGGACGTACTCGAACACGATGAACTGCCTGCCGCCGTGCTCGCCCCGATCGATCACGGTGACGATGTTCGGGTGCGACAGGGTCGCGACCGCCCGGGCCTCGCGGCGGAACCGCTCGACGTACTCCTCGTCGTCGGCGTACTGCTCGTGCAGGACTTTCAGCGCGACCTCGCGGTCGAGCAAACGGTCGTGCGCCCGGTAGACGCTCGACATTCCTCCTGTGCCGACGAGCTCCTCGAGCTCGTAGCGATCAGACAACACCTCGCCGACCATGCGGCGTGAGCCTACCCCCGTGCTGCGGCTCTAAAGCGCGGCGGCGAAGGCGTCTTCCCAGACGTCGAGCGCTTCGTCGAGCTCGCCGTCGGTGATCACGAGCGGAACCAGCACCCGGATGCAGTTGCCGGCGACGCCGGCCTTCAGCAGCAGCAGCCCCCGCTCGAGGGCAGCGGCGACGACGCGCGAGGCAAGCTCCCCGTCCGGGGCCTTGTCTGCCCCCGTGACGAGCTCGAGCGCGAGCATCGAGCCGAGGCCGCGCACGTCACCCACCTGGGGCCAGCGGGCCTGCCAGGACTCCATCCGCGCGCGCATCGTCTCGCCCAGCGCGGCGGACCGCTCCACGAGCCCTTCCTCCTCGATCACGTCGAGGACCGCGACGGCCGCCGCCTGTGCGACCGGGTTGCCGACGTAGGTGCCGCCGACGGCGCCCTCGCCCGGCGCGTCCATGATCGCAGCCTTGCCGAGCACGCCGGAGAGCGGGATCCCCATCGCGATCGACTTCGCGACGGTGATCAGGTCAGGCTCGACGCCGTCGAAGTGCTCGATCGCGAAGAAGCGGCCGGTGCGGGCGAACCCGCTCTGCACCTCGTCGCAGACGAAGACGATGCCGTGCTCGTCGCAGATCTCCCGCAGGCCCTGAGCGAACTCGAGCGTCGCCGGGATGAACCCGCCCTCGCCCTGCACGGGCTCGAAGACGATCGCAGCCACGTCCTCTGCCGCGACGACGGTCGAGAACGCGCGGCGGAGGGCGGCGAGCGCCTCGGCCGCCGTCGGGCCGCGGAAGGCGTTCGGATACGGCACGCGGTAGACCTCGGGCGCGAACGGACCGAGGCCCGCCTTGTAGGGATGCGTCTTCGAGGTGAGCGCGAGCGAGAGATAGGTGCGGCCGTGGAAGGCGCCCTCGAAGCCGATCACCGCGTGGCGACCGGTGTAGGCGCGCGCGAACTTGACCGCGTTCTCGACCGCCTCGGTGCCGGCGTTGAAGAACGCCGCCTTTGCGGGGCCGCTGAACGGCGCCAGCGCGAGCAGGCGCTCGGACAGCGTCGCGTAGATCTCGTATGGCACCACGGTGAAGTCGGTGTGGGAGAACCTGTCGAGTTGCTCCTGGGCCGCCGCGACGACCTGCGGGTGCGAGTGGCCCACGTTCAGGCAGCCGACGCCGCCGGCGAAGTCGATGAAGACGTTCCCGTCCACGTCGGTGATCGCCACGCCGCGCGCCTCGGCCGCCGCGATCGGGAAGGTGATGGCGAGCGGCGAGGCGACGCTCGCCGTCAGCCGGTCGAGCACCTCGCGCGAGCGTGGGCCCGGGATTGCGGTCTTCAGCTCGATCCGGCGGGTGGCGGCCATCGTGAATTCGAGACTAGCGGACGGGCCGAACGACTGCATATCTGCATAACGGGTTGCAGGGTCCGTAGGACCTACGGCCCAAAGATCGGGAATTTTGGCCCATTGCGGTCATATGCAGGGGCGCTACACTCGCGCCGATAGGTGCCTGCCCCCAGCCGGCCCCGCGTGTCCCCAAGTACAGAAGGGCTCCAATGCAGAATTCGCTCAAGCGCATGTGGGCGCTCCTGGGTGTCGTTGCCGCGATCGCCGCGGTTGCCGCCACGCAGGCCGTCGCTGCGCACAAGGCCGGACCGACGATCGTGATCTGGACCGATTCCGATCGCGCGGCCGCCGTCACCAAGGTCGCCAACGACTGGGCAGGCTCCAGCGGCGCGACGATCAAGGTCGTCACCAAGAACTTCGGCGACATCCGCGACAACCTCGGCACGGTCGCAGCAGCGGACGCGCCGGACGTGATCACGGCTGCACACGACTGGACGGGCAAGCTGGCCGCCAGCGGTCTCGTGGCACCGATCTTCCTCAACAAGGCGACGACGAAGAACTTCCCGTCGTACACGCTGAACGCCTTCTCGTACGGCACCGCCGTCAAGAAGCTCTACGGCGTCCCGGTCGCGGTCGAGAACATCGGCCTCGTCGTGAACACCAAGCTCGCCAAGGTCCCGACGACCTTCGCGCAGCTCGAGCAGGAGGCGCTCGCCGTCAAGAAGGCGAAGCACCAGACGTTCGGCATCGCCGTCCAGCAGGGCTCGGGCGGCGACGCGTACCACATGTACCCGTTCTTCTCGGGTCTCGGCGGCTACGTCTTCGGCACCAACAAGGCGGGCAACCTCAATCCGAAGGACATCGGGGTCGCGAGCCCCCTCCTGCTGAAGAACGCGCATCTGATCGACAAGTGGAACAAGGAAGGCCTGATCAGCTCCAAGGTGGACGGCGGCGCAGCGCAGAACGCCTTCCTCAAGGGTCAGACCGCCTTCTGGGTCACCGGCCCGTGGAACGCCGACACGCTGAGGAAGAGCGGCCTGTCGTTCAAGGTGGTCCAGGTGCCTGCGATCTCGAGGTCCTCGGTGCCGTTCCTCGGCGTCCAGGGCTTCATGGTCACGAAGTTCGCCGCGACGCACGGCGTCGACTCGGCGGCCAAGGACCTCGTCACGAACTTCATGGCGACGCCCAGCGCGCAGACGCAGCTCGCTGCCGCGAACGGCCGGCCCCCGGCGAACATCAAGGCGAAGGTCGGCTCGACCGACACGGTCCTGGCGCAGTTCAGGGTCGCGTCGAAGGGCGGCGTGCCGATGCCGAACATCCCCCAGATGGACTCGGTCTGGTCGGACCTCGGCCAGGCGTGGGTTCGCTCGACGAAGGGCAGCGGCTCGATGGCCGCCGCGAAGTCCTTCAAGGGAGCGGCGCGCAGCATCGCCGCCAAGATCGGCTAGTTCCGTCGTAGGATCAGCGGGCGCCCACCTGGGCGCCCGCTGTCTTTTCCCTCGAGCATCCCGTGAGCGCGACACCCGCCCCGACTTCCCTCCCGCCGAGCGTGCCGTTCAAGCCGGGGAAGATCTCGCGCGCGGTCGCCGCTCTTCTCAGGCCCGCCGGGGCTCGTGATCAAGATCGTCCTGCTGTCGGTCACGAACGCGCTCGCGATCTGGGCCGCGTACGTGCTCGCGAGCAGGCACCACTGGGTCGCGCTGCCGATTCTGGTCGCGGCGACCCTGGCGATCGACGTCGTCTACCTGCTCCCACGCCGCTGGACGCTGCCGCTGAAGTTCCTGGTCCCGGGCACGGTCTTCCTGATCGCCTTCCAGATCGTCCCGGTCATCTACACGATCGAGATCGCCTTCTCGAACTACTCGACCGGCCACGTGATCGACAAGGCGTCCGCGATCGAGGCGATCAAGATCAACTCGCTCCAGCCGCCCGAGAACGGCAAGCAGTACGAGGCCGCACCCGCACGCGACTCGTCGGGCAAGCTCGTGCTGCTGCTGCGCGACGACGCCTCGGGCGCCGTCTACGTCGGCACGAAGAAGGGACTGACGCCGCTCGCGAAGAGCGACGTGACGATCTCGCCCGACACGTCGCAGCCGACCGCCGCCAAGGGCTACACCCTGATCAAGGGAGCCGAGCTCTTCACGCTCGACAAGGAGCTCGCCGCGCTCCGCATCCCGACGCACGGCGACGCTGCGATCCAGGCGCAGGGCGTCGCACAGGCCGTCGAGCTGCAGCCGACGCTGCGCTACGACGCGTCGAAGAACGAGTTCGTGCGGATCAGCGACGGCGCCGTGTTCACCGACAACGGCCGCGGCTCGTTCGTCAACGGCGCAGGACGAGCTCGAGCCCGGCTGGAAGACGTACATCGGCTTCCACAACTTCGGCAAGCTCGTTACCGACCCGCTGTACCGAAACCCGTTCCTGAAGATCTTGATCTGGACGTTCGCGTTCGCGACGATCACGGTGCTCGGAGCGTTCGCCGTCGGTCTCTTCCTCGCGATCACACTCGACAAGAAGGGCATGCGCTTCCAGCGCTTCTACCGCACGGCGCTGATCGTGCCGTGGGCGATGCCGGGCTTCCTGAGCCTGCTCATCTGGGCGGGCCTCCTGAACGACGACTTCGGGATCATCAACCAGCTCTTCGGCATCCACGTGCCGTGGCTGTTCGACGCGAACTGGGCCAAGGTCTCGGTGCTGCATCGTCAGCATCTGGACTGACGACGCCCTACTTCTTCCTCGTCTCGCTCGGCGCGCTGCAGTCGATCCCGCAGGAGCTGACCGAAGCCGCGCGCGTCGACGGCGGCGGCGCGTGGGCGGTCTTCCGCCGCGTCACGCTGCCGCTCCTCCTCGTCGCCGTCGCGCCGCTGATGATCGCCTCGTTCGCGTTCAACTTCAACAACTTCGGCGCCATCTACCTCCTGACGGGAGGCGGCCCATATACCGGTGAGTCGTCGGTCGCGGGCTCGACCGACATCCTGATCACGTACGCCTACAAGCTCGCGATCGCGACCGGCAAGGGCCAGGACTTCGCGCTCGCGAGTGCGGTCGCGATCGTCATCTTCCTCATCGTGGGCACGGTCTCAGGCATCCTCTTCTACCGCTCGAAATCACTGGAGAACCTGGCATGACAACCAGCGAGTCAGAGCTCACACCCACTGCGGCGCAGACAGATCGGCGCGCGCGCGACGACCCGGGCACAGCGGCCGAGGGTCAGCTTCAAGGGCAACTGGTGGCGGCACCTGGTCGCGCTGTTCGCGGTCGTCGATCGCCCTCTTCCCCGTCGTCTTCATCGTCTCGTCGGCGTTCAACCGCGACAACACGCTCTCGGGCGCGCAGGTGATCCCGACGCACGTGACGCTGCACAACTTCGGCAACCTGCTGCACAACAACGTCGACGACGAGCGGCGGCGGCAAGGCCGACGCCCCCTACCTCAGCTGGGTCCTCAACTCGATGATCATCGCCGGCGCGACGGCCCTCTTCTCGACGATGCTCGGGGCGCTCGCGGCGTACGCGTTCAGCCGCTTCCGCTTCAAGGGCCGCCGTATGGGCATGGTCGCGCTGCTCCTGATCCAGATGTTCCCGCAGATCGTCGCGGTCGCCGCGATCTACCTGCTCATGCTGAACGTCGGCAAGATCTTCCATCCGATCGGGCTCAACACGCTGCTCGCGGTGATCGTCGTCTACCTCGGCGGCGCGATGGGCGTGCAGACCTGGCTGATGAAGGGCTTCTTCGACACGATCCCGAAGGAGCTCGACGAGTCCGCGCGCGTCGACGGCGCGACCGCCGCGCAGATCTTCTGGGGCGTCGTGCTGCCGCTCGCCGCGCCGGTGCTCGTCGTCGTCGCGCTGATCTCGTTCGTCTTCACGCTGAACGAGTTCGTCCTCGCCTCGGCGCTCTTGCAGACGAACGACCACTTCACGCTGTCGGTCGGGATGCAGGGCTTCATCAGCCAGCAGTACGGCCAGCGCTGGGGGCCGTTCGCCGCCGGGCTCGCTGATGGCGATCGTCCCGGTCGTCGTGCTCTTCCTGTTCCTGCAGAAGTGGATCGTCAACGGCCTCACCGCCGGCGCGGTCAAGGGATGAGCGTCCACGAGGCAGTGCACACCCTGCTCGACCAGCCGCACCACGACGGCTCCGATCTGCACATCGCTCGAGCGGCCCGACGAGCTCGGCGGCGACGCGGTCGTCCGCCTGCGGCTGCCGCGCGCGACGAGCGCCGACCGCGTGCTCCTGCGCTACGAGCGCGACGGCGAGCCGCGCGGCGTCGAGGCGACGATCGACGAGGAGACCGACACCGACGTCTGGTGGCGCGCGGAGTTCCCGCTCGCGAACCCGGTCACCCGCTACCGCTGGCTGCTCTCGGGCGGCAGCGCCGGCTACGCGTGGGTCAACGCGATCGGCTCGAGCGGCCACGAGGTGGCGGACTCCGACGACTTCGTGATCACGTCGGGCACATGGGGGCCGGACTGGCACCTCGACTCGGTCGCCTACCAGATCTTCCCCGACCGCTTCGCCGCCAGCGGGCTCGCCACCGACGTCCCCGACTGGGCCGTGCCGCGCGACTGGGACGAGCTGCCGACCGGCCGCGGCCTGCCGACGCCGTTCGAGCTGTACGGCGGCGACCTGCGCGGCGTCGAGCAGCACCTCGACCACATCGAGTCGCTCGGGCGCGAACCTCGTCTACCTGACGCCGTTCTTCCCGGCCAGCTCGACGCACCGCTACGACGCGACGAGCTTCGCGCACGTCGACCCGCTGCTCGGCGGCGACGCTGCCCTCGAGTCGCTCGCGCGCGCCGCGCACGCGCGCGGGATCCGGCTGCTCGGCGACATCACGCTCAACCACACCGGCCACGAGCACGAGTGGTTCCTCGCCGCGCGCGCCGACGCCGACGCGCCGGAGCGCGCCTTCTACTACTTCGACGACAGCATCCCCGGCGGCTACGAGTCGTGGCTCGGTCACCGCACGCTCCCGAAGCTCGAACTGGCAGAGCCCGGAGCTGCACGCGCGCTTCTCGGAGGTGCTTCGCCGCTACCTCGAGCTCGGCCTCGACGGCTGGCGGATCGACGTCGCGAACATGGTCGGGCGCTACCGCGAGCTCGACCTGAACCGCGACGTCTCGAAGTGGACGCGCGAGCAGGTCGGCGACGCGCTGCTGATCGCCGAGCACGGCCACGACTTCCGCCCCGACCTCGCCGTGCGCGGCTGGCACGGCGTCATGAACTACTCCGGCTTCCTGCGCCCGCTCTGGACGTGGCTCCTCCGCGACGATCCCGAGCCGGAGCAGCAGCGGCAGTTCTGGGGCATCGGCGTCGGCGTCCCCCAGCTCGACGGCGCCGCGTCCGTCGCCGCCCTGCAGCGCTTCCGTGCCGGCGTGCCGTGGGAGTCGGTGCTGCACTCGTGGAACCTGCTCGACAGCCACGACACGGCCCGCTTCCGCACGATCGCCGGCAGCTCGGAGCGCCACCTCGTCGGTGTCGGGCTGCAGATGACGCTCCCCGGCGTGCCGATGCTCTTCGCCGGCGACGAGCTCGGGCTCGAGGGCGCGTGGGGCGAGGACGCCCGGCGGACGATGCCGTGGGAGCACCCCGACGCCTGGGACACCGCGTTCCTCGAGCAGAACCGCAGCGCTCGTGCAGCTGCGCCGGTCGCTGCCCGCGCTCGCACGCGGCGGGCTGCGCTTCGTGCACGTCGGCGCCGACGCGATCGCCTTCCTGCGCGAGACGCGCGACGAGCGGCTGCTCGTGCTCGCCGCGCGCGCGGCGCACGAGCCGATCACGACCCCGTTCACGAACCTCGAAACGCTCTACGGCGAGGACGCGCCCGACGGCGTGCTCCCGTCGCACGGTCCCGCCTTCCACATCTGGAGAATTGGGTGAGCTCACATGGCTGACGTCGCGTTCAACGAAGTCGACAAGATCTACGACAACGGCGTGCAGGCCGTCTTCGGCCTGACGCTCGACATCCAGGACGGCGAGTTCCTCGTGCTCGTCGGCCCGTCCGGCTGCGGCAAGACGACCGCGCTGCGCATGGTCGCCGGGCTCGAGGACATCTCGGACGGCACCGTGTCGATCGGCGGGCGCGTCGTCAACGACGTGTCGCCGAAGGAGCGCGACATCGCGATGGTCTTCCAGAACTACGCGCTCTACCCGCACCTGAGCGTCGGCGAGAACATCGCCTTCGGCCTGCGCCTGCGCAAGACCGACAAGAACGTGATCAACGAGCGCGTCGCCTGGGCGGCGAAGATGCTCGACCTGACGCCGTACCTCGACCGGCGCCCGAAGGAGCTCTCGGGCGGCCAGCGCCAGCGGGTCGCGATGGGCCGCGCGATCGTGCGGCAGCCGCAGGTGTTCCTGATGGACGAGCCGCTCTCGAACCTCGACGCGAAGCTGCGCGTGCAGATGCGCGCCGACATCGCGAAGCTGCAGGGCGAGCTCGGCATCACGACCGTCTACGTGACCCACGACCAGATCGAGGCGATGACGATGGGCCACCGCGTCGCGGTGATGAGCAAGGGCATCCTGCAGCAGGTCGACGCGCCGCAGCGGCTGTACGACCGGCCGGAGAACCTCTTCGTCGCCGGCTTCATCGGCACGCCGCCGATGAACCTGCTCGAGGGCACGGTCTCCGCGAACGGCGGCGTGTCGGTCGACCTCGGCGGGCACCCGCTGGCGATCGCGGACGAGGCGGTCAAGCAGTATCCGCGCGCTGCGCGAGTACGACGGGCGCAACGTGATCGTCGGCCTGCGCGCCGGGCGACCTCCACCCGGCCCAGGGACGCACCGACCTGCCACAGATCCAGGCGCGGGTCGAGCTCGTCGAGTCGCTCGGCGGCGAGTCGATGGCGTACTTCAAGGTCGACGCGCGGCAGATCAAGAGCGAGGCGCACGCGGTCGACGAGTCGCTCGCCGCGGCCGACGAGCACGAAGAGAGCGTCGTCGGCTCACGGCCGAACCTCGTCGCATCGTTCCCGCCGCACGTCCAGCTTCGGCTCGGCGACGAGGTCGGCGTCGCCGTCGACACACGCAACCTGCACTTCTTCGACGAAGCCTCAGGTGCGCCGCTCCGTTAGCTGCGTCCTCGCGGCGTGCGCCGCGCTCGCACTCGGGAGTGCGTATGCAAGCTCGTCCGCCGGCCCGCCGAGCGGCGCGCAGCTGCGTGCGCTCTCGCAGCTGCCGGCGCAGAGCTCGCTGGCGTCGCAGCGCATCTACTTCGTCATGCCCGACCGCTACGCGAACGCCTCCACGGCGAACGACGCCGGCGGGCTGAGCGGCCCGCGCACGAAGACCGGACTCGATCCGACCGACCCGGCCTTCTACCACGGCGGCGACCTGCAGGGCCTCACCGGCGACCTGCAGCGGATCAAGGACCTCGGGTTCACGGCGCTCTGGCTGACGCCGGTGCTGAAGAACGACCCGTTCGAGAACGGCAGCGCCGCCTATCACGGCTACTGGGGCCTCGACTTCACGACCGTCGACCCGCACCTCGGCACCGACCAGGACTTCGCCGACCTGACGGCCAAGGCGCACGCGCTCGGGCTCAAGGTCTATCTCGACGTCGTCGTCAACCACACGGCCGACGTCGTGCAGCTGACCGGGACGTCGTACACCGACATTCCGTACCGGGACTGCCACGGCAAGCGGTTCGCGCCGTCGCGCTACGTCAGGCGCACGTTCCCGTGCCTGAAGGCGTCGACGATGCCGCGCGTCCCGTTCGTGCTGGCAGGCGACCGGACGCGCAAGAAGCCGGCCTGGCTGAACGACCCGCTCAACTACCACGACCGCGGCAACATCGACTTCGGCTCGTGCAGCATCATGTGCTTCGAGCAAGGCGACTTCTTCGGGCTCGACGATCTGTTCACCGAGAAGCCGGTCGTCTCGAACGGGCTCGCGCAGATCTATGCGTCGTGGATCACGCGCTTCAAGGTCGACGGCTTCCGCGTCGACACGGCGAAGCACGTCAACGCGGCGTTCTTCGGGCTGTGGGTGCCGAAGATGCGCGCGGCCGCACGGTCGGCGGGGATCGAGGACTTCCCGGTCTTCGGCGAGGTGACGCTGAACGACGCCGTCGACCTGTCGGAGTACGTGCGCGACCGCGGCCTCCCGCAGGTGCTCGACTTCCCGTTCCAGCAGGTGGCGACCGCCTACGCCTCCGGCGCCTCGGGGGCGAAGGGCGTCGCGAACCGGCTCACGGACGACGACTACTTCCGCACCTCGAACGGCATCGACCCCGCCTTCACGACCTTCCTCGGCAACCACGACATGGGCCGGGCGGCGCAGCAGATCCTCTCGCAGGCGCCGGGGCTGGCCGGGCAGTCGCTCCTCCAGCACGTGCTGCTCGGCTACGACCTGCTCTACCTGCTGCGCGGCGCGCCGGCCGTCCTCTACGGCGACGAGGTCGGGATGATCGGGTCCGGCGGTGACCAGCAGGCGCGGCAGGACATGTTCCCGACGCAGGTCTCCGACTGGCAGACGCAGCAGCGCGTCGGCTCGGCGCCGATCGGCAAGGGCTCGTCGTTCGCCGTCACGAGCAACCCGATCCAGGCGCAGCTGCGCGCACTCGCGGCGCTGCGCGACGCACACCCTGAGCTCGCGAACGGCGCGTCGGTCGTCCGCTACGCGCAGAACGGCGTGCTCGTCGTCTCGCGCATCGATCTCGCGACCGGCAGGGAGATCGTCGTCGGATTCAACAACGGCACGACGACCGCGCGGGTGACCGTCCCGACGGCGACACCGGGCGCCTCGTGGAACATCGCCTTCGGCTCGGGAACGGCGACCGGCTCGCTGGCGCTCACGATCCCCGCCGTCTCGGCGGTGGCAGCCGTGCCGAGCGCGCCCCTTCCGGCCACGGCGGTCGCCAAGCCGTCGCTCACCGGCAAGGCGGACGCGCTCACCTCGCTCTACCTGCTCGCAGGGAAGGTCTCCGGCGGACCGGCCTCCGTCACCTTCGCGATCCGCACCAAGGGCGGTGCCTGGCGGCGCGTGGCGGTGGACGACTCGGCGCCGTACCGGGCGTTCCTCGAGCCGGCCCGGTTCGGGAAGCGCGCGCACGTCGACGCCGTGGCGGTCGCGCGCGGCTCGAACGGCTCCGTCGCGGTCTCGACGATCGTGAGCGTCGTCCCGAATCCGTAAGACCTGCCTTGACGCCTCGGCCGAAGCCGTCGAGACTCGTCTGGCCGCACGTCCGTCCGCAGTCATCGAGAAGGGGGAGTTCTTCATGTTCAGCCGCCGTCTGGCAGTCCTCTTGCTGCCACTCGTGATCGTGCTCGCCTTCGTCGTCGGCCCATCCGCCGCGACCGCACCGACCTCCGCGACGATCGCGGGTGACCTCCAGTCGGAGCTCGGATGCCCGGGCGACTGGGCGCCGGACTGCGCGGCAACCGACCTGACTCCGGTCGACGGCGTCTTCGCTCGCACGTTCACGGTGCCGGCGGGCAACTGGCAGTACAAGGTCGCGCTGAACCACTCGTGGGACGAGAGCTACGGCGGCCACACCGGCGGCGACAACATCTTGCTCGCCGGCACGGGCGGCAGCGTCACGTTCGCGTATGACCCTGTCACCCACTGGGTCGCCGATTCCGTCAACGCGCTCATCGTCACGGCTCCGGGCAGCTTCCAGTCCGAGCTCGGCTGCACCGGCGACTGGCAGCCCGACTGCCTGAAGAGCTGGCTCGTCGACCCCGACGGCGACGGCATCTACGCGTTCGAGACGCGCTCACTTCCGGCCGGCTCGTATGAAGCGAAGGCTGCGATCAACCGCAGCTGGGACGTCAACTACGGTGCCGGCGGCGTTCCCGGCGGCGCCAACATCCCCTTCACGGTCTCGGCGCCGAACCAGCGCGTCCTCTTCTCCTTCGACTCGCACACGAACGTCCTGACGATTCAGGCCGGGCACGGTGCCGACGGCAACGTCGAATGGGACGGGCTGCGCTTCGACTCGCGGGACTCGCTCTACCGCGCCCCGCAGGGTGCAGTGCCTGCGGGCACGCCGACGACACTGCGCTTCCGCACGTTCCACGACGACGTGACGAGCGTGACGCTGCGCGACTACAGCACGGAGGACGCTGCCCAGCAGCTGATCGGAATGACGCGCGTCGCAAGCGGCGTCCCCTGCTACCAGGCGTCGCTCGCGGCGGAGACCTGTGACTTCTGGCAGGCGACACTGCCGAACGCGAAGGTCGACGTGCACTGGTTCCGCTTCATCGTCTCCGACGGCGCCTCGACGGCGTACTACGGCGACGACACCGCCGCGCTCGACGGCGGCCTCGGCGCGACGACCTCGACCCCGCGCGACTGGAGCTATGCGCTGACGGTGTACGACCCGTCGTTCACGACGCCGGCCTGGGCGAAGAACGCGGTCGTCTACCAGATCTTCCCGGACCGGTTCCGGAACGGGGACACGAAGAACGACCCGAAGACGGGCGACGTGCAGTACGACCAGACCGCGGTCAAGCTCCCGTGGAACGCGTTGCCGGAGGGCTACTGCCGTGCCTACGCGACGCCGTGCCCGCCGCGCTCGATGTTCGGCGGTTACAACGCGGGCGATCGCGAAGGCCCGCAGGGCCGCGACTACTACGGCGGCGATCTCAAAGGCGTACGCCAGTCGCTCGAGCAGCTGCGCCTGCTCGGGTTCAACACGATCTACCTCAATCCGATCTTCTGGTCGAAGTCGAATCACGGCTACGACACGGCCGACTACAAGAAGATCAACCCGTACTTCGGCACCCAGAAGGAGTTCGACCTCCTGGTTGAGCAGGCTCACGAGCTGCACATGCACATCATTCTGGACGGCGTCTTCAACCACATGTCGTCGGACTCGCCGTTCTTCGACCGCTACCACCACTCGTCGACAGTCGGTGCGTGCGAGTCGACGTCATCGCCTTACCGGAGCTGGTTCGTGTTCACGAACACGCACGTGCCGTGCACGTCCGGCGACTACTCCGGCTGGTTCAACTTCGACTCGATCCCGGTGCTTGCCAAGGCGAACCCGGCCGTCTTCGACTACTTCGTCGGAGCCCAGGACAGCGTCACCCGCACCTGGTTGAAGAGCGGCGCGGACGGCTGGCGGCTCGACGTGATGGGCGACAGCTCGTTCCCCGCCGACTACTGGACGCGTTTCCGGCAGGTCGTGAAGGCGACCGACCCGGACGCGCTGATCGTCGGTGAGCTCTGGCCGAAGGACTCGACGACGCTGTCGTTCCTCGCCGGCCGGCGCGCCGACTCGACGATGAACTACCGCGATCGCGATGCGATCCTCGGCTTCCTGACGACCCACACGTTCGACGGAAAGGGGCTCGGCGACTCGGGCCGCGTGCTTGCACCGTCCGAGTTCCTCTCGCGCCTCGTCTCACAGCAGGAGGACTACGCTGCGCCTGCCTACGGCGCGTTGATGAACCTGGTCGACTCGCACGACACGACCCGCGCACTCTGGACGCTGTCTGCGGGGGCGGAGAACGATCCTGCGGCGAAGGCCGCGGACACCGCGAACGGCAAGCGCCGCCTGCGGCTCGCGTCGCTCGTGCAGTACACCCTGCCCGGCATGCCGACCGTCTACTACGGCGACGAGGTCGGCGTGACGGGCGGCGACGACCCGGACAACCGGCGGACGTATCCGTGGCCTCAGGAAGGCGGGAAGCCGGACACGGCGCTCGCCGACCACTACGGCGCCCTCGGCGTCCTGCGGGCGGCCGCCCCCGTGCTTCGAGACGGCTCACTGGTGCCGCTGCAGACCGACGACTCGGCGGGCACCGTCGCGTACGGGCGGAAGACGGGCTCCCAGGCGGCGATCGTCGCGATCGACAAGGGTGACGCCGCCCGCACCGTCTCCGTTCCGACCGCGGGCTTCGTGCCCGACGGGACGGTGTTCCGCGCGCTCTACGGCGTCGGCAACGCGTTCGGCGGCACGTTCACGTCCACCGAGGGTGCGGTACAGGTTCCGCTCGCACCGCTCTCGGCACTCGTGCTCGTCAGCGACTCGATCGACCTGACGGCTCCCGCCGCACCGACCGGCCTCGCGGTCACGGCCGACGGACCGGGCTCGGTCTCCCTCAGCTGGACAGCGGTGCCCGGTGCCGCGTCCTACGCCGTCTACCGCAGCCTCTTCACCGGCGGCGGCTACGAACGGGTGGCGACGACCCCGTCGACGACGTTCACAGACAGCGGCCTTCCGAACGGCACGGCGCAGTACTACGTCGTCCGGGCGCTCGACGCCGCGGGCAACGAGAGTGACCCGTCCAACGAGGTGCGCGCGCTGCCGCACCTGTCGATCGACTGGTCGAACCTGCAGTGGCCTCCGTCGGCGCGCTACACGCTCTCGGTGAGCGGCGGGCTGACCGCCTACGGCCAGGTCTACATCGCGGGGGCGACGGAGGCTGCGGGTCGTACTCCGTCGCTCGACGCGCAACTCGGCTACGGGCCGGCGGGCTCGGATCCACACGGCGCGTCGTGGACGTGGCTCGACGCCGCCTTCAACGGCAACGCCGGGAACAACGACGAGTTCGTGGCCACGATCAACCCGCAGCAGGCGGGGAGCTACGACTACGCCTACCGCTACTCGACGACCGCCGGCCGTGACTGGGTCTATGCCGACCTCGACGGGTCACCGAACGGGTACTCGCCGGCCCAGGCGGGGAAGCTCACGGTCGACCCGAGTGCGGACACGACACCAGCGTCCGTGCCGACCGGCCTGCACGTCGTCTCGTCGGGACCGGCCTCGATCTCGCTCGCGTGGGATGCGGTCGCCGCGCCGGACCTGTACGGCTACGAGGTGCTGCGGGCGGACGTGCCTGCAGGGCCGTTCGCCGTGCTCGACCTGACGGCGGCGCATACATACACCGACACCACCGTCGGACAGGGGCATACATACACATACGTCATCCGCTCCGTGGACACGTCGTGGAACCGCTCCGCGAGCTCGGAGCCGGTGACGCAGCTCGCGGATGTGCGGCAGATGTCGATCACGTTCGCCGTCACCGTGCCGGCGACGACCGACGGGACAGGTCGCGCCGTGCACATCGCGGGCACGCTCGCGGCGCTCGGCGGCGTCGACTGGGATCCGGCCCAGGGCACGATGACGCGGGTCGACGCGACGCACTGGAGCCTGGCGCTGACCGGCAAGGAAGGCACGCAGGTCCAGTACAAGTACGTGCTCGGCGACTGGAACTACGTCGAGAAGGGGCCGGTGCCGGACTGCGCCGAGCTCAACAACCGCGAGACCACGTTGACGTTCGGCTCGAACGGGACCCAGACGGTGACCGACACGGTCGCCAACTGGCGGAACGTCGCGCCCTGCGGGAACTAGCGACGGCGTTCGTCCGCGCCCCGGGACCGTCCGGGGCGCGGGCGCGCCGCCGTCAGGCCGTGCCGGGCTGCTCGGGCGCGTCGCCCGCCGCCAGTCGCTCGATCACGTCCTTGACGTTCGCGAGCTCCGTCTCGAGCTGCTGCTCGTAGTCCCGGAGCCGCTCGACCCAGACCTCGCGGTCGGGGAAGCCCCGCCGGCCGAAGCCGCCACCGCGGCGGCCGTGGCCGCGCCCTTCGTGGTGTCCTCCACACATATACGCTCACCTCCCTCCGTTCTCATCTCCTTCGTCAACAGTTACCGAATGATAACTATCATCGAGGCAGCACTATTCCCGGCCGGCCGAACGCGGACGAGCTGAGCGAGCTGCGGGGCCTGCTGCGGCGGGTGATGCGTGGCCTCTGGGCCCGGCGGCGCCCCACACCGGAGCTGCTCGAGCTCGTCCAACGGGAGCCGCCGCTCGGCCGCCGCCACGTCGCCGTGCTGGCGCACATCGGCACGGAGGGCGAGCGGACGGTCGGGGAGCTCGCGCGCGAGCTCGGCCTTTCCCTGCCCGCGGCGAGCAAGCTGACGACGGAGCTCGAGACGCACAACCTCGTCCACCGGCGCGAGCACGTCGACGATCGTCGCCGCACTGTCGTCGACCTCAACGCCCTCACGGAGGACCGCGTCCGCGCGTGGCTCGCGCGCCGCAGCCTGCCGCTCGAGCAGGCGCTCGCCGAGCTGACGCCGGCCGAGCGCACGGGCTTCCTGAAGGGACTCGGCGCACTCGCCGACGCGCTGATGGAAGAATCAGCCTGTGGTCCTGTCCGATCGCACCATCGAAAGGCTGATCGCCGACGGCCGGATCGGAATCGACCCGTATGACGTGTCGCTCCTGCAGCCGTCGAGTGTCGATGTGCGCGTCGACCGCTACTTCCGCGTCTTCCACAACGCGCGCTACCCCTACATCGACGTGAAGCAGCCGCAGGAGGAGCTGACGGAAGAGGTCGCGATCGACGACGAGCGGCCGTTCATCCTGCATCCGGGCGAGTTCGTGCTCGGGTCGACGCTCGAGCGGGTGACGCTGCCGGACGACCTCGTGGCGCGACTCGAGGGGAAGAGCTCGCTCGGCCGCCTGGGCCTGCTGATCCACTCGACCGCGGGGTTCATCGACCCGGGCTGGGACGGGCACGTGACGCTCGAGCTCTCGAACGTCGCGAACCTCCCGATCACGATCTACCACGGGATGAAGATCGGCCAGATCTCGTTCATGCAGCTCTCCGAGCCGACGTCGAAGCCGTACGGCAGCTCGTCGCTCGGCTCGAAGTACCAGGGCCAGCGCGGCCCGACGCCCTCTCGCTATTGGCAGAACTTCTCGTGAAGATCCTGGTCACGGGCGCGAACGGCTTCATCGGCCCGAAGGTCGTGCACGCGCTGCGCGGGCAGGGGCGCGACGTGCGCGCGCTCGTCCGCCGGCCGGAGCGCGCGACCTACCTCGGCGGGCTCGGAGCGGAGGTGGTCACCGGCGACGTCACCGACGCGGCGAGTCTCACCGCCGGGATCGAGGGCTGCACGCACGTCGTGCACCTGGTCGCGATCATCCACGGCCGCCCCGCGCAGTTCCACGAAGTGATGACGATCGGCACGCAGAACCTGATCGCTGCGGCGAAGGCCGAGGGCGTGCAGCGCTTCGTACTGATGAGCGCGCTGGGGACGAGCGACTCGGCCGCCAGGACCGTGCCGTATTTCGCTGCCAAGTTGGCCGAGGAGCGGGACGTCGCCGCGTCGGGGCTCGAGTACACGACGTTCCGCCCCAGCTTCGTCTTCGGCCGCGACGGCGGTGCGCTGCCGACCTTCATCCGCCAGGTCAAGCTCTCGCCGGTCGTGAGCGTGATCGGAAACGGCCTCCAGCGCTCCCAGCCGATCTGGGTCGAGGACGTGGCGGCAATCTTCGCGAAGTCGCTCGACCTGCCGGAAGCGGCAAACCGGACGTTCGAGCTGGGCGGTCCCGACACGGTCGACTGGAACGGCCTCTACCAGAGGATCGCGAAGGTGCTCGGGAAGCGGAGGAAGCTCGTGCACGTCCCGATCACGGTCGCCCGGACCGGGGCGCGGCTGACCGAGCGCCTGCCCGGCGCGCCGCTGAGCGTCGACCAGGTGTCGATGATCCAGGGCGCCGACAACGTGGTCTCGAACTCGGATGCCGTCGACACCTTCCAGATCCCCCTCGTCTCGCTCGAAGAGCAGATCCGTCGCTCCGCCTGAGCGGCGGCTCTCGCTGCTGCTGCTGCTCGTAGCGGCGCATCAGCGGATGAGCCAGCTCGTCGAGGAGGAGCTCGCTGCCGACGGGGTCGATCCGAACGGCTACGCGATGCTGAGCCTGATCGGCGTCCGCGGCCCGGTGCGGCTGACCGAGCTCGCGGCCGAGCTCGGCATGCCGATCACGACCGCATCCGACATCGTGCGGCGGCTCGAGAGCCGCCGCCTCGTCCGGCGCTCGCCGAACCCCGACGACGGTCGCTCGTCGCTCTTCGCGCTGACGGCGGCGGGGGATCGCGAGTGGCACAACGGTTGGCCGGCGCTGCAGCGGATCAACCGCGCGCTCGAGCAGCACCTCGACGACCCCCAGAGCGTCCGCGAAGCTGTCACCGAGCTCGGCTCGGCGTTTGCGGCGGCGCTGGCGGGGGAGTAGCCGCACGTCTCCGTCGATCTGGCCGGGACACGCGAGTCTCGTCACGGATCAGGCTGCCGCGATGACCAGCACCGAACTCGCCCAAGCGTATTTGGACGCGCTCGTGGCACGGGTGCGGTTCCCGGCACCGTTCCTCATTGAGTCACGGCCTTCTTCAGGAGCGCTCGGATCCTTGCCTCGTCGGCGGCGGTCAACTTGGCCAGGGCGAAGGCAGTCGGCCACATGGCGCCGTCGTCGAGCTTCGCCGCGTCGCTGAAGCCGAGTGTCGCGTACCTCGTCTTGAACTTCTGCCCGCTCTGGAAGAAGCACACGACCTTGCCGTCGATCGCGTACGCGGGCATGCCGTACCAGGTCTTCGGCGACAGAGAAGGGGCGCTGGACATGACGATGGCGTGGAGCCGCTCCGCGAGCGTGCGATCCGGCTCCGACATCTCGGCGATCTTCGCAAGCACGTCCTGCTCACCGTCCGCCTTGCCCGCGCGCGACCCACGGCGGGCGCTCGCCTTGAGCTCCTTGGCACGCTCCTGCATCGCTGCCCGTTCTTCGTCCGAGAACCGCTGGGATGCCTTGCCCGCGGCGGACGTCTTCGCACCCTTCTTTGCGGGTCTTTTCTCGGCCATTGCCGACGAACCATAGTCACTGTCCAGCTCTGGTCGGCGGTAGGTAGGCGAGCCGGTTAATCGACGGTTAATACGATTCCGGAGGATCTAGTCCGAAGTCGTACTATCTTCGCAGCATGCGCGCCCTCATGCTCGCCCTCGTCGCCGCCGGAGCATTCGCGTCGCTCGCGGCCGGGGCCGCCGAGGCGCCCAAGATCGTCGCGAAGATCAAGGTCGCCGCCAACACTGCGCCGTGTGCCGCTGCGGCAGGTGGACGCTTCGTCTGGGTGAGCGAGTACGGGTCGCCGTACCTCCTGAAGATCGACCCCGTCCACAACAAGGTGCTCTCGAAGACCCAAATCGGCTTCGGCTCGTGCGGCCTCGGCTACGGCGCGGGCTCACTCTGGATCGAGGACACGAGCACGAGCACGATCAGCCGTGTCTCGACGACGACGGCCAAGCGTACGGCGGCGATCACCGTCGGCTCGCAGCCCTACGACGCGACGTTCGCGTACGACGCGGCCTGGGCGACCTCGAACGGCGCCGGAGACGTCGAGCGCATCGACCCGAAGCGCAATCGCGTCGTCAAGAAGTGGCCGCTCGACCAGGCAGTCGGGCTCGTCGGCGCCTTCGGCTCGATCTGGGCCGCCGGAGCAGACGGCGTCATCCGCATCGATCCCGCCACCAACACGGTCGTCGCACGTGTCGCCGTCGAAGGCGCCGGCTGGACGGCGGCCTCCTCGGACGGGGTCTGGATCACGACCCCGAAGGGGATCACCCGAATCGATCCGCAGACCAACGCCGTCTCCGCGACGATCTCGCTTCCCGTCGCGCTCGGCGACCCGGCCGTGGTCGCGGGCAAGTTGTGGGTGCCGAAGATCCGTCAGAACCAGATCGCGATCGTCGACCCGGCGACGAATGCGGTCGAGAGCACGCTCAAGGTGGGGACCGGCCCGTTCGTCGTGACCGAGATCCGCGGCGAGGCGTGGATCCCGAGCTGGAAGGGCCGCGACATCTGGCGCGTCAAGCCGTGAGCTCGATCCGCGCCCTGGATCAGAGGGAGACGAAGGCGGCGGCAACCGCCTCGTCGATCGCGCGCGGCACCGGGACGACGCACGACTCCGGGCCGACCGTGCCGCGCGCCACGGCCTCCAGACAGCGCGTCTGCAGCGCGAACCCGAGGTCCATCGACTCGATCGAGTTGCCGAGCGGCCGCGGCCCGGCGAGGTTGAGCATGTGGCCCTCCTCGAGCACGTGGATCCGCCGCCCGGCGCGGGCCGCAGCTGCGCTGAGCCCTGCGGCGTCGATCTCCCAGGGGAAGTGGCCGGCATTCGCGAGGATCGCTCCGTCGCGCAGGAGCGGCAGGTCGTCGGCCGTGACGACGCCCTGGGCGCCCGTGACCGTGACGACCACGTCCGCGCTTTGCAGCGCCTCGTCCCGCTCCGGAACGAGGAAGCCGTCGAGCATCGCCTCGAGCCGTGCGACCGGGTCGGTCTCGACGACCGAGACGATCGCGTAGGCGTTGCGGAAGTTCGCGGCCACACCCTTGCCGCAGGCCCCGTAGCCGAATACCGTCACGCGCCGTCCGTTCGTCGACTTGTTCGTGAGGCGGATGAACGACTCGAGCACGCTCTGCCCGACAGCGTGGCGGTTCTCGGCGAACTGCTTGATCGGGCTGTCGTTGATCACGAGCACCGGCAGGCCGATCGCCTCGCGTAGCGGCTCCAGGCGCGCTCGGCCCGACGTCGTCTCCTCGGTGCCGCCGCGCAGCCCTTCGTAGGGCTCGTCGACGAAGCGGGCGAACAGGTCGCCGCCGTTGTCGAGCAGGAGCTGCGGACGGGAGCGCACGACCTCCCAGAGGTAGCCGTTGTGCTCGTCCGGGTCCTGGGTCGGCCTGCCGACGACGCGCACGCCGCGGGCGCTCAGGTACTCGACCGCCTCCGGCTGCGTCGTGTTCAGGTTGCCCGTCGAGACGAGCTCGGCCCCGCCCCGGGCCAGAGTCAGGAGGAGCGCCACCGTCTTCGGCTCCAGGTGGATGCCCGTACCGATCGTCAGGCCGGCGAACGGCCGCGTCCGCTCGAGCTCGTCACCGATCGCCGCGAGCAGACGGCACTGCTCGATCACCCACTCGATCCGCTCCACAGCGCGATTAAAGACAAAGGGCACTGCGTGATCGACCCTTCGCAAGACGAAGGGCCCCTTGAGGGGCCCTTCGATCCAGTACCAGCTTGGACTTCGTAGAGGCGCTTCCAGCCGAATCGGCGGCGCGTATGCGAGTCCCCCACGCTGGCTAGGCGGTTCCCGTCAGGTCACGGGGACACGCCTCTACGAGCTGGTACCTCCACTGCCCGTACTTGAAGTCTCCAACGCCGGACCACCTCCTTTCCGCGGATACCGACAATCTAGCGGATGGGTCAGGACGGATGCCACGCCGCCCGGGCGGCCTCGACCGTCGCCCGGACCCAGCAGTCCGCGACGTGGTCGTTGACGACCCCGCATGCCTGCATCGCCGCGTAGGCCGTCGTCGGCCCGACGAAGCGGAAGCCCGCCTTGCGCAGGCTCTTCGAGAGAGCCGCCGACTCCGGCGTGGAGCCGGGCAGGTCGGACAGGGAGCGCGGCACCTCATGCGACGCAGGACGATGCGACCAGAAGAGCTCGTCCAACGGGGTGCCCGCCTTGCGCAGCTCGAGCGTCGCGGCCGCGTTCGCGATCGCCGCCTCGATCTTGCCGCGATGGCGCACGATCGACGCGTCGCCGAGGAGCCGCGCGACGTCCGGCTCGCCGAACTCGGCCACACGCTCGGGAGCAAAGCCCTCGAACGCCGCGCGGAAAGCCTCGCGCTTGCGCAGGATCGTGATCCACGAGAGCCCGGACTGGAAGCCCTCGAGGCAGAGACGCTCGTAGACCCCCTGCTCGGTCGTCACCGGACGGCCCCACTCCTCGTCGTGGTAGGCGTTGTACTGCGGGTCGGTGGTCTCCCAGCAGCGGTTCAACTCTCGTCGACCTCCACGACCACCATCCCGTCCTCGATCGTCACCGGGTAGGTCGCCACCGGCTCGAAGGCCGGCAGCGAGAGGGCGGCGCCCGTCCGCAGATCGAAGTTGGAGCCGTGGCGTGGGCAGATCACGCGGCAGGCCTCCTCGTCCCATTCGCCCTCGCAGAGCGGACCGTCGTCGTGGGAGCAGCGATCCTCGAGCGCGAGCAACTCCCCGTTGCAGTTGTAGACGCCGACCGAGAGCCAGCCGTGCGTGACGAGCTTGACGGAACCGGGTCCGAACTCGGCGATCGGCGCCACCGGCAGCTTCAAGGGCTACCCAAAGGTGAGATCGTCGGTCAGGCCCTGCCACTCCTCGGGCAGCGGCGTGCCCTTGGCCTTGTTCAGCGCGACCTTCAGCACGCCGAGGCCGAGGATCGCGCACTTGAGCCGGATCGGCGTCAGCGGGATCCCGATCTCCTCGAGCAGCTCCTCCTTGGGCAGCGCGGCGACCTCGGACGCCTTGCGGCCCTGGACGAGCTCGGTCAGCATCGACGTCGCCGCCTGGGAGATCGCGCAGCCGCGGCCCTCGAAGCCGACGCCCGCGATCGTCTCGCCGTCGTCGGCGAACTTGACCGAGATCGTCACCTCGTCGCCGCAAAGCGGGTTCTGGCCCTCGGCCTGCACGTCTGCGCCGTCGATCAACCCGTGTCCCCGCGGCGACTTGTAGTGATCCAAGATCACTTCCCGATACATCTGCTCGAGTTCCGACACTCAGACCCCGAACGTTTCCTTGCACTTGTGCAGGCCGGCGATCAAGCGGTCGACGTCCTCGGGCACGGAGTAGAGGTAGAAGCTCGCGCGCGTCGTCGCGGCCACGCCGAGGCGTGTCATCAGCGGCTGCGTGCAGTGGTGGCCGGCGCGGACGGCGACTCCCTCCCAGTCGAGAATCTGCGCGACATCGTGCGGATGCACGCCCTCGAGCTCGAAGCTGACGATGCCGGTGCGCCGGTCGGCCGGCGGGCCGAACACGCGAATGCCGGGGATCTCGGCGAGCGCATCCATCGTCTGCACGACGAGCTCGTGCTCGTGCGCCTCGATCGCATCCACGCCGACCGCCGACACGTAGTCGAGCGCCTGACCGAAGCCATAGGCCTCGGCGATCGCCGGCGTGCCCGCCTCGAACTTGTACGGCAGCTCGTTCCAGCTCGTGCGGTCGAGCGCGACCGAGCGGATCATCTCGCCGCCGAGGTTGAACGGCTGCATCTCGTCGAGCAGCTCGCGTCGTCCCCAGAGCGCGCCCACGCCGCTCGGCCCGCAGAGCTTGTGCGACGAGAACGCGAGAAAGTCGCAGCCGAGCGCCTGCACGTCGATCTGCTTGTGCGGCGCGGCCTGCGCCGCGTCGACGACCATGATCGCGCCGAGCGAGTGCGCCCACTCGGCAAGCTTCTCGACCGGGTTGATCGTGCCGAGCGTGTTCGAGACGAGGTTGTTGGCCACGACCTTCACGTTGCCGCGCGCAGCGATCCCGTCGAGCGCGTCGAGCTGCAGCTCGCCGAGGTCGTCGATCGGGATGTGCGCGAACGTCGCACCGGTCTTCTTGGCGATGAACTGCCACGGCACGAAGTTGGCGTGATGCTCGAGCTCGGTGATCACAACGACGTCGCCGGGGCCGAGATTCTCCAGTCCCCACGAATAGGCGATCAGGTTGAGCGCCTCCGTCGCGCTGCGGGTGAAGATCACCTCGCGGTGCGACGGCGCGTTGACGTACGCGCGCACCTTCTCGCGGGCGCCCTCGTAGCCGGCGGTCGCGCGCTCGGCGAGCGTGTAGACACCGCGGTGGACATTGGCATACGAGTGCTCGTAGAACTCGCGCATCGCGTCGAGCACCTGGCGGGGCTTCTGCGTGGACGACGCGGAATCGAGATACGCGACCGGCTTGCCGTTGACGAGCTCGTCGAAGACGGCGAAATCGGCTCTCAGCTTCTGCGCGTCGAGCTTCGGAGTGGACGTGACAGCCACGGCCCTACTGTACCGAGGGCCTATCGGTGGACGATCTCGCAGCGCGTCAGGCGATCCATGCGGTCTGCCCAGACGGTGTCGCGCCCGGGGCCGCAGTCCACACGATCAGCGTGACCGTCGTTCGCGTGCACCCGGTCGTTCCCGGCGCCGGCAAGGATGACGTCGCCGGCGCTGCTGGTGCCCTCGATCACGTCGGCAGTTGCCGCCCCGGTGATCGTGCAGGTGCCGGACAGCATCGCGCTGTCGTACAGACGGATGCCGCTATGGCCGGGGCAGCTCGCCCGCGCCGCGGAGTAGGCGAGGATGCGGCCGTGCGGGTCGCCCGGCGCGAAGGAGGCCCCGACCTCTGCGCCCCGCGCGAAGACGCTCGTGTGCGCCGCTGGCGCCAGCCAGGCGCCGATCAGCCTCCCGTCGGCGGTGAACGACAGCAGGTCTCCGGCGGGTGCCCACGCGATCGGGCCGAGCGAGCGGTACGGACCGGCGACCTGACGCGGCTTGCTCGCGCCGTCCGCCGGCACGACGAAGACCTGCGTCCCGACCGTGTAGGCGATCGTCCTCCCGTCGAACGACCAGGTTGGCGCCGTCGGCTCGCCCGTCGTCGTCGCCACCTTCCGTTCGGCTCCCGCCGAGTGTGACGACGTGGACGCCGTCGGAGCGGGCGAACGCGATCTGCCTGCCGTCCGGCGACCAGTCCGGCTTCGCAGATCACCTGCGTCGCGAGCACCTTCGATGCCGACGCGCAGCGCGCCGGCGCGAACGTAGGCGATCGACGTCGCCGTCAGGCGACCAATCGGGGAAGAGGCCGGTCGTGACGAAGCGGCGGTCGCCGCCCGTGCGGGTGACCGTGTAGATGCGACCCCCCGACTGGTAGGCGAGCTGCGAGCCGAGTCGGGCGACCAGGACGGCATGAGCTGTGAGCCGGCCTGGGCGAGCTGCACGACGCGACCCCCACGTGCGGGCACGATCTCGAGCCTGAAAACCCTGGCCCTGGCCGCTGACGCGCGTGAACGCGACCGACCGGCTGTCGGGCGAGAACACGGGCCACCAGTCGTGCGATGCGAGGATCGGCGAGCCTCGCCCCCGAGGCGGGCAGCGCGCACACGAGGACCGCGACGATGATCAGGCCGAGCTTCTTCACCGTGCGCAACGTACGTGGCGCTCGTCAGCGTTCCTTGAGCCGTCTGTTCGGGATTCAGCGCAGGCAGCCGACCGCCACGGGCGAGGAGAAGCACGGCGCGACGCTATCGTGGCAGCCCGTGAGTAGCGAATACATCTTCACCATGTACAAGGTCGACAAGTTCTTCGGCGCCGAGCGGCAGGTGCTGGCGAACATCTCGCTCTCGTTCCTGCCCGGCGCCAAGATCGGCGTTCTGGGGTCGAACGGCTCGGGCAAGTCGACCCTCCTGCGGATCATGGCCGGCAAGGAGGAGACGTCTTCCGGCGTCGCCGAGCTGGCGCCGAACGCCACCGTCGGTCTCCTCGAACAGGAGCCTGAGCTCGATCCCGGCAAGACGGTGCGCGAGAACGTCGAGGACGGTGTGCGCGAGGTCCGCGATCTGATGGACCGCTTCAACGAGATCTCCGCGCAGTTCGCCGAGCCGGATGCCGACTTCGATGCACTGCTCGCCGAACAGGCAACCGTGCAGGACCAGATCGACCGACGCGGCGCGTGGGAGCTCGAATCGCAGCTCGACCACGCGATGGACGCACTGCGCCTGCCGGAGGGAGACCGGGACGTGACGACCTTGTCCGGCGGTGAGCGGAGGCGCGTCGCGCTCTGCCGTCTTCTGCTGAGCGCACCCGACCTGCTGCTGCTCGACGAGCCGACGAACCACCTGGACGCCGAGTCGGTCTTCTGGCTCGAGCGGTTCCTCGCGGACTACAAGGGCACCGTCGTCGCCGTCACGCACGACCGCTACTTCCTCGACAACGTCGCCGGGTGGATCCTCGAGCTCGACCGGGGCCGTGGCATCCCCTACCAGGGCAACTACTCGGGCTGGCTCGAGCAGAAGCAGGCGCGCCTCGCGGTCGAGGAGAAGCAGTCGTCGGCCCGCCAGCGCACGCTGCAGCGCGAGCTCGAATGGGTGCGGCTCGCGCCGAAGGCCAGGCACGCCAAGTCCAAGGCGCGTCTCGGCGCCTACGAGAAGCTGCTCGCGGACGAGGAGAACGTCAAGCTCGACCGCGTCGAGATCCACATCCCGCCGGGCCCACGCCTCGGCGACGTCGTGATCGACGCCAAGGGCGTGTCGAAGGCGTTCGGCGACCGGCTGCTGTTCGAGAACCTCGAGTTCTCGCTGCCGCCCGCCGGCATCGTCGGCGTGATCGGGCCGAACGGCGCGGGCAAGACGACGCTCTTCCGCATGATCGCGGGCGAGGAGGCTCCCGACTCCGGTGAGCTCCGGATCGGCGACACGGTGCAGCTCGCCTACGTCGACCAGTCGCGCGCTTCGCTCGACCCGAAGAGCACGGTCTGGAAGGAGATCTCCGGCGGCCAGGACATCGTGATGCTCGGCAAGCGCGAGCTGAACTCGAGGCAGTACACGTCGTGGTTCAACTTCAAGGGCGGCGACCAGCAGAAGCCCGTCGGCAAGCTCTCCGGCGGCGAGCGCAACCGCGTGCACCTGGCCAAGGTGCTGAAGGAGGGCGGTAACCTGCTGCTGCTCGACGAGCCGACGAACGACCTCGACGTCGACACGCTGCGCGCGCTCGAGGATGCGCTGCTCGACTTTGCCGGCTGCGCCGTCGTGATCACCCACGATCGCTGGTTCCTCGACCGCGTCGCCACGCACATCCTGGCCTTCGAAGGCGACTCGCAGGTGACGTGGTTCGAGGGCGACTGGGGCGAGTACGCCGAGTGGGTGCGTGAGACGCGCGGCCCCGAAGCGCTCGAGCCGCACCGCATCAAGTACAAGCCGCTGACGCGCGCTTGACCCCCGACGTGGTTTTCGTGAACCACGTTCGCGAGGTTGGAGGCTAAGCTCGAACCGATGCAGCAACTCGATCCGGTCCAGCTGCGTGTGCTCGGCTGCCTGCTCGAGAAGCAGCGCACGACGCCCGACCAGTACCCGCTCTCGCTGAACGCGCTCCGGCTCGCCTGCAACCAGGCGACCAACCGCGACCCGGTGCTCGATCTCGACGAGTCGACCGTGCGCGACGCGGTGCAGCGGCTCGGCACGATCGGCTGGTCGCGGCTGGCGAGCGGGCCGGGCTCACGCGCCGCGAAGTACCGCCAGCTCTTCGACGAGGTACTCGGGTTGCTGCCGTCGGAGTCGGCGCTGCTTGCGGTCCTGATGCTTCGCGGGCCGCAGACCGCTGCCGAGCTGCGGGCGCGCAGCGAGCGGCTGCACCGCTTCGCCTCGGTCCCGGACGTCGAGGCGACGCTCGCGCGGCTCGCCGAGCGGGAGCTCGTGCAGCAGCAGGAACGCCGCCCGGGCACGCGCGAGGAACGCTGGACGCACCTGCTCGGCGAGGAAGGCGGCGTTGGCGCGACGGAGCCGGCCGGAGACACGAGCTCCCTCACGCACGCGACCCTGCGAGGCGGCGAGCGTGAGGAGCTCCTGGAGAGGGTCGCGCGCGTGGAGGAGCGGCTCGCAGAGCTCGAACGCGCCCTCGCCCCTCACGACCCCGACGAGGGTCGCCTCTAACGCCGAAGCATCGCCCTCGCATAGCCGAGAATCACGACGACGACGAAGCCGAGCATGAGCGCCGCAGCGGGGGTGTTCGTGTGCATTGCCATCCCTCCGCGTTGTTTGAGGGGCTCATCGTCGTCCTGCGATCGCCGCCGATAAATCCCCCGCTTGGGTGATATAGAGGCACGTGTGGGGGCCACCAAGGGAGGGAGGTTGCGGATGAACGAGCTCGAGGACGTCGTCGCCGCCTACAACGATGCGTGGAACCGGCAGGACCTCGACGCGATCTGCGCCGCCCACGCACCAGGCATGGTCTTCGAGAACCACAACGCGGGCGAGCGGGCGGAGGGCGAGGCGGTTCGACGGCACATCGCGGCGATCTTCGCGCACTGGCCCGACCTTCGATTCGCAGAGCGCTCGCTCTACGTCGGCGACACCTTCGTCGTCCAGGAATGGACTGCGACCGCGACGCATCCCGATGGCCCCAAGGTCTCCTGGGACGGTGTCGACATCTTCCCGTTCGCCGGAGACAAGATCCTGCGCAAGGACGTGTACTCGAATGCCTCCCGCCGTGTTCCCGAGCAGCTCGACGAGCAGAGGAGTGCCTGATGGACGAGTTCAAGATCGTGCACCGCGACGAGATGGAGACGAACGGCAACTGGACTCTCTGCCGGCGGGCCCTCGACCTCGGGTCGCTCGGGATGGGTCTCGTCGAGATCCCGCCCGGTGAGTCGATTCCGGCACACGACGAGACCGAGCGCGACCAGGAAGAGGTGTTCATCGTCCTCTCGGGATCGGCCGTGCTCGTGATCGACGACCAGGAGCATCCGGCACCCCAGGGCACGTACGCCCGCATCGACCCGGCGCTCCGCCGGCACGTCACCAATCCCGGTCCAGGGCCGGCCCAGGTCCTGATCGTCTCGGCGCCGCGGACGAGCGGCTACGAGCCGATGGGCTGGAACTGAGCGGCCCGGCAGCGTCCTCCTGGCGGACGACGACGCGTCGTCCGCCGGGCTGAAATCGAATCAGCAGCGCGGCCGACGACAGGCGGGCGCACGCGGCGCATAGTCGTGACGACCCCGACTGGAAGGAACCAATGGACAACGTGACGCAGATCGCAGGCCTCGCGGCCCCGGACGTGCGCGAGCTGCGCTCGCGCATCGCGGGAGAGCTCTACGTGCCCGGCGACGAAGGCTGGGACGAGGCGCGGCAGGCCTGGAACCTGGCCGTCGACCAGCGCCCGACGGCGGTCGTCGTCGTCGAAGGCACGAGCGACGTCGCCGAGGTGATCGATTTCGCACGCTCGAACGACTTGCGCGTTGCCCCGCAGGGCACGGGCCACGCCGCATCGGCGTTCGGCGCGATGCACGACACGATCCTGCTCAAGACGCACCGCCTGCGCGGTGTCACCGTCGATCCCGAACGGCGCATCGCCCGTGCCGAGGCCGGCGCGATCTGGATCGACGTCGTCCAGGCCGCGGCAGAGCACGGCCTCGCGGCGCTGGCCGGCTCCTCGCCCGACGTGGGCGTCGTCGGCTACACGCTCGGCGGCGGCCTCTCGTGGCTCGCACGCAAGCACGGCATCGGCGCCAACCAGGTGACGGCGATCGAGCTCGTCACCGCGGACGGCGAGTTCAAGCGTGTCGACCGCGACCACGATCCCGACCTCTTCTGGGCGCTTCGCGGCGGCGGCGGCAGCTTCGCCGTCGTGACGGCGATCGAGTTCAACCTGTTCCCGTACGAGCACGTCTACGCCGGCATCCTCTGGTTCCCGGTCGAGCGCGCGACGGAGGTCCTGACCGCCTGGCGCGCCTGGACGGAGATCGTGCCGGACGAGCTCACCTCGGTCGGCCGGATCATGCAGTTCCCGCCGCTCGAGTTCATCCCTGAGCCGGTCCGCGGCCAGTCGTTCGTGCTCGTCGAGGCGATCTACTCCGGCGACCCGGTCGACGGCGAGCACTGGCTCGCCCCGCTGCGCGAGCTCGGGCCGGTCATGGACACCGTCAAGACGATCCCGATGCCGGAGCTCTCGCACCTGCACATGGATCCCGAAGGCCCCGCGCCCGGCGTCGGCGACGGAGCGATGCTGACGGCATTCGACCAGGACGCGATCGACGCGTTCGTCGCGAACACGGTCGGTGCGCCGCTGCTCTCGGCCGAGGTGCGCCATCTCGGCGGCGCGGTCGCGCGGCCGAAGGCGGAGCACGGTGCGCTGTCGCACTTCGAGCACGACTACCTGACGTTCGCGGTCGGCATGGCGCCCGTCCCGCAGGCTGCCGCGGCGGTGCACGGGGCGCTCGAGCGGCTCTTCGCGGCACTCGAGCCGTGGACGGCGGAGCAGACGTACTCGAACTTCGCCGAGCGCAGCCGGAAGCCCGGCTCGTTCCACGGCGAGGCGGCCTACCACCGCCTGAGGCGGATCAAGAGGCAGGTCGACCCGGAGAACGTGATCCGGGCCAACCACGAGCTCTGACCACCACGCAAACCCGGTGCCAGGCACGTCGGTGCCTGGCACCGGCTGTGACTAGACGTCCGCGGGCGCGACGGTGCTCTGGTGCTTGCAGTGATGCTCGCCCTGGCTGCGCTGCGAGCGTTCGAGCTTGCGCAGCTGCACCTTCTGCTGCGGCACGAGCGACGAGCTCGGCGCGGGCTGCTTGCCCGGCGAGTCGCCGTGCGCGGCGGCGAGGGCCGCCCCGCCTCCAACGGCGAGCACGACCGCCGAAGCGGCAACAGCTGCCCTGCGACCCAGCATGCGGCCTCCTTTCCCCGGGTCGCCCCAAAGGATACGGGACGGCCGCTACGCGTGCGGGATGCGGGCCTCGAGCGCGGCCCCGAGCGCCTCGCGCACGGGCTCCAGCTCGATCCGGTCGAGCACGTCCTGGAAGAAGCCGCGCACGATCAGGCGCTCTGCCTGGGCTCGGGAGAGGCCCCGGGCCATCAGGTAGAAGAGCTGCTCGCGGTCGACCTTGCCGAGCGTGGCGCCGTGCGTGCAGCGCACGTCGTTGGCCATGATCTCGAGGCCGGGGATCGAGTCGGCGTGCGCCGTGTCGGAGAGCAGCAGGTTGCGGTTCTCCTGGTAGGCGTTCGTCTTCTGCGCGCCTTCCTCGACGCGGATCATGCCGCGCCAGACCGCCGACGCGTTCTCGCGCAGCGCGCCCTTGAACGCGAAGTCACTCTCCGTGTTCGGCGCCATGTGCTCCTGGAAGGTGTCGTAGTCGAGGTGCTGCTCGCCGTCGGCGAAGTACGCGCCCGTGACCCGCGACGTCGCGCCCTGGCCGGCGAGGTCGTTCTCGATCCAGACCTTGCCGCGCTTGGAGCCGAAGCCGCCGATCACCCAGTCGAGCTCGCTGTCGCGCTCGAGCCAGGCCTTGTGCCGGCCGAAGTGCCAGGTCTCCTGCGAGAGGTTCTGGAGCGAGACGTACTCGACCTTCGCGGTCGGCTCGACGAACACCTCGACGACGGCGTTCGTGTAGGCGACGGTGTCCGGTGCGGCCGACGAGAGGTCCTCGATCACCGTGAAGCGGGCGCCCTCCTCGGCGACGATCACCATGCGCCAGAAGAGCGAGCCGCCGTTCGACGTCACCTTCACGTAGAGCGGCTGCTCGAGCTCGACCCCCTTCGGCACGCGGACGAGGAGCCCGTGCTCCCAGCGCGCGAGATTCTCGAGTGCGAACTTGTCGTCGTCGGGGATCAGCTTCGAGGGATAGTCGGCCGGCAGCGGCTCGAACGTGATCCCCTCGGGCGCGTCGACGATCTCGATCCCGCTCTCGTCGACGACCGCGCTGCCGGCGATCTCGAGGTCGAGCATCGCCTCGGCCGGACGTGTCCCGGGGACAGTCCCTGGGACATGGCCGTCCGGGCTGAAGCCGCGCAGTGAGGTGAAGCGCCAGTGCTCGTCCTTCGTGGACGGCAGGGGCAGCTCGTCGAACCGCTTCGCGGCCTGGTCGCGCGTCAGGGTCGGCGTCACGACTGCGGCGTGGCTCGACGGAGCCGGACGAAACCGGCGGTGCGTAGTGGCGGTGCAGGACCATCTGGTTGCCGTCGGGATCGGCGAAGAACGCCATGTGGCACACGCCGGTGTCGAGCACGTCGCCGCGGAACTCCACGCCCTTCGCCTCCAGCTCCTTGCGCGCCTCGTGCACGTCCGCCACGCGCAGCGCAAAGCCGGCGTCGTGCGGAGCACGGAACTGCGAGCCGATCGACTCCATGCTCAGCAGATACAGGAAGCCGTTGTCGCCGAGCTCGAACTCGGGGAAGCCGCCGTCGCCGGTCTGCGGCAGGCCGAGCGTCTCGCGGTAGAACTGCTTCGAGCGCTCCATGTCCGTGACCGGAACGGCCCAGAAGTCGACGTGCTCGACGATCAAGCTGCGTCGCCTCTAACCAACCGACCCCTCCATCTGGAGCTGGATCAGGCGGTTCATCTCGACGGCGTACTCGAGCGGCAGCTCCTTCGTGATCGGCTCGACGAAGCCGCTGACCACCATCGCCGACGCCTCGGCCTCCGACAGGCCGCGCGACATCAAGTAGAAGAGCTGCTCCTCGCCGATCTTCGAGACCGTCGCCTCGTGGCCGATGTCGACGTCGTTCTCGTCGATGCGGATGTACGGGTAGGTGTCGGAGCGCGACTCCTCGTCGAGGATCAGCGCGTCGCAGACGACCTTCGACTTCGCGCCGCGCGCGCCCTTGGCGACCTCGAGCAGCCCGCGGTACCCGGCGCGGCCGCCGTTCTTCGAGATCGACTTCGAGGTGATCACGCTCGTCGTGTTCGGCGCGGCGTGCACGCACTTGCCGCCCGCGTCCTGATGCTGGCCCTTGCCGGCGAACGCGATCGACAGCACCTCGCCGTGCGCCCCGTCGCCCATCAGCCAGATCGCCGGGTACTTCATGGTCAGCTTCGACCCGAGGTTCCCGTCGACCCACTCCATCGTCGCGTCCTTCTCCGCGATGGCGCGCTTGGTGACGAGGTTGTAGACGTTGTTCGACCAGTTCTGGATCGTCGTGTAGCGGCAGCGGCCGCCCTGCTTGACGACGATCTCGACGACCGCCGAGTGCAGCGAGTCGGACGAGTAGATCGGCGCCGTGCAGCCTTCGACGTAGTGCACGTACGCGCCCTCGTCGACGATGATCAGCGTGCGCTCGAACTGGCCCATGTTCTCCGCGTTGATGCGGAAGTAGGCCTGGAGCGGCAGCTCGATCCGGACGCCCTTCGGCACGTAGATGAACGAGCCGCCCGACCAGACCGCGCTGTTCAGCGCGGCGAACTTGTTGTCGTTCTGCGGGATGATCGTCCCGAAGTACTGCTTGAAGATGTCCTCGTGCTCGCGGAGCGCCGTGTCGGTGTCGAGGAAGATCACGCCCTGCGACGGTCGAGGCTCTCCTGCAGCTTGTGGTAGACGACCTCGCTCTCGTACTGCGCACCGACGCCGGCGAGGTACTTCTTCTCCGCCTCGGGGATGCCGAGCTTGTCCCAGGTGTCCTTGATGTCGGCCGGCAGGTCTTCCCACGCGTCCGCCTGACTCGCGGTCGGCTTGATGTAGTAGAAGATGTTCTCGAAGTCGATCTCGTGCAGCGACGGCATCCCGCCCCAGGTCGGCATCGGGCGCGCGTTGAAGTAGTCGAGCGACTTGTGGCGGAACGCGCGCATCCACTCCGGCTCGCTCTTGTGCGCGGAGATCGCGTCGACGAGCTCGTGCGAGAGGCCGCGGCCGCTCTTGAAGAAGTAGTCCTTCGCCTCGTCGGGGTTCGAGAAGCCGTACTTGGTGCCGTAGTCCGAGCCGATCCCCTGGACGATCTCGCTTTCGGTCTGCGCCATTACACGGCCACCTCTTCCTTGACTTCCCACTGCTCGTAGCCGGACGCCTCGAGCTTCTCGGCGAGCTCCGAGCCGCCCTCCTCGACGATCTTGCCGCCGACGAAGACGTGGACGAAGTCCGGCTTGATGTAGTTCAGGATCCGCTGGTAGTGCGTGATCACGAGCGCGCCCATGTCGGGGCCGACGAGCTGCTGCACGCCGTTCGCCACGACCTTGAGCGCGTCGATGTCGAGACCGGAGTCGGTCTCGTCGAGCACCGCGATCTTCGGCTGGAGCATCGCCATCTGCAGGATCTCGACGCGCTTCTTCTCGCCGCCGGAGAACCCGTCGTTCAGGTAGCGCGACGCGAGCTCGCGGCTGACCTTGAGGTCGTCCATCTTCGCGAGGAACGTCTTGCGGAACTCGGGCACCGGCATCGGGTCGTCGACACCGCCGTTCTTCGCCTTGCGCACGGCGTTCAGCGCCTGCCGCAGGAAGTTGGTGACGGTGACGCCCGGGATCGCGTGCGGGTACTGGAACGCGAGGAACAGCCCGGCCTGGGCGCGCTCGTCGGCGCCGGCCTCGGTGATGTCCTCGCCGTCGAGCAGGATCTGCCCGCCGGTGATCTCGTAGGCGGGATGGCCGGCGATCGCATAGGCGAGCGTCGACTTGCCGGAGCCGTTCGGCCCCATGATCGCGTGCACCTCGCCCGAGCTGATCGTCAGGTCGACGCCCTTGACGATCGGCGTCCCGTCCTCGAGCGCGACGTGCACGTCCTTGAGCTCTAGCGTTGCCATAGAAAGTTTGTGACTCCTCCGACCTAGCGAATCAGCGGTTTTTCGCGTGAATTCGTGATGCCCATCGTAGCCAAGCCTACCCCTGCCACCGCAGCGCCTACCAACACGCGGCGGAGGCGGACGGACGTCCAGAACGTGCTGGTTCGGGCCTGAGCCGAGAAGCGCCCGCGCGCACCGCGGTCGCCGGGGAGAGGCGCGAAGAGGTTGTCCGGGGCGCCGACGGGCTTGTCCTCGCCGGTGTGCTGGCCCTGCCAGCCGTTCCGCAGGAGCACCCGGTCGGCCGCGCGCGGCGAGAGCTTCTGTCCCCAGAGCAGCTTCTGGGCGCCCCAGCCGACCGGGAGCTCGCGCACCGGGTGCTCGAAGCAGTGCAGCACCGCTTCCGCGAACGGCTCGGGCTCGTAGATCGGCGGCACCGGCCGCGGCTGCTTGCCGAGGTACTGGCGGGCCGTGTCGAACTGGGGCGTGTCGATCGCGCCCGGGAGCACGAGCGAGACCTCGACCGGGATCCCGTGCTTCGCATGCTCGACGCGCGCCGACTCGAAGAACGTGCGAGCCGCCGCCTTCGACGAGCAGTACGCGGCCTGCAGCGGGATGCCGCGGTAGGCGAGCGCAGAGCTGACGTGGACGAAGGTGCCTGCGGACTCGGTCAGGTGCGGCAGCGCGGCCCAGTAGGCGTGCACCGCGCCGAAGAAGTTGACGTCGAGCACGCGCCGCAGCTCGTCGGGCTCGAGGTCGCGGGCCTCCTGGTAGACGGTCACCATCGCGTTCGCGCAGCACGTGTCGATCCGGCCGAAACGGTCGACCGCCTCCTCGACGGCACGCTGACACGCGTCGAGGGAGGCAACATCGGCCTGCACCCCGATCGCCTGCGCTCCCAGCGCGCCAAGTTCCGCAACGGTCGCGTCGAGGGCGTCGCCGCCGCGCGCGACCGCGACGACGCGCGCGCCTCGAACCGCCGCCAGCCGGGCGATCGCACGGCCCAGGCCGGCCGAGGCGCCCGTGACGAGGACGACTTGCTCGTGAATCGGTCTCTGAGGCATCTGTTGGTCATTCCGGGCCTCGGCGACGACCAAACGCTGTACCCTTTCCGGCATGCCTGGCTGGATCGGACTCCCGGAGCTGCTCATCCTGCTGGTCGTCGTCCTGATCTTCTTCGGGCCGAAGCGGCTGCCCGAGATGGGCCGCTCGCTCGGACGCGGCATGCGCGAGTTCAAGGAGTCGGTGACGGGCAACGACCGCGACGACGAGCCGGCCGCGCTGCCGACCTCGACCGTGACGCCGGACGCACCCGCGGCGCCGACGCCTCAGCGCGAGCACGACCACACGGCCTAGCCGCCCATGAAGCGACTGCCCCGTCGCCTGCAGCACGGCGAGGAGGCGACCCTCGTCGAGCACCTCGACGAGCTACGCAACCGCATCTTCGTCGCCGGGGGCGCGCTCGTGCTCGCGCTCTGCTTCACCTACGCCTTCCACCACCGGCTCGTCCACTGGCTCAACCAGCCGCTGCCGGCCGACAAGCGCCACCCGATCACGTTCGGCGTCGCCGAGCCGTTCCTGACCTCGCTGACCGTGTCGTTCTACGCCGCGATCGTGATCGCGCTGCCCGTCATCCTCTGGCAGCTCTGGTCGTTCCTCGCGCCTGCCTTCGACGAGCAGACCCAGCGAGGCGTGCGCTGGCTCGTCGCGATCTCCACCGTGCTGACGATCAGCGGCATCCTCTTCGGCTACTACATCGTGCTGCCCGCAGCGCTGAGCTTCCTCACGAACTACGACGACAACCTCTACAACATCCAGATCCGGGCGCGGGACTACTACTCCTTCGTCTCGCTCGTCATGCTCGCGGTCGCGGTGGTCTTCCAGGTGCCGCTGTTCATCCTCGGCCTCGTTCGCATCGGCGTGCTCACATCGCGCAAGCTGCGCAAGAACTGGCGCATCGGCATCGTCTCGATGACCGCGCTCGCCGTGGCTCTGCCCGGGATCGACCCCGTGACGACACTGCTCGAGATGGTGCCGCTGATCGCGCTCTACCTGATCTCGCTCGGCCTGTCCGGGTACTTCGAGCGACGCTGGCGGCCCCAGACGGCCACCGCGGCCGAATGACGGAGCTCTCGGCCGACTGGGTGCTGCCGCTCGACGGGCCTCCGATCCAGGAGGGGCGCGTGCGGTTCGAGGACGGCGCGATCGTCGAGGTCGCGACCGGACGGGCCGAGGAGCACTACGACGACGCGGTGATCATCCCGGGCTTCGTCAATGCGCACTCTCATCTCGAGTACTCGCTCTATGCCGGCTTCGGCGACGGCCAGGCATTCGGCCCCTGGATCGCGACGCACGTTCGGCGCAAGCAGCTGATCGACGACGGCGAGATGGCGGCGCTCGCGCGTCAGGGCGTCCTCGACTCGCTCGCCTCGGGGATCACGACGACGGCCGACTACAGCTTCTCCGGCGCCGCCGCGACCGCCGCGACCGAGCTCGGCCTGCGGGCGGTCGTCTACCTGGAGGTGTTCGCGCTCGACCCTGCGGAAGCGCGGCGCCAGTACGAGGAGAAGCGCGCACGCGTCGAGGAGTCGGAGCTCGTGCGGATCGGCGTTTCGCCGCACGCGCCGTACTCGTGCTCGCTGGACGTCTACCGGTGGTGTCTCTCCCTCGGGGTCCCGGTCGGCACGCATCTCGCCGAGAGCGCGAATGAGAACGAGTGGCTCGAGCACGGCCACGGCCCTCTGCAGGGGATCGCACCGATGCTGGTGCCCCCCACCGGCCGGCGCGCGGTCGGCACCCTGGAGCCGGTGCTCGGAGCCGATCTGCTCTGCGCCCACTGCGTGGAGCTCGAGGAGGACGAGATCGCCCTGCTGGCCGCCCGCAGCGTGCCGGTCGCGCACTGTCCCCGCTCGAATGCCCTGCTCGGCTGCGGGATCGCGCCCCTCGCCGAGCTGCGCGCCGCGGGCGTCACCGTGGGGCTCGGCACGGACTCGCCGGCCTCGACGCCGTCCTTCGACATGTTCGAGGAGATGCGCACCGCCGTGGTCACCGCCCGGGCCCGGGCCCGCCGCCCCGAGGCCCTCCTGGCCGAGGATGCGCTCCGCCTCGCAACCGTCGACTCGGCCCGCGCCCTGCGAATCGACGGCAAGGTGGGTACCCTGACGCCCGGCAAGCGTGCCGACCTGGCGGTCGTGTCGCTCGCAGGGAGCCCCTACCACCCGGTGGAGGACCCGGCGGCGGCAGTCGTCTTCGGCGGTTCGCCGGCACGAGTGCTCGAGACGATCGTCGACGGACACACCCGGTACAGGAGCGAAGAGCAGAAACAGTGGCGAGAGGTACGCAGCACCGCAAGCGCCGTCCGGCGCAAGATGCTCGGGTCGCGTCGGTAACGGCGGCCCACAAGAAGCAGAAGACGCCCGAGTGGCAGGAGGAGCTGTTCTTCTCGCGGCTCCGCAACCACGCGAAATGGGCGTACGTCTTCCTCGCCGTCGCCTTCGTGCTCGGCTTCGTCCTGCTCGGGGTGGGCTCGGGCTCGAACGGCCTCAGCGACATCTTCCAGAGCGCGTTCGGCTCCGGCTCATCGAGCGGCGGCGCCTCGATCGGCAGCCTCGAGAAGAAGGTCGACAAGCAGCCGCAGAACGCGGCGGCCTGGCGCGACCTCGCGACGGCCTACGAGCAGAAGCAGCGGCCGCAGGACGCCGTCAGCGCGCTCGAGCGCTACACCGCGCTGCGCCCGAAGGACGAGACCGGCTACTCCGAGCTGGCGACGCAGTACGCGATCCTGTCGCGCACCTACGCGACCGACTACCAGAACGCCCAGATCGAAGGCGCCACCGCTTCGCCCTACGCGGCGTTCGCCCCGCCGGCGACGACCATCCTCGGCAAGGTCTTCGGTGACCCCAACGGCCTGCAGGACCCGATCGCCGCCGTCATCCAGCAGGAGGCGTCGACGAAGCAGCAGACGGCCTTCACGAACTACCAGAGCGCACAGAAGAACGCCGAGGCCGCGTACAAGAAGCTCGCCGTGCTGAGCCCGGACGACGTCAGCGTCCAGTACCAGCTCGGACAGTCGGCCCAGGCGGCCGGCGACTACAAGACCGCCGTCGCGGCGTACCAGCGCTTCCTGAAGCTCTCGCCGTCCGACGTCGACGCTCCCCGGGTGAAACAGCTCCTCGCACAGGCGCAGGCTCAGGCAGGTCTCGGCGCTTCCAGCGCCGCGTCCGGTTAGACTCAGGCCCGCCCGAAAACCATCAGGGGGAGAAATGAACTTCGACATCAAGACCGAGCAGCTGTCCGACGACAGCTACGTCATCTCGTTGGCAGGCGAGGTCGACCTGTACACCGCGCCGGAGTTCAAGCAGCAGCTGCTCGAGGTGATCGGACAGGGCGGAAAGCAGGTGGTGGTCGATTTCTCGAACACGACCTTCATCGACTCGACGACACTCGGTGTCCTGGTCGGCGGCGTCAAGCGCCTGCGCACGAACGACGGTCAGCTGTCGCTCGTCTGCAGCGACAGGAACATCACGAAGATCTTCGAGATCACCGGGCTCGACCGTGTGTTCGCGATCTACGAGACGCGCGACGAAGCGGTGTCGAAGCTCGACGGCATCTCCCAACCGTCCTCGTAGACACGCTGCGGAACGCTCTCGTCATCCTCGCGGCTCTCGTCGTCGCCTTCTCCGCCGCAGGATGCGGCGCAGTGGGGCGCGAGACCACCGGTGACGCGAGCCGCGGCAAGCAGCTCTACCTCGCTCCGAAGAGCCAGTGCGCGAGCTGCCACACGCTCGCGGACGCAGGGTCGAAGGGAACGCGTCGGCCCGAATCTCGACGACGCCTTCGCGTCGGACAAGTCCCAGGGCTTCGACGAGCAGACGATCAGCGACGTCGTCCTCGGCCAGATCGCCTACCCCGAGGAGCCGATGCCGGCGAAGCTCGTCGAGGGCCAGGACGCCCAGGACATCTCGGCCTACATCGCGAAATGCGCCGGCAACGCCCACTGCGGCGTCACCGCCGCACGCTCGAGCGCCGCACCCGGTGGCGGCGCCACGACGACGACCGCGCAGGGCGGCGGCGCGAAGAAGCCCGACGGCAAGGCCGTCTTCGCCTCGGCAGGCTGCGGCGGCTGCCACACCATGAAGGATGCGGGTTCGAGCGGCAACGTCGGCCCGAACCTCGACGACCTCAAGCCCTCGCAGGAGACCGTCGCCAAGCAGGTCACGAACGGCGGCGGCGGGATGCCGCCCTTCAAGGGCCAGCTGAGCGCGGCACAGATCGCCGCGGTCTCCGCGTACGTCGCGAACACCGCCGGCAAGTAGCCCGGCCTAGAGCCGCTTTCCGAGCACGATGTAAGGCGGGTACCCCGCTCCGAAATCGACGCTGGCCAGCTCGAGCCAGCCGTTCTTCGCGTAGAAGCCACGCGCCTTGCGCGAGCCGAGCTGCGTCGAGAGCAGCGCGCGGTCGTGCGGCTGGCGGGTCAGGAGCTGCGCGAGCAGCGCGCTGCCGATCCCGCGACGCTGCCAGGCGGGCCGCACGTGCAGCTCGACGATCTCGTAGTGCGGCGGGTCGAGCCATTCCTCTCGCTGCCCGGCGCTCAGCGAGCGCGAGACGCACTCGGTCCACCACTGCCCGTACGCGCCGGTGTAGCCATAGCCGAACGCGACGACCTCGTCCCCGGCCCGCCCCGCAAGGAAGACGAAGTCCTGGCGCCTGCTGTGCTCCGGCAACCGCTGGGCGGCCCACTCGTCCGAGAGCGCTCCGGCCCCGAGCGCCGACCGGTGCACCTCGCGTAACGCTGCGCGCAGCGGCAGCGGGTCGAGCTGCTCGATCGCGACCGTCAGTGCGACGGGGTGGTCTCGCCGCCGTCCGCGTCGAGATCGACGACGACGTGGATCAGCGGCATCTCGAACCGGCTGCGGGCACGCTCGACGACACCACGCTCGAGCCAGTGCGACCGGCCGGGCGGATGCGTCGAGATGATCAGCTCGTCGGGCTGGAACGTGCGCACCGCGTCCTCGATCGCCTGGATCGGGTCGCCGTCGCCGACCTCTCCCTCCACCTCGAGCCCGGTGGCTCGCATCGACGCGACACTGCGCTCGAGGCGCTCCTGGGCCTCGACGCGGGCCCGGTCCTCGTCGCTCGCCCAGTGCCGCAGCGGCGAGTTGAGCGCCGGGCAGACGACGAGCACGCGCGCCTTGCGGTCGCCGGCGCGCTCGGTGATCTCCGCGAGCAACTCGGGGCCGCCGACCGTCTCGTTCGCGGCGACGAGAATCCTGTGCTCGTCGGGCGGGCTCGGCGCGGGCGCCTGACGCGGCGTCTCCTTCTCGTCGCCGTGGGAGAAGAGCCACCAGGCGACCACGCCCGTGAGGATGATGAAGACCACGACGCCGACCCAGCGGTTGATCAGCGACGCGATCACGATCAGCGCGAAGTAGCCGATCGTCAGCCAGACGAACCGGAACGCTTCAGCCTCGCTCCGGAATGGGTTCCGCATCGGCCTCTAGAGAAGATAGACGGTCACGTACACGACGATCCACATCACGTCGACGAAATGCCAGTAGATCCCACCGAGCTCGATCCCGTGATGGTGCTCGGGCGAGAAATGACCCCGGAACGCTCGGATGGTCATCACGAGCAGGATCATCAGGCCGACGAAGACGTGGGCGCCGTGCAGGCCCGTCAGGCCGAAGAACGTCGCGGCGAACGAGGTATCGCTGGTGTTGAAGCCGAGCCGGCTGTACTCGATGAACTGCGTGAACAGGAAGGTCGCGCCGAGGCACAGCGTGAGCACGAGGCCCGCCTGGAGGCCCGCGCGGTTGCCGCGCTTCACGGAGGTGTCGGCCCAGTGCATCGTGGCGCTCGAGGTGACGAGGATCAGGGTGTTGATCCCGGCCACGTAGATCGGCCGTTGGAACGGCTCCGGCGGCCAGACGCCGTTGACGCCGTTGTTGACGACCCGGTCGAAGAAATAGACCGTGAAGAACGAGCCGAAGAGCATGATCTCCGACGCGATGAACAGGAGCATGCCGAGCAGCGCCGGCGTGACCCGCGAGCTGTAATGGATCGGCGGCGGTCCGTGGTGCTCGTGCGCTTCCGCTGCGGTCGTCATGCCTGCACCGCCTGGCGGACGGGCGAGATCACGTGGTCGACGGGCAGGCCGGTGTCCTTGCGCAGGCGCTCGACGAGATCGCGCCGCAGCCAACCGCTCTTCTCGCCCGGGAACGTCGAGACGATGATCTCGTCGACACGCTCGTCGTTGACGACGTTCATCGTGGCGACGTATGGATCCGGATGGCCGACCTGGCCGTGGGCCTCGATGCCCTCGGTACGCAGCGCGCTGAGCGCCTGCCGAAGGCGGCGATCGGCGTCGGCGTGCTCGTCGTCACCGTGTGGCGACACGATCAGGAAGCTCGCGCCACCTTGCGCCGCGCGCTTGCGGATGCGGTCGAGCAGCTCGTCGGAGAGCACCGTCTGGTTGGCCACGACGAGGACGTTCGTCTCGCCACCGTCGCGCTCGACCGTCACGTGCTCGACGGGGATGTCCCCCGCGATGCGAGTGATCTCCTGCAGGACATCACGACGCATCCAGCCCGACCGCTCGGCGCCGTGTGTCGAGACCACGATCTTGTCGATCCGGGGCTCGATCTGCGCGAGCGCATCCTTGACCGCCTGCACCGGGCCGGTCTCCACGACGAAACCCTGCGCCAAGACGCCCGCCTCGCGCAGCGCTTTCAGCGTCTGGTCGAGCCTGCGGCCCGCCGACGCGCGGCGCGTGTCCTCGTAGACGACATATCCCTGGCTCGGCTCGCTGACGGGGGCGATCACCGTCACGAGGTCGTCACCGCCCGCCGTGCCGCGAACGGCGTCGTGCAGGGTCCGCGACGCCGCCGTCTCGTTCGCGATCACGAGGATATGGGACATCAGTCGGCACCCACCGGATGTGACCCGACCTGCTCGGGCTGCGGCGCCCCGAAGATCGCGTGGCGCGCACCGGGCGTCCCGTATTCGTACGGATTGCCGACGACCTGCGGGATCTCGTCGAAGTTGAACGTCGGCGGCGGCGACGAGACCTGCCACTCGAGCGTCAGCGCGCGCCAGGGGTTGCCGGGCGCGAGCGGGCCGTGCGCCCACGAGCGCGCCATGTTGTAGAGGAAGACGAGCGTCGAGGCGCCGAGACCGAACGACGCGATCGAGACGAAGAGGTTGATGTCGGCGAAGCGGTCCGCGTAGTCGGCGACGCGGCGCGGCATCCCCTGCAACCCGATGTAGTGCATCGGGAAGAACGTCAGGTTGAAGCCGATGAACGTCAGCCAGAAGTGGAGCTTGCCGAGACGCTCGTCGTACATCCGCCCGGTCATCTTCGGGAACCAGTAGTAGATGCCCGCGAAGATCGTGAAGACGGAGCCGCCGAAGAGCACGTAGTGGATGTGCGCGACGATGAAGTACGTGTCGCTCGAGTGGATGTCGATCGGGACCGACGCGAGGTAGATGCCGGACAGGCCGCCGAGCACGAACATCGAGATGAAGCCGGTCGCGAACAGCATCGGCGTCGTGAAATGCAGTCGCCCGTTCCACATGGTCGCGAGCCAGGAGAACACCTTCACCCCGGTCGGCACCGCGATCACCATCGACGTGACCATCATCGGCACGCGCAACCAGCCCGCCATGCCGGCGACGAACATGTGGTGCGCCCAGACCGAGAACCCGAGCACGAGGATCGCCATCAGCGAGAGCGCCATCAGCCGGTAGCCGAAGATCGGCTTGCGGCTCATCACCGCGATGATCTCGCTGATGATCCCGAAGCCGGGCAGGATCATGATGTAGACGGCCGGGTGCGAGTAGAACCAGAAGATGTGCTGGTACCCGAGCACGTAGCCGCCTCCGTCGACCTCGAAGAAGTTCGTGTGCATGACGCGGTCGAACATGACGAAGAACTGCGAGCCGGCGATGAACGGCGTCGCGATCACGACGAGCAGCGACGTCGTGAAGTTCGCCCAGACGAGCAGCGGCATGCGCCAGAACGTCATGCCGGGCGCGCGCATCGTGATGATCGTGACCAGGAAGTTGAGCGCGGTCATGATCGAGCTCGCACCGGCCCACTGGACGCCCATGTTGAAGAAGATCTGGCCGAGCGGCTGGTGCACGCTCAACGGCGCGTACGCGGTCCAGCCGGCCGACGGCCCACCGCCGGGGGTCGCCATGCCGACGACGAGCATCGTCCCGGCGATCGGCAGCAGCCAGAACGACAGCGCATTCAGCCGTGGGAACGCCATGTCGGCGGCCCCGAGCATCAGCGGAATCACGTAGTTGCCGAGCCCGGCGAACGCGGGGATCACGAACAGGAAGATCATCAGCGCGGCGTGCTCGGAGATCAGCACGTTGAAGGTCTGGGGGTTGAAGTACTGATCGCCCGGCTGCGCGAGCTCTGCACGGAAGAGCATGGCCAGCATTCCGCCGATGCAGAAGAAGATGATGGTGGTGACGACGTACTGGACGCCGATCACCTTGTGGTCGGTGTTGACGCGGAAGTAGTCGCGCCAGCTCTGCGCACCGTGCCCGGAGTGATCCTCGGGCCGCGTCGGCCGGCCGGTCGCGTAGTAGGCCCAGTAGTCGAAGCCGCCGATGCCGACGAGGAAGCCGAGCGGCACCGTCACGAGCTGGACGGTGAGGATCACCTGCGCCTTCCAGATCGGCTCCCAGTCGGCGAGCCACCGGATCAGCCCCGGCAGGGCGAACCCGATGCCGAGGAAGATCGGCGTCACCCAGAGGACGCGCAGCCAGCCGGGCCCGGTCCACCGGTGGATCCCGGTCCGCGGGGGCGGAGCCTCGTGGTGGGCGTGCGGATGGGCGACGGCGGTCATCAGGAGCCTCCCGCCAGATACTGCACGAGGTCGTCGAGCTGCTTCGCCTGGATCTGTCCGCCGTAGATGTGCGGCATCGCGTCGGGATAGCCCGGCTCGAGGTAGGCCTCGGGCTTCACGATCGACTCACGGATGAACGCGGCTTCGTCGCCGCGGTGCGCCTTGGCGGCGAGCTCCTTGAGCTTGTCGAGGTCGGGCCCGACGTTCCCGTTCGCGCCCGCGGGCTTGAAGGTGTGGCAGCCGCCGCAGCCGTTCTGCTGGAAGACCGCGAGCCCGGGCGCGCCGCCGGCGGCTTGCCCGCCGCCCTTGAGCCACTTGTCGAACGCGGCCGCTTCCAGGATCTCGACGTGGCTCCGCATGACGGCGTGGCCGAGGCCGCAGAGCTCGGTGCAGATGACGGGGTAGTTGCCGGTGCGCGTCGGCGTCACGATCAGGTTGTTGTGCTCACCCGGGACGGCGTCCTGCTTCTGGGAGAGCTCAGGCACCCAGAACGAGTGGATGACGTCGTTCGCGGTGATGTCGAGCTGCGTGTGCCGGCCTTCGGGGATCGTCAGGTAGCCGTAGGTCTTCCCGTTCGGGTAGGTGAACGTCCACGCGAACTGCTGGGCGACCACCTTGACGACGAGCGGGTTGTCGCCCGCGTTCGAGTTCTGCGCGAGCACGATCGCGCTGACGATCGAGATCGCGGTCACGAGCACGGCCGGGATCGCGGTCCAGATGATCTCGAGCTGCGTATGCCCGTGGGTCGGCGGCCCGTCGGAGAAGTCGTCCGGCTTGACGCGGAACTTCCAGATCGAGTAGCCGAGGACCGCCGCCACCACGGCGAAGACGCCGATGCAGATCGCCGTCGTGAACCAGAAGACGAAATGGATCCGGTCGGCTTCCTCGCCCGCCGCGACCGGCAGCCACGGAATGAACAGGGCGACCGCAGTCGCCACCGCGGCAGCGACCAGCGCGAACAGCGCGAGCTGAATGACCGATCCCCTACGCACGCGCGCCAACATTAGATGAACAGAAAGGCCCGTGAGCCGTAACCGAAATGGCCGGTCGGACGTTCAATCGATGCCCACCACGGGCATCTGATCACCGTCGGGAGCAACTGAAGGAGGATTTTCATGGGCATTGGAGTGAGCCTGATTTTGATCGCAGCCGGAGCCATCCTCACCTGGGCGGTCAACGCCACGGTGTCGGGCCTGGACATCAACACGATCGGCGTCATCTTGATGGTCGTCGGTGCGATCGGCCTCGTCCTGTCGCTGATGTTCTGGTCGAGCTGGGGCGGCGTCGGCGGCACGCGCCGGCGCACCACGTACGTCGAAGACGCACCCCCGCCGGGCTACTAGGCGAGCCGACGCAGACACGCATCGAAAGGGCGGCCCTCGGGCCGCCCTTTCCGTTGAGGGATCGGCGAAGAGACGTCCTGCCGCCGGGCCCTCCTAGGCGGTCGGCAGCTCGAGCATGAAGGTGGAGCCCTGTCCGAGCCCGGCCGACTCGACCCAGATCCGGCCGTCCATGCGGCGCACGAGCTCGCGGCAGATGAAAAGGCCGAGCCCGGTGCCGCCGACGCCGCGGGTCATGTTGGGGTCGAGGCGGTAGAACTTCTCGAAGATCCGGCGTTGCTCCGCCGGCGGCACCCCGAGTCCCTCATCCGTGACGGTGAAGCGCACCCGGCCGGCGGCGCGAGAGAGGGTCACCTCGACCCGCCCACCGTCGGGCGAGTACTTGATCGCGTTGTCGACGAGGTTGATCAGGACGCGTCCGATCTTGTCGGCGTCGCCGACGACGTCCGGTAGGCCGGCGGGCGCCTCGAGCACGAGCTCGTGACCGGCGTCGAGATGTGCCAGCTGCGCGTCGACGACCTCGCGGGCGAGCGCAGCCGGATCGCAGGAGCCGATCGAGACGTGCAGCGAGCCCGCGTCGAGGCGACTCGCCCAGAGGATGTCGTTGACGGTGCGTGCGAGCCGCTCGGCCTCACCGGAGACGACGTCGAGCATCTTGGCCCGCTGGTCTTCGTCGAGTGCGACGTCGCTGCGACGCAGCGTCATCGCAGCGCCGTAGATCGCAGCGAGCGGCGTCCGGAGCTCGTGCGAGACCGTCGAGACGAACTCGGAGCGCATCTCCTCGAGCGCGCGCTCCTCGGTCAGGTCGCGGAACGCGTAGACGATCCCGTCGGGGACCGCGACACCGTGCAAGGAGAGCCACAGCTCGCGCGGACCGAGGTCGAGCGGCAGGGACTCCGGCCTCGGCGGCGTGAGGGCTGCAGCGTCGGCGACCGGGACTCTCGTCGCAATGTTCGCCCACCCCGGGATCGCCTCGACCGCGGCCCGGTCGAGCACGTCGGCGGGCCGCAATCCGGTCGCGGCGGCCGCGGCGCGGTTCCACGTGCGCACGATCCCGCGACGATCGACGAAGAAAACACCGTCACCGACGGAGGCGAGCACGCGCGCCGCCTGGGCGCGCTCCTCCGCTTCGCGGTAGAGCTGAGCGTTGTCGATCGCGATCGAGACTCGGCGCCCGAGGTCGAGTGCGAGGTCGACGTCGGCAGGCCCGTACTGCAGTGTGGTCTCCGCCCTCGCCCAGGTCATCGCGCCGAGGGTGCGCCCGCGGGCGACGAGCGGCACGACCAGGCTCGAGCGCGCGCCGGCGCCCGACTCCGACCAGGCGTGTTGGCCGAGCTGTGGCTGACCCGTCGCGACCGCCTCGCGAATGCTCTCTCCGAGCGAGAGATCCGAGAAGGCCTCCCCGCCCGCGCTCTCCGCCAGCGCAACGAGCCGCAGCTCCTCGTCGTCCGCAAGGTGGATCGCGCACCAGTCGGCGTGCCGGCCCGCGACGAGACCGGCCAGGCGCGCGAGCGTGGAGTCGACGTCGAGCTCCGCCGCCAGGAGCGCGCTCGCCTCGGCGAGGAAGCCGAGCCGATCGCGGCCGAGCTCGGCATCGCGGTACAGGTTCGCGTTGTCCACCGCGACCGCCGCACGTGCAGCCAGCTCCCGGACGGTCTCGACGTCGACGAAGCTGAAGTTCTCCGTCGTCCGGATCAAGGCGAGCACACCGAGCGTCCGGCCCCGCGCCCTGAGCGGCATGTAGACGAGCGCGCGCGGCTTCAGGAGGTCGACCGTCGGCTGGATCCCCGGCCGGCCGCGCGTCACGGCGGCGAGGGGCCCCGGGTCGACGTCGAGGTCGAAGAGCACCTCCTCGACACCCGAGAGGATCACTCTCGCCGACCCGCCCTCGTCGTCCGGCGACGGCGGATTCGCCAGCAGCCCGGCGCGCACCTCCTCCGAGAGCCGGTGCTCAGCGACCTCGATCACGACGCGCTCGATCGAATCGTCACTGACCAGGTCGACCACTGCGGCGTCTGCGAAGTGCATCGTCGCGAGCTGGGCGGTCCGGCGAAGCGTCGTCTCGAGCTCGAGCGACGACGCGAGCGCAACGCTCGCCTCGCTCAGGAATTGGAGCCGCTCCTGCGCGGCACGCTCCGCTTCGATCAGCTGCGCGTTCTTGATTGCGAGCGCGATCCGCTCGGCGATCAGCTCGAGCAGGCGCGCATCGTCGTCGGTGAACTGCGCGTAGGCCTCCGAGCCTGCGTGTACCACCCCGATCACTGCGTCGTCCGCGACGAGCGGGATGGCGACGAGCGAGTTGATCCCCCGCTCCCGCAGTACCGGGCTGACGAGCTCGACCTCGCCGAGATCGGCGATCACCGCCGGCGCCCTCGACGCGGCGACGCGGCCCGCCATGCCGGCACCGAGCGGGATTGCCTTCGCATGCGCGAGCTCGCCGTGTAGCCCGACGGAGGCTCGGACGCGCAGCTCGCCGTTTGCATCGAGCAGGAGAATCGTCGACGTGTCCGCGGCCAGCACCTCGACGATCCGCGCGAGCAGCGCCTCGAGCAGGTCGCTGAGGCCGAGGCGGTCGAGTGCGACCTCGGAGACGCGCGCGAGCTTGCGGAGCGTCGCGGCGGCGTTCTCCGCCTCCGTGCGCGCCTGGCGTTCGCGCTGGAGCAGCTGGATGCGGTCGTTCTCGACACGCTTCCGGTAGAGGAACTGGCCGAGTTGCCCGCTGAGCGCGAGCAGGGTCTGCTGGATCTCGGGATCGCTCGGGCGGCGCGAGAGCGAGAACAGCTCGAGCACGCCGGCCACGTCACCTTCGATCAGGATCGGGAACCCGACCCCGGACGAGAGGCCTTCGGCCTCCGCGACCGAGGCACGGGGGAAGTCGGTGGGAGTGAGCTGCTCGAGCCACTCGACCGTCCCCGACTCGGCCACGCGCCCGGGCAGGAGCGCAGGCGAGAGCGGCGTGCGCCGCGTCATCTCGAGGAACCCGTCCACCTGGACGCCGTCACGCGTCCAGGTCAGCCGCGGCTCCTCCGGATCGAGCGGCCAGTAACAGCCGACGTCCCACCCGAACGCCTCGCAGGCCGATTGGAGGACGCGGGTGACGGCGACGTCGACCGTCTCGGCGGCCGAGAGGATCCGGGTCGCGGTGTGCAGGAGCTCTGTCCGCTGCTCCGCCAGCCGCCGGTCGGTCACCTCCTCGATCACGGCGCCGACGCCCAGGACGTCGCCGTCGCGCGCAAGCACCGGGTAGTAGCTCGCAAGCCAGTAGCGCTGCGCAGACGGGTCGCTCGGCGGACCGGCGGCCATCTCGAGCGCGGTCACGGGCTCACCCGTCTCGAGGACACGTCTGGCGATCGAATCGAGGGCCGGAGCGAGATGCGGGACGACCTCGGCGAACGTCCGACCCTGGTGATCCTCCGGCGCGCGCTCGTTGATCGCCGCCAGCGCGTTGTTGACCCTCACATAGCGCAGGTCCCGGTCCCAGAAGCCGAGACCGATCGGCGCGCTGTCGTAGAGCGAGTCGAGCAGCGCCGCCGTGCGCTTTGCCTCGCGGTAGAGCGTGGCGTTTTCGAGCGCGCCGGCCGCCTGGGCCGCGAAGACGGGTTCGTTGGTCACCTCGCGGAAGTACGTGATCGCGTAGAGCAGCTCACCGCTCGCATCGCGAATCGGCACAGCGGTGACCTGCGCGACCCGGTCCGATCCACCGGCGGCGAGGCGGTAGCGGATGAGCGACGGCGCCGGCTCCTCGCCCGCGAGCGCGCGGCGCCCCGGCAGCTCGTCGGGCGTCATCGGCGTCCCGTCGGGATGGAAGACCTCGAAGCGGCTGAGCGCGACCTCGCGTGAGGCTGCCAGCAGCTCCTCCGCACTCTCGAAGCCGATCAGGCGTGCCGCCTGGTCGTTCGCGTAGAGGCGGTCGCCGTTCGGCGCGTGCACGACCACGCCGTCGCCGAGATGCGACAGGACCGCAGCGAGCAGCTCGCGCGATCCCGCGAGAGCCGACGCAGCACTGTCGACGGCCTGGCTCATGCTCACACCCCTAAAACGTCCTCGAGAACGTGTCCAGGGTACTCCCGGACGGTCAGACCGGTCTAGGAGGCAGGTTGCGCGGCCACGTCGAGCACGAGGATCGCGTCGCCGTCCGGAAGCGACTCGTAGTGCGCCGGAAACGTGTTCGGCAGCGTCAGCGCGTCCACTACCTTGCCCTCGCGCTTGGCGACCGGCGATGCGATGCGCGGCGCCTGCTGCGGCAGCGTCTCGTGCAGTGGATGCTCGAGCTCGGCGCGCAGGTCGTCCTTGCGTAGGAAAACGGCGCTCGTGCCTCCGTCCTTCACCGTCTGCACGAGCGAGACGACCTGGTCGACGTTCTTCAGATACTTGAACGCGTAGAGCGAGAGCTCGAGCGCCTCCCGGCGGAGGACCTGCTCCTGCACCGTTGCGTTCGAGTCGATCGAGCAGTTGGCCTGGAGCCCGCAGAAGGCATAGATGAGCGTGCGATCGGTGCGGAACAGGCCGATGTAGGGATCGACCTGCCCGGTCTGCGCGAGGCGGCGCACACCGACCGCCTCGAGGTGCAGGCCCTGCACCGACGGCCCGTGCTCCTGCACCGCGACGAGCTGGGCGCCGTTCGGGCCTTTGTAGCGCGGGCCGATCCGCTGCGCGATCTCGTGCGCGCCGGTCAGTCCCTGGCTCTTCGGCTGCCACGTCGACCAGACGAGCGGCTTCGAGTGGTTCGGGCGCGCGAGCAGAACGACGAAGCCCGCCAGCGAGATCCAGAAAGCGAGCGCCAGCACGCCGTAGGCGAGCCGGAAGAGGTGCTTGTCGCGGCGGGCAGTGTCGTCTAGAGCTTGGGCCATGCCTCGTCCCTCGTCAGGTCGACCTCGGGCACGCGCAGCTCCTGCGCGTCGAGCAGCCGCAGGATCTCGTCGCCGTACAGCTCGCGACGCAGTACGAGCTCGTCGGCGATCCGCTCGACGGCCTCCTTGTTCGCCTCGACCAGGTGGTGCGCGGCGAGGTACGCCTGGCCGAGCAGCTGCTCGACCATCTGCCGCTGGCTCGGGTCCTGCAGCACGGCGGCCTCCATCGTCCCGGCGCCGGTGCGGTTGACGATCTGCGTGCCGATCCGCTGGAAGCGCTTCATCACGCGATCGCGGGCCTCCTCCTCCGACTCGTCGGCGCAACGCAGCTCGACGAACTCCGGCGCCATCCCGCAGGCGCCGACCATCCAGGCCGCCCGGTCGGTCGCCGCCTGCACGTCGCCGCCGACCCCGGTCGAGTTCTCGCCGTAGAAGACACGCTCGGCCGCCATTGCGCCGAGCGCCCAGATCAGGCGCGCCAGTTCCTCGCTCCGCCACGACGAGAAGCGCTCCTCCTTCTGCAGCGCCATGTGATGGCCGAGCGAGCCGCCGCGGCGGCGGATCGAGAGACGCGTCGACTCCGCGCCCTTCAGGTAGGCGTGCGCGGCCACCGCATGTCCGGCCTCGTGCACCGCGACGGCGCGGGTCTCCTCCGGCACGTACTCGATGTTGACGGCGGTGCCGGACTCGACGGTCGTCATCGCGTCGACGATCTCCTCCCAGCCGAAGGCCTCACGCCCGGTGTGGTGGGCAACGGTCAGCGCCATCGAGCAGACCTGCTCGATCATGGCCGGGGAGTAGCCCATCGTCATCCGTGCGAGCTCGTCGCGGCGCTCCGGCCGGTCGAGGTCGGGATCGTGCGAGACGCGGCCCAGATAGAGGTCGAAGACATCCTCGCGATCCTGCTTCGTCGGAGTGCGGAACCAGACGTGCCGTCCCATCCGGCCCGGCCGCGTCAGCGCGGGGTCGAGCTGCTCGATCGGGACGTTGGTCGCGCCGATGAAGTAGATCTGCTCGTTGCGGGGCCGGGGCGGCGGCAGCCGGAGCGATCGGCCGCGCACACGCGGCGGGACGACGTAGAGCGCGTCGAGCAGCGTGTTGACCCCGTTCGTGACCATCCGCTTGCCGAGCGGCGGGCTGTCGAGGCCGTCCATCACGACCAGGAGCTGGTTGAGCGCCATGCCGCCTCCGCCGCCGAACATCCCGCCCGCGCCCGGGACGGCCTGGTTGATCCGCTGGACGAAGCGGTTCGGCTGCCGGCGCTCCGGCGCACGCAGCTCGAACTGCTTGTCGCGCCACGCGCGCGTCTCGAGCACGAGGTCGCCGGACTGCTCGAAGGTGGGCTCGGCATACACGGCGCTCGGGGACGACGCACCGCCGAGCGCGCTGCGCCGCGCACCGACGGCGTCGATCTCGTCGATGAAGACGATGCACTGCCCGCCCCACTTGCGCGCGAGCCGCTTCGCCTTGCGCGCCAGGTAGCGGACGAGGATGGAGTCGAGGCCGACGAACGTCTGCGCGAAGCCGGAGCCGGGGATCGTGACGAACGGGGAGTTGAAGCCGGTCGCGATCGCCTTCGCCAGCATCGTCTTGCCGGTGCCCGGGGCCCCGAGGAAGAGCAGTCCCCGCTCGCGCTTGCCGCCCGACCGCTCGAAGCGCTCGCCCGACTGCCAGAGGGTGACGATCCGGCGGATCTCCTCCTTCGCCTCCGCCTGGCCGCGAACGTGCTCGAGCTTGACGCCCCACTCGGCGTCGCCGGGCTGGTAGCCGCGGATCTGGGAGATCCCCATCAGCAGCATCGGCCCCATGAAGATCAGGAAGTTGAAGAGGAAGAAGAGCGGCAGGGTGATCAGCGTGCCCAGCGAGCTGGGGTCGAGCAGCGCTCCCAGGCGGTCCCAGAGGCCGCCGGCCGTCTCGCTCCAGGTGAGCCCGTGCCCGAAGAAGACCAGTACGAGCCAGATCAGGGTGACGACGACGACGAGGAAGCGCACGAAGCGCCACACGCCGCGCCAGAAGGAGACGCGCCGGCGGGCGACGATGTCCGCCTCGCGCAGCGCCTCGCTCTCGACCCCGAAGAGGCTCGGTGACTCGATGAAGCGCCGGAAGAGCAGGTCGACGAGGCCCCGGAACGCCGCGACCTCGATCACCGTCAGCAGCAGGGCGTAGCGGAAGTCGAGCTGCTCGTGGAGGTAGAACCAGGTGAAGGCGACCGGCGAGGTCAGGACGGCGACGGCCGTGGCCGTCCGCGCGAGCGACCGCCACTGGCGGTTCCGGTCCGCCTCGCCCGCCTCGTGCAGCGAGGAGGGGGTGATCGCCTCGGTCGCCATTGGCAGAACCTAGTCGCCTGCCTGGCCGGCGAGGTTGTGGCTGAGTTAAGCGCTGGAGCGGGTTTCCGCCCCGATGTGGAAAACATGTCGCTTTGACACTTGACAGATGCCAAGAGTGATGTCATAGTGACAGCATCATGAATCTGACCATCGTCTTGGAAGGGCTGCAGGAGGATCTCCAGGGGCTCGCAGAGCTCGGCGACGAGCGTTCCGCCCAGATCGCACGCCGCCTCGGCGACGCGCTCGGCTCGAATCTGCGGCTGAAGCTGCTCGACCTCCTCTCCCAGGCCGCGCTCGAGCTGAATTCGAAGCTCCCGAGCGGCCACATCGAAGTCCGCCTGGCGGGCCAGGAGCCCGAGCTCGTCTTCGTCGACGCGCCGGGCGAGTCCGCCGGCCCCGTCGGCGAGGAGCTGTCGGCGCGGATCAGCCTGCGCCTCCCCGAGTCCCTGAAGACGGCCGTCGAGAAGGCATCCGACGCCGAGGGGATCTCGACGAACGCGTGGCTCATCCGCGCGATCGCCCGCGCGACCGAGTCGCGCCCCATCCACGTCACCGGCAAGCGACTCTCGGGCTACGCCCAGAGCTAGGAGGAGTCGGAAATGCAGAAGACATTCGAGGTACAGGGAAGGACCGAGGTCGAGATCCGCCTGAACGCGGGCGACATCGAGGTCGACGCAACGCTCGACGGCAGCGTCACGGTGGAGCTGCTCGCCGACGACGAGGAATCCCAGCAGCTCGTCGACGAGGCCCGCGTCGAGCAGCAGGGCGGCCGCATACTGGTCGACGTCCCGCAGAAGCGCGGCGGGTTCAGCCTCGGGAGCCTCTTCGGCCGTCAGGGCATCACCTGCCGCGTCCGCTGCCCCGAGGGCTCGCCGATCACCGTGCGCAGCAAGTCGGCCGACCTGATGGTGCGCGGCGCGATCGGCGGCCTCAACGTCGCCACCGCGTCGGGCGATGTCGAAGCCGACCGCGTCCACGGCGGCGTCAACGTCAAGAGCGCCAGCGGCGACGTGGGCATCCGCCTCGTCACCGGCGGCGTCAACGTGCAGAGCGCGTCCGGCGACATCGCACTCGGCGCCGTGCGGGGAGCGCTCAACGTCAACACCGCCTCGGGCGACGTCTCGATCGACGAGGCCGACGACAACGTGAACGTCAACACCGTCAGTGGTGACCAGGAGCACGGCGCGGTCATGCGCGGCAACGTCTCGGCGCATTCCGTCTCCGGCGACGTGCGGATCGGCGTCCGCCGCGGCTCCAAGGTCTACCTCGACTGCACCACCGTCAGCGGCGACACGAGCTCCGAGCTCGAGGTGTCGCCGGAGGCGCCCGACACCGACGGCCCGCTCGTCGAGATCCGCGCCAAGACCGTCAGCGGGGACATCCGCATCACGCGCGCCCCCGCGCCCGCCGCCAACGAGGAGCACCAGGAGGTGCACGCATGAACCGTCTTTCGTGGGACACCACGGCCCCGCGCCGCCCGACCGGCAAGCGCCCCTCGGCGAGCCCGCGGCCCGAGTCGGCCTTCGAGGCCGAAGCGGACCTGATCCGCGTCGCCTGGGACAAGCCGCAGCGCATCAATCCCTTCTAGATCCGCCGCAGGACGCACTACCCGAAGGCCCGCCACAGCGGGCCTTCGGCATGCTTGGACGGTGGCGACGATGCGCGACCTCGACGAGCTCGCTCTCGAGCTTCCGGAGACGACGAAGGAGCTCTCCGACGACGGCCGCCCCGCCTACCTCGTGCACGGGAAAGCGTTCTGCCTCCAGCGCGGCCGCCGCCCCGACGCCGTCGACGCCGCGACCGGCGAGCGGCTCGACGACGTCCTGATGTTCCGAGTCGACGGGCCCGAGGCCAAAGAGCTGGTGCTGGCCGATCCGCGCGGCGTCTTCTTCACGACGCCGCACTTCGACAACTACCCGGCCGTGCTGATCCGGATTCCCGACCTGGCGCGCCTCGAGCGGGCGGAGTTGCGAGAGACGGTGATCGACGCCTGGCTGACCCGCGCGCAGAAACGCGTGGCGAGGGCGTGGCTCGCCGAGCACGGCGAGGACTGAGGGACGTGCGTGCCGTCAGTGGAGGCACGCAGCCGCGCTCCCGTGCAGGGCGACCCATCGCGGTGCTGCTGGCCGGCGGCGAGGATCGCCAGCGCGATCGTCTCCGTCGCTGCGATCGAGCCGGGCGAGACGTCTTCGGTCTAGAACCGAGCGACACCTCGCGCCAGACACCGGGACATCGACCGGCTCTGCGCAGTGCCGTGCGAGGTACGAACGTTGAACAGGACGAGGCTGCTCTACCGTGACCTGTGGTCCCCGACCAGCGTGTGCGTCGCCGTCTCGTCGAGCTGGCCGAGCTCTACGCAGAGCGGAGGAACGCCGTTCAACCGTCGCACCTGTTCCCGCGAGAACACTTGCTGGCGTCGGCACGCGAAACGACAGAGCTTCGAGCGTTCGCCGTAGCTTCGAGTCGGCGAGTCCTGCCGACGGCGTCGAAGCACGAGATCCGCGCCCTCACGCTCCGCGGCCAGCGGCTCAACCGGACGTACCACCTCGGCGAGTCCGCCGGCCCGACGGGGAGCTCCTTCCCCTGGCGCACTGTCGCGTTCGCAGCGGCGGCGTTCGGCGCGATCCTGGTGGCGTTCGCGGGCACAGTCGGAGTCCGCAGGCGCCGCCCCGTGATCGCGGTCTGACGGCGCGCATCTCCACCGTCGCTCGAGCTCCGCCTGGACGGCTTGACGCCAGCCGGCGGAGACTCCGGCGGAGTGTCGGCGTCCAGCGCGCGGGTCGACTAGAAGCACGGCTCCGCCTGCGCGAGGATGAGGGCGTGGAGGACGAGGTCAGACCCGTCACGGCGCTCTTCGCCGACATCGTGGGGTCGACGGCGCTCGGCGAGCGCCTGTTGCCAGAGGAGGTGAAGGCGCTCGTCGGCGAATGCGTGACCCGCGTCAGCGGGGCCGTCGAGGAGTTCGGTGGAACCGTCCAGGCGTACCAGGGCGACGGTATCTGCGCGTTGTTCGGCGTCCCGGCGGCGCACGCCGACGACCCGGAACGGGCGGCGCGTGCCGCGCTGCGCATCCTCGAGATCGTCGGCTCGTACTCCGAGGACATCCGCACGGCGTGGGGGATCGACCGCTTCAGCGTGCGCGTCGGGATCAACTCGGGGTCGGCTGGGGTCGGGACTGTGGGCGTGGCGTCGCCGCAGGCGGTCGCGCTGGGCGACATGACCAACGTCGCCGCTCGTCTCGAGTCCGTCGCCGAGCCCGGGACCGTGCTCGTCGGCGACGGCACCGCCCGACTGCTCGAGCGCAGGTTCGTGCTCGAGGAGCGCGGTCTGCTCGCCGTCAAGGGACGCGCTCGCCCGGTGCGCGCCTGGCGGCTCCTCCACGCTCGCCCCACCGACCAGTCCGGCACGATGACCCCGACGGTCGGGCGCGACGCCGAGCTTCTGCGCCTACGGACTGCGCTCGCGGAGCTGGCACGAGGCCGCGGCCAGATCGTCCTGATCAGTGGGGAGGATGGGCTCGGTAAGTCGCGGCTCGTCGCCGAGTTGACCCGCGAGGCCGGAGAGGTCACGCGTCTCGAGGGTCACTGCCCGTCGTACGGCGGCGACGCGCTGTATCGGCCGTTCGTGGAGATCTTGCGGGAGTGGCTCGGCGTCGCGGAAGGTGAGGCGGAGATCGCCGTGCGGACCAAGGCCCGCGCACGCCTCGGAACGCTGTTGGGCGCGCGGCTCGACGAGCTCATGCCGTCGTTCGCGCGGCTGCTCGGGATCAAGACGGAGAGCGACGTGCCCGTCGACGTCGAGGCGGCCTACGCGGAATGGATCCTCGCGCTCGCGCGCCGCCGCCCCGTCCTGCTCGTCGTCGAAGACGTGCAGTGGGCCGACGCAGCGACGCGCGAGCTCGCGGAGCGTCTCCTTGACCTGACGGAACGCGAGGCGCTCATGCTCGTCTTCAGCTTTGCGCCGGCGACTCCATCGGAGGCGGCGCGACTACGGCTGGCGGTGCTCGGCGAGTACAGCCACCGGGCGAGCGAGCTGACGCTGGCGCCACTTGCGGACGAGGCCGCGGACGCGCTCGCCCGCAGCTTCCTGCCCGGGATGGATGCGGCGACGACGGCGACCCTCGTCTCGCGCGCCGCCGGCAATCCGTTCTACCTCGAAGAGCTGCTGCGCGCTGTCGTCGAGGGCAGCGTCGTCGATCGTCGCCGCACGTGGACGTTGACCGTGGGGTCGGCGGAGCTGATGCCGCCGGCACTCGAGAGCCTCCTCCTCGCGCGGATCGATCGTCTGCCGGAGGGGGCGCGCCGGCTCGTCCAGGTGGCGGCGGTCGTCGGGCGCAGCTTCCCGGTCCGCGTGCTGGCGACCGCCGCGGACACCGACGATCCGGACGGCGACCTGACGACGCTGCTGCGGGCCGAAGTGGTGCGCGAGGTGCGACGGTATCCCGAGCTCGAGTGCGCATTCCGGCACGAGCTGCTGCAGGAGGCCGCGCTGTCGACCCTCACCGCGGGTCGACGGCGCGAGCTGTACGGACGAGTGGCGGCTGCATTCGAGGAGCTCTACGTCGGCTCGCTCGACGACCATCTCGAGCGACTCGCGCACTACTACGCGCAGGCCGAGGACAGGACGAAGGCGATCGAGTACCTCGAGCGCGCTGCGGCTCGACTCGATGCATTGGGCGCGTCGGAGCAGGCGGCCCGGTTGCGCGAGCGCGCAGGCGTTGTCTAGAACCCGCCGATGTGAGAGTGCCCGGGCTGAACCGTGGAGACCCAGACGAGCCCTGAGCCGATGGCAATTGCGGTCACCCCGGGACCGACTTTGATCGACTTCACAGCGCCGCCGCCGCGGGGGTCGAGTCGGACAACCGATCCGGCATTCGGGCGGGTTAGCCACACCCCGCCCTCGCCCGCGGCGATCTGCGAGGTATTCGGCCCGGCCGAGGTGGAGCCGAGGGCCGTCGTGGTTGCTGGATCGACCCGCCAAACCTTGCCCGCCTCGTTCTTGCTCACCCAGACGGACCCCTCGCCGACGGCGACGGCCGTGCTGCAGCAAAGCATCGTGATGGCGCCGATGTCGGTGGAGTCGATGATGATGTTCGTGGCTATGTCGAGACGCGAGACGGTGCTGACCTCGGAGATCCAGACCGCGTGTAGGCCGACGACGGCGTCGGTCGGGCTGTAGTCATCTTCGACCGTGACGAGCTTCTGCGAGTTCAGGTCGTAGCGCAGGATCTCGCTCCCGCCTGCCCAGAGCAGCCAGACACTTCCTCGCGCCGCACCGGCAACGTTCAGCAAGGAAGCGGACATGCCGCCGGGGAGGCGGCCGTGGAAGTGCAGTGGCACCAGGCTGATGGAGTTGAGCTCTGGATTGATTCGAAACAGCTGACCTTCGATCGTCGTGACCCATACGGACCCGCTACCGGCGGCGATGTCGACCGGTGTGCCGGCAATGCCGCCGATCACGTCGGTCGCCTTCCGGGTCTTGGCGTCGATCCGGGTGACCGTGCTGTCGTCCTCGTTGGCGACCCAGATGGAGCCGAAACCGGACGCGATCGCGGCCGGGTTCTTCCCGACGGGGATCGAGGCGACCAACCTGTTCGTCCTCGGGTCGATCGCGCCGACCGAGTTCGGCGGCAGACTCGAGATGCCGCTCGCCTCCTCGCGTCATGAGGACCGCGATGATGGCGGCCGCGATGACGAGCGCGGCGGCGGCGGCGAGCAGGCGCCGGTCGAGACGCCGGCGACGAGTCGTGACGGACGGCTGGGAAATCTCGCCGCTGGAGACGCCGAGTTCCCGCCTCGCGGCGTCGACGAGCTCGCGGCAGGTTCGCGTACCGGTCGTCGGGCCGTTTTGCCATGCCTCTTGCGATGACGGCGTCGAGGCCCTGCGGAAGCTCAGGACGGGCAGCCGAGGGGGAGGGAGGCGGATCCTGGATGTGCGCCCAGATCGTCGCCACCTCGGTGTCCTTGTCGAACGGCTTCGCGCCCACGAGCGTCTCGTAGAGCACGCAGGCCAGCGCGTAGACGTCGGCGCGGCCGTCGACCGGCTGCCCCTGGATCTGCTCCGGCGCGACGTAGTCGACGGTGCCGACCAGCTGGCCCGTGGCGGTCAGGCCGGATTGCGATGACGCCTGCTTCGTCAGCCCGAAGTCCGAGACGTAGACGTGGTCGTCCTCGCCGATCAGGATGTTGCCCGGCTTGACATCACGATGGACGAGCCCGCGCCGATGTGCCGCGTCCAGGCCTGCCGCCGCGTGCCCGACGATCGCGACGGCACGGGCAGGCGGGAGTGGGCTGTAACGGCGAAGCAGCTCGCGCAGGTCGCTGCCTTCGACGTAGCGCATGGCGATGTAGAGAACGCCGCCGCTTTCATCGGCGTCGTACACCGGAACGACGTTCGGGTGATCGAGCGAGGCTGCCAGCTGCGACTCCCGTAGGAACCGCTCGCGGAAGCGCTCGTCGTCGGCGAGCTCAGGCGCCATCAGCTTCAGCGCCACCTTGCGCTGGAGTCGCAGGTGCTCAGCCAGGTACACGCTCGACATCCCACCGCGGCCGAGCAGCCGCTCGATCCGGTAACCGGCGAACACGGAGCCGAGGCTCGTATCGACGATGCTCACGGCCTCCTCATCACGAGCTACCTAAGCACTGCGCCTGGCGAATTGCTAGCCGTATGCTCGCCTCGATGGTCGCTCGCTCCGAGCCCGGCTTAGGCGACACGGTCGGGCACTACCGGCTCGACGCTCGGTTGGGCGAGGGGGCGGTCGGGGTCGTCTACCGCGCCCAGCGCGGGTCGGACGGTGCGGTGGTCGCGCTGAAGCTGCTGAAACAGCGCCTCGGCGAGGACGAGACGTTCCGGGCCCGCTTCGTCCACGAAGCCAGGGCGGCGCGGCACGTGGAGCACGACCACGTGGTGCCGGTGCTCGATGCGGGCGAAGCGGGCGCAACGAGCTACCTCGTCGCGGAGTACGTGCCGGGGGGGTCGCTCGAGGATCGACTCCGCGAGGAGGGTGCGCTCCCGATCGTCGAGGCGCTCCGCATCGCGGCGGAGGTAGCGGCGGGGCTCGACGCGCTCCACCGCGGCGGGCTGGTGCACCGCGACATCAAGCCGTCGAATCTGATGCTCCACGAGGACGGCCGCGCGGCGATCACCGACTTCGGCCTCGCGAAGGGACCGGCCTACACCGTCCTGACGAAGCCCGGCCAGGTCATGGGGACGCTCGACTACCTCGCGCCGGAGCTGATCCGCGGCGAGGCCGCGACGCCGTCCACCGACATCTACGCATTCGGCTGCGTCGTGTACGAGTGCATCACGGGAACGCCGCCGTTCGGGGGAAAGAGCCTGTTCGAGATCGGAACTGCGCACTTGAATCGTCTCGCCTCCCGATCCTGGCGAGACGCGAGTCGAGGTGACACCGTCGCTCTCGTGGGCGCTGTTGAAGGCGCTCGAGAAGGATCCGGCGCAGCGCCCTCCGACCGCCACGGCCTTCGCGTCGCTGCTGCACGTCGCAGCAGGGCGGCCTTGAGACCCGTCAGCGGTTCCAGCTCGGATCGGTCCGGTTAGCTTGACGACGACGGTCGGGATGGGCCGTGAAGGGATCGAACCTTCGACCTTGGGATTAAGAGTCCCCTGCTCTACCAGCTGAGCTAACGGCCCGAATGCGTCGCGTATCGTAGCGGAGGTGCGCGTCCTCTCCGTGGTCGGGCAACCGGCCACAGTTCATCAAGGCCGCGCCGCTCTCCCTCGCCCTGCGCGAGGCGGGGATCGACGAGGTCGTCGTGCACACCGGCCAGCACTGGGATCCCGAGATGTCGCAGGTGTTCTTCGACGAGCTCGGCCTGCCCGAGCCCCAGCACCGCCTCGATCTCCGCACCGCCGACCCGGAGGCGATGACCGCGCCGATCAGGGCGCTCGTCGAGCTCGAGCAGCCCGACTGGGTGCTCGTGATGGGCGACACCAACTCGACGCTGGCGGGCGCGCTCGCCGCCGGCGAGCGGCCGGTCGCGCACGTCGAGGCCGGGCTCCGCAGCTTCGACCTCTCGATGCCGGAGGAGCGGAACCGGATCGAGGTCGACCGCCGCTCGGCCCTGCTCCTGACGCCCGACGAGCGCGCCGTCGCAGCAACTCGAGTCGGAAGGCGTCGCGCGGCCGCAGCGTCGTCGTCGGCGACGTGATGGCCGACGCGACGCGGCTCTTCGCGCCGCTCGCCGCCCGAGCACGCTCCGCCGGCAGTCGACGGCCCGTACACGGTGCTGACGCTGCACCGCGAGGCGAACACCGCAGCCGGAGCGGCTGCGGCGCATCGTCGAGGCGCTGAACGAGTCCGGCACGCGCTTCGTCTTCCCGGTCCATCCGCGCACGCGGCTGGCGATCGAGCGAGCTCGGGCTGACGCCGGCCGACAACGTCGAGCAGATCGAGCCGCTCGGCTACCTCGCGATGCTCGCGCTCGTCGCCAACGCCGAGCGCGTCGTCACCGACTCCGGCGGGCTGCAGAAGGAGGCGTACTGGCTGCGCGTCCCGTGCGTGACGATCCGCCCGAACACCGAATGGGTCGACACCGTCGCGGCCGGCGCGAACACCCTCGCCGAGCCGGAGGCGCTCGCGGCCGCGATCGCCGCGGCCCGTTTTCCCGACGACGCGCCCGAGCTCTACGGCGACGGCCACGCCGCCGAACGCGTCGCGGCTGCCCTGTACGCTTGAGCGCCGTGTCAGGCCTCCCCCCACTACGACCTCGCCGTCATCGGCGCCGGCTACGTCGGCGTTCCGCTCGCGGCCACCTTCGGCGAAGCCGGCCGCGCGTGCTGCTCGTCGACGTGCAGCCGCACGTCGTCGACGCGCTCAACCGCGGCGAGAGCCACATCGAGGACGTCAGCTCGGAGCGCCTCGCGCGCTCTGACCGAGAAGGGGCTCGTCGTCGCGACGACCGACTACGAGCAGCTGAAGCACGCGCACGCGGTGCTGATCGCGCTGCCGACGCCGCTCTCGCGCCAGCGCGAGCCGGACCTCTCCTACATCGAGAGCGCGGCGCGGAGCCTCGCGCCGGTGCTGCAGCGCGGCCAGGTCGTCGTGCTCGAGTCGACGACGTGGCCCGGCACGACGCGCGAGATCCTGCAGCCGATCCTCGAGCAGGGCTCGGGGCTGAAGGCCGGCGAGGACTTCCACCTCGCGATGTCGCCGGAGCGGGTCGACCCGGGCCGTGAGGACTGGACGACGAAGACGACGCCGAAGGTCGTCGGCGGGATCAGCGAGGCGAGCACCAAGGCCGCGGCCGACGTCTACCGCGCCGCGATCGACACCGTGCACGAGGTCTCGACGCCCGAGGCCGCCGAGCTGACGAAGCTGCTCGAGAACATCTACCGCGCGGTCAACATCGCGCTCGTCAACGAGCTCGCGCAGCTGACCGACCGCATGGGCATCGACGTCTGGGAGGTGGTCGACGCGGCTGCGACGAAGCCGTTCGGCTTCGCGTCGTTCAAGCCCGGGCCCGGGCTCGGCGGCCACTGCATCCCGATCGACCCCTTCTACCTGACCTGGAAGGCGCGCGAGTTCGACTTCTCGACGCGGTTCATCGAGCTCGCCGGCGAGGTCAACAACAACATGCCGTACTTCTGCCGCTCGCTGATCTCGCAGGCGCTGAACCACGGCGCCAGCAAGTCGGTCAGCGGCGCGAAGATCCTGATCATCGGCGTCGCCTACAAGCCCGACATCGGCGACATGCGCGAGACGCCCGCCGAGAAGCTGATCGACCTGCTCCGAGAACGCCGGCGCCGACGTCTCGTACCACGACCCGTTCGTGCCGGAGTTCGACGGCATGACGTCGTCGCCGCTCGAGCCGGAGGCCTACGACTGCGTCGCGATCGTGACCCACCACTCGGGGATCGACTACGGCGACGTCGTCAAGCGCGGGAACGTGATCGTCGACTTCCGGAACGCCACGAAGGGGCACGAGATCGACGGCAAGGTCTGGAAGCTCTAGGCGGTGGCGGCGAGGGTCGGAGTCGTCGGCCTCAACTACTGGGGCCCGAACCTCGCGCGCAACTTCGACGAGCTCGCCGAGCTCGCCTGGGTCTGCGACCTCGACGAGGAGCTGCTCGCGCGGCAGGCCGTGCGCTACCCGGCCGCGCAGGCGACGGCGGCGTACGACGACCTGCTCGCCGACGAGACGCTCGACGCGATCGTCGTCGCGACGCCGGTGCCGACGCACTACGCGCTCGCGAAGCAGGCGCTCGAGGCCGGCAAGCACGTCTTCGTCGAGAAGCCGCCGGCGATGCGCGCCGTCGAGATGGACGAGCTCGTCGAGCTCGCCGCGGCGCGGGACCGCGTGCTGATGCCCGGGCACCTGCTGCTCTACCACCCCGGGTGTCCTGAAGCTGAAGGAGCTGATCGACTCGGGCGAGCTCGGCGACGTGCTCTGCGTCTACGGCAACCGGCAGAACCTCGGCATCGTCCGCACGAACGAGAACGCGCTCTGGTCGCTCGGCGTGCACGACCTGTCGGTGATCCTCTACCTGCTCGACGAGGATCCCGAGGTCGCTGTGGCGCACGGCCGCGACTTCCTCACGCCCGGCGTCGAGGACGTCGTCTTCTGCTACCTCCGCTTCCCGTCGGGCAAGATCGCGCACATGCACCTCTCGTGGCTCGACCCGCACAAGATGCGGAAGCTGACCGTCGTCGGCCGCGAGAAGATGGTCGTCTTCGACGACATGGAGCTCGAGCGCAAGGTGACCGTCTACGAGAAGTCGTCGTGGAAGCGCGCGGAGACCTACGGCGAGTGGCAGACACGCTCGGGCGACATCTTCATTCCCGAAGATCGCGACCGACGAGCCGCTGCGCCTCGAGTGCACGCACTTCCTCGAGCTGATCGCCGGCAACGGCGACCGTGCGCGCGTCGCGACGGACGGCGCACGCGTCGTGCGCGCGCTCGAGATGCTGACGAACTCGCTCAATGGCTGAGATCCACCCGAGCGCGACCGTCTACCCGGGCACGGTGCTCGGCGAAGGCGTGCGCGTGCTCGAGAACGCGGTCGTCGGCAAGCAGCCGTCGCTCGGCGCGAGCTCGACGGCGAAGCGCGACCCGCTGCCGCCGGCGGTGATCGGCGACAACACCGTCGTCTCGACCGGGCGCGATCGTGTTCGCGGGCTCGACCGTCGGCGCGAACTCGATCGTCGGCGACCAGTCGTGCATCCGCGAGCGCGTCACGATGGGCGACGAACTGCATCCTCGGCCGCGGCTCGCTGATCGAGAACGACACGACGGTCGGCGACGGCACGCGCATCCAGGCCGAGGCGTACATCACCGCCTACTCGACGCTCGAGGAGGACGTGTTCATCGCACCGTGCGTCGTGACGACGAACGACAACTACATGGGCCGCACCGAGAAGCGCAAGGCGGAGATGCGCGGCCCGACGATCAGGCGCAGCGCTCGCATCGGCGGCGGTGCGATCCTCTGCCCCGGCGTCGAGATCGGCGAGGAGGCGTTCGTCGGCGCCGGCGCCGTCGTCACGAAGGACGTCGCCCCCGCGCATGCTCGTCGTCGGCAGCCCGGCCCGCGTCCTGCGGCCCGTCGCCGACGAGGAGCTGCGCGCGAACGGCGGCTAGCCGCGCGCGAGCGGCCAGCCGGTAGCTGCACCGGATCCTGCCGCTTCGACACGAGCTTCACCTCGAGGTAGTAGATGCCGGCCTGCGAAGCCCGGTACGCGAGGCGCACCTGCGCGCCGACCTTCCTGCCCTGTGCGAGCCGCGCCTTCGTGTCGACGTCGAGCCCCTCGACGTGCGTCGTTCCCGGCGCCCAGAGCGCAAGCTTGACCGTGCCCGGCCCGGTCAGCCGCGCGAACAGCTTCGAGCGCGCGTTCAGGTGCACGCGGTAGACGTCGATGTTGTCGTCCCAGAAGTCGAGCGTCGCGTCGATCACCCGGGGAAGCGGCGGCAGCGCGTGCGCCCACGGCCCCGCGTCGTCGTTCGGCTCGAGGCGATCCGGCGCCGGCAGCTGCGTGCCGTCGGTCAGCATCGTCGAGGCGGCGAGCACGTCGAGCATGCCCCAGCCCGTGAAGAGGTCACGGCCGGTCGGGCAGACCGCGCAGCCGGTGAGCGGCGATGCGTCCGTCGCACTGCGCTCGAGCAGCCATGCGACCTGCTCCGGGCGCAGCGAGGGCCGCTGGCCGAGCAGCAGCGCCGCGGCCGCCGAGACCTGCGGCGCGGCGAACGAGGTGCCGATCGCATTGCGGAACTCGAACGGTCCGCAGTCGGAGTAGGGGTGGTCGACGCAGCCGGCTCGCCCTTCGCAACCAGGTTGCGCGGGATGGTCGAGAACATCGCGTCGCCCGGCGCGGTCAGGTCGTTGTAGACCGCGTCGCGATTCGAGTAGTCGGGCACCGAGCCGTTCCGCCGGATCGCGCTGACGCCGATCACGTGCGGCAGCGCGGCCGGGTAGTGCGCGAAGCGCCACGGCGTCGCCGGCGACTGCGGGCCGTTCCCGACCGCCGGCCACGACGACGACGCCCTTCGAGTACGCGTACTCGATCGCCGCCTCCTCGAGCGGCGAGTACGTGTCGAGCTTCGCGTTCAGCGGGTCGCGGACGCCGCCGAGGCTGAGGTTGATCACGCGCGCGCCCTGGTCGACCGCCCAGCGGATCGCCGCGACCTCGCCCTGCAGGGAGATCTCACCGTCGGCCTGGACGACCTTCGCGACGACGAGCTGCGCGTTGAACGCCAGCCCCGCGATGCCCTCCTGATTCGACGGGTTGGCGGCGATCTCACCCGCAACGAACGTCCCGTGGCCCTGGGTGTCGCGATACGGCGAGCCGCCGACGAACGACTTCGCGGCGACGACCCGTCCCATCAGCTCCGGGTGCCCGCCGTCGACGCCCGAGTCGATCACCGCCACCCGGATCGGGAACAGCTTCGGCGGCGCCTGCCAGAACGACCAGGCGTTGTCCTGCTCGAGGTACCACTGCTTCGAGGCGAGCGGCTCGGTGTTGTCGAACGCGAGCGAGGCCGCCGGCACCGCGAGCGCCAGGGCCGCGACCGCGAGCGCGACGCGGACGTCTCACAGCACCGCGATCGTGGCCGAGACGCCGGCCGCCAGCCCGTGGCCCGGCGCGCAGCGAACCCGGTAGCTCCCCGGCGCAAGCGCCTGCGGGAAGCTCCAGGCCCCGCTCGCATCGGTGACGCCGGTCGCGAGGGTCGCCCAGCCGAGACCCGACTGCTCCTGCAGCTGAACGGCCGCGCCGGCGAGCGCCGGGCGCATCGCCCCGCGTGCTCCGGTCGCCGCGATCTGCGCGTCGACGCGGGGAGCGACCGCGATCTTCGCGAGGCCGGCCCGCACCTCGCCCGAGACGAGCCGATACTGGGTGCCGAGCTGCGGCTTGAGAATCGTTGCGAATGCCCCTTCGCCGTCGAGCAGAAGGTCGCCGACGGACGCCCAGTCCTGCGTTACGGTCTTCGCCTCGAGCGAGACATCGCCGGCGCCGCGCACGAAGCCCGTCAGCGAGACTGCGCCGCCGTAGGTGATCGTCTTCGCGGCCGGCGCGAGCGAGAACAGCGAGGGCGTGAACCACGTCGACCGCAGCTCGAGCTGCGTGCGCAGCTGCGCGCCCGTGACCGTGACCTGCCGGTCGTCGGCTGTCGCTGCGAGCACCGACTTCACGCGTCCGGAAGGCCCGGTCGTCACGCGCAGGTCGGCGAGCGGCGCAGGCAGCTTCAGCTGCTTTGCGACCTTCGCGGCATCGACGAGCACCGGCCCCCAGTCGTGGTACGGCGACGCCGTGTCGTACGGATCGGCGACCGAGACGAGATACGGGACGGCCGTGCCGGTCGTCTCGGCGGCGGACGCCGTCCGTCCGCCTGACGTCGAGAAGAAGAGGGTGTTCGCGACCTTGCCGTTGTAGAGGACGATCTCACCCTTCGTCGCGTCGACTGCGGCGTTGGTCGCGGGCAGCTCGGCGTCGAGCCCGCCGTAGACCTGGCTGCGCGTGTCGGAGTAGAGATCGTAGTCGCGGCCCTTCGCAAGGCCGTTCAGCGCGTACGAGCGTGCAGCGACGGCCTGTGCCTTCAGCGCCTCCGGCGGCCAGGCCGACGGCATCTCCGACGGCACGACACCCTTCAGGTACGCCTCGAGGCCGACGACGTCGATCACCTGCAACGTCTTGCCGTCGGTGAGCACGCGGATCTTGCCGCGGTAAGGCTTGCCTCCGACGACGAGCGGCTGCTTCGACGTGAAGGTCAGTGGCGGCGTCAGTTGCTTCCCGGGCAGCGCCAGCTTCGGCTTCAAGACGAGCGTGCCCGGGTCGAGCGCCGCCTTCACACCGGCGGCATCCGTCACCGACCATGCGACCACCGAGTCGATCGTCGCCTTCTTCCCCTGGGCGAGCAGGACCCGCACGGTCGCGAGCGTCGCCTGCCCGAGCGTCGTGCCGGCGTAGTAGTGGGCGAGGATCCGGTCGTACGTCCAGCCGTGCTTCGCGTAGCCGTACGCGCCCCACTGGCTCAGGCCGAGGCCGTGGCCCCAGCCGTGCCCGCGCAGGACGAGCACGCTCGGCGCCGGGCTCGTGACGAGCGCCGTCGTGGTCGTGGCGGTCGCGGCGTGGACCGTGCGCGGGCCTGCCGCGAGCAGCGACGAGACGCCGCCGGCCGCGAGCAGGAGACAGACGGCGCACAGCCGGAGGGCGAAGCGACCCCTGCCGTCCGCGAGCATGGGCGTCACGGTAGCCGAGCCCCTCGACGGCCCCGGACAGGCTTTACCGAACGTTTCCATCCCGCGGAATGCGGAATCCCACTCGTTGCCCGTCCTGGCATGCCCGTCTCCATCGACACCCTTCCTCCCCGCTACCGCGACCCCGAGCACATCGGGAGCGGCGGCATGGGCGAGATCTTCCGTGCGACCGACCAGGAACTCGGCCGTGACGTGGCCGTCAAGGTGCTCGCCGGGCGCTACGCGCAGGACGTCCAGCTGCGGGAGCGGTTCAAGCGCGAGGCACTGGCGGCAGCCCGCCTCTCGGGGAACCCGAACATCGTCACGATCTTCGACGTCGACGAGCACAACGGCCGCCCGTTGATCGTGATGGAGTACCTCGCGGGCGGCAGCCTCGAGGAGCGCGCCCGCGGTGCGTGTCCCCCTGCACAGGTGCTCGACTGGCTCGACGGCGCCGCGTCTGCGCTGGACGCCGCGCACGAGGCGGGCGTCGTCCACCGCGACGTCAAGCCGGGCAACCTGATCCTCGACTCCCGCGGCAACGTCCAGGTCGCCGACTTCGGAATCGCGAGCGCGTCCGGCATGGAGTCGTTCACACAGGCGGGCACGATCCTCGGCACGGCCGGGTACCTGTCACCCGAGCAGGCGCGGGGCGAGCGCGCCGGCCCGGCCAGCGACCGCTACGCCCTCGCGGTCGTCGCGTGGGAGCTGCTTGCCGGACGGCGCCCGTTCCAGGCCGACTCGCCGACTGCCGAGGCGGCGGCGCACGTGACCGCGCCGATCCCGTCGGTGCACGCCGCGAACCCCACCGTGCCGGCCGCGGTCGACGCGGTCTTCGCGCACGCGCTCGCGAAGGATCCGGCCGAGCGCTACCCGACGGCGGCGGAGTTCATGGCCGAGTTGCGCGCCGCGCTGCACGAGGACGCGGGCGACACGTGGATCGAGCGGCCCCCGCCTGCCACTGCCCCGACCCGCGCCGTCCCTCCGCGCACGCCGGCCTCGCGCAGGTGGATCCCGGCGCTCGTCGTGCTGCTGCTCGCGGCGGGCATCCTCGCGGCGATCCTGCTCGGCCGCGGCGGCAACGACAAGACCTCGGCCACGCCGCCCGGCCCGAAGACGATCGTGAAGACGGTCACGAGCCAGGGGACGACCGTGCACCAGACCGTGACGGCCCAGCCGCCGTCCACCGCGACGACGGCGCCCGCGCCGAGCAGCGCGAGCGGTGCAGCATTGAACGACGCGGGCTACACGAAGCTGCGTGCGGGCGACGCCGCCGGCGCGCTGCCGCTCTTCGAGCAGGCGGTTGCGAAGCTCACCGGCACGGGCACCACCACCGAGGCGTACGCCGACTACAACCTCGCGTACACGCGCTACAGCCTCGGCAACTGCGCCGACGTCTTGACGCTGCTCGAGCGCTCGGAGTCGATCCAGGGCCGCCGCAGGGAGATCGACCGGCTGCGCAAGTCGGCCGAGAAGCGCTGTTAGGCGAGACGCGCGGCGTACTGCTCGTCGTAGTACCGCTTGTAGTCGCCGGACTTGATCGGCTCCCACCAGTCGCGATGCTCGCGGTACCACTCGACGGTCTCCTCGAGGCCGCCGCTGTCGAACGAGTGCCTCGGCTGCCAGCCGAGGCCGCTCAGCTTGCTCGAGTCGACCGAGTAGCGGCGGTCGTGACCCGGACGGTCTGCGACGTGCCGGACGAGGTCCGGGCTCGCTCCCGTCAGGTCGAGGATCCGGCGGACGACGTCCATGTTCTCGCGCTCCTGGCCGCCGACGTTGTAGACGTTGCCGGCCTCGCCCTTGCGCAGCGCCAGTTCGATGCCCGCGCAATGGTCCTCGACATGCAGCCATTCGCGGCGCTGCTTGCCGTCGCCGTACACCGGCAGATGCTGCCCCTCGAACGCGTTCGTGATGAACAGCGGCAGGAACTTCTCCGGATACTGCCGCGCGCCGTACGTGTTCGCGCCGCGTGTGATCAGCGCGTCGACGCCGTAGGTGCGCACGTAAGCGAGCACCTGGAGATCGCCGCCCGCCTTCGACGCCGAGTACGGGCTCGAGGCGCGAATCGGTGCGTCCTCCGTGCATGGCTCCGCGTCGAGCGGGATGTCGCCGTACACCTCGTCGGTCGAGACCTGGAGATGGCGGATCCCGTGCTGCCGCGCATGGTCGAGCAGCACCTGCGTGCCGAGCACATCCGTCAGGATGAACTCCGCCGGGCCGAGGATCGACCGGTCGACGTGCGTCTCGGCCGCGAAGTTGACGATCGCCTCGACCCCCGCGGCGGCACGCGCGACGGCGCGCAACGTCGGCGATGTCCCCCTCGTGGAAGTCGTGGTCGACACCCTCGAGATTCGCTCGGTTGCCGGCGTAGGTCAGCTTGTCGAGCACGGCGACCTGGTCGCCGGCCTCGACGAGCCTGCGGACGAACTGCGAGCCGATGAAGCCCGCTCCGCCGGTGACGAGCACACGCATGGGCGGGAGGGTACCTTCCCGCGCGTGAAGCGCCGGCTCGTCACGTTGGCCGTGGTCGCCGCTGTCATCGCCCTCTTCACCTGGGAATGGGCGGCGGCGCCTCGCGTGCAGGTCAGCGACGCGGTCGAGCACCAGCTCGGCTCGGCGCGCGGCAAGCTCTATCTCGGCGACACGTTCGAGGGCCTCCCGCTGCGCACGGTCGACCCGTTCCTCTACAGCGACTGCCTACCGGGCAAGCCTCACGTGCGGCCGTGCACGTCGGTGCGCGTCGCCGACGGACGGGTGACCGGCACCGACGCCGCCCAGGTCAGGCGTGCGAAGAGGCATCTGCGCCGAGTCGGCTGAGGCACTCGCGCAGCCCCTCGCGCCAGTGCGGCAGCTCAGGGGCGCCCTTCTCGCTGCGAAGCACCGAGTACGCGGGGCGGGGCGCTCGGGCGCCGAACTCGGCACTCGAGATGCGACGGACGCGGGTCGCCAGACCGGCCTCCGCGAAGATCGCCTCGGCGAACTCGGCCCACGTGCAGTCGCCGCCCGCCGCCACGTGGTAGACGCCGAACGGCAGCTCGAGCACGCCGTGGGTCGCCGCGGCGAGGTGGCCGACGTAGGTGGGCGAGCCGCGCTGGTCGTCGACGACCGCCACCTCGTCCCGCTCGGCGCCGAGCCGCAGCATCGTCCGCACGAAGTTCTTGGAGGTCGGGCCGAAGAGCCACGACGAGCGCACGACCCAGGCCCGCTCGCCCGCGGCCCCTTCGCCCTGCAGCTTCGTGCGGCCGTAGGCGCCGCGAGGCGCAGGCCCGTCCGACTCGACGTATGGCTCGCGCTTCGTCCCATCGAAGACGTAGTCGCTCGACCACGTGACGAGGCGCGCGCCGACCTCGGCCGCGTGCTGCACGCCGCCGACGTTGGCCGCAGCGGCGCCCTGCGGGTCGTCCTCCGCGCCGTCGACGTCCGTCCACGCCGCGGCATGCAGGACGAGGTCGGCCGCGAGGCCGGCCGGCGGGGGAAACGTCACGTCCCAGTCGGCGCGCGTCAGCCCCTGCGCATCCGGGAAGGCCTCGAGCAATGCGTGCCCGAGCTGCCCGCCCGCGCCCGTGACTACGACGCGGCGAATGGGGGCCGCCTCGGAACGGCGCTGAGCCGCCTGGCCGACGTCATCCCGAGACTGCTCCCTGGTCCCGCTGCGAGAGGATCGGCGATCGCGTGCTCCAGAGGTCGACGACGCGCGGGTCGTTCCACGGGACGCCGTGCTCGTCGGGATCGTCTGCGTCGTACTCCTCCGTCACGAAGTAACAGAAGAGGCAGTCGGTGAGCGCCTCGTAGCCGTGCGCGTGGATGCCGGGGACGTAGAGAGCGACGGGGTTGTCCTCGCCGATGTCCTCGGTGAACGTCTCACCCGTCTCGCGGTTCAGGACGACGACGCGCACCATCCCCTGCAAGCAGAGAAAGAGGTCGTCCTGACCGCGCTCGTGGTAGTGCAGCGCCCGGATCACGCCCCGGTGCGAACCTGCGAGGTTCGCCTGTCGCACGGGCTTCGGCAGTGCACCGGCGCGCATCAGCTCCATGAAGAAGCCGCGCTCGTCGTCGAAGCGGCGCAGGGGGATACGCGTGACCACTACGTGCTCACTCCTTGTTCGCGCCTGTCTCTTCGATCAGGCGGCCGACAGTCGGCGAGATCGCCCCAGTGCTTGCCGCCGTCGTGCCACCAGCCCTCGACGCGCTGGACATCCAGCGCGCCGCGCTGCGCGTAGACGCGGTTGACGTCGGTGATCTCGAGCTCGCCGCGACTGGACGGCGCGAGCCCGTCGATGATCTCGAACACGTCGGGCGGGTAGCAGTAGAGGCCGACCACTGCGTCACTCGAGGGCGGAGCGTCGTAGCGCATGTCGACGATCCCGGCCTTCTCGACGATGTCGGCGACCGCGCCGGCGTCGTCGTACGCGATCACGCCGAAGTTCTCCGGGTCGGGCACGTCCTTGGCGAAGACCATTGCGCCGTCGCCCCACGAGCGGATCGCATCGGCATGACAGTGCTCGAAGATGTTGTCGCCGAGGCAGACCACGAGCTTCTCGCCGGCAGCGAAGCTGCGCGCCATGCCGACCACCTGCGCGATCCCGCCCGCCTCGACCTGCACCTTGTAGGAGAGGTCGAGGTCGAAGAGCTCCCCGTCGCCGACGCGCGAGCGGACGCGGCCGTTGCCGAGCAGGTCGATGAACTGGCCCGCGTGCTGTTGCCCGGTCACGAGCAGCACCTCGCGCACACCCGCCCGCTGCAGCAGCTGTAGCGGGTAGTAGACCATCGGCCAGCGGCCGACCGGCAGCAGATGCTTGTTCGTGACGCGCGTCAGCTCCTCGAGGCGCGTCGCGGTGCCGCCGGCGGCGATCAGTCCCTTCATGCGGCCGATGCTATAGCGGCCTCGGGGTCGTGGCCTCGCGCTGCGACGAACCCGGTGATGCCCGCGAGCACACCGACGGAGGCGACGCACATCCACATCGTCGCGTCGCCGTAGTTGTCGCGCACCTGCAACCCGAGGAACGGCGTCAGCGCCCAGCCGACCGACCAGGTGCCGCCGAAGGCGCCCATGTAGGCACCGCGGATGTCCTGCGGAGCGAGTGCGGCGACGACCGCCTGCGACGTCGGCACCCACAGCATCTCGCCGATCACGAAGATCAGGATCACGAGCGCGATCACGGGCGCGCTGCCGTTGACGTTGAGGAGCAGGAACGGGACGCCCATCATCGGCATCGCGATCCCGAGCTTGACGGAGGCCGGGATCCCCGCCGTCCAGCGCGTCAGCCGCAGCTGGAACACGGTCACGAGCAGGGGATTCACGATCATCAGCACGCCCCACATGGCGGGCGCGAGGTTGTGGGTCGTCGCGGCCGAGATCGGGAGCAGCGTCTCCGTCGCGACGTAGGTCATCGTCGCGAAGACGGACGAGAGCATGAAGAGCAGGAACGGGTTGTCGCGGATGATCACCCTGAACGAGCCGCGCTGCGGCGGTCCCTCGGGCGCGTACGCGCCGCCGCGCGGGATGTAGCGGAACGCGATCGACGCGGCGAGCAGCCCGAGCGGGAACGACACCGAGGAACAGGTGATTCCAGTTGCCGCCGATCAGGAACAGCCCGCCGAGCGGCGGGCCGATCGTCACGCCGAGGTTCTGCGCGACGCGCACGGATGCGTAGGCAGCTTCCTGCCGCTCCGGCGCGACGAGGTCGGCGACCATCGCCTGGTCGGCTGCGCCGCCGAGCGCGCCGAACGCCGGCAGCAGCGCGAGCAGCGTCAAGCCCGCCAGCGTGTTGTCGCCGACGAGCAACAACCCGACCGGCACCAGCGCCTGGAAGCCCCAGCCGATCAGGATCATCGGGCGGCGGCCGACGTGGTCGGAGATGTGCCCGCCGATGTAGCCGACGGCGCCCGAGAGCAGTGCGCCGACCAGGAACGCCGTCGCGAGCGCGCTCTGCGAGGCATGTAGCTCTTTGATCGCCCAGATGCCGAGGAACGGGAAGAGCGCCGAGCCGGCAATCGAGCCGGTCAGGCCGACGGCGAGGACAGGCCGCAGCGCGCGGTCGACATCGCCGCCCCAGACGAGGCGGAAGATACGTGCGAAGAGCGTCATCGAATCAGCGTGTGAGGGCGGTGCGAGAGCAGAGCCAGAACGACGTCTCGACCGCCGGGCCGATCAACGCCGCGAACAGAACCGTACCGACCCCGACGTCGCCACCCAGGGCGAAACCGGCGAGCAGCACCGTCGACTCGATCACCGCCCGCACCCAGCCGAGCCGGAATCCGCTGCGCTGCGATCCGACCAGCATCAGGGAGTCGCGCGGCCCCGCGCCGAGCGCGGCGCCGATGTAGAGCGCCGACCCGACGCCGAAGAGCACGAGCCCGGCCGCGAGGAGGGCGACTCGCCCCGGCAGGGCGATCTCCGTGACCGCGTCGGTCCCGACGAGCGGCTGCAAGAGGACGACGAAGAGCCCGATCAGGAGCGCGTTCGCGGCCGTCCCGATGCCGATGCGCGCGCCGAGCGACCATGCGAGTGCCAGGACGAGGACGCCGACGACCTCGTTGGCGGCGCCGAACGAGAGCGGCGTGTGCTCGGCGATCCCCTGGTGCAGGACGTCCCAGGGTGGAAGGCCGAGCCGCGAGGCGAGGAAGAAGACGATCCCGCACGAGAACAGAAAGAGGCCGGCGACGAGCCAGGCCAGCCGCGCGACCAGTCCGCCGCGCAGGGCGGGTGCCGCGCGCATGTGCGCACGCTAGATGACGGCTAGTGAACGGGAGCGAGCAGGATCAGCGTCCCGAAGATCCCGATGCACGCGGCGAGGATGCGCATGTCCCGATCCTCCAGCGCCGGCGTTGACGTTCCGTTGGGCGCGCGTATGGAGTCCGTAAGGCCGCCCTCCGGACACGGCCGGCCGAGACCGTCCGGTGGCAGCCACTGTGAAGTGCGCTTCACATCCGAGACAGGCCTGGCGAGACCCGTCTGGTGGCAGCCACTGTGAAGTGCGCTTCACAGCGCGGACGCGGCTCGAAGGGACGAGCTCGGCTACGCGGCGGCGCGCTCGCGTGCGCGGCGGCGGCGGCCGGCGAGCAGCCCGCCGAGCAGCATCAGCAGCAGCCCTGCGAGCGCGAAGACGATCGGGCCGCGCAGGCCCCTCGAGCCCGTGTCGAGCCCGACGAACGGCAACGTCACGAACGCCGTTTGTCCCTCGGAGTAGTGCGCGGCGCTGAGCAGGATCCCGATCGCGCCGAGCACCGCCCAGCTCGAGCGGTCGAGCCGCGCGGCCAGCGCGATGTAGAGCAGCCCGGCGAGCCCGATCAGCGCCCAGTCGAAGTCGCCGTCGTGGAGGAAGTAGACGAGGCTGCCGCCGATCGCCAGACCGGCGCCCACGTGCAGCCAGAACGCATACGGGTGGTGCCCGCCCGCGTCGAGCATCGCCGCAGCGGCGAGGAACACGACCCCGACCAGGAAAGTGACGGTCGCCGACCAGTTGCCGCCGCCCGACAGCAGGTCCGTGAGGAAGAACCATGACGTCGCGACCGCGACGAGCACGAGCAGAGGGAACCGGAAGGCGCGCAGGGCGACGAGCGCCGCCACGAGAGTGATCAGCGCGAGCGTCAACCGGGCGAGGTTGAAGCCGGCAAACGGCGAGCTGTCCACGTCCAGCCAGCCCGCCCACGAGTAGAGCGCGCCGACGAGCCCGGCGAACAGCGCGACTGCGATCACCGCGGCGATGCCGGCCGCGATCGGATGCCGGCCGTCGCGGCGGAGGAAGCCGGCGACGGCCGCCGAGGCCACGAAGAGCAGCAACGAGTAGCCCACGTACCCGGCGTCGCCGTGGTCGTCCGACAGCGTCGCGAGCGCACGCCAGCGCGGCGCCGAGGATCGTCAGCCCGCCCGCGTAGAGCAGGAAGGTCCAGCTCGCCCAGCGCGGCAGGATCGGCGTCCACGGCGGGATCGTCCGCGAGGAGTCGGACGGACCTGCGGCGTCGCGGCGCAATGCGTCGAACGCGGCAGGAGGGGTACCGTTCAGCAGGCCGTGACGCGCCGAGATGTCGACAAGCTGCAGGAAGAGATCGAGGAACTGTTCGCGGACCTCTGGCAGGTGCCGCGCTTCTCGGGGCTGCGCCACGGCTTTCGGCCGAACGTCGACTGCTTCCACACGGACGACCCGCACACCCTGACGGTCGTCGTCGAGCTGCCCGGCGTCGACCCGCAGAGCGTCCGCGTCGTCGCCGGCGAGCGCGTCCTGATCGTCGCCGGCGAGCGCAAGCGCCCGAAGGTCCCCGGCCGTGTGTACCAGCAGATGGAGATCGAGGTCGGTCCGTTCCAGCGCCAGGTTCGACTCGCCGAGGACGTCGACCCATCGGAGGCGCGCGCCAGCCTCGAGCACGGCGTGCTGACGGTCGAGCTGCCGGTCGCCGACCATGCGCCACCCCCGGGCAGCGTCGCGATCGAGGTGTGGCGCGCATGAGCGACGTCAGCTTCGAGACGCCTGAGGTCGTCGACCAGGCGCTCGTGTATCCGGCGGCGCTGCCCGTGCTGCCGCTGAAGGACACGGTCGTCTTCCCGCAGTCGATGTCGCCGCTCGCAATCGGGCAGGAGCGCTCGGTCCGGCTGATCGACGACGTCGTCGCCGGCGACCGGCTGCTCGCACTCGTCACCGCGCGCGACGCGGCGGTCGACGCGCCGGGCTGGGAGGACATCTACGAGGTCGGCACGGTCGCGCTCGTGCACAAGATGATCAAGGTGCCCGACGGCACGCTGCGGATCCTCGTACAGGGCCTCGACCGCGTGCGGCTGGAGAACCGCCTCGACGTCGACCCGTACTTGCTCGGCGAGTTCAACGCCCTGCCCGACCTGTTCACCGACACGCCCGAGGTCGAGGCGCTCACGCGGAACGTGCAAGGGCTCTTCGCGCGCATCATCGGGCTCGCCCCCTACCTGCCGGAGGAGCTGCAGCTCGCGGCCGCGAACGTCGACGACCCGAGCGCGCTCGCGCACCTCGTCGCATCGACGCTGCGCACGATCAAGACGGAGGAGCGCCAGGAGATCCTCGAGACGATCGACGTCGAGGAGCGGCTGCGCAGGATCTCGGCGATTCTCAGCCGCGAGCTCGACGTGTTCGAGCTCGGCTCGAAGATCCAGTCGCAGGTCCAGTCGGAGATGGAGAAGGGCCAGCGCGAGTACTTCCTCCGCCAGCAGCTGAAGGCGATCCAGCAAGAGCTCGGCGAGGGCGACCCGGAGCAGGCGGAGGTGAACGAGCTGCGCGGGCAATTGGACGCGCTGACGACTCTCCCGGAAGAGGTGCGCAAGGCCGCCGAGCGCGAGCTCGGACGGCTCGAGAAGCTGCCGCCGGCAGCCGCCGAGTACGGCGTCATCCGCACCTACCTCGAGTGGATCCTGACGCTGCCGTGGGGCGTCGTACACGAAGGACAACCTCGACCTCGACCACGCTCGCGAGGTGCTCGACACCGACCACTTCGACCTCGAGAAGGTGAAGGACCGGATCATCGAGTACCTCGCGGTCGCAAAGCTGCGCAACGAGATCTCGGGCCAGATCCTCTGCTTCGCCGGGCCGCCGGGCGTCGGCAAGACCTCCCTCGGCCACTCGATCGCGAACGCGCTCGGACGCAAGTTCATCCGGCTCTCGGTCGGGGGCGTGCGGGACGAATCGGAGATCCGCGGGCACAGGCGCACCTACATCGGCTCGATGCCCGGCTCGATCATCCGCTCGCTGCGCGACGCCGAGTCTGCGAACCCGCTGATGCTGATCGACGAGATCGACAAGATGGGCAACGACTGGCGCGGCGACCCGGCAAGCGCGATGCTCGAGGTGCTCGACCCGGAGCAGAACTCGACGTTCCGCGACCACTACCTCGACCTGCCGTTCGATCTGTCGAAGACCCTCTTCATCTGCACGGCGAACACGCTCGACACGATTCCCGGCCCGCTGCTCGACCGTATGGACGTGATCCAGCTCTCCGGTTACACGGAGGAGGAGAAGCTCGGCATCGCCAAGCGCTACCTCGTGCCGAAGCAGCTGAAGGCCAACGGCCTCAAGCGCACGCAGCTGAAGCTGTCGGACAAGGTGCTGCGTACGGTGATCCGCGAGTACACGCGCGAGGCGGGCGTGCGCAACCTCGAGCGCCGCATCGCCGACATCGCGCGCAAGACGGCGACGCAGGTCGCCAAGGGCAACGCGGAGAAGGTCAAGATCGACGACGAGCAGCTCCGTGACTGGCTGGGTGCGCGCCGCTTCTCGGGTGAGGTGCGCAAGCGCACCTCCGCGCCGGGCGTGGCGACCGGGCTCGCCTACACGAGCGTCGGCGGCGACGTGCTCTTCATCGAGGCGACCGCCTACCCCGGCAAGGGCCGGCTGCAGATCACCGGCCAGCTCGGCGAGGTGATGCAGGAGTCGGCCCAGGCCGCGCTGTCGTGGGTTCGCTCGAACACGGAGGAGCTCGGGCTGCCTCCTGCCTGGTTCGCCGAGCACGACGTGCACGTGCACGTCCCGGCGGGCGCGGTGCCGAAGGACGGCCCGTCGGCGGGCGTGACGATGGCGACGGCGCTCGCGTCGCTCGTGCGCGGCGAGCCGGTCGCCGACGACGTCGGGATGACCGGCGAGATCACGCTCACCGGCCAGGTGCTGCCGATCGGCGGGCTGCGCGAGAAGTCGCTCGCCGCGCAGCGTGCCGGCCTGAAACGCGTCATCTTCCCGAGCGAGAACGCGCCCGACCTCGACGAGCTGCCGCCCGAGACGCGCGCCGCGCTGGAGTTCATCCCCGCAGAGCGCATCGAAGACGTCTTTGCCGCGGCGTTCAACGGCAAGCGGCGGACGCGAGCGCGCACCGACGCCACGGTCGAGCGCCTCGCCGCTAAGTCGTCGCGAAGCTCGTGATCAGCTGACGGCAGGCGTCGTCGCCCTGGGACGCCTTGCGCCGGCAGAGCAGCTGGAACTCCCGCCGGCCACGCAGCACGAACGTGTACTGGTCGACGTGGTCGCCGACGTCGACGTCGTACGAGTGCGACTTGATGCCTCCCGCGACGACCGTTCGTCCGGGTGAGATCTTTCCCCCGGTTTGCTGCGCCAGCTGGCGCATGCGCAGCGCGAGCTCCCGCTCGACGCGGCCGAACAGGCCCGTGCGGTAGGGCTTGAGCAGGCGGAACGTCGCCACCTGGACGAGCTCGGAGTCGTGAGTCGCCATCGCCTTGCCGTCGGCGGTCTCGACCTTCCATCCGCCCGGTGCCAGGAACGTGAATCCCGTGCCCTGAACGCGCGCGGGCGGCTGGTCCGGCTCGCTCGACCCCCCGCAGCCTGCGAGGATGAGACAGGCGGCCAACGTCAACTGTTTGGGTCGCAGGGCGCCGGGTATCAGGCGCGCGGTAACGAGGCGAAAGGATTCGACGAGCATGGCCAAGACAAGAGACAAGGTCTACGACGCGGCGGGGAACGTCAAACCGTATGTCGAGCGGGCGATGGCGGACGACAAGCTGCGCGATGACGTGATGAGTGCGTTTTCGACGGCGAGAGAGCTCTACAACGAGCTGCTCGGCGGACGTGGCGCGGTGACGCTGGCCACGCGCGTGGCAACCGACGAGGATGTGCGCGACAAGCTCAAGGACGCGGTCGACGATCTCCGGCGCGCGGCGGACCGGCTCCAGGGCAAGAAGGAGCACCACGCCCGCAACACGACGCTCCTGATCGCCGGCATTGCGCTCGGCATCCTCTTCAACCCGATCACCGGCCCCGAGACCCGCAAGTGGGTCAAGGACATGCTCGGCGGCGGGGACGACGAGTTCGGCGGCGACTATCCGTCGAGCAACGGCGGCTCGACCCCGAGCTAGGAGCTACCCCCGGCCGAGGTCGGTCGACGGTGCGACGACCGTCGGCACCAGAGTCTGCATCAGCGCTGACGCCTTGAGCGGTGTCAGCGCGCGCTCGAGCGAGGCCGGATCGAGACCGTCGGCCGTCGAGATGTCGGTCATGCCGAGCAGGATGGCACCCGGCTCCGGCGCCGACGGGCCGCCGGGCACGAGCGGCGCCCAACCGGCGGCGATCGGGAAGGGCAGATCCTGCTGGTGGCTCCAGGCATCGAGGTACGGGTTCGGGTCGACCGCGCCGTCGTAGCCGAGGTAGAGCAGTGAGACCGGATGCACCTCGAAGTGGAGGTGGTACGGCGTTCCCTCGGCGTCGCCCGTGTTGCCCATGAACCCGACGACCTGACCGGCGCGCACGTGCGCGCCGTTCGTCGTGGCGAAGGCGGAGAGGTGCGCGTAGTAGAACTGGTTCCCCTTCTGGTCGAGCAGCCAGAGCCGGTTGCCGCCGATCTTGTTCCAGCCGACGGAGAAGATCGTCCCGTCCGCAACGGCGACGAGCGGCTGGCCGAGCTGGCCGAAGATGTCGACGCCGTGGTGATAGGAGACGTCCGCGCGACCCGCGCCGAAGGTGTCGATGTACGACACGGGGCCGTAGACCGGGAAGACGTAGCGCTTGGCCGTGAGCTTCGGCTGCACCGTGAGCGGGCCGTTCTTCACCGTGCCGCTGAGCTTCGGGCGGTCGCGTGGCGCGTCGCCGGTGCTCGGCTCGTCCGTCGTCGTCGGCGGCTCGGCAGTGCCCGAGTCCGTCGTCGTGACCGCAGGCGCAGCCGGCGGCGCCGTCTGGGCAGCCGCCTCCGCATAGCCGATCTGGATCTCGCTGTTCGCGGGCAGACCTCCATGGTCTGCGGTCAGGTGGATGTCGAGCTGGGTGACGAAACCGCGGTAGCCGAGCGCGCCCTCGGGCGCGCTGCGGTCGATGCCCTGCGCCGCGACCGTGAGCTGACCCCAGTCGCCGAGCGGCACGCGACCCGAGGCGACCGGGGCGCCGAGCACGACGAGATTCGTGATGCCGCTGCCGTTCGCGTTGCCGCCGGCGCCGGATGGGCCGGTACCCGCGGAAGCGCGCGCGGTCACGGCATCCGCCGTGATCTCGCCGTTGAAGATCGAGAGGCTCGTGACCACGCTTTCGGCATGTGCCGCCGCAACCGTCGTCACCGACGTCGTCGCATTCGCGGTGATCGAGCCCGCGCGGACGATCGAGCCGTCGCCGGGGAAGGTGAAGCTGCCCGCCGACGGCGCGCCCTGCGGCGGCGAGGTGATCGACGGCGACGCCGCGGAGCTCGCGTTCGCGGGTGAGACGCGGATCGCCCACGCGGTCGCCGAGGCGCCCGGTTTGTGCGCCGGCCCGCCGGCTTCGGCAGAGCCGAAGGCGAGCACCGCAAGCGGCAGGAGCAACACGAGGCGACGCACGAGACCTGATTCTGCCAGCGATCCCCGACCACCTTCCTGTTTGTCTTGATAATCATTCTCAGTTAGAGTCGCAGTCGTGCCCGACGCGCCCCACGATCTCGCGCTGCCGCCGCGCACCAGGGTGACGCCCCAGCGCCAGGCCGTCCTCGACGCGATCGCGGCGAGCGAGGGTGGCTTCACGCTCGTCGAGCTGTACGACCGCGCCCGCGCAAGCGAGCCGCAGCTCGGCCTCGCAACCGTCTACCGCACGATCGAGCTCCTCCGCCGCACCGGCTCGATCCGCCCGCTCGCGACCGACGGGAGGGCGACCTACGTGCGCTGCCACGCGGGCCACCACCATCACCTCGTGTGCACGGTCTGCGGCCAGGTCGAGGAGACAGAGCTCTGCGCGGCGCCCACCGCCGCGGAGGTCCGCCGCAAGCACGGGTTCCGGGCCGAGACGCACCAGGTCGACATCTACGGCACCTGCGGGCGCTGCGCCGCGTGATCGTCGCGACCTGGATCGCGATCCCGCTCGCAGCGCTCACGACCCTCTCCACGATCGGAGGCGGCCTCGTGGCGATGCGGGTGCGAGGAGAGCTCGAGACGCTGATCGCGCTGACGGGCGGCATCGTCGTCGCGGTCGCGCTCTTCGACGTGCTGCCCGAGGCGTTCGACGCCGTCGGCGACAGCCGCACGGTGACGTGGCTCGTCGGCGCCGGGTTCCTGGCGTTCTTCCTCGCCGAGCGTGCCCTCGTCCTGCATCACCGGGACGACGCGGAGCACGCACTCGCGCACAAACGCATCGGCGCTCTCGGCGCCGCAGGACTCTCGGTGCACAGCTTCATCGACGGACTCGGCATCGGGCTGGCGTTCCAGGTCGACACCTCGACGGGTCTGCTCGTCTTCATCGCGGTCGTCTCCCACGACTTCGCGGACGGCATGAACACGGTGTCGTTCATCCTTCGCCAGGGAGGCACCGTTCGCTCCGCCTTACGCTGGCTCGCGCTCGATGCGGCGGCGCCGATCTTCGGTGCGATCGTCGGCACCGTCGTCGCCGTCAGCGAGCTGCACCTCGGCTACCTGCTCTCCGTCTACGCCGGCTTCTTCCTCTTCATGGGCGCGACCGACCTGCTGCCCGAAGCGCATGCGCACCCGTCGTTCCGGCGCGTTGCACTCACCGTCGCGGGGTTCGTCGCGACCGCTGCGATCGCATACGGAGCGTCCCGCTAATCGCCGCGCGACAGAGGCGAGCGCTAAACGGAGCGGCCGGCTGTGCCGGCGGTGATGCGGACACTCACCCCAGCTGCTTCTTGGCGAACTCGCGGAACCGCTCGCGGGCGCCGTCATCCGGCCCCATCGGCTCGTCGTCCGCGTAGCGCGGATCGGCCGCGACCTCCTCGGCGACCGCGTGCAACTCCGCCACGACCGCAGCGCGATGCTTGGGATCGCGCAGCAGTGCGTCGATCCAGGTCTCGGTGCCGTCGTACTCCGGGACGTCATGTTCCACCAGCAGCTGGCCGAGCAAGATCCCGACGCGGATGTAGGCGAACGTGCGGAACGCGAGGATGCGGTGCGGGCTCGAGACGAGGCGGTCGATCTCGGGGTCGTCCGCCTGTGCCGCCGCGACGATCGAGCCGATCGGCTCGTCGACCAGCGGGATCCACAGGTCTTCGCTCATCCCGGCAGTGTTCACGATCTGCGCCGAGCTCGCCAGGCGATCTGCACCGAGGTGACGAGCAGTAGCGCACCGAACAGCCTGCGCAGGCTCGATTCCGGCAGCGTCTCCGCCGCCGCGACGCCGGCCTGGACGCCGACGATCGACGCGAGCCCGACGGTCAGCGCCGCGCGCACGTCGATGTTGCCGTAGCGCCGCTGCCGCCACGAGCCCACCAGGGCCGTCGGCAGGATCGCAAGCAGCGAGGACGCTTCCGCGTGCAACTGCGTCAACCCGAGACCGAAGACGAGCGCCGGGACGAACACGATCCCCCCACCCACGCCGAACAACCCTGCGAGGACGCCCCCGAGCAGCCCGATCAACGCGACGAGTGCGAGCGTCAAACCATCAGCCTGACGCCCACGATCGCGAGCAGCAGCGCGAAGCCATAGGCGAGCACGCGCAACGGCACGCGCTGCTGGAGCGACGTGCCCGCCAGCACACCCACGACCGCGGGCAGGCCGACGACCGCGGCCGCTCCCGGCTTCACCTCACCGTGCAGCGCATAGGTCGCAGCGCCGGCAATGGACGTGATCAGGATCGCCGCGAGCGACGTCGCAGATGCGCGGCGCTGGTCGATGGCCAGGACCAGCACGAGCAGCGGCACGATCACGATCCCGCCGCCGACACCGAAGAGCGCGCCGAAGGCGCCGGCGACCAGGCCGATGCCCACGAGTTTCAGGGTCGCCATGCCGCCTACTCTACGAGTGTGGACGCACTCGAACTGCTCGTCTCCGAGCCCGCCCGGGCGGCGATCTTCCTCGACGTCGACGGGGTCCTCGCACCGATCGTCGCGCGCCCCGAGGATGCGCGCGTCCCCGCAGGCACCCGCGCGGAGCTGACCCGCCTCGCCGGACGCTACGGGCTCGTCGCATGCGTGACCGGACGTGCGAGCGACGTCGCGCGCACGATCGTCGGCGTGGACGCGCTCACATATGCCGGCGAGCACGGGCTCGAGCTCGACGTCGCTGCGCACGAGTGGGCGAGCCGGATCCACGGGTTCGCGGCCGAGGTGCCGTGGCCGGCGCTGGAGGTGAAGCCGCTCAGCGTCGCGTTCCATTACCGGAACGAGCCGGACCCGGAAGCGGCCCGCCGGCAACTGGAGCCTGTCGCGGCCGCGGCGCTCGACGCGGGCTTCCGGCCCCGTTGGGGTCGGATGGTGCTCGAAGTGCTGCCGCCGATCGACGCAAGCAAGGGCACCGCCGTGCGCGCGCTGCTCACGCAGAGCGGGCTCACCCGCGCGCTCTACGCCGGCGACGACACGACCGACCTCGACGGGTTCGCGGCGCTCGACGGTCTCGAAGCGGCGGTACGTGTCGCCGTCGTGTCGCTCGAAGGGCCCGCCGAGCTGGGCGAGCGCGCCGATCTCGTGCTCGGCTCGACCGAGGCGTTCGCCGAGCTGCTCAGGCAGCTGTAGCTACAGACCGAGGCGCTCGCGCAGCTGGCGCGACTGGCGGCGGGCGACGTCGAGCTCGGTCTTGTCCGCGTCCGCGAGCTGGAGGCGGAACCGGTCGGGCGCAGTGCGGCGGACACCCGCGACCTTGCCGAGGTTGACGAGGTATGAACGGTGGATGCGTGCGAAGCGCGTCCCGAGCCGCTCCTCGAGCTCGCCAAGCGACGCCGTGCAGAGGTACGACCGGTCGTAGGTGTGCACGCGGCTGTAGTCGCCGTCCGCCTGCGCATAGTGCACCTGGTCGAAGTCGAGCAGCTCGGTCCCGCCGCCTGCGACGACGGGGATCTTCTCCACGGGCGCCGCGTTCTCGCTCGCCCGTTCGTGAAGGCGCTCGACCACGCGGGCCAGGCGTTCCGGGTCGACCGGCTTCAGGAGATAGTCGAAGGCCTCGACGGCGAACGCATCGACGGCGTACTGCTCGTGCGCCGTCACGAAGACGACCGCGGGCGGGTCGCGCCGCTCGCGCACGAGCGGCGCCGCTTCGACGCCGGTCAGGCCGGGCATCTCGACGTCGAGGAAGACGACGTCGTAGCGGAGATCGCCGGCGAGCGTCAGCGCCTCCTGCGCGCTGGCTGCCTCGCCCACGACCTCGACGTCGTCGTGCGCCGCCAGCAGGTAGCGCAGCTCCGACCGCGCCGGCGACTCGTCGTCGACGAGCAACGCACGAATCACGCTGTCGGCACCTCGAGGCGGACCACGGTGCCGAACGGAAACGAGCGCAGACGTACGCCCGCACCGTAGTGCGCCGTCAGCAGCCGGTTGACGTTGGCGAGACCGAGACCCGTTCCCTCGCCGACTCCAGGCTCGAGCACGCGTTCGATCGCTTCGCGCGCGATCCCGCGGCCATCGTCCCGCACCGTCACGCGCAGCCGACCGCGTCGCACGCGCGCGCGCACGAGCAGGTGCAGGGGGCGGTCCGTCTTGCCATGCTTGATCGCGTTCTCGACGAGCGGCTGCACGAGCAGCGGTGGCAGGCGCACGGCGAGCGCATCCGGCGCCGCGTCGACCGTCACCTCGAGCTGCGAGCCGAAGCGTGCCTGCTCGAGGTCGAGGTAGCTCCGGACGTGCCGCAGCTCCTCCTCGAGCGTGATCAACTCGCCGGGACGCGCGAGCCGGCTGCGCAGGTGGTCGGCGAACGCGAGCACGAGAGACCGCGCGCGCTCGGGCTCGGTGCGGATGAAGGAGGCGATCGTGTTCAGCGCGTTGAAGACGAAGTGCGGCTCCATCTGCGCCTGAAGGGCTGTCGTCGTAGCGGTCGTCAGCTCCGACAGCTGCAGCTGGGCGGAGATCTGGTCGCCGAGCGCCTCCAGCGTCTCGACCGCCGTCTCGTCGAGCGGTGACCCCGCGGTCGCGAACGCGACGACTGCGCCGGCCGGTCCGTCGCTCAGCTGCAGCGGCACGACCGCAGCCGCGCCGAGCGGGCACGCCGGATGCTTGCACTCGGTGCGCAGACCGAGCGGTGCGAGCAGCGGGCTGCCGCGCGCGATCGCCTCGTAGACCGGCCGGATCGGCTGGTCACCCGCGGCGTGGTGGTCGGCGCCCGCCCCGACGAAGGCGAGCACCTCGTGGGTGTCGGTGACCGCGACGGCGCCGTACCCGAGCTTCTCGAACAGCTCGTAGGCGACCGTGCGCGCCGCGCTCTCGGTGAGGCCGCGCCGGAGCTCGGGCAGGGTCGCCTGCAGAAGCTCGAGCACCGGCGCCTGGCGCCTCGGCCTGCGCACGCGGGGCATGGCGGGATTGTGCATGTCCCGGGGACAGTCCCCGGAACATGTCCGCGCAGGCCTCGTTCAGCGTGCTTGGGGGAGCGCGTCCAGCACTGCGGGGATCGAGGTGACGCGCGGGCCGTCCCAGTCCTCGAGCCCCGGCCACGGCGGGTCCTCGCCGGGGCGGTGGATCAGGATCGCCTCCATGCCGACGCGGCGCGCGCCCTCGAGCTCGTCGTTCGCGCCGTCGCCGACGAACACGGCCTCGTGCGGCTCGACGCCGAGCAGCTCGCAGCAGTGCAGGTAGATACGCGGATCGGGCTTCGCGAGCCGGACCGCATTCGAGAACACCTCCGCGTCGAAGAGCCCGGCAAGCTCCGTCTCCGGGAAGACCACCTCGACGTCCTCGCTGCAGACGGTGATCAGCCCCACGAGCAAGCCGCGCTCGCGCAAGGTGCGCAGCGTCTCGACGACGCCCTGCCGCGGCACGAGCGCGCGGCGCGTGTAGTCGAGGCGCACGCCGCACACGTCCTCGATTGCATCCTCGGCGACCCCGACACCGCGCAGCGCGTCACGGATCGGGCCGATGTACCGAGGGTTGTCGCGCGCATCCCAGCGCCGGTGGAACTCGTCCGGCTCCAGGCCGGAGCGCCCGGCGACCGCCTGCAGCATGTTCGCGGCGGATTCGCGGTCCCAGTCGACGAGCGTCTCCCAGAGGTCGAAGACGACTGCGCGGATCATGCGGCGCACCGCCGTAACGCCTCCCAGGTGCGGCGGACATCGTCCTCCGTCGTGGCCGCGTTGCCGATCGCGAGCCTGAGGATCGTCTGGCCCCGCAGCCGCGACGATGCGATGAACGCCTCCCCGGTCGCGGTGACTGCACGTGCCAGCGCGTCGTTGTCCGCCTCGACGTGCCGGAAGCACACGATCGAGAACGGGTGCGGCGCCACGACCTCCCAACCCGGCTCCGCGTCGACCCAGGCGGCGAACAGCTGAGCGAGCCGCACGTGCTCGCGGATCAGGGCGCGCAGACCTTCGGCGCCGTACCAGCGCAGCACGAACCAGAGCTTCAGCGCCCGAAAGCGCCGCCCGAGCGCAGGGCCGTAGTCCTTGATGTCGACGGCCGCGTCGGTTGCCGCGAGGTACTCCGGCACGAGCGCGAACGTCTCGTGGAACACCTCGGGCCGCCTCGTCCAGAGCGCCGAGCAGTCCATCGGCGTGAACAGCCACTTGTGCGGGTTGACGACGAGTGAGTCGGCGCGATCGCAGCCCTCGAGACACCAGCGCAGCTCGGGGCAGACCGCAGCGGCGCCCGCATACGCCGCGTCGACGTGCAGCCAGACGCCCGCCTGCTCGCACCGTCGCGCGAGCTCCGGTACCGGATCGACGGAGGTGGTCGAGGTCGTGCCGACGGTGGCCACGACCGCCGTCGCGTCGTCGAGCGGGAAGTCGGCACGCATCCGGAAGGCGTCGTCGGCCTCCACCTTGCGGAAGTCGAGCCCGACGAGCCGGGCGGCACGCTCGACGCTGAAGTTCGCCTGCTCCGATGCGTAGACGACCCCGCCCGGCCGCAGAGTGCGCGCCGCAGCGAGCGCCGCGACCATCGAGGTCGAGGCCGTGTCCTCGAGGTGGCCGTGCCAGCCGCGCGGCAACCCGAGCAGCTGCGCGAGCCAGTCCATGACGGTCAACTCGAGCTCGGTCGCACCGGGCGAGGCAAGCCACGTCATCCCGTTCACGTTCAGCGCCGCGATCAGCAGCTCGGCCAGGATCCCGGGCTCTGAGCCCGTGTTGGCGATCCAGGCGAAGAAGCGCGGGTGGTTCCAGTGCGTCAGTGCCGGCAGGACGAGCTCGTCGAGGTCCCGCAGCATCGCCTCGAACGGCTCAGGCTGCTCGGGAGGCTCCGCCGGCAGTCGTGCGCGCAGCTCGCCGGGCTCCACCGACGCGGCCACCGGCAGCTCGCCGACCCGGTCGAGGTAGTCCTCGACCCAGGCTGCCGCGCGCGTGAGGTCGTCCCCGAAGGACGTCAACGCTTCTTCTTCAACTTCTCGATCTGCTTCCACGTACGCGTGTTCAGCACGTCCGCCTTGGTCAGCCACGCGCGACGGGCCTGGCCGACCCCGAGCTCGACGTAGTCGAGCGCGCCGATCTGGTGCCCGTCCGAGTCGATCACGAGCTTGACTCCCGCCTCCCGCGCGGCGCGCGCATTCACATCCGACAGATCGAGGCGGTCGGGCTGCGAGTTGATCTCGAGAAACGTCCCGGTCTCGAGCGCCTGCGCGATCACGCGCTCGGCGTCGACGGGTGCAGGCGTCCGTTTCCCGATCCTCCGGTTCGTGAGATGGCCGATGCAGTCGACGTACGGGCTCTCCATCGCAGCGAGCACGCGCTCCGTCGCGTCGTGGTCGAAGCGCGAGTGCACGGACGCGACGACCCAGTCGCGCGTCGCGAGCTCCTCCTCCGGAGACGTCGAGCGTTCCGTCTGGGCGAATGTTGACCTCGATCCCCTTGAGGATGCGGAACGGCGCCACGAGCTCGTTCAGCGCATCGATCTGCTCCGACTGCTGGTGCAGCAGGTCGCCGCGCAACCGCTGCGAGTGGTCGCAGATCGCGTAGTAGGCGTACCCCCGCTCGATCGCCGCGGCAACCATGTCCTCGAGGGAGTCCTTCCCGTCCGACCAGGTGGTGTGCGTGTGCAGGTCGCCGCGGAGGTCGCGCAGCTCGACGAGCTCCGGCAGCTCGTGCTTCCGCGCGGCGGCGAGCTCGCCGCCGTGCTCGCGCAGCTCGGGCGGGATCCAGTCGTAGCCGAGAAAGCCGTAGACCTCCTGCTCGCTCGCGAAGCGATGCTCCTCGCCGGTCTCGACGACAGTGACGGAGTACTCGGAGATCGAGAAGCCGCGCCGCACGGCGTCCTCGCGCAGCGCGACGTTGTGCTGCTTCGAGCCGGTGAAGTGCTGCAGCAGGTTCCCGTAGCTCTCGGGCGGCACCACGCGCAGGTCGAACCTGAGCCCGTCGTGCGAGACGACGGTTGCCTTGGTCGAGCCCTTCGCGGTGACGTCGACGACCCAGCTGAGCGAGCAGAAATAGTCGACGAGCGCCTGCGGGTCGGTCGCGGTCGCGATGATGTCGAGGTCGCGGACGGTCTCGCGCATCCGGCGGGCCGACCCGGCCGGCGAGACCTCGACCGACGCCTCGTGCTCCTGCAGCACCTGCACGACCGCACGCAGCTTGGGCAGCGTCGTGCCGAGCAGCGCGCGGTGAGGACCCTCGGCGGCGCGGGGACGGGCAAGCGCTTCGGCGATCTTCTGCTCGGTGCCGGGCCCGATGCCGGCGTGGCCGCGCAGCTCCTGCGCCTCGGCCGCCGCCTTGAGGTCGGCAACCGTCGTGATGCCGAGCTCCTGCCAGATCCGCCGCGCCGTCTTCGGCCCGAGCCCGGGCAAGCGCATGAAGGTCGCCACCTCGGCCGGAACCTCCGCCTTGCGCTTCGTCAGCGCGTGGATCTCACCGTCATCCACCACCTCGACGATCTTTGCCTCGATCGTCTTGCCGATCCCCTGCAGGGCCTTCGCCTTCCCGTCGAGCGCGAGTTGCGCGACCGACGACGGCGTCTCGCGGATCCGCGCGGCCGCGTTCCGGTAGGCGTTGATGCGGAAGAGATCGGCCCCTTCGAGCTCCATCAGGTCGCCGAGCAGCTCGAATTGCTCCGCGAGCTGGTCGTTCCGCGGCAATTCGACCATGCAGCGATCATAGGCGCCGACATGCGCGCCACCGTCTGCCTGCCCACCTACAACGAGCGTGACAATCTCGACCCGATCGTCCGGGCGCTGCAGGCCGTGCTGCGGGACGGCGACCGCGTCCTCGTGATCGACGACAACTCGCCCGACGGCACCGGCGAGATCGCCGACGGGCTCGCCGCGGAGCTGCCCTTCGTCTCGGTGCTGCACCGCGAGCGCAAGGAGGGACTGGGGCCGGCGTATCTCGCCGGCTTCCGCCGGGCGCTCGACGAGGGCGCAGAGCTGGTGCTCGAGATGGATTGCGACTTCTCGCACGACCCGGCGGACGTCCCGCGCCTGATCGCCGCCGTCGAGGAAGGCGCCGACGTCGCGCTCGGCTCGCGCTACGTGCCGGGTGGCCGGGTCGGCAACTGGGGCGTGATCCGGCGCGCCATCTCGCGCGGCGGCTCGCTCTACACCGCCGCGTGGCTGCGCCTCGGAGTCAAGGACCCGACCGGCGGCTTCAAGTGCTTCCGGCGCGCTGTGCTGGAGTCGATCGACCTCGACGCCATCAGCGCCAAGGGCTACGCGTTCCAGATCGAGATGACGTACCGCGCGAAGCGGCAGGGCTTCCGCGTCGTGGAGGTGCCGATCGCATTCGACGACCGGACGGTCGGGCACTCGAAGATGAGCCGATGGATCATGCTCGAGGCGGTGTGGCGCGTGCCGCTGCTGCGGCTGCGCCGCTAACGTCCCGGCGTGCGCGACGTCACCGACGAGACCTTCGACACCGAGGTGCTGCGGGCCGGCTCGCCGGTGGTCGTCGACTTCTGGGCCCCATGGTGCGGTCCCTGCAAGGCGATCGAGCCGGCGCTCGAGGAGCTCGACGCGGCCTCGGAATCCGTCGAGTTCGTGAAGATCGACATCGACGAGAACCCGGGGATCGCCGACCGTTACGGCGTGCTCTCGATCCCGACCGTGATCCTCTTCGAGGGCGGCGAGGCCCGGCGCACCGTGCTCGGCGCGCGGCCGAAGAAGCACTTCGCGCGCACCTTCGCCGATTACCTCTAATCCCTCGTGCGGGGGACGCATTCGAGCGACCTCGTGCCGACGATCAGACCGTAAACCCGACCGGGGGCGGCCGGATCTGAACCCTTGGGGGGAAACGTGCCGCTCCGCTCTGTCGTCCCGCTCGCTCTGATCGCCGCCGTCCTCGCCGCTCTGACGGCGTCGGGCGCCGCCGCCCGCAGTCAGGCAGTCCCTGTCGTCCATCGCGGACAGCCCGTCAAGGTCACCGTCCACACACCGTCGCTGGCCGCCTGCCTGGCCGAGGCGCGCTACGCGGACGGCGCGAGACAGTCCTCCGGCATCAAGCGCGCCCGCGACGGCGTGGTCACCTGGATGGTCCGGGTCCCCAACAACGCCGCGCTCGGCAAGGCGCGCTGGTCGGTTCGCTGCGGCGTGACCTGGCAGCGCACCGGTTACTGGCTCGTGAAGCCGGCGACCGCGACGACGGTCGACTCGACGCCGCACCTGCTGGTCGAGAAGCAGGGCTTCTCCCAGCGCCCCGACAAGCTCGGCACCGGCAGCACGGTCAGCTACGGCCTGCTCCTGAAGAACACCTCCGGTACGCAGGATGCGACCGAGACGTACCTCCTGATCAACTTCGCCACCGTGGGAGGCGAGCTGATCGGAACCGTCACGAAGAAGGTCGACCTCGTCGCCGCCAACGGCTCGTTCGCCTTCGGTGACTCGTTGCACCTGCGCACCCAGGCACCCGTCTCGAATCTCGAGGTGACGATCAAGGTGCTCGCGCACGAGCCGGGCAAGCCGCACATACTTCCGCACTTCGTCAACGTCCGGATCCTGCCGAGCCAGACCGACTCCGGCTGGATCGGCGAGGTCGACGGCGAGATCGTCAACGACACCTCGCCACAGACGCTGGCGGTCGCGAAGCTCTCGATCGTCCTGCTCGACGCCACCGGCCGGATCGTCGGCGGCGGCACCACGACGACGTTCTCGCCGCTCCCCTCCGGGTCCCGGATGGTCTTCCTGGCCCGGTCGGGCTTCACAGCGGTGCCTGCGAGCAACGCGACGAGCTTCATCATCTCGGTCGACCCGACCTATTCAGCGGACTGATCATCGCGAGAGCGCGCGCCCGGCCGTGGCTAACCTGACGCCATGGCCGGGCTGCCGTCCTCGCACCGGGCCCGCGTACGTCTGCTCTGGGGCTCGATCGCCGCGGCCGCCGTGCTCGGCGTCGCCGGGCTGATCGTCTTCGTCCCGAACACCGGCCACACGCTGTCGACGCCGATCGACACGACGAAGCAAGCGCAGGTCTTCCACGTGCCGAAGACCGTGCTCGCGACGCGCGCAGGAGAAGGCCGGTGCCCTGGCCACGCTCGATGTCTTCGTCCCGAGCGCGTTCACCCGGCAGCACCTCGAACGCTCGTGGCCGCTCGCGACCGCGCACATGAAGCTCGGCACCTCGCACGCCGACTGGCTCGCGGGCAACCTGCCGATCGTCCCCTACCCGGCTGCCGGCTTCCGCTCGTTCGGCAAGGTGCTGAAGTACCAGTACCGGCACGTGCTGGGCTACGACGTGCTCATGCTGCCCAAGGAGAACGAGGCGGGCAAGCTCGCCGGGCAGCAGGTCTACGCATGCGAGCTGCACGAGGTGCACGGTCGCTGGCTCGTCGACTTCTGCTACCCGCGCAAGACGCTGTAGCACCGCTAGCGGAAGTGCTCCCAGCCGGGGAGCTCGACCGGGGCGCCGTGGTGCAACACCTGCACGCCCTCGCCCGCTTCGACGCGCCCGATCACGGTGTGCGGCCCGGGCTCGGCGACGGCCGCGAGCAGCTCGTAGTCCTCGCCGAAGCCGAGATCCTCGACCGTCGCGCCGTCCGCGAGCGGCACGCGCTCGAGCTCGATCACGCAGCGCACGCCGGAGCGCCGCGCGATGTGCGCGGCGTCGACGCCGAGCCCGTCGGAGATGTCCATCAGGGCGTGCGCGTGCTCGGCGAGCATCCGGCCTTCCTCGATCCGCACCGGCGGGCGCACGTAGCCCCCGCCGCGGAACGCCGCACCGGCTGCTCCGAGCGGGCCTGTGACGACCAGCACGTCACCCGCGCGCGCGCCGGCGCGGCCGGGTACGCGCGGACTGCGTCCGAGCGCGGTCACGGCGACGACGAGCGCCGGGCCACGAGTCGTGTCACCGCCGACGACGGGAACGCCGGTCTCGGCCAGGCCACGATAGAGCTCGACCACGTCCGCCGTGCGCGTCGACCCAGGCGCCACGAGCGTCACCAGCAGCGCCTCCGGCAGCGCGCCCGAGGCGGCGAGGTCGCTGAGGTTGACGGCCGCCGCCCGCCAGCCGAGGTCGCGCCACGCGAGCCAGTCGAGCCGGAAGTGGACGCCCTCGACGAGCGCGTCCTGGGTGACGACGAGCCCGCCCGCGAGCGCGGCCGCGTCGTGCTGGACGCCGACGATCAGGTCGAGCCGCTCGAGCTCCGCCAGGAGCCCGAGCTCACCCGCCTCCGAGAGCCTCATCCACCGCCTGCCTGAGCGCCGGGTCGGCCGACGCCCGGATCGCGGCCACGCCGGCGGCGCCGGCGCGAATGCACTCCGCCGCGTTCGTCGCATCCACGCCGCCGATCGCGACGACCGGGACGGCGACGGCCGCGCAGATCGCCTGCAAGCCGCCCACGCCGATGGCCGGGTCGGCGTCGTCTTTCGACGGCGACGGCCACACGGGGCCGACACCGAGGTAGTCCGCGTCGGCGGCGAGGGCCTGGTCGAGCGTCGATGCGGAGCGGCCGAGCAGCAAGCCCGCGCGGCGCGCACGCTCGGCGCCGACGTCTGCCTGGCCCAGGTGGACGCCGTCGGCGTGCAGCTGGATGGCAGCCTCGACGTCGTCGTTGACGATGAACGTGACACCGAGCTCGCGGAACCCGCGGCCTCGTCGCACGATCTCCGTCCGTCCCGGCCTTGACGCGCAACTGCACGACCGTCGCGCCCGCGGTGGCGGCCCAGCGGGCCGCCTCGAGGTCGCTGACGAGGGCGTGCACCCTCATCGCGTCCTCGCCCGTTCGTCGAGCGTCGCCGGGTCGAGCGCCGCGAGCGCGTCGTACAGGCCGACGTGGAAGGAACCGGGACCCTGCGCGGTCCGGGCCGCGTCCTCGCCCGCGACGCCGAGGGCTACGAGCGCTTCGGCAGCAGCTTCGAGCGGACGGTCGGCGTTGACGGCGAGAAAGCACCCCGTCAGCGCGCTCGAGATACACCCGGTGCCGGTGATCGTCGCGAGCAACGGGTCGCCGTTCTCGACGGCGATCGTGCGTACGCCGTCGGAGACGTGATCGACAGGGCCGGTGACCGCTGCCACGAGACCGAGCGTGCGGCCCGCCTGCACGGCCAGGTCGGCGGCGTCGCCGCCGGTGTCGATCGACTCGACCCCGCGCACCTCCGCGTCGACGCCGACAAGCGTCGCAACCTCGCCCGCATTGCCGCGCAGCACGGTCACATCCACCTCGCCGAGGATACGACTCGCCGTCTCCGTCCGGTAGCGGGTCGCCCCGACGCCGACGGGATCGAGGACGACAGGGACTCCACGGGCGTTCGCGACCTTCCCGGCGGCGATCATCGCCTCGACCCAGTGCGGCGACAGCGTGCCGATGTTGAGCACGAGCGCGCCGGCGATCGCGGCCATCTCCTCCACCTCCTCGCGAGCATGCGCCATCACCGGCAGCGCGCCGAGGGCCAGGGTCGCGTTCGCCGTCTCGTTCATGACGACGTAGTTCGTGATCTGGTGCACGAGCGGCTTCGCCTCGCGCAGCCGCCGCAGGGAGTCTCCGGGTTTCACACGCGTCCTTTCACGTTGAGGATGTCGACGGGCCCGTCGCCGGCGCCGAGCTCGGGCAGCCCGTGCCGGACCGCGTCGGTCGCCGCCTGGGCCGCACCGCGGGCGGCGTCGATCAGCGACCAGCCGCGGGCGAGCAGCGCGGCCAGCGTCGCGGAGTGGGTGCAGCCGGCGCCGTGCGTCGCCGCCACCGCCAGGCGCTCGACGGGAATCGCGACGTGGTGCGATCCGTCGAAAAGATGATCGACGGGCTCGCCGTGGCCGCCGGTGACGATCGCTGCAGCCGCACCGAGCCCGACGAGTCCCTCGGCGAGGTCGGCCTTGGACGCCGACTGCAATCCGGTCAAGGCCTCGGCCTCTGCCAGGTTCGGCGTCACGACGGTCGCGAGCGGGAAGAGCCGCCGGACGAGCGTGGCGGCTGCATCCGCCGCGAGCAGCCGCGCCCCTGACGAGGCGATCAGCACCGGGTCGACGACGAGCGGCACGTCGTGTGGCTCCAGCGCGTCGGCGACGGCGTCGATCACCGCGGGCGAGAAGAGCATCCCCGTCTTCGCCGCATCGACCCCGAGATCCGCGAAGACCGCGTCGAGCTGAGCGCGCACGAACGGAGCGGGCACCTCGTGCACCCCGGTCACTCCGACGGTGTTCTGCGCGGTCAGCGCGACGATCGCGGACATGCCGTAGGCCCCCGCGGCGGCGAACGCCTTCAGGTCGGCCTGGATGCCTGCGCCGCCCCCGCTGTCGGAGCCGGCGATCGTGAGTGCGCGTGGAACGCTCATGGCCTCCCTTCGCCGGCATGACCCGGATCAGGTTCGACGGGTGTGATCTCAGCCTCCGACGAGGCACCCCGGTCGTCCGAACCTAGCAGCGCCCGGAGCCCCGATGCGCCCCTCTACGATCGACGCGTGAGCGTCGACGTCCTGCGCTGGGAGGGTCTGCTCCAAGGCGAGGAGCTCGCCTACCTCGGCGACGAGCCCGCGCGCGCCGCGCGCTTCGCCGAGCTGCCGGACGACCTCGATCCTCGCGTGCGCGCCGCGATCGGAGTCGACAGCCTGTATGCGCACCAGCGCGCGGCCTGGGACGCGGCGACACGCGGCGAGCACGTGCTCGTCACGACCGGGACTGCATCGGGCAAGACGCTCGCCTTCAACCTGCCCGTGCTCGACGCCGTCGCGCGCGCGCCGAAGACGCGTGCGCTCTACCTCTATCCCACGAAGGCGCTTGCCCAGGACCAGTTCCGCACGCTCTCCGAGCTGCGCGTGCCGCGGCTGAAGCCCGCGATCTACGACGGCGACACGCCCACCGAGCAGCGCTGGCAGATCCGCAAATGGTCGAACGTGATCCTGACGAACCCGGACATGGTGCACATCGGCCTGCTCCCGAATCACGACCGGTGGGGCGACGTGCTCGCGAACCTCCGCTACGTGGTGATCGACGAGGCGCACGTCTATCGCGGCGTCTTCGGCTCGCACGTCGCCAACGTGCTGCGCCGACTGCGGCGGCTGGCGCGGATCTACGGCGCGGATCCGCAGTTCCTGCTCGCCTCGGCCACGATCTCGAACCCGGGCGAGCTCGCAGCGGCGCTGCTCGGCGAGCAGGTCACCGTCGTCGGCGACGACGCCGCGCCGCGCACCGAGCGAACGGTCGTGCTCTGGAACCCGCCGCTTCAGGACGCGGAGCTCGGGTTGCGCGGCTCGCCGCTCGCTGAGGCATCAAGGTTGCAGGCGATGTTCGTCGAGCGCGGGCTGCGCACGCTGACGTTCGCGAAGAGCCGCAAGGCGGCCGAGCTGATCCATCGCTTCACGGCGGAACGGCTCGGCGACGACGCGCACCTCTCCCCGTACCGGGCGGGCTACACCGCACAGCAGCGGCGCGAGATCGAGCGCAGGCTGAAGGACGGCGAGCTACTCGGCGTCTCCGCCACGAACGCGCTCGAGCTCGGCATCGACGTGGGCCTGCTCGACTGTGTGATCTCTGTCGGCTTCCCGGGAACCGTGGCCTCGTTGCGGCAGCAGTGGGGACGCGCCGGCCGCCGCGGCAGCGGGCTCGCCGTGCTGGTCGCGAGCGAAGACGGCCTCGACCAGTTCTTCATGCGCGAGCCGGACAAGCTGCTCGGGCGGCGCGTGGAGGCGGCGATCCTCGATCATGCGAACCCGCGTGTCCTGCGGGGTCACGTGCGCAGCGCAGCGTACGAGGCGCCGCTGACCGCCGAGGATGCAGGCATCCTCGGCCCCGAGGCGCTCGAGCTCGCCAAGGACGACCCCGAGCTGAGGAGCACACCGGCCGGGATCGTGTGGGGCGGCACCGACCATCCCGCGGGACGAGTCGCATTGCGCTCGTCCGAGCCGGACGCCTTCTCGATCGTCGACGGCTCGACAGGCGCGGTGCTCGGTCTGGTCGAGCGCTCGCGCGCCTACTCCACTGTGCACGAAGGCGCGATCTACCTTCACCTCGGCGAGTCCTTCCTCGTCCGCGAGCTGAACCTGAGCACGATGTACGCGGTCGTCGAGCCGTTCTCGGGCGACTGGTACACCCAGGCGAAGAAGGACACGATGACGGAGATCGTGGCGCCGCTGCGCAGCGAGCGGCGGCTCGGGCTCGACCTGCACTTCGGCGAGATCGAGGTGACCGAGCAGATCGTGGGCTACGAGCGTCGTACCGTCAGCTCGCAGGAGCGAATCGAGCTGGTGCAGCTCGAGCTCCCGCCGACGACGTTCGCCACCGAGGCGATCTGGTTTCTCCCCGAGCCGTACCAGCTCGCCGAGCTCGACGAGATGCCGAGGCTGCTCGGGACGCTGCACGCCGCGGAGCACGCGCTGATCGCCGTGCTGCCGCTGTGGGCGATGTGCGACCGGTGGGACATCGGCGGGCTCTCGACGAACATCCATCCGCAGACCGGCCGCCCGACGGTGTTCGTCTACGACGGACATGCAGGCGGCGTCGGGATCACCGAGCGCGGTTTCGATCAGTTCGAGGGCTGGGTCCTCGATACGGCGGCGATGATTCGAGGGTGCCCGTGCTCGCGCGGCTGCCCGTCGTGCGTGCAGAGCCCGAAATGCGGCAACCTCAACGACATGCTCGACAAGGACGGCGCCCTCACGTTCTTGCAGCGCCTTGTCGATTTCGGCCCGCCCCGTTCGTCGTAGGGGAGACAAACGACCAAGGAGGTCGATCGTGAAGTACGCACTCCTGATCTACGGCAACGACACGGAGTGGGAGAGCCGCAGCGAGGAAGAGAAGCAGGCGATCTACGGCGAGTACGCGCAGGTCTCGGAGAGCCCCGGCATCTACGGTGGCTCGGAGCTGCAGTCGGCGGACACCGCGACGACGGTGCGCTCGCAGAACGGCGAGACACTGACGACCGACGGGCCGTTCACCGAGGCGAAGGAAGTGCTCGGCGGCTTCTTCCTCCTCGAAGCCGACAACCTGGACGACGCCATCGGCCTCGCTGCGCGGATCCCGGCCGCGCGCACGGGCGCGGTCGAGGTGCGCCCGATCGTGGAGCGCGCCTGACCGGGACCGACCTGCAGACGGTCTTCCGCGAGGAGTGGGGGCGGGTTCTCGCGGCCCTGATCGGCTTCCTCGGCGACTTCGACCTCGCCGAGGAAGCCGCGCAGGAGGCGTTCGCGCTCGCGGCGGAGCGCTGGCCGCTCGACGGCCTGCCCGCGAGCCCGGGTGCGTGGCTCGTCACGACGGGGCGCAACCGCGCCATCGACCGGATCCGCCGCGAGCGCACGCTGCTCGCGAAGACCCGTCTGCTGGAGGTTCCGGAGGCGCATGAAAATGAGATGACCGACGACACGTTCGGCGACGAGCGCCTGGAGCTCCTCTTCACGTGCTGTCACCCGGCGCTCTCCGTCGAGGCCCAGGTTGCCCTGACTCTGAGGACACTCGGCGGCCTCTCGACGCCCGAGGTCGCACGGGCGTTCCTGCAGCCGGAGGCGACGATGGCGCAACGCCTGGTGCGGGCCAAGCGCAAGATCAGGACGGCCGGGATCCCGTTCCGCGTGCCTCCTCCCCACCTGTTGCCCGACCGGCTGGCTGCGGTGCTCGCCGTCGTCTACCTGATCTTCAACGAGGGCTACGGCGGACGCACCGACCTGGCAGCCGAGGCGATCCGGCTCGGACGCTCGCTCGTCGAGTTGATGCCGGATGAGCCGGAGGCCGCAGGCTTGCTCGCGCTGATGCTCCTGCAAGACGCGCGACGCGCCGCGCGGCTGCGCGACGGCGACCTCGTGCTGCTCGACGACCAGGACCGATCGCTCTGGAACCGATCGGCGATCGACGAAGGCAAGCAGACTCTCGATCGCGCCCTGGCGCTGGGCGGACGCGGACCGTACGTGCTGCAGGCGGCAATCGCGGCGCTCCACTCGGAGGAGCCGCGTGATCGCGCGCAGATCGCGGCGCTGTACGGTGAGCTCGCCCGTGCGACCGGATCGCCCGTCGTCGAGCTCAACCGCGCGCTCGCAATCGCCGAGGCGGGCGACGCCGGCAGCGGGCTCGCGCTGCTCGAGACCCTCGACCTCGACGGCTATCACTACCTGCACGCGGCCCGCGCAGAGCTGCTGACCCGCCTCGGGCGGCCTGACGAGGCGCGCGCGGCGCTCGTGCAGGCGCTCGAGCTGAGGCCGCCCGCCCCCGAGGAGCGACTGCTCCGCCGCCGGCTCGACGCTCTCGACTGACGGACCGCGACAATGCCGCGGTGCAGCCCGCCGACCGCATCCGCGCGTTCCGGCACGCACTCGAGGAGGCGGCGGCGGAACGCGTCGTGCCGGGCCCGCACGCCGTCGGGCTCTTCGCCGACTCGGTCGCCAACGTCTACGACTTGAACTACCTGCGCGCCGACAGGCCTGCCCCCGCGGCCGTGCTCGCAGCGGAAGCCGACCAGGCGATGACGACGTTCTGGCACCGCAAGGTCGTCGTGGAGCGCGGCGGCCGCGCCGGGGTGGATGGGTTCACCGAGCTCGGCTGGAACGCCACGCCGCACCTGATCATGGCGCTGCAGCGTGAGCCCGACCGCAGCGCCGACACGTCCATGGTGCGCGAGGTGCCCTTCGAGCAGCTGCTCGACGCGCGCCACGAGGTGACCGTCGCCGAGCCGGCCGGCGACAGCAAGCTCTCGCAGTTGCTCGACCGCGGCAAGCGCCGGATCATGGCCGCGGTGCCGACTCAGTTCTTTGCCGCCTTCGACGACGGACGCGTCGCCGCGTACTGCGAGTTGCGCAGCGACGGAGACGTTGCGCAGATCGAGGACGTGAACACACTGGCCGAGTTCCGCGGCCGCGGGCTCGGGCGCGCGGTCGTGCAGGCGGCGGTCGACGAGGGACGGCGACGTGGCGAGCTGGTGTTTCTGGAGGCGCTCGCCGACGACTGGCCGAAGGAGCTGTACGCCAGGCTCGGCTTCGACGTCGTCGACGAGCGCGTGCTGTTCCTCCGGCCGCCCTCGCCGTTGAGCAAGCTCCGCGTCCGCACACCGCAGCTCGAGCTGCGACTGGCCACCGTCGCCGAGCTGCAGGAGCTCGCCCGCGTCGCGCAGGCGGGGATCCACGACCCGGCCGAGATGCCGTTCGAGGTCGCCTGGACCGACGGTGCGGGCGAGCCGGGGTTCGTCGACGGCTTCGTCGAGCACCACGCCGCGAACCTACGGGACTGGCGGCCCGAAGCCTGGGTGCTCACGCTGGTCGCCTTCGCGGACGGGCAGCCGATCGGCGTGCAGAGCCTGCGTGGGCAGCAGTTCGCAGAGCGGCGGACGGTCGACACGGGCTCGTGGCTCGGGCGGCCGTGGCAGGGCCGCGGCCTCGGCACCGAAATGCGCTCCGGAGTGCTGTACCTCGCCTTTGCCGGCCTTGGGGCGCAGCGCGCCACATCCGGGGCGATCCAGGGCAACCCGCAGTCGCTCGGCGTGTCGCGGAAGCTCGGTTACGTCGAGACCGGCGTGCACCAGGTCGCGCCGCGTGGCGAGCCGGTCGATCACCTCGATCTCGAGCTGCGGGCGACGGCGTTCTCCTCAGCCGTCCCGGTGGAGATCGAGGGACTCGAGAGCCTCCTGCCGCTCTTCGGCGCGGCGCCGTTGCCCTGATCGTCGCGGCGCGTGACGCGCGCCACCGCCCGGCGATCCTCAGCGTCCCGACCCGCGCCGCGGTCACCCTCTCCGCGACGCGAGCAGCTGGTGGTGGACGGCGTGCGCTCGCTGACTTAGAGTCGTCCCGGCTCGCCCATCTGGCGATGCAATCGGAGAGCTAGTCGTATGAGGAGGTCAACCCATGGCAATGCGGCTGACCCGCCCGCGGCACGGGGACCCTGTTCAGACCACGGCGCAGCTGCGCGAGCTCGCAGCCGCCGTGCTCAGCGAGGACGTGCGCACGCTCGCGCGCACAACGGCGTACCTGCGGCGCTCGTACCGCACGGTATTCGTGGCCTACCTGGCGATGCTCGTGTTCGGGCTGGCTGCGGTGGTCGCGGCGTTCGTGAAAGGACTGGAAGCGACGTCGATGGGAGAGGCGGTCGCTGCGATCGGGCTCTGTGGCCTGACCGTCGGCATCTTCGTCGCGTTCTTCGTCCAGCGGCCGTCCGCTGCGCTGCAGCGCAATGCGATCTTCATGCCCTGGGTCTCGATCGTCTTGACGACGTTCTGGACGCGAATGCTCTATCTCGACGACCCGGCGACGCTCGACGCGAAGCTCGGGAAGGCGGCGAAGGACGCGTCGGACGAGCTGAGCGCGATCGCGATGCGCTACGCGGTGATCGACGGCAAGGAGCTGACGGTGGCGAAGGAGGCGGCGCGCACCAAACCTAGCCTTCCAAAGACTTGAGCGCCTTCGAGAGCGACTGGCGGGTGGTCAGCAGGTCGGCGTAGACGTCGCCGAGCGTGCGCACGCGCTCGAGCACGACCGCCATCGTGTAGATGGACGGGTTGAGCTTGTCGTCCACCTCCTCCCAGCGCAGCGGGGTGGAGACGGGTGCGTTCGGCTTCGGCCGCACGGAGTAGGCCGACGCGATCGTCTTACCCTCGCCGTTCTGGTTCGAGTCGATCAGCACGCCGCGCCGGCGCGCCTTCGACCACTCCGTCGTCGCGAGCTTCGGATGCGCGCGGGCGATCGCGCCGGCGACGACCTCGGAGAACGAGCGCGACTGCTCGAAGGTCGAGCGCCGGTCGAGCGGCACGAGCACGTGGAACCCCTTGCCGCCCGACGTCTTCGGGAACGACGCGAGCCCGAGCTGGTCGAGCAACTCCTTGAGGATCAGCGCCACCTCGATCGTCTGCGCCCACGGCACCTCGGGCGTCGGGTCGAGGTCGAACAGGCAGAAGTCGGGCCGGTCGGGCTTGTCGACCCGGGAGTACCAGGTGTTCAGGTCGATGCAGCCCATGTTGACCATCCAGAGCAGCGAGAGCTCGTCGTCGAGCACCGGAAAGTCGACCCACTTCTGTGTGCGCGCCTTGTCGCGCGTCGAGACGAGCGCCCGGTGGCGCGGGATCCACTCGGGCATGTGGACCGGCGCGTCCTTCTGGAAGAACGCCTTGCCGTAGGCACCGTCGGGGTAGCGGCGCATCGTGAACGGCCGCTTCCGGACATGCGGCAGGACGACCGGCGCGATCTCCTGGTAGTAGCGCAGCAGATCGCCCTTCGTGATCCCCTCGTCCGGCCAGAACGGCTTGTCGAGATTCGAGAGGCGCAGCTCGCGCTTCCCGGAGCGAATCACGTCGGCGATCGGCTGCTCGCGCGTCACCTCGCCGGCACTCTTGTCCTCGCGGATGCCGAGGTACGCGGGGTGGCGCAGGTGGTCGTCGTGCGTCCATTCGCCAAAGCGCACCTGTGCGACAAGCTCCGGCTCGACCCATTGCACGTCGCCCTTGCGCACGCGCGGCATCTTCGGCGGAACCGCGAAGGGAGACGAGTCGCGGTGGAGTGGACGCAGCAGTCGGAGCAGCTTCTCGATCTCGGCGTCGTCGAACCCGGTGCCGACGTTGCCCACGTAGCGCAGCTCATCGCCCTCGTTCAGCGCCAGCACGAGCGCCCCGAACGTGTCGGCGCGGCGGCCGCCGCCCCGCGTGTACCCGGCGACGACGAACTCCTCGTTGTTCTCCGTCTTCACCTTGAGCCAGTCACGCGTGCGCTTGCCCTGCTTGTAGGTGCTGTCGACCCGTTTGGCGATCAGGCCCTCGAGCCCCTGAGCCTGCGCGACCTCGAACAGTGCGTCGCCGTCGTCGAAGTCCTCCGAGATGGCCACGCTCGTGACGCGCTTGTCCAGCAACGAGCGCAGCCTGTCCTTCCGCTCCGCCAACGGGAGGTCGACGAGCGGCTCGCCGTCGAGCTCGAGCAGGTCGAAGGCGTAGAAGACGAGCGGGCCGGATCCCTGCTGCAGCTCCGAGAAGCTCGTCCGGCCGGTCGGGTCGACGCGGCAGATCTCACCGTCGACGACCGCGTTCGGGCTCTTGACGGCCTTGACGAGCGCCTTTGCGACGTCGGGGAAGCGGCCGTTCAGCTCCTTCTCGTTGCGTGAGAGAAGCCTGCACTCGCTGCCGTGAAGATAGGCGAGCGCCCGGAAGCCGTCGAACTTGACCTCGTACGTCCACCCCGTCCCGTGCGGGACGCTCTTCGCGAGCGTCGCGAGCATCGGCCGGTAGGTCTGCTGGCCGGCATACCACTCGGAGCCGTCGGCATCGCTGCGCCTGATCAGGAGCCAGTTCTGCTCCTTGCCGTCCATGTGCGCGGGCAGCAGTGACCACGTGCCCCGGAGCCGCCTGCCGTGCAGCTCGAAGGTGAGCTGCCCGTTCGGCTTCTCCTCGAGCAGCTCATACGTGCCGTTGTCCCAGATCTCGACCGTGCCGCCGCCGTACTGGCCCTTCGGGATCTCACCCTCGAACGTGCCGTACTCGAGCGGGTGGTCCTCGACGTGGACCGCGAGCGCCTTGTCGCCGGGAGCGAGCGGCACCCCTTTCGGCACCGCCCACGAGGCGAGCGCGCCGTGCCGCTCCAGCCGGAAGTCGTAGTGGAGGCGGCTCGCATCGTGGCGCTGGACGACGAACGTCGGCTGCTTGCCCTGCTTGTCCGAGCCGAAGGGCTCGGGGGTCGCCTGCGGGTTGCGCTTGCGGCGATAGTCGGAGAGACGGTCGTCGGGCACTCAGGAAGCTTTGCGCTTCCGCGCGGCCGCCGTGGTCTTCTTCTTCGTCCTGCCGGCGGCTCCGCGCTTGCGCGGCGCGCGCTTCTGCTTCGTCGCCGCGACCGACTGGCGGAGCGCATCCATCAGGTCGATCACCTCGCCGCCCGTGTCCTGCTGCGGCTCCGGCAACGGCTCTCCTTCGGCCTTCTTCTCGAGCAGCGCGAGCAGCTCGTTGCGGTACTGGTCGTGGTAGCGCGCGGGATCCCACTTCGCGGCCAGGTTCTCGATCAGCGTCTTCGCCATCTCGACCTCGGCCGGCCGTACCTGCGGCGCAGGCGCGTCCTCGGGCTGCCGCACCTCGTCGGCGTAGTACATCGTCTCGAGCACGAGCGTCTTGCCGGACGGCCGCACGCACGAGAGGTGCTGCTTGTTGCGGATCACGATCTTGGCGATCGCGACGCGGCCGGTCTCCTCGAGCGCCTTGTCCAGCAGCCGGTAGGGCTTCTCCGCGCCGTCCTGGGGCAGCAGGTAGTAGGCCTTGCGGAAGTAGATCGGGTCGATCTCGTCGATCGAGACGAAGTCGCAGATGTCGATCGAGTGGGTCAGCTCGATGTCGAGACGGTCGAGGTCCTCCTCGGCCAGCTCGACGAAGCGGCCCTTCGCGACCTCGAAGCCGCGGATGATGTCGTCGTCGTCGACGTGCTTGCCGGTGTCCTTGCTCACCTTGTCGTAGCCGATCGGGCTCAGGTCCCGGCGGTCGAGGAAGTGGAACTTGAGCTCCTTGGACTCCGTGGCGGCGTAGAGCCGGACCGGCACGGAGACCAATCCGAAGGAGATCGACCCGGACCAGAGCGAGCGTGGCATCTTCAGGTCTTTTCCACAGGGCAGATCGTTGAAAACGATGTTTGGACCGCGCCGCCCGGGGGACAACCCCGCACGAGCTTCTCCACCTGACGGGGGGTTAGGCGCACGAGGCCTGCTGCAAAGCGGGCCTCGTCGCGTTCCAGGGCGCTTTCCCCCGTTGAAAACCCTGTGGACGGTGTGGAAAGGCAGGAGCACAAGCCCTGCTTCGGCGGGCACTCGCCGCCGGTCAGGCGAAGACGCCCATGCCGCGAAACTTGGCCCGGCGGGAGCGCCGCAGCTCCTCTCCGGGCGTGTCTGCCAGGTCGGCCAGGCTCTCGGCCAGGGCCACTCCGAGGTAGCGGGCGGCCTCGTCGTGGTCGGTCTGAGCCCCACCCTCGGGCTCGGCGACGATCCCGTCGATCACACCGAGGTCGAGGCAGTGCAGTGCGTCGGGCTTGAAGGCGGCGGCGGCCTTCCTCGCCTCCCCGGCATCGCGCCAGAGGATCGCGGCGCACCCCTCGGGCGTGATCACCGAGTAGATCGCGTTCTCCTGCATCAGCACGCGGTCGGAGACCGCGATCGCGACGGCTCCCCCCGAGCCGCCTTCGCCGATGATGCAGGCGACGGTGGGGACGGTCAGGCGCGACATTGCGGCCTGCGAGCGGGCGATCGCGCCGCCCTGGCCGTGCTGCTCGGCGGCGACGCCCGGATACGCGCCCGGTGTGTCGACGAGCGAGATCAGCGGGAAGCCGAAACGCTCGGCGATCTCCATCACCCGCATCGCCTTGTGGTAGCCCTCGGGAAAGGCCATGCCGAACTGGCGGTCGAGCCGCTCCTTGACGTCGCGTCCCTTTTGATGGCCGACGAGTGCGATGGTGCGGCCGTCGAGCTTGCCGAGGCCGGTGACGAGAGCACCGTCGTCGGCTCGGCCGCGGTCGCCGTGCAGCTCGACCCAGTCGTCCAGCAGGCGCTCGACGTAGTCCATCGTGTAGGGCCTGTCCTGGTGGCGCGCGAGCTCGACCGAGCGCCAGATCGCCTCGTCGCTCGTGTCGGCCTGCAGTCGCTCCAGCTGGCGCTCGAGCCGCTGCGCCTCGCCGTCGAGTCGGGCGCCGCGCAGCAGCGGCAGCCGGGAGAACCCGGAGAGCCGCTGACGCAGGTTGACCTCGTGCTCGCGGTCGGTCACGAGCCGGCTCCGAAGAGCCGCAGGAGCCGGACGAGGTGCTCGCGCTGCTCAGGTCGCGGGACGATGCCGTCCAGGTGACCGAAGCGGAGGTTCTGCTCGGCGAGACCGAAGTCCTCCGGCAGCTTCTCGCGCGTGGTCTGCTGCACGACGCGGGGGCCGGTGAACGCGATCAACGCGCCCGGCTCGGCGATCGTCACGTCGCCGAGGGACGCAAACGACGCGAGCACGCCGGCGGTGGTCGGGTGCGCCATCACGGTCAGCATCGGCAAGCGTGCGTCGTGCAGCTCCTCGACGGCGCAGACCGTCTTCGGCAGCTGCATCAGCGACAGGATCCCTTCCTGCATGCGCGCACCGCCCGAGCTCGTGACCGAGACGAGCGGCACGCCGCGCTCGACCGCGGAGTCGCACGCGCGCGAGAACTTCTCCCCGACGGCGCTACCCATCGAGCCGCCCATGAACGAGAAATCCATCACGGCGAGCTCGACCGGATAACCGTCGATCGCGGCCTGCCCGACGATCACCGCTTCCCCGAGCCCGGTGTTGAGCTTCCGCTTCGGAGAGACGCTCTGCGTACGGCCTCAGGTCGAAGAACTCGAGCGGGTCGTCGGAGCGGACGTCGGCCGCCTCCTCGACGAACGAGCCCTCGTCGGCGTACCACGCGATCCGCCCGTGGGCCGGCATCGCGAAGTGATGCCCGCAGTGGCCGCAGACCCAGAGTGCGGTCTCCAACTCGTCGTCGCGGAAGTGCGAGCCGCACTTGGGGCACGTGTTCGGGTGCTTCGCGTCTGACGCGGGCGGAGCGTGCTTGTGCTCGACCTGGACGTCGATCCGGGTCTCGGCCATTGGTAGAGCTTCAGACCGCCTCCGTCCGGCGACGGTTGCACGAGCGTCGGCTCAGAGGCCGAGCGCGTGCCCGAGGCGCGTCAGCGCCAGTTCGTTGCGCGCCGAGGCGCGCAGGCCGGTAAAACCGGCCTCCACCGGCCGTGGGAACGACGCCAGCACCCCTTCCAGCTCGTCGGTGGAGAAGCCCGCCCGGCTCGGGCGTGAAGACGTCGAGTTGAGGCGGGTCGATCACGTCGCCCCCGCGTGCGCCGCGTAGCATTCGTCCACAGCCCGGACATCTCCGCCCATGTCGCGTTTATGCACACAGCCGAAGCAGCGTCCACCTCGCTCGGGGTAACGGTGACACCAGCTCCTATGCAAAGTGCAGCAGAGATCGAGACTGCGATCCGTGCGTTCGCCAAGGGATTGAATGGCGGCCTCATCGTGGCCCCAAGCCCCTTCAATACAACCAATCAGAAGCTGATCATTGCTCTCGCTTCTGAATTGCGACTGCCAGCGATCTACCCCTTCCGTTACTTCGCCGAGAACGGAGGCCTCGCCTCCTATGGTTTCGACATTGTGGGGCAACACCGCGGCGCCGCCTCATATGTTGACCGCATTCTCAAGGGAGAAAAACCGGGTGACCTGCCGGTGCAGGCGCCGACAAAGTATGACCTGGTGATAAATCTCAAGACCGCGAAAGCGTTGGGTCTCGACGTGTCGCTGCAACTACAGCAGCGTGCCGACGGGGTGATCGAATAGCTTCATTCGATGTTCGCTTTTGGCACTTAGCGGAAATGAGCTTGTGCGCTGCACATGTCCGCTTTTGACCCAAGGCGGACACTGGTAACGCTTCCCACAAGCGTGTCATGGTCAATTGTTTGAGGGATCCGTCATGACGCTTGAACAGATTTACGCCCTCAGCCCAACCATCGCTGCGCTCGCGCTTGTGCTGTCGCTCATCTATGCCTCTTTGCAGTTTCGCATCAACACAAAGGTGGCGCGCAATGCGCGCTTAATTGCTGCCGCAGCGGTGTTTCAGGATTTCAGCCGGTTGCTGGCGAGCAATGCCGAATGCGCGCGCATATTTCGTGACGGCCTCAACGACCTGGCCAAATTGGACCCCGTCGAACGGTGGCGCTTCGGTTCTATGATGCAAATGCTGCGAATTCGCAGCTGGCTTTGGAACTCAAGAGCGTTGGGTACCAAGACTATTTCCATACTCGATCGATGCAACAGATCATGCGAAGGCCAGGTGCGCGCCAATGGTGGGCGCGCGAACGCAAGATGTATCCATCCACCACGGTTGCCGCCGTGGAGACAATTTTTGGTGCCGCTGATGCGTAAGCTGAAGGCAAAGCGCCCGCCCGGTCAGAAGACGGTTCGTCTAACTCAAATGACTAGGGAGCCTGTAGGGCGGATAAGTAGAGCATAGTCCGCCAATTCGTTAGCCGCAACGCAATGCGTTACACCTTCGGCTAATGCCCAAAGCAGACACGTCGAGTTGCACTGCACATGTCCGCTTTTGTGAGCAAAGCGGACACCGCTTTAGCAAACCCCTCTTTCCGTATTTCGGTTTATGCCGATAGGATGTCTAAGTTCCGGGGGACATAATGAGGCGGCGCGATTTCATTAAGGTCATTGCCGGTTCGGCAGCAACCGTCACCATCTTCGGGATGGCTCGCTCGCCGAAGCTTGGACCTTGAAGCGCTTTGATATAAAAATCGTGAATGTACTATGTTGACCCAAACACTCGTTGGACTTTGTTGGCCCTTACCGCTCTGATCGTTTTGTGTGCCGTAGGGTACGGCATCTACGCTTTCATCTGGCACTAATAGTCAGGGCGTTAGCAGGTCTCTCAATTTTGTACTCTTCGGCCCCGCGACCGCCCGCACGAGTTATCTTTTTGCTAATTGCGATCACAAACAGGTCGAGGCCGGACACCTGCATGGCGACACTGGTCGACCCCGGACATCCTCGCGTCTGCAAAATTTTGATCCGCGTCAATGTGGGTAGACTGCACTGCCTCAAAATGAATGGGTTCCCGGGGGAAAATTCGCGATGTCGGAAAACTGGCTCCAGGTTTGCTACAGCCGCGAAGCGCATGGTGAGCGCGCCCTTGCGCGGTGCCCGGCGGCAACATATCCCAACGAACGAACGAGACCTTGGACGGCATCGCGAACGAGTTCATCGTCGTCAATAATAGAAATCACAGGAATATTCGCCAAACTGTGTCCTCTTCAGGCCGACAGTAGGAGACCTATGTGATCACTAACAATTCTCGCAAAGATGTGTTCGCGCACCGCTCGTTCCACGCGCTGGCCAAGGAGAGGACGGGTCGCGCCCCCTTGTCGAGCTTCAAGTTGTTGCATGCCGATCCCAAACTGGTGCTGGCGCAGAGCGAAGAGATCAAAGCGCGCTACAGCAAACTATTCGGGGTATGAGTTGGCTTGTTTGCTCAATGTCCGTTTTGGCACCAAAAGCGGAAATTCGAGTGACGCCGACTAATGTCCGCTTTCGGGGTAACAGCAGTCATCGCGATTAGACATGTGCGTCATGCGTAATGGACTACGATCTCGCAGAAAGCCTGATGGATGCCGGATTTCCGCAGATCGGAAAAGGTAGCTTGATTGGTCCGCCGAACAAGCTTGTCTGGCGAAGTGGCGATCGCGTCTATGCCCCCACGCTCGAAGAACTCATAGAGGCGTGTGGTGAGAATTTTGGCTCTCTTGATAAACAACATGACGGGTGGCTCGCCTCTGCGAATTTTGATCAGAGTTGCTTTGCGAAAACCCCTGCCGAAGCCGTCGCCCGCTTATGGCTCGCACTTCAAAAACGATGATCGCCCAGGAAGGCGGAAGGGCCACGCGATGTCCGCTTTTGGCACTTAGCGGACATCGGCTTGTGCGCCGCACATGTCTGCTTTTGATCCAAAGCGGACATTGCCTCTTCAAATAGATCACCTCCATCGGCTACGATAGCCATCGGAAACGTCCGGGGATAACGACAAGTGCGACGGCGCGAGTTCATCGGAGGGATAGCGGGTTCAGCGTTCGCATGGCCCCTAAAGGCATGGGCACAACCATCGACTTTGCCTGTGATCGGAATGTTAAACGGACAGTCCGCCGAAGGTTACTCGCATCTCGCAGAAGCTGTCCGGCTTGGTCTCAAAGATGAAGGCTTTGTCGACGGACAAAACGTCAGGATCGAATACCGCTGGGCTGCAGGCCATGACGAGCAACTGCCGGCGATGGCGGTAGAACTGGTCAACCGCAATGTCGCAGTTTTGCTCACCGGCGGAAGCCTTTGGGCGACCATTTCAGCCAAAGCCGCTACGGCGACGATTCCCATTGTATTCACGACCGCCGGCGATCCCGTCAAACTCGGCTTTGTTGCAAGCCTCAACCGGCCCGGCGGCAACGTCACGGGTGTGAGCTTCCTTGGGGCCCAACTTGTCGCGAAGCGTTTGGAATTGGCTGCGCAACTGGTTTCCAATGAAGTCGTCATTGGATTTGTCGGGCGACCGCGCGAGCCAAGGTACGTAGCAGACAGGAAAAATATCGAGAGTGCCGCTGCTGCACTCCGACGAAAAATACAGTTTCTGGATGTTGCGGACGAGCGCGAACTGGAATCAATATTTGTGACCGCAAAACGCGAACACATTGGCGTGCTGATACCGATGAACGATCCGTTTTTTAACAGTCATCGGGCCGCGCTCGTTGCCCTTGCGGCGCGGCATTCCTTGCCGACAATCTACGAATCGCGCGAGCCGGTGAGTGATGGCGGGTTGATGAGCTATGGAACGAGCATTAGGGGCGCGTATCGTCAGGCTGGCGTCTACGCAGGGCGCATTCTTAAAGGTGATAAGCCGGGTGATCTCCCCGTCGTCCAATCAACACGGTTTGAGTCGGTCATCAATTTAAAAACGGCCAAAGCGCTGGGACTTACTATCCCGCATAATTTGTTGGTGGCCGCTGATGAGGTGATCGAATGAATGGCGCAATGTCCGCTTTTGGCACTTAGCGGACAATGGCTTGTGCGCTGCACATGTCTGCTTTTGACCCAAAGCGGACATCGGCCAGTTTTTCCCATGAGTTGTTCCGCAAACTTGCAATCTAGCTAGTTCGAAAAGTGGTCAATTTTGAACAGACTCGGATGCCAGATCGGTTCAGCCTTTTGCAATTAGGCGCTTTTCCTCCCCCCTCGAGCGTAGGGCGCCCAAAGATGCCAGCCGACACCGTTGGTTGGTGTCTGACTAACGTTATGTATGCGTATGCGTACTGAGCCCCGCCCGCAATGCGGGGCTTTGTTTCTGGGTAGCTTCAGTTGCGCTTGGGAGGTGACAATGGAAAAATTCGTCCACCAACAAAATCTTTTGGTTTTGAGGAAGCAGTTGGCTACGACGCCAAACGAAGCGCAGCGACTGCAGCTTTCAAGACTCCTGGCTGAAGAAGAAGAGAAGGATCAGATGCCGCCTAAATGACAGTAGGCCGCGCCTCGGTTGGGGCCCTGCCAGTATAGCGCCAAAGCACAGCCTGACCGTTCCACCAGTTATTTTCGCTTTGTGCCAGAAGTGGCCATAGGGCCATTGGACAGGCGGGCTTCCAGCCGCTCGATGATTTGTATTAGTCGGCTGATTTCTTCCTCGCGCAACAGGTCCAACTTCTGGTGTAAGAGCTCAATTTCAAGTTCAGCCTTGAGGTTCACGTCATAATCATGCTCTGCCGCGTCTCGGTCGATTGCAGACTGCCGGTTTTGACTCATCAAAATAATCGGTGCCGTATACGCCGCCTGAAACTAAAGGACCAAGTTTAAAAGAATAAATGGATAGGGATCCCAGTGCTCGGTCCAGGCAACGATATTCAGCGCCAGCCATACCACCATGACGACGCTTTGGATAATGACAAACCGCCATGATCCAACCACTCCAGCGACACGATCGGAAATACGCTCGCCATATGACAATGCGGGCCTGATCGCTTTAGCTCGACGCTCTCTGCGTCGCCGCGACAGGGTTTTGAGCAGCTTGATCTCTTCGTCACCAAGACGGTGGACGATGTCTTCCATGTAGCAACCTCCGACTCAATTGAACTAGTTGGATGCCATGGGCTGGGGGTATGTGCGTTCTTGCGATTATGAGTTTAGCATCAAACGTCGCGGCTGCTCGACGCACCGACACGTCAGCAGGATGTCCACTTATCTCGGACACGAGCAGGAAGACGCCCAGCAGTCCTACTTTGCTTGAAGACGGTAAATGTACTCGGCTAACATAAAAATTTTAGCACGCGCGAACGCTTCGGAATTGTAGTCAGGGTTCAGGTTGCGGCTTTGAATTCTTGTACCTGTCGCCCCAGATAGGCATATCCGTTGGGCCGTTCGCCCGTGCCGCCGGTAGCCTTCCATCAATTATTTCAACTATTCGATTGAAGGGAAATACACCGTTGTTCTTTCCGGCAATCTCAGTGAGATCGGGCAGAACAGTGCCTGCTCTGAGGAGTTGCAGATAAGGTCCGTCACCTTTGCCACCCGATCCATGGCATACTGCGCAGTGCGTCTCAAATTCATATTTGCCGAAGTCTTCGCTTTGCGCTGTGGAGGCACCAGGTTGGGGGCTGCGCTATTGCGGTGGCACTGAACGCGAATACGCTGAGCACAAATGCTTTGATCGATTTGGAATTCACAGCATGCTCCCGTCAAATGCGCGGCACCATCGGGACAATACTTGCTCTGCAACACAATGACCTAGATCAAAAGACATAGGAGCGGTGTTTCACGAATTTGCTTTTGACCCAAAGCGGACATTACTTAGGGCATCGATTTCAGAGATTGGAAATCTGCAACAGCTTGCGGTCGCCGATCCAGGTTCTGACAAGGTCAGCTTCGGCCTTGCGCGCCGCGGTCGTGTTGCCGCGTGCCTTATATAGTTCCGCTAGTCCGTAGTACGACCAGCCGTTGGATGGCGCTCGGCTGAGGGCGCGCTGGAACTGTCGCTCCGCCTCAGCGTAGCGGCCAGCCTGCAGGAGGGCAGCGGCAAGAGACTGCCGGATCGGGTAGTACCAATACGGCGGCTCGGTGTAGGCAAGCGCGTCCTGCAACGCGGCCGCTCGCTCGAACCGCACGATGGCGGTGCGAGTGTCGCCTTTGGCCTGGGCGACCCGTGCTAGGATTAGCGTGCGCGCGATGCGAAGCACTTCTTGCGCCGGGATGTTTGATTCCTTCAGCAATTTGAAGTCCGCGGTGCGCTCCAGCGTCTCGATCGCATCAGCCGCCGCCGCCGCGCCTGCGAAGTCCCTGCGCGCCGCGAGCGCTACGCCCCGAGTATAGAGCCACATCGCCTTGACATAGGGGATGGTGTCGCCGGGGTCGGGCAGCGCGAGGATGGTCTCGGGGGCGCTGAATTGTGCGTGCGCGAAATACGGAGCCGCCTTGACTGGCTGCACCATCGCAATACCACGCGCGGCCTCGTCAGGAATAAGTTCGCGCAGCTTCTCCGCCGCCGCGATCACGGTCTGGCCGTCCCCGGCCAACTGCGCCGACGCCATCACGAAGTGCACATTGTGCGGATAGTATCCGAGCCGATAGACGCCCATCGGCGCGTTGGTGTCGGTCAGGTATTTTTCATCGACCTGGACCG
>CAVOSR010000007.1:0-220772 GCA_963698925.1 uncultured Actinomycetes bacterium | reverse complement strand
CGACGTGCAGACGTTCGTGCACAGTCCCCTCGAGGCGGAGAGGCCCCGCTGTGGCGAGGCCCCTCCTGGAGAAGGATCGGTGGTGAGGCTACGTCTGTCGCTGCCTCACGCGCACGGCGGCGGATCGTCTTCGATCCGGAAGACGGCTGGATCCGCATCCGGCGCAACCTGTGTCGCGTAGACCGTTGCCGGCGCGCGGCTTATGTCGCGGACCTCCTCCGGCTCGTCTCCGTACTCGACAAACACGGCTCCGTTGGCGGAGCTGGGCCCGTAGGTCGTGCCGTTGCAGTGGGAATCGAACTTGGTCACCTCGCCCGACAGGACCGATACGAGATTGAAGCCCAGCTTGTGATTCCAGCCGCTGTAGCCGCCTGGAGCGAAGGTGATCGTCTGGACACGAACGTCGGTCGGGCCTTTGGTCTGGAACTTGATCCGGTCGCTGTTCAGCTGGACGATCTCGTTGTTGTCCGCTTTCGCGACGAGAAGCGTCGTCACCCTTCCGGAACCGGGCGATCCGAGAGCTACGGCCGCGACCGTTCCGACTATTGCGATACCGACGGCGACGATAACCAGACGCCGGTGGTTTCTCTTCATCCTTGGCATGATCTTGCCCACCTTTCTTTCGCTTGCGTCGCTACTGCCTTGGGCACGGGGCCGACACTCGACGACACGGATAGGTTCGAGCCGCGCGCGCCGCGCGGCCAGCGCAGCGTCTCGGCTCGAGGGTGCATCGAAGACGAAGAAGCAGATCTCGTCCACGGGGATGTGGATCGACTGTTCGAAGCGGACAAGGGCCTCTCGGGTCAGCTCCTCCGCGGCCGAGCGTGCACGCCGCTCGAGGGTTTCGCGCTCTCCCGTTCCCCCGCGGGCGAGGTAGGTCTCGACGAGGTAGTTCGGCACGTGCTCGACGCTACGCCGGGGGTTACGGTGAGGAAAGGTCAGAACGTCTTAACTTTGCCCGGCAGGTTCGGCGTTCGTCAGTGCAGCGGCGACAGCGAGCTCGGTGCGCGAGCGCACGCCCAGCTTGGCGTAGATGTGGGTCAGGCGCCCGGCGACGGCCGTGCGCGCGCACGCCGAGGCCGGCGAGCAAGAAGGTCGACTTCCCGATGTCCGCTTCGCCCTCAAGCACGAGCGCAGCCATAGTGGCCCCTGCGTCGCCGATGAAGGATGAAGGCGTGAGTCAGAACCGGGTGCGTTCATTGGGCGGGCGAAGCGTCGAGGCGGTCGCCGCGTGGTTGCCAGCCGGGGACGATCTGGAGTCCGAGTGGGTGGACGGGGTGTGCGTCGCTCCCGTCGGCGTTCATTACCTCGACGGTGCGGGTGGTTTCGTTGAGGTAGGCGATCTGGGTTCCGTCGGATGACCAGGCGGTGCCGAGGTCGTCGGCTGCGCTGGTGAGTGGTTGGGGGTTGGTGCCGTCCGGGTTGATCAGCCAGATGTCGCCACCGATGGGGGCGGTGCGTTCGACGAAGGCGATTCGGGTTCCGTCGGGGCGCCAGTCGGGCAGCTGGTCTTTGGGCACGAGGTCGTAGGTGAGTTGGGTCTGGTTGGTGCCGTCGGCGTTCATCAGCCACAGCTGTGGCAGTCCGGTGCGGTCGCTGATGAAGACAATCTGGGTGCCGTCGGGTGAGAAGGCGGCGAGGCGATCGTTGCCGGCGGAAGCAGAGAGCAGGTGGGCGTTGCTGCCGTCGCTGTTCACGAGCCAAAGCTGTTGCCGTGTCGCAGGCGTCTTGTACTGTAAGACGATCTGGGAGCCGTCGGGAAGAAGTCGGGGAAGGCCAGTGTGGCGCCAAGGCTTGTGACCTGGTGTTTCTCGGTCCCGTTTGCTTTATCACCCAGATCTCGCTGGGGCTGGTGCCGACGGGAGAACTGAATGAGCACCAAGCGATCGACTTGCCGTCGGCCGAATAGGCGGACAGGCGTCGAAGCCGTCTTGGTCGGTCAGCCGACGCATGTCCTGGCCGCCCGGGAGCACGGTGTAAATGTCGGTGTTGCCGTCGACGGTGGCGCCGAAAGCGAGGCGGCCGTTGTTGGAGCCGGAGAGGCGGCCGCCGCCGAGCCGACGAAGGCCAGCAGCAGCGCGAGCGCCGCGATCAGCGCAGCGGGTAGCGCGATCAACGCTTTCAGACCGGCGTCTCCTCCTTGGCTGGCCCGGCTGAAGATGCGCCAGGCGACCTTGACGTGCGGCTCGTTCGTCTTGATGGCGAACTGGCCGTCCTCGAGCTCGGCGGTGACGGTCGCCGCGACCAGGGGCTCCGTTGGTTCGAGCGTGTAACGAGAGGTGGCCGCAACGAGCGTGCCTCCGTCGGCAGGACGACGACGGCAAGACCGCGTCCGTCGGTCCAGATCTCGCCGTGGTAGGCGACCGCTGCGGCAGGCTTCTCGTCGTATGTGCGAGCCATCGGTGCCCACGATGCGCCGCGGCGGTAAGAGGTCGGTCAGAGGCCGATAGGAGCGCAGCCGCGAGGCGGTCGACGTCGCTTTCAATCGATGTTGGAACGCGGTAAAACGAGCGGATGGAGTTTCGGATTCTTGGTCCGTTGGCGGTGTTCTTCGAGGGTCGGGAGCTTCCGCTCGGGCCGCTGAAGGACAGGACGGTGCTCGGCGTTCTGCTCCTGCACGCAAACGAGGTCGTACCCCGGCAGCGGCTGATCGATGAGCTGTGGGGCGAGGCGCTGCCCCCGACCGCGATCAAGGCGGTGAACGGCTATGTGTCGCAGCTGCGCAAGGCGCTCGGCGGCAACGGCGCCGGGCCGATCGCGACACGACCACCCGGCTACCTGATCGAGGTCGCGGCCGACAAGCTCGACGTCTCGCGGTTCGCGGCGCTGACGGTCGACGCGCGCGCGCAGGCGAACGCCACAGCCTTCGAGGCTGCCTCGACGATCTACGCGGAGGCGCTCTCGCTGTGGCGCGGCCGCACGCTCTCGGGGATCGAGCTGGAGTCCGTCGATCGCCACGAGATCGAGCGACTCGACGAGGCGCGCGTCGTCACGCTGATGGACCGAATCGACTGCGACCTCGCGCTCGGCCGGCAGGACGACCTGGTCGGCGAACTCGAGGTGCTCGTCGCGCAGCATCCATTGCGTGAGCGTCTGCACGCACAACGGATCCTGGCGCTCTACCGCTCCGGCCGGGAGGCCGAAGCACTGCGCGCCTACCAACGGGCGCGCGCGGTGCTCGTCGAAGAACTGGGCCTCGAAGCCGAGCCCCGCGCTGCAGAGGCTCGAACGCGGCATCCTCAACCACGACGCCTCGCTGCAGACACCGGCAGGCACCGCACACAGAAACGGTGCTCGCGCAACAGCCGTCACCCCGCCGCCCCCGGCTCCGGAACACACGCGTTCGCGATGGCGTTCGCGTCGGCTTCTGCTCGCCGCGGGCGGGCTCGCTCTCCTGGCAGGCGCCGCTGTCGTTGTCGCGGTCACGCGGGGCAGCTCGACGGCGGAGCCGATCGCAGTGCGGAACCCGGTCGCGCTGCTCGTCGAGCCGAGAAGCGGGCACGTCGAGGCGTCGCTCGCGCTGCCGGGTCGTCCGACGCTCATGTCAAGCGACGGTGAGAGGCTCTGGCTCGCCGGCGCGGGCGGCAAGCTCGCCCGGCTTTCGGCGCAAGGATCGCCTGAGCTCGACACCCTGAATGCCGGCGGTACGATCGGCGGCGTTGCTTTCGGCGACGGCTCCGTCTGGGTGACAGACCAGGACACCGGCAGCGTTCTTCGCATCGACCCGGCGACGAGCAAGATCGTCGACCAGATACGCAGCGGAAACGGCGCGACCGCAGCCCTGTTCGCGGCAGGATCCCTCTGGGTCGCCAATCAGACCGACGGAACCGTCTCCCGGATCGACACTACGCGAGACAAGGTGACGACGATTCCCGTCGGCGAGGCCCCGCGTGCGCTCGCCTTTGGCGCCGGCTCGCTCTGGGTTGCCGACGCGCAACTCGGCACGATCACCCGCGTCGACGCCGACACCAACCTGCCGCTCACCTCGATCTCGGTTGGCACAGCGCCGACCGCAATCGCCTTCGGCGAAGGATCCCTCTGGGTCGGAAACGCGCAAGGTGGCGGGGTCTCCCGCATCGACCCGCGCACCTCTCGCATCCTCTCCACGACCGCGGTTGGCCAGACAGCGGACGCGATCGCGGCGGTCACTCACCGCGTCTGGGTCGCCAGCAGCGCCGCTCACCTGCTCGAGCAGGTCGACCCGCGCGACGGACACGTGCTTCGGACGGTAGCTCTGGGAGGATCACCGATCGGCCTCGGCCGGCTCGGCTCGCTACTCGCGGTGACCGCGCTGCCCACTTCCACGACCCATCGCGGCGGCACGCTCATCGCCACCGGCCGTGGAAGCGACGCGACGCTCGACCCTGCAACCTGGTTCTTCGCCGACGGCTGGACGCTGCTCGGCGCCACCAACGACGGACTCCTTACGGTCGGCCGGGACGCCGGTTCGGCTGGATCCGTGATCGTGCCCGATCTCGCGCGCTCGCTGCCACTCGTCCGCGACGGCGGCACCACCTACACCTTTGCACTCAGAAGCGGCCTGCACTACTCGACCGGACGGCGAGTCCAAGCCGGCGACGTGCGCGCTTCGATCGAGCGACTCTGGCGAATCAAACCGACGTTCCTGGCGGACGAATCCGACCTTCGCCTCGGGCTGCGCGGCGAAGAACGCTGTGCCGTTCGACCGAGCCGCTGTGACCTTCGACAGGCAATCGTCAGCAACAACCGAGCGGGGACCGTCATCTTCCACCTTGCGCACCCGAATCCATCATTCCTGCGTCTCCTCACCCTGCCGTTCTACGATCTGCTCCCCGCTGGAACCCCGGCGCGAGACCACCGGGTGCTGCCAGCCACCGGCCCATACAAGATCTCCGCCTACCAGCCTCAGCGCCGCCTGATCCTCGTCCGAAACCACTGGTTCCAACCGCGAGAGGGACGGCCCGACGGATACCCCGACCGCATCGTCTGGCGACTCGACAGCTCCTCGGTCGAGCGCGCAACGCAAGACGTGCTGCACGGCAGGGCCGACTATCTCCTCTCCTCGATGATGCCGGCGGACCTCGTCGCGCGACTCGCAGTCCGACACGCGAGCCAGCTGCACACCGCGCCGACGCACTGGCTCACGTACCTCTTCCTCAACACGCGGATCCCACCGTTCAACCGGCTCACAGTGCGGCGCGCACTGAGTGAAGCGATCGACCGGCGGCAAGTCATCCGAGCAACCGGAGGCCCACTCGCCGTCCGCGCAACCTGCCAAATCGTCCCGCCCGGCTACGCAGGCTATCGCCCCTACTGCCCCTACAGCCTCGACGCCAACCCGGCCGGTGCCTGGATCGCACCCGACCTCGCCACCGCTCGCACCCTCGTACGCCGATCACACACAGAGGGAATGAAAGTGACCGTGTGGACCCGGGACGTGCCGAGATCCTCCGATCCTTCTTTCATCCCGCTCGCCCACGATGTCGCGAACGTCCTTCGCTCGCTCGGCTACCGCGCATCAGTCGCGTCCGTCAGGGGCAAGACCCCGGAGGCCTACTACGCGCGGATCGCTGCACCTCAGACCAAAGCCCAGATTGGCGTCGCGAACTGGATCCCAGACTTCGCCGACAACACCGCGATCTTCCCGGTAGTACTCGGCTGCGGCGTCTCGCGTCAATTCAACGTCGCCGGCTTCTGCGACCCCGGCACAGACCAGCTGATCCGCCGAGCCGGCGAGCTCGAGTCGACCGACCAGGCCGCAGCCAGCCGCCTCTGGAGCACGATCGACCGCCGCGTCATCGACCAGGCACCATGGATCCCGCTGGTCGACTGGCAGGCCAATCAGCTCGTCTCCCGCCGGCTCGGCAACTACACCTACAAACCACAAATCGGGTTCGTCATCGACCAAGCCTGGGTCCGCTGATCGCTCTCATCGGCCGATGTCGATACCCGGCCTCTTCGCCGCACGCGGCCGCGGTGCCGACTTCGAGATGAACCTTGCAGACTTGGACGTCGGCGAAACGTTCGCACGGTCTCGGCCGCGCGTTGGTATTCAGTCACCACAGATGCAGTTCGTTCGGAGCGGAGGCGGCCCGTGAGGCTCAAACGACAGGTGCCCTTGTCTGGGAGGCCGCAGTATGGTTTGGGCGGTGAGGATCGAGGCAGATCGCGAAGACTTCGAGCGGCGCCTTCTCGCTCTGCTGCGTCGAATCGATGACCCGCGGCCGTTGGAGGCTTGGCAAACCGGCCAGCGTCGCCGTGCGGGCTTCCACTCCCCGCTGATCTCAATGTCGTCGATGACCGGGAACCTCTCGTCTGACGAGGCGATGCTGAGGGAGGCGCTCGAAGTTGTTCGCAGGGAACGGGAGCACCACTCCCGCGACTCTGACGACGTCGAGGACGACGATGACAGCGACGCCCCGGGCGAGATCGACGTCGACTAAGAACGGAGACGCCGCTCCGATACTCCCCGGCAGGGGGCGGCACTCACATTTGACCTCTCACCCGTACCCCGCGTTGCTTTTCGGCTCCTAGCCGGCTTACGTTGCCGACCGAGCACCGTGACCGCGGAGGGCGCCCGCGTCGTATTCGACGGCGGACGCCCCGCGCGACAGCCCCTCCCGTCAGCGACCCGTGTCGTACGGCGTGAGCTCGAAGATCCTGCCGCCGCTGGTGTCGGTGACCCAGATGTCGAGCCCAAAGCCGGTCGCGATCTGAAGCGGTCCGACGGCTTGTGGGATCGGCCATCGTCCGGTCTCGATGCCGTCGAGATTTATCCGCGCGACGCCGGGGCTCGCGAACAGGTCGACATAGAGTTGCCGGTCCTTGCCGAAGGTCACGCCGACGGGGCCGCCCGGCATCGGGTACTCGGTGAGCGTGCCGTCGGTCGTGATCCGGCCGATCTTGTTTGCAAGGAGCTCCGAGAACCACATCGCGCCGTCGGGGCCCGTGACGATCCGGTTCGGGAACGAGCCCGGCGTCAGCGGGTATTCGGTGAACTGCCCCGCGAGCGTCATCCGGCCGACTTTCGCCGCCGCTCGTTCGATGAACCAGATCGCCCCGTCGGGGCCGAGCGTCCCGCTTTGCACGGTGGCGTTGGGGGTCGGCACTGGGAAGTCGAGGGACGCACCGGTGACCGGGTCGAGCCTGGCGATCGCGTTCGCTCCCTGCTCGGAGACGTAGACGTTCCCGTCCGGCGCGAAGACGAGCCCCTGGGGGATTGCGGTGACCGTCGGGAGCGAGTACTCCGTCAGTTCGCCGTCGGGCGTGATCTTCCCGACCTTGCCCGTGAGCCGCTCGACGAACCAGACGTTGCTCTCGGGATCCGTTGCCATCCAGCCGATGTTCGGCCTCGGCTCCGGCACCGAGTACGTCGCCATGTCTCCTTGCCGGTCGATGCGCGCCACGGCGTTGTCGAGGCTGAACCAAACGCTGCCGAGCGGGCCCCTGGTGATGCCGAACGGGGAGCCGGCGACAGGCGGCGCGAAGCCCGTGACGCAATCACTCTCGCATTTCGGCGGCCCGGTGCCGGCAGCCGAGGCCACGGCGACGAGCGCCGCCGCGAGGGTCGAAAGAACGATCAGTTTCATCTCTCCTCCTTCGGGGTTGGCTGAGGCGATGCGCCCGCCGTGCGGTACGGCGTGAGGCGCCAGGTCACGCGAAGGTGCGGACCGTCGGTCGCGATCGTGAAGCGGCCGTCCGGCCCGACAGGGCTCTCGATCCGTGCGGTCCTATTCATGGTTCCTCCTTTTCACGGCGTGCGTGGAGACGGCGCGAGCAGGAAGGCGTGGCGCTGGCCGTCGTGGATCCCCTGACCGACGAAGGCGCCCCGCTGGTCGATGCCGAAGGCGATGGTCAGCGTCCAGCCGCTGTCCGCCGGCAGGAGATCGTTCGCGTCCGTCATCACCCCGTCCTGCCAGAGGAAGGCGTGATCGGCGCCGCCGGCGGTGCGTGCGGTGCCGACGATCTGGGTGCGGTCGTTGATGCCGTAGGCGCGGCTCGTTGTGCCGCCGAGGCTGCCGAGATCGACGACCTGGCCGTCGCTCCAGAGCACCGCGTGGGTCGCGCCGACGATCTGCTCGACGATGCCGGGCGCAGTCGCGGCCCAGCCCACCGCCTGGTCGCGGTCGTTGATCCGGATCGCGCGGCTGTCGGGGTAGGTCGGCGGGAGCGCGCCGAGGTCGAGCATCGTTCCGTGCGTCCACAGCGTTCCGCGCTCGAGCCCGTCCGCATAGGTCGCGGCCCCGACGACGTCACCTGCGCCGTTGATCCCGGCCGCGAGGCTGAACGAGCCGCCGAACGTCCCGAGGTCGGTGATCGAGCCTCGGTACCACTCCGTGGCGTGGATCGGGCCGGCTTCGGTGCTCGAGAAGCCGACGACTTCGCCGCGAGGGCTGATCCGGTTCGCGCGCCCGATCGGCCCGCCCAGCGTGCCGAGGTCGCTCATCGCGCCGTCCTCCCAGAGGAAGGCGTGATTGACGCCGGCCGAGTTCGCCGCGACACCGACCGCCTGGCGGCGCGGGTTGACGTCGATCGCGACCCCGGACGTGCCGCCGAGCGTCCCGAGATCGATGATTTGGTCGTCCTCCCAGAGCACCGCGTGGGTCGCCCCGCCGCTCGTCGTCGCCAGTCCGGAGACGACCCCGGGGTGGTCGAGCCCGGTCGCCTGGCTCACGGTACCTCCGAGCGTTCCGAGATCGACCACGGTGTACTCCGGTGGGGTCTGCTCGACCGCACCCGCGACGCCGGCGGACGGGAGCAGGAACGCGATGAGTACTACAGGGAAGAAGAAGAGGTGGCGCATGAGTCACTCCTTTCGAATGGGTCGTTCCGTTCGGGCGCCGGGTCGCCGGTCTGCGGCAGCGCGAGCGCTGCGCCCAGGGCTGCGGGTAGCGCGATGAACGCTTTCATCACATTCCTCCTCCTTGGCTGGCCCGGCTGACGATCTGCCAGGCGACTTTGACGTGCGGTTCGTTCGTCTTGATGGCGAACTGGCCGTCCTCGAGCTCGGCGGTGACGGTCGCCGCGACCAGGGGTTCGCTGGGTTTGAGCATGTAGGCGAGCGGTGGCCTCAGCGCACCTGCTTCGGCTGGCAGGACGACGACGGCCAGACCGCGTCCGTCGGCCCAGATCTCGCCGTAGTAGGCGACTGCTGCGGCTGGCTTCTCGTCGTGTGTGCAAGCCATCGGCGCAGACGATGAGCCGCGGGGATAAGAGGTCGGTAAGAGTTGAGTAAGGGGGCAGGCCAAGCGTCGCCCGCGCTGCAAGCAGTGCGTCTTCAACATGCCTCCCCCTCGTTCGTGGATTCCCGACTCTGGTTCAGCGCCGCTACGGGTTGGGAACCGCCCTGTTACCGCGAGTCGACCGGTGTTAGGTTCGGAGGGCTGTGGAGATCCGCCTTCTCGGGGCACTCGAGGTGGTCGACGAGCAGGGAAAGCGACTCGAGATCCCTGGTGCGAAGGAGCGGTCGCTGCTCGTCCTGCTGGCCCTGCGTGCGGGCCAGCCGGTGTGTCGCGCGACCGGCTGATCGAGGCGCTTTGGCCACGCACTAACCCGGAGTCGGCGGCGCGGAGCTTCCGGGTGCGCATCGCGAACCTCCGTCGGGCCCTCGGCGGCGAGTGGGTCGGGCGTAGCGGCGGCGGCTACGCGCTCGCCGTTCCGGCCGAGCAGGTCGATGCGCTTTGCTTCGAAAGGCTGCTTGGCGATGGCCGTGCCCTGGAGGCACTGGCCTTGTGGCGCGGCGAGCCGCGGGCGGGCATCGAGGGTGACTGGGCGGAGGGTGAGCGGCGACGCCTGTGCGACCTCCACCTGGAAGCGCGGGAGAAAAGCCTCGCCGCCCGGCTCGAGATTGGCGGCGGACGCGAACTCGTCGGGCAGCTGCAAACGCTGGTCGTCGACGAACCCCTGCGCGAGCGGCCCCGCGAGCTGCCGATGCGTGCGCTCTACCGCAGCGGTCGACAAGCCGACGCGCTCGAGGCCTACCGACAGACCCGCAGCTTGTTCGACCGCGAACTCGGGATCGAGCCCAGCCCCCAGTGCGCGAGCTCGAACGTTCGATCCTCACCCACGACAGCGACCTCGCTGCACCGGCGCAAAACAGGAAGCGGCGCTGGCTGCTTGTCGCCGTGCCTGCGATCGTCGTGGCCGCCGTGGCCGGGTCATTCGCGTGGTCGATTCGCGATCAGCGAGATCGATACGACCTCCGCCCGCGTCACCCGGACAGTCCGCCTCGACCGCACACCGGCGGGGATCGCAGCCAACCCGAAAGACGTCTGGGTGTCAGTCGACTGAAGCGCCGCGCTTGACGATCGCAGCAGAAAGCCGCCCGATCGATTTCGTGCGGGCGATCTAGGAGTCGACCCGCTCGGCGCGGACAACCGCGTCGATCTCAGATTCTTCGACGGCCTCGACGGCTGTCACTCGGAAGAAACCCTGCGTCCCTGGCACCCGTGGTGGAGAGAAGAAAGTGGTGCCCACGGTGAGCGGCTCGGCCTGCTCGTGGACGAATGACTCCTCCTTCAAAGGCACGACGCGGAACCGCATGGCCGGAGTGTACGACGGGCGAGGCTCGGCGGGTTTGCGCCCGCCGCCCAAGCCGCGTCGCCCGCCAAGCAAACTCGACCCCCGCCGACGCTCTCACCTCGGATCCCCTCCGCGATGGTGCATCGACGGATGGTCCGTACCCGACGAAGTATGGGCGCAAAACGCCGGACTCCGCGTCGGACCGGCGGTCTGATTGGTACTAGCCGACGGCCAACTCTTGATAGGTGGGGAACAGCTCGCCGAAGCGGGCGGCCGCATCGCGGCGCTCACGCCCCGCCAGGTAGGCAGCAAGATCTTCGACATGGATCTGCACGCCGGCCCCGTAGGCGGCGATCTGGTCCAGGGGCATGCCGCGTTCCTCCCAGACCAGGATCGTCTTGTCGCCGTCAGCGGTCAGCGTGGCCTCGATGACGTCTTCGTCCGGCTGGTCGAGGGCCATGGTCAGCAGCAGCAGCCGCGGGGGCTCGCAGCCCTCAACGCGCCCCGTGCCTTCCGATCCGCTCGCAAAGAAGCTGAAGCGGAACTCGCCGCCGAGGCGGAGGTCGCCTTCTACCTCCCCGATCCAGCGAGCAAGACGTCGAGGATCGGTCAGCGCTGACCAGAGGTCGTCGACATCGGTCTCGATGCGGTCTTCGATGCGAACAACGCCCTTGCCCTCGGCCGATCGCAGGCTGCCCAGAATGCGGTCGCTTGCAGGTGCCTCGCTCGTCATCTCTGCTCCTTCGTTCGCGGGGTGGAGTAGTGCGTTCTTCAGAGACTCAGCCTCGACTCCGAAATCATCGGCGCCTCTCTATCGCTTAAGCGTCATCCCGGAGCACCCGCCTGAGTGGTGTGGCTCTGGGGTACCGATCGGGTCGGCACCCCAGAGCCCTGTCTGCGTTCTGTCTCGTGCTCGGTCGTGCTATTCGTCGTCGGCGCCCGAACCGTTGTGGTGGTTGGCGTAGGCGACGCACTGGCCCTGGTTCTTGAACGACGGGTCGCTGAACGTCTTCCAGCCACCGTTCTTGCAGGCGTCCTTCGAAGCCGGACCGGCCGGCACCTGCAGCGCACCGTTGACGATGATGTTCGAGACGTCCGCGCTGCCCTGGACGTCGATCAGGACATCAACGGCCGTGATCGTCCCGGTCGGGAACGGCACCTGGCCACCGCCGGCGGCGATCGTCGCAGCGTTGAACGTGTAGGTCACCGTGCCGTCAGCGTTCACGGTCGGGATCACGTTGTTGCAGCCGAGGAAGAACGTCCCGGTCGTCGTGACAACGTCGAACCGCGGCGAACCGCCCTGACACTGCGCGGCACTGGCGAGCGTGAACGAGGCCGAGGTGAACGTCTGGCCCGTGAAGCCCGTGATGTCAGCACCAGCTGCGGCGTTGGTCGCGGTCGGGCAGTTCTTGACCAGATGCAGCACACCGGCGCTGTAGGTCGCGGTCGGGCACCCGGTCGCGCCCGGATCGTAGACGCCGGGCTCGAGCGCCGCGGACGCCGTCGCCGCCAGCAGAAGAGCGACGGCGGTGACGCCGAGGGCAAGGAACTTCTTCATACAGATGACCCCTTTTCTAGTAGTACGAGTATGATTTCAAAGGCATAGATCCCTCGGCCGGTGGGAACTTGTCCTGTGCCCACGTCCCGGCAGGAAGTCCTCGCCGATCGACCCCTCCACAGCGTTCGCGGCCCTGAAGCGTGGGTCAGGTCTCGGCGTTTCGCCCGGACTTGTGTACTCCGGCCGGGTCTAGGCGAGATGACGAACGAGGTCGTCGGCGGATCGAGCCGCTATGGGGTCGGGGTCGACGCCGAAGAACACGTGATCGGCTCCTTCGATCCACTCCACCTGACTGCCCGCTTGTCACGCGACTGCAAGCCTTCTGCTACTATGCAACCGGTTGCATGATGACGACGTCTCGCGCTCAGACTATTTCCGACATCGCTCGTTTGGCGGGCGTCTCCAAGTCGACCGTCTCCCGCGCGCTGAACGACAGCCCGTTGATCGGCCACGAGACGAAGGGTCGGATCCGGGCGATCGCCGAGGAGCACCACTTCGAGCTGAACGAGCCTGCGCGCCGACTGAGCCGCCAGCGGAGCAACGTCGCGGGGCTGATCATGTTCGACAAGACGCCGGGGGACTATTCCCCCGACCTGTTCATGCTCGAGTTGATGGGTGGAATCGCCGGCGGCTTCCACGAGCAGGGGTACGAACTACTGATGGTGATGCCGTCCGAGGAAGATTCCGACTTCGCCCGTCGCTACCTCGCCTCAGGCCGCGCCGACGGTTTCATCGTCCTCTCGCCGTCTTGTACTCCCGAGCGTCTGCAGCAGCTCGTCGACTCCGGGGCACCGTTCGTCGTCTGGGGTCGCCATGCCGGGGGCACCCAGTTTTCGTCGGTCACGGGTGACAACGTCGGCGGCGGCCGAGTCGCGACCGAATACCTGCTCGAGACGGGCCGCCGTCGCATCGCCTTTGTCGGTGGGCCGGAATGGGCGCCTGAGATCCAGGATCGACGGTGCGGCTACGAGCAGGCGCTCGCGGCCGCCGGAGTGGGGATCGACGATGCGTTGATCGTGCACACACCGTGGGCGGACGCGGAGCGGAATGCCGCGGCCGCCGTCGCCCAGCTCCTCGACGAGGGTGAGATCGACGCTGTGGTCACCAACAGCGACCGCTACGCGATCGGTGCGATTGACGCCGTCCGCTCGCGCCGCTTGAGCGTCCCCGAAGACGTGGCAGTGGTCGGCTACGACGACGTTGCGATCGCCGCGTTCGCGAGCCCGCCGCTGACGACGATTCGCCAAGACGGCGCGCTTGCCGGGCGCCTCCTCGCCCGCACGCTCGTGCAGCAACTGCAGACCGGCGCGGTCACGGACGTGGTCATGCCCGCGGAGCTCGTCGTGCGGGAGTCAGCGTGAGTTTTTCATCCACATCGATGCAACCGGTTGCAAGAAAGGAGCGCTAGTGCACATCTACTCCTCGATCCTCGATCCCTATGAGCCGCCGCGGCCGGCGCGCATCTACGACAACCCCCCGGTCGTGCGGCGCTCGTTGCTCTCCCAACTGTTCGCGGGGTTCCGGAGAGCCGCAGTCACGCCGCTGACGATCTCGACGGCCGGTCGGCCGGGGCGGGGCGAACCGCTCGGCCGGAGCGAGGCGATCTGCGGGCCGGGAGGGCGGCCCGCTCTGCGACCGAGCTCCGTTCGGCGAGCTCTACTGCCGATCCGCGGGGGCTTGCCCTGCTCGTCCTCGCTCCTCTCGTCGTCTGGTGTGAGTCAAGCGTTGAGGGGTAGCAGTCCGGTGAGAGCCGAAGACTTCGGAGGTGGGGATTCGCGTGACCGATGAGATGGTGAGCGTGCGCTACATGGTTCACGACGTCGACGAGGCGATCGACTTCTACACCGAGCGGTTCGGATTCGAGCTTGGCCAGAACGCGTCGCCGGCGTTCGCCGAGGTCGTCCGGGGCCGGCTGCGGTTGTTGCTCGCCGGGCCGAAGAGCTCAGCGGGACGGCCGATGCCGGACGGCCGCAAACCCGAGCCGGGCGGGTGGAACCGCATCCACTTTGTCGTCGACGACCTCGCCGCCGAAGTCGAGCGACTACGCCCCGCTGGAGTGCATTTTCGAAACGACATCATCAGCGGACCCGGCGGCAAGCAGATTCTGCTCGAGGATCCATCCGGCAACCCGATCGAACTGTTCCAGCCGGCCGACCTCAACCGCCAGAGAAAATCCTGAGCGCCACCTCTGGCGCGTGCTGGCATGTATTGGTGCGCTCGGCCGACATGGTAAGGAGGGGTCGACGGTTCGAGTCCGTCAGAGGGCTTGATCTTCGTTGCGCGAGTAGCTCATGACACGACGAATACAGACGACGCGAACGCTCAGGCGGCGCGCCCGACGTCCTTGTTCTCGGGCACGAACGCCGAGGCGGTAAACGTCGCTCCCTGCGGGTCACGCAGCACCGTGAATCGCGAGTACGGCGCGTCGACCGGAGGAACGACCACCGTGCCACCGAGCTCCATGGCCTTCGCCGCCGTCGCGTCGGCGTCCTCGGTTCCGAAAGTGACGTTCCACGAGGCACGCGCGTCGCCGCCGCTGAGCGGGGCGATCGCTGCCACGACCTCCTCGAAACCAGGCGGCGCCGAACTCGGCCGCTTGCGCCCGCGTTCCGGGAGTGCGGGCCTCGAGATAGTCACCGTAGGCGCTCATGGCCCAGAACTGGCCGCTGCCGAGATCGAGTGTCGTCCAGCCGAAGACGGCGCCGTAGAACCGCTTTGCAATCTCCAGATCGCCCGTCTTCAGGATGTTGAAGTTCAACGCTCCGTGTTCGTTCACGACCCGCGCTCCCTTGTGCCCCCGCGCCTGCCAGACGGAGAAAACGGCCCCTTCCGGGTCCACGAGCACGGCCATCCGGCCCGCTTCCGCCACATCCACCGGCTCGCTGACGCTGCTGCCGCCTGCCTCGCGCGCCTTCGCGGCCGACTCGTCGGCATCGTCGACCCAGATGTAGGTGTTCCAGACTGCCTCCGGCGGGCGCGCCCTCCCACTGCGACGAAATCGCCGCCACATCGCCGCCGCGGATGCGGGCGATCAGGTACTTCGCCGGCTCTCCCGCCGGCATCGCGCTCTCGATCTCCCAGCCGAACAGGCCGGCGTAGAAGCTCGCCGCGGCGTCGGGGTCCGGCTGGGTCGTGTCGATCCAGCACGGCACCCCTGCGATGTAACCGTCGCGCTCAGGCAAGACAGCTCCTTCTGCTCGCTCGTGTCGCTTCCAGCCTACTGCTGCCGTCGATGAGTCTGGCGCCCGGGTTCGGTCTGAGCTCGTATGAACACCAAGAATGGCAAGTTGGCGATCTCGCAGCGATGAGGACATCCGGATACAAACGCGACCCCCGCGTCGACCACTACATCCAGCGGCTACCCGATTGGCAGCAGCGCATCTGCCAGTTGCTGCGCGAGCTGATCCACGCCGCCGACGCGGACGTCACGGAGACGATCAAACGCACCGTTCAGCCGTACTTCGTGCTCGAGGGCAATATCTGCGCCCTCCTCGCAGCGAAAGACCACGTCAACCTCTTCCTCTACGACGGCGGCATCGTCCCCGACCCGGCAGGGATCATCACCGCCGGACACGAGCAACAAGACGGCGAGAACGATCGCGTTCCGGCAGGGAGATCGGATCAACAGGCAGGCCCTGACGGCGATCCTGAAGCAGATCATCGCCAACAACCGCGCCGGCGGCTGGCGCAAACTCAAAACCCAATCGGCACGTTGAGTCGCTGCTGATCGAGAGGAGCAGACCGTTCAGACACCAGATGTACTCATGACCGGCATCGTCTTCGGAGAGCAGCCGCGCTGGCACGACGGCCGCCTCTGGTTCTCCGACTGGGGAACACAGGAGGTGATCGCGGTCGATCTCGACGGCAGCGCCGAGGTCATGCACCGCGGCTCATCGTTCCCGCTCTGTGTCGACTGGCTGCTGGACGGCCGGCTACTCGTCGTCGACACGAGCACGGCTCGACTGCTCGTACAGGAGGCCGACGGCTCGCTCGAAACCTACGCCGATCTCCGTCAGGGCTCAGATCCACCCGCCGGCAACGAGCTCGTCGTCGACGGCCGCGGCAACGCCTACATAAACGGCGGCGGCTTCGACCTCATGGCCGGCGAGCCCTATGCGCCAGGCGGTGTCGTGCTGGTCACAGCAGACGGTACCGCCCGGCAGGTCGCCGATGGGCTCGCCTTTCCCAACGGCATGGCGGTGAGCGGCGACAACCAAACCCTGATCGTCGCGGAGTCCTATGCCAAGCGGCTGACCGCCTACGAGATCACCGACGATGGCAGCCTGGCCAACCGTCGTGTCTGGGCCGAGCTCGGCGACGGAGTGCCCGACGGAATCTGCATCGACGCCGAAGAAGCCGTCTGGTACGCCGACGTGCCGAACAAGCGCTGCGTCCGCGTACGCGAAGGCGGCGACGTCCTCGACACAGTCGACCTCGACCGCGGCGGCTTCGCCTGCGCGCTCGGCGGCCCCGACCGACAGACCCTCTGCATCCTCGCGACCGAATGGAACGGTCCGGAAAACATGTTCAAAGGCGAAAGAACCGGAGAGCTACTCACGGTCACAGTGCCCGCCGCAGCGGCGGGTTGGCCAGGCGGATAACGATCTGCAGCTTGGCAACCCATCCGGGGAACTCCCCGTTTGACGACCCGACCCTCGGAAGACCACGGACACAGGAGAGATGATGATCCACACGGAGGTACCGCCCAGCGAGCAAGCGGACCGACTTGCGATCCGCGAGCTTTCGATGCCTACGCGCACTGCGCCGATACACGAGATGCCGAAGGGCAGAAAGCGCTGTTCACCAGCGACACGAAGTGCTCCGTGTTCATCTCGCCGAGCGGCTCGAGCGGCTCGAGGAGACGTTGCAAATCTGCCTGCAGATGTGGAGCGAGAACGACGGTCCATTCGAGGGAACGCACTACCAGTTGGCCGAGACACTCAACGTTCCACCGGCGCTCACGAAGCCGCACCCCCCGATCCTGATCGGCGGTGGCGGCGAGCGGAAGCTGCTGCGCCTGGTCGCGAAGTATGCCGATATGAACAATCTCTTCTCCTCGTCGCCCGACGAGGTCCGCCATAAGCTCGACGTGCTCGCGCGCCACTGCGAGGAGGTAGGCCGGGACCGCGCCGAGATCCGCAACACCACCATCGCGCGCCTTGGCCCCGACACCGACCTCGACGACTTCGTCGCAACGATGAAGGAGTACGCCGGCCTTGGCATGACCCACGTGCAGGTGTCGCTCCTCACCGACGAACCGGCCCGGTTCGTCGAAAGCACGATCGCGAAGCTCGTCCCGCGTCTCGCTGCGCTCTAGGAACCAAGGCCCGAGCAGGTTGCGTGTATCACCAGGCGGCGCAGGCAGCACTCCTGCTTGCCGCCGCTCAGGTCGACTCGGCCGCCTACTTCATCGCTGCCGAGGCGACGGCGAACGCCGTCAAGCATGCAACCGCGAATCACATCCCCGGGGAATTGCAGGTTCAGCCGAGGAAGCGAACAAGATCGGCCGCATCCGCGTCGAGCGCGCGCCGCTGCCGTTGTGTAAGCGCAACGAAGGGCTCCTCCAACTCAACCGTGCCCGCGCGCAGGCTCCAGAGCGCCACCGCTTGACCCGAGAGGTAGGCGAACGGCCGGTAATGCGCCTCTGGTGAATCGCGTCTCGGGTAGTGGGCGAGGAGTTGCTCCCGTGACTGCCAGCCGACGAGCAACGGATCCCATCGGTCGAGCAGGCAAGCACGTGGCGCGCCGTCGTTCGCGGTATCCGCGAGCTCGAGCAAGCCGTCGCCGCGCTCGACGAGCGTGGGCTGAATCTCGGCTCAGGCCAACCCGGGCGTCGCGCAGCGGTAATCCCGCCCACTTCGCCAGGTCGCGATCGGTGGCCGGCGCATGCCCGATCAGGTAGCGACGCGCCAGCTCGGCGAGCGCCGCTCGACGGTCGACCGAGCGTGGCGGATCGAGCCATTGGCCTGTCAGCACGTACGCATGCCGCCCGTCGACGAGCGGGCCGCGGACGGCAATGCCGCGCAGGCAGGCGAGCATGAGGAGGTGCACGAGTGCTTGCCCGGCGGTTGGGACGCGCGCGGCGTCGAGGCGAGTGCGGAGCTGGTCGCGACTCAACGGACCTTCTCTACCCAGGGCGCGCTCGATCAGCGCGACGCCGCGCTCCGCGTCGGCTGCCGTGACACCGGTCTGAGCAAGCCGGCGCGCGTTGGCGGCGAACAGAGGTGGCGTGGTCAAGGCATGGAGCCACCAGTAGTCCTCGCGCCGGACCAGGTGGAGCGTGCCGCGGTTCAGCCAGCCGATCACGAGCGTGCCGTCGTTCAGCCGGCGGTCGACGTCAGTGACCGTCAGGCCGCTCGTGCGCGCCCGAATCGCCAGGCGGGCGCAGCGAAGGTCCTGTGCCTGGACGGCGAGCAAGCGCTCGCAGACCTCGATCGCATCGGCACCCCGTTGTTCACCGAGGAACTGAGCCTGGAACCGCGTCGCAACGACATCGGCGCTCACGCGGAAGCTCTGCCGACAGCGGTCGTGAGCAGTGCACCCTTCACGCCGCCGCAACATATCGCCGGCCGTGCGCGGAGGCCAGACGAACGAGGCTCGATGGAAACGCAACACCGCGCTCGACATGTGGTCAACCTCGCTGTTGGTGCGTCCTGTTCTCAGGCGCAGCTTGTTAACCTCTAGCGCGTCGTTGTCGGCCCGTGCACGTCGTCTGCCGGGAGGAGGCAACTGGACTCGACATCGACGGTAGCGCTAGTCGGCTGCGCTGCGACCGTCGATCTCGGTCGCCTGTTCCGCGTACCGGCTCTTTCGCAACAGGAAGGAGAAAAGGGGATGAGCAAGAGAATCACCCGGCGCCGGTTCCTCGGCGCGACCGCGGGCGTTGGGGCCGCGGCCTACCTAGGCAGCGCCACCCGGGCGTTCTGGGGGCGGCGGCAAGCCAACCATTCAGCCGCATCTCCTCGGCGTCCAACACTTCTCAGTGCGCGACGCGACGGCGCGGCTCGGCATCGCGTCGAGCAACAGGCTCGGCGTGACGCCGACGATGGGTCACCTTGGCGGCCCGAACTACCCGGAGGATCCGACCGACCTCGGCCCGCTTGTCCCGCTCCCCGGGGGCTTCGCCGAGGTGTTCGAGTACCTGGCGTCGGTCGGCGTTGCGGGCTTCGAGTTCTTCCAGTCCACGCAGAACGTCAACGAGTTGGGCCGTCAGCCGACGGCCGCAGAGATCCGGTCGTATCTCGACAACGCCGGCCTCGTGGCGCAGGGGACGCACCAGTTCGGCCCAACCAACCTCGACGTACAGACCGGGAATCTCATTGCGGCGGATCCCGCCGGCTCGCCGACTGCTCCCGGCGAGAACCTGTTCGGCTTCCTGCAGACCCTCGGCATGAAGACGATGGGCTTCTCGGGCAACCTGTCCAGCCTGAGCACCCTCGGCGACTCGGTCAATCCGGTCACGGGTGCGATCACGTACGGCTTCGCCGCCCGCGCCCAGCACGTCGACCGGATCGGCGAGATCCTCAGGGATCGCGGCGTCCAGTACTTCTTCCACCCGGAGCAGGACAACTACCGCTACTTCGACGACCCGGCCAACCCGTCGCTCAGCACGGTGCACCGGATCCAGTGGGTGCTGGCGAACACCGATCCGAAGCTGTTCGGGTGGGAGATCGACATCCTGCACAACTGGTCCGGCCGCGTCCGCTTCCTGAACGCGACCACGCACCGGCCAGACATCAGCGTCTACGCGCTGATCCAGGCCGAGGCGAAGCGCGTCATGGGCTGGCACATCAAGGACGGCTTCCGAAACACGGCACAGACGGGAACGTGGACCGGCGGCCCGCCCGAGAGCGGCGGCTCGCCGTACTTCCAAACGTTCCTGCGCACGCCGACCTTCACCGACGCAGTGATCTCGGGCGAGGGCGACCTCGGCGCCGGACCGGTGGCCGGGCATCCAAACGCAGACCCCGACGAGCCGGGCTTCAAGTTCCTCTTCGAGAACGTGAAGGGTCAGAACCAGCGCAACTACATCGTCGAGAGTGACAGCGGCCCCGGCGGCAACGCCGACCCGGGCCGCTCCCTGCGCCACGCCAAGGCGAGTGCCGCGGCACTGCTGTCGTGGCGCGTGAAGGACAAGGACAACTCCTGATCGATCCATACGTGCGGCGGCCTGCGCGAGAGCGCACGCCGCCGCGCGGTCGTAGGCGTGCGCCGCGTGGCGGGTCGACAACGGCTTCGGGCGCTCGGCTGGGCGACCGTCCCGACGCGGGCTGACTCCTCTCCGTCTAAGAGACCTACTTCGCGGGCAGCGACGCGGCATAAGCCGTGCCACGCTTCACCCACGAGGCGAGCGACTGCTTCGTCCGCACATCCTCGGCGGCGACGCGGAGCCATCCCTCCATCGGGCGGCCGCGCATGACCATCACCTCGGCCGCCGTCTTCGCAACCAGCTTCGACGACTCCTCGGGATCGACCCGCACGAGAATTCCGCCCTGCCCGCTCGCGGCGATCGCCATGTTGCCGCCGACAAGGAACGCCAGTCCACCGAACATCTTCTTCTCCGTCAGCTTCGGCGCGCCCGCAACGAGGTCGCGGATGCGCTGCGCGAGGGCCTCGTCATACGCCATCCAGAGATCGTAGAGACGCGGCGCCGATTTCACGCCGTGAGCACCCGACGTGGCTCAGACCCGGCGAACCTTCCAGATCGTCTCCATCGGCCAGTGCCGTGCCCATTCCGTCTCGGCCTCGTTCCGGTACGTCGAGGTCGCGCCCGGCGGCGGCTGGATCTCGATCAGGTCCTCGACCGCGAACCCGTTCCTGCGGAAGACAGCGATCCACTCGCCGTAGGTGAGGTTGAACTCCGTCGCCCCGTCGGGATCGTCCCAGCGGCGGAGGCCGAAGTAGTCGTTGACGAGCCGCGGCACGTACGTGTCGGACTCCCTGTCGAAGCAGACCCAGCCGAACGGCGACGAGTTCGAGAACGCCAAGAGCCCGCCCGGCCGCAACACCCGCGCGACCTCCGGGACGACGAGGTACGGATCGGCGAACGTTGTCGCGCCCCAGTCGCACATGACGACGTCGAAGCGCGCGTCCTCGAACGGCAGCGACTCCGCGCTCGCGTGGACGAGCGGGAAGTCGGCGCCGGCCTCGCGCGCGCGGGCGAGGCGCGCCTCCGAGTTGTCGAGCCCGACGGGGCGCGCTCCGATGCGCGCGAGCGCCCGCGACCACTCGGCCGCCCCGCAGCCGAGCTCGAGCACGTCCTTTCCGATCACGTCGCCGAGCACATTGAGCTCGCTCTCGGGGATCTGCCACAGGCCCCACGCGAGGCCCCTTTCGATGAACCGGGCGTTCGCCTCGTGGTACCAGTCGCTCGTGCGATCCCAGTACGCGCGGTTCCGCGCGGCGTGGTCGCTCAGTTCGTCGCGACGATTGGCCACGGTACGAATGTACCGCTGCTCGAGCGCGCTAGGCAGCTCTCCGTTTGGAAGACTCCGCGAGATCCCATCTTCCAGGAAAGGGAGGCCAAAGATGGCACGCGAGTCTGTGGCCGTAGCGCGACTCGCAGGATTCGTCCTGCTCGTGCTCGCCGGCACGGTATTGATTCCCAGCGCGTCTGCACAGACGTTCGCCGGGTTGGCTCCGTCCGCATCCGGCAACAACGGCGGGCAGCCAGAGCTCGTCAGCCTGTCGAACCGCTCCGACCTCGTCTCGGGAGGCGACGCGCTCGTGCAGGTCGTCCTGCCGAACCGCGTCGATCCGTCGACGGTTCGGGTGAGCCTCGACGGAAACGATGTCACCTCGATGTTCGCCGTGCGCCCGAACGGCGCGTACGAAGGCGTCGTCACAGGCCTTGCGAACGGCGCTAACGACCTGATGGCGTCGATGAAGAACGGTCCGACCGTTCATCTCACGATCACGAATCATCCGAGCGGCGGACCGGTCTTTGCCGGGCCGCAGGTGCAGCCGTGGGTCTGCAAGACGGTGACCGGCTTCCCGGTGCCGACCGATGCGCAGTGCGACGGCACGCCGATCGTCTCGTTCAGCTACATGAACGCGACAACGCATACGTTCCAGGCGTATAACCCCGCGTCGCCGCCTGCCGCGTCGTCGATCGCGTCGACGACGACCGACCAGGGTGTGACGGTGCCGTACATCGTGCGCTCCGAGCACGGCGCGATGGACCGCGGCCTGTACGACGTCAGCGTTCTCGCAGATCCGAGCGCCGGCTGGGCGCCCTGGGCGTCGCAGGCCGGCTGGAACCACAAGGTGCTCTACCAGTTCGGCGGGGGAACCGCGCCCTGGCATACGAACGGCGCACCGCAGAACGACGTGGTCGACCTCGCGCTCTCGCGTGGGTTCATGGTCGCGAACAACAACCTCAACATTCGCGGTAACGATGCGAACGACGTCGTCTCGGCGGAAGCGCTGATGATGCTGAAGGAGCACATCAACGAGACGTACGGCGGCATCCGTTACACGATCGGCACGGGCTGCTCGGGCGGCTCGATCCAGCAACACGTCATCGCCGCCGACTATCCCGGCCTCCTCAACGGCATCCAGCCGAACTGCAGCTTCCAGGACAGCTGGACGACGGCGAACGAGGTCAACGACTGCCACCTCCTGCGCCACTACTTCAGCACTCCCGGCTTCACCGCTGCGCAGCAGGCTGCGGTGATGGGCGTCCGCGACCCGGGCGTGTGCACGGCGTGGGATCTGAGCTTCGCGCCCGTCGGCATTCCCTCACGCGTGTCGAACTGCAACCTCACCGGAACGCCGTTCGCGTCGCTCGTGTACGACCCGGTGTCGAACCCCGGCGGAGTGCGCTGCGACGTGCAGGACTACCAGTCGGCGATCTGGGGCTTCCGGCCGAGCGACGGCTTCGCCCGCAGCCCGTTCTCCAACGTGGGGGTCGAGTACGGGCTCGGTGCGCTGGCTGCGGGGACGATCACACCGGATCAGTTCGTCGCGCTCAACCAGAGCGTCGGCGGTACCGACATCGACCTCAACTTCACGGCGGCCCGCTCCGCTCCGGATCTCGTCGCGCAGTCGATCGCGTACCGCACAGGTCAGGTCACGAACGGCGTGCAGCTCGCGAACGTGCCGATCATCGATCTGCGCGGTTCCGAGCATCTCTTCAACGACATCCACACCGACTACCACTCGTACGTCATGCGGGCCCGGCTCGACGCGGCGAACGGCGGGCACGGCAACCAGCTGATCTGGACGTGGGACGCAGCCTTCGTGCCGACGAACATCGCGCCTCCGCCTTCGATCGCGCTGAAGTCCTTCCTCACGATGGACAGCTGGCTCTCGACGATCGAGTCGGACACACGCGACGTTCCGCTCTCGCAGAAGGTGCTCGACGACAAGCCGGCGACGGCGTCCGACGAGTGCTTCATCGGCGCGGCGCTGACCGAGACGACCGATCCCGCTACGTGTGCGGCGGCGTTCCCGCACTTCGGCGACTCGCGGCTCGTCGCAGGTGAGCCGCTCGTCGACAACGCGATGGCGTGCCAGCTGAAGCCGCTCGATCCGGCCGACTACTCGGTGACGTTCACCGCGGCGCAGTGGGCGGGCCTGCAGCAGGCGTTCCCGGACGGCGTCTGTGACTGGAGCAAGCCACCTGTCGGCTTCCAGCCGTCGATTCCGTGGCTCACGTTCGCAGGCGGACCGGGCGGCGAGCCCATCGGACCGGCGCCTGTGTCGCACCCGGGACCCGCCAAACAGTAAGGGAGTGTGCAAGGGCGGCGGCGCACGGGCGCCGCCGCCCCGCGGCTGAAGTCTTGCAACGTTCTTGCGTCGAGCCTGGGCGTCGCGACGGCGGCACCGCGTCAGGTTCCAGGCCCGATCACAGGTGCGCACGGCGTCGTGCCCGACGTCGGGTGCCGCCGCCGAGGTTCTCGAACACATTCTCCTCCGTCCTGGCTCAGGCGAACGCGGCGCAGAACGCAGCGTCGCTCGCGAAGTCGAGGTCGACGCCGTGTCTTTCAGATCAACGTTCGTGTCGAAGCCGTTCTCCACCGTCGAAGACCTGCTGCCCGGCGATCAGCGCGACCCTGCCGCCCGCACCGGCGAAGTGCAGAGCGTGCCGACGTGCACGGCCTGGGTCGCGACACCGTCGACGAACGTCACGAACGTCTGCGTGTGCTCGTTCTCGGTCAACGTGACGCCGTTTCCGGTCGACGTTCCGACGTTGCTCTGATGCAGCTGCAGGCGGTGCGGTCGTTCCGTCCGGGTTGTCGAACTCGATGACATCGTTCGTGAACACGAAGTCGACGATGATCGGAAACGCGCACGTCTGGTCGTCGACGAAGTGATACGGAAACGTCGAGCGGAACTGCTGCGGCGCCGCCCCGGCCGTCGCTGCGGCCGTGAGCAACGCGGCGGCGACCATCGCGAACCAGGATCATGTGCGCATGTCGAGCCTCCTTCGTCTATGCGGCAAATGTGACCGACCTGAGGAGCCGGTTCGCGGAAGCAATGAACGCAGGGAACCGTCTCGGCCGGTAGCGAGATGTTGTCGAGAGAAGAGAACAACGGTCTTGCCGTTGACGTTCAGCGCGACGAGCCGGAACACCTCGCCCTGGTCGGCACGGAAGGAATCGGCCGGGCTCGCCCCGCCCGTCGTCGCGGAGAACGGAACGAACGTGTGGCCGTAGATACCCCAGACGGTGCCGTCGAACTGCCGGCCTGGGTACCCCGCCAGGTTGACCGGCGACGCTGCTTGGAATGTGATCCCGCCGACGTGGCTCGCCGGTAGGTGCGATCCACCTCGACGGAGGCGGGCAATCGTCGCTGCGACCGACGGCGTCGGGCCGTACGCCGTCTCGAGCTCGACCACGCCGCGTGGCGGTGTCGATCCCGGGCCGTGACCGAACTCAGCCCAGCCGAAGGCCGGCTTCCCACGTGACGTCGTCCGCCATTGCGTCCCTGACCAGCTGCCGTCCGGCGCGGTGACGCGCAGTCCGAGTGGGAAGCTGCTTGCCTGGTAGGTGACGCCGCTCGGAGTGCCGAGAGGCTGCCGGCAGGCGTGTTGAAGTTGCTGATCGGCAGGTCCTGCGGGTTGCCGCCCGCGAGCGTGCCCGCGGGCGACGACGTGACCGTGACGCCCATAGCTGCGAACCTCGCGCCGGCGAGCGCCGACAGTAGGACGAGCTCCGCGCCGAATACGTGAGAACACTCGTGCTCCTTCGTCGCAGCTCGAGACCCGGCGTCTCGAGCTTGCCGCGTTCGACGCTGCCGTCCGCGCCTCAACGCATCCTCCCGAGCCGCTCCCACCCCGCTCCCGCGACGGTGTACGGTCCTCGCGAGGAGGCCGATGGAGTTCTTGCTACTCGGGCCGCTCGAGGTCCGGGATGACCGGCGGAGCATCCCGATCGGGGGTGCGAAGCAGCGCGCCCTCCTCGCGCTCCTCCTCCTCCACGCGAACGAGGTCGTCTCCCGCGACCGCCTGATCGACGAGCTGTGGAGTGAACGGCCGCCAGGAACCGCCGAGCACAGCCTCGACCATCAGGTGTCGCGGCTGCGCAAGCTGCTCGAGTCATCCGACCTCCTCGTCACGAAGGCGGGCGGCTACGTGCTTGAAGCGTCGAGTCGGAGCAGATCGACGCGAACCGGTTCGAGCGCCTGCTCGCGGAGGGCCGGCGCGCGAATGCCGCGGGCGATCCGGCTGCGGCCGCAGAGACCCTCCGCGAAGCCGCTCGGGCTCTGGCGCGGAGCTGCGCTGGCCGATCTCGCGTACGAGGCGTTCGCACGAATCGAGATCGAGCGCCTCGACGAGCTTCGCGTCGCCGCACGCGAGGAGCTGATCGACGCCGAGCTCGCGCTCGGACAACATCACACGGTCGTCGCCGAGCTCGAGTCGCTGACGGCCGCGCATCCGCTTCGCGAGCGGCTACGTGCGCAGCAGATGCTCGCGCTCTACCGCTCCGGACGGCAGGCCGACGCGCTGCGCGTCTACACCGAGACGCGGAACGCTGCTGGTCGGCGAGCTTGGGATCGAGCCTGGTCCGGTGCTGCAACACCTGGAGCAGTCGATCCTTCGCCAGGACCCCTCGCTGGACGTGACGGCACGCGGTCGGCGCCCACGCGACGAATCGACGCCGGAGTTGCTCCTGTCCGGAGTCGCGCTCGCGGTCGCAGCGGCTGCGGCTGCCGTCGGCCTGCTCGTCGCTGCCGGCGGCACGGAGAGCCCGCACGCGGCCGCCCTCCCTCAGCCCAACTCGGTCGTCTTGCTCTCCGTGCGCAGCGGTAAAGCGATCGGCCAGGCGCTTGCGCGAGGCGTCGTCGCCTCGAGGTTCGGCGCCGGCTCGCTCTGGAGCCTCTCGACGACCGGAGACCTGACGCGAATCGACCGGTCGACCGGGAAGGTGCTCGCGAAGCTCAACACGGGTGTCTCGGTTCCCTGCGGACTCGCAGTCGGTGAGGGGTTTGTGTGGGTGACCGACTGCACCTCGCCGACACTCGTGCAGATCGATCCGTCGCTCGACCCGCCGGTCGTCGCCAACCGCTTCCGGCTCCCGGTGCACGACTACGGACTCGCGTCGGAGACGCACGACGTCGCGCTGGGCGCCGGCTCGGTGTGGATCGGGCAGGGAAATGCCAATCCAAGCTACGTCCATCGACTCGATCCGCGAACCGGTCACGTCGAGGCGAGCGTCCTGATCCCGCACGGCGGCGCACAGGCGCTGACCTTCGGCAACGGCGCGCTTTGGGTCGCGAACGCCGACATCGGCCAGGTCTCGAGGATCGACGCACGGACGAACAACGTCACCGCCACCCCCAGCGTCGGCAACACCAACATCTGCTGTCTCGCAGCGGGAGGCGGGTACGTCTGGGTCGCGACGAATCCGGATCACCAGATCTGGAAGCTCGACGCGCAGGGAGCGGTGACGACCAGCATCGACTCGCCGGGGTGATCGAGAACGTGACGTATTCCGGCGGCGCCGTGTGGGCGGCCGAAGGCGACGTGGGCACGATCGTTCGCATCGATCCGACCACGAACGAGCAACGTGTCTACCGGCTCGGCCATCACCTGGACGGCGTCGCCGCCGGCAACGGCGTCGTCGCAGTCGGCGTCCAGCAGAGCGCACAGGACGTGACCGCCGGCCTGAAGGGCCGCATCGTCCACCTCGCGCTGAAGGACGACTACCTCGACTGGAGCTCGCCCGACCCCGCTGCGTCGCAGACGGCGTTCAACCCGTACCAGGTCCAGTTCCAGTACGCGACCTGCGCGAAGCTCTTCAACTACCGCGACGCCTCCGGCGCCGCCGGACAGCAACTCGTGCCCGAAGTCGCTGCCGGCTGGCCTCGCGTCTCTGACGAAGGGCACACGTACACCTTCCGGATCCGATCCGGCTACCGCTTCTCGCCGCCGTCGAACGCGCCCGTCACGGCCGCCTCCTTCGCCCGCGAGATCGAACGCGTGCTGTCGCCCCGGTTGCAACCCGGCCCGTGGAAGCTGGCGCTGCTCCCGGATGTCGTCGGCGCCGTTGCGTACCACGCCGGAAAGACCGCGCACGTCTCTGGCGTCAACGTGCACGGCGACCTGCTCGTGATCCGGCTCGTCAAGCCGGCCTCCGACCTTCCCGCGCGCCTCGCCGAGCCGGACTTCTGCGCGGTGCCGGTCCGGACACCGATCGTGCTCAACGGCGTCGCGTCGCCGATCCCTTCAGCCGGCCCGTACTACCTCGCCGCCCAGCAGGGCGATGCCTTCGTGCTGAAGCGAAACCCCAACTACCCTGGGCCGCGACCGCAGCGTGTCGACGCCATCGTCTACCGGACGCATGTCGACATCCGCCGAGCGGTGACTCGCTGGCGCAAGGCAAGGTCGACTACGTCGCGAGGACGATGCCGCACTCGAACCGGGTGCCGTCGCAGCGCCGGCGGCTCCGGGCGCTATCGCCTGACCGCGAACAACTGGACGGAGCGCCTCGCCCTCAATCCGCACCGACCGCTCTTCGCGGACGCTCAGGCACGTCACGCAGTCGCGTACGCCCTCGACCGGCACGCCCTCGTCGCCGGGCTTCGCCGGCGTGATCGTCTTCCCGACGAGCGCCGTGCTGCCGCCGAGCGCCCCGGTGCACGCGCCGGTGCCGGCTACCCGCTCGACGGCGATCTGAGCGTCGCCCGCCGGCTGATCGGCCGGACGTCACGTCCAAGCGCTGTTCGCGACGTACGCCGACGCCACCGGCGCCATCTTCGACCCCCATGTTCGTGCGCGTGCTCGGCGTCGGCTCGCGGCGATCAGCATCTCCGTGACGGTCGTCCCCGTGCGGCAAACCGACAGCCCGGCGCAGCAATCCGCACTGTTCTCCAGCTGCGGACATCGCGCGGGTCGCGGCGAATGCCTCCGAGACCCGCGACCCGGTCGAGTACCTTCGCTCGCTGCCGTATCTTCCGGCCGTCCGATCGCACCGACCTCCGAGCGGATCGCGAGCCTGCCCTCGCCTGGTCGGGAAGCCGCAGCGGCGCCGATCGCAGCCCAGCTCGAGCGAGCGCGATCGTCATCGGCGTCGGTCGATCGCGCAACGCCGGAGCTTGATGTCAGCTCGGCTCGGTTGCCTCGTCGAGCAACCCGAGTACCCGGGTCTCGATCTCGCGGCACTCTGCCTACCCGGCACCCGCGGCTGACAGGGCGGGCAGCACGCCCCGCTCCCACGCTCCGACTCACCGCCCTTCGTCACGGGTTGAGCGCGTCGAGGAACTCGTTCGCGATCACGCCGTAGCCAGTCGCGCTCGGGTGGACGTCTCCGGCCGAGCAGAACCACGTCCAGGCGCACACGTGCGCGGCGGCATTCGCCAGGTTCTCGTTCTCGAACGCCCGCGACGTCGCCAACAGACAAAGGCCGCCGCGGATGTGTCCGCTCGCCGTGGTTACGAGTCTGTGAGTGGGTCGACGGGAACTGCGCCGCTGCGCGTCCCCGGCGCGGCCGGCTTGCCGATGCTCGTGACTTCGAGCCGGCCGATCGTGCTGCCGGCGAACTCCGCGAACCACACGGCGCCGTCTGGTCCCTGAGCGAGGCCGCCCGGTTGTGACCCGGCGGTTCGGAGCGGGTACTCGAAGACGTCGCCGTCGGTGGTGATCTGGGCGAGCCGGTTCGCGGCTTGCTCGCTGAACCAGAGTGTCTTGGTGGTCGCGAGCTTGGAGACGCAGCCGCCGAAACTGCCGTAGCGGGCCGCGAATGCGCTGTCGCCGACGGTGTCGCGCTGGTAGGCGCAGGCGTCGGCCGGGTTGGGGTCGGGGCCGGGCCGGATCGTGTTCGGCTGACTGCCGGGTGTCGGCACCGGGTACTCGGAGATCGTGTGACTGGCCGGCTCGATGCGACCGATTTGGTTTGCGTTGAGCTCGGTGAACCAGAGGTTGCCGTCGGGGCCGGCGGTGATCTCCCAGGGCGCGCTCTGTGGAAGCGGTCGGAACCGAGTACTCCGAGATCGTGCCGTTGGCCGGGTCGACGCGGCCGATCCTGTTGCCGGGCGACTCGGTGAACCAGAGGGCGCCATCAGGGCCTGAAGTGATCGTGAGCGGATGCCCGTTGCTCGGCGGCGGGTGGTTCGTGATCTCGCCGGTCGACGGGTCGATGCGGCCGATCCGTCCCGCGGGATCGCCGAGAGCACGCTCGGTGAACCAAACGTTGCCGTCCGAGCCGGCGGCGACGCTCGTGATTGCCATCCACGAGATCGAGGACGCCGAAGGCTTCCGGCGGGCGACCGATCCGACTGCGTCCTTCCCCGACAGCGTGCGGCTCGTCTGCGTCTACCCGCTGGTGAACGGCGCGAAGGCTGTTTGCCTCTGGGAAGGGCGCTCTGCAGATGACGTGGGCGACTTCGTCGAGATGGTGGTGGGCGACGCGAACCGCGCCGAGTTCTACGAGGTCGACTGCGCGTCCGCCTTCGGCCGCGGAGTTCCGCCAATCGAGCGCGAACCATGAGCGTCAAGTCGTTCCTGCACACGTCCGGGTGCGTGATCCACGCCGAGCTGGAGCCGCAATCGATGACTTCGAGGCGGAGTTCGCGGTGCCAGGATTCGTTGGCGTAGAACCGGCATGGCCCGTACCTGGCGCCGTGGATGACCGGCGATGCGGTCGACCATGGCGTCGGCGGCCGCGAGACCCGCCGCGATCTTGTCGTGGCCGGGCTGGCCCAACACGACCCCGGTGATCGTCGTCCGCTTGCCGTCGATCCAGCGGATGGCCCGGAAGGCGAAGCAGCCGCCGGCCGCCTCGTCCGAACCGGTCTTGACGCCGACAAACCCCTCGTGCCCGAGCAAGGTGTTGGTGTTGTGCACGGTGCCGGCAACCGGCAGCGTCGCGCTCGGTGTGGCGACGATGCTCGCGAACACCGGCAGGCGCATGGCCCGATCGACGATGCGGACCTGGTCGGCGGCAGTCGACACCGTTGCGTCGTCGTAGCCGCTCGGGTCGGTGTAGCGAGTGTGGGTCATGCCCAGCGACCGTGCGGTGGCATTCATCCGGTCAATGAACCGGCCCTCCGAGCCGGCGTCCCATCGCGCCAGAACCGCGGCGATGTTGTTCGCCGACGGCAGCAGCAGCGCCTGCAGCGCCTGCCGTTCGGTCAATCGCTCGCCGGCGGCGATGGACACGACCGACTCCTGCTGTCGGCGCCGGCGGTCGGTGTCGGCAACGTCGGCGTCGGTGAGCGTGATCGTCGGGCCGTCCTGGCCCGGTCCTAGCGGGTGGTCACGGAGGACGAGATAGGCCGTCATCACCTTCGCAACGCTGGCGATTGCAGCCGCGTACTGGTTCGGGCCGGCTTCGATCTGCGACTGTCCCGTTCTGACGAACGCGGCTTGGCCATGTGCCGGCCACACCGTGCTGGGCAGCGCGTCGCCAACCGTGCCACGCTGCACACTGCGAACGACGTCGAGGGGTGATTCGGCCGTCGAGGACGAGGACGCCACGTGGTAGCCGAGGGACGCGGCGATCGCCGCGATGACGATCAGCAGGCCGGCGGCACGGATCCTGCGAATCCGAATGCGACGGGTTCGTGCTCGCTTGCTGTAGGGCATGCCGCCATTCAAGGCAGCGTGGTGTTGCCGGCACGTATCCGGTTTTCGATACGCCGACGAAACGCGCGCGCTCTAGCATCGGAGCATGCGAGTGTTGATCGTCGAGGACGAGCCCTATATGGCAGAAGCCATCCGCGCCGGCCTACGCCTGGAAGCAATCGCGGCAGACATCGCTGGTGACGGCGACACCGCCCTGGAGCTACTGAGCCTCAACGCCTACGACATCGCCGTCCTCGACCGAGACATTCCCGGACCCACCGGCGATGAGATCGCCAAACGCATCGTCGCTTCCGGTAGCGGGATGCCGATCCTCATGCTCACCGCTGCCGACCGTCTCGACGACAAGGCCACCGGGTTCGAGCTCGGCGCCGACGACTACCTCACGAAGCCGTTCGAGCTCCAAGAACTCGTGCTCCGTCTCAGAGCGCTCGACCGCCGGCGCGCCCACAACAGGCCACCCGTGCGAGAGATCGCAGGTCTCCGTCTGGATCCCTTCCGCCGAGAGGTCTACCGCGACGGCCGCTACGTCGCGCTGACCCGGAAGCAGTTCGCGGTGCTCGAAGCCCTCGTCGCGGCAGAAGGCGGCGTCATCAGCGCCGAAGAGCTCCTGGCACGGGCATGGGACGAGAACGCAGACCCGTTCACCAACGCCGTGCGCATCACGGTCTCGGGTCTGCGCAAACGGCTCGGCGAACCCTGGATCATCGCCACCGTTGCCGGCGTCGGGTACCGCATCGAGACTGACACCGCGCGTGAGGAAGGAGACCGTGGATAGAGCCCCTGGTTTGAGCGTTCGCCTCAAGCTCACCCTCAGCTACGCCGGCTTTCTGATGCTCGCGGGTGCCGTGCTGCTCGCCGTCGGGTACTTCTCCCTTTCGCGTGGTGTGCACCCTGGTGTGATCTTCGTGGTACGCAGCCACGCCGATCTCCTGCACGCTTTCGCTCCGACCGCGGCTATCGTGATGGCGTTCCTGCTGGTGTTCGGTCTACTGGGAGGGTGGCTCCTCGCCGGCCGCATGCTCGCCCCGCTGACGCGCATCACAGACGCCACACGCGCGGCCGCGGACGGGTCGCTCTCCCACCGAATCGAGCTCGAGGGCCGTAGAGATGAGTTCCGCGAGCTCGCCGACGCCTTCGACACCATGCTGGCCCGGCTCGAAGCACACGTCACCGAGCAGCAGAGATTCGCAGCCAACGCCTCGCACGAACTACGCACCCCCCTGGCGATCACGCAGACACTGCTCGACGTGGCCCGCAACGATCTGAACGGTGACACCGGCGAGCTCGTCGACCGCCTTCACGCCGTCAACACCCGAGCGATCGACCTCACCGAAGCGCTGCTTCTGCTCAGCCGCGCCGACCGGCGGTCCTTCACCCGAGAGCACGTCGACTTGTCCCTCATAGCGGAAGAAGCCGCCGAGACACTCCTCCCACTCGCAGAAGAACACGGCCTCACCATCGAGACCTCCGGCGACATCACCCCCACCACCGGCTCACACGCGCTCCTTCTGCAGATGACTACGAACCTGGTGCAGAACGCGATCGTCCACAACCTGCCCGAACAGGGCACCGTGTGGGTCACAACCAGCGTTCACCCCAAGCGTGCGGTGCTCACCGTCGAGAACACCGGCGAAAAGCTCACCGCGCAGTCAGTTGCCACGCTTGCCGAGCCGTTTCTTCGCGGCACTGAACGCATACGCACCGACCAGGCAGGTGTCGGCCTCGGCCTCGCAATCGTCAAGAGCATCACCCAGGCACACGACGGAACCCTCACCCTCAGCCCTCGGGCCGCCGGCGGGCTCCGCGTCACGGTGCAACTACCCGCCGCACCGCCGCACACCGGCAGGTGACCGCCGGGCCCGCGCGCGAGGCAGGCCCGCGGGGCCGCGTACGCTGCTACGGAAGGCGTCGTCCGGCAGACCGAAGGAGGAGCCCGTGATTGCACGCATCTGGCGAGGTGCTGTCCAGCGGCGCGAGGCCGATGCCTACGCGCAATACATGGCCGGGACCGGCGTTCCGGCCTACTCGTCAACACCTGGCAACCGCGGCGTGTGGATGCTGCGCCGCGACGTGGGCGAACACACCGAGTTCGTGATGTTCACGCTCTGGGACTCGCTCGACGCGGTCAAGGCGTTCGCCGGCGACGAATACCAGACCGCGGTCTTCTATCCGGAAGACGATCGATTCCTGGTGGAGCGCGATCTCGAGGCGACGCACTATGCGGTCGCAGCGGAGATCGTTCCCGGCGAGACGACACTGAGCACTCGATCCGCGCGAGGCGACCCCGATCGGCGCGAACGCTGCGTCGCCGTCGCCTAGAGCGTCGGCAGTCGCGATCGCCTCCTACCTCCGGGCCAGCGCACCTCTCGCGCGTCAGGCAGGCCGCCGGAGCCCAGCGACCGCCCGCAGCCTCGGAGTCCGGTCGCTGCCTGACCGCAACCGCGCGACTGAAAGGCAGAACCTGACACCAGCTGGAAGCGGAGCAGCGCTCGACTTCCAGCTGGTACAGGGATTGCTACGCCAGCGGTGGCGTTGCGGCGCGGCGAACCACAAACGCCGCTCCCGCGATCGTCAGGAGCAGGCCGCCGACGATGAGAGCGTCGTCGACCGGCGGCATCTGGACCTCCACGCCGCCTCCGGAGGTCTCGACCGGTGCTGCGTAGCCGCCGGCCGAGGACGCGTCGGTGACACGCGAGTCCGCAGCGGACGCGCCGAGGCCGTACGCCTGATTCGTCGCTTCGCCTCGCAACTCGGCGGCACGCACCGCTGCAGCCGCGTCACCTGCCGCACCGAGACCGTACTGCTCGTTCATCGCCTCGGAACGCGCCTGCGACGCATCCGCCGCAGCCGCCCCACCTGCCGCACCGAGACCGTACTGCTCGTTCATCGCCTCGGAACGCGCCTGCGACGCATCCGCCGCAGCCGCCGCGTCACCTGCCGCACCGAGACCGTACTGCTCGTTCATCGCCTCGGAACGCGCCTGCGACGCATCCGCCGCAGCCGCCCGCACCTGCCGCACCGAGACCGTACTGCTCGTTCATCGCCTCGGAACGCGCCTGCGACGCATCCGCCGCAGCCGCCCCACCTGCCGCACCGAGACCGTACTGCTCGTTCATCGCCTCGGAACGCGCCTGCGACGCATCCGCCGCAGCCGTGGTGCCGATCGCGGTGATGGGCGTCGCCGCAGCGCCGCCGCCGTCCCCGCCCGCGATCGACGCGTTCGCGAGCGACGCGCCGGTCCCGAGGGCTCCGGCCGCCGCAACGGCGAACACGGCTGCGCCGGTGCGCATGCCGTGCGCCTCCACGTCGCCCAGGAAGCTCGTGAGCTCCTCCTGGTCGAATGTCAAGACGACCTCGTTCTCGGAGCCGGCCTCGAGCAGCTTTTCGAGCTCGTCGCGGCTCCACGTCATCGTGATTGTCCCGCGTTCACCGCGATCGACGGAGATGACGTCGAGCTGCAGCTCGGGGATGCCATCGGTGTCGTCCAGGGCGGCGTTGATCTCGCGACGTGAGACGCTCGCGGAGATCGCGCGCTGCGGCGGAATGGCGCGCGTCAGACGGGCCGTGCCGACTGTTTCCACTGCGCAATCCTTCCTTTCGAGGGCGCTGCTAGTTGCAGCACTCACAAGACGGTGATCGTCTCAGCTTTCTTCCATCCTGGCAAGACCCGGCGGATCAGGCTGCGAGCCCTCGCACGTACGCCGCCGCTCGGGTCGGGCCCGAAGCCCACTGATCGGACTCGGGCGGCCGCCGCCGCGGCTACTGGACCGACCAGCGCTCCTGCTCGTCGACGTCGCGACAGCGCCTGGCGGCGCGCGGCCCGCTCCGGCAAAGCATCAGCGCCGTCCTCCCGTCTGACGACGATTCCGAATCGCCGAACCGGGGAGACCGCGACCGCCGATCCTCGCGGTCGCCCGAGCCGTCGCGTCGCCGAACGCCGGCAGCAGGCCGCGCGGGAAGAACAGCATGATCACGATCAGGATCAGGCCGAACACGCCGTAGGAGAACACCGTCGGCGCGGCGTCGGGGAGCGACCAGCCGAGGAGCGCGTCTCGGGCACCGAACTCGCGCAGCTTCTGCTCGAGGTAGAGGATCGCGATCGTCCCCGCAACGGCGCCATACACATTGCCGAGGCCGCCGACCGCGACCATCACGACGAACTCGACGCTGAGGACAACGGGGAACGCCTCGGGCGAGACGAACTGGAATGCGAACGTGAACAGACCGCCTCCGATCCCGGCCAGCGCGGCGGCGAGAACGAACAGCCTCAGCTTGTAGCTCGCCACGCCGACGCCGGATGCCGCTGCGGACGCCTCGTCGGTCGCGAGCGCCTGCAGCGCCCGGCCGACCCGAGAGTGGACAAGGTTGGTCGCGAGCACGAGGACGATCCCGACGAGCGCCCAGACGACCGCGGCGTGATCGGCACCGCGGACGGCCCATCCGCCGACCTCGAGCGGTTTCGTCACCGAGATGCCGTACTGCCCTCCGGTGAAGCTGTCCCACGCGTAGAGGAGCGAGAACGCGATGAGGTGCAACGAGAGCGTCGCGAACGCGAGATAGTGCCCGCGCAGGCGGAGCAACGGCAAACCGATCACCGCCGCGACCGCGGCGGTCACCACGGGCGCCGCCAGCACTGCGAGCACCGGTGAGATCCCCGCCCCCGGGTCGACGATCCGATGGGCGGGGTCAAGCCCGACGGTCAGGATCGCCGAGGTGTACGCGCCGATGAGGAAGAACGCGCCCTGGCCGAGCGATATCTGACCCGCGAACCCCATGAGTAATGTGAGCCCGACCGCGACGAGCGCATACAGCCCCATGCGGTCATAGAGGCTCACGTCGAACGGCGCGAGCTGGTACGCGAGCCAACACGCGAACACGGTGGCGGCCACGATCAGCGCCAGTCGGACTGGAGCCGGCCATGGCACGCGTGCGCGATGCACGGCGGCGTGCGCCTGGTGGCCGACCGCGGTGATCTCGCCCCGCGACCGCCAGCCGATCAGCGCCAGCATCACGATCAACGCGATGGTCAGGCTGTACTGGGGGTCGATGTAGCCGACGACGAACTGCTCGAGGATCCCGAGCGCGTAGCCGCCGAGCAGCGCGAGCCGGACCGACGTGAGGCCGCCGAACACGGCTGCGGCGAAGCCGTTGACGGTGATCGCGACGTCCGAGCTGTATGTCATCGGGCTGCTCGGCGCGAGCAGCGACCCGCCGAGCGCGCAGAGAGCGCCGGCGCCGACGAAAGCGACGACGGCCAGCGATCGGATGTTGAGGCCGACGAGCTCCGCTGCGCGACGCGAGTCGGAGCAGGCGACGAGCGCCTGACCGACGATCGTTCGGCGGAGGAACAGCGTTAGCCCGACGGCCGCCGCGAGCGCGACCCCCGAGATCAGCACGTACTGCGGCTGCACGAGGACCCCGTGGATGTTCCAGGCGTGGTCGGAGATCCCGTGGTACGTGCGCGGGATGTCCCCGAACTCGAGCAGCAGGAGCGCCTCGGCGAGGAACGACGCGCCGAGCGTGATGATGATGCTGGCGAGGTTCGTCGTGCGACCGCGGAAGCCGACCGCGACGACCGCGAGCACCGACGAGAGCACCGCCGCGACCAGGACGGCGACGAGCGTCGCGACGGCGAGCGGCAGGTCATCCGCGAGCCGGAAGGTGACGAGCCCTCCGATCACGGCGAACACGCCCTGGGCGAAGTTGACGATCCCTGTGGTTCGGTAGACCAGGACAAGGCCGATGCCGACGAGCGCGAAGGCCGACCCCGTCGAGAGCCCGACGACGAGGAGCTGCAGGAACGTCGTCACGCCGGGCCTCCGCCGAGGTACGCGCTGTGCACCTCGGGCCGGTCGCGGATCTCGGCGCTGTCGCCGGCGAGCGCGATTCGGCCGGTCTCGAGCACGTACGCGCGCTCGCAAAGATCGAACGCGAGGACGGCGTTCTGCTCGACGAGCAGAATCGCGACGCCGTCGTCCTCGTTCAGCCGGAGCAGGAACTCGGCGAGCTGCTCGACGACGATCGGCGCGAGGCCGAGCGACAGCTCGTCGATCGCGAGCGCCCGGGGCTCCGCCATCAGCGCGCGGCCGATCGCGACCATCTGCTGCTCGCCGCCGGAGGTGCGACCGGCCGGGCGGTCGCGCAGCTCGTACAGCTTCGGCAGCAACGAGTAGATGCGTTCCAACTGGCGACGTGCCTCGCTCCGACGCCGCGCGAAGCGAAGCGTCGACGTCAGGATCTCGGTCCGGAATGATCGGCCGAACGCGCCCAGCAGCAGGTTCGCCTCGACGGGCAGGCTGGGGAAGACTTGGCGCCCCTCGGGCACCTGCGTGACGCCGCGACGGACGACGTGCGTCGGCGCACGCCCCGTCACGTCGTCGCCCGCGACGCGGACCGTCCCCGCGGCCGGCCGAACGACGCCGCACACCGCGTTCAGCAGCGATGTCTTCCCCGCGCCGTTCGCCCCCACGAGCGCGACGCGTTCTCCCGCACGGAGCGTCAGCGAGACGCCGTCGAGCGCGACGGCCGGCCCGTACCGGACCACCAGATCCACGACCTCGACGAGCGCCGTCACAGCGAGGTCGACCCGAGGTAGGCCTCGACGACGCGCGGATCGTTTCTCACCTCGGCCGGCGTGCCATCGGCAATCACGCGGCCGCGGTCGAGCACGATCACCCGCTCGGCGATCGCACCGACGAACTGCATGTCGTGCTCGACGAGCACCTGTGTCAGCCCGCGTTGCTTCAGCTCCTGCAACGCCTCGATCAGACGCGCCTTCTCACCGGCGCGAAGGCCCGCGGCCGGCTCGTCGAGCAGGAGTACGCGTCGGACCCTGCGCGAGCGCGCGCGCGAGCGCGAGCAGGCGCAGCTGGCCCAACGGGAGCACAGCCGCCGGCGCCGACGCGCGATCGGCGAGCGCGACGACCTCGAGCGCCTCGCGCGCCTCGCGCCTGATGCGCTGCTCCTCCCGCCACTGCCAAGGCGGGCGGAGCATGCTCTCGACGAACCCCGCCCGAGAGCGGACGTGCGCGCCGACGGCCGCGTTGTCGAGGACGTCGAGCTGCTCGAGCGGGCGCGTGGTCTGGAAGACGGCCGCCAAGCCGTGATGCGCGCGCCGATGCGGCGGCCAGCGCGTGACGTCGTTCCCGCCGATCGCGACCCGGCCGGAATCCACGAGATTGAACCCGGAGATGCAGCCGAGCAACGTCGATTTGCCGGCGCCGTTCGGGCCGATCAGACAGGTGAGGGAGCCCTCGGCGATCGAGAGCGAGACGTCGTCGACCGCCTTGACGGCGCCGAACGCCTTCGTTACGCCGATCAGCTCGCAGGCGTCCGCGCGCGCGGGCAACGGTCGCCACGATTCAGTCGTGCGGAACCCCGGCGCCCAGGGCCGGGACGGCCGACGTGACCATCTGGAAGAACGCCTCGCGGTCGTCTGCCGTCCCTGCAAGCTCGGTCACGCGAGCGGTCTCGCTCATCTCTCCAACCTTGTCACGGGCCTCGGCCTCTCCGTCGGTGATGAGCGGGCGGGGCGACGCCCCGCCCGCGACTTGCTCCTACTTCTTCTTCTTCGTGAACGCGGGACCCCAAGCGGGCTTCGGCTTGCAGTTCTCGATCGTGCCCGCCCACATGCTCTCGAGCTGCAGGCCGGTGTGGTTCCGCTTCGTCAGCCTCAGCCAACCGCCGGGCGTCACGTCGCCGTAGACCTTCGTCTCGAGCGCGTCGTTGATCGCCTCGCGCGAGAAGCCGCCCTTCACCATCGCCGACTTGAACGCGTACATCGACGACGCCGCGTCGACGTCGAAGTTCGAGAGCGGATGCTTGACGAGAGACTCCACGAGCGCCGCCTGCTTGCGGACGGCATGCGTCTTCGGGAGGTACTTCCACACCGTGCCGAGATACGAGTTCACGAGAGCGCCATTGGCGTCGGGGCACGTTCCCTGGAGGAACGGCTGGGAGACGTTGGCCCCCGTGAGGACGAGCTTCTGCGAGAGCTGGAGCTGCTTGAACTGCTTCACGATCGTGTTCCCTGCAGGCGTCGCCGTCCACAGCCACAGGGCCTGCGCGTTCGAGTTCTTCACCTTCACGAGCTCGGCCGAGAAGTCGCTCGTCGTCGGCGCGAAGATGGTCGTGTCCACGATCTCGAGTCCGTACCTGCTCGCGAGGCTGCGCACCTGCGTGGGGCCGTCGCGTCCGAAGCCACCGTTGTCGCCCATCAGCCAGACGCGCTTGATCCCCCGCGCCCGGAGGTAGCCGGCGAGGTTGTACGCGAAGAGGCGCGAGGTCGGGATCGCGAGGTAGACGTACGGCTGCGGCGGCGACACGAGCGTCGTCGGCGGCGAGAGCGCGATGAACGGCACCTTGGCCTGACTCGCGAGCGGCCCGGTCGCCACCGCTGCCGCCGCGGTGCCGGAGCCGAGGATCGCGGCGTACTTCGAGTCGCCGATGAACTTCTGCACGTTCTGGACGGCCTGAGAAGGGTTGGACGAGTCGTCGAGAATGTCGACGACGACTCGGCGGTTCTTGATCCCGCCGTGCGCGTTCCAGTACTTGACGAGCGCCTCGACGGTCTCGCGGTCACCCTGGCCGACGACCTGCTGCGCGCCGGTGAGTGGCGAGTCCATGCCGATGTAGACGGTCCCCGAGAGCGTGCTGCGGTTCGTGAAGCCCGCGAGAACGGCGACCCCGAGCGCGGCCACGATTACGGTGACCAGGGGGACGATTCTTCTCCTCGTCATGCGTCTGCTCCTTTGTCGCGCATGGGGCCAGTGGGCGAGCAGTATCCGGGTGAGTCAGGTTACCTGTCAAGTCGCGCGGCGTTGCGATATATCAGGGAACCTGTTACGTTCGCGCCTCGCCCACATCATCTCTGGAGGAGGCCCGGAATGGGCACAGCTGCAACGACGACGGCGACGCGCGTCGCGCTTGCCGTTCTTCTCGCATTCGGACTCGGGCTGTTCGGCGCGCGCTCCGCCCGCGCCGCCGACGGGAGCGTGAGCTCGATCGACGTCCTGTCGAATCGAGCGGACCTGATCTCGGGCGGCGACGCACTCGTCGCCGTCGCACTCGCCACGGGAACCGATCCCGCGAGCGTACGCGTCGTCCTGAACGGCCGCGACGTCTCGAGCTCGTTCGCAACGCGACCCGACGGCAGTTTCTCCGGCCTCGTCACGGGCTTGGAGGACGGCAAGAACACCCTCACCGCACGCGGCGACGACGGCCGCGGGCGCAAGATCACCATCACGAACCATCCGATCGGCGGTCCGATCTTCGCCGGCCCGCAGGTGACGCCGTACCACTGCAACCCGAACGCGTCGACGCCGCCGTTGGGCGACGCGACGGATGTGCAGTGCAATGCGCCGACGAAGGTCGAGCTCCTCTACCGCAACACGAGCAACCAGTTCGTCCCTTACGACCCGGTAAGCCCACCGACGCCGACGGACGTCCAGACGGTGACGACCGACAGCGGGAAGATCGTGCCGTTCGTCGTGCAGCGCGTCACGGGGACGGTGGATCGCGGGATCTACCAACTGGCCGTCCTCGTCGACCCGCTGAAGCCGATCGAGCCGTGGTCGACGGAGCAGCCGTGGAGCCACAAGCTCTTCTACACCTACGGCGGCGCGTGCGGCACCGACCACACGCAGCGCGCGCCGATGACCGCGCTACAGGCAACGCAGCTCGCGACGGGTTTCGTTGTGGCGACGTCGAGCCTGAACGTCTACGCGAATGACTGCAACGACGTCGTCTCGGCTGAGGCGACGATGATGACGAAGGAGATCGTCGTCGAGCGGTACGGGAAGCTCCTCTACACGATGGGGAACGGCGGGTCGGCCGCCTCGATGCAGCAGCACCTCATTGCGACGAACTACCCCGGCCTACTGAGCGGCTTGACGACGAGCCAGGTCTTCCCGGACCACATGGACCAGGTGATGGGCTCGATCGACTGCCGCCTGCTTTCGCACTACTTCTGGCCAACAGCGCCGCTCGTCGGAGGGCCGATCACGGTGCCGCCCAACCCGCTCTTCGCGACGCCCGCCTCGCGGCTGCCGGTCTGGGGCAGCAACCCGGCGAATCCGGACAACCTGTGCGGCCAGAAGGTGAATCTGTTCGGCGCCGACCGGACAGAGCTGGTGCCGAGCTCCGGGTTGTTCTGCGGGTTGCCCGAGGCGGAGATCTGGTCGCTGACGAACCCGACGGGCGAACGCTGCGGGATCTTCGACTTCATGCGCGCGGTGTTCGGCGTCACCGTCACGCCCGACGCGCCGAACGGCAAGGGGCGCTCCGCAACCGACAACGTCGGTGTCCAGTACGGCCTGAAGGCGCTCCAGGCCGGTCAGATCACGCCGGATCAGTTCGTGGACCTGAACTCGAAGATCGGCGGCATCGACATCGACGGCAACTTCACCGCCGAGCGGAAGGGCGCCGACCCGACAGCGCTCGAGTTCATGTACGCGACCGGCCGCATGAACGACGGCTCCGGGATGGCCGACCTCCCGGAGATCGACAACCGGACGGGCGCGCAGATGGACGACACCGGGTTCCACCCGGCGATGGAGTCGTTCGCCTACCGCGCCCGCCTCGACCGGACGAACGGGCAGCACGACACCGAGATCCTGTGGCTCTCGCGGCCGGGCGGCGTCGTCCCGAGCCAGTTCGACCAGATGCGCGCCTGGCTCGACAAGCTCGCCGCGGACACGAGCAACGACCCGCAAGGCGTGAAGGTGCGGCGCGCGACGCCGGCCGGCCTGCGGGATGCCTGCTTCATGAACGGCGGCGTGATCGGCGACCTCACGTGCAACGGGACGTGGCAGTACTACGGCACCCCCCGGCAGGTCGCGGGCGGCCCGCTCTCGAGCGACGTGATGAAGTGCCGACTGAAGCCGCTCGTCCGGTCCGACTACAGCGTCACGTTCACCGACACGCAGTGGGCGACCCTGCAGGCGACCTTCCCGACCGGGATCTGCGACTACTCCCAGCCGGGAGTCGCCCAGCAAGGGCCGAAGGCGCGCTGGCTCACGTTCGCGAACGGGCCCGGCGGGACGCCGCTCGGGGATTCGCCCGTATCGCAGCCGTACAGCCCGGGCGAGCAGCTCGCGGATCTGCTCGACTGGGTCGTGCAGCAGAGCGTCGGCCCAGGCGCCAGCATCTCGGCAAAGCTCCGCCAGGCGATCGCCATGCTCGACGCGGGGCGCCCGGCCGCCGGCTGCGCCGTCCTCGAGGCCCTCGACCACGAGGTTCGAGCGCAGACGGGCAAGCACATCACGCCCGCGGAGGCCGCGCGGATCCGTGACGACATCGCAGCAATCCGGAACGCGCTCGGCTGCTGATCCTGGCGGGGGCGGGACACGACGTCCCGCCCCCGCTTCAGGCTCGAATGCGTCCGATCATCGATTGGCGGCCGGCCGCCGGTTGCAACGCGAGTTCCGATGCTTCCGGGTCGTGCGTAGCAGGACTGGCAACGGCCTGGTCAACCAGGAGTCGCCTCCGCGACCGCTCACGACCGGCGTGGCTCTGCCGGCCGCATCGTCGCCAGACCGTCCTCGTCGACCTCGACCACGTATCTGCCCGGATCATCGCCGCTCCGGAACCGCCCTATGCCTTTCGGCCGCCGAATGATGATCGCGTGCGTATCCGTCCGAGTCTCGACCGCGAAGCCTTCGGCGATCCGCTCGTCCAGGAACGCATCGAGCCCGTCCTTTCGGGTTCCCAACGGGTCGATCTCACCAGTCATCGCCGCCGAGTATTCCATGGGACCTCCGGCCGCTGAGGTCGCACAGGCGCTCAGCGTGCAACGACGCGCGCACCACACTCGGAACGCCGGCTTCCACGCGCGTCTCCAAGAGCGATTCTCTGCCGCTTGGTCACCAGGGCCGCCACGGCTCGACGGCCGCGCCACAGGGCGCGGCCGTCGACATGAGCCGAGCGCTAACCGGAGAAGTCGACCGCGACGAGCCGCCGCGTCGAGACGCCGGCGAGGGGGTCCTCGCCCGGCTTCGTCGCACGGATGAACAGCGTCAGCTGCTGTTGCTTACTGCTCGCTGGGAAGTTCGCGTCGCGGCGGAAGACCAGGGTCGCGGTGCCGTCGTCCCCTGTCAGCTCTTCCTCCGGGATGCTGAACTGGTTGTACGGCACTGCCGTCACGTAGACGCTCGCGCCTTTGATGTTGACGCTGCACGTGCTGCCGACGCGCACCTTCAACGTGAAGGTCTGCGTCTGCTTGTTGACCGGCCCGGACAGCACGTCGAACGCGGCGATCTGCGTCCGCGCCGGCGGTGCGAGGTCGGCGATCGGGGCAGTCTTCAGGCTCTTGTTGGTCGGACAACCGTTTGGGCCGGGCGCGGCCGCGCCCCGCGTTCCGTTCGTTGCGGCCATCGCCGCCGCTGCTACGACCGCCAGCGCCAGCACGGTGACGAAGGCGATCGCCAGAGGTGCTGGGGCCAAGGCGTGCCTCAACTTCGAATGCCTAGGAAGGTGCTCCATGATCTCCTCCTCGAGAGACTGGGCTCTTGCCTTCGCTACTGGGCGAGGGCATCTCCTCATCAAGACCGTGAGGGTCGGTGCCGCACCCGCGACCGTACCAGCCGCTCAGGACGCGCCCCCTCTCCCCCCAGAGCACGTCGCCGGGGCCTCGACCGCTCGATCTGCGGCCGGGGCCCCTGTGCGAGCTACGCCGAGATGGGAACCGGCGGAGCCTCAGGGGCGGAGGGATGCGGATCGTGATCTTCATCACGTCGAATTTTCGCTGCGGACATCGGACAATGATTCGAGCGGGCCTCCGGCGGTGTCTCCAGGCGGTATTCGGGTGTGTCTGGACGTGTCCCGAGCGACTCCGACTCGAGCATTTCGCGACGACCGGGAGTAGGGTTGGTGAGGTCGGTGCTCGCCGCTGAGCGCTCCCGATCGGTGATGGCGGGCAGGAGGTCGGTGGGCGCCAATGGCTCGAACGATGCGACATCTCCACCTGAAGCGCAGCCAACGTCTGCGCGACTCCGCGGATGCCTCGACCCGACCGGTGCCGTTCCGCGACCGGATCGAAGCCGGCCGCGTCCTGGCGCGCGAGCTCGAGCGGTACGCCGGCCGCGACGACGTCGTCGTACTTGCGCTGCCGCGCGGCGGTGTCCCCGTCGGTTACGAGCTCGCGCACGCGCTCGTTGCACCTCTCGACGTCGTCGTGGTCAGAAAACTCGGGGTGCCCGGCTACCGCGAGCTGGCGATGGGCGCGATCGCGGGCGGCGGGCTGATCGTCCTCGACGAGAAGCTCGTTCGCCGGCTGGGGATCCCCGACCGGATGATCCAGCGCGCGATCGACGACGAGCTGCTCGAGCTCGCACGGCGCGAGGCCGCGTACCGCGGTGACCGCGATCCGCCGCGGCTCGAGGGGAAGACGGTGATCCTCGTCGACGACGGTCTCGCGACCGGTGCGACCATGCGGGCCGCCGCGCTCGCGGTTCGTGAGCAGAGCCCCGCCCGGGTGATCGTCGCAGTGCCGGTCGCAGCCGCGGAGACGTGCAAGAGGCTTCGCGAGGACGTCGACGAGGTCGTCTGCGCGCTGACGCCCGAGCCGTTCTACGCCGTCGGCAGCTGGTACGACGACTTCTCACAGACGAGCGACGACGAAGTCCGCGAGTTGCTCGCTCGCACCCTGATTCCGTAGGCCGACCCGCTGTACGCCGCCTGCTCGGCATCGCGAGCCCGGAGGCGATCAGCGTCTCGCTCGGATCATGGTTCTAACCTGCGGGTGGCGCGGACAAAGACAGCATCGTCACGCGGCTCTCGCGGTCAGGGATGCGGTCGCTGGACGCGACGAGCCGCGACACTCTGCGCCGCGGTGAGCCGCTCAGGCTGACCGCGGGGTCGACCTCCTGGGTCCTCGCGTCGATCCGAACCGCGTCTTCCGCAGCAATCCGGGGCACGTGGCGCTCGCCCGGACGTGCCTTGGCGCGCGAGCTCGGCGGTACGACGGCTGCGACCAGGGGTCATCGTGTCCTTCCATTTGCCGCGCGGCGGCGTCCCCGGCGGATTCCGGCCACGAGCTTGCACGGCGCTCCCGGTGCGCCTCTCGACCTCGTGGAGCGACACTCCTCAGAGCACGCCCCACCAGCGACGAATCGATCAGTCCCAGTCTTCCGGCGCCCGATGCGCACACGTCGCGTCGCGTCGGGCTCGCCGGCCAAGGACACGAACGAATCCGCACCAACCGCGATTCCAGTCCCGAGCGGGGTCGTAGTCTTTGCCGCATGCCCATCACACCGCACATCGTCGTTCAGGGCGCTGACCGCGCCGCCGCGTTCTACGGCGACGCCTTCGGCGCAGAAGAACTCAGCCGGATCCCGACACCCGACGGGCGCCTGATGTCTGTGCAGCTGCGAATCGGCGACGGCCTCCTCCATCTCGCCGACGAGTTTCCCGAGCTGGGCGTGCTCGCCCCGCCATCGATCGGTGGGACTGCCACCGTCCTCGCGCTCGACGTCTCCGATGCAGAAAGCGTCTTCGCGCAGGCGGTCGCAGCGGGGGCCGAGGTCCGACAGCCGCTGACGGACATGTTCTGGGGCGACCTCCACGGCCAACTCGACGATCCGTTCGGACACCGCTGGAACATCGCCCAGCACCTGCGCGACGTACCGCACGACGAAATCGTGGCAGCTGCTGCCCAGGCCTTTGCCGGAAGCGACGGCTAAAGGCTACGACTCGACGGAGGCGGTGCCGTTCTCGACGCGCACGCGCCAGCGGCGCCCGAACGCCGGGATGCGATCGAGCTCGAAGCCCTCGAGCCACGCCGGGAGCGTGTCCGTGGTGACACGCAGCGCGCGAGCCTCCGGGTCCGGCTCGAGCCCGAGCTGCGCACGCAGCAGGAGCAGCGGGGTCCCGGCCGCCCACGCCTGCGGCCGCGCAGAGGTGGGCACGACTCCCGGCGCCTCGTGCGGTCCGCGCTCGCCGCCGGCGAAGAGCTCCGGCAGCCGGTACTCGAAGAAGGGAGCGCAGTCGAGCAGCGCGCGGACGACGAGCTCCGCCTCCGCACGCCGGCCGGCCTGGGCAAGGCCGAGCGCAATCAGCGAGTTGTCATGCGGCCAGACCGTGCCGTTGTGGTACTCGAGCGGGTCGAACGCGGGCTCGTCGGCGGCGAGGGTTCGGACCCCCCAGCCCGACCAGAGCGGGCCTGAGACGAGCTTCGCGGCGACCTCCGCAACGCGGTCGGCGGGAACGATGCCGCTCCAGAGCAGATGGCCCATGTTGGAGGCGAGCGCATCGACCGGCCGCTTGTCGGCGTCGAGGCCGAGCGCGTACCAGCCGCGCTCCGGCAGCCAGAACGCCGCGTCGAACCGCTCGCGCAGGGTCGCCGCTTCGCTCTCGAGTCGCGCCGCCGTCGCGTCGTCGCGCCACACGCGCCGGGCGAGCTCCGCCATGCGCAGCTTTGCGTCGTAGACGTAGCCCTGCACCTCGCCGGGTGCGATCGGCGCGCGTGCGAGCGAGCCGTCGTGGAAGACCATCGAGTTGTAGGAGTCCTTCCAGTTCTGGTTGTCGATGCCGTGGCTCGCGCGGCGCAGGTACTCGACGAAGCCGTCGCCGTCGCGGTCGCCGAAGGAGTCGATCCAGTCGAGCGCGCGGCGCGCCGCCTGCTCCAGCTCGAGCACGATCCCGTCGTCGCCGCTCCAGCGCCACAGCTCCGAGAGGAGGACGAGGAACAACGGCGTCGCGTCGACCGTGCCGTAGTAGCGGTCGGTCCAGATCCGCGCGGTCTTGCCGCGCCGCAGCTCGTGCACGATCTTCCCGGGCTCGGCGTCGCGCTCCGGATCATCCGTCTCCGCCTGCGCCTCGGCGAGCGCGCGCAACGTGCCGGCGGCCGCCTCGGTGCCGAGCAGCAGCTCCTGGAACGACGTGATCAACGCGTCGCGGCCGAACAGCGTCATGAACCACGGCAGCCCCGCCGCCGGGACCATCCCGCTCCCCGCCCAGCGCAGCCGGAGCGCGGCCAGGTCGGCGAGCGAATGCGCCCAGGTCCGCTCGAGCGCGGCATCGGCGGGCGCGTGCAGCCGCGGCACCGAGCGCCACCAGGCGGCGAGCGACGCGTCCCGCTCGCGTCGATCGTCGCGCAAGCCCGCCTCGAACGCGGCAGCGTCCAGCTCGGGTGTCTCGTTCAGGAGCCACTGCACCGCGACGCCGAGCTGCCAGCTGCTCGCCGGGTGCGAGTCGCAGCCGGTAGCGCGCGGCGCCGCCGTCCGCCTCGTCGGGCGCCGGGTCCAGATGCACGAGCGTCCGTGCCGGGAAGCCCTCGTCCGCGAACTCGACGGTGCGTGCGTCCTGCCACTGCTCCGGTCGCGACGGCGCCACCTCGGAAGTGCTGCCCGGCGCGCCGAGGTCCTCCTCGCGCTTGACCGCGAAGATGTCGGCGAAGTCGGAGGCGAGCTCGAGCTCGAGCACCGCCTCCACCTCGCGGTCGGACCGGTTCCAGACAGTTGCCGCCTCTTCGAGACCGCGGCCGACGAACAACTCGCGCCGCACCGCCAACCCGGTCTCCCATTCCAGCTCGAAGACGCCGACGTGCGGCGCGCTCTGCTCGAAGGCGACCGGGTCGCCGCGTTCGCCGTCGATCGTCAGCACCGAGCGCGACAGAAAGCGCGTATCCGCGGCGAAGAAGCCGGACGTTGCAGATGACGCCGTCGACATCACCGCGCTCGTCGCAGACGACGAAGGTCGACCCGTCGAGCAGCGTGAGTCTCAGTCGGTCCGATTGCAGTGTCGGCTCAGGCGCCAATTGCCTCGCCGCTGCCGAGATCGAAGAAGTGGAGGTGGCGAAGGTCGACCGCAAGCTCGATCGGCTCATCGGGCCGGACGCTCGCCGACGCTTCGAGCCGGGCGACGACGATCGCGCGGGAGCCGTCGGTGTCGGTCATGATCTCCGCGAGGTCTTCGGCCTGTTCCTGGTCGACGAGCCCCTCGACCACGTCCTCGACGAGCACCGGCTTGGCGTCGACCTCGATGTGCACGAGCTGCTCGGGGCCGAGCGCCTCGACGGCCTGGACGCGTCCGCGCAGCCGGCCGCCGTCGCCGCCGTCGTTACCGCCGCGCAGGTCGAAACGCTTCCGGCCGGATGCCGATCGCGATCGGCTTCCCCACGTAGCTGCGCGAGCTCGGGCCGCGCGTTCTGCACGTCGGGCGGCAGCGCAAGCACCGTCGTGCCCACGCGGCACGTGAGAGCGTCGCCTTCGCGCTCGAGCGACCCTTCGAGCACGTTCATCGCCGGACTGCCCATGAAGCTCGCGACGAAGAGGTTGGCCGGACGCTCGTACAGGCGCTGCGGCACGTCGAACTGCTGCAGCAGCCCCTTGCGCATGACCGCGACGCGGTCACCCATCGTCATCGCCTCGACCTGATCGTGGGTGACGTACACCGTCGTGACCGCGAGCTGTCGCTGGATGCGCGAGATCTCGGCGCGCATCTGCACGCGCAGCTTCGCGTCGAGGTTCGAGAGCGGCTCGTCCATCAGGAAGACCTGCGGCTCGCGCACGATCGCGCGCCCCATCGCCACGCGTTGACGCTGGCCGCCGGACAGCTGACCCGGCTTCCGGTCGAGGTGGTCGACGAGGCCGATGATGCGCGCCGTCTCCGCGATCCGCCGCTTGGCCTCCGCCTTCGGCACCTTCCGCATCCGCAACGCGAAGCCGATGTTCTCCGCGACCGTCATGTGCGGGTAGAGCGCGTAGTTCTGGAAGACCATCGCAATGTCGCGCGCGCCCGGCGGCAGGTTGTTGACGACGCGCTCGCCGATCCGGATCTGGCCGTCCGAGATCTCCTCGAGACCCGCGATCATGCGCAGCGCGGTCGTCTTGCCGCAGCCGGACGGGCCCGACGAGCACGACGAACTCGCCGTCCTTGACATCGAGGTTGAGGTCGGAGACGGCGCGGTGGCCGTCGCCGTAGGTCTTGGTCACGTCGTCGAAGGTGATTGCGGCCATGGCGAGCTCCTTTACTCCTTCACCGCGCCCGCGGACGCGTTCATGATTCGGCGCTGGAAGATGAAGAAGAGCACCGCGACGGGGATCGTCATCAGCACCGATGCTGCGAGCTTCAAGGGGTAGCGGTTGCCGGAGCCGAGCTGCCCCGAGGCGAGCTGTGCGACTCCCTTCGTCAGCGTGTCGAGGCTCGTGCTCTGCGCCGAGATGATGAAGTGCGCCAGCTCGTTCCACGATCCCTGGAACGACAGGATGAAGAGCGTGATGAGAGCCGGACGCGCCATCGGCAACACGATCGACCAGTAGATGCGGAAGAGGCTCGCGCCGTCGATCCGGGCCGACTCCTCGACGCTGATGGGGATCGACTCGAAGAAGTTCTTCATGATGAACACGCCGGCCGCGTCGACGAGCAGCGGCACGATCATCCCGTAGTAGGTGTCGTAGATCCCGAGCTGCCGGATGATCAGGAACTTCGGGATCAGGAGCACGACGCCCGGCACCGCCATCACGGCGACGATCGTCGCGAAGGCCGCGGCGCGTCCGCGGAAACGGAGACGCGCGAGCGCATAGCCGGCGAGGCTGTCGAGGAACACGCGGAGGAACGTGACGCTGAGCGTCACGATCACGGAGTTCTTCACCCACAGGAAGAAGTCGTTGCCGTGGTGGAGGTCGTGGAACGCGGTCGTCGTCGCCGGGTCCGGGATGAGGGCGAGCGGGTTGGCGGTCGCGTCCGGCTCCGTCTTGAACGACGTGACGATCGCGATCACGAACGGAAAGATGTAGACGATCGCGAGCGCGATCAGGAAGCTGTACGTGATCACGTGCCCGAGACGGTGTCGCCGCACCGCGCTCGCGTCGCTCCGTGTCTGGGCGGTGCTGCTCACGGCGTGCTCTCAGGCAGGGCCGAAACGACGTGCGACGCATCCGGGTTGCCGAGACCCTGCGTCGGCCCGAAGCGGCGCCGTCGCGGCACGCGGTCCGGGTTGCGGGTGAGGAGCCGCGTCGCGAGCGTGAAGAAGACGATGATCGCGAAGAGGATGAACGCGATCGCGGCGCCCACGCCCCAGTTGTTGCTGTTGAACGAGGTGTTGAACGACAGGAACGCCGGCGTCAACGTCGTGTTCAACGGGCTGCCCTTCGTGCCGACGTAGATCTGGTCGAAGATCTGCCAGGTCCCGATCAGGCCGAGCGTCACGACCGTGAAGAGCATCGGGCGGATCATCGGCACCGTGATGTGGCGGAACTTGCGCCACTCACTCGCGCCGTCGAGTGCAGCCGCCTCGTTGATCGACTCGTCGATGCTCTGGAGCGCCGCGAGGAAGAGCAGCATGAACGTCCCCGACGTCGTGAACACGGCCATGATGATGAAGACGCACATCGCGACGCTCGGGCCGGACAGCCAGTCCCAGTAGCTGACGCCGAGGAAGAACTGGTTCGAGAGCGAGGTCGACTGGTGGACGCCGAACTGGTCGAGGATGACGTGGAAGAGGCCGCGCGGGTCGTAGAGCCACGCCGGCCCGTTCACGCCGAAGAACGACAGGAGCTTGTTGATCACGCCGGTCGGCGAGAAGAGGAAGAGGAAGAGGACCGTGATCGCGACCGAGCTCGTGACCGACGGGAAGTAGAACGCGGTCCGGAAGAACCCGACCCCTCGCAGCCGCCTGTTGACGAGGACGGCCAGGAAGAGCGCGACCGCGGTCTGGATCGGAACGACGAACAGGACGTAGTAGACGTTGTTGCGCAGCGACGTGCCGAAGTTGTTCTGATCGAGCCCGGGCTCCGTCAGCAGGTGGCGGTAGTTCTCGAGGCCGACGTAGTGGGCGTTCGCGCCGAACGGGCTGCCGTTGCCGTTCCAGTCGGAGATGCTCACCCAGGCCGCCATCGCGATCGGCATCAGGAGGAAGACGCCGAGGATGATCGACGACGGGGGCGATGAACAGCCAGCCGGCCGCCGCCTGATGGCCGCGGATCCCAGGTTCCCGCCACCGCCACCAACGTCCTCCCGCGACGCGCGCGCCACTGCTCGCCTCCCTCCTGTCCGTTGCGTCGGGCGTCGCCCGCCGGCGGCAATCGCCGCCGGCGGGCTTCACCGGTTCGTCGGTCGGGACCTTCGTTACTTCAGGATCGACTGCAGCTCGCTGTCGACCCGGTCCAGGATCGGCTTCGGATCGGACTGTGGCAGCCCCTGCAGTTGCTGGTTGAAGTCGCCGAGCACGGTCGCGATGTCCGGAATCGTCGGGATGCTCTTCGAGTACTCGGCACCCGCGAGGAACGCCGCGTACTGCGGGTAGAGCTTCTTCCACGCCTTCGCGTCCGCCATGACCGACGGCATCACGCCGAAGGCCTTCGCGTTCCCCATCTCGACCTTGGTCTGGGTGAGGTAGGAGATCGCCGCCATCGCGTCGGCCTTGTTCTTCGACGCGGCGGCCATGCCCCACCCGCCGTCGTACTGGAGCGTCCCCTTGCCGGCCGGGCCGGCCGGGAGCTCGACCGCCCTGTAGGGGACCGTCGGGTAGTCGTGCGTCATCGCGCCCGAGATCCAGTTGCCCTCGATCGTCATGGCGCACTGCTGCTTCCCGAAGGCCTCGCCGCCCCAGCCGGCACCGAGCTGGTTCGTCAGCTTCATCGAGCCGGCGTTGATCATCGACTTGACGAAGTTGAAGGCGACCTGGTTGGCCTTGCTGTTGACGGTGGCCGTCTTCCCGTCCTTCGAGACGAGCCAGCCGCCGGCCTGGATCATGAAGACGCCCAGCCGGTGGAACTCAGGGCCGGTGCAGAGGCCGACCTGGCCCGAGCGGGTGAGCTTCTTCGCCACCGCGGCCAGCTGCTTCCAGGTCTTCGGGTAGCTCTTGGCCGTCAGCCCTGCCTTCTTCCAGGCGTTGGTGTTGAGCACCAGCGCGAGGGTCGAGAAGTCCTTCGGCGCTGCGTAGAGGTGGCCCTTGTACGTGTAGGCCGCGCGCAGGCTCGGATAGAAGGACTTGACGTTCTTCAGCTTTTCGAGCGGGGCGAGGTCGCCTGCCTTGGCGTACGTCGCCACCTGGTCGTTGCCGAGGTAGAAGATGTCCGGCGGGTTGCCCGAGGCGAAGCCCTGGGCCAGTTGCTGCCCGAGGTCCGAGGCCACGACCACCTTGAGCTCGATCCCGGTCCGCTTGGTAAACGCCTTGGCGGCGTTGTTGACGGCGAACGTCTCCGCGGGGCCGGAGCTCCCGATCAGAGCCGTGATCGTCGACGCCTTCCCACTCTGACGCGAGCCGAGGGCCACGCCGGTCGTGACCGCGAGCGCGGCGACCAGGACGAGTGCCAGCGCTGCCCGCCAGCGGGCGCTGCGGTGAATCCGATGCACGTTCACTACAGAGTTCCTCCTTCGAGCTAACGAGAACGGCTGGGAGTCGGTCGTGTCCCTCACTGATCGACTCCCGCTGCGGTCGCATGCGTTCTCCTGGTTGGAACCGCTTTCAGGAACATGGGGCCGCGAGATTATTCCTTGATCCTGGGGAAATCAAGCATCGCCCCACGACTTTCGACGTAGACAGCGGGCAAAAGGTTAAATAGATCGATGGAAGCGGTTCCGAGACCACCGGCCCGCATCGCCGACGTCGCCGCCCGGGCGGGGGTCGGGATCGCCACCGTCTCGCGCGTCGTCAACGACCGCGGGAACGTGGCGACGGCGACGCGCGAGCGGGTGCTCGAGGCGATTCGCGCGCTCGAGTACCGGCCGAGCTCGGTCGCCCAGAACCTCTCGCTGAAGCGAACGCTCGTGATCGGCGTCGTGCTGCCGTTCCTGACCGAGGCCTCCCCGATCGAGCGAGTCCGCGGCATCGTGACGGCGCTCGCGTCCTCGCCCTATGACCTCGCGCTCTACGACGTCGAGTCTGCGGATCGCCAGCGACGCGCCTTCCGCCTCCTCGCAGACGCCCATCGGACGGACGGCCTGCTCGTCGTCTCCCTGATCCCGCCCGACGAGGAGGTACGACGGCTGCGCGCCGAATCGATCCCGTGCGTGCTCATCGACGCGCGGCACGAGGGGCTGCCGAGCGTCGTGATCGACGACGTCGCCGGAGGCGAGCTCGCGACCCGGCATCTGCTCGAGCTCGGCCATCGCCGCATCGCGTTCATCGGCGACAAGCCGGCCGATCCCTTCCGCTTCCAGTCGAGCCGCGACCGGACCACCGGGTACAAGCGGGCGCTCGAGTCGGCCGGGATCCCGATCCGGCCCGAGTACGTGCGCCAGGGGACGCAGAGCCGCGACGTCGCGCGGAGCATCGCGGACGAGCTGCTCCGGCTCCCGGAGCCCCCGACCGCCGTGTTCGCCGCCTCGGACGTCCAGGCGCTCGGCGTGCTCGAAGCGGCGCGTGGCCTCGGCATCGACGTGCCCGAACAGCTCTCGGTGATCGGCTTCGACGACATCGAGATCGCCTCGTACGTCGGGCTGACCACCGTCCGCCAGCGCCTCTTCGAGAGCGGCCGCCGCGGCGCCGAGCTGCTCCTCCAGGCGCTCGCCGGTGAGCCGGCTCCGGCACGCGTCGAGACGTTGCCGCTCGACCTCGTCGTGCGCGGGACGAGCCGGCCGCCCCGCTGAGGTCATCCAGAACGTGCGCACGACGCTTCGTCGCCGGTAGCCGACCGGCGCCGTACTGTTTCGCGCATGGCAGCGAGTCTCGCGCTGGTCGCGGCGTTCCTCTTCGCGCTGGCGGCGACGCTCCAGCAGAAGGGAGCGTTGAACCTCCCGTCGATCTCGTTGGCACACCCGATGTCGCTCGTACGTCTCGCGGGCCAGACGATGTGGCTGGTCGGGACGCTCGCACTGCTCACGGGTTACCTGTTCCAGGCTGCAGCGCTCGACCGTGGCCGTCTGTCGATCATCCAGCCGCTGCTCGTCACGACGGTCGTGTTCGCGCTGCCCCTCGGCTACTTCCTGACGAAGCAGCACGTCGGCCGCCGAGAGGTGCTCGGGGCAGGCGTCATCATCCTCGGGCTCGCTCTGTTCACGTACTTCGGCGATCCAGCCGGAGGGAACGAGAACGCGCCCAACTCCCAGTGGGCGATCGTGATCGGCCTCGTTTCGGTGCTCTCGGTCCTGACGCTCGTCTTCGGTAGCGGCGGCTCCCTGTCGATGAAGGCGGCTGTCTACGGCGCCGTGGCGGGCGTCCTCTTCGGGCTCTCGTCTGCGCTGACGAAGCCCACACTCGACTATCTCCACCAGAGCGTGGGGACGATGCTCTCCCATTGGGAGTGCTACGCCCTTGCGCTGGCCGGGGTACTCGGGTTCGTGCTGCAGCAGGTGTCGCTCGGAACCGGTCGTCTTGCGCCGTCCGTCGCCACCGTGTCGGTGGCCAACCCGCTCGTGGGAATCCTGATCGGGGTCCTCCTGCTCGACGAGCGCCTCAGTCGGCCGGGCTGGCATGTCGCGCTCGCGGTGGTCGGCCTCGGCCTCGCCCTCGTCGGCGCCGTTGTCATCTCGCTCGCACGTGCGGCCCCGGTTGAGGGAGAAGCCGCGTCGGACGCGTCTGACCGGTCTGTCGCCACGGCGTAGCCGAGCGCACGACCGGCCGGTAGAGGCGGAAGCGGTAGCCCGCGGCGCACGAGGTGACTCCGGGACGTACCGGCGTCGAACATCCGGCGTCGAGCATCTCCGCGCCGTCGACGTCGATGATCCCGGCGACGTCGTCCTGGAGCTGCGCCCGCGTGAGCTCGGTTGCCACGACGTCTCGTAGCGCAGCTCGGTCGGCGGCGTGAACCCGGCGGGGCACTCGAGCTTCTTGACGAACCGCCCGTAGTCCATGTCGTTGCGTTCAGCCTCGGAACTCGGGGGCGATCGTCTCGGCGAGCAGTCTGAGCTGCTCATCGGGGTCGGGGCCGATCGGAACGAACGCGATCGAGTCGACACCGGCCTCCGCGAGCGCGCGGAGCGACGTCAGGACCTGCTCCGCCGTGCCGGTGACAGTGAGGTCGTCGAGCAGGTCGTCGGGGATCCGCGCGGCGATCGTCGCGAGATCCCCCAGCGCGCGCAATTCGGTGAGCTCGGCCTCGCGCTCCAAGGGAGTGAGCTGCGCGGCGACATCCTCGCTGAGCAGCATGTCCGCGACGACCTCGCGCGCATGCCCGCGGTCGGCGTCGATGCGGCCCTTGACGAAGATGGTGACGCTGTGCGGATCAGTGCGGCCGACGGACGCGCGGCCTTCGTCGATGTGCTCTCGCGCCCAGCGGATGTATGCGGGCGCGGACGGCTCGGCGAGGATCGTTCCGTCCCCGACGCGACCCGAGGCGCGCAACCCGAACGGGCGGCGCACGCCCAGAACCAGCGGCGGCCGCACCGACGGTGGCCGGGCTAGGGAGACGTCGCGGAGGTTGACGTAGTCGCCGTTCATGCTGAAGCGCTCACCCGCGAGCAGACGCCGGACCGCGACGGCCGTCTCCTCGAGCGCGCGCACCGGCTTCGGCGGCAGCGCCCCGATCTGTTCCATCCAGTCCGGCATGCCGTGCCCGAGCCCGGCGACGAATCGACCGGGATGGAGCCGCGCGAGCGTCGCGACCTCCATCGCTGCGGCCACCGGATTGCGGAACCCCGCCGGCATCACCCCGAGCCCGACCGTGATGCGCGTCGTCGCCGCGAGCGCCGTCGCGCTCGTCGCGATCCCGCCGGTGAGAAAGCAGTCCTCCCACAACCACAACTCGTCCAAGCCGGCCGACTCGGCGGTGGTTGCGAACGCCGCGAGCTCCTCGGGCGGCCGGCCGGCGGTGAAGACGACGCCCAGCCTCGTCAAGCGGCCGTCTCGTAGATCAGGATCTGGACGCCGTCGCCCACGGTCCTCTGTTCGGCGAGGCGTAGGCGCTTGGTCGCGCTCGTGCCCGCGAACAGCCGCTTCCCGGCTCCGACGATGACCGGGTACACCTGAAGGTGGATCGCGTCGACGAGATCATGCTCGATCAGCGTCTGAGCGAGCTGCGGGCTGCCGTGCACGACGATGTCGCCCTCGTATCGCTCCTTGAGCTTCGTCACTTCCTCCACCACATCGCCTCGCAGCACGGTCGTGTTGTTCCACTCGGGATCCTCCAGGGTGGAGGAGATCACATACTTCGGCAGCGAGTTGAACCGGTCCGCGAACTCCCCCTCGTACTGCGGCCAGACGGGGGCGAAGCCGTCGTAGGTGATGCGGCCGAGCAACAGCGCGTCGGATGCCTTGGTCTCCTCCCACTTGAACCGATCGCCTTCGGAGCCTCGCGTGAAGCCGTCCGTCCAACCGACGCGCTCGAAGGTCTCGGTTCCGCTCGGCGCCTCCACGACGCCGTCGACGGAGATGTACTCGGTCACGACGATCCTGCCCATGCCTGGTCTCCCTTCGCTGGAATCCGTCCGTCCATCGATCGGTGTACTGTATTCAACCATATGGTTGACCAACTGAGCGCGACGTTCGCCGCGCTGGGCGATCCGACCCGGCGGGCGATCCTGGAGCGGCTCGCTGCCGGCGAGGCGACCGTCAACGAGCTCGCCGAGCCGTTTCCGATCACCGTCCAGGCGGTGTCCAAGCACCTGCGCGTGCTCGAGCGCGCCGGCCTGATCGAGCGCAGCCGTTCAGCACAGCTCCGCCCGTCGCGACTGCGAGGTCACGCGCTCGGCGACGCCGCGCAGTGGCTCGAGCGGTATCGCGCGTTCTGGACGGACAGCTTCGACGACCTCGACCGGCGGCTCCGTGGCTGAGGACGGATTCACGATCCGGCGCGTGCTCGACGCGCCGCGCGAGCGCGTGTGGCAGGAGTGGACAGAGCCCGAGCGCTTCGCCGACTGGTTCGGCGGCCCCGAGGCGGAGATCCCGCTCGAGCTGGTCACCATGGACGTCCGGCCCGGTGGAACGTGGCGCGCGACGATGTTCTTCGGCCCCGATCGCCGCGTGATCGAGTGGAGAGGCGAATATCTCGAAGTGGTCGCCCCGGATCGCCTGGTGCTGACGTTCTCCAACCGGCCGGATGAGATCTATGAACGCGTGACCGTCGTCCTCATCGAGCTCGGCGCCGAGCGAACCGAGATGCTCTTCGAGCAGCGCGGGCACATGCGACCGGAGGAGTACGACTCCACGCGTGACGGCTGGGAGGTCTTCTTCGACCGGATGGTGGCCCGCCTGTAGGAAGCGGCGCCGCGCCGGAGCGCACGGAACGGGTCCGTGGCTGCGGCGCGACGCCACACTCGCCGAGGCAGATCTACGCGGCGATCTTCAGCAGCAGCGCGTCGACGCGCGCGAAGCCGCTCTTCGCGCCTTCCTCGACGCCGTACTGCATCGTCGTGTCGCGCTCCTCGGCGGTGGCAAAGCGCATCGTCTGCGTCAGCTTCGTCTGGTCGCCGAGATCCTCGAACTCGAGCGTCTGCAGGTGGTTCTGAAACGTCTGCACGAGCCGCTCGGGCGGGTCGACCTCGCGGAACTCGCCCTCGACCACGCCGTACGCCGTGCGGAAGCGGTACGTGCCGCCCGGGCGGACGTCCATCTCCTCGACGACCGTGCCGTCGCCCCACCACTCGGGGATCAGCGCCGGATCCGTCCAGACGGAGAAAACGTGCGCGCGCGGCGCGTCGAACACGCGCTCGACGCGGATCTCGAGCTCGTTCGGTGTGGTGACCGTGGTGGTTGCAGTGCTCATCGTTCCCCTTTCGTCCGTTCGACGACCTGCGCGAAGCGGTCGAGCCGCTGCAGCCAGGTGCTGATGCCCTCGAAGGCGTAGGGCACGAGCATGCACCTGCGGACGCGGCCGATCTTCTCCGTCGTGACGAGCTCCGCCTCCTCGAGCAGCCGGACGTGCTTCTTCATCCCGGGCAGCGACATGCCGAAGGGCTCGGCGAGCTCGCTGATCGTCGCGCTGCCGGTGCCGAGCCGCTCGAGGACGGCGCGGCGGGTCGGGTCGGCGAGGGCGGCGAAGGCGAGGTCGACGGTCGTCGAATACTTAACCATTAGGTTCAGTATAGCACAGCCCCCGGCCTCGTAGGTCTCGAAGCGGTGACAGCCGCGCTGCTCGCCGGGACGTGCTTCATCCGCATCGGGTGAAGCAGCGTCTGCTCGGACGATCGAGACTCGCCGGAGATCGAGCAGCGGCTTCGACTTCTGACGCGGACCGGAGACTCGGGGTGATCCGACGATGACGACCTCCCTCACCTTGGCGACATCGCAGCTCGACTGGGCGCGGAGCCAGATGGCCTTCACGCTCGGCTTCCACATCATCCTGGCGTCGTTCGGCGTGGCGTTCCCGGCGATGATGCTGATCGCCAATTACCGCGGACTGCGCCACGACGACGCCGACGCGCTCGAGCTCGCGCAGCGGTGGTCGAAGGTCGTTGCCGTGACGTTCGCCGTCGGCGCGGTCACGGGCACCGTGATCTCGTTCGAGTTCGGCCTGCTCTGGCCCGCGTTCACCGGCCGCTTCGGCGAGGTCTTCGGCGTGCTCTTCGCGGTCGAGGGCATCTTCTTCTTCCTCGAGGCGATCTTCGTCGCGATCTACATCTTCGGCTGGAAGCGGCTCGCGCCGTGGACGCACTTCTGGGCCGGCGTCCCGATCGTGATCACCGGCCTCGGCGGCGCCTTCTCGGTCGTCGCCGTGAACTCGTGGATGAACCAGCCGCAGGGCTTTTCGCCGACGAGCGGCGACGTCACCTCGGTCGATCCGTGGAAGGTGATCTTCAACCCCGCCGTGCCGTACGAGGTCCCGCACATGATCCTGGCCGCGTACCTCGTCACAGGGTTCATCGTCGCATCCGTGTACGCAGTGGGGATGCTGCGCGGCCGGCGTGACCGCCACCACCGCCTCGGGCTGCTGATCCCGCTCACGGTCGCGTGCATCGCCACGCCGATCCAGTTCGCCGTCGGCGACACCGCTGCACGCGCGATCGCGAAGGATCAGCCGGTGAAGTTCGCCGGGATGGAGTGCGTACAGAAGACCTCCACAGATGTGACCGAGTACATCTTCGGGAGATGCACGTCGAGCGGGGTGAAGGGCGGCATCGGGATCCCGGGCTTCGACTCGTTCCTCGTCGGGTGGAGCACGAGCACACAGGTCATCGGCCTCGACTCCGTACCGGCGGACGACCGGCCGCCCGCGAACACGATGCTGCACTGGGCGTTCGACACCATGGTCGGGATCTGCAGCCTCTTGATCGTCCTCGCGCTGTGGCTCGCCTGGGGCTGGTGGCGCAAGCGCGACTTTCCGCAGTCGCGCTGGTTCCTGCGCGCGGTGGCGGTCTCCGGGATCGCATCCGTCGTCGCCCTCGAATGCGGTTGGATCGTGACCGAGGTCGGGCGGCAGCCGTGGATCGTCTACAACGTCATGCGCACCGAGGATGCCGTCACCCAGGCCGACGGCGTCTGGGTCACCTTCCTCGTCGTGCTCCTGCTCTACATCGCACTGGGCACGGCGCTGATCGTCACGCTGCGCGCGATGGCACGGCGCTGGCGCGCGCACGAGGAGCCGGAGGTCCCCTACGGCCCGTCCGCACCCACGGTGGAGTCCGCGTGAGCAAGGCCGATGCAATCGCGGTCGTGCTCTGGATCGGCGCGACGATGTACGCCGTGTTCGGCGGAGCCGACTTCGGCGCCGGCCTGTGGAGCCTGCTCGCCGGCAATGGGCCGAGCGCCCGCCGCCCGCGCGAGCTGATCGACTGGGCGATCGGGCCTGTCTGGGAGGCCAACCACGTCTGGCTGATCTTCGTGCTCGTCGTGCTCTGGACCGGGTTCTCGCCCGTGTTCGAGGCCGTCTTCTCGACGCTCTTCATTCCGCTCAGCCTCGCGGCCCTCGGCGTCGTGCTGCGAGGCGCCGGCTTCGCGTTCCACAAGACCGCACGCCGCTTCCGCGGGCGGGCGCTCGCCGAGTCGCTGTTCGGGTTCGCATCGCTGTTGACGCCGTTCTTCATGGGTACCGTCGTGGGCGCGATCGCGGGCGGTCGCGTGCCGGTCGGCAACGCGACGGGCGATGCCGTCTCGAGCTGGCTGAATCCGCTCTCGCTGCTGATCGGGGCGCTGTTCGTCGCCACGAGCGCGTACCTCGCCGCGGTGTTCCTCGTCAGCGACGCCCGGCGCGCCGGCACGCCCGACCTCGTGCGCTATTTCTCCGTGCGTGCACTCGCCGCCGCGACCGTGACCGGAGCCCTCGCGCTCGCCGGCCTCGTCGCCCTGCACAGCCGCGCGCGCTACCTGTACGACGGCCTCACCAGCGACGGCCTGCCGCTGGTGATCCTGTCGCTCCTCTGCGGCGCAGCGGTGCTCGTCCTGCTCCACCGCGGCGCCGTGCGCGGACCGCGCCCGCTCGCGGTCGGCGCGGTCGCGGCGGTGATCTGGGGCTGGGGAATCGCGCAGCATCCATATCTCTTGCCGACGACGCTCACGATCGACGACGCGGCGGCGCCGAGTGCGACGTTGACGAGCGTGCTGATCGTCTTCGGAATCGCCGTCGTCCTCGTGCTCCCGTCGATCGGACTGCTGTTCGCTCTCGCGCAGCGCAACCTCGTCGGGGAGAGCGACAGCCCTCGGGGTAGCGCATAACCGCTGCAGCCGAACCGAGCTCCGCACCCGCTCCCGACCTGCGCTGGATTCCCGGCGGTACCTTCGCGATGGGCTCCGAGGCCTTCTACCCGGAGGAGCGTCCCGTCCACCAGGTGACGGTCGACGGCTTCTGGATGGACGCGACGCCGGTCACGGCGTCGCAGTTCCGCCGGTTCGTGCGCGAGACGTCGTACGTGACGCTCGCGGAACGGCCGCTCGACGCCGAGGCCTACCCGGACGCGGACCCCGAGCTGCTCGTGCCGGGCTCGCTCGTATTCCGCAAGACGTCGCAACCCGTCGACCTGAACGACCACCGCAACTGGTGGGAGTACGTGCCGAGCGCCTACTGGAAGCGACCGGGCGGCAAGGGAACCACGATCAACGGCCGAGATCAGCACCCGGTCGTCCACATCGCCTACGAGGACGCGGAGGCCTACGCCGCGTGGGCGGGCAAGCAGCTGCCGACGGAGGCCGAGTGGGAGCACGCCGCGCGCGGCGGCCTCGACGGCGCGATCTTCGCCTGGGGCGACGAGCACTTCCCGGGCGGCAAGGCGATGGCAAACAGCTGGCAGGGTGAGTTCCCCTGGCAGAACCTGAAGCTCGACGGCTTCGAGGGGACCTCCCCCGTCGGGAGCTTCGAGCCGAACGGATACGGCCTGTTCGACGTGACCGGGAACGTCTGGGAGTGGACATCCGACTGGTTCTCGTCCCATCCCGGCGAGGTGGAGAGCCCCTGCTGCGTCCCGCGCAACCCGCGCGTCTCCTCGCCCGAGAGCCGACCCGGAGAGACGATCCCGCGCCGGGTGATCAAGGGCGGCTCGCACCTTTGCGCGCCGAACTACTGCCTGCGCTACCGGCCGGCGGCGCGGCAGGGGCAGTCGATCGACTCGTCGACGACGCACCTCGGCTTCCGCTGCATCGTGCGCCCCGCCGACGGCTGAACTGCGACTCTTGACACGGCAAAATCGCCGGTATTGCAGGCCTCGTACGGCTCCTTACACGTTCCTGACGGGATCGGCGCTACGGTCGAGTGTTCGCCCAGACATCGTCAACAGGGGGTACCCGCCCATGCCAACACCCGTCCGCCTCGTCCTGATCGCGCTTGTCGCGCTGCTCGCGCTGCCGGCCGCCGCGGTTCGTGCCGCGACGCACATGCCCGTCGGCTTCTACGACGACGCGAGCTTCCGCTGGTCGTCGGCGCGCACGACGAACATCGAGGACGCCGCCGCTACGGGCGCATCCGTCATCCACACGACCGCCAGCTGGCACCAGGTCGCGCCGAAGCGGCCCGCCCGTGCCTCGAACCCGAACGACCCGGCGTACCGCCTGGCCGACCTCGATGAACTGGTCGCGAACGCCGCACAGAACGGCATGCGGGTGATGATCAACATCAGCGGCACGCCAAAGTGGGCCAACGGCGGAAAGACACCGAATCACATGCCGAAGCGCGTGTCCGACCTGACGACGTTCTCCAAGATGCTCGCCGACCGCTACGACGGCCGGCACGGCCACGGGAACGTCAAGCAGTGGTCGGTCTGGAACGAGCCGAACCTCCAGCTCTTCCTGACACCGCAGTTCTCGGGCAAGAAGATCGTCAGCCCGGCGAACTACGCGAAGCTCTACAAGGCGGCCTACGCCGGGATCAAGGCCGGAAACCCTGCGGCCCAGGTTGCGATCGGCGAGACCTCGAACCTCGGCCGCGACAAGCCGATCGGCATCAGCGGCCAGGGGCAGTCGGTTGCCCCCGGCACGTTCGCCCGCCTGCTCGCACAGCAGAAAGGGTTGAAGTTCACAGCGTGGGCGACGCACCCGTATACGACCAGGCCGAACATGAAGCCGCTGCAGAAGGTGCGCTACCCGAACGTGACGCTCGCGCTGCTCCCGCTGTTCGAGCGCAACCTCAGGAAGCTCTTCCACCGGAACGTGCCGATCTGGATCACGGAATACGGCCACCAGACCAAGCCGGAACAGCCGCACGGCGTCACCTATGCGCAGCAGGCCGCGTACGCGAAGCAGGCACTGCAGATCGCCCGTGCGGACCGCAACGTGCAGATGTTCATCTGGTTCACGTTCCGCGATTCCGCGGGCAATGCCTGGAAGAGCGGTCTCGAGAAGTCGAACGGCAGCCACAAGCCGAGCTACGCCACCTTCTCGGCGCTCGCACGGCTGATCGACCCGGTCGCCTGACGCCCGACATTCACGGACGACCCCTGGTGTGAGGCCCGCGTGGCGGGCCTCACACCATCTTCAGACCGCGATGCTGACGGGGGAGGTCGCGATCCAGACGGCGGTCACGAAGAAGACCACGGAGCCGATGGCGAGCATCGCGATGCGCAGCCTGGGCGCGGTGAGCTTGGTGCTCATGCCCGCGAAGAAGAGCGCCGAGGCGAAGAGGACGACGCCGAGCACGTAGTTGGAGGCGCGCTGGACGCTCTGGCGTGCCCGTGCTGTCGAGAGCTCTGCCTGTGCGTCGAGCCGGTCGGATTCCGCGCGCGCAGCCAGTCTGTACTGCGGCATCGCAAACGGCGTCAACGGGGCAGCGGTGTTCTTGAGCGGCTTCGTCGCGATCCACGCGGTGACAGCCGGCCTGAACTCCTTGCGGAAGCGTTTGAAGTAGAAGTCGGTCAGCTCGGTCTGCTTCTGCGCGTACGCATTGACCCACTGCGTGAAGGTCGCCACGTCTACTTCGGTCTGCGTGTTGGCGAGCCCCGCGGCCTTCGCCGAAGCGATCCGCAACGAGGTCGACCGAGCCGTTGCTTTCGACTGCTCTCCGTTCCATCTCGTGGACTGATAGCCGCTCCACGCCGTCGCGACCGTCGCAATCGCGAGGAGCAATGTCGCCATCAGCTCCAACCGGTTGTGGAAGCCGCTCGCAGCCGTCACGCCGTCGCGTTCCCACTCGCGTCGCACGGCAGGCGCAGCTGCACACCGATCGCGCTCAGCGCGTCGTCGATCATGCGCAGCGACCGCTCCATGGCGACCGGCTGCAGCCCTCCCACGCCGTCGTGGAAGGGCTCATCGAGGCCGTTGAGCAGGAGCAGCAGAGCAGCCATGACTGCCACGACCGATCCGATCAACATCCCCTGCACGACTGCGCGCTCGCCGCGGTCGGCGAAGAAGAGCATGAACACGAAGATCACAGCGGCGATGAAGAACAGCACGAACCAGAGTGTCGTCGGGATGACGCCGACGGCACCGTGGACGCGGTCCCGGCGCGCCTCCTCCCGCGCCGAGGTCTGGTCGAGCCACTTGTCGTACGCCGACTGCTGGACGTCTGTGACCGGTCGCACCGTCTGCAGCGTGCGGAACAGCCTCACGCCCCAGGGATTGATCGCGTCCCCTTCGGTGCCGGCCTGCATCCGCTTCCACTCGTCGTTGACGACCGAACGCCCGTAGCAGACGAGCTCGCCGGTCAGGTCCGCGCGGGCGGCCTGCGGGAGGAACTGAGCGTTCTCGACCTGCTGCACGAGGACGAGGGCCTCTTGCTCGGCGCCGCTGCGCGACTGGTCGTAGCTCTCGAAGGCGAGGAAGACGATGAACCCCAGCAGCACCGAGAAACCCGTCGCGAGGACACCGAAGACACCTGCCGCGCGATCGCCGTCTGCGAAGTAGCCGTCCTGCGGGGCGCGTGTGCGCACGAGGAGCAGCGCCGCAACGGCGACCGCAGTCATGCCGAGAATCAGAAGAGCTGCCCAGACGACGTTCATCGCCGCACGATCGAAGCTCGGCACTGCCCGGTCGTCATACGGTTGGGATGAACCGAAGCTCCGCGCAGGCTCGCATGGTGAAAGAGTGAGTGGCCCGCCCGCCCCGCGGGCCACTCTGCGCGGTCAGGCCGCGCTCACCGGCGAACAGGCTTGAAGTAGCGCTCGAGCGTCCAGTCCGCGACGTCGTTGCCGAGCTGCAAGCGGCGACTCAGCGGGAACCTGAACAAAGCCTTGCAGCCGATGAACTGATGGCGCCCGGGTGCGCGTAGTCCTCCGTGACGGTAACCCCTACGGAAGGACGTACGTCATGAAGCGCCTCTGCGCCATCACAGTGCTCTCCCTCACCGTCGCGGCCGCCACCGCCGCGCTGGCCTTGGGAGCCGGTTCGCAGGCGACCACGCACCCGAAGCTGATCGGCACGGTCGGCAAGAACGACGCCTACAAGATCTCACTGGCGACGTCGAGCGGGAAGATCACCAAGACGCTCAAAGCCGGGACGTACACGCTCGTCATCCACGACGACTCGAACCTGCACAACTACGAGCTCGACGGGCCGCACGGGAAGTCCTGGACGTTCACGTCGGTCCCGTTCAAGGGGACGAAGACCGTGACGATGAAGTTCGCTGCCGGCGCCTACAAGGCGTACTGCCAGCCGCACGAGTCGATCATGTTCCAGCACTTCACGGTCAAGTAGCTACGTCTTTCGGTCGACAGCGCGCTGCAAGGCCGCCTTGTTCATCTTCGATCGTCCCTCGATACCGAGATGCCTCGCTTCGTTGTAGAGCTGCTCGTAGGTGCGGCCCTTCGGCCGGTCTGTCCCCGACCGAAGGCCGCCCCGGCGACCGGATGAGATGTCGTCGATCGATGTACGCGACCTCTGGCGCGACTCGCCGGCGCGGGCGCGCTCCTTGTTGACCGTGCGCGCTGCAATCTCCTCCGCCCGGTCCTCCGGCACGCCTTGCTCGAGCTCGCTCTCCTTGATGTGCTCGTACTGCCGAGCCCGCTTCGTCCCCTTCTTCACGCCACGCGGCGGCATGGATCTCCTCGCTTCGCAGTTTCGGTGTGGGATTCGGTTTTCCACCGTCCGCGGCGAGCAAACGGGATCAGCCCTGCGGACGGTAGGCCTGATAGACGACGCCGTTGTCGTACGCCTCGCACGCCGTGAGCGTCGCCGTCAGCGGCGGCGCGCTCTCGGCGAAGAGACGTGGCCCTGAGCCGCGCGTCAGTGGGTAGACGAAGAGATGCAGCTCGTCGACGAGGCCGTCGGCCAGCAGTGCGCGGACGAGCGTGCCGCTGCCGCTGACGTAGAGGTCGCCGTCGGTCCTCTCCTTCAGACGGCGGATCGCGTCGGCGTCATAGGGCCCGATCAGCTCCGAGTTCCGCCACGTCGCCGCCGTGAGCGTTCCCGAGACGACGTACTTCGTCGTGTCGTTGAAGAACGGTGCGCCGGGGTCGTCCTCCACCGTCCGCGTCGACCAGGCCGGCTCGAACATCTCGTAGGTCGTCCGGCCGAGCAGGATGCCGCTCGATCGCTGCATCAGCGGGCCGATCGCCTCGCCCATCTTCGGGTCGAAGCCGTACTCGAACGTCCACGTCGGCGCGTCGATCACGCCGTCGAGGCTGATGAACTCGTGCACATGGATCTCTGCCACGTCACCACCTCCTGTCGATGTCGATCCTTGGACCGCGTTGCCGCGGCGAAGTCATCGCTCGGCCGGCCTCGTTCCGCTCACCACGAGGCCACGCACCGCTTCGCCGGCTTCGAGGCGCAGCTCGGCCGAAACGATCTCCGGCCGCAGGCCGGCCGCCTCGAGGGTCGACTCGAGATACGCGCGCGAGTGTCGATAGCGGCCGTGCAGGCCGAGTGAGTAGTCGGCGTCGTCCGACTCCTCGACCGTGAAGATGAAGTGTCCGCCGGCTCGCAGCGCCTGTGCCCCGGCGGCGACCACCTCCTCGAGCGGCCCGAAGTAGACGAGTGTGTCCGCCGAGACGATCGCGTCGAACGCGTCGAACGCGCTGCCGAGGTAGGTAGTCAGCTCGGCCCTGTACCAGCTCGTCATAGAGGCTCCGAGCGCGGGCCAGCGCGAGCATGCGCTCAGAGAGGTCGACGCCGACGAGGCGACGGGCGTACGGCGCGATCAGCGGGCCGCACAGCCCCGTTCCACAACCGGCGTCGAGCACGTCGAGCTGCTTCGCCGCCTCGGGCTCCGTGTCGGCCAGCACCGCGGCGACCAGCGCCGGCGCCCGGTACTGGAGCTTGGCGAGCTTTGCGTCGAAGCTCGCGGCGAAGCTGTCGAACGTCGCCTCGATGAACGCGTCCGATGCGCGCGCCGGGACGTCGCGGCCCGAGCAGGCCGCGAGCATGTGCAACGCGATCGGGTCGTCCGGCTCCTCGCGAAGCCACTCCTCGAAGATCTCCACCGCCTTGTCGACCTCACCGAGGGTGCAATGCGCGAGCGCCAGCAGCCTGCGCGCCTCGGGATGCTTCGGCCGCAGCGTGATCACCTTGGAGAAGCACACCGCGGCTTCGCTCGCCCGCTGCTGGCCGTTCAGAAGGATGCCGAGGTTGTGGTACGCGTCCGCGTGCTCGGGATCGATCCTGATCGCGGCGCGGTACGCAGCTTCTGCGTCGACCGCTTTGCCCGTCGCACGCAGCACGACACCGAGGTTGTTGTGCGCATTCGCGTGCTCGGGATCGAGCTCGATCGCGCGCCGGTACGCGGCGATCGCAGCGTCGAGCTCGAGCCCGTCCTGCAGGACGATCCCGAGGTTGCTGTGCCAGTCGGCACGCTCGGGCTCCAGCTCGAGGCTCCGCTCGATCAGCGAGACCGCATCGCCTCGTCGCGCCTGCTGATGGGCGAGCACGCCGGAGAAATGCAGTGCGTCGGGTTGGTCGGGTGCGATCTCGAGGATGCCGCGGTAGAGCTCGTCCGCGGCCGTCCACTGCTCGGCTTGGTGCAGCGCGAGCGCTATCGACAGCGCCTCGTCGACACTGAGCTCGCGGTCGCTCGTCGCCATCTGCTCGGGCCGGGACGAGAGCCGCTCGACCTACCCTTCCTTGTTCCCCTTGATGTCGTACTTGAAGTGGACGCCGGCGTCGAGCGACCCGTCGCGCTTCTGCGGCCGGTACTCGAGGTCGACCTTGGCGAACGCGAGGCTGACCGTCTCCACGTGACTGTCCTCGGTGTCACCGTCGGTCACGCTCGTGATGATCACGTCGTTCATCTTGATGATCAGGAATTCCTGCTGCCCCTTACCGGCCTTGCGATGGGTGATCGTTGCTTCCTTCAAATGCTGACCGGTGGCGCAGCCCTTCAGCAAGAGCGGCGATGCCTTGTCGATGTGGTGGGTGAAGGTGAGGTCGCGGAAGCTCGCCTTGCCTGCGCCACCCCCGCCACCGCCCTTCGGGGCGGCGTTCGTCACACCCCAGGACCAGCTCAGGACCTCGATCTGGTCCTTGTGCTTGTCGTCGAGGGACTCGCCCTTGATGTCGCCGATCTTGGCGAAGATGTCTGGTGCCACGAACGACCTCCTGCGTCGGCTGGATGACCTCGCCGCAGACCGAGATTATCAGTGTCCGCCGAAGCCTTGCGACTCATGCAGGGCTCTGCACCACCAGCGGCTCGGCCGATCCTGCCGCGCCGAATCGCTCGACGATCAGACGATGCCGCAGGCCGCGATCGCTGACTGTGAGCGAGGGGCGGTCGAGCTTCGTCAGCACGCTGCGCACGATCAACGCACCGGCCAGGATCACCTCGGCCCGCTTGGGCTGGAGACCCGGAATCCCGCGGCGCTCGTCCGCGGTGCGGGTCCGAAACAGCTCGATCTGGCGATCGACCTCGGATCGCTCGAGCACCGTTCCGGTGACAACCTCGGGGTCGTACGTCGCGAGCCCGTGCCTCACCGCCGCGAGGTTCGTCGACGTCCCGCCGAGCCCGACGATCGAATCGGGCGACGGGCGCCCGTCCAGCTGTGCAAGCTCCGCCGAGATGGCGTCCAGGGCAGCATCGATCGTCTCCGCCGAGACGACACCGTCCAGCTGAAACTGCTCCGTGAAGCGGACCGCGCCGACCGGAACGCTGAAGCGCTCGTCGATGTCCTCACCGTGCGCGAAGGTGAACTGAGAGCTGCCGCCGCCGCTGTCGAAGAGCACGAAGGAGCCTGCGGTGGCCGGCAGCGCCGAGGTCGCCGCCAGGTAGGCGAGTCGCGCCTCTTCCTCTCCGGAGATGACCTCGATCTCGATGCCGCAGCGATCGCGCACGGCATCGATCAGCAGCTTGGGGTTCGAAGCTCGGCGCATCCCCGCCGTGCCGACGGCCGCGATCTCGTCAGCGCCGAGCCGGCGCGCCTCCTCGGCCATCGCCACGATCGCGTCGGCGGTCCGTGCCACCGGCGCCGGCTGAAGGGCGCCACCCTCCTCGATCCCCTCGCCGAGCCGGGTGACCTCGGCGCGCTCGAGCACGGGCCGCCAGCCGCCGTCGTCGGCGCGCTCGCCGACGAGGAACTTGACCGAGTTCGTCCCGACGTCGATCACTGCCCGGCGGACCGCGCCGAAGCCCAAGAGCTGCTTGAGCCCGCGCGCGAGACACGTGTTCGGCCGCTGCTCGAGGCCCAGCTCCCGGACGGCCGCGATCACGGCGTTCGGGTCCTCCGTCTCGATCGCGATCGTGCGCGTCGCGCCTGCATCGGTGCGCACCTCGGTGAGCTCGGCCATGCAGCCTTCGAACGTGAACCGACCCCGCCGCTTGTGCACGTCGACCGCGGTCAGCTCGGGCGTGCCGCCCACGAGCTCCGCCACCACCTGGTCCTGCGTGTACGACGTGCGCAATGAGGTCGGCGCAGGTATCCCGAGCTCTGCCAGCAGCAACTCGACGTCTTGCTGCGACAGCGGGAACGGCTTCTTCAGCACCGGCTTCCATTGCTCGAGGCCGTCGTCGTTCACGTCCTCGAGATGCTTGACGTCCATCAGGCCGTCGCGCACCTTCACCGACGCGTCGCTGCGCAGCGAGAGGACGTACACCTCGTCACTCTCTTGCACGCGCTCTGCGGCGAGATCGGCGATGCGGTCCTCGGCGGCGCCGAAGCGATCCCCGAACGTCCGCCACTCCCAGCGCGGGACGATGGCGTCCGTCATAGGTTCCCGACGCGCAGCGCAGTGGAGAAGTACTCGAGCGCCTTGCGCGTCTTCGTCTGCTGCTCGCCCGACAGGTCGATGCCGAGGCCCGCGAGGAACGCGCGGGTCTCGACGGCAGCCTGGAACGCGTCGGTGGGCTCGCAGCGGGTCGACAGCTCCAGGATGCGCGACCCGTCGGGGTAGAGCCACAGCTCGGCGACGAGCCGGCGGCCGAGCTCCTTGGGGTCGATCCTGAGCTTGAGCACGAAGATCGGGCCGAGCACCGACAGGTCGTCGAGCGCCACGCCTTCGGGCGCGTGGGCGGCGTAGAAGGCCCGCTGCTCCTTCGAGAAGAGCTTGCGCAGGGGCCGCTCGCCCGCCACCGACTGCGCGACGGCATCGGGCCGTTGTGCGCCCTTGAGCGCACCCGAGCAGACGAAGCCGCCGGGAAGCGCATCGACCTCGACCCTGAAGCTCGCCGAGGCCCGCAGCTCCTCGGGCAGCTCGGACGGGACGACCGGCCGCAGCTTCACTGCCGAGTCGCCTCCCTTGCCCTGGATCCTGCGCGCACGCACGACGACGCCGTGCTGGTCGAGCGTCAGTGTCGGAGTGTCGAAGAAGAAGACCTGTCGAATCTGCGCCTCGATCGGATCGAGCCCGAGTTTGTTGATGGACGAGCGCAGATCGGAATCCGGGACGGTCAGCTTCAGCTCGACGCTGTCCGATTCACGGATCAGGGGCAGCAGCTGCCCGAGCTGCTCGTCCGTGAATGCCGGGCCGGTGGTCGTGGACATGATTCCGCCTCTCCTCCGTGGTGGGTCACAAATCAGACCTGAGCTGCACTTGCCCGCCGTAGAACGACAGTGCGTAGATCACGAGGATGCTGACCGCGAACATCGCCAGCGACCAGATCGGCGCGGCCCCGGCGAACAGCAGCTCCCCGATCGCGCTCAGTGACGCCACCCCGACTCCGAACCAGCGCGCAATCTGACCGCCCTTGGCGAGCCGCCAGACGGCCACCAGCTCGACGATCCCGAACGCCAGCAGAATCCAGCCCCAGGTGCGCAGGTCGCCGAAGACATAGGTCGCCTCATCGGCGTAGACCTTGCTCTTGAAGATCGCCGCCGTCCCCTCGACGACGTTCCAGGCGCCGGCGATGCCGAGCATGATCACTGCGAAGAGCATCCAGCCGAACGCCCGCTCGACGTCGTTCGCCCGGTCCGGCTCGTACGAGGTAGTCGGTGTCGCCATGACCTCTTCTCTTCTCCTTGTCCGCCCGCTCGGCCGGGCTGTCGGTCGAAGCTACACCCACGGGGGGCCGCCGTCATCGCCCCAAGTGGACGACGCGGCGCGGCGAGCGCTCGTATGAGAACCGTATGGACTGCGGTGAACCACGGCGGTCAACCACGCGCGAGGGATCTGCGCCGAAGGCGAAGGGTCGATGGTCAACCATGCACGTCATCCACGCCGCTACGAGTGAGTGCCTCGAGCAAATCCGCGATTTCCTCAGGACCGCGCACGTCCAGGTGTACGAGGCCGACGGAGAGACGCTCCGTGTGAGCATCCCGAGGGCCGTCACACCGCTGCACGAGCGGCGGGAGATCGACGGCTACGTGCGCACCTGGAACGCGCTCAATCCCGCGTGCATCGTGACGCTCGTCGCGGCGTAGCCCGCCCGTCAGCGGCCCGGACCCTGGGGCACCGGGTCCCGGCAAACGACGTGTCAAGCGGAAGCGTCGACGGCCGGGCGGCGGCGCGCCACAGTGAGCGCCGCGATCAGCCCGAGCACGAGCGTCGGGACGATCGTCAGGAAGCGAAAGACGAGCACCGCCGCGACGACGCCGGCGTTGTTGCCGCCGAAGCCCACGAGCGCTCCCGTCAGCCCGAGCTCGATGATCCCGATGCCGCCGGGGGTGATCGGGATCGAGCCGAGGAGGCGGACGAGCGCCCACGCCGCGAACGCCTCGACGAGTGAGACCTGCGACGGCGGGACGTCGAACGCACGCAGCGAGACGACGAAGAGCAGGAACACGGTGAGGCTGCCTGCGAGCGCCGCGAGTGTCAGGAGGTGCCAGCGTCGCGACAGGAACTCGCCGGCGTCGAGTCTGAACCGCTCGAAGCTCTCCCCGCCCCACCCGACCGGCCCGCGGCGCACCTTGCCGAGCGCCCAGTTCGTGAGCCTCGCGACGAGCTCGCCGATGTCGTTCGCAAGCCGGTTGCTGACGAGGATCGTCACGAAGGCCGCGACGACGACACCGAGCACGGCGACGCCGATGAACGCGACCGTGGCGAGCGCTGCGGTCTGCGCACCGGTGATGGTCAGCAGGAAGACCGCAATGATCGGGAAGGACAGGTTGAGGAACTGGTTCCAGAGCCCGGTCAGCGTGATCGCGCGCGTGAAGTCGCGCGCCGGGAAGCCCCAGCGCCGCAGCATCCCGTAGGCGCCGGCCGCACCGACCGCGATGCCGCCGGGCGCGACGATCGACAGCGCCGTCGACGCCTGGGTCAGCTGCATGGCCCGGATGAACGAGAGGCCGGGCAGCGTGACCTGCCACGGCGGCGCGAAGGTGGCGAGATTGAGCAGCGTGGCAACGAGCAGCGCAACCGCCCACTCCCACGACAGCTCCTTGACGACGCCCCAGACCTCGCGATAGTTCGCGATCGTGGGTAGGAAGTAGGCGAAGGTCGCGACGGCGATCGCGAGCCCCAGCGCGCCGAGCGCCCCTGTACGGAGCTGTTTCCGGTTCGGCTGCTTCATGACGGTGCGTCAGCGGCTGACGCAGCGATCGTAGTTGCCTGCCTGTTCAACTGCTCGGCGCCGACCAGGCCTCAGAGCAGCGGAGACAAAGCTGCGAACGCCAGTCCTCGCGCGCGGGCCTTGATCCCCGTGAGAGCCTCGCCGGGAGTGGAGACCGCTTCGGCCGGAGCGCTGAAGCGCTCGTCGAACTGCGCCGCGACGGCCGCCGACCGCAGGTGCAGGTCGATTTCGAAGAAACGCTTCAAGCTCCAAGCCTCGAGGTTGCACGTGCCGAGGAGCACCTCCTCTCGATCCCGGACGAACGCCTTGGCGTGCAGCATCGTCGGGTACTCGAGGATGCGAACGCCGGCGGCGAGGAGCTTCGCGTGGTGGAAGCGCTGCGCGGCGGCGCACGCCCAGTTGTTGGGCTCGCCCGGGACGAACAGGCGCACCTGCACTCCGCGGCGAGCGGCGGCTTCGATGCGTCCGATCAGCCTGCGGTCGGTCACGTACGGGTTGACGACGTCCAGCTGCTCGCGCGCGTCGTCGAAGAGCCGCGCAATCGCGGTGGAGATCGGCCGGTACTTGCCGGGCGCGTTGTGCAGCACGACCGCCGGCGTCGGATCCGCGCCGGCGTCGAGGACCGGGAAGAGCGACTCGACGCTGGTCTCCGGGATGACCCCGCCGAGCCAGCGGAAGCTCGCCACGAAGATCAGCTGGAGCTGCGCGACGACCGGCCCCTCCACCCGCACGAACAGGTCGTGAAAGCGCCCGTCCTGGAAGTGGTCTTCGATGCCCGCCCCGCCGACCCAGCCGACCCGGCCGTCGACGACCACGACCTTCCGGTGGTCGATGTGACCGAGGCCGCGCAGGTTCCAGTGCTTGGCGTCGTCAGCTCCGAGCGGCGACGAGGGCGCCCGCGGCTGCGTCGCGCGCACGACACACACCTCGACACCGCCGGCAGTGAGGCGGTCGTACAGCTGCGCCGCACCGCGCTCCGGGTCCGATCCCTGCCGGTCGACGACGAGGCGCACCGGCACGCCTTCTGCCGACTTCCTGAGCAGGAGCTCGCCGAACTGGTCGCCCACCTGGCCCGGCCGGAAGCCGAACTGGTTGATGTGCACCGACGAGGACGCGGACTCGATGTCCTCGAGGATCCGCGGATAGAACGACGCGCCCTCGACCAGGATCTCGACCGCGGAAGCGGCACTCTCCTCGAATGCGAGTGCAAGCGCCGGACGTCCGACCGGGCTCGCGAGCAACTGCCCGGCGTGCGCACGAATCGATCCGTTCGGGACGGCGATCGCAGCTGGATTGTCTGATTGCGCGTTCATCGTCCTCCGCCGGTCGAGATCACGAGCGTCGCGTCTCTGCTCGCCGTGTGCGTCATCCGGTCGGGATGAGGTCGGCGACGCGACGCGCGGGAGTGGCCGGCACCTTTCTCAGGTGCCGGCCACTCGGATCCTCGGCCGGTCTCCGCGACTCGAATCACCCCATTCAGACGACAGCCCCGCACCCGGGAGCGAGCACGCTTGGCGGATGGAGGAGCACGAGCAGGAGCAGGCGCAGGTGCAGCTGCCGGAGCCGCAGGCGAAAGGCCGCAACGTCGTGATCGGACTGGCGGTGACCGTCAGCCGAGCCGGCACGACGGCAGGCAGGCGGATGCTCTGGCCGGTGCGCGTCGCGGAGGGTCTCCCCTTCGTGCGTGGCCGCGTGCAAGACCTGGCGGCCACCGGGCGGGAGGCGGAGCTCGGGTCGCGCCGCCGCCTCGAGGGCGTGGCGGAGAGCGTCCTCGCCGCACCCGAGGCGGGGCGAACGCTCGACTCGGTGCTCGCCGGGCCGCTCCCGGAATCGATCAGCCGCTCGATGGTCGAGCACCAGGTCGTCGAGCGGGTCGCGCGGGAGACGCTCGACGAGCGCCAGACAGCGCGGATCGTCGAGAGCGTCCTTGCGAGCCCCGAGTTCGAAGCGGCCCTGCACCGCGTCGCGTCGAGCCCGGCGCTGCGCGACGCGCTCGCGCAACAGTCGGTTGGCTTTGCGGATCAACTCACCGACGCGCTCCGGCGCCGTGCGGCACACGCCGACTCGAGGTTCGAGCGCCACCCGCGCGCCTGGGCCAGGCGAGCTGCCCGCGTGGAGCCGGTGCCTTTCGGCGGCCTGGTCAGCCGCGGCCTCGCGTTCGCGCTCGACCTCGTGCTCGTGACGCTGATCTTCGTCGTCGCGAGCGCGCTGGTCGGTCTCGCGTCGTCACTCGTGGGCGGATTCCATCCCCAGTGGCTCGTCGTCGCGATCGCGGGTGTGAGCGCGCTGTTGCTGCACGTCGCGTATTTCGCCGGCTTCTGGTCGCTGGCGGGCCAGACGCCCGGCATGCGCCTGCTCGGGGTGCGCGTCGTCGGCCCGGACGGCTCGCCGCCGGGATTCGGCCGTGCGCTCGTGCGGCTCATCGGCCTGTACCTCGCGATCATCCCCCTCTTCCTCGGCTTCGCGCCCGCGCTGGTCGACGAGCGCAGGCGCGCACTCCAGGATCTGCTCGCAAACACCGTCGTCGTCTACGCCGTCGACGCGCCGCTCAGACTCGCTGACGACGCTCCCACAGCGTCGCGTTGACCACGGCCGCGCCGATCGCGACGCGGCTGATCAGGTACAGGTCGAGCAGCAGCGCCGCCGCGAGCCCGAGCGAGCCGTAGGTTCCCTGCTTGCTGTCGGCGAGCGGCGCGATCACGTAGACGGCGGCGATATGCAGAACCTCCAAGCCGGCGCCGAAGCAGAGCGCTCCCGGGACGAGGTCGTGCCATCCGGCCGTGCGGTGAGGAAGCCGCGTCGAGACGAAGAGCCAGAGCAGGGCATCCGGAACGATCACCACGAGCGACGCCGCCAGTCCCGCGAGCGCGGCCGACGATCGCAGCCCGGTCGCGACTCCCGACACGATCAGCATGCCGAGGAGCACCGCGAGCAGGCGCAGGCTCGCCGCGATCGTCGGCCGAGAGGCGGTCGCACCGCGCACGTCGAGCCAGACCAGGCGGTGGGAGACGATCAACGCGCGCAACACGCCGCGCGTGGCGAAGACGAGCACCGGGATGCCGATCAGCAGGGCGTACCAGCGGGCCGAGCTGCGCGCGGCGCTCGCCACCGAGCTCGAGACGAGACCGGTGAGCCCCACCGTCGACGCCGCCCCGGCGGGAGAGCGGGACGCCGCGTCGGCGGCGACGCCGAGGCCCGCGACCACAACGAGCGCGAGCGGCAGCAACCAGATGAAGAGCCGGTAGGCGAGCGCCCCGGCCATGATCCCGCCGCCCACCTCGATGTCCCGGTCGACCATCTCGAAGACCGCATCGACCGTCGCATGCCGTTGCCGCTCTCGCTGCGAGCGTTCGACCAGCAACCGCCGTCGCTCACGCACGGCGGCCCCCCGCCGACGTGCCCAGTCGAGCCGAGACTTTGGCTGCACGCGGGGCTGATCCTCTTCACCGCCCATTGACGGTCGGCCGCTAGACGATCGCGGCTGCGGCTCCGGCCGTGTCGATGTCGGCCAGCCCCGCCGATGCCGGCCGGCGGCGCACGCGCAGCAGGATCGCCCCTCCGGCGACGAGGTAGACCCCGAGGACGACGAGTGCGTGCCCGATCGCGTGACCGTCGAAGTAGATCGTGTTGCGCACGGCGGTCGTGCCCGCGCCGGGCGGCAGGTACGGGCCGATCGTGCTCCAGAAGTCCGGCAGGAACGCCGACGGCACGGTGCCGCCCGCGGCCGGCGCACCGAAGATCACGAAGCACACGATCACGATCAGCGTCCCGACCGGCCCGAATAGCGCTTGCAGCGCCGCCGCTGCCCACGCCACCGCCAGCATCACGAATGCGAACAGCGCCCAGAGCACGAAGAAGCGATCGGACGGGATCGCGCCGATCACCGGTCCCGCGACGAGGTTCGTGACGAACGAGCCGATCACGGCGACTCCCGCGAGGATCGCCGGGCGGCGCCGGCCGTGCGTCGCGGGGCCGGCAACCGTCGTCGCGATCGTGGCCGAGAGGTAGCCACCGATCACGAGCGCCATCACGACGAGGAACGGCACCGACCCGCTGCGATCGCCGCTCGGAAGCGCGTGGACCTGCTCCACGGTCAGCTGCCGCCCGCCGGCCGCCGCGGCGGCGTTGAAGGCGGTCGTCAGAGCGATCGCGGTCGAGTTACTCGCTGCCGGCGCGACGAGCAGTGTCATTCCGGACGCGCTCGTGACGAGAGCGCCGTACGCCTTGCGGCGGTCGATCGCCCGCCGGGCCGCGGCTTCGTCGGCGTAGGTCGTCGTGCGCAGCGAGAAGCGCGCGCCCACGGCGTCCGCGAGCGCCGGCGGGCCGACGACCGCGAACGGCAGGTCATGCGGGCGCGGGGCATGCAGCGCGCCGACGTACGAGACGACGAACAGCGCCTGCACCACGAGCACGACGCCGAGCGCCGCAACGGCGAGCAACCACGAACGGGGACGATCGGCGGGCTCCGCCAACGTCTCCTAGATGCCCTCCTTGGTCTGGATCCTGCCGTCACGTGCCGCCTGCACGAGGGTCGCGTAGTCCTTGTCGTTCTGGTCGGCGTAGGCGACCGAGAACTCCACGAGGGCGCTGTCGAAGACGTCGTTCTTGCCGAGGTACGACGCGATCGCGATCCGGTCGCCCGAGCGGGCGTGTGCGCGTGCAAGCGACCAGCCACACGCCTGGGCGTAGATCTCGAGCCCGCGCGGCTTGATCGTGTCGGTGTCGACGGACGCCTTCCAGTCCCAGAGCTGGCGCACGTAGCAGTCGCGCGCGCGGCCGTCGAGACCTTCCTTGACGTGGATCCAGCCGAGGAAGATGTCGCTCGCTGCCTGCATCATCCGCTGGCCCTCGACGACCCGCTGTCCGTGGTTGCGAAACCGGCTGCGTCCGAGCACCGGCTCGAGGACGGAGGGACCGGTCTCTTTCACCTGAAGGAAGAGCGGATCCTGGTTGTCCTTCCCGAGCAGCAACAGGATCCAGCAGCGGGTGCCGACGCTGCCGACCCCCACGACCTTCCGGGCGAGGTCGACGACCCGGTAGCCTTCGAGCAGCGACCTGCGATCGGCCTGGAGCGAGCGCCGGTATTGGCGGAACAGCTGCTGGATCTCCTCGGTCAGCGCTTCTCGGTGGCTCGCCTCGGCCAACTCGTGGATCGGCACGATCAGCGGCGGGTCGGAGACGATGCGCGGCTCGCCGTCGATCTCGCGCGTCAGCTTCGCAAATGCCTTCAGGCTGTCCTTGGTGCGCGCCTTCGCTGCCGCTTGCTTGAGCTCCTTCGCCTGGGCCTTGTCCTTCTGCGCCACGACTTGCCTCATCAAATCGTCGACGTCGAGCTTCGAGTACCAGACCTCGAGGTTTCCCATCGTCGCGAAGGCGCGCATCGCCTCTCGGTACGAGCGCACGACGGCGCGGACGCTCGCCTGTCGGACCTTGTCGTCGAAGCCGCGGTCGCGGCCGGCGATCTCGAAGCTCGCGGCCAGGCGCTTGACGTCCCACTCGAACGGGCCGATGTGCGTCTCGTCGAAATCGTTGAGGTCGAAGATCAGCTGCCGGGAGGGCGACGCGAAGCCGCCGAAGTTGGAGAGATGGGCGTCGCCGCAGAGCTGCGCGTTCAGGCCGGTTCTCGGTGCGGCCGCAAGATCGTGCGCCATCAGACCGGCGGCGCCCCGGTAGAAGGTGAACGGCGACACCAGCATGCGCCCGTAGCGGATCGGCACGAGCTCCGGCACACGTGACGGCGTGTCGGCGTCGACGATCGCAACCGGGTCGCGCTCGGCCGACTCGTGCTCGGCGTGGCTCGCGCGCGGCGACTGCTCGCGCGCCGATTTGCCGCGCCCGATGCGCTCGGCTTCGGTCAGATGGACGACCTTCGGAGCCGCCGGCGTGCGCGCTTCCTTGGTCTCCTCGCCTTGCTCGTTGGCGGCTGCGGTGCTCATGCTCCTCCTTCGCTCACCTGACGGACGCCGGTGTGTCCAGCGCCTGATCTCGCACCGATCGACAATGGCGGCGCGGACGCTGGGGCACGTCATCCAGACCGGGTGAAGTCGTGACCACCTCGACTCGGCAGGCTGTCGGTACGGACGCGCGGAGAGAGACGCGCCCGGTGTGATCACGAGGAGGCGCATCATGGCAATCGGACCGGTACAGCTCATTGTCCTCGGCTTCGACCACCCCGAGTTCCACGGCGAGATCAAGGCGGAGCTCGAGCGGCTGCGCGAGACCGACACGATCCGGGTGATCGACGCGCTCGCCGCCCATAAGGATTCGAACGGCGACGTGGAGGTCGAGCATCTGAGTAATCTGACCCGCGACGAGGCGATCGAGCTCGGCTCGGTGATCGGCGCACTGATCGGACTCGGCGAGGACGGCGAGGAAGGCTTCGAGGCGGGTGCCGTCGCCGGCGCCGAGCTCGCCGCCGAGGAAGGCATCCAGCCGGTCACGAGCGATCCCGACGCCTGGGACATCCTGGAAGGGATCCCGAACGACTCGGCGGCAGCGCTCATCCTGATCGAGCACCAGTGGGCGGTACCGCTGCGCGACGCAGTCATGCGCGCAGGGGGCTTCCGGGTCAGCGACGGCTTCATCAGCCCGCTCGACCTGGTCGCCGTCGGGCTGCTGACGGCCGAGGAGGCCCAGCAGCACCACGAGCTCGAGACGGCGCGCGTTCCCGCGAACGCCTGAAACCGCACCGCACGACGACGGAGGAGGTACCGCAATGATGGGAAGCCGCAGAGTGGCCCGTCGCACGGCCCGGCGCGTTTCGCGCCGGCGCTGAGCCAGAACCGGCGTGGGGCGGCTGCGACGACGTCGCGCCGCCCCACGCCTCAAGCGCGTGGTCTGAACGGCGCGAGCACGTCGGCGCCGGCCTGGATCACCCCGTAGCTCGACTCCGGCACCGCGTTCCACGCGCCGGCCAGGCTGCCGAGCGGCTCGGAGACGACCAGCCGCGACTCGTCCGAGATCTCGCCCAGGAGAGCGACCTCCGGGTGCTGCGAGCGCAGCGTCCTGACGTCGGTGCTGTAGAAGAGCGAGCGCGAGTCGCCTTCGCTCGAGTAGCGGAACGCCCAGATGCTCTCACCGTTCGTGGTCGCGACGGTCATCTGGATCGGGCTCGCGACCCCGTGACGGCGACCGACCGCCTCGATGAACCCGACCGCGCGCTCGACGGCCGCCGGAACGTTCTCCTCGAGACCGTAGGTGAGCGCGAGGTGGAAGAACACCTCGGAGTCGGTCGTCCCCTCGAGCTCCGGATACAGGGCCGGATCGATCTCGAGCACCAGGTCGCGCTTGACCGTGCCGAAGTCGCGAATCAAGCCGTTGTGCATCCAGAGCCAGCGTCCGTGCCGGAACGGATGGCAGTTGGTCTGCTGGACGGGCGAGCCGGTCGATGCGCGGATGTGCGCGAACACGAGGCCCGACTCGACGTGGCCTGACAGCTCGCGCAGGTTGCGGTCGTTCCAGGCCGGCTCGATGCTGCGGAAGACCGCAGGGGTCTCGTGGTCGCCGTACCAGCCGACACCGAAGCCGTCGCCGTTCGTCTCCTCTGCCCCGAGTTGCGAGTGGAGGCTCTGGACGATCAGCGAGTGCTCGGGCGCGTACAGGAGCTGCTCCAGCGGGAGCGGCGACCCCGAGTAGGCGAGCCAGCGGCACATCAGCAGCCTGCCGCGGGTGCCGGCACCCACTCTGCCGGCACCCGCCGCAGCGAGATCACTGGATCCCGCGCAGTCTCGAGCCGCCGTACACGGCGAGCCCGTAGATGATCAGCATGTCGACGGTGAACATCGCCAGCGCCCAGAACGGGTAGGCGGGCAGGAACATCAGCTGCCCGATGCTGTTCAGGCCGGCGACCGCGATTCCGAACCAGCGCGCCCACTCGCTCCCGCCGAGGAGCGACGAGCCTGCCGCCAGCTGGAGGATCCCGAGGACCATCACGATCCAGCCCCACGAGTTGAGACCGCCGAACACGTAGTTCGCCCCGGCGACGTACACGTGCGAGGACCCGATCGCGAGGATGCCGTCGATGAAGTTCCAGATGCCGGCGATGAAGAGCAGGATCGCGGCGAACGTGACCCAGCCGGTACCAGCTCCTTCGACCGACGCCGAGCTGTCTGCGGAGCCCGTCCGTGCTGTTGCGCTCACGTGAGCGTCCTCCCGTCGTCGATGAGTCCCGCGCCGGCGACAACCACCGCGCACGCGAATCGAAGCGCGCAGCGGTACCGGCGCGCATCCTCCCGTTGGGATGAGGGTGCGCAGATCTGCGTGCCGCGACGCACCCCCGGCGCGGCGGCCCGCAGGGCCCGCCGCGCCGAGAGGTCGCCTCGGGTTTGCTGTGCAGGCGCGCCGCCGGCCGTGCGGCCCCGAACATGAGCCCATGCCGTCAGACGGGCTGCGTCTTCGGACTGCTCAGCGCACCGAAGATCCGGCTCCTTCACCTCGTTGTCCCGCGAGTCTCTGCTGAAGGGAACTGCCGCGCATCATCCGATGTGAACTACGCGGGCCGCCACGGGCCGATCCTTCGGTCGGCGAAGAGGTTGAAGGCTCAAGCAGCGACCGGTAGGTTCAGTGTTCCTGCTCCTCCGTTCGTCTCGAGGCGGGCCGCAATGACCGCCACCGCATCATCAACCAGCGCCGAGATCCTCGCCCCGGGGGCGTGGCCGTCCCTGCGGACCGGCGCGACGATCGCCGCAGCGGGGACGCTCGCGATCATCGTCTTCAGCGACGGGGTGCTGCTCCGCCCGGGCTGGTTCGCGTTCTTCACGCTCTACAACCTCCTGGCCTTCACCGGCGCCGGGCTGCTCTGGCTCCACCTCCGCCCGTCGAGCAGGGTCGGGACCCTGCTGCTCGTGCTCGGCGCCCTGACGGCCCTGCAGGCGCTGCAAGGGTCGTCCTCCTCGCTCGCATTCTCGCTCGGCGTCCTTGCCGACCCCTTCATGGTCGTCGCCTGGATCTACCTCCTGATCACGTTCCCGACCGTCAAGCTGAGCAGGGCCAGCGCTGCAGTGCTCGCACTGCTGATCGGAACGATCGCTGTCGCGTTCGTGCCCTGGTTCTTCTTTTCGAGCCACCTCACCGGCGGCACGCCGCTCGCGCGCTGCACGAACGCATGCCCGGAGAACTTTTTCCTGATCGCGAACCGGCCGACCCTCGCGACGCATTTCGGGGATCTCGAGTCCATCGGGCGCGTGGTCTTCTCCGTTGCGTGCATCGCGCTGCTGAGCGTCCGCCTGCTGCTCGCAACCTCGCCGCGCCGCCGCGTGCAGCAGCCGATCTACGTCGTTGCAGCGGCCTGGGCCGCAGCCTTCGGCGCCTACGGCGTCGCAGCGGACCTGATCGTCACCGATCCGCGCATCTCGGACGCCCTCGGCTGGTTCCTGACCGGGATGCGCGTGCTGATCCCGCTCGCCTTCATCCTCTCGATCATCGCAGCACGTTCCTTCGCCGGCGTCGCGCTGGCGCGGATGATGTCGCAGCTCGGGCGGTTACCGACCGCAGCCGCCTTGCAGCGCGTCACCGGCGACGCACTCGGCGATCGCGACCTCAAGCTGGCGTTCTGGAGCCCGAGCACGCGCAGCTGGATCGGCGTCGGCGGAGCGCCGGCGCGACCGCCCACGCCCGGCTCGGGCCGCGCGTGGCGGGAGGTTCGTGCGCAGACGGGAGAGGCGCGGGCGGCCCTCAACTACGACGAGTTCCTGGACGAGGATCCGGAGTTGCTGGAGGCCGCCACCTCCACGGTCAGGCTCAGCCTGCACGCGCAGCAGCTCGAGACCGAGCTGCGCCAGAGCCACGGCCTCGAGCAGTCGGACCTGGCCGACGACGAGCGGCGCCGGATCGAGCGCGATCTCCACGACGGTGCGCAGCAGCGGCTCGTCGTGATCGGCATGGACCTCGAGCGACTGCGCCACGACCTCCCGCCCGAGGCCGGCGCCGATGCCGAGCTCGAACGGCTGAGCGGCGAGGTCGACCGCGCGCTGGACGAGATCCGCGAGATCGCCCACGGCGCCTATCCGGCGGTGCTGAGCGACCTCGGCCTGCGGGCGGCCCTGCTGGAGGCCGTGCGCGGGAGCAGGCAGACGAGCCTGCAGGTCCACGACCTCACGCGCTACTCCCGCGCCGTCGAGGCGGCGATCTACTTCGCGACCCTCGAGGCCCTCCAGAACGCGACCAAGCACGCCGGCCCCGACGCCGCGATCACGGCGTCGGTCTGGGCGACCTACGGCCAGGTGTGGTTCGAAGTTCGCGACGACGGTCGTGGCTTCGACCCGGCGACGCTCCACGACGGCGGGGGTCTCACGGGGATCAAACGCCGCCTGGCCGCGGTCGACGGCACGCTCGAGGTCGCGTCCGAACCCGGCAACGGCACGATCGTCGTCGGCTGCGTGCCGGACGACTGAACGTCGTCAGGCGCCTGCGACGGCGAGCGCCGTCAGCGCGCTGCGCCACCAGGCCAGGTACGTGCGCTCGTTCGCGAGCCGGGTGCGACGGAGCGCGTCACCCTCGGCGCGCGCCCTCGAGCCGTCAGCCGGAGCCGTCATCTCGAACAGGTCTTCGCGGCAGACCGGAGCACTGCCTGCCTCCGGTCGTCCGGTTGGGGTGATGCGGCGCAGCAGCGGCCGGGAGATGGTCTGCCGATGGCGACGCGAAAAGCAGAGCGTCTCGACGCAGTGTTCGTCCAGAATGCGACGGCATTCAGCGCACAGGACGACGAGATCACGCTGCATGGTGTGGCCGACGCGACCGTCTACTTCGCGAGCCACCCACACCGCGAAGCGGGCCACATTCCCTCACGGCGGTTCCTCGAGCTCTGGGAGGGCGCCGGCGACAGCTTCGCCGTGCATCCCCCGGCAGCGGTGATCTCGTTCCTCGACGACGAGGGCGAGGCTCCACCGGACGTCGCCGTGACGCTGCACGACGCCCGCTTCGCCGACAACCGGATGACCTACCGCGTCGAGGTGCAAGACGGTGACGTGCCGCAGACCGGCGGTCCGTGCACCCTCTTCATCGACGCGTTGAAGAGCCCGCTGGCGCCTGCGTCGGTCCCGGCGCGGCACCGGAGCTAGAGGGCTAGCCCGGTACGAGATCCTGGCGCCGCGAGACCGCGACCGCCTCGAGCCGCGAATGCACACCGAGCGCGCGCAGGATGTGGCGGATGTGGTTGCGTACGGTCTCGACGCTCAGCTGCAGCTCGGCAGCGATGTCGTAGGTGGAGCGTCCATGCTCGAGCAGCCCGAGCACTTCGGTCTGCCGTGGGGTCAGGTGAGGATGCGGCTCGCGCGGCGGCTGGTCCTCGACATCGGCCACCTGCCCGAACACGCCGATCACCCGGTCGCCCTGCATCAGCGGCACCGAGCTGATCTCGACCCCGACCCGGTCGCCGTCGGCGCCGAGCACCACGACCTGCGAGTCCTGCGGCCCGTGCGGCCCGGAGATGTTGCGGGCGAACACCTCACGCGCCCGCCGCGTCTCCTCGGGCGCGACGACGGAGGTGAACTGGCGGCCGCGAACGTCGCCGACGAGCCGGCGCGCCGCCTGGTTCAGCCAGCGGACGACGCCGGACCGGTCGATCACGTAGCTCGGGACGTTGATCGACTCGAGCGCCGCCTCGACGTCCCCGCCGATCGACTCGAGGTGTGTCACGACCCCGATCGTCGCGTGGGCAGACGGCGGCGGCTTCATCTCGGCGGGATGAAGCCGTCGGATCCGGCTCAGCCGGCCGCAGAGGCCTCGACGGCGGTCTCCGCCTCGAGGAGCGCGAGCTGGACATGCTCGCGGGCCTTGTAAATCCGCCATTTCACGGTCGCCAGCGTGACCTCGAGCGTGTCCGCGATCTCGTTGTAGGAGAGGCCGACGACATCCCGCAGCAGCAGCGCCGTACGCAGGTCGATGTTCAGCTCCTCGACCGCAGCCCAGAGCTCACGGATCGTCTCACCCTGCTCCGCGGAGACATCCGAGACCGCCGGGGTCACCTCCGGGACGAGCTCGGTCGTCCGCGGGCGGCTCTCGCGGGCACGCACGGAGTCCAGGATCACGTTCTTCGCGACCTGGAAGAGCCAGGTCGAGAGCTGGGCGCGATGCCCGAAGCTCGGCAGCGACTTCCAGACGCGCAGGAACACTTCCTGGGTCAGATCCTCGGCCAGCTCGCGGTCGGCGACGGTGCGCAGGACGTAGTTGAAGACCGGCAGGCGATAGGCGTCGACGATCGCGCCGTACGCCCGCTCGTCGCCCTGCTGGGCACGCTTGACGACGTCCGGTCCGACCTGGGGGAGCACACAATCAGTGTGGGCGCAGCACCGATCACTCAGGCTGACCCAGGCGCGTCATTTTGCGCTGTCTGACACAAGCGTATGTTCACCCTCGTAGGACGATGCTCCGATCGTTCACAATGGTGAACGTGGTGTTTCGCAGGTGTGTCACCGCCTCCTCGGAGCGGTAGCGCGCCTGTCTCAGCGACGGGAGGCGCATGGCCCGGCACGACCCAAAGCACGCAACAGCCGGAGACGGAGCCGTCGTCGTCCCCGTGACGGGCAAGCCGCGGCGTTCGGGCGCGGCCGCGCGCGATCCGGGCCACGGCGCAGCGCGCCTGTTCAACCGCGAGCTCTCGTGGCTCGACTTCGACCAGCGCGTGCTCGAGGTCGCCGCCGACCCGGACGTGCCGCTGCTCGAGCGCGTGAAGCTCTGCGGGATCGCCGGCAAGAACCTCGACGAGTTCTACGCCGTTCGGGTCGCGGGCCTGCTCGCACAGATCGAGTCGTCGGTCCGGCGCCGCACGCCGGATGGCCGAACGCCGATCCGGACACTGACCGACGTGCGCGCGCAGGCTCGCGTGTTGCAACAGCGGCAACAGTCGCTCTGGCTCGACGAGCTTCGCCCCGCGCTCGCGCGCGAGGGAATCCGCGTCGTGACGGTCGACGAGTGCTCCGGCCGCGAGCTGCGCTCCCTGACGAAGCGCTTCCGCCGCGAGATCGAGCCCCTCCTGACCCCGATCGCCGTCGGTGTGGGCGCCCCGTTCCCGCTCGTCCCGACGCTGGCGCTGAACATCGGCGTGCTCGCAACCGACCTGAAGGGCCTGCCGCGGCTCATCCGCGTCAACGTGCCCGACGACCTGCCGCGGTTCATCGAGGTCGGCACGAACGGAGCGCGCGTCGCGATCGAGGACGCCATCCTGCACTTCCTGCCGACCGTCGTCGCGGGCGAGACGATCGATCAAGCGGCATTCCGCGTGACGCGCGACGCCGACTTCTCGGTCTCGCGCGATGCGGACGACCTCCTCGAGGCGGTCCAGACACAGTTGCTCCGCCGGCGCTTCGGCGATGCCGTGCGCCTCGAGATCGCCGAGGATGCGCCGCCGGCGCTCGTCGACCTCCTCGTGCGCGACCTCCACATCGCTTCCGCACAGGTCTACCGCCAGCCCGGCCTGCTCGGGCTCTGCGACCTGGGACAGCTGTACGAGCTCGATCGGCCCGATCTGAAGGACAAGCCCTGGAAGCCGATCATGAGACGGCCGTTCATGAAGCGAAGCCCGGCCGAGCTGCTCGCGCAGATCCGGCGGCGCGACGTGCTGGTGCACCACCCGTACGACTCGTTCGACGCGAGCGTCGGTGCGTTCGCAAAGGCGGCGATCGATCCGAAGGTCGGCGCGTACAAGGCGACCGTGTACCGCACCGACGATTCGTCGCCGACGTTGTCCTCTCTCGTGGAGGCAGCCGAGCGGGGCAAGCAGGCCGTGTGCCTGGTCGAGCTGAAGGCGAGATTCGACGAACGCCGCAACATCGAATGGTCGCGTGCGCTCGAGCGTGCGGGCGTCGACATCGTGTACGGCGTTCCCGATCTGAAGATCCACGCGAAGCTCGCGCTGCTCGTCCGCCACGAGCAGAACGGGTCGCGCCGCTACGTCCACATCGGCACCGGCAACTACCACTCGTCGAACGCGTCGACCTACGAGGACCTCGGGCTGTTCACCGCGGATGCGGAGATCGCCGCGGATGTGGCGGATGTCTTCAACGCCGTCACCGGGCTCTCGCGCCCCGCCGTGTTCCGCAAGCTGCTCGTCGGCCCGTGGTTCCTGCGCGACGGGATCCTCCAGGAGATCGAACGCGTCGCGAATGCCGCCGCGGGCGGCGAGCCGGCGCGCATCCGCCTGAAGGTGAACTCGCTCGTCGACGAGGAGATGATCGAGGCGCTCTACGCGGCGTCGGCGGCGGGCGCGACCGTCGAGATCGTGACGCGGGGGATCTGCTGCCTGAGGCCCGGGATCCCCGGCCTGAGCGAACGGATCACGGTGCGCAGCGTGCTCGGCCGCTTCCTCGAGCACAGCCGCATTCTCTCGTTCCAGGCGGGAGACCGCACGGCGGTGTGGATCGGCAGCGCCGACCTGATGCCGCGGAACCTCGACCGGCGCATCGAGGTGATGGCGCCGATCGAGGACTCGCGTCTGCGCGTCGACATCGGCGCCGTGCTCGACGCACTGCTCGCCGACACACGCTTCTCGTGGACGCTCGCGCCGGACGGGACGTGGCAGCGAACAGCCCCGGCGAAGGGTGCGCGGGCTGTCTCGGCGCAGGAGACGCTGATGAAGCGCGCCGAGCGCCGGGCGAAGAAAGCCGCCAGCCGGCGCTGAATCGAGGTCTCAGGCCGCGATCGCGTCGACCGAGGCGAGCAGTGCTCCCTCGCGCAGTCCGCCGTCGACGACCTGCAGCGGTACCCGTAGTCGCTCCTGCACGTCGCTCAGCACGAGCGCACCGGCGAGCAGCAGCGGCGCGCGCCGCCTGTCGACGCCGAATCGCGCGACGATCTCGGCGTACGTCGCCCCGGCCAGGAGCGAGCGTGCCTCGGCGAGCTCGGCCGGGCCGAGCGAGTCGCCCACGAGCTTGCGCAACGCCCGCGCGCAGCCGCCGACCGCGAGCGCCTCGAAGGGGCGCGGGGGCTCGACGCCCGCGAAGGCTCCGGCGACGGCCGCGACGGCGCGCTCGACGTGCGACGCGCTGGGCAGCTCGTCACGCAGCAACCTGGTCGTGAGCCGGAGCGCGCCGAGTTCGACCGACTCGATCCAGCCGGGATCGGCCGAGGGTCGGCCGACCGCGATCTCGGTCGACGCTCCGCCGAGATCCACGACGGCCACCGGCCACGCCGATTGCGACGCGCCGGCAACGGCGCCGTGGAACGAGAGGGTCGCCTCCTCGACCGCCGACAGCACCCGCACGGGCGCCCGCGCGCCACGCTCGAGCGCAGCAATCAGGTCGCGCGCGTTCGTCGCCTGCCTGCCCGGCGCCGTCACGAGCACCTCCGGCCCGTCGGGGCAATGCGGCGCTGCCAGCTCGGCCAGGCAGCGCACGGCTTCGGTCGCCTCGGCGAGCTTGCCGTCGGAGATTCGACCGTGCTCCTCCAGCTCGGCCCCGAGGCCAAGCCGAATGCGTTCGCTGCAGACGGTGACGAGCGCAGGGTCGTCGAAGCGTGCGACGAGCAGCCGAACGGTGTTCGAGCCGACATCGATCACGCCTGCGGGGATCCCGGAGGGCATTGGCACGAGACGCTACGTGCCCCTTCGGCTGGATCCGCAACTTGGGAAGCGTCGGCAACGTCGCCGGATCGCCCAGATCGAACGATGCCCGGCCGGCTGGGCCACGGGATCGTGCGCGTCGGAGGCCGACGACGGAAGGGAGTTGACCATGCAGTTGAGCTTCGGCAAGCCGGTTCGCTGCCAGGACGGCAGCTTCGGCGACCTCGCCGATGTGGTCGTCGACCCGGAGGCGATGCGCCTGACGCACCTGATCACGGACCGACCGGCAGACGCCGAGCCGCGGCTCGTCCCGATCGAGCTGGCGCAGACGACCGGCGACTCGCCGGACGTCACGTTGCGGTGCACGATCGCCGCGACCGACGAGCTTGCGTCGGTGCGCGAGTACCGCTATCTCCGGTCGACCGAGACGCCGAGCACCGACGAGGAGTGGGACATGGGCATCGAGCACGTGCTCGCGGTGCCATACGACGGCATCGGGCTGGTCGAGTACGACGGCGTCCAAGCGTCGATGAACATCAGCTTCGACCGGGTGCCCAAGGGCTCGGCCGAGCTCAGGCGCGCGAGCTCGATCGTCACGGCGGACGGCGACTATCTGGGCGGGCTCGAAGGGTTCCGGCTCGACGACAACGGCCAGATCACGGACGTCGTGCTCGACGAGGGCCACTTCTGGAGCCGCCGCCGGGTCACGATCCCCGTCGACGCGGTCCAGGACGTGGAGACCGACGCAGTGACGATTCGGCTCTCCCAGAAGGAGGTCAAGGCGCTGCCGTCGGTCCGTGTCCGGCGGTGGTTCTGAGCGAGGATTTCCGTTCATCCCTTCCGGACGACGCGGCCGGGGCCGCTGCGAGCGACTGTATGCACAGGTCGACAAGATCGTCGGCGCAGAACCCGATAGCTCGGGAAAGGGACGTCCATGACCGCACAGGCGAAAGCCGCCGAGCGTCTTCGATCGGTTGCAAGAGGAGATCTCTCGCGCCTCGGGATCCTGTCGGACATGTACGACGGCGTGCGCGAGGCGTCCGGCCTCGACGAGCAGACGTACGAGCTGGTCCAGATCGCGGCGCTGGTGGCTGTCGACGGCTCGCCCGTCTCGTGGCTCCTACACCTCGGCGCGGCCGAGGAGACGGACATCGACCTCGACAAGGTGCTCGGCACGCTCGTGGCGATCGCGCCGATCGTCGGCACGCCGCGTGTCGTCTCCGCCGGAGCGAAGATCGTCCGCGCCGTCGGCCTGCACGAAGCGGTCGCCGAAGCCAACTCCGGCTGACGCCGGACCGCGCGACCTCAGGCGTTCGGGAGCGCGGCACCGAGCCGCGCGAGCACCTCGTCCGAGACCTCCGAGATCACGAGCTCGCCGCCGGAGGGTGCGAGCCCCGCCGCGAGCAGCTCCCAGTCGACCTCCCCGACGAGGGCGAAGAGCACTGCCTGCCCGGGCTCGAGCGTGTCTCCGAGTGAGCGCATACGGTCGTTGGAGATGCCCTTGTCGAGCGCGGCGAAGCCCACGCCGGCTGCGACGCCGACGAGCGCGCCCGCAACGGGAATCGCGACCGCCAGGCCGAGCAGGATCCCGATTGCGCCTCCTCCGACGGCGGACTCGCCGGCCGCGAGCTCGCGGCTCTGGCGCAGCTCGACGCGCCCGTCATCGCGCTTGACGACGATCGCGGCGTCGTGCACGGCAAGCCCGCGCTGCGCACCGAGCTCGCGAACGATGCCGAGCGCACGTTCGGCGTCCTGCTCGTTCGCGTACTCCACGGCGACGAGTGTGGTGCTCGCCATCGGTCAGGTCGCGACGGGGCGACCGGCGCCGGCGAGCGTTCTCGCCTGCACGGTCTCGTCGACGAGCCCGAGGCTCAGCGCCGCGTCCATGGCATCGCTCCGGGTCGAGACGCCGAGCTTGCGGTACACCGAGATCGCCTGCGTCTTGATCGTGTTGCGCGACAGGTACAACCGCTCGCCGATCTCGCGGAACGACAGATGCGTCGTCAGGAACGGCAGCAGGCGCAGCTCCGCACCGGTCAGCCCGGGATTCCGCCCCGGCTCGCCAACGGGAAGCAACGCAAGCGAGGCGCGCAGCGTCTCGGTCTGCTCGACGAGCACTCCGAGATCGGGCCGGCGACCGATGATCTCGTCGATCTCCGCGAGCAGCGCGCGCGCCGACGCGTGGTCGCGCAGCGCGACGAATGTACCGGCGAGCTCCAGCCTGGTCTGCACCGAGAGCCACGGCATCGCGTCGGTCAGCCACGGGGTGAGGCGCGCGGCACGCACGAGCAGCCCGCGTGCCTCCTCCCAGCTGCCTCGCCTGAGGTGCGCGCGCGCCGATGCCGCCAGCTCGACCGCACACGGGGCCGACGCATCGAAGGTCTCGTCGGCCAGCAGGTCGGCCAGCGCCGCTGCCTGCGCGTCGACCTGCGCATACTCGTGCGCCTCTTCGGCGATCAGCATGCGCTCGCTCGCCGCGATGATCTCGGTCTCGGCCAACCCGTTGCGCCTCGCGATCGACGTCGCCTCGATCAGCAACTCGTCTGCCCGCGGATTGTCGCCGAGCATGACATGCGCGGCTGCGTAGACGAGCAGCGCCGTCGCGCGCCACGGGTCGTCATCGGCCAGGCCCGCGACCGCCGTGCGTGCATCCGAGAGCATCGTGCCGACACCGTCACGGCACATGGCCGCCCGGAGAGCCGCGACGTGCGGCGCCCACTCCGGCGCGGCCGACCGTTCGGCCGCCGCGAGCCAGCGCTCGGCCGCGGCCGTCTCGCCGCGCAGGGCGTAGATCCGCGCGCCGTGCACGGCAACGGCCGGATAGCGCGCCAGCAGGGTCGGGTCGTCGAAGCGGCGCAGCCAGCGCGCCGCGTCCGCGCTGCGTCCGTTGCACGACGTCGGCAGCGCGATCGCAACGAGGATGCGCGCGGCGCAGTCGGTATCGCCGGTCTGCAGGGCGTACTCGAGCGCCGACTCGGCATCGCCGTGGCGCTCGAACCACTCGGAGGCGCGCCGGCCCAACTCGGGCACCAGGTCGCTCTCGCCTTCGAGCAGCTCTCGGTGCAAGAGGTCGCGGAAGAGGTGGTGGTAGCGGTACCACTCGCCGTGCGCGTCGAGCGGCACGAGGAACAGATTCGAGCTTCTGATCGCGTCGAGCTCGGCGGCCGAGCGCTTGCGGCCGAGCAGCGCGTCGCACAGCGGGCCGCTCATCCGGTCGAGCACGGAGGTCCGCCGCAGGAACGCCAGCCGTTCCTCGCTCAGCGAGCCGAGGTACTCCGCGTGGAGGTAGGTCGCGACGTACGGGTGGTCGCCGGCGAACGAGGCAGCCTCCGCCTCGTCTACCTGCGCCGCGGCACGTCCGGCGTGCCGCCCGGCCAGCGCTGCGAGCTGCAGCGCTCCGGCCCACCCCTCGGTCCGGTCGAACAGCTCGGCGCAGGCGTCGTCGGACAGCTCGAGGCCCGCTCCGCGCAGGAGCAGCTCGGCCTCGCGGCGCGTCAGGGCCAGGTCGTCCGTCCCGAGCTCGAGCAGCGCCCCGCCCATCCGGAGCCGGGCCACGACCGGCGTCTCCACCCGGCCCGAGAGAACGACGACGGAGCCCTCCGAGACATGCTCGGCGAGCACGGACAGGATCTCGATCGAGTCGCTCTCGGAGAGCACATGCACGTCGTCGAAGACGAGCACGTGCCGGTCGGCGGCCGCGACCGCCGCCGCGAGCCGCGGGACGATGGTGCCCCAGAGGGAGGGCCTCGGTGAGGCCAGCGCAGCATGCACCCGGGGGTCGACGGGCGAGTGCTCGTCGAGCGCGGCCGCGACGTGCCGCAGGAGGGCGATCGGGTCGTCGTCGCGCCGGTCGAGCGAGACCCAAGCGACGCACCGCTCGTCGCGCTCGGCCCACTGGGCGAGCAGTGTGGTCTTGCCGTAACCGGCCGGGGCGACCACCGAGACTGCCCGGGCGGTCAGATCCGCCCGGAGGCGGTTGACGAGCGCAGTGCGCGAAACGGCGCCTGGACCAGGCGCCGGCACGCGGATCTTGGTGGAGACGACGTCGTAGGGAAGCTCGTCGGCGGTGCGCTCGACGAGCACGGCTCGAGCACCCGCTTTGCGCTGCGGCGGCGTGCGGGACTCGCTCATGGCATCTCCTGCGGGTCGGTGCCAGGACGGGGCGGGAGCAGCTTCTCCGGTCCACGCAAGCCTGCATACCGTGAATTCACTGAAAGCGCCCGGTGTAAGCACCGCGGCCGCCCGGTGTATGCACCGCGCCCTTGCGCTCACATGGATACTTGTAGGACAAATGCGCGCCGGAACGAGCCGTCAGGAGCGCCGATGACGATTCGCGTAGTCGTCGGAGAAGACAATTTCCTCGTCCGGGAAGGGATCACGCGCGCGCTCGAGCGGATGGACGGGATCCAGCTCGTCGCCGCGAACGAGGACCTGGATTCGCTCCGCAGCTCGGTCGACGCGCTGGAGCCGGACGTGGTGCTGACCGACATCCGAATGCCGCCGACCCGCACCGACGAAGGCATCCGCCTGGCGGCCGACCTCCGGCGCACACACCCGGCGGTCGGGGTGGTCGTGCTCAGCCAGCACATCGAGCCCGCCTATGCGACGGCGCTCTTCGCCGAAGGATCGGACGGCCGCGCCTATCTGCTCAAGGAGCGCCTGAAGAACGAGCAAGAGCTCCAGCAGGCATTGCAGGCGGTCGCCGACGGGCGCTCACTCGTCGATTCGCGCATCGTCGAGCGGCTGCTGCGGACGCCGCACACGGACCCCCAGCTCGACCGGCTGACGCCGCGTGAGCGGGCGACCCTGGCGATGATCGCCGAGGGCCGCAGCAACAGCGCGATCGCCGAGCAGCTGCAGATCACGAAGCGGGCCGTCGAGCGCCAGATCAACGGGATCTTCGTCAAGCTCGAGCTGACCGAGTCGGGCGACGTCAACCGTCGGGTGCGGGCGGCGCTGCTCTACCTCGCCGGCGAGCCCGAATAACCGAGCCGACCGGGTTTTCATCCAGTTGGGACGATGCTGCGGCCCGCCCGGTCCGGTCGAGTACGGGCATGCCCGACCTTCCCGACGAGGGCTGCTGCCCAGGCCGAGGCCAGACCCGGCCTGAGCCGTGGACGGAAAGTCGCCGTCTGGGCGCTGATCCTCAGCGCGACCTTGCTCGGGATCGTCGCGATCCTCGGGACGTGGGCCAACCGCCAGCTGCTCGACAACGGCACGTTCCGCGACACGAGCACGAACCTCATCCAGGACCCGGCGGTCCAGAGCGCGCTTTCCGTCTACCTGGTCAACGAGGTCTACGAGAACGTCGACGTGCCCGCGGCCCTGGCCGAGCGCCTGCCGCCGAACCTGAAGCCGCTCGCCGCGCCCCTCGCAGCCGGGCTGCGCCAGCCGGCCACGAACGCCGTCGCTCGGCTGCTGGCTCGACCGCGCGTCCAGAACCTGTTCGTGGACGCGAGCGGACTCACGCACAAGAAGCTCGTCGCCGTGCTCGAGGACAAGACGGTGCCGGGAACCGGCACGACGAACGGGACCGTGACGATCGACCTCGGCGCCCTCGTGCAGAGCGTCGGGCCGAGCCTCGGCCTGCCCGCGTCGGCGCTGAGCCGGCTGCCGCCGCAGACGGGCGTGATCACGGTGATGCGCTCCGACCAGCTCGCCGCCGCGCAGAACGGCATCAAGGTGGTCAAGATCGTCAGCACCTGGCTGGTGCTGCTCGTGCTTGCGCTGTTCGCGCTGGCGATCTACCTCGCCACCGGCAGGCGCCGGGAGACGCTCCGCACGGTCGGCTGGGCGTTCGTGTTCGCCGGGCTGCTGGTGCTGGTCGTCCGTCGTGTCGCCGGGAGCTACACGGTCGATGCGCTCGCCGACCCGCCCTACCGGGACGCCGCGCACCACGCGTGGCTGACCAGCAGCTCGATCCTCGGCGAGGTCGGTCGCGCAATCGTGCTGTACGGCATCGTCGTCGTGCTCGGCGCGATCCTCGCAGGCCCGAGCCGGCCGGCGACCGCTGTGCGCAGGTGGATCGCACCGGTCCTCAACCAGCGTCACGACATCACCTGGGGAACGGCGGCATTCGCCTTCCTGCTGCTCGTGCTCTGGGGGCCCACCCACGCGTTGCGGACGTGGTACGGCGTCCTCGTGCTCGGCGGGCTGCTCGCCCTCGGCATCGTCATGCTGCGCCGGCAGACGCTCGCCGAGTTCCCTGACGCGGGCCTGGCCCCGGACGATGCGGCGCCGTCGGTCGCCGCGTCGGTGAAGCCGGCAGCTGCCCCGAGCGCATCCCACGCCACCGACCTGGCGCGGCTGTCCGAGCTGCACGACAGCGGCGCGCTCACCGATGCGGAATACGCCCGCGCGAAGAGTCTCGCGCTCTCATGAAGGTCGCCGCCACCCTGGCCGTCGTGGCGCTGCTGGCCGCCGCCTGCGGCAGCGACTCGTCCTCGGAGAGCGCGACCACGAAGTGGGCAAACGGCGTCTGCGGTGCGATCACGACGTACCGCGACTCGTTGAAGAAGACTGCGGACTCGTTCCGCGACAACGTCACGCCGGCGGGCTTCGACGCTGCGAAGAACGAGGTGAAGAGCGCAACGGACGACTTCGTCGACCAGACGAAGAAGCTGGGCAAGCCCGACACCGACGCGGGCCAAGAGGCGAAGCAGACCCTCGAGACGCTCGTGAGTCAGCTCCGTGCCGATCTCGAAACGGTCGAGCAGGCGAGCCAGGCAGGGCTCGTGCAGACCCTGTCCGCGGTCGGCACCGCGGTGACGACCGCGCAGACCCAGGTCAAGACGGCGGTCGACAAGCTCGAGACGCTTGACCCGAAGGGCGAGCTGAACGACTCGTTCAAGCAGGCGTCCGCCTGCGACTCGCTGCGCTAGTCGCGGTTAGATCGGGCAGGTCTCGCCGACCTGCAGCACGTGCACGTCGACGTCGGGAGCCGCCAGCCGGGCGAGCGCCGCGAAGCGCGCACCCGCATCGGAGTCGTAGGCGCCCCGGCGATAGAACGGCGCGAACGTCCCCCAGTGGATGGGAATCGCCATCCGCGGCCGTAGTCGCTCGAGCGCCTGGGCCGCGCGTGCGGCGTCCATGTGCCCGGCAGGCACCCGCGGCCCCCAGCCGGCCACGGGCAGCAGCGCGACGTCGAGCCCGGGGGCGAGGAGCGACATGCCCTCGAAGACGTCGGTGTCGCCCGCGAAGTAGACCCGTTTCGATCCGGTCACGAGAAACCCGAGCGACGGCGCGCGTACGCCGAACGGCCCGCGGTCGGCCTTGTGATCGGCGTACGTCGCGCGTACGACGACGTCACCGAACGCAAGCTCGTCGTCCTCCTCGACTTCGCGCACGTCCGCGAACCCCCGCTTGCGGATCAGCCTCCCCACCCCACGCGGGACGACGACGGTGACGTCGCGTCCGGCATGGTCGAGCGAACGCAGGTCGAGGTGGTCCCAGTGCACGTGGGAGACGAGCACCGCATCGAGCCGCGGCAGAGCGCCGATCGGCGCGGAGACCCGGAGCAGATGGGCGGTACGCCGGCGCAGCAACGGGTCCGTGAGCAACGACACCCCGTCGAGCTGGATCAGCGTCGTCGCGTGCCCGAGCCAACCGATCTGATCGTGGGCATCCGCCATGTGCGACCAGTTTCGGGGGCCGGGCATGCGGGCGGGTCACCCGTACAGGACGATGCCCCGCAAGTCGTGGCGGTCGAGCCTGGGCGCATGAGGCGCAGGCGCATCGCCACACGCGTCGTGCTGCTACTCGTCGCCGCGGGCTCGCTCTACCTGCTGTTGCCGAAGCTGCTCGACGTCTTCTCCTCCTGGCCGCAGCTGCGCGGGATCGATCCGCTCTGGCTCGCACTCGCGGTGTTCTTCGAGGCGCTCAGCTACATCGCGCTGTGGACGCTGCAGCGGATCACGATCGGCACACACAGCTGGTTCGCCGTCGGCACCTCACAGCTGTCCGCGAACGCGGCCGGGAGCATCATTCCCGGCGGCGGCGCTGCGGCGGGAGCGGTGCAGTACGGCATCCTCACGCGCGCTGGGATCCGCGGCGATCGGGTCCTGTCGGGCCTCGCCGCGAGCACCGCAGCGACCACCGCGGCGGTGCTCGCGCTCCCGGTCGTCGCCTCGGTGGCCGGGATCGGCGGAGCCGCGGCGCCGGAAGGGCTGCGCCGCGTCGCCTACGTCGGGGCGGCGGCCTTCGTCCTGCTCGGCGCCGTCACGGTCGTGGCGCTGATCTGGGACCGCCCGCTGCGCGCCGTCGGGCGCGGCCTGCGGAGAGCGAGCGGCTGGATCAAGCGGCGCGACCGCTTCGAGGACCTCCCCGAGCGCCTGCTCGAGCAGCGCAACGGCATCCGTTCCGCCGTCGCCGCCCATCCGGTGCTGGCAGCGCTCGCCGCGCTCGGCAAGTGGGGCTTCGACTACGTCGTACTGCTCTCCGTCCTGCAGGCGTTGTCGGTCAAGCCCGATCCCTCCCTCGTCCTCCTCGCGTACGCAGCCGCCGCGCTCCTCGCGCTGATCCCGCTCACGCCGGGTGGCCTCGGCTTCGTCGAGGCGGGGCTGACAGGGCTGCTCGTCGTCGCGGGTGTCGCGGCGGGGCCGGCGGCCGCCGCGACGCTCGCGTACCGGCTCGTCTCGTACTGGCTGCCCCTGCCGGTCGGCCTGGTCGCCTACTGGCTCGGGCGGCGCGCGTACCCGTCCGGCCCGCCGGCCGCCGCCACCCCGAGCCTGGATCTCTGAACGCAGCTACGCGTGTGCCTGGGAGCGCAGCTCGAACGCCCGCAGGATCTGGACGAGTCCCTGCATGAGCGCGGTCGCGCCGACCCACACGATCAGCAGCGTCGACTTGTGGCCGAAGTTGCCGGCCGCCCAGAACGCGAGCAGGATCTGCACCGACCCGGCGATCAGTCCCACCCACCACAGCTCCACGCCGCGCACCGCAAAGGCGCGCGAGCACGTCGAAGATGCCGCGCAGCAGCAGGTAAAAGGCGAAGATCGTCGCCAGCACGTCGAAGCTGTCCTGCGGGTGGACGAGTGCCAGGACGCCGATCACCGCGAACGCGGCGGCCAGCAACCAGGTGGCGAGGCGCCAACCGCCGTGCACCTGACCGACCGTCGCGAGCTCTGCGACGGCGGCGGCGAGACACACCAGCCCGACGAGCAGCGAGATCGCATTCATGCTCCTGGCGTCGAACTGGAAGACGATCAAGGCGAAGATGAGCCAGAGCGAGCCGGTGATCAGCAAGATCCACCAGAGGCCCGCTGCGGTGCTGGCACGCTCGTCAGCGGCCGTGGGTGCGACGTCCATGAAGCCCTCCTCGTTCGGGTGCCATGAGTGTTCGGCGCCCTCGCGCGGCTCCCTGCGCCCGCGCCCCACTTCAAATGACGTTCCTGTGTCAAGCAACTCGCGGTCGCGGTCCGCGACCTTGGTGTCATGACCAGCGACTCCTATCTGACCGACGTCGTCCTCTTCGATGTCCCCGGGCTCGCGCAGGCGTGCGCGCTCGCGATGCGCCTCGGCGCCAGGTGGCAGTGTCACGCCTATCAGGAGTCGGACACCGCAGTCGTCGGCGTCTTTCTCGAGCCGACCCGCGACTGGGAGCTCGCTCCGCTGCTCCGCGACGTGCAGACCTGGATCGCAGAGGGCTCGATCGACGGGGTCACCTTCTGGCTCGACGGGCGCGGGTACGTCCTACGCGTCGGCGAGACGTCGCTGCGCAGGCAGCCGAGCCCGGCGTACCGGTGAGCCACACGAACGGGTACGGCCCGTTGCGAGGCGACCTCGAGGAGATGGGCATCCTCACGATCGACGTTCCCGACCGCGCGGATGCAGAGGAGCTCGTGACAGAGCTCGAGAGCGACTGGGCCTGCTGTGCAACCGAGCAACCGGTTGCTCCGATGACGGTCGTCTTCCTCTCGCCGTACAACTCGTCGGACTTTGCCCAGCTGATGCGCCGCGTCCAGGCCTGGCTCGCAGAGCGCTCGCTCGGAGCCGTCTCGTTCGAGCTCCGCGGTCGCGGCCACATTCACGGCCGACTCGCGCCGATTCACTAGTCGGACAACAGCGGCATCGTCAGGTCGGGCGCTCGGTCGAGCAGTACCGCACGGGTGACTGCGGCCGATCCGAACCGGTGCTTGATCTCGTCGAGCGTCGCGTCCAGCGCCGTGCTCTCCGCGCCTGGCAGAGGTAGCTCGAGCTGGAGCGGCCGGTCGTCGGCCAGGTTCGTGAGCGCGACGCCGATCAGCGTCAGCCCTCGCTCCTCGATCAGCGGCTGCGCCGCCGCAAGCAGCGCGCGAGCGACCTCGAGCACGGTCTGCGTGCGCGCCGTCGGCCGCGCGAGCGTGTGCGACCTCGTCGCGCGTGCGTAGTCGTCGAAGCGCAACCGGAGCACGACCGTCCGGCCGACCCGCCGTGCTTCCCGCACACGACGCATCACCCGGTCGACCAGCGCGACCAGATCTGCGTCGAGCTGCGCGGCCGACCGGGGACGCCTGCCGAAGGCGTGCTGCGACCCGATCGAACGGCGTCGGGGCCGCGTCCGGACGACGCGTGCGTCGCGGCTCCACGCGAGCGCATACAGATGCCGGGCGGCCGCTCTGCCGAGCAGGAGCGCCAGTGCGGGCTCGGGCGCCGCCGCGAGCTCGCCGACCGTGTTGATCCCCCACCCGTGCAGCCGCTCGGCGGTCGCGGCCCCGACGCCCCAGATGCGCTCGACCGGCAGAGGGTGCAGGAACGCGAGCTCCTGCTCCGGCGACACGAGCAGCAGGCCGTCGGGCTTCGCGACGGCGCTCGCGACCTTCGCGAGGAACTTGGTGCGGGCGATCCCGACCGTCACCGGTATGCCGACCTGGTCGCGCACGCGGCGGCGCAGACGCACGGCGATCTCGTGCGGCCGGCCGGCCAGACGCTCCATGCCGCGGACGTCGAGGAACGCCTCGTCGATCGAGATCCCCTCGACGAGCGGAGTCGTGTCCTCGAAGACGGCGAACAGCGCCTTGCTCGCCGCGGCATACGCCGACATCCGCGGCGGCACGACGAGCGCGTCCGGGCAGAGCCGCAGGGCTTGCCGTCCGCCCATTGCCGTCCGCACGCCGCAGGCTTTCGCCTCATAGCTCGCGGCGAGCACGACGCCGCCGCCGACGATCACCGGCCGTCCCCGCAGCCGCGGATCGTCCCGCTGCTCGACGGAGGCGAAGAACGCATCCGCATCGGCATGCAAGATCGTGGCCGACACGAACATATGTTCTCATAGAACGCAGCCGGCTTTGACCATTCGACGTCGAGCGGGGCCGGCGCGTCGCGCCGGCCCCGCTTCCCGCCTGCCCCGTTACTTCGCGCGATCGACTGCGATGTTCGCGAAGCCCTTGCCGTCGATGTTCTTCAACTGCACCGTGACGCCTGCCTTCGCCGTCTCGACCCCGCCCGCTGCTGCGAGCAGTTCACCGGTGAGGCCGTAGGTGTAGTCCCCACGGTCGTCGAACACCGTCACGCCCGCGTGAGAGGACGTGCCGTACGGGATGCTGCAGCGGTGCAGCGACAGCGGCTCGGTGGCCTCCGTCGAGAGCGGCGCGTCATAGGCCTGGATGCGACCCGCGGCGGCGGTCTGCCCGCCGATCGAAGCGCACCCGATACCCGTGCCCGCCGAGCCGTCCGGGGTCGCCGTGCGCGGCCGCAGGATCACGCTCTGCTGCATGTCGATCGGAAGGATCTCGCCGTGACCCGGGTGGTAGTAGATGTCGTTGTCGTTGTACGACGAGTCCCACATCGAGATCAGGACGCCGTCCTGGTAGCGGTAGTGCTCGACCCAGTTCTGCTTGTCCGCCTTGTCGTACTCACCGAAGTTGTACGGGCCGGTCGCGAGGCTGGTGTCGTAGCCGACGTACTGCCGGTTCTCGACCACGTACGCGCGATCGAACACGCGCACGTCGTCGCCGTTCACGGTCTTGCGGAAGTTGTAGAGCGTCCAGCCGTTGTTGTCCGGACCTTCGACGTCGTCGCTGAAGAGCGACACGGCGCCGTTCGTGATCGCCAGGTCGTCGAGCTCGACGCCACGGCCCGTGACACCGGAGTCACCCGTGTACTTGAACCGCAGCGTGATCGTCTTGCCGGCGTACGCCGAGAGACTCACCGAGTCCGAGATCCACACCGGCTCTGCGACGTCGGTCGCGCCGCTGCCGAACGCGTGGTCATCGGAGGCGCCCGACGTGCCGGTGTAGGTGCGCAGCGTGTCCCACGTCTGGCCACCGTCGGTCGAGGCCTGCACGAACACGTAGTCGAACTGGAACTCGGCCTCGTACCACGTCTTGTACGCGATCGAGGTCGACCCGGCCGGGACCGCGACACTCCGGCTGAGCACGGCCTTGTAGTCGTCGCCCATGCCTGAGTACCAGGCGTGCGTGGCACTCGGCGGCACCCCGACCTTGATCGTCTTCGTGACGGACGGCAGCTTCACGAATGCTGCCTGCGCCTGCTTCGTGCTCGCCTCGGCCGGCCCGAGCTTCAGCTCGGTCTTGCCGTCCTTGAGCGGATCGACGACCTGCGGATCGAGCCAGCCGAGCTGCCACTTGTCCCACGCGTTGAAGTCGACCGGGCGGTTGCCGATCCCGTTCGTGCCGTCACCGCCGTAGGAGCCGCCGGCCATGATCGTCCAGAAGCCCGACGAGGTGTCGCCGCCGTAGCTCCGGTCGTACTCGTCCGGCAGCCCGTAGTCGTGGCCGGTCTCGTGCGCGATCACCCCGACGCCCGAATTCTCCGGGATCATCAGGTAGTCGCCGACCCACATCCCGGTCGGGTGACCGACGCTCGCGCCGATCTCGAACCCGCCGGCCTGGTTGCCCGCCGGGCCTTTGCCGTCGGCTGTGCCGGTGCCTTGCCAGGCGAACCAGCGGTGCGACCAGATCGCGTCGGTGCCCTCGGCACCGCCGCCGACCGCCTCGTCCGCGCCTGCGTGCAAGAGCTGGAAGTGGTCGATGTAGTGGTCCGGCTCGTTGAAGTCGCCGTCCTCGTCGTAGTCGTAGCGATCCTCGAGGTCGTAACCCGCGAGCGTCGACTGGATCTGCGCCATCGTCTGGCCCGCGGCCAGCTGATCGAGCACCCACTGGTTCGCCGCGTCCCGCAGCAACGACCAGACGGTCGTGCAGACGGTCGAGCCGCAGAGGTTGGTGCCGTAGCGCGCCTCGTTGTACTTCACCTTCGTCCAGTTGGTGACGCCGCCGTCGAACGTGAACTGCCCGTTCGACTGACCGAGGTAGTAGTTGGCGACCGAGTTCGCCGCCGGGTTGTGGTCGAAGTAGAGGCTCTGGTAGAGCGCGGGCGTGTAGCCGCCGGCCGCGTCGTACCAGATCGTCGTGTTGTCGGACGCCCGGTTCGGCGGCGTCATCGCGTTGTGCAGCGGCCCTGCGGAACCGCCGAACGGCGCGGTGTCGCCGAACTCGGCGAGGATGACGAAGATCCTGCTCGAGCCGGTCTGCTGGAGCTTGACGTACTGCCCTATGCCCTTCGCCGACTCGCCGACCCTGGCGACACTCGTGCCGGCCGGGATCGAGCCGTTCAGCTGTTGCTTCAACGCCGCCTCCCGCATGGCGGCCTGCTTCTCCGCCAGTCGGTTCGGCAGCACGTGCGAGCCGAACTGCGGCTCTGCTGCGGACGCCACGCCGGCCACGGCCAGCAGGGCCAACGCAGCGGCGGCAACCGCCGCCCAAAGCTTCTGCATCACGTTCTCCCCTGTCACGACCCCGAGCCCTCCCCGGAGGTCAAGAGCGCGGATCGTAGCCTTCGCAAAGACTTTTTGCAAAACTCGTTTGCGTTGAGTACCGTGTGGTGTGGAGATCCCCTCTCGGTCCGTACGTGCGGGGCTGCGTGTCCCTGACCACCAGCCCCGCAGGACGGCCCGCGGCCAGGTTGGTACGGTCGCCCGCATGTCCGGCATCCGGATGCGAAAGGGCCTCACGGGCGAGCAGCTGCGCATGCTCTCCCACCCGTTGCGCCTCCGGATGCTCGAAGTGCTCCGCGAAGGGCCTGCGACCGCCTCGGCGCTCGCCCGGCGCCTCGGCGAGTCGAGCGGCGCAACCAGCTACCACCTGCGTGCGCTCGCGAAGGCCGGCGTGGTCGAGGAGGACGAGCGCGGCTCGAAGCGCGAGCGCTGGTGGCGCCGGGTCGACTCGTTCACGTTGATCTCGCGCGAGCTGCCGCCCGGGCTCGACGAGTCCGAGGCGGCTGCGCTCGAGGCCGCGCTCGCGCGGATCGACGCGTTCTTCCTCGACCGCGACGACGACGCGCTGCGGCGCTGGTCGGACCAGCGCGACTCGCTCGGCCCGGAGTGGCAGGACGCTTCGATGCTCGGCAACTGGCCGGTGCTGGCGACGCCGGCGGAGGTGAAGGCGCTGTGGACGCTCGTGATCAGCGAGATCGACAAGCTCCGCCGCGGCGTCGACGACGCGCCCGAGGGCGCCGCCGAGGTGCACGTCAGCCTGCGCGTCCTGCCGACACCGAACCCTTGAGTCCCTCGGGGTCAGACCCGGGGACGTGGCGGTTTGTGTGGTGTCCTGGGGTCAGACTCCAAAGGTACTTGACAGATCGTTGAGTTGTTGATGAAATGTCGTCATGTCCAGTCTCGACACCCTCTTCGAGCTCTCACTCCTCCGCACCGTGCTCGCGCGCGAGGTCGACCATCCGCTCTCGCAGCACGGAGTCTCGCTCTCCGACCTCGCCCTCCTGCGGGAGCTGCGCGGCGCCGACGGCGGCAAGCTGCGCCGGTCGGAGCTGGCGCAGCGGCTCGGGATCACGCCGTCGGGCGTTGCGCGCCAGGTCGCGCCGCTCGAGCGGATCGGCCTCGTCGCCCGCGAGTCACATGAGCGCGACGCGCGCCTTGCGCTCGTCGTGCTGACCGAGACCGGCGCTCGCATCGCAGACGAGGCGCTCGCGACAGCCGAAGGGGCAGCCGAGCGCGCATTCGCTGCCCGCTGGTCGACGGCAGAGCGCGACCAACTCGCGGCGCTGCTCTCAGGCCGCTGAGCGGCGGCGCAGCTCGTGCAGGGTGGCCTCGTTGGCGGTGAACGCCTCGACGACGTCCGGGTCGAACTGCACCCCGGCCCCACGCTCGAGCTCCGTGCATGCCTCCGTCCATTCGCCGGCCGCCCGGTAAGGACGGTCGCTCGTCATCGCGTCGAGCGCGTCCGCGACGGCGAAGACCCGCGCGGCGAGTGGGATCCGGGCCCCCTCGAGCCGGTCGGGGTAGCCGCGGCCGTCCCACCGCTCGTGGTGATGGCGGACGATCTCGATCCCTCGCTCCGCGAGCATCCCCACACCCGAGAGGATCTGCGCGCCGAGTGTCGTGTGCGTCTCCATGATCCGGCGCTCGTCCGCGTCGAGCGGGCCGGGCTTGCTCAGGATGCGATCGGGGATGCCGACCTTGCCGATGTCGTGCAGGAGATACCCGAAGTCGACCGACGGATCGGCGAGCAGCTCGGGAGCGACGACAGCCGTCAGCTCGCGTGCATAGCGCTGCACACGCGCGGAGTGCTTGCCGGTGCCGACGTCACGTGATTCGAGCGCGTTCGCGAGCGCTCCCAGCGTCTCGCGGTACGACCGCTCGATATTCCGCCGGTGCCGGCGCTCGACCTCGAGCAATCGCCTTACGTCGCCGGCGTAGAGCAGCAGCTGGTCCCTCGGCGTGGTCTCAGCGGCCTCGGCGAGCAAGGGCGGCGTTGCGGAACCTGAAGCGCGCTCGACCGCGGCGAGCAGGTCGAGCGGGCTGAACGGCTTGCGCACGACGGCGGCAGCACCCGCCTCCCGTCCCGCTTGCTCCTCGAGGTCGCCGCCCGTGAGGAGGACCACCCCGATCTCGCTGGTGTCCGCTGCTGCGTTCAGGTCGCGCGCGAACGAGACCCCGTCGACGCCGGGAAGCCCGACGTCGAGCACGATCACGTCGGGCTTGGTGCGCGCGATCGCGTCGGCGGCCTCTTCCGCGCTGGCGGCCTCCTCGACCCGCTCCTCGACGAGCTCGAACGTCGTCCGAAGCAGCTCGCGCAGCGACGGGTCGTCGTCGACGACCAGGATCTGCAGCCTGGGTGTCCGTCCGTCGCTGTTCTCTCTGCCACCGCGCATATTCGCTCCCGTGTTGGGACCACGTAGACCGTCACGCCGCAGAGAACTTGCGGTGCATTCGACCGCATCGAGCAAACTCCTGAATGACAACCTCGCTCAGGTTGACACAGGGAAACCCTACGCGACATTTCCGCACATGTCGCCCCGCGCTGCCCGAAGTTCACCCGTTCGGGGGAGCCTCTCTCTAGGGTTGGGGCATGACAAACGCCACCATGCAGACGAACCACGGCTCGATCGAGCTCGAGCTCTTCGACGACGACGCCCCGCAAACCGTGCAGAACTTCGTGAAGCTCGCCCGCGACGGCTTCTACGACGGCGTCATCTTCCACCGCGTGATCCAGGACTTCATGATCCAGGGCGGCGACCCGACGGGGACCGGCTCGGGCGGCCCCGGCTACCAGTTCGAGGACGAGTTCAACGACAACAAGGTCGTGCGCGGCGCGCTCGCCATGGCGAATGCCGGCCCGAACACGAACGGCTCGCAGTTCTTCATCGTCACCGCGGATGCGTGCCCGTGGCTCGACGGCAAGCACACGGTGTTCGGTCAGGTCACCTCCGGCATGGATGTCGTCGACGCGATCGAGAACGTCGACACCGGGACTGGTGACAAGCCGAGCGAGGATGTCCGGATCGAGTCGGTCACGGTCGCCTGAGGACACGCAGGTAGCCTGGGCAGCGATGTCCGAGGAGCCTGCAGCAGACAACGCGACCGAGATCGCGTGCCCGCACTGCAAGAAGACGTTCACCGCGAATCTGATCGCCGGTGCGGCCGAGCGCTACCGCGGCTTCAAGTGCCCCCACTGCAGGCTGTTCGTGCCTGCGGCGCGCATCAAGGCCTAGAGCCGTCCTGCCGATAGCCGTTGGGTGGCTCTCGATGCTGCCCTGCCCGCGATTCGCCGCCCCGGCACGCTCGGTCGCCGCCTCACCCAGGCGCTGACCGCTCACGTCGGCCTGACCCTCGTGGTCGGCGTCTCATTCCTGCTCCGCGGGGTCGGCTCCGCGGCGCACCCCGCTCCGCGCTACTTCCCCGACGAGTACATCTACGCGGCGATCGCACGTGCGCTCGGCTCAGGTGGCGCGCCTTCGGTCCGGGGTGAGCCTGCCCACTTCCCCGCGCTCCTGGAGCCGCTCCTCGCGGCGCCGTTCCATGCGTTCTGCTCGCCCGAGTGGGCGTACCGTCTGACCCAGTTCGAGAACGCGCTCTTCATGTCGCTTGCCGCGGTGCCGGTCTACCTGCTCGCGCGGCGTCTCGCACTCTCGACGCGCTACGCGCTCGCCTGCGCGCTCTTCACCGTCGCGATCCCCGATCTCGTTTTCGCCAGCTACACGCTGGCCGACCCGGTCGCGTTCCCGCTCGCGCTCGCCGCCGTCTATGCCGGAGTGGTCGCCATCGACCGGCCCTCCCGGCGGGCGCAGCTTGCGTTCCTCGGCTTCGCCCTCCTGGCCACGCTCGCGCGTGTCCAGTACGTGGTGCTTCCCGCAGCGTTCCTGCTCGCCGCCCTGCTCGTCGACCGCAGGCGGGTCGTACGCACACAGCGTCTCGTGCTGGCGCTTTGTGCCTTGCCGATGCTGGGCGCGCTCGCCGTCGGGCCCTCGCACGTGCTCGGGTACTACTCGCGCGTCGCCGACCTCCACGTCGGCGGGCAGCTTGCGCACTGGGCCGCGGTCGACCTCTTCCTGCTCGTGCTCGCCTCGGGCGCGATCCTCGTCCCGGGCGCGCTCGTCGCACTGGCCCGCCCCCGGGGCCGCACCGAGAGTGCGTTCGCCGCGTTGGCCGCTGCGTTTGCCGGCGGGCTCCTGTTCGAGGCGGCGCTGTACGCGTCCAACGGCTCGGCGCGGTTCCAGGAGCGCTATGTGTTCGCCTTGCTGCCGCTGGTGCCGGTCGCGTTCGGGCTCTACGCCAAGCACGGCCGACCCGGCCGCCTGCCGGTGACGCTGCTATCGGTCGCGCTGTTCGCGGCAGTCGCCCGCTGGCCGCTCTCAGCCTGGTCGTCGGGTCTCGGGCGGACCGACTCGCCGTTCCTCGGCGCGATCTCCCGCCTGGAGAGCGTCGTCGGCACGGCGAACGCCTCCCTGGTCGTCGCGCTGCTGGCGACGGTCGCCGCAGCGGGTGCCGTGCTCGTCGCCCGGCGAGGCGGTGCGCCGTACGCGGTAGGCGCGGCGATCGCCCTCATGCTGATCAGCTCGTTCGGCGCCACGGCCGGGGACGCGGCGACCGCGCGCCAGGTCCGTAACGCCTACCTGCCGGCCGACAAGTCGTGGGTCGACTCGACCGGCCTCCGCGACGTGACGCTCGTGCAGACCGCCGGCGCGCCGCCCGCCCGTGCGGTCGAGCAGCTCTACTGGAACCGCTCGATCACCCACGAGCGCCTGCTCGGAGCCGCCGTCGCGACCGACGTCTATGCCGCGCCCGGCATCGCCGTCGGACGTGACGGCTCGCTGAACGGGGTCTCAGGGCCCGTGCTCTTCCAGGGGTACGCCGCGACCGAGCGATTCCAGAACGCATCCGTCGTCGCCACCGCCGGCACGTTCACGCTCTGGTCGGCCGACGGCACGCCGAGGCTCGCGCTGCTCGAGGAAGGCCGCTACGCCGACGGCTGGCTGGCCCGCTCCGGCCGCCTGCGCGTCTGGCCCGATGCGTCGGGGCAGACGGCCGGGACGCTGCGCTTCACCCTGACGCTCCCGCCTGGGTCAGAACCGACGTCCGTGCAGTTCGGCAAGGCGCGGTACGAGGTCGTGCCGGGACGCGCGACCGAGGTCGTCTACACCATCTCCGCGCGCGGCCCGTGGTCGCTCGCCTTCTCAGCGGCGAGCGGCCGCTGGCTCGCCGACCAGCGCGTGGTCAGCGTCCAGTCGACCGTGCCGAGCTTTGAGCGCGCCGGCGCCACGGTCGCGGCCACGAGCACCAGCTAGGAAACTCTCTACATACAGTCGCGGAGCGCCTGCGCCTCGGGCAGGCTCTCGAGCTTCTTCAGCGTGTTGTTCTCGATCTGGCGGATGCGCTCGCGCGTGACGCCGAAGGCCTTGCCGACCTCCTCGAGCGTGCACGGCTGACCGCCGGTCAGACCGAAGCGCAGCTCGATCACCTGCCGCTCCCGCGTCGGCAAGCGATGCGAGCGCGACCTCGATGTCCGAGCGGCGCAGCGTCAGCGACGCGGCTTCGTCCGGGCTCTCGGTGTTCTCGTCCTGCGACGAAGTCCCCGAGCTCCGAGTCCTCTTCCTCGCCGATCGGCTTCTCCAGCGAGACGGGATGCTGCGCCATGCGCAGGATCTCGCGCACCTCTTCCGTCGTCATCTCGAGCTCCTCGGCGATCTCCTCCGGCCGCGGCTCGCGACCGAGGCGCTGGACGAGCTGGCGCTCGATGTGCACGACCTTGTTCAGCTTCTCGACCATGTGCACCGGGATTCGGATCGTCCGCGCCTTGTCCGCGATCGCCCGCGTCACCGCCTGGCGGATCCACCAGGTCGCGTAGGTCGAGAACTTGTAGCCCTTGCGGTAGTCGAACTTCTCGACCGCGCGGATCAGCCCGAGCGACCCCTCCTGGATCAGATCCAGAAAGCTGAGGCCGCGCCCCAGGTACCCCTTGGCGATCGAGACGACGAGGCGCAGGTTCGCCTCGGTCATCTGCGTCTTCGCGGCCATGTCGCCGCGCTCGATCCGCTTCGCCAGGTAGACCTCCTGGTCGGCGGTCAGCAGCGGCACCTTGCCGATCTCGCGCAGGTAGAGGCGCAGCGAGTCGAGCGACGGCTCGACGGTCAGATCGAGCTTCGGGGCGGCCTTGACCTCCTCCTCGACGAGCGGCCGCTCGTGCGGCAGCGCCTTGTGCTCTTCGCCCTCGACCAGCTCGACGCCGTGGTCGATCAGATAGGTGGTGAAGTCTTCGACCTGCTCCTTCGTAAGCTCGACTTCCTCGATGCCCTTGACGATCTCGTCGTAGGTGAGGAACCCCTTCTCCTGTCCGGTCGCAACGAGCTTGTGTAGCTCCTCGACGTCGGGAAGAACAATGTCGACTGTGAGCACCTGAGCACGACCTCCGGTTACGACGTTCAATGACGGGGGAGAACGACGAAACACACCACAAGCCGGCCCTCTTCATCCTCCGGCTCACCCTCAGACGGGCTGACAATACATCAGGATTCACCGAAACGACACGAAATTGTGTCGACGGCGCAACTTGCCGGCAGGCGTCGTCCGCGTCCTCCGAGCGGATTAGCCTTCGCGCATGCTCGCTCTCGCCCTGTTGACGCTCGGGCTCGCGCGGCCGCCGGCCGCGTACGTCGAGCCGGGCCACGTGCGCCTCGCGGTCTCGTCTTGGTGCTGGGGCGCCCATTGCGGCGCGCCGATCGCCGCCTCCGGCAAGTCCGCCGTCGTGCACCGCGGCGACCGCGTGACGGTCTCGTTCGCGTTCACGCCGGCGACGGTGCGGGTCGGGATCGCCGGCGGCGGAGTAGCCGTCGTCCGCCACGGCAAGGAGATCTCGTGGGTCGCGAAACGAGCGGGCGGGATGACGATCAACGTCACCGGGTCTGGCGGCTTCGTCGCCTACGTCGGGCGACTCGTCGTCCACTGACAGAAAGCGGCCGGCTCGCGCCGGCCGCTCGGTCCTCGCCGCAGGATGATTGCCGTCAGTCCCAGGGGGAGGCTCGTGCCCTGCATCGGCCGCCGCCGGGCCGGGCTTGAGCTTCTGCCCTCAGGCACGAAGACGGCGCCGCCGCCGACGCCGTCTTCTCGTGCTTCAGTGTCGCTTTCGCAATTCGGGGCCCCGCCGCATCGGGCCCCCGGCGCAAGTGACTGGTCAGACAATGATCGACGGTCTTCACTTGATCCATCACCCGTTTCGTACTTGACCGCCGGACTTGACTAGGTTGACCCCGTGGCGAACCGGTTTCTGACCCGGCTGGGGGCCGGCCCGCCGATCGTGGCCGACGGCGGCATGGGCTCGCTGATCACGGCCGCGGTGCCCCGGCTGCGGACGCCCGAAGAGGCCAATCTGCGCGCCCCCGAGGCGGTCGTCTCGCTCCACGTCAGCTTCATCAACGCCGGCGCCGATCTGATCGAGACGAACTCCTTCGGCGCCAACCGCCGCAAGCTGGCCGGCCAGTTCCTGGAGGACGACTTCGAGCGGATCAACTCGGCGGCGGTCAAGCTGGCCCGAGAGGCGCGGGAGATCTCCGGCCGCGACGTCTTCATCGCCGGCTCGATCGGGCCGATCGGCGAGTCGGCGACCTCGCGGATGCGCCGCGAGCTCTTCGGCGAGCAGGCGAGCATCCTCGAGGGCCGCGGCGCCGACCTCTTCATGGTCGAGACGTTCTACGACCTCGAGGAGCTCGTCGACGCGATCGAGGCGGTGCGGAGCGTCTCGAGCCTGCCGATCGTCGCGCTGATGACCTTCGACGAAGGCGCCGAGACGCTCGCGGGCGTGACGGCGCGCGAGGCGGCCGAGCGGCTCGACGAGCTCGACGTCGCAGCGATCGGCGCGAACCACGGCAGCGGGCTGCTGACCGCGCTCGAAGCGCTCGAGCAGATGCGGGCCGACGGGCGGCCGCTCGCCGCGCTGCCGAACATCGGCCTCGCGAGCCTGGCCGGCGGCCGCGTCATCTACCCGCACGCGGCGCCTGAGTACTTCGCCGAGTTCGCCGCGCACGCGCGCACGCTGGGCGCGAGGGTGATCGGCGGCTGCTGCGGCACGACGCCGACCGAGATCGCCGCGATCCGAGCCGCGGTCGAGGAGCAGCGCGAACCGCGCGCTCCGCTCGAGTTCTCCGAGCGCGAGCTCGTCGAGGCGCTCGGCGAGGAGCACCGTGAGACCGCTTTCGCGAAAGCGCTGCGGGAGGGCGAGTTCGTCGTCTCGGTGCAGCTCGACCCGCCGCTCGGTGGCTCGGCGCGCGGCCTGCTCGAGGTCGCCCACGAGCTGCGCGAAGGCGGCATCCGGTTCGTCGACGTCAACGACAACGCGACGGCGCGTGCGGGCATGAGCTCGCTGATGGTCTCGGCGCGGATCGAGCGCGAGACGCGGGCTCGAGACCGTGCCGCACCTGACGACCCGCGACTGGACGGTGCTCGGACTCGAGTCGATCCTGCTCGGCGCCCACGCCGAAGGTGTGCGCAACGTGCTCGCGATCACCGGCGACCCGCCCGAGGTCGGCGACTACCCGGGCTCGCAGGGCGTCTACGAGGTCGACGCGATCGGTCTGACGCAGCTGATCACGCGGCTGAACCGCGGCGAGGACTTCAACGGCCGCCCGATCGACGCGCCGACGTCCTTCTTTGTCGGGGTCGCCGTCAACCCGACCGCCGACGACCTCGAGGAGGAGGCCGAGCGCTTCCGGCGCAAGCTCGAGGCGGGCGCGAAATACGCGATGACGCAGATCGTCTTCGACCTCGACGTGCTCGATCGGTTCGCCGAGGTGCTCGGCGGCTCGTGGCCGATCCCGGTGCTCGCCGGAGTCTTCCCGCTGACGAGCCACCGGCTCGCGCTGCGGCTGCACAACGAGGTGCCGGGGATCATCGTCCCGCAGGAGCTGCAGGACGCGCTGGCGGATGCGGGCCCGCGCGCGGCCGAGGTCGGGCTCGCGCACGCGCGCGAGCTCGTTGCGGCAGCGCGGGAGCGGTGTGCGGGCGTCTACGTCGTCGCCCCGTACAAGCGGCCGGCGCGCGTGCTCGAGCTACTGGGTTAGCACTTGCCGGTCGAGACAGGGTGCGTCGCGTGGGCGAGCGCGCGTCGGACGACCGCTGCCGTGACGCCGTAGCCTGCCTGCGAGCCGATGCGCGCAGCGAAGACCGTCGCCTCGACCTGGCCTTCGGCGTTGACGGCCGGCCCGCCGGAGTTGCCGTGCCGGACGAGACCGCTGAGCGCCGTCACCTCGCGCAGCCGCCCGTCGACGAGCACGTCCGCGGTGGTGCCGATGCGGCCCGGCCGCGCGTCGAACGGCCCGTTCTGCGGGTAGCCGAGGATCGCGACCGAGTCGCCCGGGCGGGCGTCGACGAGCGGCAGCGGCGGCGCCGGAAGCCCTGGCACGCGCAGGATCGCGACGTCCTGCTTGCGATCGACGACGAGCGCCTGCGCAGGGAAGCCGTCGACGCGCAGGCCTGTGCCGCCCGCGACGACGTGCGCTGCCGTGACGACGACCTGCGGGCGCGCGACCCAGCCCGAGCCTTCGACGCCGAGGCCGCACGCGGTGGCGGTGATCCGGACGACGCTCGGCTGGGAGCGCGTCACGGTCGCCGACGCCAGTGCGCGAGTGTCGGGCGCGACAAGCGGCGGCGCCGGCCCGGCGATCTGCGGAAACGGGTCGACGCGCGCGAGTGCACGTAAGACGGTGCGGGGCGGCGCGAACTCGTTCAGCCGCTGCAACACGGTCGACTGCTGCACCTCGGCGCGGAGCGACGTCTGCCCGGGCAGCTGGAGCAGGACGGCGCCTGCGACCCAGACGAGGCCGAGACCGAGCGCGGCGCCTGCGATCAGCCCGCCGATCGAGTCGAGCGCCTTGAGCGGCGGGATCACGGCAAGGCTCCCGCGCGCGAACGAGCCGGCGATGCCCGCGACGGACTGGAGCACGGCGGCCCCGATCAGCGCGCCGACGAGTGCCGCCACCGGCGTGTAGGGCGAGCCGGCGCCGCCGTCGAGCACGTGCGGGGCGAGCCGGGCGCCGACGATCGCCCCGGCTGCCAGGCCGGCGAAGGAGAGTGCGGTCGCGACGAGCCCGCGGCGGAGCCCGGAGAGGGCTGCGAGCGCGGCGATCGCGAGCGCGATCCAGTCGACGCGCGTCACCAGGCCCCTTTTACCGGGAGAGCGCTGATCCCTGCCGCTACACTGCGCCGCGATCGGGGGCGTAGTTCAGTTGGTTAGAACGCCGGCCTGTCACGCCGGAGGTCGCGGGTTCGAGTCCCGTCGCTCCCGCTCCGAAACCGCCTGGTAACGGGCGGTTTTGTTTTCTCGGCGGGCGACGAAGAAGCGGCTGGTCAGCAGCTTGGTCAGCGTGCGGAGGCCGGCGGAAGTGAGCGGCGCTGACGCGTGCGCCGCGGCGGTCATTGGTTGGACATCGGCGGATTGGGTAGATCCGGGTTTCCGACTCGAAAGGGGGAAAGCATGGGCAGATTGCGCGTTGCTGCGGCGCTCGTCCTTTCGTTCCTCACGCTGATCGGCATGGCCGCCGCCGCAGTGGCGCCGTCCGGCCCAGCAACATCGACCGGCACCGGCGGCGCGGCGGCCAGCGTGGAGACGCTTGCCACGCAGGCGGCGATCGATGCGCTGAAGCGCGGTGGGAACGCTGTCGATGCGGCAGTCACGGCCGCCGGCGTCCTCGGAGTTGCCGAGCCGTTCTCGTGCGGGCTCGGCGGCGGCGGCTTCATGGTCATCTACCGCGCTTCTGACGGCAAGGTCACGACGATCGACGGCCGCGAGACGGCTCCGGCCGCGATGACTCCCACGTCGTTCATGTGGGTCAACGGCAAGGCGCCCGACTTCACAACCGCGCGTTACAGCGGGATGTCGGTAGGCGTGCCCGGCACCCCGGCAACGTGGGGCGAGGCGCTCGAGAAGTACGGGACGTTCTCGCTCGCCCAGACGCTCGCTCCGGGAATCGCGCTCGCGCGTAACGGCTTCGTCGTCGACCAGGTGTTCCACGATCAGATCGCGGGGAACCAGCAAGCCTTCCGCGACGTGCCGTCGTCGGCGGCGCTCTACCTCAAGCCGGACGGCACGGCGCTCGACGTCGGCACCGTCTTCCGAAACCCCGACCTCGCGAGCACGTACGAGCGCATCGCGCACCTTGGGCTCAAGGGCTTCTATCGCGGAGCGGTCGCTGACGCGATCGTCAACGCCGTGCAGGCCCCGCCGGTCACCACGACCGCGACCCCCGGCTGGTGGCACCCCGGCGTGATGACGATGCGCGACCTGCACGACTACGTCGCGCCGGAGCGGGCACCGACGCACGTGACCTACCACGGCGCCGACGTCTACGGCATGGGCCCGCCGTCGAGCGGGGGCTCGACCGTGGGCGAGGCGCTCAACATCCTCGAGCCCTACAACCTCGGCACGTTGCCGCGCGACCAGGCGCTGCACTACTACCTCGAGGCGTCGCGCTATGCGTACGCCGACCGCAACCAGTACCTCGCCGACCCGGCCTACGTGAACGTGCCCCTCAAAGGCCTCCTGTCGAAGGACTACGCGGCGACGCGGCGTGCGCTCATCAAGGAGACGGCCGCGACGAGCCCCGTCGGCCCGGGCGACCCCTGGCCCTACAACGGCGGCAGCGGATCGGCCTCGGTCAACGTCTCGACCTCGGAGGGCGAGCCGGGACAGACGACGCACCTGTCGGTCGTCGACCGCAACGGCAACGCCGTGTCGTACACGTTCACGATCGAGCAGATCGGCGGCGCCGGGATGGTCGTGCCCGGCTTCGGATTCCTCGTCAACAACGAGCTGACGGACTTCAACTACGACTCGACCGGCACGGCGAACCAGGTCGAGGGCGGGAAGCGGCCGCGCAGCTCAATGAACCCGACGATCGTTCTGAAGGACGGCAAGCCGTTCCTCGTGCTCGGCTCACCCGGCGGCGCGACGATCATCACGACCGTCCTGCAAATGCTCGTCAACCGGCTCGACTTCGGGATGACGCTGCCGGACGCGCTCGCGGCGCCGCGCGCCAGCCAGCGGAACTCGAGCTCGACGCAAGCCGAACCGGCCTTCATCAACACGTGGGGCACCCTTCTCGGTGCGCGTGGGCACATGTTCAGCTCCACGCCAGAGATCGGCGCTGCCACCGGAATCGAGTTCCTCGGCGGCGGCAAGGTGGTAGCCGCAGCCGAGCCAGTCCGGCGGGGCGGCGGCAGCGCGCTCGTGGAGTCGCCGTCGCCGTAGGTCAGGCGACGCGTCACAGCACGACGACATACCGGCGAGCGGGACGAGCGCGACAAGGCGCGAATCCCGCTCGCCAGGTCGTCGCCGCGACCACGCGGCCGAACAGCTCAGTTGGCCCCTTTGCGCGGCCTGTCATGCCGGACGTGGCGCTTTCCAAAGCGTCGACAACGTCGCGCGCGGGCAAACGCAAATACCGCGCTGGATAGTCTCGGAAGGTGACCGCGGCCGCGACGTCCATTCCGGATCAGGCCGCGCCCGTTCCCGACGTTCAGCGTGCGCGACGCGGGACGGCGGCGGTGTTCGCGGTGCACGGATGCGTCACGGGCAGCTTCGCGGCCCGCATTCCGTGGATCGCGTCGCACGTTGGCGTCGGCGTCGGCCATCTCGGGATCGCGCTGGTCATGCCGGGGATCGGCGCCCTGCTCGCCATGCCCTTCTCCGGCCGTCTCGCTCACCGCTTCGCGCTCCGCCCGTTCGTCACGGCCACGATCGTCGCGTGGTGCGCGTGCCTCGTCCTGCCGGCGTTGCCGACGTCGCTCGTGGCGCTCTGCGCCGTCCTGCTCGTCTTCGGCGCGGTCGCGGGGCTCGCGGACATGGCGATGAATGCGGAGGGTGTCCTCGTGGAGAAGTTGTTCGGCCGCTCGGTGATGTCGAGCCTGCACGGCTTCTGGAGCGTGGGCGTCCTGGTCGGGTCGGCCGTCTCGGCGCTTGCGTCCCACGCCGGTATCGACACGCGTGTCCAGTTCGCAGTCGAGGCGCTCATCCTCGCTGCGGTCGGCGCCACGGTCGCGCAGCTGCTGATCGATGATCCGACGACGACCGACGCGCCTGCGCCGCCGCACTTCGCGCTCCCGACCCGGCCTGTCCTCCTGATCGGGCTCGTCGGCCTCTGCGCCGTCTTTGGCGAGCAGGCCGGGACCGACTGGTCGGCGTTCTACATCCGCAACGAGCTCGGCGGGTCGGCGAGCGTCGCCGCACTTGCGGTCTCGGCGTTCGCCGTGGCGATGGCGACGGTCAGGCTCATGGGCGATCGCGTGATCCGCCGGCTGGGACCGGTCCGTACCGTCCGCATCTCAGGGCGTGCGCCTTCGTCGGCGCCGTCGCGATCGTGTTGGCGCCCGATCTTGCAGTCGGCCTCCTCGGGTTCGCGCTGCTCGGGATTGGCCTCGCCGTCGTCGTCCCGCTCGTGTTCGCCGCGGCCGCGCTGGGCGCCCATCCCGCGCGCAGTATTGCGGGCGTCGCCGTCGTCGCCTACGCGAGCGGCCTCGTCGCTCCGGGGGTGATCGGCGGCATCGCCTCGGCGACGTCGCTCACGACGTCGTTCTGCGTCGTCGCCGCCCTGGCGGGAATCATCGTATTGGCCGCGGGCGTGCTTCGCCGAGGCGACTAGCGTCGAGAGGGCCGCGGTGCGCCGAGAGGACGGCGCACCGCGGCGTCGACTCAGCCGGTCACGGTGAACGACTGTTTCAGGTCGGCAGTCGAGTTGTCTCCCGCGTACACGTCGATCTCGCCGGGCTCGACGACGAACTTGCCGCGGTTGTCGTAGAAGCCGAAGTCGCTCCGGTCGAGCGTGAAGGTGACGGATTGCGTCTCGCCCGGTGCGAGCGTCACCCGATCGAAGCCGCGCAGGCGGCGGACCGGCTGCGAGATGCTCGCGACCGGGTCACGGATGTACAACTGGACGACGTCGTCGCCCGCGCGGCTCCCGGTGTTGGTGACGTTCACCGTCGCCGTCACCTGGCCGTTCCTCGACACGCTGTCCCGGTCGAGGTGCAGGTTCGCGACCGTGAAGGTCGTGTAGCTCAGGCCGAAGCCGAACGGGTAGAGCGGGTCGCACGACGAGAGGTCCCGATAGCGCGCGTTCCACTTGAACGTGACGTCGCACGGGCGTCCCGTCGGCTCATGGTTGTAGTAGATCGGCACCTGTCCGACCAGGCGCGGGAACGACACCGGCAGCTTCCCGCCCGGGTTGACCTTGCCGAACAGCACGTCAGCGACGGCGTTGCCGGCTTCGATGCCGGGGAACCAGGCCTCGAGGATGGCCGGCGACGACTCGCTGACGTCGGTGAGCGTCAGCGGGCGGCCGTTGAAGAGCACGACGACAAACGGCTTCCCGGTCGCCTTGACCGCATCGATGATCTCCTGCTGCTTGCCGGGAAGGTCGATGGACGTGCGCGACTCCGCCTCGCCGCTCATGCAGCGGCATTCGCCGAGCGCGAGTACGACTTCGTCGGCCGAGGCCGCCGCGGCGGTGACGGCGGCAAGGTCGACCGAGCCGCACTCGCCCGCCGGCGTGTTGTCCGGCGGATCCTTGTCCTCGATCGTGCATCCCTGCGTGAACGTCGTGTTCGGAGCCTGCGCCTTGATCCCGTTGAAGAGCGAGATCGCATCCGAGTCGCGGCCGACGCCCCACCACGGGCCGAGCATGTTGTGCTGGTCGTTTCCGAGCGGACCGATCACGGCGACCTTCAACGAGGGAGTGAACGGCAGCGTCTTCGCGTCGTTCTTCAGCAGCACCATCGACCTCGATGCGGCGGCCCGCTCTGCCGCGCGGTCGGCGGGGGTCACGAACCTGTTCGGGTCAGAGGCTGCGGCCTGGTCGACGTAGGGGTGCTCGAAGAGCCCTGCGCGGAACTTGACGCGGAGGATCCGCTTGACCGCGTCGTCGATCCGGCCCATCGAGATGCGGTTGTCGGCCAGCAGTTGCTCGGCGTTGTCGCGGATGTTCGTGCTCACCATCTCGGAGTCGGTGCCGGCGTTCAGCGCCGCCTCCGCCGCGTCGGCGCCGTTGCCCGCGACTCCGTGCCGGATCAGCTCATCGACGGCGGTGTAGTCGCTCTCGATGAACCCGTCAAATTGCCACTCCTGCTTGAGGATGTCTGTCTCTGTCTCGTGGTTGGCGCAGCCGGGAACGCCGCTGATCGCGTTGAATGAGCACATCACCGTGTCGGCGCCGGCGTCGACCGCCGCCTTGAACGGCGGCAGGTACATGTTCCAGAGCCTCTGCTCGGACATGTCCGTCGTGTTGTACTCGCGCCCGCCTTCGGGCTGGCCGTACGCGACGTAGTGCTTGGGGCTTGTGACGACCTTGTCGAGCGCGGAGTAGTCGTGGCCCTGCGCGGCCTTGACCCGCGCGGCCGCGAACACGGAGCCGAGGTACGGGTCCTCGCCCGCCCCTTCGGCGATCCGGCCCCAACGGGGCTCGTGCGAGATGTCGACCATCGGGCTGTAGATCTGCTTGATCCCGACCGTAGCGGTCTCGCGCGCGGCGATCGTGTCGTCGATGGTGGCGACCGACGGGTCGAAGCTTCCCGCCTCTGCCAGCGGGATCGGGAACACCGTGCGGTAGCCGTGGATCGTGTCGAAGGCGAACAGGATCGGGATGTGCAGCCGCGACTGCTCAACCGCGACGTGCTGGAGGTGGTTGATCTTGGCCGGGTCGGTCAGGCTGAAGACTCCGCCGAGCCCGGCCTTGGCTTCGTCGTCCGTGGCCTGCCAGTCCGCATCGAGCTGAAGCTGCATCAGCTTCTCCTGCAGCGTCATCTGCTGCACCAGGTCGTCGACCTTCTTCTCGATGCCCTTGTCGGGCTTGTCGCGCGCGGGCTGCAGCGCGACGGCGTCGCTCGGGCCTGACCCGGCGGCGATCGCCCCTGCGACCAGCGTGCCCAGAACCGCGATCGTTGCCCCGATCGCGACAGTGCGTCTCCGGAGTACCATTGCGTCCCCCTTCTGGGTCTCGACTCAACGGGCGCGCGCAGTTGCGTTCCCGGACTCGGTCGACCGAAAAGCCTTCCCGGACCAGGCGACTGGAAAACCTCGGACGGGCCGGAGCTCGGTGTCCGCTCCCGAGCCGAGCTCGCGGCGCTCCGCACAAGGTTCTGACGGGCTCATCGCCAGGCTCGTTCACCGCGGTCCCGCAAGCGGATAGCGGGGGTAAGGCGTGGGTTCAAGTCGCGTCGCTCCCGCTGGAGAAAGCCCAGCTTGCGCGGGGTTTTGTCTTCTCCGCACGAACCCGTTCGGCGGCGCGCCCGGTCTCGAAACGGCGACGATCTGCCGCGACCTCGCCCGCTGCAGGGACGCGAATGCGGTTGGATCCGCGATCCTGTCAGCCATGCCCGACCGCAGGCGCTCCTGGAAGACCGACTCGCAATGGCTCCGGCTCGCGTTGACGGCCACCGGCCTCGGCGTGTCGCTGATCCTCGCCTCGGCCGCGGCGTGGAAGTCAAGCCGGGTGATCTACGTCGGCGCGGCACTTGCGCTCGTCGGCGCGTACATCGCCTGCGCGGTCCTTGTACTGCCGCTGCCCCTGCCGATGCTGCTCTCCGAACGGCGAAACAGAGCTTTCCGACGTCGCGTTGGCGCGTTCCTCGTCGAAGGGCACGAGCTGAGAGCGCGGCCGGTGGCGAACAAAGCCGAACTCGCATCACTCGAGGCTGCGTACCGAGACTGGTCGGCACGCGGACAGGTCTGGCTCGATGAGAACGCCCGCCCTGCCGACGCCGCCGCGTTCGAGCACGCGATCGGTCCCTCGCAGGAGATCCTCGATTCCTTTGACCGCGCCCACAACGACTTGCGCCTGAAACTCACGTGGCAGCTCAACCTGCTGCGTGAATTGCCGCGAGAGGCCTGACACAGCGACCAGGGAAGCCTCCGGCTCTCTGCTCGACGTGCGGGGAGAGCGTAAGCTCGTTTCTGATGCGCCCGCTTCGCACACTCGTCGTCTTCAAGCTCGGCGCCTGGGTCGGGATGCTCGCCGCCGCGGCGTTCATCAAGCGGGCTTTACCCTCGCGCGGAGACGAGGAGAGCGACGAGCTCACGCTCGTCGCCGTGTTCGACGGCATCGACCTGAAGAGTCGTGCGAAGGGCTTCAAAGGCGGATCGGTGCTGGCCTGGTTCGGCGGCATCGCGCTGGATCTCCGCGATGCGGAGCTCGCCCCGGGGCGCGCCTCACCGCACATACCCTCTTCGGCGGGGTGGCGCTCCAGATTCCGTCGGGTTGGCGAGTCGAGTCGAAGGCGAAGGCCCTCTCCGGAGGGGTCGACATCCAGACAGCCGCGCAGGACGACCCTGACGCACCGGTGCTGACGCTCGAGGGGATGGCGATCTTCGGTGGCATCGCCGTCACCGACCGTGCGCACGGCCCAACCGACACGAGCTGAAGACTCACATCCGTCGGCCAGGCGCCGGATTGACCGGCGCGGAGACCTCGGGATGTCCGATTAGTCGATGCGATTTGGGATCGATCGCCTCTCCAGCAAGGCCCGGTCGTAGAAGCCGACGACGCGACGCTCATACTCGGCCGGGCTGGCATCAATGCCGCCGGTGTGCTCCGCGCCCGGCACCTTCCAGATCGACTTGGGCTCGCCGGCGGCGGCGAAGTACTTCGGCTGTCGTATGTGCTCGCCGCCCATGCCCGGCTTGGCGTAGATCAGGAAGACCGAACGCGGCGCGATCCGCCCGATCCGATCGACGATCGGCGGCGGCGGCCCGTGGTTGGAGAACACGGTCGTCGCGGCCTTGATTCCAAACAGTGCGGGCAAGAGGAGTCTGTCGGTGCCCCTCAGGACGTCGGCACCCTCCCCGACTGGTAGGCCGGCCCCTTCGGCTACGACCGCCTTGAACACGGTCGACTGCGCCGCAGCCTCGAGCAGGATCTCGCCGCCGACCGAGGAGCCGAAGCCCCCGATCCGGTCGGGATCCACATCGGGCCGACCCTGGAGGAAGGTGGCGCCCGCGACCAGGTCGCGGTCGCCGGCCCACCGGACCAGGTCTCCCTGGCTTCGCCCCTGTCCGCGCGGGTCGAGCAGCAGCACGCCGTAGCCGTGCCGCGCGAGCATTCGCGCCTCCTTCAGCGCCGAGCGTCCGGGAAAGACGACGATTGCGGCCCGGTTCTTGGAAGGGACGTAGGCGGCGGAGAGCTCGAGCGAGTCGCTCGTCGTGACCGTCACGGCCTCGTGGGCCACGCCGAGGTGGGGGAGCGGCCCGGTGCGCCCGAGGTGCGTGTAGCTGTAGGAGAATGCGATCGGGAAGACGACGAACGCGAGGATCGCGAGCGCCGCGCCCGCGCCGAGGATCGTTGCCGACGTCCGACGCAGGTAGCGTCGGCGACGGCTTCCATCGATCCGGCGCACCGTCCAGAGCGTCACCGGTCCGCTCAGGAAGAAGGCGGTGCCGGCCGCGATTGCGACGAGCCCGCTGTAGTCGGCGCCGGCGATGCTGCCCTCGAGCAGGTGGTAGAGACTGGGGAAGCCGATCGCCAGAGCGAGTGCCCCAAAGGTCATCGCGCTTGCAGCACGCAGCACGGCGGGGAGGCGCGGGTAGACCGCTGCAACGGCGAGGAGGATCGCCACGGGAACGAGACCGCTCGTGAGATGGTCGCCCGCGGAGGTGCCGGGCCGGGGCTGCAGGTAGTTGTCGTCGACGACATGAAGCGCCACCGCAGCGAGGGTCCCGAGCGCGAGGGTCGTCTCGAGACCGGCGGCTCTCACCAACTGGACGAGCCGGCTCTCGCGCTGAGCAAGCTTCTGGACTGCGGCCGGCCGACTACTCATGGGGCTCCCTGTCACCTGGGTCGAGGAGGGTTCGGTCGAAGAAGCCGACGACGCGGCGCTCGTATTCGGCCGGGGCGGTGGTGATGCCGGCGATGTGTTGGCCGTTCGGGACCTCCCAGATCTGCTTCGGGCCGCGTGCGTCGGCGTAGAAGCGCTTGTTGGGCTTCACCTCGATGCCGCCCTGTCCGTGCTCTCCGTAGACGAAGAAGACCGCGGTCGGGGCGATCTTCGCGACCTCGCTCTTCAGGCTCGGCGGCGGCAGCGTGCCCGTGAAGATGGCGGTTGCCAGCGTCACCCCGCCATCACTGAGGATCGCGCTCAATGTGCCGTTGTTGACGCGCCCGTCTCGGAACGACTGCCCGCTTGCGCCTTCGGAGACGATCGCCTTGAAGGCGTCCGAGTGTGCCGCGGCGTGGATCAGCATCTCGCCGCCGACAGAGAAGCCGATCGCGCCGATCCGCTCCGGGTCGACGTCCTGGCGGCCGCGAAGATAGGCCGCGGCTGCATGGAGGTCGCGGTCGCCGACCCAGCCGAAGACATTCGGGTCGCCTTCGCTCACGCCTTCGCCGCGACGGTCGAAGAGGAGGACGCCGTAGCCGTGGCGGATCAGCATGCGTGCGTGCTTCTGCGGACCTGAGCGTCCGGGGAAAGCAATCACAGTGGCGCCGTTCCGCGAGGGCACGAACCAGCCCTCGAGGCGAAGCCCGTCGGTCGTCTCGAAGGAGACGTCTTCGTGGGGGGCGCCGAGCTGGGCCTCCGGCACCTCCGAACGAAGTGTGTGCGTCACCACGTAGGCGAGGGAAGTGGGGAAAACGACGATCGCGCTCGCCGCCACGGCGCCTAAGCCGATCAGCGCGCGCCGCACGTATCGGCGAACGATGGTGTCGTTTCTCCGTCGGCTCCGCCAGAGCATTACGGTGCCGGCGCCGAGGAGCAGGAACCCGATCGCGAGTGAGACGAGACCGGTGTAGTCGTCCCCGGAACGGCCGCCGGCCAGCGTGTAGTAGGCCGCCTCGGTACCGACGAGCACGCCGAAGTAGCCGAGCAGCAATGCGAGCACACCACGTGCTCCTGCGCGGACGCGGGGGTAGGCGAGAGCCGCCGCGGCCACGAGCGCAAGCGGCACAAGGCCGCTGACGAGATGGTCAGCGGCCGACGTGCCCGCCTGCGGTTGAAGGAAGTTGTCGTCGATGATGTGCAGGCCGATCAGACAGGATGCGATCAGGACAAGCACGGGCTCGCGTCGGACGACTCGCGCCAATCGAGCGAGTCGTTGCTGATGCGCCGGGAAGTGAGATGTGAGCGTCTCGGTCATCGGTCGCGTGCCTCCGGTGCTCGTCGGTGGTTTCTCGGTTCTCCGAAACGCTCTACGAGCGGCCGCAGAACGCTCTCTCTATCGCGGTCACGGCGAGGGCGAAGGCGCGCTTCGGCAGCGTGGTGCCGTCCTGGTTGATCATCAGCACGGCTTGGCGCCGGGCGTCCTCGCTGAACACGGTGCTCGTCTCATAGCCGGCAATCTCGCCGCTGTGCCCCCAACCGCCACAGGAGATGCCCGTCCGTCCGATGCCAAGCCCGTAACCCGTGCCTGATGTGACGACCTTGCCGGTGCGCTCCGACACCGTCGTCTTCATCGCCTGCAGCTCAGCCGGCTCGAGCAATCGTCCGGAGAGGAGCGCCCGATAGAAGTTCGCGACGTCTCGGACGGTGGAGACGATGCCGCCCGATCCCGGCGCGAGCGACGGGCTGAGCCCGGTGACGTCGGTCAGGGGCGGCTTGCCCAGCAGCATGTAGCCGTGCGCGTAGGGGCGGGGCAGGCCCGGCTTCGTCGGGTAGCTCGTCTCGCGGAGCCGGAGCGGCTTGAAGATCCGCCGTGTCAGCTCGGCGCCGAGCGAGTGCCCTGTCACCTTTTCGATGATCAGCTGGGCGATGACGTAGTTCGTGTTCGAGTACGAGTAGCCGGCGCCCGGCGCGAACAGCGGCTTGTGAGCGACACCGAACTTGACGAGCCGGCGCGGCGACCAGTAGTGGCCGAAGTTCCCGCTCAGGTAGGGCTTCAGGTAGGCGGGGTCGTTCTCGAAGTCCGCGAGCCCGCTCGTGTGGTTGAGCAGCTGGCGGATGCCGATCTTACTTCCGTTTGGGACAACGCCGGGCAGCTGCTGCTCGACGGTATCGTCAAGCGCGAGCTTGCCTTCGCCAACCAGCTGCAGGACGACGGTCGCCGTGTAGGTCTTGGTCAGGCTCGCGATCTTGAAGTGGTTATCCGGACGCATGGGCGTCTTGCGCGCGATGTCGCTCACGCCGGCTGTGAGCCGGGTAATGCGGTTGCCGTCGCGGACGAACAGGATCGCACCGGGCGCACCGGCGCTGACAACCGCGTCAAGGTCTCGTTGCAGGCCCGAGGCCCGGCTGTCGGTGGAGCCCATCGGCTTGGCCGGCGCGGACGCCGCGACGAGCGCGGCCGTTGCGAGGCCACCAAGGATCATCGCGGAAAGCGTGAAGCGGGTCATGGGTATCTCCGTTCCGGTTTGGGTGACGGCGGGAGGAGCGGCCGCATCGGTGATGCGACCGCTCTGAGACGGCGTCTGGGGCTATCCGGTCGGTGCAGGCGTCGACGGCGCGTCGACGTGCTCGCTGGAGCCGCCGTGCTCGAAGTGAGGCAGCCATTCGAGCCACTTGGGCAGGTACCAGTTCCAGTCGCCGAGCAGCTTCATCGTCGCCGGGAGCAAGATCGCTCGGACGATGGTCGCGTCGATCAGGATCGCCGCTGCGAGGCCGACGCCGAACTGCTTGAAGATCATCGCTTGCAGGGCGCCGAAGATCGCGAAGACGCCGACCATCACGATCGCGGCGCTCGTGACGACGCCGGCCGTGGTCTTGATCCCGTGTGCGATGGCCTCGTCGGTGCTCATTCCTCCGTCGTAGGCCTCGCGAATGCGGCTGAGAATGAACACGTGGTAGTCCATCGAGAGTCCGAAGAGGATCACGAAGAGCAGGATCGGCAGGAAGGGGTCGATGCCGCCGGTGAACTCGAAGCCGAGCAGCCCCTTGCCCCAGCCGTGCTGGAAGACGAGCACGAGGATTCCGTAGGCCGCCCCGATCGAGAGCAGGTTGAGCAGGACTGCTTTCGCCGCTATGACGACGGAGCGGAAGCAAACGAGCATCAACCCGAACGCGAACAGCAGCACGAAGCCGAAGACGAGCGGCGCGACCGTCCTCATCTGCTCGGCGAAATCGCGTGTCGAGGCGGTCGTGCCGGTGACCGCGACCTCGGTCGCCGGCAGGGCTCCGACCGTCGCCGGGATGATGTCGTCGCGCAAGGCGTCGAGGGCGGTATTCGAGATGGAGTCGGTTCCGTCGCCCTCGGTCGCGATCACGATGCTCGCCACCGTCTTGGCAGCGTTCGTTTCGATCTCGACCGGCTCGTTCATCACACCGGTTGCGAGTGCTCGCCGTTTCAGCTCGCTGACGGCCTCGCGTACCGCCGGCGCATCGACGTTGGACGCCTTGACGACCACGACGGAGGCGTTCTCCGTGCCGGGGAACGCCGCCTTGATCCGGTTGTACGTGCCGAGAAACTTCTGTGGATACGTGTCGATGCTGGGCTGCGCCGTGTGCAGCTGGTATGCGGGCACTGCGAGGGCCACCAGCAGCCCGCCGGCGAGCAGGGCCGAGAGGAGCGGCCGCCGCAGCACGCGATCGATGATTGCTCCCCAGATCCGTCCCTCGCCGTCGTTCGGCGCAACCGGTGGAGGAACGGCACGCGGCCGCGGTCGACCTTGTCGCCGAGCTTGGAGAGCAGCGCCGGCAACACGGTCAGCGAGCCGAGCATTGCGACCGCTACCACCGTCATCGTCGCGACGCCAAAGGATGCAAACTCGGCGTCACCGGTCAGGAACATCCCCGCCATGGCAACCATCACGGTCAGCCCCGAGATCAGGATCGAGCGGCCCGATGTCGCGGCCGCCGCCTCGAGCGCGGCCTCTTCGCTACGACCAGCCGCACGCTCCTCACGCTCGCGTTTCAAATAGAACATCGTGTAGTCGACCCCGACCGCGAGCCCGATCAAGAGGATGATCGCCGAGACGGTGTCGGACATCGGTAGCACCTGGCTGATGGCCGCGACGAGACCGAGAGTGGCGAGCACCGACGTCAGTCCCAGCAGGAGCGGGATCCCGGCAGCGACGAGCGCACCGAAGGCGACCAGGAGAATGATCAGCGTCAGCGGGACAGAGAACGTTCCTGCGCGCTTCAGGTCGTCCTTGAACGACGCCTGGAGCGCCTTGTTCGTGCTCTCGCCGAACGACTTGATGTAGAGCTCGGGATGTGCCTTCTGCACTTCGGCGACGCGAGCGATGATCGCGTCCACCTTGCCCGACGCGTCCTCCGACGGCCCGCGGATCTCCAGCGGCACGAGCGCCGAGTGCTTGTCGGGCGAGACGAACCCGCTGTTCTCGGCGTCCAGGGGTGACTTGACCTCCGCCACCGTGTCGAGTTTCGAGACGCCGACGATCACTGCGCGACCGCCGCCTTGAAGGCGGCGTCGTCCGTCGTCAGCGAATCGCTCTGGATCAGGACCTCTTCTCCGGCCGGCTGTCTGAAGTCCTCGTACAGGATCGAGTCCGCCTGTCCGGACTCGCCCGGGCCGGACGTCTCGAAGACGATCTTCTTCATCGGCGAGGTCATGTTGATCGCGAACAGCACGACCACGAATCCGAGCCAGCCGAAGATCGCCTTCTTCCGATGCTGCGCGCTCCATCGGGCCATGCGGGCCGCCAAGTTGCGCGAGGGATTCCGAGAGGTCATAACAGCTCCTTTCCGACGCTTGGCGTGAACCGTCGCAGCAGGCGGCGTTCGTCGGATCGAGGCGTTCCCTAGTCATGCACCCTGGTCCCGGCCGGCGTGTTCGCCGTGCCGTCAGCCGGGAGCCGCTAGGTCCAGCGGTATGCGCGCGAGCTCGACTCGCGAGTGCACGTCGAGCTTCAAGAACACCTTGTGGAGGTGGTATTCCACGGTCTTCGGACTGAGGAAGAGTTGCGCGGCGATGTCGCGGTTGCTGCCGCCCCCAGCCGCAAGCTGCGCGACCCGACGCTCCTGCGGTGTCAGCTGGTCGAGGGTGCTCGGGTCTCGCTTGCGCGCCGTCTCGCCGGTAGCGTGCAGTTCGTCGCGCGTCCGTAGCGCCCACAACGCAGCACCCATTCCCTCGAAGGTGTCCAGTGCCGTCCGAAGCTGGATTCGAGCCTCCAAACGTCTCTTCGCGCGTCGAAGGAACTCGCCGTACACCAGATGTGACCGTGCGCGCTCGAATGGCGGCGCGCCCTCCGACAAGAGCTCAAGGCTCTCGCGGAAGAAGGCTTCACCCTCCACCGCGTCCGCAGCAGCAAGTGCGCGGCAGCGGGCGAGAACACCGCGGGCGGTGAAGCCCGGAGCCTGTGCTGCCCAAGTGGCAAAGCGATCCAACGCTTGCGCAGCAACCTGAGGCTGACCGCTTCGAACTGCTGCTTCAACGAAGTCAGGAGTCGTTCGAATCGCAACCGCGATCTGAGCTGTGTCCGAGGTGAGCATCTGGAGCTGCTCGAGCGCGGGCGCGAGGTTGCCGAGACCGAGCTCGAGCTCTGCGAGCGCGAGGCGCGCGCTTGCGGAGGCGGTGCCGAGATTGTGAGCAAGCGCCCGAGGTATCGCCTCGGCCGCCAACGAACGACACTCGACCTCGCGACCCTGGAAGGCGGCTACGCGCGCGAGAAGCGCGAGAAAGACAGTCTCCAAATTCTCCTGTCCCAGCTCGCGCGCGATCGCGATGCCCTCGCTCGCGTTCGCGGCGGCCTCGGTCGTTCTGTGCTGAACCGCATCTGCGTGTGCGCAAAAGAAGAGACTGATCGGAAGCTCGTGAAACGACCCGCTCGATCGCGCCGCGGCAAGCGCCGCCTGGTAGAGGTTCCGCGCGCGCACTGGATCGCCGAGGTAGACGCAGGCGGCGGCGGCCACTCGGAGCAGTTGCGGCTGCTCGAATTCCTCGCCACGGCTTGCGGCGTCGGTCAACCGTTCCGCAGCGAGCGAGGAGTCGCCTTCAGAGAGCGCATCGAGGCCGCCCAGCAACACGCGGAGGAATTCCTCCTCGGGGCTGGCGGTCGACTCGAAACCTCGGACGGCCTCGCGCGCGCCGACGAACGCGCGCTCGGGCCAGCCGCCGAAAGCCGACACTTCGATCGCGGCGAGGATCATCGCCGTCGCCACACGTGGATGGGACTCTGCGATCGCCATCGCGCCGTCCATCAACGTCCGGTGAGCCTCGTCCGGGATGCCGCGGTCGAACTCGATCGCGGCGCGCACCACCTCCAGATCCGCACGGTCGCGCGGGGCTACGACCAGCGGTTGCCCCCGCTCGGCCAGCGCCAGCGCAAGCTCGCGGCGGCCAGAGTCCAGGGATGCACGGGCCGCGCGCGCCAAACGACGCCCCTTCTCGGGCGCCGCTTCTGAGAGCTCCGCCGCGCGTTCGAACGTCGCGGCTGCGGCAGCGTGGGCTCCGCGGGCAAGCGCCTCATCACCCGCAAGCTCGAGCTCTAGAGCAACGGCATCGTCCTCCGTCTCAGCAGCCTCGGCGCGATGCCATGCTCGTCGCCCGGGCTCTTCGTCGAGGACGGCAGCAAGCGCCGCGTGCGCCGCTCGACGCGCCTGCGGGCTCGCGGATTGGTAGACGGCCGACCTGATCAACGGGTGGCGGAAAGAGACGAACCCGTTGACCCGAATCAGACCTTCGCGCGCCGCCGGCTCGAGGACGTCGAGGTCCGAGCCCACATGTGCGGCAGCTCGCCGCAGGCACGCAGCATCGCCCACTTCATCGGCCGCGGCGAGGAGAAGCACGCGGCGTGTCTGATCGGGGAGCCGTTCGACCCGAGCTCGAAACACCTCCTGGATCGAGCCGGTGAAGCCGGCGGACGCCTCGCCTCCTTCCCGCCCGCCCCCGTGTGGGTGCAGGAGAGGAAGCTCGAGCAATGCCAGCGGATTCCCCAACGCCGTCCGGATCAGCCAATCCACATCGAGGCCCCCGAGCACACCCGTCGCGCGCAGCGCGACAAGCTCACGCGCCTCCCCGTCCGAGAGCCCTTGCAGCGTCACCTCCGAAAGGCCGGGGGCCTCGAAGCGTGACTCGTCTCCTTCCCGTGCCGCGATCAACATCGCGATCGGCTCCGCATGCAAGCGTCGAGCCGCGAAGAGGAGCGCGTCGGCCGAAGAACGGTCAAGCCACTGCGCATCGTCGATCAGACACAGCAACGGGCGACAGCCGCAGCTTCCGCCAGCAGGCTCAGCAGCGCCAGTGCCGTCAGGAAAGCGTCGTCTGCCCGGTCGAACGTCAGTCCGAACGCGCCTCGAAGGGCCGCGGCTTGAGGCTTCGGAAGATTGTCGATAAGCGTCAGGTACGGCCTCACCAGTTGATGCAGCGCCGCGAATGGAATCTCCGCCTCCGACTGGACGCCGGTGCTGCGAAGGACATCCATCTCCTCCGCCTCCGCTTCTGCAACTGCCAGCAGCGCCGTCTTCCCGATGCCCGCCTCGCCCCGAATGACGAGCACGCCGCTTCTACCCTCGCGGGCGTCCGCAAGCATTGCCTCGATCCTCTCGCGCTCTGCCCGGCGTCCGACGACCACAGCACGATTGTCCCGCCTCGCGAGCTGTCTGACTAGGGGAGCAACTAGGACGTCTCCCGATATGAGCGGACCCAACTCCGCCTACTGTCACAGCAGTGAACCGCGAGCGCCATCTCACCTTCGCTCTGCAAATGGCCGTGAGTCAATCGCCGCTCGCCGTCGAGCTCGACCTCGGCCCGGACGTCATCCCACTCGTGCTCGAGGCCGCGATCTGCTTCATCGTCCTCGAATCGATCGCGAACATTGCCAAGCACGCTCGCGCGACCAACGTCAAGGTCAAGGTTTGGGTCGAGGACCAGCGCCTCGTGACGGAGATCGAGGACGACGGCATCGGCGGCGCAACAGACCTCAGAAAGCTCGAAGACCGGGCTCGCGCAGCCGGCGGCACGATCGAGATCGACAGTCCGCCGGGAGTCGGAACACTGATCCGAGCAGAGCTGCCTGTCGCAGCTCGGCGATCCTACTAGTGCCGCACGGGTTCGAGTCCCGTCGCTCCCGCTCCGTGTCTCCCTCTGCACGCGCAGGCCCCGGCTCGGGTGAACCACGGCGACGGGTTGCAGAGCGGATGCGGTCGTGGGACGTTGACGGCGTCACCCACGGAGGAGGCATCATCGAAGAAGACGCTCGTCCTGATCGCTGTGGGCCGCCGTCGTCGCCGGCGCGGTCGTGACCGGCGCGCACGGGACAGCCCCCGTGCCGCTCACGATCGTGATGGACGGAACGTTGACCGGGCCGCCTCGGCCGCAGGCACGTGGCAGGCAACCGGGCTGGTCGAGGCATCGGGGACCTGCACACAAGAGTTCGGGTTCGCCGGCCACTCCATCCACGATGTGAAAACGCTCGTCTCGCCGCAAGGCACCCTCGTACTGAAGGTGCAGGCTCTGTTCGACGTCGCGCCCGACGGCACGGTGACGTTCCGCGAGGGCTCGTGGCAGGTCGTAGAGGCGACAGGCGCGTACGAAGGGCTGCACGCGGGCGGCCAGCCGGCCGTCGCCAGCGAGAGCTTCGGCAGCCTCGCCACAGGCCAAATCCACATCCGGCACGACGGCAGCGGCCACTTCGAGTGAGTCATCCATCGGCAGGTGGTTTGCTGCGAACTCTCTGACGCCAGTTTCGCGTCGAACGAGTCAACTGCTAGCCGGTTATGAACGGAGGTAGCGGCACGTGCCGAACGCATGAGTCGTCGAGCCAGGTCGCGCCGGCGCGCTCGACAAAGCGCGCGATGAGGTTCTGGACACAGTCGTACTCGACCGTGCCGTGCCCAGCGCCGGGCACGACGATCAGGTGCCCACGCGGGAACAGCCGACGCCAGCCGCGCAGGTTCGCCGTGGGATCGAGCGGGTCGGCGCCACCGGCCAGCAGTAGCGTCAGGCATGTGCACGACTCGACGACTGGCGGCGTCCGTCGGTACGCGTCCCTTCGGGACGACGGCGCGCGCGTGGCGGAAGAGCCGGGCACGAGCAACCGCGGCGTCGGCGAGGTAGCTCCCCCGGCCGGCACGCGCGGTCGCCGCCGGGTCGAAGGTCGCCCACGGCTCGGAGCAGAGGATGATCCAGAACGGCACGAGCCGCGCGAGCGCCTCGAGGTTCGAACCACCGAGCCGGCCGGCGTATGTCGTCGCCAGCGTCGTGTAGTCGCCGTGCGCAGCGGCGTTCACCGCGAACGGAATGAGAGCCGCGTCCTCGACGGTCTCGGAGAGCCAGTCCACCGTCCAGGCGATGTCGTCGGGGCGGAGGAGCACCTTGTCGGTGGCGACGGCGACGGCGACGCGGCGCGGTGGGCGCGCGAGCAGCTCGTCGAGCTGCCTCCTCGGATGCGGATAGGCGCGGGCACAGGCGGGCGCAGCTGCGCAGCGCGCGAGTTGCGCATCGAGAGCCCGCTCCGCGTTGCGCGCGGAGACGTCGTAGAGACGGACATCCGGCAGCGAGCCGCCGTCGAGAATGACGCTGCGTACGGACTCGGGGTATCGACGCACGTACGCCTGAGCGAGCGTGGCGCCGTAGGAGCCGCCGAAGAGATCGATCTTGCCGTACCCAAGCGTGCGACGCACGATCTCCAGGTCGTCTGCAGCCACACTCGTCGTGTAGAGCCGCGGATCTGCGTCGAGCGCGGCGAGACAGCGTCGGAGATAACCGGTCACAGCGGTCGCATTCGATCGCCGCACGTATCCCGTGGGGCAGGCAAGACGGCCCGAGCCGCCCGTGCCACGCTGGTCGACCATGACGAGATCGCGGTTTCTCTCGACCTGCGCGAAGAGGGCATTCACCCGGGTCGCAGCTGCCGTCGCCGCGCCACCCGGCCCGCCCTCGAGATAGAACAGCGCGCCCGCGGCCGGCCGCTTCGTCGCAGGCAACACCGCGATTTGCAGGGAGATCATCCGCCCGTTCGGCTTACGCGGATCCTCCGAAACGCGCAAGTGCGTGCACCAGCCGTCGACATAGCCGCCGTACGTGCACGAGGCAAAATGCGGTTGACCGCTCGGCGAATGCCACGGCCCGGAACGCCCCGAGAGCCAGAGCACAAGGCCACCGAGCCCGGCGACGGCGAAGACCGCGAGCACCGACCAGATCCAACGTGGCAGGCTGCGGCGGGACGGCCGCCGATCTTCGCCCCAACGACGCAGAAGAGGATTGTCCGAAGGGTTACTCATCGCTCGCGCGCGCGATCCGAGCGTTGCGAAACCTCAAAGAGTGCGGTGCTCCGGGCGCGAACTGGCACCTTCCGTCGAGGTTACCGTTCTCGCCGTCACCGCTTCCCGAATTGTCAAGCTTGGGACTGCCCTACTTCCTCTCCGCGAGGCTCGCGACTGGCGACCGTGAGACCGAGCTCCGATACGACCAGCTCGTGATCGCCACCGAGCAGTGTCAGTGCAGCCCCGATCCCAGGATCGAGCGACGGCGTCTCACCACCTGCACTCGATGGCCGAGAGCCTGGCTCTAACGTTCGTCCGCCAACAGCTGGCAGCGCAACGACGTTCGCGTTCTCACGGACGTCGGCTTTAGTGCGATCAAGCGGAGAGAACGCCGGCTCTCCGTCAGGAGCAGAAGCGGCGCCCGCGCAGACCACGCCGCCAGCGTACGCGCTGCACTCGACGCGAGCCACGTACTCACGCAGAGAGCCAGGTAACGGCCTCTCGCGGCTGGTAACGGCTAGCTCCGGGAGCACGGTGATGGTTCTCACCGAGAACGTCGAGGTGCCTGAACCGACGTTCCTGTACACGGCGGTGAATGTGCACGGTCCAGGGGTCAGGCCGAGAACCAACACCGTCGCGCTCGCCCGGACTGGGTCGTTCCCGAACACTCGAAGCGAATTCGCATCCGAAGGAAGTGGAGGTCGCCCCCGCGCAGCTCGCTTGGACTGACATGAAACCGGCGGTCTGCCCGGTGCTGCTGGATATCTGCGCCGTCAGAATCACGATCGCCGATGTGCCCGCAACGGTCACATTCGGCACCGATGGCCCGGTGAGCACGCAAGGCCCCGGGGGACGCAGGCTTCGAGGGGGCCGTAGGTGCCCAAGTCGTCGTCGCAGGCCCCGCCGCCACACTGGCGGAGACGGCTCCGGCTGCCCCGCCCGGGCCTCGGCCGGTCGGGCCGGTCGGGCCGGTGGGTCCAGTCGGGCCGGTGCCGCCAGCGCCGGTCGGGCCGGTCGGGCCGGTCGGCCCTGTGGAGCCTGTGCCGGTGGCACCCGTGGCGCCGGTCGCGCCGGTTGCACCCGTCGCGCCCGTCGCGCCGGTCGCGCCCGTGGGCCGGTCGGGCCTGTCGGGCCCGTCCCGCGCGGTCGCGCCCGTCGGCACCCGTCGGCGCCGGTCCGACCGGTCGCACCCGTCGCACCCGTCGTCCCCGTCGCGCCGGTCGCACCCGTGCGCCCGTGGTGCCGGTCGTGCCGGTGGCACCTGTCGCACCCGTCGCACCTGTCGCGCCCGCCGGACCCGTGGCGCCTGTCGCTCCCGTAGCGCCGGTCGCACCCGTCGCCCCCGGTCGCACCCGTCGCGCCGGTCGCACCCGTCGCGCCGGTCGCACCCGTCTCGCCGGTGGCCCGGTCGGCCGGTCGGGCCTGTGGCCCCGGTCGCGCCAGTCGCACCCGTCGCACCGGTCGCGCCCGTCGCGCCCGTCGCACCGGCGGCTCCCGTGGCACCCGTCGCTCCGACCGCGCCCCGTCGCACCGGTCGCTCCCGTGGCACCGGTCGGCTCCCGTCGCACCCGTCGCTCCGGTTGCGTCGCGCCGTCGGCCGTGGCACCCGTCGCGCCAGTCGCGCCGGTCGCTCCAGTTGCACCCGTCGCGCCCGTTGCACCCGTCGGGCCGGCGGGCCCGGTCGCGCCCGTCGCGCCGGCTAGCGCCCGTTGTGCCGGTCGCGCCCGTGGCCCCGGTGGAGCCCGCCGGGCCGGTCGCTCCAGCGGCACCCGTCGCGCCTGACGCGCCGATGGGACCGATTGGGCCTGTAGGCCCGGTAGCCCCCGCGGCGCCAACAGCACCCGCCCCGCCTGCCGGCCCCGCCGGACCGACAGGCCCCGCCGGACCGGTTACCGCCCCGCGGGACCCTGCGGGCCTGGCTCTCCGGCCGCTCCCGCGGTGCCCGGCGGCCAGGCGACCCGACGCTCGTTCTTGTGACACGGACCCTCGCGCAGCTTCAGATCACGCCGCGTCTCGGAGTTGCCGGTCAACTCGATGCACGCGATGTACGTGACCTTCGCGCCACCCGAAGCGGCGGTGGCGGCGCCTGGAGCGCAGAGCGCGAGCACGCTGACGCTCAAGCATGACACGACTAGCCAACGCCGCAGAGCGTTCGGCACGCGCACAGGAACCCCTTTCCTCCCGCACGATGCTATAGGCACTCGGCCGCCAGGGCAAACGCACCCTCGTCCGAGGGATCGACCCAGGATGGCCCTCGCGCCGACCTCAGGCCGTAGCCATGTGGAAACGACGTCGGCTGCGCATCTTCATGCTCGCGCTCTGCTCCGCCTTCCCGGCGGCGTCTCCGGCCGTCGCTGCCGACCCGCCGACCGGCGTTTCCCCAACGCAGGCGTACCTGGCGGCGATCGGGCGCCCGTCGGCGTTCCCGTCGCTCCGGCGGGTGATCGGTGGCGGTCGTCGAAGCGGGCGTCGACGGCAAACATCCCGATCTCGCGGGACGGATCGTCGGCTCTCGTCGCTTCGGTGGAGGCGATCCGCTCTTCCCGCGAGCCCGCACGGCACGGCGGTCGCAGGTCTGATCGCGCGCAATTGACGGCAACAAGCAGGGCATCGAGGGCATCGCGCCGAACGCGAGGCTGCTCGTTGCGGGGACGTCGTTCGATGCTCTTCTCGATTGCGAGCGCGATCAGGTGGGCCGCCGACCGGCATGCGCGCGTGATCAACCTGTCCCTGGCCGGTCTTGGTCCGGTGCCGGGCTACGAGGAGGCGGTCGACTACGCACTGGCCCGCGGCGCGCTCGTCGTCGCGGCGGCCGGGAACTGCTTCGACGGGAACTTCACGCGCTGCACGCCACCCGGCGCGGAGCAGGCGCCTGCCTGGCTGCCGCACGTGCTGACCGTCGGGGCGACGGCCGCTGACGGATCGCCCTCGCGCTTCTCGATCCCGAGTGCACGCTGGGTCGATCTCGCCGCGCCCGGCGAACTCGTCACGACGCTCTGGCCGACACGAAACAACCCATACTCCGCTACGCCCGAGTGCCCCTTCGTCGGCACCACCGGGCTGCTACTCGACCGGCGGGGCCTCGGCGGCCGCGTGGGGCCCGAGCGGGACCTCGTTCGCGACGGCGATGGTCTCGGCCGCGGCCGCGATCCTCTTCGGCGCCGACCCCGGCCTCCGCCCCGAACAGGTCGCGTCGTTGCTCCGGCAAACGGCTCGGCGGGTCGCCGATCCGCGACACCAGGTGGGGGCCGGAATCATCGACATCGAGGCGGCGCTCGAGCGCGTGCGCCAGGGGTCGATTCCAGAGGCGGATTACGCCGAGCCAAACGACCGAGCTGCGACCGCGGCGCGAATTCCGTCTCCAGGCGTCCGCGCGACGCTCGACTGGCGCGACGACCCCGTCGACGTGTACCGACTGACGCTGCGACGTGGAGACACGCTCGTCGTCCACTCGGACGCACCGGGCGTGACGCGTCTCGATTGTCGCACGCGGCAGCGCCCTTTCGGCACCTCGCGGGCGAGGGCTCCGCTACCGCGCGCGCCGACCGGGCAGGTACCGGCTGCGGCTCGCTGCGACCGTCGGCTCGCGCGCGGATTACCGCGTGACGGTGCAGCGAGTCGGAGCGTCTTGAGCCTCTCGAAGGGCTCGCGCCAGCTCTCGCCGTCGCGCAGCGCTCGGCAACAGGTTGAGCCGAGGATGTCTCCGGTCGCGTCGTCGTCGCGCCGCACATGCCGGCAGCGGTGGACGTTCGACTGGAGCTGCACCAGGCTCGGCCGCTCGACTCGATCGAAGCGCTGGCGGTTGCTCGTTGCGATCGAGCGGGCGTTGCGGTGATCCCCTCGGCGCACCGCCGATCTGCGCAGGCCGCGCATCCAGAGCACGAAGGAGGCGAAGAGGATCTGGGCGCCGACCACCACGAACCGTCGCAGCTGGCCGCTCCGCCTTCCTCGCTTCACGCTGACCTACGGCTCTCCTGACTCCCTCGTTCTACGACTCGGTCACTAGGCCCGCTCGAGCACGGCGATGTCGTCCCGATTGAGGTACTCGTTTTCCGGGTCAGGTGCCGATCCCGCCACGAGCGAGAAGCCGGCGTGCTCGGCCATGATCGCGACGATCTTCCGGGCAGAGCCAGTAGAGCCCGCCGACGCTAAACGCTTCTTGACGCGAGAACCGCTCCCAGCCGAGGGGGGCCTTGAGATTCGCAACGTGGATCATCGCCCGGCCTCCGCTTCTGAGCATGTCGTGCATGAGCCGTACATAGGCCCACGTCGCGTGGAGATCGAGGTGTACCAGGACGTCAAAGGCGTAGACGAAGTCGACGGCTCCTCGGAGCTCCTGCGGGCACGGCCGCTCGCCGTCGAACTGCATGAAGCGGGTGTTCCGGTGCTCGTGGAGCACACGCTCCGCCTTCCGGAGCATTCCGGCGGACCTGTCGAGGCGGTACAGCATCTCGACCCTCGGCGCGACCTGGGACGCGAGTCGCCCGCCCCCGACCCCGATCTCGGCCGCGACGCTCTCGGCCGACACGTTGGGGAGCACAAACGCTTCGAGGATCTCGTGTACCCACGCCGAGGTTCCCCACTCCTCACCGAGGACGTTGCCGGCGACAGCCTCTCGTGGCGTCCGCACGCCGGCGAGGGCGCCGAGACGCCAGAGGTAGGGATACATCCCCCAGACGAGACGGTTGTACTGCGAGTTCGTGAGATGCGCCGAAAGGAACCGGTCGAGCGCGCTCTCGGCAAATCGGAACCCGAACCGATTCATTCGAATCGGCTCGACGTCTCGGCCCGACCGAGGCCGGCGCAGGCCGAGGATCGAGAGCACGAAGGAGGCGAAGAAGATCTGGACGCCGGCGACCACCACGGTCGCAGCGAGCAGGGCAATCTCGCCCTGCCCGAGCGAACCGGCGCCGTTTGCGATCCAGTCTCCGACCATGATGAGGCCGCCGCCCAGACCCGCAAGGACGAAGCCGCCGCCCGCGATCAGGCCGCGCTCGAGCGTGAAGTGGCGGTGCATGCGCTCGAGAAACGGATCGCGCACGCCCATGAAGTAGAAGCCGTAGGTGCGTGCAATCAGGCCGAGCACGATCACCTCGATGCCGACGATGACGAGCATCGACCCGGCGATCTCGGCGTGGATATAGAACTGCCGACCGAAGATCGTCAGCTTCGCCAGCACCGTCACGATCGTGAGCAGCCCGATCACGACCATCACTGCGCCGGGGATGAGGAAGAGGAAGCCCGGGCTGTAGACGAGCATGAGGCGGAGGTGCCGCCAGCCGTCACGAAGCGGGGAGAGCTTCGACTCGCCGCCGCGCACGTGCAGCGAGATCGGCTGCTCGCGGATGTCGAGACCCCGGCGCGCACGGCCCGGATCACCATCTCCGACGCGAACTCCATCCCGGTTGGTGGAGGTCGAGCCGCGGGAGCGCGTCGCGTCGGACCGCCCGCAGCCCGCAGTGGGCGTCCCCGATGGGCGTTCGGTAGACGACGTTGAGGAAGCGGGAAAGGATCGGGTTGCCGATGCGACTCGTGAGCGACATCGCGCCCGGCTCGATGTTCTTCATCCGGTTTCCCATCACGGCTCCGCCCTCATCGAGCTGCCGGACGAAGTTCGGGATCTCCTCGAAGTCGTAGGTCGAGATCGGCGTCGATCATGACGATGTAGTCGCCACGAGCCTCCGCGAAGCCCGCGAGATAGGCCGCTCCATATCCCCGCCGCGCCTCGTGGACGACGATGGCGCCGGCCTCGGCGGCGAGCTCAGCGCTGCGATCCTCCGAGCCGGTCGGCGACGATCACTTCCGCCACGAATACCGTGCTCGTCGAGGACGCGCCGCGCGCTCGTGACGCATTCCTCGATGTTCATCTCCTCGTTCAGGCAGGGAATGACGATCGAGACCTTGACCGAAACGCTCGTGCCCGCCGCGGGCTCGCTCGCGACGGCGCCAGCATGCCTGGGCGCAAGTCGTCGCTCATCTCGCCCCGACCAGATCTGGCAGGGCTCCAGAGGAAAACACCGGTATGGCTACTCCTCACTGGGACCACACCAGTACTGGGGGCTGGCGCTGACGCGCTGCTTGAGCCAGATCGGCAGCCGCCGGTGGCGAACTCCGGTTCCAAGCCGAGAAACTTCGACGTCTCGTACACGGCTGCGTACGGGATCCAGCGGCGCTGACCCGACCGCCAGAGCCACTCGACCTCGCCGACGCCGTAGCGGCACGCTGCGCGTCGGAGCACGCGCGCCGACGGGCGCTCGCCAGCGAGGTACGTGCGCTCCGCCGACACGCCCGAGTCGAAGAAGCGGGTGAAGGCCGAGCGGACGGTGTAGACGTGCGAGTGCCGCACTGCGGCTCGTGGCTCGTACAGCACGATCCAGCCGGCGAGCAAGGCCCGGCGGACCATTCCTGATCTTCGCTCATGATGATGTCGTCGGCGAAGCGGAACCCGTCCCAGACCGAGCGCCGGATCGCCGAGTTCACGTTCGAGAAGAGGGTCGCGTCCATCGAGAGCTCCGAGGTCGCTCGCGCCGTCTGCGTGCGAGCAGTCGGCCCGTAGAGGAAGTCGAGAAAATAGCGTTCAGGCGGCCGCGCGTTGTCGTGCGGGAGTTGTCGCCCGTACACGGCGGCGGCGTTCGCGTTCTCGGCGAGCGGGTGGCAGAGCGTGGCGAGCCAGCGGTCGTCAACGGGGTCGGCGTCCTGACTCGTGAACACGAGCGTCTCGCCACGCGCGAGCTCCGCGCCGAGGTTCCGCGCTGCGCCGTGGCGGAACTCGGCCTGGCCGATCACCTCGACGCGGGCGCCGCGGCTCCGCGCGAGCTCGGCGCTTCCGTCCCCAGAGCTCGAGTCGATCACGACCATCTCGACCTCGTCCTCGACGTGCTGGGCCGCGATCGCGTCAAACGCCGCGAGCGAGGTCGGCCCCACCGTTCCGCACTGGTATCACGATCGAGATCACGTCGGCCGCCAGTGCCTCGATCCAGTCGAGATTCCGGCCGCAGAGACTCCTCGCCTCGGCCGACGGCACGTACACGACCGGCACGTCCTCGGGGCCGCGACTGAGAACGAAGTGGGCCGAGACCGAACTGTTGGCCACCGCTGCCCGGGTGCAGGTCGGGGCCGTCATATCGGAGGATGAGCCCGTGGCTGCCGGCCCGGAGCGCCGCCGAGCCGAGCGGCTCGTAGCCGTTGCCTCCGAGCCGATGGCGTGCGTCGGCGACGACCCGGCCGTCGACGTAGACGCGAAGCCGACCCCTGAACGAGCCGCCGAGCCACAGGTCGTATCGGCCGGCGCGCGGGACGGTGAAGTCGCTTCCTGATCGCGCCCGCGCCCCTCTCGGGAAACACGTGGTCGGCGGCGTCGCTCGCCCACCCGGGCGGCAGTGGCAGGCCAAAGAAGCCGACGACGACCGCGGGCGTGCGAGGCGGAGCGACCAGCCGGCCGGACGGCCCGGCGATCCCCGGCCAGTCGCAGCACCTCCCCGCACGTTGGCACGCCGCCGGGCTGAAGCGCATCTCCGAGCGGGGTGTGCGCGAGGATCGGCGGGTAGGCGTCCGGCCGTTGCCAGACGTCGTAGTTGCGGCCGCTCCACACGAGGCTGTAGACCGACGGCGGCCGGCTCTCACTCGGCGAGCGCGCGAGCACGAGCGTCTTGTAGACGAGGATCCCGGCGAGCTGGAACTGGTCGAGGTCGGCATACGTGCCTCTGGCGAGACCCTGCCCGTCGAGGAGGGGAATCAGCCGCCGTCGGCGATCTGCGGCGCCCTCGGGGTCCATGCTCCTCAGGAAGTGGCGCACGCCGTAGGGCTCGGTGTCGGTCATCAGCGTCGGCCCTTGACCGGCGAACCGGTCTCCGATCGTCGCCAGCTCCGCGAGTTGCGACCGCGGTGCGAGCCAGGCGCTCGAGTACGAGAGGCCGTTCGACCAGAGGACTCCTGCCGCGATCGCCGCCCCGATCAGCACCGCCTCGACGCGGCGTCCGGTCTCGAAGATCGCCGCGGCTCCGGCCGCTCCGGCGGCGACGAGAGCCGGCGAGGCCTCGGCCATTGCCTTGGCGTTCAGCCACGGCGAGCTCAGGCCCACCCGCTCGAGTCCGAAGATGATGACGGCTCCACCGACGCCGGTGGCGACGTACAGCGGCATTCCGAGAGCTTTCCGCCGCCACGCGACCGCGAGGCCCGCGACGATCCCCACCAGCAGGACGCCGATGAGAACGTGCGCGGCCGCCGGGTTTCCGGGCTGATTTCGAAAATCGCTCGCGGGCCAGATACCGAACACCTGCAGCGTGTCCAGCGGATGGCCGAGGTTCGCCACCTCCGTGCTCGTCGTGATCTCGCCGCCGCTCGCTCCGGAGATGAAGGATCGGGCGATCGCGATCGACGGTATCGAGAGGATGGCGACGAATGCGACGAGGCCGATTGCCGTCCTGGCGGACGCCTGCAATCCGCGCGAGACGAGGACGGCGAGCACGGCGGCCGTCGGGACGAGCAACCAGACGAGTCCGGCGGGGCTGAGAATCGCGAGCAGTGCGGCCGCGGCAAGGGCGGAGGGCAGCGTCGCCCGCGCGCGCGTCCACCGACCGATCGTCGCGACGAGCGAGGCGCAGAGGAGCGCGATCGTCGCCGCAGTGGCGACCTCCTTGATCCCGCTCCAGAGCGCATAGGACACGAGTAGCGCCGGCTGAGCTCCGAGAAAGGCGACGAAGGCCCGGAGCGCTCGGGAGGAGATCAAACGGCGCAGCAAAGGGCGTAGAGCGAGAGAGCGAGCATGGCGCCGGAGAACGCAATCGTCGGCTGGAACAGCCAGGCGATGTCCTGTCCGGTCAGCTTGCCGCCGAGCCCGAGCGGCATGAATGCCCCGAGTGGATAGCCGGATCCCGAAGTAGTCGGCCAGCACCTGTTGGTACGTCGAGGGGGCGAGCCCGGAGAGCGTGCGGCCGTGATCCATTACCCGATCGGTCAGCGCCAGCCACGTCGAGGTGTCGTCGAGCGTGATGTAGCCGGCGAATGTGGCGTGCCCGGAGAGGACGATCGGGGCGGCGTAGACGGCGAAGACTGCGACCGCGACTCCGATTGCCCAAGCGTCGAGCCGCAGGCGTCTGGTGCGGAGCCCGAAGCCGGCGATCGCCAGCGCGATTGCGAGCGGAGCCGCGAGCTGGGCGGTCGCGCCTCGCATGGTGACGAGGTCGGCCTCGACGATCAGCAGGGCGAGCCCGAGCGGAACGAGGAGCGGGCCTGGCAAGCTGAGTCCGGACGCCCGCTCCACGAGCAGGCCGCAGCCGAGCGACAGCAGCGCCAGGACGAGCGGAAAGACGATCCAGGCCAGCAGCAAGATCGACGCCCTGTCGGCCCGGCTACGGGACCGGCGAGATCGCGCCGGAGGCGACGAGCTTGCGGCCGGTGCTCGGTGACGGGTCGTAGACCTCGATCTGGTAGCTCACTCCCGGATAGGCGATGTGGATGCTCTTCGGGTAGCTCCCGTCGACGACGCCGATCCCGCCGTGCGCGAGCTTGATGGTGGCTGCGCTACCCGCGGCCGTGGCGGCCCTGGTCGTCGCGGCGAACGCGCCCGGAAACGGGTACGTGGCGACGGTCAGAAACGTCGCTCTCGGGTCGCCGACCTTCGTGCCGACCGGGAGGTAGCGGATGAACACGCTCCCATTCGAGGTCGAGCTCAGCTCATAGGTGTAGCCGGGCCTGGCTCCGGCCCAGTAGATCGGGTGGCCGACGCGTTGCCCGAACGTCCGCAGGTCCGCGCGCGTCGCGGCTGTGGGCTTCGTGCTGATCCTGCCGGTCGTCGTCGCCGCGAGACTGCCGATGCTCGTGAGTTGGCCTGACGACACGAGTTGCATCGCCCGCGACGACGTCGGGTCGTAGACCTCGACCTGGTAGCCCACGTTCGGGTAGCCGACGTGGACGCTCTGCGGGTAAGCCGGCGTCCAGCACGGCGACACCTCCGCCCGCGAGCCGCGCGGTGACCGCGCCCTTTGGCGCGCGCCTGCTTCCGGATGACCGCGTAGGTGCCTGGGAAGGGATACGTGGCGACAGTGAGGTACGGCTTGGACGAGCCGACGTCGACACCGGACGGCAGGTAGCGCACGTAGATCTTTCCGTTCGCGGCCTGCGTGACCTCGTACGTCGTGTCGGGCCTCGGTCCGAGCCAGTAGATCGGATGCCCGACGGACCGGGCCAGTGTCGCGATCGCCGCAGGCTTCATCGCGATCGCGCCCGCTTGGGTTGGCGCGCTCGAGGAGCCGCCATCGTCACGGAGCACGAGCCATGCGACGAACCCGGCGGCAACCGCCACCGCGACAACCGCTCCGACCCGAACGTGCGGCCGACGCGCAGCCGCGGCACGCGGCAGTCGGAGACCCCCGAATCGAGTTCGACGCGGCGGCCCAGAACGAGCCTGCATGTCGGCGTCGTCTGACATCCGGCTCCTTACGGTCGCCCCACGATCGCCCGAAAGACTATCGGTCGAGGCGGTGAACTAGGCCCTTGCGATACCGCGATGATGATCGTCGGCGGGTCCGCCGCAGCGCCATGACCTCAGACCACCACAGCGAGTACCTGGCCAGGGCCGTCGCCAACCTGACGCCCGAGGGGCGCAAACGGGTCGACGAGCTGCTCGACCAGCTCGCCGTGTCCGGACACGGCCGCGAGTGGGTCGTCCGGTTCGCCATGGCCCGCGAGGTCGAAGCGAACGTCGGCCGAACGGACCTCACCGCCCAGGAGCCGGTGCAGCGCCTCGGCCGGGACGAGCTCGACGTCCTGACCACCGGGTTCATGACGATCCGCGACCAGGAGCAGCTCGACGACGTCGCGGACTGGGCGAACGCGGTGCTCGCTTTGCTCCGCGACGCACGTACGTAAGCGTCGAGGCATCAGGAACGAGCTCCGGGAGCTTGCCTTGCGCCGGCGTGGCCCCTAGCCGGCGCCGACGACGACCGTCAGCACGAAGCGACGAGTGGCGAGCGCGCAAGCGGAGCACCTAGGACGGCCGAGCGAGCGAATCGTCACGCGTCCGCGCTTGCGTGCCTCGATCGTCCACTCCCGGAAGCCGGGATTGACGAGATACTCGACCGGCGTGAGCTCAACAGCACTCGAGCTCACGCGCGGCTCGCTCCAGTGCCAGCGATTCGACAGCCGCAAGGTCGCCTCCTCCCCCTTTGCCAGGCTGACTGTCTTGCCCGAGGCGGCCTGTGTGATCGGCGGCCGGACGGTCGACGACGCATCGACAGCGGTGACGCAACCGAGCGCCAGCGCGGTGAGGACGAGCGAGCTTCGGCGCATACGCAGGTTCTACCCGGCCGCCAGGATCCGGAACGTCCGGGGGCCGGCGTGCGCCGGCCCCGGAACGTGCCTGACTGGGACGCTGGAGGCTCTAGTCGTCCACAGTCGCCTGCGACGCGAACACCTGCAACTCGGTGGCGTGCACCTCGAGTGCGCGCGCGGAGGCAGTGCAGTCCGCGTTGTTGTTCGGGTCGTTGTCCTGGTCGCCGTTGTACGAGGCCTGACCGGTGCACTGGTTCGTGTTGACGACGAACTTCACGTGCGTGGCCGGCGGTCCGCCCGACGCGTCGAAGTAGCGCAGCGTCTCGTCGGGAGTGACCGGCCGCGGATTCACGGACGGGAACGCATCGTCCGGTGAATGCACGATCTCCGTCCAGCCCGCTGCGATCGCGCCGTCACAGGTCGGGTTGTCCGACTTGCCGGCAGTGCAGGCGTACGCATCGAACGAACGCAGCGCCGTGAACCGGTTGTTGCCCGGCACGAGCAGCGCCGAGACGCCGAGGCTGTCGATCTTCACTGCTTTCGAGGTCCCCAAGGCGACGACGACCCAACGGCCGGCGACCGGCGCACCGGTCTGTCCGTCGTTCGTCGACTCGGTGTCGTCGATCAGGTTGCCGAGGTTCGTGTTCGTACCGAGCGCGTCACCGGTGATCGTGGCGCCCTGCGCGGCCGACGCGTAGTTCGTCGCGAAGTGGATCGCGATGTTGCGCGTCTGGCCGGGCTGGAGATTCGGCACCTTGAATCGGACGAAGCCGTAACCCGGTGCGACGGCGACGAAGTTGTACGCCGTCCACCGCTTCCCGGTTGCGAGCGAGTTCGGCCCCGTCGGCGCGAACTGCGCCGTGTTGTCGAGATTGCCCGTGGCGTTCGTGCCGTCGGTGACCGTTGCCGGGTCGGTATCCGCGATCGGAGTCGACCGCGCCTCGTAGTCGCCGACGTAGATCTTCGCCTTCACCGGCACCGCGGCGCCCTTGTCGTTCGTGTCGGCGGAGAAGTTGATCGTCGCGTTGTTCGCCATGGGCGAGGAGAAATCGGGCACCGGATTGGTGTCCGCGTTGCTGACCGTGTTCTGGAACTGGCCGAACCCGCGCATGGCGAACCCCTGCCAGAGGAGATCCTGGTTGGCACCGCCGAAGCGGGCCAGGTCGGCGGCGAGCATCGCGTCGCGCGCCTGGATCATCGTCGCGTTGCGTGGCATGAGGACCATCGCGTCGTAGTAGTCCTGGATCCACTGCCGGTCGCCCGGGCACGCGCTCGGGGCGATCTGGCCATGGGCACAGGCGATGTCCGTGGCCGCTCCGGGCGACGGCGTGCGCGAGAGGAACAGGTCACGGAGGTCCATCTGGACCGCGACCCAGATCTCGCCGTCGGCGTGCACCTCGGGGCCGACGTTGTCGAAGCCGAAGTCGCCGTAGTTGAGCGGGTCGGTGTCGGGATTCCGGCCGGGCTTCGGGAACTCGCCGCCCATCGGCCGGCCGGCGAGGAAGTCGCGGATCCCGTTGTACGGATTGCCGGTGGCGTAGGCGCCCTCGGTGTAGGGGTCAGCGCCTGCCGGGACCGGCAGGTGCAGCTCGTTGAAGGCCGCGAGCGCGTCGAAGTCGCCGAACGCCTCGCCCATTGCGCCGGCGGCATTGCCCTGACGGGCACCGACGCCCTTTCCGATCATGCGGTTCTCGATCAGGTGGCCGTACTCGTGGCCGAAGACCGAGAAGTCGTAGGCGCCGTCCACGCACGGCGCATAGAACGAGGCGGCCAGGGGCTGCCAGACGAACTGGTTCGTCGTCGGGTGCTGGCCGTCGGCGCCGGTGCCCATGTTCGCGTTGTCGCGGCTACCGGTCGCGGCGCCGGACTGTGCGTTTCCGATCAGCCCGTCGTTGCCGAGCGGCAGAAGCGCGGGCCCTCCCGGCGGGGGCGACGGGTCGACGGTCGTGACGCCGTTGTTGTACTGCTGGGCGTTCCAGTGGCCCTCGTCGAAGCCGAGGTAGTACGCCCAGTCGTGCATGACGTTGTGGCCGACGAACAGGGAGACCGTCGAAGCCTCGATGTCGTTGCCGAGCGGGTTGATCGCGGCGTTGACGTTGTTCGGGTCGCAGCCCGACGTGTACCAGGCGTCCGTGAACGCCGGCTGGTAGTCGCGGGTCGCGCTGGTCGCGCGGACGAGAGCCGGGTTGCCATAGACGCCGTGATTCCCGCTCCACACTCGTGCGTCGTCGACGTTGTTGCCGACCGTCGCCTTCGTGCCGACGTCGGTGCCCGCGACGGTGAGCTGGATGTCCCACGGGAACTTCGAGGCGACGCCCATCGGGTAGACCGTCGTCGCCGGGTTGTCGCTTGCGACCACTTCGCAGCCGGCTGTCGCCGTCCAGCAGTAGAGCGAGCGGCCATCCGTGGTCGGGTAGTTCCACGGGAAGGCGTTCAGGCCGTTGAACGGCATCGAGTGCTGCGGGGCCAACCAGGTCGGATTGTCGGCGATGTAGTCGACGAGGTTCTGGCGGTAGAGAACGTCGCCGGTCTGCGCATCCACGACGACCTGGTAACTCTCCAGATTGCCGTCGGCGTTCGTCGTGACGGTCGCGTCGTAGGCCTTGCGTGCGCCGCTGTGTGGTGTCGCGAACACAGCCTTCTTCACGTGCTGCTTCTGTGAAAGGCCGTGCACGGCGAGCGTCGTGGTGCCGGCCTCGGTGCTCTCCGGGGTGACGTCGACGACCGAGACATTGACGCCGGCATCGTTCGCCGCCTCGGTCCACGCAACGGCCGGCGCGAGCGCGTCCGAGCCCGTCGCATCGGTACTTCCACCGGTGAGGCTCGACGACGCATACGCGACGTTCCAGCCCGCGTCCTTCGACCCGACGACGGCGACGGTCGCCACCCCGTCCGTGGATGCGACTCCGTCGGCCTGCTGGCGGAACACGACCGCGTAATCGTCCGTCGTCCCGACAAGCGGCTTGGTCGCGACGGCGACGAGGCTGGCCGTCGAGTCGAGCTGGAACAGGAGCTTGTTCGCGTCGAGCCACGCGCGTGCGGCGGAGACGGCGTCCGTCGCCTGAATGCCCTTCGCGATGAACTTGCCGCTGTTACTGACCGACGATGCCACGCCGAAGCGGTTCCAGCTGACCTCCGCGCCGAGTGCGCTCGCCGCCGAGAGCTGGTCTGCGGTCGGCGCCGCCGAGGCGCGCGAGTCGTAATCCGGAAGCGGTGCAGGCGTGTGCCCTTCGATGTTGACGACTGCGCGGCCCGCGGATGGAAGCGCGAGCGCGAGTATCGCGAGCACCGCGGCGGCGCCGAACGCCAGCTCGCGGCGGTGCGGGATCGGCTGATGAGCCATGTTCCCTCCTTGACGGGTCCTCTACTGCCGCAGGGACGGCGAGACCATAACGTGTCGCGGAGGCAAGAAACATCAGTTGCTCGAGGCGGGATTGACCTTCACACCCGGTCACGGTTTTCGTCTGCGGGACCGGCCGGCGGAGCGAGACGGTGCGCGATCGAGGCTGCCTCGAGTCTGTTCGGCGCGTCGAGCTTGCGCAGGATGTGCGAGACGTGGACGCTCGCGGTCTTGACGCTGATCACGAGCGCCGCGGCGATCTCGCGGTTGGTGTAGCCACGGGCGACGAGAGTGAGGACTTCGGCTTCGCGCGGGGTCAGTCCCAACGGGTCCTCGCGGCCTCGCCTGCCGATCGCGCACTGCCGCGACAGGCGGCGCGAGGTCGAGCCGGGCTCGATCGGCGAGAAGCTGGAGCTCGCGCTGGAGGGGCGTTGCTCCGATCCGGGCGGCGATCGCGTGCGCCTGTCTGAGCGGCACGCTTGCCTCGGTGCGAGCTGCGCCGACGGCGACGAGCGCTTCAGCTTCGCGCCAGCGACAGTAGGCGGCGAGGGGCGGGCGCTCGAGCCGTTCCCAGGCCGCTGCCGCCTCGGACCACGCCTCCGGTCCCGCCTCGGCCTGGACACGCACGTGCTCGGCCTCCGCCACGGCGAGCCAGCCGGAGGCGTTAGGTGTGATCGCTGAGGCGGCGCCCGCGGCGCGGCGTGCGACGCCGAGCAGCTTTCGGGCGCGGCCAAGCCGGTCGCGGAGCGCGTCGGCGTCCCGACGGGCGCGGGCGAGGGCCGCCAGCTCCGCGTGTGCGCGCAGGCCCTTGGCACACAGCCGGACGCGGATCTGCGCGGCCTCGCGCTGACGCGCATGGGCTAGACCGTCCTGGATGGCGGCGTCCGCATCGGCCCAGCGGCGCTCCCAGAGGGCGAGGTCTGCGAGGCAGGCGTCGTAGAGTCCCTGCACGCGTTCCTCACGCAGGCTGCAGCTCGCGGCCTCGAGGTGCGCTCGGGCGGCGTCGAGCTCGCCGCGGCCGATCTCGAGGTCGGCGCGGTGTGTGAGCAGGACGCCCTGGTAGCTCGAGGTGATGCCGCGGAGCGCCGCGGCGCTGAGCCGTTCGGCCTCGTCCCAGTCGCCGATCGCGACCAGCGCCTCGATCCGGTTCGAGACGAGCAGTGCGCTGTCGATCCCGTACCGGTACACCACCTCGAGCCCGGCGCGCGCTACCTGCAGTGACTCTCGGGGCCGTCCCAGCATGGTCAGCGCGTCGGTGAAGTTGGAATACGCTCGTTCCAGGCCCAGGTGATCGCCGACCTTCTCCGCGAGCTCGAGGGCCTGACGAAAATGGGCGAGACCTTCCTCGCCGCGGCCGAGGTAGGCGAGGTCGCCGGCGAGCACGGTGAGCGCGCGAACCTCTGCCTCACGTGCGCCGATCTGCCGAGCGAGCGCGAGCGCCTGCTCCGCGATCGGCAGCGACTCCGCATGGCGCCAGGCCACCATCAGTCCCCCCGCAAGCGACCCGAGCGCGTACGCGCGCTCCGGGGAGGGCGGCTCGGCCGGCGCGAGCTCGACCGCGCGCTCGAGCGCGGTGAGTCCAGCAGCCTTGCTGCCGGTCTCGAAGAGGTACTCGGCGAGACGCACGTGTAGGAGCGCCGCCCTGCGCGGCTCGTCGCCGCCGACGAGCTCGATCGCTCGCCGGCCGAGCTCGACCGCGCGCGGCGCCGCCCCCGTGCGGCTGGCGAGCTCGGCCGTCCAGGAGCTGAGCGCGGCGAGGTCGAGCCGGGCGAGCTCGGTCGCGTCCGGCACCGCGTGCCAGTGGGCGAGTGCCCGCTCGAGGTGCGCGTGTGCTTCTGCGAGGCCGAAGACCGCCTCCGCGTGGCGTGCCGCGTCGACGGACGCGGCGAGCGCCTCCGCATCGCGACCTGCCGCCTCCCAGTGGGGCGCGAGCTCCGCGGGCGATGCAGCACCGCTGCGGGCGAGCGCATCCGCCAGCTTCGCGTGCAGCGCCTCGCGCTCCCCGGGGAGGATCGTCGCGTAGATCGCCTCGGCGAGGAGTGCGTGGCGGAAGCGGAAGATGCCCTCTGCCTGGTCGGCGACGAGAACGCCGTGCTCGACCGCTGCGCGGAGCGAGTTCTGCAGGTCGTGCTCGGGGCGGGCGGCGAGCTCCCGCAGCAGCGCGTAGCCGACGTCCCGCCCGGCCGCAGAGGCCAGGCGCATGAGGCTCTGCGTCGGCGCGTCGAGCCGGGCGACGCGCTGCAGCAAAAGGTCGCGCAGGCCACGTGGCAGCTCGCCCTTCTGATCGTCGTCGGCGGCAGCAGTGAAAAGCTCTTCGGCGAAGAACGGGTTGCCTTCGGAGCGCGCGACAATCGTGTCCGTGAGCGCCGCGCGACGGGGGCGCGTTGGCGTGAGCCGCGAGCAGCGCCGCCAGCTCGTCGCGGGCGAGCGGGCCGAGCTCGAGCAGGACCGCGGCGCCCGAGTGTTGCACGCCGTCTGCGAACCGTCGCATGTGCTCGGCCGACGAAAGCTCGTCCGGGCGGTAGGTCGCGAGCACCAGGAGCTGACGATCGGCGAGGTTGTGGGCGAGGAAGACGACGAGATCGAGCGTCGAGCTATCTGCCCAGTGCAGGTCTTCGAGCACGAGCAATACGGGCGCGACCGGTGCGCGCTCGGCGAGCAGCGCGAGCGTCTCCTCGAAGACGCGCAGCTGTGAGCCCATAGCCTGTCGATCGACCCGTCTGCGCTCGCCGAGCGGCCGCAGCGCCTCGACGAACGGCTGGTACGGCAGCTCCGCGCCGACGAGGTCGATCGCGCGGCCGAGCAGGACCACGAAGCCCGCGTCGCGCGCGCGCACGGCGAATTCGGAGGCGAGCCGCGTTTTGCCGATGCCGGCCTCGCCGGCGACGAGCACGGTCGCGCCGCTTCCCGCCTGCGCCTGTTCGAGCACGCGCCGGAGCTCGCCCAACTCGCGTGCGCGTCCGACGAACGCCGCCTCGGTGCGGCCCCCCATGGAGCCAGTATCGCGCAGCCGGAACAGATCGCCCAGGGCGCTCGTAAGCCTTCGCTGCAGGCAAATACGTCGCCCGGCGGCGAAAGATAAGGCGCTCCGCCCGATGCGCTCCTGCTCGACGACGGCCACGATCGTGTCGATCCGACGAGCACGAGGAGGAACGAGATGACCGCGGTGCGAGAGCAGACGTCGACCGGGTGGATGAAGACTCACACAGTGCGGGGCGGCGGCGGGTTGCGGCTGCACGTGCGCGAGTGGGGCAAAGCAGACGGTGCGCCGATCGTGTTCATCCATGGTCTGTCGCAGAGCCATCTCTGCTGGGACAAACAGTTCGAGAGCGCTCTCGCAGACGAGTTCCGACTCGTGGCGTATGACCTTCGCGGACACGGCATGTCCGAGGCGCCGCTCGAAGTGGAGCAGTACACCGACGCCACCCTCTGGGCCGACGACGTCGCAGCCATCCTCGATCAGCTACAGCTCGAGCAGGGCCGTGCTGGTCGGTTGGTCGTACGGCCCCTTCGTCATCTGCGACTACGTGCGTTCGTACGGCCAGGATCGAATTGCGGCCATCGACTTCGTCGGTGGCGCCGTCAGGCTCGGCGAGGCCGCGTTCGGGACGCTGCTCGGGCCCGGCCTTCTCGACCACTTCGCCGACGCGACGGCAGAGGATCTGCCGACGAACATCCGCGCCATGCGCGGCCTGGTCAGAGCCTTTGCCGCGACGCCGCTCCCGGCCGCCGACATCGAGACGCTGCTGAGCGCGAGCATGACGGTGCCGGCGCAAGTCCGCGCCAACCTCGCCGCCCGCGAGATCGACTGCGACGACGTGCTCCGCGCCCTCGAGGTGCCACTGCTGGTCACGCACGGCCGGGAGGACACGGTCGTGCTCCCGGCGATGGCCGAGCACGTCCTCGCGACCTGCCCGACCGCCGAGGTCTCCTGGTACGACGGCGTCGCCCACGTGCCGCACCTGGAGGAGCCCGAGCGCTTCAACCGCGAGCTGACCGCCCTGACGCGTCGTGTCCGGGCCTGACTGAGACCAAAGGAGGTCACCATGACCAGCACACACACGACGAACCACGACGAGCAGAGACCGCAGGCGGGAGCCGGTCCGGGGAGCGGATGAGGCGTCTGCTCGCGCTGGCGGGCTTGTTCGCGTTCCTCGCCTGCTCGCCGGCGGCCGGCGCGTTCCCGGTCGGGCACAGCGGCAACTTCCCTGCCCGCATCGACCTGCCCGACGGATTCTTCCCGGAAGGCATCGAGAGCGGCCCCGGCACCTCGTTCTTCGTCGGCTCCATGATCGACGGGGCGATCTGGCGAGGCGATCTTCGAACCGGATCGGGAACGGTGCTCGCGCCCGGAGCTCCGGGGCGGGCATCGGCCGGCATCGCGTACGAGGCGGGCCGCGATCGCCTGTGGGTGGCAGGCGTAGGAGCGCCGCTCCTTGGTCGCGCCGACGTACGCGTGTACGACGCGTCGACCGGAGCGTTGCTCGCGACGTACCAGCCACCTGGAGTCGGGCTGCTGAACGACGTCGCCGTCACGCCGGAGGCGGTCTACGTGACCGACTCGAACTTCCCGCAGCTGGTCGTGATCCCCCTGGCAAAGGACGGCTCGCTCCCGCCGCCCTCGGCAGCGACGATCCTGCCGGTCGGCGGCGACCTGCACCAGACCCCGGGCTTCAACCTGAACGGCATCGTCGCCGAGCACGGCGTCCTGCTCGTCTCGCAGTCTTCGACGGGCAAGCTCTTCCGCGTCGATCCGGCCACCGGCGTGGCCGACGAGTTCGACCTCGGCGGAACCAACCTCGGGTATCCGGACGGCCTGCAGCTGCTCGGCCACACGCTGTACGTCGTCCGCCCATTTCAGAACCGGGTCACAGTGATCTCGGTCGAAGCGGGCCTGGGCAGTGGTGTCGTCCTCGGCGACCTGACCGACCCGAGCCTCGACATCCCCTCGACCGCGACCGTGGCAGCGGGCCGACTGTGGGCGGTCAACCTGCGCTTCACGACACCGCCCGAGCCGACCACGCCCTACTGGATCACACAGCTGCCACTCCGCCCGTGAGCCCCGCCGGCCGAAGAGATCGACAAGAAGGATCGTCGCGTGAACGACCTGTCCTGCGGTAGGTTTCCTCGCCCCACGCGACTGGTCGTGGGGCGGGGCGCTGATGACTCTTCAAGAAGGGGGATTCATGCGGAGAACGGTCCTTTCCATGTCCGTGCTGCTGGCCATCCTCGCCTTCGCGGCGGGCGCGGCGGGCTCGAGCGCGGGCGGCCCACGCTCGGCGGCGTCGCTCGACCTCTACACGGGCGTCGTCAGCTCCGAGACGCTTGGCCGGCTCGTCCGGCAGGGCTACGACATTGCCGACGCGCGGTCGGCCGCGGGCGGGGTGCGGGTCGACCTCGTGCTGACGGAGGCCGAGGTCGCGAAGCTGGGCGCGCAGGGCGTCGCCGTGCAGCCGCGGCGCGACGCGCAGGGCCGCACGCAAGCGCAGCGCGCCGCCGAGCAGGCGGCGGGCGGCTTCAACGTGTGGCGCTCGTACGACGCGCCGGGCGGCATCCGCGACGAGCTGTACTCGATCGCCCAGCGCAACCCGCAGATCGTGAAGCTCGAGGTGATCGGGCACACGCTGCAGGGGCGCGAGATCGTCGCGCTGAAGGTCACGAAGAACGCGAAGACGGTCGCCGACGGTACGCGGCCGGACGTCCTCTACATGTCCACGATCCACGCGCGCGAGTGGATCTCCACGGAGGTGAACCGCCGCCTGCTCCACTACTTCGTGGACAACTACGGCAAGAACGCCGACGTCACGAACCTCGTCAACACGTCCGAGCTGTGGTTCCTGGTGGTCGCCAACCCGGACGGCTACCAGTACACGTTCGACCACCAGCGGCTGTGGCGGAAGAACCTCCACGACAACGACGGGGACGGGCAGATCACCGGGAACGACGGCGTCGACCTGAACCGCAACTACGACGTCGACTGGGGCTACGACAACGAAGGCTCGTCGACGCAGTTCTCCGCCGACGACTACCGCGGCACCGGCCCCGCTTCCGAGCCCGAGACACAGGCGCACCAGGCGCTGATCGACCGGCTCAAGTTCAAGTTCCTGATCACGTACCACTCGTACGGCCCGCTGATCCTCTATCCGTTCGGGTGGCAGGTGCAGACGCCGTCGGCGGACGACCCGCTGTTCGTCGCGTACTCGGGGACCGACGCGACCCCGGCGATCAGCGGCTTCGACCCGGGCGTGGGCGCCGACCTGTACATCACGAACGGCACCACCGACGACTACTCGTACGCGAAGACCGGCGCGCTGTCGTGGACGGTCGAGCTGAACGAGGGCTGCGTCGGCTGCGGGTTCGTGTTCCCCGACGACGAGTCGCTCGTGCAGGGCGAGTACGAGAAGAACCTGCCGTTCGCCCTCGACCTCGCGAAGTCGGCGGCGAACCCGGGACAGCCGGTCTCGCACCTGGGCAACACGGTCAAGCCCTTCTACCTCGACATGGGCAAGGACGGGAAGGCTCCGGACGGGCCCGACCCGGAGAAGACGAACAACCCCGCGGTCGACTTCACGTTCTCCGTCTCGTACGGCGACCCGCAGCCGGTGCGGGTGCTCGCCAAGCGCGACCTGAACGGGGACGGCACCGCGGACGCGGTGACGCTGAACTACCAGGTCACGCGCAACGGGGTCGCGCAGGCCGCGCAGACCGGCGCCGACGAGTCAGTGGAACGGCGGCGAGCGCGGCCGGGTCGGCGACTTCTACTACCACGTCATGCAGGGCGTCGTGACCGGGACGCAACCCGGCGACTCGGTGAAGGTGTGGTTCACGGGCGCCGGCCAGACGAGCGACTCGTTCACGTACGCCGCGAAGGTGGAGTCGTCGAACCGCGTGCTCGTGATGGCCGCGGAGGACTACACCGGACTGTCGCCGGTGTACAAGTCGAACCCGCGGCCCGCGTACCTCTCGTACTACCTCGACGCGCTGGCCGCGAACGGCATCGGCGCCGACGTGTACGACGTCGACGCGAACGGCCGCGAAGCCCCGAGCGCGCTCGGCGTGCTCTCCCACTACAAGGCCGTGATCTGGTACACGGGCGACGACGTCATCACCCGCGACCAGGGGATGCTGCCGGGCACCGCGTCCCGACTCGCCAACGACGAGCTGCTCGCCGTGCGCGAGTACCTGAACGAGGGCGGCCGGCTGCTCTACACGGGCAAGTACGCGGGGCTGGAGTACGCCCAGGGGTACGAGTTCAACCCCGAGACGAACGCGCCGTGCGACCCGGACAGCGCGGCGGACGGCTGCCAGGGCCTGTCCGACGACTTCCTGCAGTACTACCTCGGCGCGTACATCTACAACGAGGACGCGGGCACGACCGCGAAGGGGACGCTGTACGACGTTCTGGGCGTGGACGATCCGTTCGACGCGCTGGGCTGGTCGTTCGGCGCTCCGAGCGCCAACAACCAGGATCACTCCGCCTCGTTCATCACGACGAGCGGCCTCCTGCCGAAAGCGCAGTTCCCGCAGTTCGACAGCTGGGCGGCCGCGAAGTACGCGCGCCCCGGCGGGCCGTTCGACCCGCATACGGGCTCGTACTACGTGTACTCGAACATCGCGGACATCAGCTACAAGCGCCTGACGCGGACGATCAGCGTGCCCGCGGGCGGCGGCAACCTCTCGTTCTGGATCTCGCGGGACACTGAGCCCGACTGGGACTTCGTGTTCGTGGAGGCCCACACCGTGGGCCAGGACGACTGGACGACGCTGCCCGACGCGAACGGGCACACGAGCCAGAGCACAGGCCCGAACGACCCGGACCTGGCGAGCTGCCCGGCCGGCTGGCGCGACCTGCACCCGTGGCTCGACCACTACCAGACGCTGAACTCCGACAACTCGTGCTCGCCGACGGGCACGACAGGCGTGTGGAACGCGGCGAGCGGCCGGTCGCAGGGCTGGGAGCAGTGGTCGATCGACCTCGGCGCGTACGCCGGCAAGCAGGTCGAGGTCTCGATCGCCTACGCGAGCGACTGGTCGTTCCAGGGGCTCGGCACGTTCGTGGACGACATCACGCTGCCCACCGGCGAGTCGACGTCGTTCGAGACCGACCTCGGCGGCTGGACGGTGACCGGGCCGCCGCCGGGCAGCTCCCCGAACTCGAACAACTTCGCGCGGACGACCGCCGGCGGCTTCCCCGAGGGCGCCGTGGTGGCCACGCCCGACACGCTGTACGCGGGCTTCGGGCTGGAGGGGATCTCCACACCCGCCGCGCGGAACGAGGTGATGCGCAGGTCGATGGACTACCTGCTGCGCTGACGCTGAGCCTCCGAGGGCGGGCACGCACAGTGCCTGCCCTCGGGGCGCCGCTTGTCTGCAGTCTCTCTGTCTGACAGGGTCGAGCGATGGGCTGCCTCTTTGCGCTGATCGCTGTGCTCTCGCCGCGATTTGCCGTCTTCCTCCTGTGGGCATTCACCAACTACGTCGATCGCGCGTTCAGCGGTTGGTTCCTGCCGCTCCTCGGGATCGTGTTCGCGCCGTGGACGACACTCATGTACGTGCTGGCCTACGCCCCGGTGGGCCCGATTCACGTCGCGGGCTGGATCCTCGTCGGGATCGGGGTCGTCCTGGACCTCAATTCGTGGGCGCAGGCGGCCGCAAACCGGAACTCACTCACCTCGTACAGCAGCTAACGGCGCAGTTCAGATGCGGCGGTAGCGAGCGTCGCTCAGCGAGTAGAGAGCGAACGCGATCAGGCCGGTCGCGACGATCCCGAGGAGGTAGGAGCCATAGGAGTGGTTGGCGAGCTTCGCGAGCGCACCATCCAAGCCGACTGCCTTGTTCGGGTTGTAGTCGACGGCGGCTCGGATCAGGAAGATGCCGATCAACCCGAACACGACCATGCGTGCCAGGTGGCCGAACACGCCGATCCCTGTGATCCACGTGCGAACGCCGGGGCTCATCTGCTCGGTCTTCGAGTCGTTCAGGAAGTCCTTGCTGACTCCGCGGTAACCCTGATAGAGCGCGACCCCGCAGAGGATGACTCCTGCGAGTCCGACGATCCAGGTTCCCGCCGGCCAGCCGAGCACGCCGGCGGTCGGTTTCTTCGGACTGCCTGAGCTGGCGCCGGACCCGAGCAGGATCTCGAGCGCCAGGACGAAGATGATCGCGTAGGCGATCCCACTCGCAAATGCCGAGACACGGTCGAGACCGCTGTCGCTGTCCTCGGGGCCGTGACCGAGGAACGCCCGGAAGAGGCGCCACAACGAGTATCCGGCCAGGCCGATCGCCACGAGGATCAGCAGCACCTGGCCGAACGGCTGCTGCGCGATCGTCTTCAGCGCCCCGCTCTGGTTGGTCGTCTTGCCGCCGTCGCCGAGTGCAAGCTTGACGGCGAGGATGCCGATCACCGCGTAGATCACGCCCCGGGCGACGAAACCCGCGCGTGCAAGCACCTCGAACGTGGTCGTGCGCTCGAATCTCTCGCCCGTCTGTTCGACGCGGCGCACCGGCTCGGCAGGAGTGTGAAGGCTCATCCATACGACAACGGCTGAGGCGCCTTCAGAGATACGGCGAGGTCAGCGCGCGAGCTCGAGGGGCCGATCCGCGACGAGCCGTTCGGGATCCTCACCCTCCTGCGGGCTCCGGCGCAGCGTTGCGGTCGCGACGCGGCCGTCGAGAAACAGCTCACCCAGCGAGTTCTCGAAGGTCCCTGCCCGCAGCGGACGCCACGACGCCGACGGTGGCGTCACGCCGGCGAGCCGCGCAAGAGTCCCGAAGATTCGCTCGCCGAGCCGAGAGCTGGTGGCCCGGATGATCCGTCGCTCCTGCGACGACAGCGGGTTGCGGTACGGGGAGCAGACAAGCTGGTGCACGCGGGAACGGGTGCCGCCGACGAGCTCGACCTCGCTGACCGAGCTTCGGTGCACATCGCCGCCGATCAGCAGGATCGAGGCGGGCGGCCGAGCCGTCTCGCTTCCGCGTCCGATGGCCCTCAACCAGTCACACAGCTGCTCGAACGATCGGTTGAAGGCCGCCCAGTGCTCGAGGTCGACGGCGCGTCGCAGCCGTTCGCTCAGGTTCGCGACCAGCGCGCCCCAGCGGCCCGCGCAGAGCGCCTCGTTCCACGACTGCAGATGGTGAATCCCGGTCGGCAGGAACACCGGCAACGTGCTCGCGATCACGAGGTGGTCGAACGTTCCCACCGAGTGCTCGACGATCCAGTCCCACTCGTCGTCGTCGATCATCTGCCGCTGCCCGTCCGAGAGCACGCGGGCCGCCCGCGAGTCGAGGACGAGCAGGCGCGTCTCTCCGAAGTCGCGATAGAACGCCCAGCGGCTCGCCGCCGACTCCCGGTCCCACTGTCGGGCGAGCTCCCGCAACAGCGGGCCCGCGTCCTCCGCGGCCCGCACGCGCGGCAAGGTCGTCTCCGCGTCGAGCTCGGGCGGCGACAAGTTGCCGAGATGCTGATAGACCCAGTACGCCATGAACGCGCCGGTGATCCGCGCGTCCCACCACTGCTTCTGCCGCATCTCCTCGACCCAGAGCCACGAGATGTTCCAGTCGTCGTGCACGTCGTGGTCGTCGAAGATCATCGTCGTCGGCACCGTCGAGAGCAGCCAGCGGATGTCGGGGTCCGACCACGCCTCGCGATAGAGCCGCGTGTACTCCTCGAAGTCGGCGATCTGCTCGCCCGGCTCGACGTCGGTGCTGCGCCTGCGCTTGATGAACTCGACCGTCGCCGGAGACACCTCGTCCGCGTACACCTGGTCGCCCAGGAGCAGCAACGCGTCGGGCCACTCGAGCTCACCGCGTTGAAGCTGCTTCGCATACGTCCAGAGCGCATCGATCCCGAGCGCCTTCAACTCGTCGGGCCACGGCGGTGTGAGGTCGGTCGGCTGCGGATCGCCGACGCGGCAGGAACCGAACATGAGCCGGACTCGCCGCTCCTCGTTACGCGTATGAACCTTCGGACGCGGCCGACCGTCGTCCGGGGGCCAGACGAGCTCGCCGTCGAGCCGTACGTCGTACGACACGACGGACGCAGGCTCGAGATCCTCGACGAGCAGGAGGGCGTAGTGATGGCCCTCGACCGAGAACGTCGCCGTACGCCCGCCGAGGATCTCCACCTCACAAGCGGCGTCCGTCTCGACCCAGAAGCTCGCGCTCTCGGTCCCGGCGTAACGCAGAAGCGGTCCGAGCACGAGCCCGGCCGTTGGCTTGTCGGCAGCCACCGAGGGGCAGCTTACGCCGCGTGGTCGCGCTCGGCCGCGGTGTCCTCTCGGGGTAGACACACCGTGATGGCGCCGGGCTGCACCTGGATCTTGAACGCCTTGACCTCGACGCGATCCCCGCCGTCAACCTCGTACAGGACCTTCTTGTTCAACGTCACGGCGATCTTCGACGCCTTCGTCGCCTGCACGAGCGGCGAGCGCTCGGGATGCCCCGTCGCCGTGCGGGCAAGCGCGCGGATCCAGTCGACGACGCCTTCCGCGTTCACGACGCCGAGGTCGAGTTGACCGTCGTCGGGTCGCGCATCTTCGAACACTTCGATGCCTCCGAAGAGACGACCGACATTGCCAACGAGGATGCAGCTCGCTTCGCCGACGTACCAGGGGACGCCGTCGACCTTGATCTTGGCCTTGAACGGCTTCGCACGCAGGTTCTTGGAGCCGGTCCAGACATACGCGGCGCGTCCGAACCGGTCCTTGAGCGTGCCGTCCGCCTGCTGGATCATCGCCGCGTCGAATCCGACGCCGGCCATGACGGCGAAGTGCTCGCCGTCGAAGCGTCCCACGTCGAGCTTGCTGCGCTCGCCGTGCAGGCCGATCGCGACCGCGCGCTCGATGTCCTGCGGAATGCCGAGGTTCGTCGCGAGCAGATTGGCTGTGCCGGCGGGCAGGATCGCGAGCGGTGTCTCGTTCCCGGCGAGCTCGTCGACGCAACGCTGCACCGTCCCGTCACCACCCCATGCGAAGAGCAGCTCGCACCCTTCACCGAGCACGCGCCTCACCTGCTTCGACACGTAGCGGCTCTTCGGAACCTCGATCCAGAGCGGGTCGTCGACTCCTTGGCGCGCGAGTTCCCGTCGGAGCCCGGGTAACCCGTCGCCGAACGACTTGCCCGCATGCGCGATGACCGCGACCTTCGTCATCCGTCCGCCCGCTTCGCGGCCAGGTGCGACGCGCGGCTGACGAGGACGAGGGCACACAGGGCCGCGATTCCGATCAGCACGCCGCCCACGACGTCGAGCGGATGATGCATGCCGCGGTACATCCGCGCGAACGCGACGAATACCGTTACGAGCGCCGCAACCGTCCAGACTGCAATCCGCCCGGCACGGTTCTCTATGCGCGACGCGATCAGCAGCGCAATGCCGCTGTAGATCGCGATCGACGCCGCCGTATGGCCGGACGGGTAACTGGCGTTCACCGGAAGCCGCTCGAGCCGGAAGACCTCCGGACGGTGCCGGTGGACCACGAGCGTGGTCGCTCGGTAGGAACCGGACTCGACTGCAAGTGCGAGGAGCAGAAAGCCGGCGAGGCGCCAGTGCCTGGCGACGGCGGCGACCACCAAGGCGACACCGGCGACGATCGGGAGGACGACCCCGCCGGCGATGATCGACCCGACGAGAGATGCATCTGTCAGCCCGCCCGAACGGTGGCGCGCGAGGAAGTTGATCAACGCCTCGTCGTCGTGCGGTGCGCCGTGGACGTGCAGAACAATGCGGGTGACGAGCAACCCCAAGAGAATCGAGAGGCCGGCAATCGCGGCGAAGGCGAGCAGGATGCCGCACAGGTAGGTCCAGACCGGGTGTCCCTCGCCGGGGAGAGCTGCCAGGCGTCGGCCGATCCTGCCGGGCTCGCGATCCAGGACCGGAAAATCGAGGATCGATCCGTGCGAGGTACGGGCCGGCAGGACTGAGCGGGCTCGAGAGGTGGTGGTCTCTGTCGTCATGGTCGCATCGCGTGTCTGTTTCCCCCGGGGCTCTTTGGGCGGGCCTGCGGGACGACCGAGTGTTTCTCGTCCGCGTGAATCGGAAACCTCGGCGCAGGCCGGGGCAAACCGCTGCCGGCATCTCCGATGCCTTTCTTCGCCGACATCTTCGCCGCTCTCGGAGTCGCCCTCATCGTCTTCCTCGCCGCTCGCTGGTACGCGGCCTCGCCGGCCGCCACGAATCAGCCTGCCGAAGACGTCGCGCGTGCGGTAGGCGAGGCCGCAGGGTCGCACCCCGCGACGCGCGGGTTCGTCGCCCGGCGACTCGATCGCACGGCGGTGACCGGCCTGCTCTTGACGACGGCACTCGCAGTGACGTTCCTCGGTGCCCTCCTGCTCGGAGTGCTCGCGCTCCTCGTCCGCCGGGTCGCGTTGATCCAGCGCGTCGACAACTCCGTCGCTGCGTGGGGCTGGGACCACCGAAGCGCCGCCTCCACGCGCGCGCTCCGGGTGGTGACCGACCTCGGCAGCATCCGCGTCGTCATCGGATTTGCGCTCGTGCTCGTGCTCGTCGATCTCTTTCGCCACAGAAACCGCTGGTCGTTCCTCTTCCTCCTGGTGGTGCTCGTCGGGATGGAGATCTCGATGCTCAGCGTCAAGGCCCTGGTCGGCCGGCTCCGGCCCACGCTCACCCCGGAGGCGGCGACACTGGGGCCGTCGTTCCCGAGCGGGCACTCAGCGACTGCAGCAGCGTTCTACGCGGCGGCGGCTCTCATCATCGGCCGTTCGCTGAGCGGCCGCTGGCGCCATCTGGCGATCGCGATCTCCGTCGCGCTGGCGGTCGCCGTGGCGGGAAGCCGTGTGCTGCTCGACTTCCACTGGCTCTCCGACGTCGTCGGCGGGCTCGCTCTCGGCTGGGCCTGGTTCGCGCTGTGCGCCGTCGTCTTCGGCGGCCGGCTGCTCAAGCCGACGGCCGCAGCCGAAGTCGCCGCGGGCCAAGCCGCGACGACCTCCCGCGCGCCGGAGCCCGCCGGCCACCCCAACTGAGGGCGGCGTCGCGTTATCCGACCGGGGAGTTCATGTCCGCCTGGACCTCGGCCTGGGTCAACGCCCTGCTGTAGATGCGAACGTCGTCGATCCGGCCGTTGAGATTGAAGCTGCTGGAGCCGCCCGGCCGACGGCCGATGTTGACGTTGGCCGACGAGTTGCTGCTGGACCGCGGTGACGGTGCCGACCAGCGCACCGTCGTCCAATTGGCCGTTCAGGTACACGTGCAGCGTGGCCGTCGCAGCGTTGTAGACGCCTGCGATGTGGTACCAGGTGTTGGCCTGCAGCGTGGTCGCTCCGTAGCGGAACATGTTGGCGCTCGAGCTGTTGGTCAGCTTGAAGCCGATCGTGCGCGGCCCTCGATCGACGGTCGTGTCGAGCTGGTAGCCAATCTTGGAGCTCGTGCGCTTCGAGACGATCGCCGCGTCGTCTTTGGGGAACGCAGCCGAGTTGACCCACGCGCTCACGGTCATGCTGTTCGTGAGCTGCAGCCGCGCCGGATTGCCCAGCTCGACGAAGTCGTTCACGCCGTCCAGCAACAGCCCACCGGCAGTTGCGGCCCGCCCCCCAGGTCGCCCCGTTCGTCAGCGTCCCCGTCAGACCGCCACCTGACGCATCCGCAGCCGATGTGCCCGAACCCTCGTTGAACGCCCAGGCGGCGATCGCCGGCGGCGCCGCGCTCGCCTGGAAAGTGGCTGCGTAACTCTGATCGGCCGCCGGCACGACGATCGTATGGGTCTGCGCGCCGCCGTCCGACCACGACCCGAACGTGTACGACGTACCGCCGGCGGCCTGGTTGCGGGCCTCGACCGTGTGGCTGAAGCCGACCAGCGTGTCGTAGACAAACGGTGTCGTCTTGGCGATCCCGTCGAGATAGACGGTGAGGCCCGCCGGCGCCGTGCTGAACGACAGATTCACCTTGCGCGGGAAGATCTGCACCGAGCGCGTGTTGGTCAGACCGTTCGAGTCGGTGACCTTCAGCGTGATCCGGTAGCGGGTGTTGCCGCTGAAGTCGTGACCGCTGGTCGGGATCGTGAATGTGCCGCTCTTGATGCCCGACTGTGACGCGCCCGGGTGGACATGGCCGTCATGGAGGAAGTCGATCGTCCACGTGTACGCCGAAGCGGGAAGCGTGCCGTCATCGGGATCGCTGGCGTCACCGCTGAACGAGATGACGTCCCCGGCCCGGAACAACGCACCGTCGGCGGGTGCGAGGATGGTCGCCGTCGGCGGGCTGCCGGCGCTGATCGCGATCGGTGTCGAGACCGTCGTGTTCAAGCCGTCCGAGACCGAGAGCCGCGCCGAGTACTGGCCGGGCTGCGAGGTACGCTGTGGCCGGGGCTGGCCGCGGTCGAGGTGCCGCCGTCCCCGAACGTCCAGGCGTAGGTCAGCGTCTGGCCCTCGGGATCCGACGAGCCCGCGCTCGAGAAGGCGACGGTGAGCGGCGCCGGCCCGGAGCTCGGAGTCGCCGACCCGACCGCGATCGGCGGCTGGTTACCGCTCACAAAGCGGATCCGGCGGAGCTTGCTGACGCCGAAGGTGCCGCTGGTGTCGGAGTAGCCGAGATCGATGTAGTAGACCGCTCCCTCAGGCCCCTCCGTGAGGTACACGATGTCGCCGTAGGGGCCGTCGGAGGAGCCGTCCAGCGGTTCGAAGTTGAAGACGCCGTTGACGTTGCCGCTCGCGTCGAACGTCAGCCGCCGGATCCAGTTCTGCGCGTAGTCCGCGAAGAAGTAGCTGCCCTGGTAACTGCTCGGGTACTGGGTCCCGTGGTAGACGAAGCCGCCGGTGATCGACGCATCCCGGCCGTTGTGCGCATACGAATAGAGCGGGCTCTTGCAGGGGCTGGCGCATGGGCCTTCGCTGTTCGGCCAGCCGTAGTTGGCGCCGGCCGAGCCGACGTTGACCTCCTCCTTGGCAGTCGCGGGGTCGTTGCCGCCGACATCGCCGACGAAGAGCCTGCCCGTGGGCGTGTCGTAGTAGACGCGGTAGGGATTGCGGAGACCGAGCGCCCAGATCGAGTCGACGTTCGGCCCGTTCCCGTCGTAGAACGGGTTGTCGGTCGGCACGGTTCCGTCCGGGTTGATGCGATGGATCTTCCCGCGCGGACTCGTCAGATCCTGCGCTGGGGAGCCCTGGAAGTGCTCGCCCGTCGTGAAGTACAACTTCCCGTCATTCCCGAATGCGATCCCACCGCCGTGATGCTCGGTGTCCGCGTTCTGCGGATCCTGGTAGAGGACGACCTCGGTGTTGAGGTTCGTGGTGGTGAGGGAGGAGTCGGCGGTGAACCGTGAGAGCCGGTCACGGTTCGGCGTTCTCGTCGTATAGAAGACGTAATAGAAGTGATTGGTCGCGAAGCTCGGGTCGAGTGCGATCGAGAAGATGCCTTGCTGCAACCCGGCGTAGCCGTCGTTGCCGACGTTGGTCAGCTGCAAGAAGGCGCGTCGGGCTCACGCTCGTGTACGGCGGGCTCAGCAGCTTGATCGCGCCCGGCAACTCCGAGACCAACATGCGGCCGCCGGGAAGAAACACCATGCTCGTCGGGAGGTTCAAGCCGGTCGCGAGGACCTCGTTCTGAAACGAGCTCGCGTTCGCCACGTTCACCGGCACCGCAGCAGACAGGGTCGAGTTGCCCGCCGCATCGTGCGCACGCGCCGTCAGCGTGTGCGCACCGTTCGCGACCGTGCGTGAATCCCACGCCAGCACATACGGAGCAGCTGCATCTTCGACCCCCGCGTTGACACCGTCCACCAGGAACTGCACCCCGACGACACCGACGTTGTCGCTCGCGATCGCGGTCACGTTCAGGATGTCACTCACCTGCGCGTTGCCAACGGGCGAGGTGATCGCAACGCTCGGCGCGACCCCGTCACCCGCGACTCCAACGTACCGGGGCGTTCATGTCCGCCTGGATCTCGGTCTGCGTCAACGCCCGGCCGTAAATGCGCACGTCGTCGATGCGACCGTTGAAGTTGAAGGTGCTGCCGATCGGGCGCCGGCCGATGTTGACGTTGGCAGTCGAGTTTCGCTGCGTCCCGGTGACGGTGCCGAGCAGGGTCCCGTCGTCCAGCTGACCGTTCAGATACACGTGCAGCCCCGAGGTCGCAGCGTCATAGACGCCGGTCACGAAGTACCAGGTGTTCGCCTGCAGCGTCGTCGCCCCGTACCTGAACATGGTGCCGCCCGAGCTGTTCGTCAGCTTGAACCCGATCGTGCGCGGCCCACGATCGACGGTGGTGTCGAGCTGGTAGCCGGTCTCGCCACTCGCGCGCTTGGAGACGATCGCCGCATCGTCAGCCGGGAACGCCGCCGAGTTGATCCACGCGCTCGCCGTCATGCTCCCCGTCAGCTGCAGGGAGCGCCGGATTCCCCAGCTCGACGAAGTCGTCCACCCCGTCCAACAACAGCGCACCAGCGTTGCGCCCCGCCCCCCAGGTCGCCCCGTTCGTCAACACGTCGGGTATTCCACTGGAACCTGGTCCACTCGCCCGACGACCAGCCGCTTCAGCGCGGCAAGGGCGCCGGTGCCGGCTCCGGTTCCGCCGTCTCGCTGAACGCCGCCCCGCGCGGGATCGTCCCCCAGCCGGGCCGCCGGCCGATCAGCACGAGCAGGGTCGCCCAGAGACGCCAGAGCGCGTTCAGCGGCCGGTACCAGAGCAGCTCCACGAGGCCCCAGCCGGCGAGCACCATCAGGTCGCGCACCGTGTAGCGGCGGAAGCCGACCTCCTCGATCAGGATCGCGCCGGCGGTCTGCAACTGCCCGACCAGCAGCATCACCACCGCCAGCGCGAGCGCGTATGGCCAGACGATCGCGTGCAAGCCCACGAGCACGACCACGAGCACGATCCCGATCGCCTGCAGCAGCGGGCCGGCAGCCTCGAAGAGGAGCGCGTACGGCAGCGACCAGAGCCCGACCGCGCCGTAGCGCCGGCGGCCGACCATCCGCCAGTGGATGCGCAGGTTGTCCAAGAGGCCGACATGCCAGCGGATCCGCTGCCCGCGCAGCGGGCCGAGCGCGACCGGGATCTCCGTCCAGGCGTTCGCGTCCGGAGCGTGGACGATTCGGGTGCCCGGCCGCTGCGGGCGCAGCTGATGGTGCAGGCGCAGCACCAGCTCCATGTCCTCACCGAGCGTCTCGCGCGAGAGCCCGCCGGCGTCGCGGACCAGGTCGCGGCGGAAGACACCGAAGGCGCCGGAGATGATCGCCAGCCCGTTGATCGACGACCAGGCGATCCGCGCGCCGAGGAAGCTGCGCAAATACTCGGCGGTCTGGCTTGCCTCCGTGCCGCCGCGGGCGACATGCGGAACGGCGACCGCGTTCTGCTCGATCAGCGCCCCGTTCGCGACCCGGACGGTCCCGCCGGCCGCCACGACATTGTCCGGGTCGGCGGCGAACACCTCGACGATCCGCTTCAGCGCGTCCCGTTCGAGCAGCGTGTCGGCGTCGACGACCGCGACCAGTTCCAGATGGGCGACGTTCAGACCGGCGTTGATCGCATCCGACCGGCCGCCGTTTTCCTTCTGCAGGACGCGCAGGCGCGGCTCGGTGCGGCTGACGAAGTAGCGCAGGACAGGTTGGGTCGTGATCTTCATCCGGTCGCCGACGGGCAGCTCGACCAGGTCGAAAGCGGCGTCGAGCGCCGCCGTCGTTCCGTCCTCCGACCCGTCGTCGACGATCACGACCTCGAGCGGGTCGTAGTCGGCGGCAAGCAGCGCCCGCGCGCTCGCTGCGATCAGGGGCGCCATGTTGTAGGCGGGGGCGATCAGGCTGACTCCCGGCCGAAACCGGCGCGCAGGCGGGGTGAACAACGTGCCGCGCTCCACCCCGGTCAGCACTGTCTCGTACAGCGACCGGCAGATCAGGCCGAACGTCGTGACCGCGTAGAAGACGAAGTAGGCGAAGATCGCGAACGACAGCCAGAAGAAGCCCGCTTCGGCCATCAGACCGCTCCCACCGAGTCCATCACGAGCGCCCGTTCGACCGGCCAGGACTGCGCGGACCGGGCAAGCGCTTCTTCGGCGGCCGCCGCGATCGCGGGGCGGCGGGCCAAACGGACGAGCGACTCGCCCGCGCTGACCGCGGTGTCCCGGTCAGGGTCGAGCAGCGCGTTCAGCGCCAGCTCGATCGCCTGCGGGTCATCGAAGACGCCGAGCGCGCGGGTGGCGGCCACCCGCACCGTTGCGACCTCGTCGCGGGAGGCTCGTGCCAGGCCGGCCGGCAGCGGGCCGCCGCCACCCACCCGTCCGAGCGCTTCCGCGGCGGCAGCCCGCACCGGCGCCTGCGGGTCTGTGAGCAGCGGGCCTAGCTCCGCAGCTGCCTGACCAGGCTCGGAGACCGCCGCGACGCCAAAGCAGGAGGCAACTCGCACCGACTCGAGCTCGGACCGAAGCGCACCCGCGAACGTCGGAGCGGCGGCAGCGCCGAACGAGACGAGCGCGTCGTAGACGACACCCGGTGCGACACGGCCCGGAGCCCGGAGCAACTCGCCGAGCAGCGGCAGCGCCTGCGGCTCGCAGATCCGTCCGAGCGCCCGCACCGCCGCCTCCCGCACGTAGCGGCTGCGGTCGCCAACGCGTCCGATCAGCACAGGAACCGTTTCCTCGGCGCCCGCCCAGCCGAGTGTTCTGACCGCGAGCGCGCGCCGCCACGGGACCCGGCTCCCGGTCGAGCCGACGAGCAACTCGACCGCGCCGACCTCACGCAAGGTCGCCAGCACGTCCCGGCGCTCCTCCGCCGACGCGGGACGGAGACGTTCGATCAGAGCGACCGCTGCCAGCGGACGTTCCAGCTCGTCGAAGCCGTCAAGCTGCCAGCGCAGCCAGAGGCGGTCGCGCAGGCTCGTAGGATGGTCGAGCTTCGCCATGACCTCGTCGAGCTGCGCCTCGAAGCGCCGTTCCCGACCTCGGCGCAGCGACTGGCGGATCCGGCGGCCGTGCACGAGCACGAGCAACAGCACGTTCAGCGCCACCAGGACGAGCGCGATCGCCACCACGCTCTCCCAGACCCAGGGGGAGGACGGCTGGGCGGAGAGGAGCGGTGCCGTCATCCACCAGGGACGGTAACGGCGCACCGTCTGCGCGTCCATCCGCGGATCTCCGGAGTGATCGACCGCGGCGCGCGTCGGCCGTCAACCAGAGGAGCGTCACCGCGAGCCCGCGACCTGAAGGTTGCGACCGCGCGGTCAAGCCTCCCCAGCTGAACGAAGGCCGAGCTCATCCACCAGCCACGAGACCTGGCGCGCCCGCTCCGCAACGCCGGCGTCCTCGCCTTCGACCCGGCCGCAGAGATACGACGAGAGTGTCGCGAGCGCAGGCGCCGCTGCGAAGTCCGCGTAGCTGAGGAATTCGTCGCGCACCGCTGCGCATTCCTCCTGCGCCGACTGCTCGAGGCCTGCGGAGATTCGATCGACTTCGGCTGCGCATGCGAGGGCGAACCGTCGGGCTCGCTCCCCGTCCCACGCCGTCACCCGCTCGACGAGCCGCCCGGACGGCCCGGAGAGCTTGTGCTCGTGCTCCTGCACCGGCCCGCCGAGCTCGACCCGCCAGAGCTCTTCATGCAGCCAGTACGGCAGGTCGTCGATCCCGCACGCATGAATCGCGCCTGCGCACACGGCGAACGGCTCGGTTCCGCTCACCCACTCGTCGGCCGGCCAGCGGAACCCGCTGAACGGACCGACCGCGCCGCGCTGGAGGAACTTGAACGCAGCGTGGCGCTCGGCCGGCAGCGGTGCAGCATCGCCGCTCGGCCCGGCGCCGATGGCCGGGCGCCGGCGCTGCGCCGCCAGGAGGTGGCGCGTGCGCCGCAACTGGCCGTGATAGGCGAGACACCCTGCGCAGCCGGTCTCGTGCAGCTCGAACGAATCGCGGCGCGCTTCGTCGAGCCCACCGTCGAGGTAGTCGTCGACCAACTCGACGAAGTCCGAGCAGGCGATCTCCACGCTCATGCTTCCGCCCCCGCGAAGTACTGAGCGAGCGAGCGACGGATGCCCGCACGCGCGTGGTGAAGGATCACGGTCTGCTCGTCGCCGGGAATTGCGAACCGGCGTGCGACGGCCTCGCTGCTCCAGCCGTCGACATCGCGCCGCTGCAACACGAGCCGCCAGCCTTCCGGCAGCGCGTCGATCGCCATGCGCACCCGCCGGTTGACTTCGGCGGGATCCCGGTCCGCCGGGTCGGCCCAGGCGGCGGGGAACTCACGCCACGAGCCGGGCCAGAGCGGATGCTCCCCGGGCTCGAACAGCTCCGCCGCCTCGACAGGTCCCGTCGGCGCCGCGAAAACCGGCGCAGCCGCATCCCTCACCGGTTGCGGCGCCGCAGCAGCTTCACGGCCACGCCCCGGTCGCAGCATCCGTTTGAGCATCGGCCTGCCCGCAGCGGCCCCTCGCTGCTCCTCCGAGCGCTGCGCGATCACGGGCGCAAGCTTCATGACGCGCTGCAGGTACTCGGAGCCCGCGACGAGGTCGGTCGGCGCGGGCACGGGCGGGTACAACCCCGGCGCGGTCGTTCCCGCCTCGGCGAAGTAGGGCGCCCAGAGCTCGCGGAGCGCGTCCGCCGCGGCGTCGGCCGCTCGTGGGTCGGCCGCTCGCAGCTGGTCGAGCCGCAACCGCACGCGGGTCGTCTGTTCCTCGTAGAGGCCGCGCGTGTACTCGTCGCCCGGGATCGGCCTCGCCTGGAACTCCCATGCCGTGACCAGTGCACGGCCGTAGTGCTCGAAGGCGCGCGCGTGCGCGCCGCGCTCATACGACGCGTCACCGAGCACCCGGTGGAGGTCGGCTACCACCTCGCGATCGAGGTCCTCGTCTTTCAGGGCGACTCCGAGGGCATCCGCCGCTCGCTCCTCGGCCTGCTTCCATGCTCCGCGCTCGAGCGCCGTATCCGCCATGTCGTAGAGGACCCATACAACACTCCACTGGTAGTCACTGCTCTCGTCGAAGCCGGCCCGGGCCGACTCGTACAGGCGGTCGATCTGTGCGTCGTACGTCCTGGCGTGGCGGCGTCCGCGCAGCGAATGAGCCCGGAAGACGTCGATGATCGCTCGGAGCTCGAGCTTCGAATCCAGCTGCGACTTGTCGAGCTCGATCAGGTCGCTGATCCGGTCGAGTGCGTCCCCGACCGCCTCCCAGTCGCTGTCCATCGCTTCCGCGACCGCGTCCGAGTTTCCGTGCGCGTGCACGAGAAAGCGCTCGAAGCACGGCGGGTAAGAGTCGTGGAACGCACGGAGCGCGCGGAGAAACTCTGCGTCGTCGCCGCGCGGCCGGGTGCGCTCCCACTCGTCGAGCTCACGGATGCAGAACGCCGACTCGATGTACCAGCCCCACCACCAGAAGGCCGTGAGGTAGGCCTCCGCGAGCATGTAGCGCGCGACGGGGCGGTCCTCGAAGAGCGCCGCGTAGTGGAGGAACTCGAGCAGCGCCTCCTGGTTCTTCGGATCCTCGAGCTCGTATCCCCGACCCCGACGCTGCGCCTCCTCGGCCACGCGCTCGTAATAGAAATGAAGCGCGCGCTGGCGGATCTCGGCCAGGCGACTCGCGCCGCCGAAGCTGCCGCGTGGCGGCTGGGATTGCAGCTCGAGCGTGCCGACGTGGCGAACGAACGGGTACACGTGATACTCCGGCTCGCTCGGATCCCCCTCCGTGACCACGAACGGGTAGCGGGCGAGCCGCGGCTCGAGATCGGGAGGCGCCACGAGCTCCGCATCAGCGACCTGCGTCCGCAGCAGGACCCCGTCGAACCGTCGCACGACCGCCGCCACCTCGAGCGCGGCGCGCTCCGCGTCGCTCTCCGCCGACGCGAGCACCTGGTCGAACAGCGCCCTCGACAATCCTTCGAGCTCGGACGGGGGCTCGTCGTCCTCGAGGAACTCCGGCCGTCGCGGCCATCGTCCGGCGAGCTCGATCGCGACCGAGACGGCGGCTGGATAGCCGCCACACCACCGCTCGACGGCTGCCGGCCAGTCCGGCGCCAGGGACACGCCCGGCAGTGCGCGCTCGAGGAGGTCCGCGATCTCCGCGCGCGTGAACGGCTCCAGGTTGCGGAGCTCGATCTGCGGCGGCAGCCACCTGGGCACGTCGGCGAGACCGACGGTCGTCGCGACGGCGAGCACGGGCCGGCGCGACCCGACCCGCTCGATCAACTCGACGATCCACAATGCGAGCTCTTCGTCGGCCACGGCGCTGTAGTCGTCGAACAGCAACGCGAGCGGTGCTGCCTCCGCGTGCTGCAGCTCTTCGAGGAATGCCTGCTGCAGCTCGTCCTTGGCCAGCTCGAGCTGGAGCTCGCTGTCGGCGCCGCGCACGAGCTCGCGCGCCTTGGCGGCGAACCCCTCGGCGCCCGCGAGGTCGGCGGCAAGCGCCTCGAGCAGACGTCGATAGTTGAGGACGTTGCGGCCCTTCTTGCGCTCGCGCGTGTTGCTCTCGTCGTCCGTCGCCCGATCGTCACGGAACCCCCCGAGGGCCGCGCGCAGCGTCTCGCGCCCGTCTCCGGCCAGGCGCGCGCGCAGGGAGGCGAGCACCGAGGTGCGTCCCATTCCGGCCGGCGCACGGAGCACGTAGATGCACGGCGTTCCCAACGTCGGCTCCGCGCCGGCGAGCTCGTCGATGAGCCCCTGACGCCCGACGATGTCCTGCGGCCGATTCGGATCCGCGGCAGCCAAAGTGACGATCGCTTCGATCGTCCCACGGCCGTCGCGGACAGGCAAGCCGTCGGGGCAGCGGCATAGGCTTGGCCGGTGCCGCTGTACCCGGTCCTCGCGCTCGCCGACTACGTCCCTGCAGTGATCGCTTTCATCGGGGTCGTCGTCGGCGGCATCGTCGGGGGCGGCGTGCAATTCGTCTTCACCCGCCGGCAGGAGACGGGCCAGAGGCGCTCGGCCGCGCGGCTCGTCGAAGCCGACCTCGGCCGCGCGCGCGATGTGATCCAGCGCTGCCTCGGCCCTCCGCCGCGCTTCGTGCCCGACTGGGCGCGCGAGCTCGAGCTCGACTCCTGGGAACGGGAGCGCGGCGTGCTGGCGGTGGCGCTCTCGGGCCACGCCTGGACCGCGGTGCGCGACGCGGTCGACGCGGTCGACGCGTTCCGTCGGCGCCTGAGTGACCACCAGGAGGCGCAGAACCCGGTCCGCCTGCGCAAGCTCGCCGAGGACGCCTCCGCGGGCATCGACGTGGCGCGCGGCGAGTTGGCCCCGCACGTGCAGTCGCAGGTGCGTGCCGGCTCTCCGGCGCGGCGCCGCTCAGACGTCCGTTAGTGAGACGAGCCCGACGGGGCCCGGCGCGAACGACTGCAGCTCCTGCTCGATCCTGACCAGCGCCGGGTCGTGCACCGGATCGACGCCGAGCGCGCTGTAGTACTCCTCGAGGAACGCCCGGATGTCCCGAGCGTCGAGCGTCGTCTCTCCGACAGGCGGAAAGGCGATCAGCAGCAAGCGATCCGACCGCTCGCCACCCGTACCGAGCGCCGGCTGCACGTAGGTGAGCGGCACGTGGTAGCCGCCGAGACGGGCCATGATCCGGGCACGGTCGGCCGGGTCGATCACGTCCTGAGCACTCGCGACGCGGTGCGGATCGTGAATCTCGGCGAAGACCGCACGCAGTGGCGCCCCGGCCGCGACGCGAGCCGACCGGAGCGCCCGATCGAAGAGAGCGCGCGCAATTCCGCGGCCGCGCCAGTCCGGATCTACGGCGATGTAGCTGAGCAGCGCGCAGCGGCTCGCTCGGTAGCGCTCGACGAACGCAAAGCCCGCGAGCGAGCGGCGGGCCGGATCGTCGAGCCGCGAACCGGCGACGAATCCGTGCTGCTCGGGCTGCGGCGGCGCGGCCGCCTCCCACAGGCGCGGCGCCCAGTCGTCCGGCCCTTCCTGCTCATCCGGGTCGGGGAAGCTGGGCGTGAACAGCTCGGCGTGCACGGACTCGAGCAGTCCTGGATCGCGCCTCTGCCGCAGATCGAGGTATTCGAGCCCGGTGTCTCCGTCGCTCACTGTCGTGGCACGCCGATCGTACCCCGCTCACCTCGAGCAGGAGCCCGGCCCATCCCCGCCGGGCCGGGCTCCTGGCGTGCCTAGGGTCGCGCGAAGTCGACCCCGTGCGGCCGACCGGGATAGGCGAGCGTCTGGACGATCGCGTCGTCCTGCCGATGATCGATGACCGCAACTCCGGCGGCACCCGGCGGCCCTTCGAAGGCCGCGAAGGTGAAGTGCCCGTTGGGAGACGTCCACTGGTGACCGGCGATCGTTCCCGTCCCACCGATCGTGACGATCTTCGTCGCGAAGCTGTCCGTGTCGATGATCGCCACCTGCGCAGGGGTGCCTCGCAGGCCGACCGTGAGCAGCTTCTCGTTCGCCGACAGCTGCAAGGTGTCGGGAGTCGGGCCGAGCGGGATCGTCGCCGTGATCACATGCTGCTCGAGGTCGACGACCCGCAGAGCGTTGCCGGCGCGGCAGGTCACGTAGGCGGTTTTCCCGTCATGGGTGACGGCGAGCTCGTGCGCGTTCGGCACCGTCATCGACCAGAGCAGCTCGCCGGTGATGGGATCGACGGCTGAGAGCTCGTCGACAATGTCGTTCGCGACGTAGACAACGTGCCCGTCGTGTGAGAAGACGCCCGCGTGAGACCGCGCTGCCGGGTTCGTGCTCGCGGTCCACTCGCCGAGCAGCGTGTCGGTGCTCGTGTCGATGATCCCGACCTTGTTCGTGCCGAACACGCCGTAGGCGATCAGGTTCCCGCCGACGCTCGCGTGCACGTGGTGAGGACGCGGGCCGGTGACGATCCGCTTCAAGACCTCTCCTGTGCCGGCGTCGACGATCGCGATCGCCGGCGGCGAGCCGAACTCCTCGGAGACGTAGAGCTTGCCCTTCGCGTACGCGAGGTCTCCCGGCTGCGAGTTCGGGGCCATTGGCACCGTGGCGACGGTGTCTCCGGTGGCGGCATCGAAGCCACGAATGGTGTGGACGCCGCGGTTGGCGACCCAGATCGTGCCGTTCAGCTCGCGGCGGTCGGCGTTGCCGGCGGCCGCGACCGAAACGACGGCCGCGATGCCAACGAGTCCCACGAGGAACGCGATGATGGTGCGACTCTGCTTGCGCATTGCTCCTCCATCCTTGGAGAGCATCGATGTGTCTCGGCAAAGCGGCGAACGGGCTCCGTCCTGCGCGCACGCGCAGCGGCATCGTCGTGATGCGAGGCTTGGATGTCCGGCCCCTGTGTGCTACATGCACATCCCGGGCGGGACCGTATTCCTCTCGTCCCGGTGAAACAAGGCCCCGCGTCGTGAGGTGACCGATCGCCGGCTAGGCCCGCACGGTGTTCGACACGGCAAGCACCTTCCCGTGCCGGTCGAGCGCCGCGACTTGCGCGTAGCGCATGCCCTTCGGGACCGTCAGCATCGTCTCGAACGCGCGCTTCGGGCCGGTCGCCCTGACCCCCAGGTCTGCGGCGTGCTCGCCGGCGCGCAACTGCCACGACGCAACCTCGGTCGCGCCGTTCCAGCTCACGTAGAGGCGTCGTCCGGCGGTCGTGGACAGCGCGACGAGCCGCGGCCGGTCCGTCGGCTTGCCCGTCCACGGCAGGCGGAAGACGCGGTAGTTCTGGCCGCCGGGCGGCAGGCGGGCGTCGAAGACGACAGCGCCGCGTGCGCTGAACTCGGTCAGGTACGGCTCCGTTCCCCAGCCGACGAGCAGGTTGCCGTTGCCGAGGCGCTGCGCGCTGCCCATTGCACGCGACAGCAACTGGCGCGAGTGGCGATAGTCGCGCGCCAGTGTCGCCCGCTTGCGGCGGTGATCGAGCGCGAGGACCATTGCGTGCGAACGAGGCTCGACCGCGGGCGGACCCGCCCCGTTGTCGAACAGGCTGATCAGCCGGTCACCGGGGCCGTGGTGACGTGCATCGTGCTGCCACGCGAAGCTCGTTCCCCTGCCCATTGCGAAGTCGCTCTGCTTGCCGCCGAGACGCCAGACGACCTTGCCGCTGCCGCGGTCGATCTTGTAGATCGCCCAGGTATTGCGCGCCGAGACGAGCAGGTCACCGTCGTCGTCGATGTCGATCGAGTTGATGTGGAAATAGTCGAACGACGGACCGACACCCTGATGGGACTCGCTGATCGGGACGTGGTCGAAGCTGCGCCACTCGAAGAGCACGCGCGCGCTCGGGATCTCGATCTCCTGCACCACTCCGCCGATCACCTCATGACGGCTCGTGCCGCCGAGTGAGGTCAAGTTCATCGTCCGGCTCTCCCAGCTCGTGATCAGAGCGGTGCCGCGCGGCGTGAGGATGAGCTCGTGCAGGTCCGAGTGCCGCCCCTTGCCTGCGGGGAAGCGCGCGATCTCCTGGTAGGAGGCATCGAGCACGACGTGCTCGCCACGGCCGAGGCCGCGCGCGGTCGACCCTTCCCACCAGGTCAGTACCGGCTCGCCCTTGTAGAGCGCCGTGCGGAAGTTCATCGCGGTGTGAGGGAACGTGCGCCGGAACCAGACGACCTCTCCACGGTCGTCGACGATCATCACCCCGCGCTGGCCCGGTCCGGAATTCGGGGCCAGGAACAGGAATCCGTCGGCGGCGTGCGCAGTGCGGCTGAGCACCGTCACGAGCGTGGGCCGCAGCGCCGGTCGCGACCGGAAGACACGAACGCCGTCGCCGCGGCTGTGCGCCGGACGGATGAGCGACTCGGCGGCGAATGCATCCTCCGACCCGAGCATCCGCAGCCCACCGGCCAGCAGCAGCCCAGCCGCACCGGCGCGAAGCACCTCTGCGCGCGATAGGTGCGGATCAGCCGCGTCGGCCGCCGTGGTGGGCTGCATCGGCGAATCAGACCACATGGCGGGCTGCGCGCGACGGAGGTACGTCGAGGGGAGAGCGGTGCGGCCGCCCTCCCCTCTCGCGTCGCTCCTAGCCGAGGTTCGTGCCCTGGTCGTCGAACGAGGTCAGGAACACGTCACCGTTCCCCGCCTGCGTCTGCGTCGCGGTGCTGCCGAGCGTGAATCCGGAGGCCCAGATCGTCGTCCCGCGCGTCGCCAGGTAGACGTTGCCTTCTGCGAACGCGTCGGCCCCGTCCGTCTCCGTCGTGCCGAACTGGCGCGCCCACTGCCGCGTCAGCCCAGGCGCGTACTTGATCAGCAGGGCGTCGAAGCTGCCGACGTTCGCCTCGAAGTTCCCGTCGGAGAAGCCCGAGACGTAGGTGTTGCCGGCACCGTCGAGCGCCACCTGCGTGCCCTTGTCGTTGCCGATCGTCCCGAGCTGGTCGTGCAGCGTCATCCCGCCTGCCGGGTCGAAGCGCGCGACGACGACGTCCTTGTCGCCGGCGTTCGTCGCGAAGAGGTCGCCGGAGGTGAAGCCGGTGACGGTCGCGTTCCCGGCTGCGTCCGCGGCCACGCCCCACAACTGCTCATCGGCGGACGTGCCGAGCTGGCGCGTCCACGTGCGCGTACCGCTCGCGTCGACCTGTGCGAGGAACCCGTCGATACCGCCCGGCGTCGTTCCGGGAACCGGCGTGCCGAGCGCATCGCCGACCATGCCGGTGACGTACGCAAAGCCGCCGCCGGCTGCGACAGACATGCCCTTGTCCTCGCCGATCGTCCCGAACTGGTCGATCCAGAGCGGTGCGCCGCCGGTGGCGGCGAGCTTGAGCAGGATCACGTCCTTGTCGCCGACGAGCGGCCCGCCGAGCGCGCCCTTCGTGTAGCCGCCCGCGTAGATGGCCCCGGACGGATCGACAGCCAGGCCGTACCCTCGATCAGCGGCCGACGTCCCGACCTGCGTCGTCCACTCGCGGTTGCCGTTCGGATCGACCTTCAGCACGAACAGGTCGTCGCTCGTGTTGCCCGCATGGTTTCCGTCGAAGTCGCGGTTCGTGTACCCGACGACCACGGGGTGGCCCTGCGGATCCAGCTTCAGCCCGTACGGGCGGTCGACGCCCGCCGTGCCGAACTCCCTCGTCCACAGCCGGTCACCCGCCGGGCCGTACTTGATCAGGACGACGTCCTTTCCGCCCGCGTGTGACTGGCCGTCCACAGGTCCCTCCGCTGCGAGCGCCTCGTAGACGTTGCCCGCAGCGTCGGTCGCGACGCCGCCTTCGCGGTCCTCGCCCGGCGTGCCGACGAGCTTCGCGTTCATGATCGTGACCTCGGGCCGCGCGACGTACTGGAAGGCGTACTGCGCGCCTTCCTCGAAGGCGGGTCCCCACACATCCCAGTCGTGGCCGCCGTTCAGAACGCGGAGCTCGGCCGAGAGGTGCGACGTGTGCTCGGCCCACTTGTAGAGGATGTGCGACTCGAAATCGAGGTCGTGCGTGTAGTCGATCGGTTTCGGGTTCTGATACTCGTCGTCACCCACCGCGATGAACATGTGCGACGGCAGGTTCTTCGCGGAGAAACGCGGCAGCTCGACCGGATAGTTGAGCTTCAGGTAGACCGCGTCGGCGAAGAGCGACCGTCCCTGGCCGAAGGCGCCGAACTCGCGCGTGCTCGAGTCGCTCGGCGGCAGCGGGAAGTACACCGCCGGGCTGAGCACGATCGACGCGGCGAAGAGATCCGGATGCGCGATCGAGTAGCGGATCGCCCCGTAGCCGCCCATCGAGTAGCCACCGACCACGCGTCCGTCACGCGACGGGATCGTGCGGTACGTCGTGTCGACGTGCTGGATCAGATCGGTCGTGAACGCGGTCTCGACATTGCGGCCCGGGTCGGCGCCGCGATACGCGGAGTCGACGTAGTAGCTCGCACGGCTGCTCCAGGGAGCGTCCGGCATGATCGCGATCGTCGCAGGGATCCGCCCGTCGGCGATCATCGCGTCGAGCTTGCCCTTCACCTGCGTCCAGGCGGCCATCGAGTCGCCGCGGCCGTGCAGGAGGTACAGCACCGGATAGTGCTTTGCGGTGCTGTCGTAGCCGGCGGGCAGGTAGACGTTGTACGAGATGTCCTCGCCGAGCACCGCCGAGTGGAACTGCGCCGAGGTGATCGTTCCCGGCTGGATCTCGGCGGCGGTCCCCGAGCCGACGGTGAACGGGACCAGTAGGAGAACGGAGAGCGCGAGCCCGACTCGGGCCGCTCTCGGAAGATAACTCGACACTGCGGCTTCCCCCTTCGCGTACTGTAATCGTTTTCAGTAGTGGGCGCTCAACAGCCTCGCACACGAATGCGAACGGGTCAATCCAGGGCGACCCGTTGCTGCAACCGAGAGAGCCCTGGAGCAGATCCGGTGTTTCATCGTCGACCTGCGGCGGGACGGGCGCCGGCTACCGGCTGGAGAGCCGGCAGAGACGAGGGTTCCGGCTAGAAATCCCCGCCACCGCCGTCTCCACCGCCGAAATCCCCGCCTCCGAAGTCGCCGCCCATCCCACCGAAATCGCCGGAGGTGTCTGTGCCGCTACCGCCGTCGGAGTAGCCGCCCCCGTAACCGCCGAAGCCGCCGACCATCAACTCGCCGAGCAGGAACCCGGGGAAGAAGCCGTTGAAGTAGCCGCCGTACATCGGCCCGGCGGCCCAGTACGGCATCAACTGCCCGCCTGCCCGTACCTGCCGCGAGGTGGGCTCTTCGCCTTCCTCGACGCGCAACGCGTCGGCGGCACACGCGGGTACCTGCCGCGGCTCGCCGCCGGGCGGCGTCCATTCGACGTCACGCACGGACGGCCCGTGCCGCGGGTCGAAGAAGCACGCCGGCCTGCGCTCGGGCGGCTCCTGTCCGTCGAGCCTCGACTCGGCGGAAGCCATCAGGTAGCGACCCTCCTCCAGCGCCTCCGCAACGGGAGCGAGCTGCGCGGGGGTGCGGGCGCGGTCGAACGCGCCTGACGCGCGCGAGTACTGGTCGAGCGCGGCGAGGTAGTCGCGCTTCGCAGGCTCATTCGACTCGACCTTCTCTTCGAGCTCCTGCACGTCCTCCGCCAGCGCCACGAGATCCTCCCGTGCGGTCTCCCTGACCTCGCGGAAGTCCTCGGCCTGCGCGCGCCGCTGCTTCAGCTTGCGGTAGCCGAAGAAGAGGATCCCGCCGATCAGCAGGATCGGGAAGAGGCCGATGTTGCCGAACGAGCGGCCGCTGCCGCCCTTGCCGGTACGTGCATCGCCGACGCGGTCGACGAAATCGACAAGCGTCGCGGCCATCCCGTCGCTGTGGTGCGCCTTGAACGCCTGGGCAGCGAGCTTGCCCGCCTCGCCCCGGCCGAGGTCGGTCGAGAGCGCGCGGAAGTGGCCGCCCGCGACGACCGCGTAGACGCCGGGGTTGCCGAGCTCGCGGGCAAGCTCGTCAGCGACACCGACCGCGTCGCCGCCGGCTTCGTTCAGCGCGCCGTTCGGCAGCACCGCGACGTAAACCGGCCCGTGCGCGTTCGTCTCGATCTCGGTGCGCACTCGAGCCGCCTGCGCGGGCGTGATCGTCTTCTCGGCGGCGGGGTCGACATAGACCGGATCGCTGCGCAGAGCCGTCGCTGCACGATCGACGATCGGTCCTGCTGCCGCCGTGCCGGTGAACGCGAGTGCGAGCACGAGCGGCAGGACCAGGCGCACGGCTCTCGGCACGTCAGGCACCGAGGAACGTCGCCCAGGCCGTCAGGTCGACGTCACCGGTCGTCGGCACGTCGTCACGCGCGCAGATCGCGTTCACGAGTAGCGCCTGCTGTTGTGTGCGCAGCCACCGGTCGTAGACCGCGTCCTTTGCGAAGCGACCGAGCACGGCGCGCGCGACGTTGGCGGCGCTCGACGGTGCGAGCGCGTAGAGCGGCAACGCCGGCCCGAGCACGCGTACGCGGAAGCGACCGTCGAGCGTGTCGATCGTGCGCGGCGACCCTGCGGGAGCGTGAACACCTCTTCCGGCGCGATCGTCTCGATCGCGAGTCCGCGCACCGCGCCGCCGAGCCACGGCGCTTCCGGGCTCGCGGAGACCAGCCTGACGCGGGTCGCCGCATACGTCGTCATGAACTCGGCGACCTGGGCGCTCGTCGGCGGCCTGGGACGGAAGCGCGCCTTGACCCGGTCGCGCGCCAGCCGGTCGGCGACGATCGCGCGCGCGTCGCGCACCGACAGATGCAGCGCTGCGAGCGAGGCGCGGTAGCGCGAGCCGCTGCCTCCGAACCGGTCGCGGATGATCGCGCGTTCCGCAGCGAGGACGGTTGCCGGGTCAACGGGCACCTGTGCGCGCAAGACGGTGCGCTGCAGCAGCGCGCTGGCGGCGGAGCCGAGATCGCCGGTCAGCGCTGCCGTGCGACCGACGTCGACCTTCAGGATCGCACGCGCGCCGAGCGAGCAGCGCACACCGGCCGGAAGCGAGATCTGCCCCTCGGTGAGCGAGGTGTTGAACGAGACCCCTGCGAGCTTGGGCCCGTCGCAGAGCTTCGCGTCGCGCGTCCAGAGGTAGACGCACGCTGCGGCGCCCTTGTCCGGATCGTTGCCCGCGACCGAGAAGCTCGGCCAGCCCCACGACCAGACGCCCTGGATCTTCGTCTCGGCCGCGACCTGCTTGGCGGCGAGCGCCTCGAGCTTCACGAACTCGAGCCAGGCAGCACGGGGCTGCAGGCCTTGCCGACCGCCTTGCCCCGCCGCCGACTGGAACTGCAGCTCGAGCGCGACCCGGCCGGCAGGGATGCCGATCTCCGAGAAGCGCGAGATCAGCCCCCGCATGCCCTTCCGCATCGAACGGCTCGCGCGCTCCGGGCCGAGCTTGTACAGGCCCTTGGGGCCGGGCGAGGTGAAATAGACCTGGCGAATCAGGATCGCCGCCTTGGCCGCCTCGCGCCACCACTCGGCCGCCTCGCCGCCGGTGTACGGCGGGTTCGCGATCGTGATCGCAGGCGTCGCGCCGAGCTTCGCCAGCTCCTGCAGAAGCAGCAGGACGTTCGCGCGGTACTGCGCGTTCGTCGTGCTCCACGGTGTCGGCGTCTGCGCACCGAAGAGCTCGTTCTCGGCGATCAGAGGGTGATCGCAACCGGTCACCGTGACCGCGAAGTCGAAGAGCCGCTTGGCCTTCCCCGGGATCGATGCCGGATCGGCAGGCGTCGACGTCGTCCCGACGCGGTTGTTCAGATTGAGGTCGAACATGATCGTCGCCGCGCCTGCCGCCCGCATCTGGGAAGGCACGACCGTGCCGGAGGAGACGGCAAGGATCATTCCGGGCTTCGGGACGATCGGTGCGTCGTGGCCGGCGTAGTCGATCCACAGCGGCGTGGCAGCGGGGATGCCGCAGTCGCCTGCGGCCGCGCGCGGTCGCGCATGCGCGACGGCGAGCGCCGAAGCTGCGACGACCAGGACGGCGACGACCCCCTTCATGCCTGCAGGGTAGTCGGGCTAGCGGATCGGGCCCGACGCGGTCGCGGGCGACCTCGGCCGGCGAGACGCAGCCCAGCAACTGCAGCGCGTTCAGGATCTCCGTCCTGAAGATCTCGAGCACGTGGCGAGCGCCGTCCTCGCCGTTGACGGCGAGCCCCCAGAGCACCGCGCGCCCGGCCAGCGCCGCGCGGGCGCCGAGCGCGAGGGCCTTGACGACGTCGGAGCCGCGCCGGATGCCGCCGTCGACGAGCACCTCGACGCGGCCGTCGACCGCCTCGACCACCTCGGGCAGGACGTCGATCGTCGCCGCGACCCCGTCGAGCTGGCGCCCGCCGTGGTTGGAGACGACGATCCCCGCGGCGCCGTGCTCGCACGCGAGCATGGCGTCCTCGCCGGTCAGCACGCCCTTGACGAGCAGCGGCATGCCGGCTTCGCCGGCGATTCGCTCGAGGTCGTGCCACGTGAGCGACGGCGAGATCATCTCGAACACCTGCTGCGGCGTCACGCCTCCGCGCCCGAGCGACGCGACGTTGATGTCCGATGGGATCGCGAACGCCGTGCGGAGGTCGCGCTCGCGGTTCCCGCGCACCGGTGCGTCGATCGTCAGCAGAAGCGCGCCATAGCCGCCGTCGCGTGCCTGGGCGATCAGCTCGCGCGTCACGCCCTCGTCTCGAAACACGTAGAGCTGGAACCAGCGCGGCCCGCCCACGGCCGCCACGTCGGCCGGCGTGGACGTCGCGAGCGTCGAGAGGCACATGACTGTGCCCGCGGCGCGCGCCGCGCGTGCAGTCGCGACCTCGCCGTCGGGATGCGCGAGGCGCTGGAAGGCGATCGGCGCGACGAGCAGTGGCATCGAGACGTCCTGCCCGAGCACCGTGGTCGCAGTGGTGCACGTCTCGACGTCGACCAGCATGCGCGGGCGCAGTACCCACCGGCGGTACGCCTCGACGTTGTCGCGAAGCGTCAGCTCGTCGCCGGCACCGCCCGCGTAGTACCCGTGCGCACCCGGCTCGAGCCGCTCCGCGGCGAGCCGCTCGTAGTCCCAGACATTGAGCGGCTCCACCGACGGAGCGTAACTGCCCTCTCTCTGCTCCCTGTCTCACCCTTCATCAGGGAAGGCCGCCACGTCGAGCCGGCCGTGGACGTGCCACCGTCGAGGACGGAGAGGACGCCGAGCGGGCGCTCGTCCCGCTAGACGCTCTCTCCTACGACGTCCCTCAGACGAGTGAATCCCGCCCCGGTTGCCCCGGACGGGGGATACGGACTTCCGCCTGCTGCCCTTCGATGCCCGAGCGGGATACTGCGGCGAAAGGAAACGGTATGCGTTCGGTACTGCGGCGGGCAATGCTGACTGGCGCGCTCTGCGTCGCGACTGTGTGCGTGGCGAGCACGTGCGCGCTCGCGGCCGACGGCGGCAGCCAGCTCATGGATATCGGCCACAAGATGGCCGACCTACACAAGAAACTGGACGACCTGCAGGCAAAGGGACGCTCGGCGAAGGCGGGCAAGCTGTCGGAGGCCGCCGTGTGCGACCTCGGCGACCCGGCGCAAGTCTTCTCGGCCTGGGATGACTCCGCCGACTACAGCCTCGCGCCTCAGGGTGACCTTTCGGACACGAGCGGCTGGTCGCTGAAGAACGTGGACGTCTCGGACGATCACGACCCGTTCGGGGCCTCCGCACATTCGCTCGTCTTCAACAAGGGCGACTCCCAGGCGGTGACCCCGGTGCTCTGCGTCGACCTCGACAACCCGACGATGCGCTTCTTCGTCGCCGACCGCGGCGGCAACGGCAAGGCGCGGCTCGAGGTGAAGGTGCTCTATGAAGCACTCGACGGCGGCACGAAGGACCTCACCCTCGCGAACATCAAGGTGGACGAGGCCTGGCAGCCGTCGCTCGTGATCCCGATCGGCGTCAACCTGCTCGCGATCGCCTCGGAGAACGGCTGGACGCCGGTCGCCTTCAGCTTCCGGGTGCACGGGCTGCAGAAGGGCGAGACGTTCGCGCTCGACGGCGTCTACGTCGACCCGTTCTGCAGCAGGTAGTGCCCGACGCGCTGAGCATGCGCTACGACCCGGTCGCGGAGCGCCTCCTCGCGGAGGCGCGCGATCGGGTCACGCGCGCGCTCAGCCGGCGCGAGCGGGTCGTCTACTCGATCTCGTCGGGCGGCTTCGTCCTGGCTGCGCTCGCGCTGGCGGTACTCGGGCCGGCCCGGCCTCTGCCGCCAGGCTGGATGGTGCTCGTGCTCGTCGCTGCCTTCGCGGCAGCCTGGCGGCTCAAGTTCGAGGTTGGAAGCGGCGCGGCCATCGCGACCCAGCTCGTGCTGGTCGAGATGCTGTTCCTGCTGCCGCCGGCGCAAGTCCCCCTCTGGGCGGCGGCGGGGGCGCTGCTCGGCGAGCTGCCCGAGTACCTCGCGGGCGTGCAACCGCCGGAGCGGGTGCTCGTCCTGCTCGGCAGCTCCTGGTATGCGCTCGCGCCCGCGCTCGTCTTCGTGCTCGCGGGCAGCCCGTCGCCGTCGCTCGACGCGCGCACGCTAGCGATCGTCGCCGTCGCGCTCCTCTGCCAGTTCGCCCTCGACCTCGTCAGCTCGGCACTGCGCGAGCGTGCCGCGCTCGGCGTGCGCCCGCTCGAGCTGGTCGCGCCGCTCGCCTGGGCGTTCTCGATCGACCTCGTGCTCGCGCCGCTCGGCCTGCTGGCCGCGTTCGCGGCCTCGCAGAGCGGCGTGGGGCTGCTGCTGCCGCTGCCGCTGCTGTTCATGATCGGCCTCTCGACGCGCGAGCGGCAGCGACGCATGGACCAGGCGCTCGAGCTGTCGAGCGCCTACCGCGGCACGGCAGTGCTGCTCGGCGACGTCGTCGAGACCGACGACGCCTACACCGGCGCGCACAGTCGCGACGTCCTCGAGCTGGTCCTCGCCGTCTGCGACGAGCTGGGACTGGACGGGCGCTCGCGGCTGAACGCCGAGTTCGCCGCGCTTCTCCACGACGTCGGCAAGATCAAGATCCCGGCCGAGATCATCAACAAGCCGGGCCCGCTCTCGCCGTCGGAGCGTGCGGACGATCAACACGCACACGATCGAGGGCCAGCGGATGCTGCAGCGCATCGGCGGACGGCTGGCCGAAGTCGGCGCAATCATCCGTTCCTGCCACGAGCGCTGGGACGGCGGCGGCTACCCGGACGCCCTCGCCGGCACCGAGATCCCGCTGGCAGCGCGGATCGTCGGCTGCTGCGACGCGTTCAGCGCGATGACCACGCACCGCAGCTACCGCAAGGCGCTGACGATCCCTGCTGCACTCGCCGAGCTCGAAGCCTGCGCGGGCGGCCAGTTCGACCCGACGGTCGCCGCTGCGCTCACGCGGCTGATCCAGAGCGGCCGGGTGGGCGTCGAGCGCACGCCGGAGCTCGTCGCAGTCCCCTCCTAGCGCTTTCGGCCGAACCAGCCGGCGCGCTCGGGGCGCGGCGGCAGCGGCCGCTCACCGAGCGCATGCGCGCCCGCAACGAGATCGGCCGGCGTCAGGCACGCAAGCTCGGACTGCGTCAGCAGGTCGACGTCGCCCTCGCCGAGCCTGAGCGCCTGTGCGTTCAGCGCCTGCTCGAACAGCGTGCGCGCGAAGCGTGCGTTGCCGAACGACTCGTCGCGCTCGGCGCCCGCGAAGATCGAGCGGAGGGCGTCGTCCGTGCCCTCGCCGAGCGTGTACTCGGACTCGGCGGCGAAGAGCGAGAAGATCTCGACGAGGTCCTCCGTCGAGTAGTCGGGGAAGTCGATCTCGCGCGAGAAGCGCGAACGGAGACCCGGGTTCGACTCGAGGAAGCGGCGCATCAGGCGCGGGTAACCCGCGACGATCACGACGAGCTGGTGGCGGTTGTCCTCCATGCGCTTGAGCAGCGTCTCGATCGCCTCGTCGCCGAAGTCGAGCCGGTCGCTCTCACGGGCGAGCGCGTATGCCTCGTCGATGAACAGCACGCCGTCGATCGCCTTGCGGATCACGCGCTCGGTCTTGATCGCGGTCAGCCCGACGTACTGGCCGACGAGCCCGGCGCGGTCGACCTCGACGAGGTGGCCGCGCTTGAGCAGCCCCATCGAGCGGTACATCTGCGCCAGCAGCCGGGCGACCGTCGTCTTGCCCGTGCCCGGATTGCCCAGGAAGACCAGATGCTGGGTCGTCGCCACCTCGGGCAGCCCGGACTCCTTGCGGCGCGCCTGCACGCGCAGGAAGGCGACGAGCGCACGCACCTGCTCCTTGACGGACTCGAGGCCCGGCAGTGCGTCGAGCTCCTCGAGCAGCTCCTCGAGCGGCCGCGCGGGCTCCTGCTTCTTGCGTAGGAGCTCGAGGTCGAGCTCCTCGCCGATCTGCGTCCGGAGCTGGTCGCCGAGCGCCTTCAGCGAATCCAAGGGGTTGGGCATTCCCCGACGGTACCCATTACCGTGCCGCAGGATGCCCGGCCCGATGACCTCGACGGAGCTGCGCCGCTACGCGGAGATGATCGTCCGCGGCTGCGTCGCGTTCCGGCGGGGCGACAGCTTGATCGAGATGGTCAACCTCGGCCACCGCGACCTGGCCGTCGCGATCGCCGAGGCCGCCTACCGCGCAGGCGCGCTCACGGTCGACGTGCAGTACGAGGACAGCCGTGCCTACGCCGCCAAGATCGACCATGCGTCGAAGGACGCGCTCGGGCACCAGGCGCCGTGGCGGGTCGCCCAGTGGAAGGCGATCGGCCTCGAGGAAGTCGCACTCGTACAGGTGATGGGCGAGTTCGAGCTGGACGTGCTCGCGCCGCTCTCGCCGGAACGTGTGGCGCTCGACGCGGGCGGCCGGGCGCGGCACCTCACGCGCATCCGCCGCGAAGGGCGCCTGCGCGGGACGATCTGTGCGTGGCCGACCGACGAGTGGGCGCGTCGCGTCTATCCGGAGCTCGAGCCGCAGAAAGCACAGCGCAAGCTCGCGCAGGACATCTTGTGGTTCTGCCGGCTCGGGCCGAAGGACCTGCCCGGCCACAAGAGCTGGTCGCAGCACCTGACGACGCTCCGGCGCCGCGCCACGCGCCTGACGCGGCTCGACCTGCGGGAGGTGCACGTGCACGACCGCGGAACCAACCTGCGCCTCAAGATCGCGCCGTACTCGATGTGGCGCGGCGGCGGAGAGAAGGATCACTGGGGCCGGCAGATCGCGATGAACGTGCCGACGGAGGAGTGCTTCATCTCCCCCGACGCGGCCGCGACCGAGGGGACGTTCCGCTGCTCGCGTCCGCGCAGCTTCGGCGGCCGCGTGATCGAGGAGCTCGCCGGCGAGTTCCGCAGCGGGCGCCTGGTGCGGCTGAGCGCGAAGCGCGACTCCGATCGCGACTGGCTCGCGCGCTACCTCGCGGCGATCCCGAACGCCGAGCGACTGGGCGAGATCGCGCTCGTCGACTCGTCGTCACGGATCGGGCAGACGGGACGCATCTACTACAACGGCCTGCTCGACGAGAACGCCGCGGCGCACATGGCGTTCGGCTCCGGCTTCGCGAAGACGCGCACCGTCCCGATCGGGCAGAAGCGCTACGGCGTCAACCGTGCGAAGACGCACATCGACGTGATGATCGGCACCGACGACCTGAACGCCGACGGCATCCGCCGGAACGGCAAGCGCGTCCCCCTCGTGGCCGACGGGGCCTGGCAGATCTAGGCGCTGCCGGCCGGGGCAAGTGACGGTCTGTCACAGGCGGGGCCCCGGCCTTCACCTTCTTCAGACCGGGTGCAAACGTCCGGCACACAACCCGCTGCTATAGTTAACCAGGTTAATGATTAAGGCAGCGAACGAACCTGCGGCGCGGGGAAGCGGCACTCTCGCCAACCGGCTGCGCCCCGTGCTCCTGCGCCTCGCGCGCGAGCTCCGGCGCGAGATCCACAGCCTCGGTGTGACGAGCGGTCAGGTGACCCTGCTCGTGCAGATCAAGAAGGACCCGGGCATCACGGCCTCCGAGCTCGCCGAGCGCGAGCGCATCTCTGCCCCCGGCATGTCGGGCCACATCGCGCGGCTCGAGACGGCGCAGCTGATCGAGCGCACCCGCGCTGCAGACCGTCGCCGCATCGGCCTGACGCTCACCCCGGCGGGCGAGCAGGTGCTCGCCGACGTCCGGAAGCGCCGCACGGCCTGGCTGTCCGAGCACCTGAAGCGGCTGTCGCCCGACGAGCGTGAGTCGATCGAGGCCGCGCTCCCTGCGCTCGAGAAATTGCTCGAGGCGCCCACGAAGTGACGCTGCTCCGCCTCGCCTCCAGGCGTACCTTCTCCTCTCTGCGACGCCACCGGAACTACCGGCTCTTCTTCGCGGGCCAGCTGACGTCGGTCGCCGGCACGTGGATGCAGAACATCGCGATGGCATGGCTCGTCGTGCAGCTCGCTGCCGCACTCGCGCGGTCTCGCCGTCGGCATCCTCACCGTCTGCCGCTTCGGCCCGTTCACGGTGCTCGGCCTCGTCGCCGGCGTCGTGACCGACCGGCTCGACAACCGCCGCACCGTGATCCTCACGCAGACGGTGCAGATGTTCTTCTCCGCCGTGCTGGCCGTGATCACGCTCGTCGGTCACGTCCAGCTGTGGGAGGTCTACGCGATCGCGGCCTTCACAGGCACAGCGCTCGTGTTCGACGCGCCGTCGCGCCAGAACCTGACCTTTCAGATGGTCGGCCGCGACGAGCTGCCGAACGCGGTCGCGCTCAACTCGAGCCTCTTCAACATCGCGCGCATCTTCGGCCCGGCGCTCGCCGGTGTCCTGATCGCCGCCTTCGGCGCCGGCTGGTGCTTCGCGCTCAACACGCTCAGCTTCCTCGCCGTGCTCGCCGGCCTGCTCGCGATGCGCGTGCGCGACCTGTACCCGCTCGTCGACCGCGCGCCGGCCGACGCTCTGGCGCGGCACGCGCGAGGGCTTCAGCTACGCGCGGCGCAACCGGACCGTGCTGGTGATCCTCGCGATGATGGTCGTCTTCTCGTCGGTCTGCTTCAACTTCAACATCCTGCTGCCGCTGCTCGCGAAGACGACACTCGATGCAGGGCCGCGCACATTCGGAATCATCTCCGCCTGCTTCGGCGCCGGCGCGCTCGTCGGTGCGCTCTCGGCCGCCGCAATCGCCCGGGCGAGCTGGAAGGTGATGTTCATCGGCGCCGGCGGCTTCGGCCTCTGCGAGCTCGCGATCGCGCCGTTCCACTCGACGGCGGTCGTCGGGGTGCTGCTGTTCGTCTGCGGCGTCTTCTTCACGAGCTACACCGCCAACTCGAACGCAGCGATCCAGCTCGCGAGCCCCGACTACATCCGCGGCCGAGTTCTCGGGCTCTACTACTACGCGTGGAACGGCCTCGCACCCCTCGGCGCGCTGCTCGTCGGCTGGATGTGCGACAGGGGCGGAACCGAGCTCGCGTTCTTCGTCGGCGGGACGACCACCCTGCTGATCACGGCGCTTGGCGCGGCCGCGGTCAAGCGCCCGCTTCGGACGAGACGCCGCCTGCGGGCCAAGCCTGTAGCCGAACTCGCCGCATAGTTCGGCAGAAGGTCGTAGGATCACGCAGTTTCGATCCACCACCTTCCGGACACGAGGGGTGCGGGGATGGCGCAGGTTGCATTCGATCGAGTCAGCAAGAACTACCCGGAAGTCAACATCTTCAGCCAGCTGCGCCAGTTCGGCTCGAACATCGACATCATCGCGCCGGCCTCGTTCATGTCACTGATCATCCCGCTGGTCGTGTTCTTCTCGTTCCAGCGGCACTTCGTGCAGGGCCTGCTCGCCGGCTCGGTCAAGTAGCGGTGGACCTGCCGGCCCGCTCGGTCGAGGTGATCCTCGCCGGGCAGTCGCCGTCCGGCGCGTACGTGGCGTGCCCGAACTTCGAGGTCTACGGCTACTCGTGGTTGCGCGACGGCTGCTTCACCGCAGACGCCATGCGTGAGATCGGCGAGGTCGAGAGCGCCGACCGGTTCTTCGACTGGTGCTCACGCGTCGTGCTGGCCCGACCGACCGGCCCGTGGGACGCGCGCTACACCCTGGACGGCGAGCGCGACAGATCGGACTGGCCGAAGCTGCAGATCGATGGTCTCGGTCTCCTGCTGTGGGCGCTGCGGCGGCGCGGCACGACGCGCTGGGACGAGGCGGCGCAGCTCGTCCGCGCGTGGCTCGACCTGCACTGGACCGAGCCGAGCATCGACTGGTGGGAGGAACGCGAGGGCATCCATGCCACGACGCTCTGGTGCATCGGCGAAGGACTCGACTCTGATGATGTCCGCCGCGAGGCGATCGCGCGTGCGGAGGACCGCCTGGACGCATCGCAGCTCTTCATCGGCACGCCGGAGCTCGTCGACCGCATCGAAGGGCTGCTCGTCTCGCCCGGCGGCGGGGTCTGGCGCAACCTCGACGACGAGTACTACGGAGGCGGCGAATGGATCCTGCTCACGGCAATGCTCGGGCTCGCGCAGCCGGCGCGGGCCAACGAGTGCCTGAGGTGGATCGAGCGTCATGCGGCGCCGAACGGCGATCTCCCCGAGCAAGTCCAGGACCACCTGCTGCGCCCCGAGCGGTACGAGCCCTGGGTCGAGAAATGGGGCGTCCCCGCATCTCCCCTGCTCTGGTCGCATGCGATGTACCTTCGGTTGCACCATGCCCACCGAAACCGTGCGCTGCGCGATCGTCGGTAGCGGCCTCGCCGCGCTCGCAACGTACGCGAAGCTGCGGCACGGCGGTGTGCTCCCCGAGGAGATCGCCGTACGGCACGCACGAGGACCCGACCGAGGTCTGGCGCACACGTGCTGCGTCGATCCGCCAGCAGCGAATGCTGATCCGAGTCCGACGGTCACCTTGCCGAGTTCCCGGACGCCGTGCACGCGTACGAGCCGCACGAGTACGCGGCCAGGGTGGCCGTCGTCGGAGCCGCGATGGCTGCGGCGACCGAGTGGCTGAACGCGCTCGCGGCCGGCAGCGAGGTCGTCTCGGTCAGGCGCCGCGAGCCGTTGCGACGCGCGCTCAACGTCCCGCGCATGTTCCTCTCCAAGCGCGGGCTCGCGGCGTTCCACGCGGCGAGCGACGAGCGCAGGGCGTCGACGCTGCGCGAGCTCTCGACCCCGTCCTATCCCTCCGGGCCTGCCTGGGACGAGCCCATCGCTACGGCGGAGCGTTTGTCACAGTTCCGTGTGTCAGACTCGAGTCAGACCAGAAACGGGTCTGAGCAGGTCATTTGTGCCACCGGTGTTCGCAAGGGCCGGCGTGAGGACACGTTGCTGCGGGACCTGGTCGAGACGAACGACCTCGCGACGCACGGGCGCTGGCTCGCGCCGGCGCCGGACTCGACCGTCGAGCACAACCGCATCGGCGAAACTTCGCTGCGCGGCATCACGATGGGCGAGATGTCGATGGGTGCGATTCGCCACAACGACTTCTTCGCGAAGGCGAAGCTCGAGGGCAACACCGTCGTCGCAAGCCCCGGCGGCATCGAGGCGCTCGACAACTCCACGATCACTCGATGACCTCGCCATCGAACCTCCAGCTGGTCGCGCGCACCGGCCATCCGGACTTCCTCGACCTGCCCGTGGGGCGAGCCGCTCGAGGAGTGGAAGTCGGAGCGGTTCGTGAACCTGATTCGCGGGATCAGCCGTCACATCGTCCGCTTCGTCGAGTACGACGGCACCCTCTACGCGCTCAAGGAGCTGCCCGAGCGCCCGGCCCGCCGCGAGTGGACGCTGCTGCGGCGACTCGAGGGCCAGGGCCTGCCCGTCGTCGAGGCCGTCGGGATCGTCACCGGGCGCGGCGACGACCTCGACGCGGTCCTGATCACGCGCCACCTCGAGTACTCGCTCCCCTACCGCGCGCTCTTCTCGGGCCGCGGCATTCCCGACCTGCGCACCCATCTGCTGAACGGGCTCGTCGAGCTGCTCGCGCGCCTGCATCTGCGCGGATTCTTCTGGGGCGACTGCTCGCTCTCGAACGCGCTCTTCCGCCGCGACGCAGGCGCGCTGACGGCGTACCTCGTCGATGCCGAGACGGGCGAGCTGCACGGCGCAGCTCTCCGACGGGCAGCGGCGCTACGACCTCGACATCGCGCAGCAGAACATCCTCGGAGAGCTGCTCGACGTCGACGCCGAGGTCGGCCTGCCCGACGACCTCGACCCGGACGAGACCGGCGGCGGAGATCGTCGCCCGCTACGACGCGCTCTGGGCGGAGCTGACGCACGACGAGATCTTCGCGCCGACGGAGCGGTTCAAGGTCGACGAGCGCCTGCACCGGTTGAACGAGCTCGGCTTCGACGTCGAGGAGATCCAGCTCGAGGCGACGCCCGGCGGCTACCGCCTGCGGCTCGACCCGCACGTCGTCGAGCCCGGCCACCACCGTCACCGCCTGCTGCGCCTGACCGGGCCTCGACGCGCAGGAGAACCAGGCACGCCGAATGCTGAACGACATCGCGCGCTTCCGCGAGGCGGAGGAGCGGAAGCAGAAGCGGCCGCTCTCGGAATCGGTCGTCGCCTCGCTCTGGCGGCAGGAGGTGTTCGAGCCGACCGTCGCCGCCGTGCCCGAGGACCTGCACGGGCGGCTGCCGGCCGCCGAGGTCTTCCACCAGGTGCTCGAGCACCGCTGGTTCCTCTCGGAGGGAGCAGGCAAGGACGTCGGCATCGACGAGGCCGTGCGCTCCTACGTCGAGAGCGAGCTACCGACGCGGCCGCCGGAGCGTGTCGTGCTGCAGGCGGGGGACGAGGTCTCGGACGACTAACGGTTCTCGGCCGGGAGGCGCAACGCCTCCCGGCCGCTCGACCAGGACTGCTTGGTCACGCGGCACGCCGCAGTGACGTCCGCCTTGCGACAGACGCCGCGCGGGCGCTCATCGCGATCCGCCGTGCGCTTCTGGGCCGGTATTCGGGCTGCGCGGTGACGGTGAAGTGATGGATCGAGTACGTGGGCATTGCACCTCCTTTCATGTATGGAAGGCTACGCCCGGGCGGCGGGGCGATCATCGGCCACGCTGACGATTCACGGTCGTCCATGAGGAGGATTCGGCAATGGACATCTACCGCACGGCCGACCGGCACTTCGACGACTTGCCGGACTTCCCGTTCGAGCCGAACTACGTCGAGCAGGACGGCCTGCGCATGCACTACCTCGACGAGGGCGAGGGCAAGCCGGTGCTGTTGCTGCACGGCGAGCCGACGTGGTCGTTCCTCTACCGCAAGGTGATCCCGCAGCTGACGCGGGCGCTCGCGCTGCATCGCGCCCGACTACTTCGGCTTCGGTCGCTCCGACAAGCCGGACCTGCGCGAGTGGTACTCGTACGACCGTCACGTCGGACTCGATCGCGCGACTTGCCGAGGAGCTCGACCTGCGCGACGTGACCGTGGTCGTGCAGGACTGGGGCGGCCCGATCGGGTTCCGTTTCGCGGTCGAGCACCCGGACCGCGTCGAACGTCTCGTCGTCATGAACACGGGCATCGGCGCGCGGGCGCCGAACGAGGAGTGGCTGCGCTTCCAGGCCTTCATGCGCCGCGTCGACCTGGACATCGTCGCCGGACAGCTGGTGCGCCTGTCGCTCGTGCAGCCGACGAGCGACGAGGTGATCGCGGCGTACGACGCGCCGTTCCCGACGCCGCGAGTCGCGTGTCGGCATCGCGCAGTTCCCGGAGCTCGTCGCAACCAGCGCCGGACCACCCCTCCGCGGCGAAGATGCTCGAGGTGCGCGACGAGCTGCGGCGCCTCGACCGGCCCGCGCTCGTGCTCTTCAGCGACAGCGACCCGATCTTCTCGCGCCGCGCGGCCGAAGTGATGGCAGAGCTGCTGCCGGCCGCAGAGCTCGATCCACCGGTCGAGGGCGCCGGCCACTTCCTGCAGGAAGACCGCGGCGAGGTGATCGGGAGGCGGATCGCCGACTGGCTGCTCTGACCGGATTCATACCGAGACGCGACGGCTTTCCCTACCGGGACGACGCACACTGAGACCACGCTCGAGAGACACACAAGCGGCGGTTCCCGAGAATGCGGCACTCGGGGGCTCCGAGTCTCTCTAGAGCACCGGGGTGGAGATCGACGGCTCTGCGGCGTCGCCGGTGTCCGCCCCGGCCTCCCTTTCCCAGGTCGGGCGCGGTGCTACGCGTCGACGCGCGTCAGATGATTCCGGCGCGCGCCGCCTGGGTCGCCGCCGCGGCACGCGAAGACTGCGCGAGCTTGCGCAGGATGTTCGCGACGTGGCGGTGCACCGTGTGCTCGCTGAGCACGAGCGTCGACGCGATCTCGCGGTTGCTCATGCCCGTCGAGACGAGGCGCAGCACCTCCGTCTCGCGTGAGGTGAGCGGCGAGGGACCGCTCGCCTCGGCCGGCACCTCTCCGTGCAGAAAGCCGGCCAGCGCGCGCATCAGCTCGCGCTGGTCGTCGCGGTAGGGCAGGTGCGAGTCGCCGGTCAGCGGGACGAAGCGAGCGTTCGGCAGCAGCGCCGCGAGCTCACGGCCGCGGGCGATCGGCACGGTGCGGTCACCGCGTCGGTGCAGCACGAGGGCGGGCACGGTCACGTCCGGCAGGACACCGCGCACGTCGGCGTCGAGGTCGAGCTCCAGGAAGATCGACGCCGCCTCGGCGGAGGCCGCCGCCCGCTGCATGCGCGTGTACTCGGCAATCTCGTCACCGCTGGCATGAGGATCGAAGAGCCCCGCGAGCATCTGCGCGCCGAGCTTCCAGTTCGTCCGGATGAACTCGATCAGCGACCGCTTCGTCGCGTCGGGAATGTCCTGCCGTGATGCGTAACCGCCGAAGTAGACGATCTTCGCCACGCGCTCGGGCGACCGGACGGCGAGCTGCGACGCGGCGAGACAGCAGCACGACGATGCAAAGACGACCGCCGGCTCCCGCCGTCGCCTGGATCACCGCGTCGAGCTGGCGCGACTCGGCCTCGACGGTCGGCCGCGGGTCGAGCTCGCGCGAGGAAAGCCCACAGCCGACGCGGTCGAAGCGGATCACCCGGTGGGTGCGCGCGACGCTCCTCGTAGAACGCGCGCTGCCGCAGGTCGTCCCACTCCTCCTCGAGGTGGCTGACCCAGCGCGGCCCGAAGACGAGCGGCGGGCCCTCGCCGTAGGTCGAGTAGGCGAGCCGCCTGCCCTCGAACTCGAGGAAGCGGATGTCCTGGTCCATGTAGAGCCAAGCGTAGTGGCCCGGACGGGCCATGCGGCAAAGATGGCCCGTCGGGCCGACGCGCCGGGCCATGGCCGCGCAGCCAGTCTGGGGTCATGCACGCGGAAGCGCATCAGGGGAATCACGATTCGGCCGCTCCGGAACGGCGAGTCGTCGGTGGTCCAGGCGGTCTTCGACCGGCTCGGGCCGACGTCCCGCCTGCTCCGGTTCGGCGGCGCGAAGAACGTGCTCACCGCCTCCGACCTCGAGCAGCTCTCACGCGTCGACGGCGACCATCACGTGCTCGTCGCCGTGGTCGCGGGCGAGCCGGTCGGGATCGCGCGTCTCGTGCGCGACGGCGCAGAGGCCGAGGTGGCGATCGCGGTCGCCGACGAGTGGCAGCACCGCGGCGTCGGCACGTTCCTCGCCGACCGCCTCGCCGCTGACGCACGCGCCGCCGGCATCGAGCGGCTGCGCGCGACGATGCACGCCGAGAATCGCGCGTCGATGGCGCTGATGTGGCGCATGGCGCGCGGCTTGAAGACGCGCTGCGTCTCGGGCCAGCTCGAGGTCGTCGGCCGCGCCGCCTGACCCGCCGCGCCGCCGAGCGCTTAGGATCGGCCGATGGCGCACTCAGTCGGGTTGAAGATCGACCACGAGCTGCCCGTCGGCAACGTGGACATCAAGATCGTCGTGGAGCAGGACGGGAACCGCCTCGGCGTCGTCAAGATCAGCCGCGGCGCGATCGACTGGAAGCCGGGCAAGGCGAAGCGAACGTGGTCGCTCTCGTGGTCGCAATTCGACGACCTGATGCGCGAGTTCGGGCACCCGCCTCGGTAGCGGTTCTAGTTCGGTTCGGAGCCGCTGTGCGTGTGCCAGCGCCACGTGCCGTCGCGGCGTACGAGCACGGCAGTGACGCGGTACGGCGTCGCCTCGCCGTTGACGAACAGGGTGCCGCGCGCGTTGATCCAGCAGACGTCGCCCTCGATGTGCTGCTCGCGCTCTTCCCAGTCGAAGCCGAGCTCGCTCGGTGATGCGACGACCGAGTCGAGCATCGCCCTCACCTCTTCGGGCCCGTGTGCACGCTCGTCCTCCTCCGAGCCCCACATGACGGTGTCGGCATCGGTCGCCCAGAGCGCATGCACCGCGGCCGCGTCGCGGTCGTCGCACGCGGCACGGTAGAGCGCGTCGAAGGTCTCTAGAGGATCAGTCGGCCTTGCCATGGCTCCAGCCTACGACCTTCGTGCTCGGCCGCGTCGGGAGTCATGTTCAGCGACGCACGTCGCATCGCCGCGAGCGTAGGCCCAGACGCCGTTTGCGCTCGGGCAGCGTGCGGTACGGCGCGTCGGCGAACTGCTTGCGCCGCGCGATCAGGTCGCGCACGTAGGCGAGCGTGCTGTCGGGATCGGTCGCGCTGCGTCCTCGATGTTGCGCGTCGTGTCGGAGAGCGGCAGCCACGGCTCGCGCCACTCGGCGCCGGAGGCGGTCCAGGGCAGCGGCGTGCGCTCCGGGTCGCGCGGCGGCTCGGCGAGATCGAGAACACGCTGCTCGGGCACCGGCCCGTCGGCGAGCGCGATCTCGTCGCCCTGGTAGAGAACGACGGTCCCGCGCAGGGTCAACAGGAGGAAGAGCGCCGCGCGCGCCTTGCGCTCGTCGCCGCCCGCCCAGCGAGTCGCGAGCCGCGAGTGGTCGTGGTTGGAGCCGAACCACAGCGGCGAGCGCAGCGTGCGCTCCGCCGTCTCGACGATCGGCCTCAGCCTGTCGACCTCGAACTTCGCGTTGAGGAACGGGAAGTTCTGCACGAGGTCGAGGTGCCGTTCGTACCTGGGGAGCTTGCTGAGCGAGACGTAGGTCTCGCCCATCAGCGTCGGCTTCGGGTCGTACTCGCGTGCGAGCTCCTGCCAGCGCGCGAAGATCTCGTGCACCTCGGGGCGTTCGCGCATGTAGCGGACGCCGTCGCGCAGCTCGCGGTCCTTGATCAACCCGTGCGCGACGTCGACGCGGAAGCCGGCGACGCCGCGGTCGAACCAGAAGCGGAGAATGCGATCGAACTCGGCGCGCACGTCGGGGTTCCACCAGTCGAGGTCGGGCTGCTCGGGCGCGAACTGATGCAGGTAGTAGCGCTTGCGGCGCGCGTCGTAGCTCCACGCCGTGTCGCCGGTGAAGATCGAGCGCCAGTCGTTCGGAATGTGGTCGCTCCAGACGTAGAGCTCCGGGCGGTCGGCGAACCACGGGTGCTGGTCCGAGGTGTGGTTCGGGACGAGGTCGAGCCAGACGTCGATGTCCCTCGTGCGGGCGGCCGCGATCAGCGCGTCGAGGTCGGCGAGTGTCCCGAGCTCGGGGTGCACGTCGAGGTAGTCGGAGACGTCGTAGCCCCAGTCGACGTTCGGGCTCGGGTAGGTCGGGCTGAGCCAGAGCGTGTCGATCCCGAGCCACTGCAGGTGGTCGAGCTTCGACGTGAGCCCGGGCAGGTCGCCCACGCCGTCGCCGTTCGAGTCCGCGAACGAGCGGACGTAGGCCTGGTAGATGACGCTCAACGGAAGACGACAGTACGTGCGCCGTCGGTGATCACGCGGTCTTCGAGGTGCCACTTGACGGCGCGCGCGAGTACGAGCCGCTCGATGTCGCGGCCGATCCGGACGAGGTCGTCCCGCGAGTCGCGATGGCTGACGCGCGCGACGTCCTGCTCGATGATCGGCCCGTCGTCGAGGTCGGCGGTGACGTAGTGCGCAGTCGCGCCGATCACCTTGACGCCGCGCTCGAGCGCGCGGTCGTAGGGGCTCGCGCCGGCGAAGGCCGGAAGGAACGAGTGGTGGATGTTGATCGCGGGCGCGGCGAGCCGCTCGAGGAAGTCGCCGGAGAAGATCTGCATGTAGCGGGCGAGCACCACGAGGTCGATGTCGGCGAGCAGGTCGAGCAGCTGCACCTCGGCGGCCTGCTTGTCGTCGGAGGGGACGTGGTGGAACGGCAGGCCGAAGGATGCGACCCGCTCGGCGAGTTCCGGGTGGTTCGACACGACGAGGGCCGGTTTGCCCTCGAGCTCGCCCTGCTCGAAGCGCCAGAGGAGGTCGAGCAGGCAGTGGCCGTAGCGCGAGACGAGGATCGCGACGCGCTTCTCGGGGTTCTCACCGGCCAGGCGCCAGTCCATGCCGAAGCGCTGGGCGAGCGGCGCGAACTCCGCCGAGGGGTCCTCGGCGAGGTCGGCCTCGACGCGAAGGAAGAAGCGATCCCCGGTCGAATGCTGCTCCGCATCGACGATGTTGGCCCCTCGCTCGTAGAGGAAGGTCGAGACGGCGGCCACGATCCCGGGCCGGTCCACGCAGGTGATCAGGAGGCGAATCCGGTGCGCCATGGGCGGACGATCAGCTTACGAGCTACCTTGCCCACGTGAGCCGCGCCCATAAGCTCGGAAACCTGCTGGGCGTGACGCTGCCGCTGATCGGGCTCGTGATCGCGATGGTGCTGCTCTGGGGCTCGTTCTTCCACCCGCACGACCTCGTGCTGCTCGTCGTGGGTTACCTGCTGACGGGGATCGGCATCACGGTCGGCTACCACCGCCTGTTCACGCATCGCGCGTTCCAGACGAAGACCTGGATGCGCTGGTCGTTCGCCGTGCTCGGGTCGATGGCAGTCGAGGGGCCGGTGCTCGCGTGGGTCGCCGATCACCGCAAGCACCATCAGTTCTCGGACCAGGAAGGCGACCCGCACAGCCCGCACCTGATGGAGGGCGAGGGCTTCTGGGCAGCGACGAGGAATCTCTTCCACGCGCACGTGGGCTGGCTCTTCGTCAGCGAAGGCCGCGCGACGATCGACAAGTACGTGCCCGACCTGGTCGCCGAGCGGGGCATGCGGGTGATTCACAAGCTGTTCGGGGTGTGGTTGATCGTCTCGCTGCTCGTCCCCGCAGCGATCGGCTACCTGATCGTCGGCACCTGGCAGGGCGCGCTGACCGCGCTCCTCTGGGGCGGCGCGATCCGGATCTTCCTGCTCCACCACGTCACGTTCTCGATCAACTCGATCTGCCACTTCTGGGGCCGGCGGAACTTCAAGAGCTCCGACGAGTCGCGCAACGTCTGGCTGCTGAGCCTGATCTCCTTCGGCGAGAGCTGGCACAACAACCACCACGCGTTCCCGAGCTCGGCATTCCACGGCATGAAGAAGCTCGAAGCGGCGCTCGACCCGGGCGGCTGGGTGATCACAGGACTCGAGAAGCTGGGCCTCGCGTGGAAGGTCGTGCGCATCCCGCGCGAGCGTCAGGCGTCGAAGTCGATCGTCGCGTAGCGACGAACGGCAAGCCCAGTTACACGACCAGCGATTAGATCTGCCAGGTGTCGCCGGACGCGACGAGGGCCTGCAGGTCGCCGTTCGCGCCGGTGCGCTCGATCTGGGCTGCGACCAGCGCGTCGTAGCTGTCGCGCGGCACGTCTCGGAAGACGCCGAGCGGCACGACGCCGTGCGTGTCGTACGTGACGCGCGAGAGTGCGAACGCCGTGGCGAAATCGGTCTCGTCGTGCGTGATACCCGTGTCTCCCACCGGCGCGCCGTGCTCGAGGTAGACGCGGTTCTCCTTCGCGTCGCGCACGAAGTCGAAGGCACCGTCGTTGTAGATGTTGCAGTTCTGGAAGATCTCGACGAACGCAGTCCCTTCGTGCGCAGCTGCGCGGCGGAGCACGTTCGTCAGGCCGGGCTTGTCGGTGTCGAGGGCGCGCGCCACGAACGTCGCGTCGGCGCCGAGCGCGACCGAGAGCGGGTTGAAGGGATAGTCGACGCTGCCCATCGGCGTCGAGCCCGTCACCTTGCCCTGCTCGCTCGTCGGCGAGTACTGCCCCTTCGTCAGACCGTAGATCTGGTTGTTCAGCATCAGGATCTTGATGTTCACGTTGCGGCGCAGCGCATGGATCAGGTGGTTGCCACCGATCGAGAGCGCGTCGCCGTCACCGCTGATCACCCAGACCGAGAGATCCGGGCGCGAGACGGCGAGGCCGGTCGCGATCGCCGGCGCGCGGCCGTGGATCGAATGCATCCCGTAGGTCTGCATGTAGTACGGGAAGCGCGCCGCGCAGCCGATGCCGGAGACGAAGACGATCTTCTCCTTCGGGATCCCGAGCTCCGGCATGAAGCTCTGCACCGCCGCGAGGATCGCGTAGTCACCGCAGCCCGGGCACCAGCGGACCTCCTGGTCCGACTTGAAGTCCTTGGCGGTCAGCTTCAGCTCACTCGTCATCTCTCGTTTCCTCGCTTGTAGTTGCCGGTCGCGCGCGCCATCAGCTGCTGCTGCCCTTCGCGGTCGATCGAATGGGCCAACGCGAGGAAGCGCCGCGCGCGATCGGCGCGCAGCGTCGTCACCCGCTTGCCGTCGCGCTCGATGAACACCGTGCCCTTGGCGGTCGACGAGAAGGAAAAGCCGAGGGTCACGACAGCATCGCCTCCACCGCGTCGGCGATCTCGCCGGCCTTGAACGGCTTGCCGGTGACGCGGTTGTAGCCGACGGCGTCGACGAGGTAGCGCGCACGCACGAGCTGCAGCAGCTGCCCCAGGTTCATCTCCGGGATCAGCACCTTGTCGTAGCTGCGCAGCACGTCGCCGAGGTTGGCGGGGAACGGGTTCAGCCAGCGCAGGTGCGCGTGCGCAACCGCGTGACCTCCGTTCCTGACCCGGCGCACGCCGGCCGCGACAGGCCCGTAGGTGCCGCCCCACGAGAGCACCAGCACGTCCGCGCCTTCCTCGTGGTCGACCTCGACCTCGGGCACCGCGACGCCTGCGACCTTCGCAGCGCGCAGCTGCGTCATCAGGTCGTGGTTCTCGGCGTCGTAGGAGATCGCACCGGTCTCGTTCGCCTTCTCGAGCCCGCCGATGCGGTGCTCGAGGCCCGGCGTGCCGGGGATCGCCCACGGCCGCGCCAGCGTCTCGGCGTCGCGCTTGTACGGCAGGAAGGTCTCGCCCTCGACGGCTTGTGCGAACTCGACGGCGATCGGCTCCAACGAGTCGATGTCGGGCACCGGCCACGGCTCGGCGCCGTTTGCGAGATACGCGTCAGAGAGCAGGTACACCGGCGTCCGGTAGGTGAGCGCGACGCGCACCGCCTCGATCGCCGCGTAGAAGCAGTCGCCCGGCGAGGAAGCTGCGATCACGGGCACGGGCGACTCGGAGTTGCGCCCGAAGAGCACCATCAGCAGGTCGCCCTGCTCCGGCTTCGTCGGCATCCCGGTCGAGGGCCCTGCGCGCTGCACGTCGATGATCAGCAGCGGCAGCTCGAGTGCGATCGCGAGGCCAACCGTCTCCGACTTGAGCACGACGCCCGGGCCGGCCGAGGTGGTGACGCCGAGCGAGCCGCCGAAGGAGGCGCCGAGCGCGGCGCCGACTGCAGCGATCTCGTCCTCCGCCTGGAACGTGCGCACGCCGAACGCCTTGTGCTTCGCGAGCTCCTCGAGGATCGAGGACGCGGGTGTGATCGGGTAGGCACCGAGGAACAGCGGCAGCTGCGAGAGCTTCGACGCGGCGAGCAGGCCCCACGAGAGCGCGACGTTTCCGGTCACCTGGCGGTAGAGACCCGGCTCGAGCGGCGCCGCCTTCACCTCGTACTGCACTGCGAAGCCCTCGGACGTCTCGCCGAACGCGTAGCCCGTGTCGAACGCCTTCAAGTTCGCCGCGGCGATCTCGGGTCGCTTCGCGAACTTCGTCTGCAGGTAGGCCTTCGTCGTCTCGGTCGAGCGGCCGTAGAGCCACGACATCAGGCCGAGCGCGAACATGTTCTTCGCGCGCTCGGCCTCTCGTGCGGTCACGCCCTCGATGTCCTTGAGCGCGCCGACCGTCATCGACGTCAGCTGCACCGCATGCACCTGCCAGCCCTCGAGCGACCCGTCCTCGATCGGGTTCGAGTCGTAGCCGGCCTTCTTCAGGTTGCGATCGGTGAAGGCGTCGGTGTCGAGGATCAGCGTGCCGCCCTTCGGCAGGTCGCGCAGGTTCGTCTTGAGCGCCGCCGGGTTCATGACGACGAGCACGTCGGGCTGGTCGCCCGGCGTCAGGATGTCGTGGTCTGCGAAATGCAGCTGGAAGCCCGAGACGCCCGGCAGTGACCCCGCCGGCGCCCGGATCTCGGCCGGGAAATCGGGGAAGGTGGCCAGGTCGTTGCCCGCCATCGCCGTCTCGGAGGTGAAGCGTCCTCCCGTCAACTGCATGCCGTCACCGGAATCCCCGGCGAACCGGATCACGACGGAATCGAGCTGCTCCACGGGCTTGGCCACGCACCCTCGACCCTAGCACCGGCGTCCACAGCGCCACGGCACGGGGCCGGTGCGCGTCAGGTGGGTGTGGGGCGGCTGGCCCGCCCCACACCCTGCAGCGCTAAGCGGTGACCAGCTCGCGCTCTGCGCGGAGCCAGTTCTCGGTCGCGTCCCCGCCCTCTTCGAGCGAGATGTAGTACGCACGCGTCGCCACGTGATCCCACGTGAGCTCGATCGTCTCCGGCTTCTTCTTCGTCGTGCGGCGCGTGACGGTCTTCCTGGCAACCGGCTTCGTCGCGGCGGCCTCGGTCGTCTTTCTCGGCATCTCCGACCCCTTTCGGTCGTCGCATTGGTGTGCGACTCCCTTCGGCCGGCCGGTGGCCAGTCCTTCCTAGACCGCCGCAGGAACCTCGCCGAGCCGCCCGTCGCGGATCTCGACCCGCCGCGGCGCGCGCTCCGCGAGCGTCGCGTCGTGGGTGGCGACGATCACCGTGGAGCCGTGCTCGGCCGCAAGACCCGCCAGCAAGTCGATGATCTCCTTGCCGGTGGCCGTGTCGAGATTGCCGGTCGGCTCGTCCGCGAGCACGACGCGCGGGTCGACGGAGAGCGCGCGGGCGATACCGACGCGCTGCTGCTCGCCACCAGAGAGCTGGCCGGGCAGGTGCTCGGCGCGCTCCGCCAGGCCGACCTCGGCCAGGAGCTCGAGCGCACGTTGCCGCGTCCCGCCCGCCGGGATCAGCTTCGCCTCGACGTTCTCGACGGCGGTCAGCGTCGGGATCAGGTTGAACTGCTGGAAGACGAAACCGAACGAGCGCAACCGGATCGCGGCGAGCTCGCGGTCGGGCAGCTCCGACAGGTCCCGGCCCTCGAAGACGAGCGTGCCGCGAGCTCGGCCGGTCGAGCGTCCCGAGCAGCTGCAGCAGCGTCGTCTTGCCGGAGCCGCTCGGCCCTTCGAGCGCCAGGAACTCGCCTGCGCCGATCTCGAGGTCGATGCCGTCGAGCGCCCGGATCACGCTCGGCCCGCGCGTGAAGAACTTCGCCACCCCGGTCAGCTCGAACTGGGCCACTACTCGGCCTGCCTGAGCGCATCGGCGGGACGGAGGCGCGCCGCACGCAGCGCGCCGGCGGAACCGGCGATCAATCCGCCGAGGAGCGCGAGCCCGAACCCGAGCGCCAGCACAGACGCTGCCACCGGCGCGTCGAGCGAGACGGTGCTCGTCGCCGTGCGTGCCGCAGCGGTGCCGAGGCCGAGCAGGTTGTCGGCGGCCGCCGTCGAGGAACTGGCCGTCAGCGTCGGCCCGAACGCGTCGATGGTGAGCGCGGCGAGCACGCCGAGCACGATCCCGAGCGCACCGCCGACCACGCCCACCGCGAGCGACTCCGCGGCGACCTGCCGGACGACCATGCCCTGCGTCCAACCGAGCGCCTTCAGCGTCCCGAGCTCGCGCACGCGCTTGCCGACCGACGAGAGCGTCGCAGAGCGCGGCCAGCAGGAACGCCGCAGCGGCCGCGACGATCGCGAGCACGAAGCCGAGGCTGTGCGACAGGTTCGCCGCGTCGACGAGCGAGCCGCTGATCTGGTCGGCCACCTGCTGCGAGCTCGCGACCTGCGCCTGCGGCAGCGCCTGCTCGATCTCCTTCTGCACCTGCGCCACCGACGAGCTGTCCGAAGCCCGCACGAGCACGACGTTGGCGAGGCCCGTCTGCTTCGCCAGCGTCTGCAGACGCTTCAGCGGCAGGTAGACGTCGGCGCTCTGGCCCCCGAGCGGCGGGCTGACGATCCCGACCACGGTGAACGGCGTGCCGTTCAAGTCGAGCTTCGAGCCGAGCTTCAACGAGTGCTTGGCGGCGTACGACCCCGAGACGAGCGCCTCCTTGCCGCCCGCGGGTGCGAGGAAGCGGCCCTTCGTCACCTGCGAATCGGTGACGACGCCCATGTGCGGGCTCGTCTGATCGACGCCGCCGATCGTGTACGCGGTCGTCGTGATGTTGGTCTGCGGCGGGTCGAGCACCTGCTTGAGCGTCTGCTCCGGCGTCGTGAACTGCGTGCGGAAGCGCTGCAGGCTCGCCGGCAGGCACTTCTGGAACTGCGCCCGCCCGGGGCCGCCGTTGCCGCCGAAGCCCCTCCGCCGCCGCCGAGCCCGCCGCCGTTCGCGCCAGGGTCGGTGGTTCCGCTCTTGGCCCGCAGCTTGTCGATAGCAGGCCTGCATCTTCTGGAACTGCGCCGCTGTCGGCCGCGGCAGGTTGCGCCGGATGTCGAAGGTCTGGCCGCCCGTCTTCAGCTTCGCGACGATCTTCGGCACGACGCCCTCCTGATGCTGGGCGAGCAGCGTCAACCCGGCCGCGACCTGGGCGACGCCGTCGATCGAGGTGATCTGGCTGACGGCCGACTGCTGGAACGTCAGCTGCGATCCCGGCAGGAAGAAGTCGTGCACGAAGTGCTCGCCCGGCTTCCCGAGTTGTGAGAGGTCGGTGATCACGGATTGGTTCGCCCGCACGAGGTCGCGATTGCCGCCGCCCGGTCCTGCGAAGCCGGCCGACTGGTTCTGCTGCGGCGTCAGCGTGACCGTGATGTCGGTGCCGATGCCCCCGAGCGGGTCGAGCGTCTCGCGCTGCGCGCGGTCGAGGCCGTTGGAGAGGCTCGCGATCGTGATCACGAGCGCGACCCCGAGACCGAGCCCGAGCAGCGTCACGATCGTGCGCCCGCGGCGTCGCAGCAGCTCGTTCCGCACGTACGTCGCGTAGAACATCATCCGCAACAAGATCAGAACCGGCTGAGAAGGGGCTAAGAGTTCGGCGGCAGGCCCGCGCTCATCCTGACGTGTGCTTGAGCGCCGACTCGCGTCGCTGCGCCTCCGCGAGCGTCAGCCGGCCGCTGCAGACGGCGTCGTTCAGCTCGTTCTCGATCCGATCGACCGCCGACGCGCGGGGGTACGGCTCGGGCCAGAGGTTGCGCGGGTCGCTCGGATGCCCGCCGAGCTCGAGGCTGATCAGGTGGTCCTCCTGGAACGCAGAGGGCGGGCCGCGCAGCCCGTACCGGCGCAGACCCTTGCGCTTGAGGTCGTTCGTGTACGAGACCGGCGGCCGGATCGTGCGCGTCCAGCCGCGCCGGCAGATCGTCGTGCGGATCGTCGCCTGCGTGACGTCGGTGTTGAGCACGCCGGGCGTCAGCTGCCAGCTCGCGCGGACGATCGCGCGCGGCGGCTGCGGCGCGCAGCGCGGAAGCAGGGCAACGACGAGCGCCGCGGCGAGCACGAACAGCGCAAGCTCGACAACGGAGATCTGCATGACCGCCACGCTACGGCCGCACGGCGGCGGCGCAAGTGTCCGTCTTGCAGCCGGCGCACAATCGTCACGTTTCCGTGCGCCAGGACACGGCCGGAACGGGAGGGCTCAGACCTCGTCGCCGGCAAGCGTCCAGACGACGACGGCGATCCACGGGATCCCGATCACGTCGGTCTGCAGCCCGACGAAGAGCACCGCGACGAAGGACGCCGCGAGCCACGGCGCGCCGGTCAGGCGCCGCAGCACCGCGAGCGACCACGCGACGAAGAGGAGCCCGCCGAGGATCCCCGTCTCGACCGCCAGCTCGGTATAGGTCGACTCCCCGGCCTCGATCGTCACGTGCGTCCTCGCGGCCGTGACGCCGGCGTTGCCGAGGCCGAAGCCCCACGGATGCTGGAGCACCGTGCGCGCGCCGTCCCGGAAGCTCGAGAGGTGCTCGCTGGTCGACGCCTCGTTCGCACTCGTCGCGTCGTTGCTCTTGGCCGGCGTCTCGTGCGCGTGCTGCTCCTGGTAGACGAGCTCCGACTTCGTGAAGTGCGTGCGCGGCGCGATGTGGTCGTACGCCTGGACGAAGACGAAGGCGACGACGGCGACCGCGACGGCGAGCGCCGCGAAGAACGCGCTGCGTCGCAACACGCACAGGACGAGCAGCGCGAGCACGAGCGCGAGCAGCCCCGCGCGCGTATGCGTCCACAGGAGCGCTGCAAAGAGCAGGAGGGCGAGCGGCCAGCCCCAGCGGCGGCCGCGCAGCGGCACGAAGAGCAATGCGACGACGAGCAGGTAGGCCGTCGCCAACGGTGAGAGGAACGACGAGGTCAGCCGCCGGAAGACGCCGCCGCCGCCCTCGTTGTAGACGAAGTTCTCGGGGAGACCGCTCAGCCCGCGGTAGGTCAGCCCGAGCTGGTCGGAGAACCAGCCCTGCGACCGCCGCCACCACGAGAGCGGCACGAGGAAGACGTCCACGAGGCCGAGGACCGCGACGCAGGCTGCTGTTGCGAGCAGCACGCGGCAGACGCGTCGGCGCTCCTCCGACGTCAGGTCGAGGCCGCGACCGAGGAAGTACGCCTCGACCGGCAGCAGATCGTGCCGGGCCGCGTAGAGCACGCCCTTGTGCGTCGCGCCCCCGCCGAGCCACGACTGCGGCAGCACCGCGTAGACGACGACGAAGCCGGCGAACGCGAGCGCGAGCCAGTCGGCCGCGCACGTCCTGAACGGCCGGCCCCGCCGGCCCCACCAGACGAGCGCGAGCGCGACGAGCAGCAGGATGTCCTTCCACGCGGCGACCGCCGACAGGGAGTTGCCGCGCACACCCGCACGCCAAAGCTGTGACATGACGAGGTTGTGCACCGCCAGGCCCACGATCAGGACGTAGAGCACCCAGACGGGTCTGCGCAGCGTCATTCAGGCCCGACGGCGATCAACGTCATGCCGGTATTCACTATCCGCACCGGGTAAGGAAAGAGTGACGCGAGCTCATTCGGTCCGAGCGGGTCGAGCACGTCGTGGAAGCCGCGCGCGCGCAGGATACGGTCGCGTGCCCCGTCGGGCAGCCAGTGTGCGAACGGCACCAGTGTGTGCACCTCGAGCGGGAAGAACCGGTTCGGTGTCGTCACGAACACGCGTCCGGCGACCCGGCAGAGCTCGTGCACGAACCGTTGCTGCTCGGCGCGGCCGCCCGCCACATGCTCGACGACCGCGTTCGAGAATCCGAGGTCGAACGTGTCGTCCGCGAACGGCAGGTCTCGGCCGTCGGCCCGCACTCCTCGCACCCGGGGAAAGGCCGCCCTGAACGCGTCGAGCTCGGTCACCCCGACCGCGGTGATCCGCTCGGGCCAGGAGTAGAGCGCCTCGAAGAAGTTGTCCGTCGACCCGGCGCCGAACGGCGCATCGGTGACGCCGACGTCGACCACGGTCGTCTCCGGCCCGGGCTGCAGCAGCTCGTGGAAGAGCCGAAGCTTGCGCTCCCGGCTGCGCAGAGAGACCCGCGAGGCGACCCTGCTCAGCATCGGCTGAGCCTACTTCTACACTCGGGGGGTGGTCAGAGCCGAACTGCGCCCGCGGGGCCCCTACTCGCTCCGCCTCTCGGGCCGGCTCGCGAGCGACGCGTGCCGCGTCGTCGTCGACGGCACGTTCCGCTCGACGATTCGCGTCGACGGACGGCTCGAGCAGGTGCAGGCGGCGCAGCGCGCCGACGGCGCGATCGTCGTCGCCGCGACGAGCGACGCGGGCGTCGACCACCTTCGCTTCGTGCTGGGACTCGACGACGACCACACGGAGTTCCTCGTCCGCTTCGCCGACGACCCGTTGCTCGGGGAGACACTGCGTCAGATTCGCGGCCTCCGCCCTGTGCGAACGGGCACGGTCGCGCAGGCGCTCCTGCGCGCGGTCGCAGGGCAGTTGATCCTCGCGAAGCGCGCACGCCAGATCGAGCGCAGCATCATCCGCGCGGCGTCACCGGAGCTGGGCGGCATGCACGCGGCTCCGACGTGCGCCGAGCTCGGCGCGTTCGCCCCGGCGCAGCTGGCGCGCCACGGCCTCGGCGCGCGGCGCGCGTCGGCACTGATCCGGCTCTGCCGCAGCTACGAGCTCGAATCGTTGAAGACCCTGCCGGTGGGCGCGGTCGCAGCGCGCTTGAACCGCGAGCGCGGTCTCGGGCCGTGGTCGGTCGGCGTGATCTGCCTCGAGGGCCTCGGCCGCTACGAGTTCGGGCTCGCCCGCGACCTGGGGCTCGTCAAGCTCGCCGCCGCGCTCCGGGGGCGCTGGGTCGAGGCCGAGGAGACGGACGAGTTGCTGCGTCCCTACGGTGAATGGGCGGGGCTTGCCAGCGTCTACCTCCTCGCCGGGTTCCACCGCGGTCTCATACCCTTGCCGGATGCACGAGCTGCCGCCTGAGCTCCACGTCGTCGCCGATCCCGCCGTGCCGGTCGCGCAACTGCTCGCCGAGCAGGCGCGGCGCGGCGGCTCGATCGTCCTCACGGGTGGGTCGAGCGTGGCCGACGCCTATCGCCGTGCTGCCGAGCTCGAGCCCGACTGGAGCAAGGTGACGCTCTGGTGGGGGGACGAGCGTTGCGTGCCGCCCGAGGACGACCGCTCGAACTACCGCCTCGCGCAGGAGAACCTGCTCGACCGGCTCGAGCAGCAGCCACATGAGCTACACCGCATCCGCGGCGAGCTGCAGCCGGCCGACGCCGCCCGCGAGCTCGACCAGGCACTCGACGGCGTGCGGCTCGACCTGATGCTGCTCGGCCTCGGACCGGACGGCCACATGGCGTCGCTGTTCCCGGGCTCGCCCCTGTTGCGGGTCGAGGACCGCGCCACGAGCGGCCCGGCGGGGCTCGAACCGTGGGTCGACCGGGTGACGATGACGCTGCCGACGCTCCGGTCGGCTGCACGGATCGTCTTCATCGTCAGCGGTGCCGACAAGGCCGAGGCAGTGACGCTCGCCTTCCAGGGTGGTATCACTGAGGACGTGCCCGCGAGCCTCACCCGCCTCGCCCCGGTCCCGGTCGAGGTCTTCCTTGATGAAGCCGCAGGGAGGAGACTGCACACATGAGCGCTCCCGAGACCAAGCCGGAGACGCAGGACGTCCTCGAGATCGACCAGCCGGAGCAGCTGAAGGCGCTCGGCCATCCGCTGCGGCTGAAGGTCCTGCAGGTGCTCGGCGAGTCGGACGGCCCGCTCACGAACCGCGAGCTGGCGGCGCGCCTGTCCGTCGACCCCGGCCACCTGCACTTCCACGTGCGCATGCTTCACCGCGCGGGGCTGATCGAGCTGGCAGAGACCGACGGACGCGAGAAGCCGTACCGCCCGGTGGCGAAGCACCTCAAGGTCGGTCCAGAGATTCGCGCCGCGGGCTTGGCGAGTGAGCTGCAGGCGGCACAGCTGCGCGAGCTTCAGCGCGGCTTCGAGCTGCACGCGTCGAACGGCGAGTTTCGCACCGCGCAGGTGCACGCGAAGGTCGAGATCGAGACGCTGCGCACCCTGCTGAACGAGCTGCTCGAGAGCCTCAACGATCTCGAGGACGACGCGAACCCGCTGCAGACGATCACGATCGCGTTCCACCCTGCCTTCGAGCAGGGCGAGACCGACTAGGGCAGCAACGGCGAGCCGCGCAGCAGGACGTCGAGCCCGCGCCGAGCCGCGAGCAGCTGCAAAACGAGCGCCGTGTCTGCGACGGGGATGTCCTCGAGAAACTCCTCGCGTGTCTCGAACGACTCGACGACCGAATCGACGGCCTCGGTACAGCCCACGACGTCGTCGGCAGCGATGAACGCCAGCGCAGCGGCGACGTCGCGCGGAAAGTCGTCGCGCTCGCGCAGTGTCTCGGCGACGTGCCGAGCCTCCGGCCAGCGTCCGAGCGACAGGAGCGCGAGCGCACCGGCGTACCTTCCGATCGGCGACTCGGCGGTCGCTGCCCCTTGCTCGAGCGTCCAGTGCGCGAGCTCGTCGACGGCGGCGTCGTCACCCGCGAGCAACGACGCCTTCAACGCGCCGATCGGCCGTCCCCATGCGTCGCGCCCCTCGCCCGCGTCCCAGCTCTCGCGCCAGCGAGCGGCCGCGCGCCGGAGCCACTCGCCCGCGCGCTCGTCGCCCGCCATCAGATACGACAGGCCGGCGGCGTATGCCGTGTTCCCGCGCCGCACCAGCCCTCGCTCGTCGAGCTCACCGTGTGGCGCCTCATAGCGGGCACACTTCGCCTCTGCGCCCGAAATCCAATCCATCGGGCTACGTTGTACTAGAGACATGCAGACACGCTTCCACGGACTGACGTTCGTCACCGATCCAGGCCGCGTCTTCACGCCGCGCGCGACCACCGAGCAGCTCGTCGACGCCGCACTCGAGCGCATCGGTGGCCAGCCCGCACGCGTGGCCGACATCGGCACCGGCTCGGGTGCGGTCGCCATCACGCTGGCGCTCCGTGCGCCCGCGATCGAAGTGTGGGCCAGCGACACCTGCGCCCGTGCGCTCGAGGTTGCATCCGCGAACGCCGACCGGCTCGGGGCGCGCGTGCATCTGGTTCGCGGCGACCTGCTCGACGGCCTGCCGCGGGACCTCGGGCTGATCGTCGCCAACCTGCCGTATCTCGCGCCGGGGACGCCGGGCTACGAGGACGAGCCCGCCGCTGCGGTCTTCTCGGGCGGCGACGGCCTCGAGCACTACCGGCGCCTGATCGCCGGCGCGGGCGACCATCTCGCCCCCGACGGCGGCGTGGTGATCCAGTTCGACGGCACGGTGCTGGAGGCGGAGCGGAGCGAGCTGCCCTGGCTGCGCACCCGGCTCGAGTCGCTCGTCGCCGCCGCGGCTTAGGAGGGCGCCGGCGCAAAGAATGCCTCGAAGCGCGCGTGCTCGACCCACGGGCCAACCCGTAGCGGTCCTGCACTGCATCGAACAGTTCCGGCGGGTAGCCCGGCCGGTAGCGCGCGTAGCTCCGCGCTGCCCCTCGAAAACGGCTCATCACCGAATCATCTAGCGTTCCCGCGATGGCAAGCGACGACTGGCGGCTGCGCATCGAGCTCGGCCACGAGGAGAAGGGCGGCCTGCTCGGCCGTCTCGGCCTGCGCGAGTCGGAAGCAGAGGAGCTCGCCGGCGAGCTGCGCGACCTGAAGCTGGCCGTGACCGAGGAGGACGGGACCGTCCACGTCTACGCCGGGTCATCGCTCGAGCTCGAGCGCGCGCGCAGCCTGATCGAGCGCGAGCTCGACGAGCTCGGTGCCAAGCCCGACTCGATCACCACGGAGCACTGGCTCGCCGACCAGGAGCGCTGGGACGGCGCCGAGCCGGAGCCCGGCTACGACGAGGAGCTGGTCTCCGAGGGCTTCGCGCCCTGGGAGGTGCGGATCCCGGCCTCCGACCACCGGGCGGCGGTCGAGCTGGCCGACCGGCTCGAAGCCGAGGGCTACGGCGTCGTGCGGCGCTGGAGATACGTGATCGCAGGCTGTGCCGACGAGGAGCAGGCGCGGGCGCTCGCAGAGCGGCTGCACGGCGAGGTGGAGGCCGGCGGCGAAATGGTCTACGAGTCGATGCCGGGCAACCGGTTTGCCTTCTTCGGCGGCCTCGCCGACGTCTGACCGGCAGCCGACCGGGTCTTCGGCTATTGTTCCGACCGCGCTACGCGAACGGGGTTCTGGGCCTGCGCAGCGCACCCTTTGAGGAGTCGGCACGGAACCGTGCCGCACGCATTGGCAGAAACCATCACATCTCCGACAGAGTCGGGGGCAGCGGCGGCCATCAGGGCCGACGCCCTCCGAGCAGAAACATGGGCCGGCGAGCCGTTCCTGCGTGCCGAAGACGACCCCGAGGTCGTGCTCGCACCAGGCACCGCCAGACGCCGGGCGCTCGACGACGCCCTCGACGAGGTCAAAGCGGGGCTGAAGGAGCCGTCCTCGGCCTGGAAGGTGCGCTACGCGCTCCTGCTGGGGCTCGAGCGCGTCCTCTCCGAGAAGCCGCCCCGCCTTGCCTCCGGCACGGAGCTGCGACGCCACCAGGTCGACGCCCTCGCGGGCATGCTCACCGAGCTGATCGCCGCCGTCCAGAAGACGGAGAACGGCAACGGGAACGGCAACGGCGACGAGCCGCCGCCCGAAGAGGACGACGAGCTCGAGGACGAGCTGGAGCTCGCGCCCGAACTCGAGGACGACGAGCTGTCCGAGCCCCTGCCGGTCGCACAGGACCCGGGCGCGATCCGCCGCTACCGCTTCCGCCACCCGACCGCGTCCGGCAAGACGATCGCCGCGTCAGGCTTCGTCGAGGCTGCGCGCACCGAGGGCGTCCTGATCCTCACGCACCGGCGTCTGCTCGTCGACCAGTTCCGGCGCGAGCTGACCGACCACGGTTACGGCAGCCGCTTCCACGACGCGATCCTCGAAGAGCACACCGCGCCGCGTCCCTCGAACCCGATCACGATCCAGACCTACGCCTGGTTCGCGCGCCACGTCGGCGAGATCGCGCGCGACGCGTACCAACTGGTGATCTGCGACGAGGCGCACACCGCCCTCGGCGAGAAGACGTCGACCGCGATCCGCTCGCTGAGCGAGCCGATCTACATCGGCATGACCGCGACGGAAGAACTGATCGCCAAGCAGGTCTCCGACGTCTTCCCCGCCTCCGTGGACGACCTGCCGCTGACCGACGCCGCGCGGCGCGGGCTGATCGCGCCGCTGCGCTGCCTGCGCGTACCGCCGGTCGCCGCGATCAACCAGGTGCCGATCGTCGGCGGCGACTTCGAGGAGCGCGCCCTGGCGCAGGCACTCGACCACGAGGCGCTGAACATGGCGGCCGCCACGCTCTACCGCGAGCGCTTCGGCGACACGCCCGGCATCGTCTACGCGGCCGGCGTCGACCACGCGTACAACCTTGCGACGGCGTTCCGCGCGGCGGGCGTCAAGGCGGAGGCCGTCTCAGGCCGCACGCCGCCGGTCAAGCTGGCCGAGATCCTCGCCGCCTACGAGCGCGCCGAGATCGACGTCCTCGTCAACGCGATGCTGCTCGCCGAGGGCTGGAACTCGCCGCGCGCGACGATCGTCATGCACCTGGCGCCGACCGCGTCGAAGCGCGTCTACCAGCAGCGGATCGGGCGCATCATGCGCATCCATCCGCGCAAGGAGGCGGGCATCGTCGTCGACTTCACTCCGAAGGCTGCGACGCACAACGAACGTGTCGTCTCATTGCACTCGCTGCTCGACGCCGATTTCTACCGCGAAGGAGCACGCGTCACCCCCGCCCCGCGCCGTCGCACCCAGCGCCGCGCGCGCCGCAAGCTGACGCCGGCGTCGTGGCTGGTGCCGGTGACGCCCGATGTGCTGCGGCGCAAGATGGTGATCGCACGCGAGTGGCAGCGCGTCGACCCGAAGTTTCTCGACGAGGACGAGCAGGAGTTCTGGGGCGAGATCGCCGGACGCCAGCTGCGCTTCGAGGAGCGCGCCGCGTTCGTCGAGAAGCTGACCGCGCGCGGCGCATCGAAGCGCGCGATGGAGAAGTTCCTCTCGACCTGCGCCGCACAGAACCCGAACCGGCGGCTCCGGCTGATCGCGCTCGCCGACCGCGTCTCGATGAAGGTCGAGCGCGCCGACTTCGACGATCTCGTGACGCTCGTGGCGCAGGCGCCGCCCTGGGAGAAGGACCGCGCCGCGGGCGTGCGCATCCTGCTGCGCGCGATCGCCGACGGGAAGCCCGATGCGCCGGATCAGATCCTCGCCCGGTGGACGTGGCGGCTCTCGCACGCCGTCCGCAAGCAGCTCGATCGCAAGGCGTCGCAGGAATATCCCGATGCGAAGCGGCTGCTCGGTGCGCTCGCGAACTCGCGGGGGCACCGGCACGAGGAGAACGCCGCGAAGCTCGTCAACGCGGCACTCGAGATGCCGAAGGAGGTCGGTGCGGCGCTCCTCGCTTCGGCGGAGGGCTACACGCCGCGCGCGACACAACTGCTCGAAGCGGCGCGCGAACGGCTGGGCGGCATCCAGGAGGTCGCGGGCTGGATCGCTGACAACCTGCCGCAGCCGAAGACCGGCCCGACGCGCGCCCGCAAGCGGCGCCGCCGCAAGAAGAAAGGCCCTGAGGGCCAGGCGGCCGCCGCGATCCCGGCGACGCCTGCTGAGGGCGCCGAGCGGCCCGCAGCCCCGAAGAAGCGCCGTCGGCGCCGCAGGAAGCCCGCCGCCGCTCCGCCGCAGCAGGACGGCTCGGAGTCGAAGCCGGCGCAGCCGGACTCGACCGCGCCTGCGCAAGACGCGGCATAGCAATCTGTTAGCCCGCCCGTAACGAATGACCGACAGGATGTGTCGGTAAGCCCGTGGCTCTGCTCCTTCTCATCGGCCTGATCGCCGGCGTCGCGACGGCGCTCTCACCCTGCGTGCTGCCGGTGCTCCCGATCCTGCTCGCGGGCGGCGCGTCTGGCCGCAAGCCGTTCCGGATCATCGCCGGGCTCGTGCTCAGTTTCACGGCGTTCACACTGTTCGCGTCGTGGCTGCTCGGGAAGCTCGGCCTGCCGCAGGATCTCCTGCGCAACCTCGCGATCGTGCTCCTCTTCCTGATGGCGGCCGTGCTGCTGATCCCGCAGGCGGCGCTGCTCGTCGAGCGCAGCCTGGCGTCCTTCACGCGCTACCGCCCCGCCAATGCGGGCGGCGGGTTCCTGCTCGGCGTGACGCTCGGGCTCGTCTTCGTGCCCTGCGCCGGGCCGTTCCTCGGCGCGATCACCGCCGCGGCGGGCCGTGAGCAGTTCGGCGGGAAGACGATCGCGGCCACGCTCGCGTACGCGATCGGCGCAGCCGTGCCGATGCTCGTGATCGCGATCGGCGGGCGCGAGGCCTCCGGGCGCATCCGCGCGCACGCCGAGGCCGTGCGCAGGGCGTCCGGCGTCGTGATCGCACTGGTCGCACTCGCACTCGTCTTCCATGCCGACGACCACCTGGCCAAGGTCTCGGCGCCGTGGACGACCTATCTGCAGGACAAGGTCGAGAACAGCTCGAGCGGCAAGCGCGAGCTCGCGAAGCTGCGGGGCGGCGGCGCGGCGCTGACGGCGACGAAGAAGCAGTCGGGCGAGCTTCCCGACTACGGCGTCGCTCCCCCTTTCCACGCGGACGGCGACTGGATCAACTCGAAGCCGCTGACGCTCGAGCAGCTGCGCGGCAAGGTCGTCCTGGTCGACTTCTGGACGTACTCGTGCATCAACTGCCTGCGCACGCTTCCGCACCTGAAGGCGTGGGACGCGACCTACCGGCGGCAGGGACTCGTGATCGTCGGCGTGCACACACCGGAGTTCGCGTTCGAGCACGTGTCGTCGAACGTCCGCGCCGCGGTCAAGAGGCTCGGGATCGAATATCCGGTCGTGCAGGACAACCGCTTCAAGACCTGGGACAACTACTCGAACCAATACTGGCCCGCCGAGTACCTGATCGACAAGACCGGCCACGTGCGGCACACGCACTTCGGCGAGGGGCAGTACGGCGAGACCGAGCAGCTGATCCGCGAGCTGCTCGGGACGCACGGCGCGAAGTCGAGGCAGATGGCCGACGCGACCCCAACCGGCCTGCTGACGCCTGAGACCTATCTCGGCTACCAGCGCCTGAACAACTACGTCGGAACGCCGGTGACCCCCGACGCATCGGGGTCCTACCGGCTGCCGGATGAGCTCCCGCAGAACACCATCGCCTACGGCGGCCGGTGGAAGGTCGATCCGGAGCGGGCGACCGCGCTGCGCAACGCGCACCTCGCCTTGCACTTCAACGCGAAGGACGTCTACATCGTCCTCGGCGGGCACGGCACGGTGCGCGCGACCATCGACGGCCGAGTCGTCAAGACGATCCCGGTGAATGCCCAGAAGCTCTACACGGTGCGGTCGTCGAAGCAGACGGCCGACTCCACGGTCGATCTCGCCTTCACGCCCGGCGTGCAGGCGTACTCGTTCACCTTCGGCTAGGCGCGGTCAGGCACTGGGGCCGCGGGCGACGTCGCCGCCGCCCTCGCCGTTCTCGCGCTCGCGCAGGTAGCGCGTCAGCTCCGCGGCGATCGAATCGCCCGAGGGGATGTCGGCCTCGTCGGCCGCCTCGTCGACCCGCCGCTCGAGCTCCTCGACGTACTGCGCCGTCTCGACGTCGGCCGCCACCGCCTCGCTGACCTGCGCCGCGTACGCCTCGGCCGCATCGTCGAGCTCGCTCGTGTCGACGTCGGCGTGCAAGAGCTCGCCGAGCCGGTCGACGAGCGCCTTGGCGGCCCGCGGGGACGGCGTCAGAGAGACGTAGTGCGGAACGGCGGCCCACAGGCTCGCGGAGGCGATGCCGGCCCGGCCGCAGGCGTCGTGCAGGACACCGACGATGCCCGTCGGTCCCTCGTAGCGGGAGGCCTGCAGGCCGAGGCGGTCGATCAGCTCGGGATCGGTCGCGCTGCCCGTGACGGGCGCGGGGCGCGTGTGCGGCACGTCGGCGAGCAGCGAGCCGAGCGTGATCACCATCTCGACACCGAAGCCGGTCGCGAGCCCGGAGACGTACTCGCCGAACGTGCGCCAGCGCAGATTCGGCTCGACACCGAGCAGGATGATCGCGTCACGGCCCGCGCCGGGCAGCGGCGCGTGCAGGAACGTGTTCTCGGGCCAGTCGATCTGCCGCTGGAAGCCGTCGACGAGCGAGACAGTGGGGCGCGTCGCCTGGAAGTCGTAGAAGCCCTCGGAATCGATCGAAGCGAACTGCTCGGCCGCCCATGCCTGAGCGAGGTAGGCGCCGGCGAGCGACGCACCCTGGCCGCCGTCGTTCCAGCCGCGGAAGGCGGCGATCAGCACGGGGCGCTCGAGCTGCGGCCGCTCGTCGATGCGAAGCTCGTCCGTCATCGACGCATTCTACGTGGCTTCCGCCGGACGCCAGAGCCGCACGACGAACGCAGTCACGGCGGCCCACACCGTCGCCGCCAGCGTCACGTGCACGAGCACGAGCCACCACGGTAGATGCGTGCGGTACTGCGTCTCGCCGACGACCATCTGCATCAGGAGCAGCCCCAGCACCACGGCCGCTCCGCGTAGATGCGGGCTCCGGTTGCGCACGAGCCAAAAGGCAAGCGCCGCGAACGAGAGCCCGAAGACGGCGGTCGCCCGCACGTGCCAGTAGACGGCCGGCTCGAACGACCACAGTCGCCGTACGACCGTGCTGCCCGGATGAGGACCGGCAGCCGTGGCCGCGGTTCCGCTGACGATCAGGACGGCGGCGGAGATCCAGACCAGGATGCTCGCCCGCTTGACCCACTCGGGCACGAGGTCGCGTCGGCGCCGTCCGACCTCGACCGCGAGCGCGACGCCGGCGGTGAGGACCGCGAGGGAGAGCAGGAAGTGCGAGAGCACGAGCCACGGGTTGAGGTGGTAGTGCACGGTCAGCGCGCCGAGCGGCGCCTGCAGGAGGGTGCCGAAGAAGATCGCGAAGGCGAGCCAGCGCAGCCGAGACGACAGGCGCGCGAGGAGCGCGCCGACGAAGGTGGCGAGCGTGAGCAGGATCGTCAGGAAGGCGAAGACCCGGTTCGAGAACTCGACGTACGAGTGGAAGCTTTTCGGCTCGAAGTGGTGGGGCTGGCAGCCCGGCCAGTGCTCGCAGCCGAGGCCTGAGCCCGTCAGACGCACGGTCGCACCGGTCGCCACGATCAGGACGAGCATGACCGCGTTCGCCCAGGCGAGACGGCGGAATGAGCTCAGCGAGAGCGACGCGCGGCGGACGTGCGCGAGCGGCTGAGCCCCTGCTTCCACGCGGTCACTGTAGCCCCACTCCGGCTCCGGCCTCGACCGTGCCGACCCGCGCGAGGAACACCCCGGCGCGTGCGAACTCGGCCTCGAGCGCCGGCGCCTTGTCGCGCGGCAGCGCAACGAGCAGCCCGCCCGCAGTCTGCGGGTCGTAAGCGAGTTCGACGAGCTCCGGCGGCACCCCTCCGGTGTCGGCGGGCGCGTACTCGCGGTTGTTGCGCGTACCCGCAGTCGAGACGCCGGCGCGTGCGGATTCGAGCGCGCCGTCGAGCGCGGGCAGCCCCGCAGCATCGAGGTCGATCCGGACCCCGCTGCGCGCCGCCATCTCGTGTGCGTGACCGAGCAACCCGAAGCCGGTGACGTCGGTGACCGCGTTCGGCGAGAAGACGCGCAGCAGGTCGGCCGACTCTCGGTTGAGCGTGCGCATCCAGCGAACGGCCTCCGCCGGGTCGACGAGGCCGAGCTTGGCGCCGCCGAGCACGAGCGCAGTCCCGAGCGGCTTCGTCAGAAAGAGCGCGTCGCCGGGCTGTGCGCCCGACTTGGGCCAGATCCCGTCGAGACCGACGGTACCGACGACCGCGAGCCCGTACTTCGGCTCGGCGTCCCGGATCGTGTGCCCGCCCGCCAGGATCGCGCCCGCCGCGCGCACCTGCCGGTCGGCGCCGTCGAAGATCGCGCGCACCACCTCGGTCGGAAGCTCCTCCGGCAGAGCGGCGACCGACAGCGCGAGCAGCGGGACGCCGCCCATCGCGAAAACGTCGTTGAGCGCGTTCGTCGCAGCGATCGTCCCGAAGTCGTCCGGGTCGTCGACGATCGGCGGGAAGAAGTCGATCGTGAAGACGAGCGCGCGCTCGTCGTCGAGGCGGTAGACCGCCGCGTCGTCCGCCGGGTCGAGCCCGACGAGCAGGTTCTCGGCTTCCACGGGCACGAAGCCGCGCAGCAGCTCCTCGAGGCGCGAGGCGGAGTACTTCGCGGCACAGCCTCCCGCGGTCGCCAGATCGGTGAGCTTCACACCGAGAGCGTAAAGAGCAGCGGCGGCCCGAGGCCGCCGCTGTTCAGGGAGAGGACGTACGCCGAAGGATTCGCCCGGCGCCCGGCGAGTCCTTTAGGGTCGGCTGCATGCCGAGCGCACTCGTCACCGGCGGCTCGTCGGGCATCGGCCTCGCGATCGCGCGGATGCTGCGCGAGGAGGGCTACGACCTGACGCTCGCCTCCCGCACCAAGGAGAAGATCGAGGCCGCGGCCGAGCAGCTCGGCGCCCACCCGATCGCGGCCGACATGGGCCGGGAGGAGGACTGCGTCCGCGTCGTCGCCGAGCACCGCGAGCGTTTCGGCGGCCTGGACGCGCTCGTCAACTCGGCAGGGATCGGCATCGCAGGCACGGTCGAGTCGCTGCAGACGAAGCACGTCGACCTGCAGCTGAATATCAACCTGCGCGGACTGCTGCTCGTCTCGCGCGAGGCGATCCCGCTGCTGCGCGAGTCGAAGGGCTGGATCTTCAACCTCGCCTCGATCGCGGGCACGGCACCGACGCCGGGACTGACCGTCTACGGCGCCACGAAAGCAGCGGTGATCGCGCTGACGAGGTCGCAGAACGCCGAGCTCGACGCGGCGGGCGTGCGGGCGGTCGCGATCTGCCCCGGCTTCGTGGACACGCCGATGGCGCAATGGTCAGGGCTGTCGGCGGAGGAGATGATCCAGCCGGAGGACTGCGCCGAGGTCGTGCGCATGTGCCTGCGACTCTCGCCGCAGGCCCGCATCCCGCAAGTGGTGGTCGAACGCGTGGGCTCGAGCGACGGAGTCGGCTAGAGAGCCGAACGCACGAACCTCGTTCGTGACGCGGCTCGTAGCCCTGCTGATAGAGAGAACGCATGACGCGTCGGGGCCTGCTGCTGTTCGCCGCGATGTGCGTGATCTGGGGCATCCCGTACCTGTTGATCCGCGTCGCGGTGCGCGAGCTCGAGCCGGTCACGCTCGGCTTCAGCCGGACCTTCGTGGCGGCACTCCTGCTGCTCCCGATCGCGGCGTGGCGCGGCGACCTCCGGCCGCTCGCGCCGCGCTGGTTCCCGATCCTCGTCTTCGCGGTGATCGAGATCGTGATCCCGTGGTTCTTCCTCGCGCACGCCGAGACGAAGCTGACCAGCTCGCTGACGGGCCTCCTGATCGCGGCCGTGCCGCTCGTCGGAGCGGTCGTGACGACGTTCACAGGTGAGCGCGAGCAGCACGGCGGGCGGCGCTGGGCGGGCCTCTGCGTCGGGATGGTCGGCGTAGCTGCGATCGTCGGGCTCGACGTGCACGGCGCCGGCACGATCCCGCTGGCCGAGGTCGCAATCGTCGCGGTCTGTTACGCCGTCGGCCCGATCGTGCTCGCACGCTGGCTGAGCGATGCGCCGCCGCTCGGCGTGATCGCCGCGGCGATCGGGATCGCGGCGCTGATCTACGGGCCGTTCGCGGCGCTCTCACTTCCCGACGCCGTGCCGGGCTGGAAGGTGACCGTGTCGGTCGCCGGGCTCGCGGTCATCTGCACCGCGCTTGCCTTCGTCGTCTTCTTCAAGCTGATCGCCGAAATCGGCCCGGTGCGGGCGACCGTGATCACCTACGTCAATCCCGCGGTCGCCGCCGTGCTCGGCGTGGCGATCCTCGGCGAGCACCTGACCGCCGGCATGGCGATCGGCTTCGCACTCGTGCTGGCCGGCTCGGTGCTCGCGACTGCCGCGCGGCGCGAGCGCGTCACCGTGCCTAGAGCCCCCCAGGCGTCCGGATGATCCGCCAGAGCATGACGAGGCCGAGCGCCGCCGCCAGCAGGAAGCCGACGACCGCGAGCGTGTGATTCACCCGCGCCATCAGCGCGGATGAGACGAGGAGCGCGGAGATGATCATGGCCGCGCCGAGGCGGTTCGCGCTCGAGCGGATCAGCCCCTCGAGGCTCCCGAGATCGGTCGGGACGATGCCGACCTTCAACGATCCGGCTTCGAGCCGCTGGGCCAGCTGAGCGACGCGGCGCGGCAGCTTCAGGAGCGGCTGCAGCTGCGTGAAGGTGAACGCGAGCAACTGGTTCGGCTCGAGCCGCCGCTCTGCCTCCTGCGCCATCACGATCCACCCTTCGCTGCGCAGCAGGTCGACCGGGTCGAGCGCCGGATCGAGTGTGCGCGCGATGCTCTCGGCCTGCGAGAGCGTCTTGCCCACGAGCGCGAAGGACGCGGGCAGCGCGATGCCGTGTTGCAGGCAGAGCCGCTGCAGGTCGGCGAGCGCCTCGCCCGTCCGGATTCCCTCGAGCGAGCGCCACTGGTAGCGCGGCAGCTTGCGGCGCAGGTCGTGCACGAAGCCCGACTCGTCCGACTGCATCGTCGTCAGAGACATCGAGAGGATCAGGTCGGCGACGTCGTCGGCCCGGTTGTGCGCGATCGCCAGCAGGAGCAGCGCGAGCGAGGTACGCGTGTCGTCGTCGAGCCGGCCGATCAGTCCGAAGTCCAGCAGCGCGAGCCTGCCGTCGGGCGTCAGGAGCACGTTCCCCCGGTGCGGATCTGCGTGGTAGAAGCCCTTGACCGTTACCTGGCGAACGTAGGCGCGGAAGAACGTCTGCGCGAGCTCTACAGCGCGCTCGTCCGTCAGCGCGTTCCCGGCGGCAACCCGCTCGCCCTCGACCAGCTCCATCACCAGGACCTCTTCGGTCACGAGCTCACGCTCGATCTGCGGCACGAACAGGTCGTCGCGGTACTCCTCCAGCACCTCCGAGATCAGCTGGGCATTGTGCGCCTCCTCGCGGAAGTCGAGCTCGCCCAGCAGGTGCTGGTCGAGCTCATCGGCGAGCGCGTTCAGCTGCAGCAACCGCGCGGTGTCCGAATGGCTCTCGGCGATCGACGCCGTGCGGCGCAGCAGCTCGAGGTCGAGCCGCACCTCCTCGACGATCCCCGGCCGGCGCACCTTGACAACGACGCGGCGGCCGGTTCTGAGCAATCCGGCGTGGATCTGCGCGATCGAGGCCGTGGCGAGCGGCGTCTCGTCGATCGATGTGAAGTGCTCGAGCCCGATCTCGCGGTCGATCACGTCGCGCAGCGGCGCGAACGGCAGCGGTGTCACGTCGTCGACGAGCTTCGTCAGCTCGTCGATGTAGACGTCGGGCAGCAGGTCGGGCCGCGACGACAGCAGCTGGCCGAGCTTCACGAAGGTCGTCCCGAGCTCCTCGAGGCCCTCGCGGAAGCGGACTGCGCTCTCGCGGGTCGCGGGCTTGTCACCGACGACGCCGACCTCGTGCAGGATCTTCAAGAGATGCGTGCGACGCGCGACCCGCGTCAGCTCGAGCGCGCGGCGGACCTTGCCCTTGTCGGCCATCGCGTGACGACCTGCCCGTGTCGCCTGCGTTGGAAACGGAGCGACGGCTACCGTTGCCGCGTGACCCGGCTGATCTCGCTCGCCTTGCTCACCGCTCTACTGACGGCCTGTGGCGCCGACCAGGCGCCGACCTCGCGGGTCGTCGCTCCGCCGCCTCCGGCGAAGCGCTTCGCCGGAGGCGAGCTGAAGCCCCCGCGCGCCGCGCCGCCGATCTCGCTCCAGGATGCTGCGGGCCGGCCGGTGACGCTTGCCGCCCAGCGCGGGCGCTTCGTGCTCGTCACGTTCCTCTACGTCAACTGTCCCGACGTCTGCCCGCTGATCGCGCAGAACCTGAACAGCGCGCTTCGGCAGCTCGGGCCTGCCCGCAAGCACGTGCGGGTGCTCGCGGTCAGCGTCGACCCGAAGGGCGACACCGCGGCAGCCGTCCGCCGCTACACGGTGCAGCGCGGCCTGCTGCCCCAGTTCCGCTACCTGATCGGGACCCGCGCGCAGCTGGAGCGGACGTGGGCGGCGTGGCACGTGCTGAGCGTCCGGCGCAACCCTGAGCTCGTCGACCACGTCGCGTACACCGCCCTGATCGACCGCACGGGTCGGCAGCGAGTGCTCTACGACTCGCAGGTCAAGGCACGCCAGGTGCTGCACGATCTACGCGTGCTGATGGCCGCACGTACCTAGATCCCGCCCGACTCAAGAGCGCGCTGCCGGCTCCCCAGCTGAAGAAGCGCGCGAATCGAGCTGGACATCGTCCTAGAGGGGCCCGTCCCAGAGACCGAAGCCGGGCTTGCCGTTGGGACACGGATGACCGAACTTCGCGCCGGCGATTGCCGCAACGACGGAGAGCGCGAGCACCAGCGCGCGACGGCGGTGGAGGAGAAGAGCGAGCTTTGCCACAGAGAACACCTCCTTCCCTTAGAACCGGAAGTCCTGGAGAGCTTCTGCCGCCTGACGGTAGAGAACCGCTGCACGACGCTCGTCGCCGCGCTTGCTCGCCAGGTCACCCTGGGCGATCCACGCGGCCGCACGATGCGACGCGGACGACAGCTGGGAAAATGCATCCTCGGCGTCGCCGAGAGCCGTTTCGGCCTCGTCGAGCCGTTCCTGCAGGAGCAGCGCGCGGCCGAGCACCAGCCGGGCGTTGCCGACCTCGTCGAGCATGTCGTCGCGTTCGCCGATCAGCTCGAGCGCGTGCATGGCCTGCTCTTCCGCCCGCTTGGAATCGCCGGTGCGGAGGTGTACCTGGGCGAGCGACGAGATCGCGGTGGCCGCCTCCTCGTTGCGGCCGATCTCGAGAGCGACAGCGAAGGCGTGCTTGAGGTGCTCCACGGCCTGCTCGGGCTTGCCGAGCAGGAACTCGATGCCGCCGAGGTTGTTCAGCAGGCGGCCGACGTTCGCGCGGTCGGCGAGCTCCTCGTACTGCGTCTTGGCCCGCTCGGCGTACGTGCGCGCGAGCACCCAGTGCCCGTCGCGCTCGGCGAGCATCGACGCCTGGAAGTACGCCTGGCCGAGCGCGCGTGCATCGTGCATCGCCTCGGCGAGCTCGAGCGCGCGCTCCACGTCCTCGCGTGCGGCTTCGTAGTCCCGCTGGCGGCGATAGCAGCGCGAGCGCCACGCGAACACGTTCAACCGGAGCTGGTCGCACGGTAGTCCCGAGCGCTCGGCGAGTGTCAGCGACTCGTTGAACAGACCGACCGCCGTCGAGATGCTCGACAGCATGTACCGGCAGACGCCCAGGCGATACAGCACCTCGGCGCGGTCGATGTCGGAGAACTCTTCGCCCTCGACCAGGCCGCGCGAATCGCCGAGCAGCGCGAGCGCGCCCTTGACGTCGCCGGTCTGTGCCCGGGCCATCGCCTCGCCGTTGAGCGCGCGCACCTGCAGCTCGGTCGAGCCGGTGCCGAGCACGGCGGGCAGGGCCTTCGCGTACTCGCCGATCGCGCCGTCGAACTCGTGCTCCTCGAGCAGCGCATCGGCCCGAGCGAGGATCGTCTCGGCCTTGGCGCGCTGGTCGGCGGAACGCCGCTTGCGAGGAAGCCCGCGTCGACCCCCAGCCGGAGCGCGAGCCACTCGATCGTCTCGGTGGTCGGGCGCGTCTTGCCGCGCTCGATCTGCGAGATGTACTCCTTGGAGAACCGCTCGCCCGCGATGTCGGTCTGCGTCAGGCCGGCGGCGACGCGCAGCTGGCGCAGGCGCTCGCCGAGGCGTGCGCCCGAGGGCCGAGGCCCACGGGTTGCGGGCGCGGAATTCGTGGATGCGGAAGCAGTGCTCCCTCGTGCGGCACGGGAGGTCATAAGCAGGGAGCATGCAGGACACTTGACCGAATTGCAATCCTCGATTGGGCCATGTCCCCCAAAGGGGGAGTTTACAGGCAAAATCGGGTGAAGCACCGAT
>CAVOSR010000006.1:0-17725 GCA_963698925.1 uncultured Actinomycetes bacterium | reverse complement strand
GCACTACTTGGCCACGTGCTGCGAGCCGCCGTCGGGGCCGAGCACCAGGTCGAGGGAGGTGTCCGGCACGTGGTCGAGCGGCACCGGCGACAGCGCCTCCATGAACGTGACCCCGTGCTCCGAGAAGAGCTTGTGGTGCAGCCCGCGGTTGACGACGACGACGTCGCCCGCGCGCAGCATGGTCGTGTCGTCCTCGATCGTCATCTCGACCTCGCCCTCCAGGATGAACATCACCTGCTCGGTGTCGTCGTGCTTGTGCCACGGCACCTGCTTGCCCGGCGCGTAGTTGACGCGGCAGAGCAGAACCTGCTCGCCGCCGATCGCGTGCAGCCGCACGCCGTCGACGAACTCCCACGAGTCGCGGCCGTTCCAGGTGCGGAACGGCCGCGACTCGGAGGCGACCTCAGGCTTCGACACTGAAGAAGCCCTCACCCTGGTTCGACGAGACCGTGCGCACGGAGATCTCCTCGTCGAAGATCACGCGCTTGCCGTCGCGCCTCGGCTCGCGCTTGGCTGCGAGCGCCTCCAGCACGCGGTCCGGCGTCGCCGGCATCTCGGTCAGCCAGATGCCGACCGCGTCGAAGATCGCGTTCGCGATCGCCGGCGGCTGCGCGTTGTTCGCCATCTCGCCGATCGCCTTCGCGCCGAACGGGCCGTCGACGGACGGGTTCTCGATGATCACGTTGTCGAGCTCCGGCATGTCGCGCAGCGCCGGCGCGAGGTACGCGCCGAACTGCCCGCCGCGGTGCTCGACCGAGGGGTAGTACGGGTAGCTCGATTCGAGGAGGCCGAGTCCCAGGCCCATGATCGCGCCGCCCTCGATCTGTCCCTCGACGAGCGTCGGGTTGATCGCCCGGCCGACGTCGTAGACCTGCACCATCTTCTGCACGACGACCTCACCGGTCTCGTCGTCGACCTCGACCTCGGCGACACACGCCGCGTATGAGATCGCCGAGTGGGGCTCGATCTCGACCTGGCCGGTCGCGTCGTCGACGTCGGCGAACGGCTTCAGCGCCGTCGACGAGCCGCTGATCAGCTCGCCGTAGTTGTACGTCGCCGCGCCGGCCACGTCGGCCACGTTGATCTTCTTCTGCGGGGCGCCGCGGGCGATCACCTCGCCGTCCTCGATCTCGAGGTCGCTCGGATCGATCTCGAGCTCCTTCGAGGCGATGTCGAGGATGCGCTCCCGGACCCGCTCCGCGGCGAGCCGCACGGCGTTGCCGCCGATGAACGTGCCGCGCGAGGCGAAGGTGCCGGTGCAGACAGCCGACGAGTCCGTGTTCGTGTTGTCCATCGTCACCCAGTCGTAGGGCACGCCGAGCGCGTCGGCGACGATCTGCGTGTGCACGGTCTTCGAGCCCTGGCCGATGTCGACCGTGCCGGAGAACACGTCGACGCGGCCGTCCGGCTTCAGCTTGATCCAGGCCTGGCTCGGGTCGCCGTTCTGGTTCATGCCCGTCGGGTACTCGATCGTCGCGAACCCGCGACCGCGGTGCTTCGCCATCAGGCTTCCTCCCCGTTCAGGTTCTGCTGGGCCACCAGGTGCTCCGGCAGGAGTGCGCCCGAGCGCGGCTCCTCGGTCATGCCGCGGTACTCGCCCGACAGCTCGACGCCGACCCGGTCGGCCGCGGCGAGCGTCACCGGCACCGTGGACGGGTCCTTGAGCACGACGCCGTTCCCGCTCGTGTCGCCGATCCGGTTGGCGTTCTTGAGGCGCAGCTCCCAGGGGTCGATGCCCATCACCTCGGCGATGCGGTTCATGTGCGTCTCGACCGCGAAGGACACGGAGGTGACGCCGAAGCCGCGCATCGCGGTCGTCGGCACGCGGTTCGTGAACGCGACGAAGCCGTCGAAGCGGAGGTTCGGGATCGTGTACGCGCCGGAATGGTGGAACGCGTGCTTGGTCAGGCCGTACGGCGAGAACCGCGCGTACGCGCCTGCGTCGTGCAGCGTCAGCGTCCGGCGGCCGAGGATCCAGCCGTCCTTCGTGACCGCGTCTGCGAGCTCGATGTGCCACGGCGCCCGCGTCGACGACGCGAGGAACTCCTCTTCGCGCGTCCAGCGCCACTTGACCGGCTTGCGCGCCTTCAGCGCGAGCAGCGCGCAGATCGTGTCCGCGGCGGTGTCGACCTTGCCGCCGAAGCCGCCGCCGACGGTGCCGCCGACGAACTTCAGCTTGTTCAGCGGCACCTTCAGGTGCGCCGCGACGACGCCCATCGAGAAGTACATCGCCTGCGTGCACGAGTAGATCGTCAGCCGGCCGCTCGCCTCCGGCACCGCGAGCGCGACCTGCGTCTCGAGCGGCAACTGCTCGATCGCCTGCGGGCGGTAGACGCCCTCGACGATCGTGTCCGCCTCGTCGAACGCACGGTCGATGTCGCCCTTGCGCACCCGCCGGTGGTTGTACGGGCCGTAGTGCGGATAGACGTTGCCCCACTGGTGGATCTGCGGGGCGTCGGGGTCGAGCGCGTTGCGGATGTCGAACAGCGCGGGACGCTCCTCGTAGGTGATCTCGATCGCCTGCACCGCCGCGTTGGCGGCTGCCTCGGACTCCGCCGCGACGGCGGCGATCGGCTGGCCGCGGTAGCGGACCTCGCCGTCGGCGAGCAGCGGCTCGTCGCCGGGGACGCCGAGCCCTTCGAGATGGCCGTAGACGTTCTGCGGCACGTCCTCGTGCGTGATCACCGCGTAGACGCCCTTCATCGCCTCGGCCTTGCTCGCGTCGAACGACGTGATCGCGGCGTTGTGGTGCGGCGAGCGGAGCGCCTTCACCCAGAGCGTCTTCCCGACGCGGACGTCGTCGACGTACTGGGTGCGGCCGGTGACGTGGCCGATGCCGTCGTAGCGGGGGAGACGTGCGCCGACGGCCTTCATGCCGGGCTCCCCTTCGGGACGACCTCTGGCTCGCCGGCGGCGGGCTCGGGCACGTCGTGCACCGGGTCGACCTCGCCGCGCGAGGCGGCCAGCACCGCGTCGATGATCTTCACGTAGCCGGTGCAGCGGCAGTAGTGGCCGCCGAGGGCCTCGAGCACGTCCTCGCGCTCGACGGGGCCGCCGCTGCGCTCGATCAGCGCCGTCGCGGCGAGCACCATGCCCGGCGTGCAGAACCCGCACTGCGCGGCGTAGTGGTTGTAGAACGCCGCCTGCACCGCCGAGAGCTCCTCGGCCTCGCCGATCCCCTCGACCGTGGTGATCGACGCGCCGTCGACCGCGGCCACCGCCGTCAGGCAGGAGCGGCGCGGCTCGCCGTCGATCAGAACCGTGCAGGTGCCGCAGCCGCCCTGCTGGCACCCGGCCTTCGGGCTCGTGATGTCGAGCTCGTCCCGCAGGACGTGCAGGAGCGGCGTGAGCGGCGGGCTCACGATCTCCAGCTCGACGCCGTTGACGGTCAGTTTCATGCGCGCTCCAGGTTGTCGAGGGCTTCGCGGACGAGCTTCGGGAGGACGGCGCTCCGGTAGGCAGCCGAGGCGACGGCGTCGTCGACGCGGCTGCACGTCCTGCAGCACGTCTGCGGCGTCGCCGCTCTGCTCGACGCTCCGGCAGCGAATCGCGGTCGGGCCGACGCCCGTGACGGCGACCCGCAGGTCGGAGCCGTCCGCCCGCGAGCAGGCGACGGCACCGGCGATCGAAAACGAATGCGCATGCCGGCGGCGGAGACCGCTCGAGCCGGTGCGGCGCTCGAACGAGTCGTAGTCGACCTCCAGCACCAGGCGTCCCGTACGGTCGCCGGCGAGGAAGTCCTCGATCGGCTCCGTCCGTTCGCCGCCCGCGCCCGTCGACCGGACCCGTGCGCCGAGCGCGATCAGCGGGCCGCCCAGGTCGCCGCGCTGCGAGTCGCCGCCGGGCGGCGAGCTGATGTTCCCGCCGACCGTCGCGTTCCGGCGCACCTCGCCGTCGGCCACCTGGCGCGCACAGCGCGCGAGCAGCTCGTCGGGGCCGTCGGCGAGGGCCGCGACCGACACCATGGCGCCGATCACGACGCGGTCGCCGTCGCGCGCAGCTGGTCGAGGCCGGTCCGGTGCAGCATCAGCGCTCGCTCGAGCGCGAGGCGCCCCGACGCGATCTCCGGCAGCAGGATCGTTCCGCCGGCGAAGACGGTGATGCCCTCGCCGTCGCCGTACATGGTTGCCGCTTCGTCAGCGGACGCAGGAAACAGCACGTCAGGGGTCATCGGCCAATCATACGAACCCCTCGGCGGCGTGCGTCAAGGTGCGCTCGAACCTCTACTGTGCGTCCGTGGCGTTCGCGTCGATCGACGAGCTCGACTCAGCTCTCGCGCAGGCGTCCTACCTCGCGGACCGGGGGCTCGCGACGGCGCTCTACCTCTCGCTCAAGCTCGAGAAGCCGCTGCTGCTCGAAGGCGAGGCGGGCGTCGGCAAGACCGAGGCGGCGAAGGCGATCGCCGTCGCAGTCGGCGCCCCCCTGATCCGGCTGCAGTGCTACGAGGGGCTCGACATCGCGCACGCGGTCTACGAGTGGAACTACGCGCGGCAGCTGCTGCACATCCGCGCCGCTCAGGCGGGCACGGTCGACGAGGCGGAGCTGTTCGGCCCCGAGTTCCTGATCCGCAGGCCGGTGCTCGAGGCGATCGAGTCCGAGCAGCGGGTGCTGCTCCTGATCGACGAGATCGACCGGGCCGACGAGGAGTTCGAGGCGTTCCTGCTGGAGGTGCTCTCGGACTTCCAGGTGACGGTGCCCGAGCTGGGGACGATCTCCGCGAAGCAGCGGCCCTACGTGATCCTCACCTCGAACCGGACGCGCGAGCTGCACGACGCGCTCAAGCGCCGCTGCCTCTACCACTGGATCGGCCATCCCTCGGTCGCACGCGAGATCGAGATCGTCGAGCTACGTGTGCCGGGCGTGCCGCAGCGGCTCGCCGAGGAGGCGGCGCGGTTCGCCGCGGAGCTGCGCTCGCTCGACCTGCAGAAGCCGCCGGGGCTCGCCGAGACGATCGACTGGGTGCGCGCGCTGACCGCCCTCGGCCAGCAGGAGCTCGACGTCGAGAACGTCCAGGCGACGCTCGGCTCGCTGCTCAAGTACCACGAGGACCTGCTCGCGATTCGCGACGACGCGCTCGCAGGGCTCGTCGGCACCGTCCGTGGCTGAGCAGGCCGCACGCCGTCGTCCGCCACGTCGTCGTCTTCGGGCGCGTGCTCCGCGAGGGCGGTCTCGAGGTCGGCCCGCAGCGGGTCTCCGACGCGCTGCGCGCGCTCGACTCGGTCGACCTGGCGCGTCAGGAGGACGTCTACTGGGCGTTGCGGCAGACACTCGTGTCGCGGCGCGACGATCTCGACACCTTCGACCGCGCCTTCGCGGCGTGGTTCCTGCGCGTCTCGGACCGGCTGCCCGAGCGGGAGGCGGAGCCGCCCCGCCGTGCCGGCGCGCGCCGCAAGGGCGGCGCGCCGGGCCCGGGGCCGGAGCTGGACGGCGGCGAGATCGAGGTCGGCGCCTGGAGCGCCGACGAGCTGCTCCGGACGCGCGACTTCGCGGCCATGTCGCCCGAGGAGTTCGCGCGCGCCCGCGTGCTGATCCGGCAGATCGCGCTCGCCCGCCCGTTGCGCCGGACGCACCGCCTGCGCCGCGACCGCCGACGCGGCGCGCTCGACGTGCGGGCGCTCGTGCGCAGCTCGCTCTCGACGGGCGGCGACCCGGTGCGTCGCGCCTACCGCAGCCGCTCGACCGCGCCGCGCAAGCTCGTGCTGCTGCTCGACATCTCCGGCTCGATGGAGGCTTACGCGCGGGCGTTGCTGCTCTACCTGCACGCCGCGCAGGGCTCCGGCAGGGGCGTCGAGACGTTCGCGTTCGGCACGCGGCTGACGCGGCTGACGAGCGAGCTCGGCCTGCGCGACTCCGACTCGGCGCTCGCGGCGGCGGCGAAGCGGGTCGTCGACTGGTCCGGCGGGACGCGGATCGGCGAGTCGCTGAAGGCGTACAACGACGACTGGGGCCGCCGAGCCCTGACGCGCGGCGCGGTCGTCGTGATCTGCTCCGACGGGTGCGAGCGCGGCGACACCACGGCGATCGCCGTCGAGATGGCGCGCCTCGCGCATCAGGCGTTCGCGGTCGTCTGGGTGAACCCGCTCAAGGGCCACCCCGACTACCAGCCGCTCGCCGGCGGCATGCAGGCCGCGTATCCCTACGTCGACCGGCTGCTCTCGGGCCACGACATCGCGAGCCTCGAGGCGCTGGGTACAGTCCTCGGCGGCATCGAACGGAGGCACGCAGCGTGAAGGACATCGCCGAAGGCGTCGAGCGTTGGCGGGAGCGCGGGGAACGGATCGCGGTCGCGACCGTCGTCGCCACGCGCCGTTCGGCGCCCCGCCCGATCGGTGCGAAGTTCGCGGTCTCCGAGGCCGGTGAGATGTGCGGATCCGTCTCGGGCGGCTGCGTCGAGAACGACGTCGCCGTGCAGGCGCTCGAGGTGATCGCCTCGGGCGAGCCGAGGCTGCTCAGCTACGGCATCTCCGACGAGCAGGCGCTCGGAGTCGGCCTCCCGTGCGGCGGCGAGATCGACGTCTTCCTCGAACGGCTCGAGTGACCCTCGCCGACCGGTTGCTCGAGCTTGCCCACGGCGAGGAGCGGGCCGTGCTCTTCACCGTGATCGAGGGCGACCATCGCGGCAGCCACGTGCTCGTGCTGCTCGACCGCGGCGAGGTCGTCGGCGACGACCCGCTCGGGCTCGCGGTGCTCGCGCGGGACGTGCAGCGGAACGGCCAGCTCGAGCATGAAGGCGCCCGCGTCTTCGCAGAGGTGTTCGGCCCACCGCCGCGCCTGGTCGTCGTCGGCGCCGTCGACACCGGCGAGGCGCTCTGCGCCGCCGCGAAGGCGGTCGGCTGGCACACGATCTGCGTCGATGCCCGGGCCAAGTACGCGACGCGCGAGCGCATGCCGAGCGCCGACGAGCTGCTCGTCGAATGGCCGGGCGAGGCGTTCGCGCGCATCCGCCCCGACCGCGACACCGCCGTCGTCGTGCTGACGCACGACGAGAAGTTCGACATCCCGGCGCTCGCGGCGGCGCTGCGCACCGAGGCGTTCTACGTCGGCGCGCTCGGCAGCCGCCGCGCACAGGAGAAGCGCCGCGAGCGGCTCGTCGAGGAAGGGCTGACCGACGCCGAGCTCGCACGGCTGCGTGGCCCGGCCGGGCTCGACATCGGCGCCGAGAGCCCCGCCGAGACCGCGGTCTCGATCCTCGCCGAAGCGCTCGCGCTGCGCGCCGGCCGCCTGGGCGGCCCGCTGCGCGAAGCGCCCGGCCGCATCCACGTCGAGCGCTGAGGCCTCTTTGCGTCGGCGCGGCCGACGTTGTAGCTTCGCCCGCGAGCTCGCTTCATCGACGAGGGAGGAACCGGATGTCCGTCAAGGTGCTGTCCGAGAACGTCCGCGACCTGGTCGACGAGGACGCCGAGGTCGAGCAGATCGCCACGGGGTTCACGTTCACCGAAGGTCCGATCTGGATGCCCGACGGGTCACTCCACTTCAGCGACATGCCGGGCGACAAGCGGCGCCGCTGGCACCCCGAGGAAGGCGTGCAGGTGCTCCGCGACCCGAGCAACAAGTGCAACGGGATGACGCGCGACAACGACGACAACCTGATCGTGTGCGAGCACGTGACGAGCTCGGTCGTCCGCGAGCGCCCCGACGGGACGCGCGAGACGCTCGCCACGCACTGGGGCGACAAGGAGCTGAACAGCCCCAACGACGTGATCGTCGCCTCGGACGGCTCGATCATCTTCACCGACCCGACCTACGGCCGCATGCCCGGGTTCGGGCTCGAGCGGCCACAGGACCTGGACTTCCAAGGCGTCTATCGCCTGCCCGGCGGACGGAGGCGACCTGCAGCTCCTGATCGACGACTTCGAGCAGCCGAACGGGCTCTGCTTCACGCCCGACGAGTCGCAGCTCTACATCAACGACACGGTGCGCGCGCACATCCGCGTCTTCGACGTCGGCCCGGGCCACGCGCTCTCGAACGGCCGCGTCTTCGCCGAGAACATCGGCACCGGTGACCTCGCCTCGGGCGAGCTCGTCGACGGGATGAAGCTCGACGAGCGCGGCAACGTCTACGTGACCGGCCCGAAGGGCGTCTGGATCTTCGCGCCGGACGGCGAGCACCTCGGCGTGATCGAGGTGCCGGAGAACGTCGGCAACGTGAACTGGGGCGACGACGACTGGCGCTCGCTCTTCATCCCCGCCTCGACCTCCGTGTACCGCGTGCGCATGAAGGTCGCCGGCAACAAGCTCGGCTACATGAGATAGGAGGGATCACCGGTGGACAGCATCGACCCGAAGTCGGCCGCACTCGTCATCCAGGACCTGCAGAACGACGTGATCATCGACGGCGGCGCGTTCGCCGACTCGGGCGCGCCGGCGCATGCGACGAGCCAGAACGTCGTCGCCAACGTGGCCGGCCTGGCCGCCGCGTGCCGCAAGGCGGGCGTGCCGGTGATCCACATCTGGTACATCGTCGAGCAGGGCGCGCCCGGCCTGAAGCAGAACGCGCCGCTGTTCCAGGGCGTCAAGGACGCGAACGCGCTCGTCCGCGGCAGCTGGGGCGCCGCGCCGGCGGAGGGCCTCGAGCCGCAGGACGGCGACCACGTCGTCGAGAAGATGCGGATGAACGGGTTCTACGAGACGCGGCTCGACATCCTGCTGCGCGGGCTCGGCGTCGAGACGCTCGTGATCACGGGCGCCTGGACGAACATGTCGATCGAGCACACGGCGCGGCACGCGGCAGACGCCGGCTATCGCGCCGTCGTCGCCTCGGACGGCACCTCGACGGTCGACGACGAGTGGCAGAACGCGGCGCTCAGCTACGCGATGCAGAACGTCGCGAGCGTCGGCACGTGCGAGGAGATCGCCGCCGCGCTCGGCGGGTAGCGACCACGTCGTGCCTATGATCACGGCGTGACCTCGGTCGCCGACCTGCCGCTGCTCGAGCTCGCGTCGGACTCCGGCGAGCACTTCGCCGTCGACGACCCGGCGACCGGGGAGACGATTCGCGAGGTGCCGCGCATGGGCGCAGCCGAGACGACCCGCGCGCTCGCCGCCGCCGAGGACGCGTCTGCCGGCGTGGCGCGGTCTGCTCGCCAAGGAACGCGCGCGCGTCATGCGCCGCTGGGCCGACCTGATGCTCGAGCACGAGGAGCCGCTCGCCCGCCTGCTCACCACCGAGCAGGGCAAGCCGCTCGCCGAGTCGCGCGTCGAGATCGCCTATGCCGCGTCGTTCCTCGAGTGGTTCGGCGAGGAGGCCAAGCGCGTCTACGGCGACACGATCCCCACCTACATGAGCGACCGCCGGATCGTCGTCATCCGCCAGCCGGTCGGCGTCACCGCCGGCATCACACCGTGGAACTTCCCGGCGGCGATGGTCACGCGCAAGGCCGCGCCCGCGCTGGCCGCCGGTTGCACGATGGTGCTGAAACCAGCCGAGCAGACGCCGCTCTCCGCGCTCGCCGTCGCCCAGCTCGGCCTCGAGGCGGGACTGCCGCCGGGCGTGCTCGGGCTCGTCACCGGCAGCGCCGAGGACGCGCCCGAGATCGGGCGCACGATGACGAGCAGCCCGATCGTCCGGAAGCTCGGTTTCACGGGCTCGACCGAGGTCGGGAAGCTGCTGATGGCGCAGTGCGCCGGCCAGGTGAAGAAGGTGTCGCTGGAGCTCGGGGGCAACGCGCCGTTCATCGTCTTCGACGACGCGGACCTCGACGAGGCGGTCGCCGGCGCGCTCACGTGCAAGTACCGCAACTCCGGCCAGACGTGCATCTCGGCCAACCGGATCCTCGTCCAGGCGCCCGTCTACGACGAGTTCGTCCAGCGCGTCGTCGAGGGCGCGTCGGCGCTCAAGGTCGGCTCCGGGCTCGAGGCCGACACGCGGGTCGGACCGCTGATCGAGCAGCAGGCGATCGACAAGGTCGAGCGCCATGTCGCGGATGCGCTCGACCGCGGCGGCGAGCTGCTGGCCGGCGGCGAGCACCTCGGCGGCCTCTTCTACAGCCCGACGGTGATCGCCGGGGTGCCGGCCGAGGCGGCGATGGCGTGCGAGGAGACGTTCGGGCCGGTTGCGGGGATCGCGCGCTTCACGAGCGAGGACGAGGTGATCCGGGTCGCGAACGACACGCCGTACGGGCTCGCCGCGTACTTCTTCAGTCGCGATCTCGGGCCGCGTCTGGCGCGTCTCGGAGGCGCTCGACTACGGCATCGTCGGCATCAACACCGGCGTCATCTCGACCGAGGTCGCGCCGTTCGGCGGCGTCAAGGAATCGGGGATCGGCCGCGAGGGCTCGAAGTACGGGATCGACGAGTGGCTCGAGATCAAGTACCTGTCCATGGGAGGGATCGACTCGTGATCGTCGAGCAGCGCGACTACCACGTGTTCACCGGCAAGCTGAACGAGGTCGTCTCGATGTACGAGAGCGAGGGCATCGAGCTGCAGCGCAAGCACCTCGGAGACCTCGTCGGGGTGTTCACCACGGACGTCGGCGCGCTGTCGACCTACACAGCGCTGTGGGCGTACGACAACTACGCCGAGCGCGAGCAGCGCCGCGCCAGCCTGCAGGCCGACCCGGACTGGCAGGACTTTCTCGCCCGCCTGCAGCCGTTGCTGCACACCCAGCAGAACCGCATCCTGATCCCGACGTCGTTCTCGCCGCTGCGTTGATGCAGGGCAAGGTCGCGATCGTGACGGGCGGCGCGCAGGGGATCGGCAGGGCGATCGCCGAGGGTCTCGCGGCCGCGGGGGCGCGCATCGTGATCGCCGACCTGCACGGGGCGGAGGAGGCAGCCGCGGCGTTCCCGGACGGCGTCGGCATCACCGCGGACGTCGCCGACGAGGCGTCCGTCGAGCGGCTCGTGGGGGAAGCCGTCGAGCGTTGCGGGAAGATCGACGTGCTCGTGAACAACGCCGGTCTCTACGCCTCGCTCGAGATGCGCTCCTTCGAGGAGATCCCGCTCGACGAGTGGCGCACCGTGATGGACGTCAACGTCGCGTCGATGTTCCTGATGTGCCGTGCCGTCGTGCCCGTGATGCGCAGCCAGGGCGGCGGCAAGATCGTGAACATCTCGTCGGGGACGCCGTTTCGCGGCGTGCCGTTCCTGCTCCACTACGTGACCTCCAAGGGCGCGATCGTGGCCTTCACGCGCGCGCTCGCGAAGGAGGTCGGCAAGGACGCCGTGCTCGTCAATTGCGTCGCGCCGGGCTTCACGATGTCGGCCGGCGTGGAGGCTCACCCCGAAGTGGTCGAGAAGCTACGCGACGTCTCCGTGTCGGCGCGCACGCTCCAGCGCGACCAGCTGCCGGAGGACGTCGTCGGCGCGGTCGTGTTCCTCGCGAGCGGCGACTCCGACTTCATCACCGGCCAGACGATCGTGATCGACGGCGGCCAGACCTTTCATTGATCCTCCGGCTGACCGATCACGCGGACGGTGTCGAGACGGGGCCGGGCGACCACGTCGTCTACGACGTCACCGCGGACGAGGCACGCGTCGGCGCGGCTCGTGTGGAGGGACGAGCGCTCGTGTGGGAGCTGACCGAGCGGCCCGCCGGCGACTGGCTCCTACGTTGCGACCGAGTCGACTTCCCGCCCGGTGGTGTCGCATACCTGCACACGCACCCGGGCCCAGGTCTCCGAGTGCTGCTGAAGGGCCGCATCCGCATCGACACCGAGGGCGCCTCGCACCAGTACGGGCCTTTCGAGTGGTGGTACGAGACCGGCCCCGACCCGGTCTTCGCGGCGGCGTCCGAGACCGAGGAGACGGCGTTCGTGCGCGTGCTCGTGCTCCCGCGGGAGTGGGAAGGCAAGCGCACGATCACCTACGTCGACCCGGCCGACGAGGAGAAGCCGAAGCTGCAGCGCGCCCGCATCTACCTGGAGCACCGGCTGTGAGCCGGCGCGGCGGCAAGCTGCTGACCGACCAGCTCGCCGTGCACGGCACCGAGCTCGTGTTCTGCGTGCCCGGTGAGAGCTACCTCGACCTGCTCGACGGGCTGTACGAGTCGCCGATCCGGCTGATCACCTGCCGGCACGAGGCCGGTGCCGCGAACGCCGCCGAGGCCTACGGCAAGCTGACCGGGCGGCCCGGGATCTGCATGGTCACGCGCGGGCCCGGCGCGACGCAGGCCTCTGTCGGCGTGCACACCGCCTTCCAGGACTCGACGCCGCTGATCCTGCTCGTGGGCCAGGTCGCCTCGTCGCAGGAGGAGCGCGAGGCGTTCCAGGAGATCGACTACCGGCGGATGTTCGGCCCGCTTGCGAAGTGGGTCGCCCAGATCGACAGCGTCGACCGGATCCCGGAGCTCATCGCACGGGCCTACACGGTCGCGTGCGCCGGCCGGCCGGGTCCGGTCGTGCTCGCACTGCCGGAGGACATGCTCGCGCAGGAGTCGGAAGCGCCGGACGCACCGCCGTTCCGCGTCGTGCAGCCGAGCCCGGCCGCCGCCGACATCGAGTCCCTGCGGACGCTGCTCGCGGGTGCGGAGCGCCCGTCTGGCGATCCTCGGCGGCGCAGGCTGGACGACCGCAGGCCTCCGAGGACATCCAGGTCTTCCTCGAGGCGAACGATCTGCCGGCGGGTGCGGCGTTCAGGCGCCAGGACTCGCTCGACAACGACTCGCCGTCGTACGTCGGCGACGTGGGCATCGGAATCAACCCGGCGCTCGCGGCGCGCGTCCGCGCTGCCGACGTCCTGCTCGTCGTCGGTCCGCGGCTCGGCGAGATGACGACCTCCGGCTACACGCTCCTCGACGTGCCGCGACCGAGGCAGCAGCTGGTGCACGTGCACCCAGGCGCCGAGGAGCTCGGCCGCGTGTACCAGGCCGAGTTGCCGATCCTCTCGGGGATGGCCCAGTTCGCGGCCGCCGTGCGCGACCTGCGCGTCGAGCCGCACTGGCACGAGGCGCGCGTGTCCGCTCGCTCCGAGTTCGATGCCTGGCAGCAGCATTCGCCGATGCCGGGGGACGTCGACCTCGGCGACTGCATCGCCGCGCTGCTCGAGCGAGATGCCCGACGCGATCGTCACGAACGGAGCCGGTAACCACACCGCCTGGATCCATCGCTTCTGGCGCTTTCGCTCCTTCCCGAGCCAGCTCGCGCCGACGAGCGGCGCGATGGGGTACGGCGTGCCCGCCGCGGTGGCCGCCAAGGCGGTCGCCCCGGAGCGAACCGTCGTCTGCTGGTCGGGCGACGGCGACTTCCTGATGTCGGGCGCCGAGCTCGCGACGGCGGTTCAGTACGACCTGCCGATCATCGTGATCGTCGTCGACAACCGGATGTACGGGACGATCCGCATGCATCAGGAGCGCTTGTTCCCGGGGCGGGTCGTCGGGACCGATCTCGACAACCCGGACTTCGCGGCGCTCGCGCGCGCATTCGGCGCGCACGGCGAGACCGTTGAGCGCACGGACGAGTTCGCGCCTGCGCTCGAGCGCGCGCTGGACGCGGGCCGGCCGGCCGTGCTGCATCTGCGCATCGATCCGGAGGCGATCAACCCGCGGACGACACTCAGCGCGATCCGCGCCGGCGCATGAGCGGCGTAGGCTCGACGGAGCCGATCAGGAACTATCAGGTCGCTCATTCGCGCGACGATGCGGAGCAGCGCGGATGAGCAACCACGGCGCGAGTTCCGCGTCTCGGGGCTGCCGGAGCCGATCAGCCACTACACCGATGCGGTTCTGGTCGGTGACCTCCTGTTCGTCTCGGGCTGCGTCCCGGTCGACGCGAACGGGAGCCTTGTGCCCGGCGACGTCGTCACGCAGGCGCAGCAGGTGTTCCGGAACATTGGGCTCGTGCTCGACGCGGCGGGAGCCGGATTCGGCGACGTCGTCAAGGTGACCGTGTTCCTCACGGATATCGACGACCGTCCGGCGGTGAACACGGTTCGGCAAGAGGTCTTCGGCGCGTCACGCCCCGCCAGCACGCTCGTCGAGGTGAGCCGGCTCGCGATCCCGGGTGCCCGCATCGAGGTCGAAGCGATCGCCTACGTGCCGTGAGCGATCAGTACAACGCGATCATCACGACCGTCGAGCCGGCCGGTGCGCTGGCGGGGCCACTGCACGGGCGCCGCCTCCTGGTCAAGGACCTGATCGACACCGCGGGCGTTCGCACGACCTACGGCTCAGGGATCTACGCCGACCACGTCCCGGCGCGCACTGCGACCGCGGTCGAGCGGCTCATCGCCGCGGGTGCCGTCCTCGTCGGCAAGGCGAACCTGCACGAGTTCGCCTGGGGCGTGACGAGCCAGAACGACTGGTACGGCACCGTCCAGAACCCGCGGCTGCCAGGGCGCACGACCGGCGGCTCGTCGGGCGGTAATGCGGCGGCGCTCGCGGCGGGCCTCTGCGACATCGGCATCGGCACCGACACGGGCTGCTCGATCCGCTTGCCCGCATCGTGCTGCGGCGTCGTCGGCTTCAAGCCGAGCTGGGGGAGGGTGCCGGCGGACGGTGTGTATCCCCTCTGTCGCAGCTTCGACACCGTCGGGCCGATGGCGACCAGCGTCCCCGAGGTGGCGGTGATGTGGTCGGTGCTCGCGGCGGCGCCGCTCCCGGCGCCGCGGCTCGAGGGGCTGACGGTCGGGCTTCTGACGCGGCCGCCGTCCGTGGGCGGTCCCCCACAGGCCGAGAACCGTGCGGGCGAGGCGTACGTCGAGCGCCTCGAGCAGCTCGGCGCGCGCGTCGTCGAGACGACCATCCCCGACCCGCCGGCCGACACCTGGCCGCTCTTCTTCCACGAAGCCGCCGAGGCGCACCGGGCCACGTTTCCCGTCCGCGCCGACGAGTACGGCCCGAACGTCCGCACCAAGCTCGAGCAAGCGCAAGAGGTCGATCCCGCGGAGGTCGCGCGTGCGGCAGCCGCCGTGCGCGCATGGCGGGCTTACCGGCCTCAGGTCGACCTCTACGTCTCGCCGGTGCTCGGGGTCGATGTACCGCCCGTCGACTGCGACGAGCTCGACATCCGCATCCCGGCCACGGCGTTCCTGCGCCCGTTCAACGTCCTCGGCTGGGCGGCGATCGCGATCGGCGACCTGCAGTTCATCGCGCCGCGCGACGAGACGGTGCTCGCCGCGGCGCTCGCCTGGCATCAACCGTCTAAGGGCTGATGTCCTTGATCTTGCTCGCGGCAGGCAGCGTCAGGTCGACCTTCCTGCCGAAGTCCGAGTAGATCGTGTCGACGGTCAGCTTCGTGCCTTGCGGCGTCGAGTAGCGGACGAGCACGCGGTGAAGACGACCCTGGTCGTCGAGCCAGAACGTCGCGGGGAAGGTTCCAGCCGGGTAGTCGTTCTTCAGCGCGGTCAGGACCGCGGGCGGCACGCGGCGCGCTAGTCGCCTTTGATCGACCCGCCCGCTGAACCGAAACGTCCCGTCGCTCTCCTTGCCGCCGTAGGTGGCAACGCCGACGCCGGCCGGCAGGTAGGCGGGCGCCTGCACATGCGCGAGCTCGTCGGGCTGGTCGTGACGCTGCTTCGGAGTCAGCCTGCGCGTGTCGAGCTTCGTCCACGGCCTGACGGACGGGTCAGCGAGCGCAGCCTGGACGTTCGCGTTCGTGTACGTGTACGGCCCGATCACCACGAGCTCCTGGGGAAACTGGCCGCCGGGCAGTTGCTTGTAGAGGTGCGCGCGGCGGCCGGTGAACGACGTCGATCCGTTCTCCTCGGCGGTGATCCTGGTGCCGCCGGCGTTGATGCCGATCGACATCCGGAACCGCGCTGGGCCGGCCGCCTTCGTACGGGCGTGCGCGCCCGCGAACGACGGATGCTCCTGCTCGGAGTCGGCGGACGACCCACCGCAGCCTGCGACGAGCACCGCGGACAACGCGAGCAGGGCTGCGAGGCGCACGATCTGCACCTTACTGATCGCTATAGCTCGATCGACAGCGCGCCTTCGGGCCGCTGCCGTGCGTCGCTGCGGAGCACGTCGACGAATGCACCGGCCGTCGTCGACCAGTCGCCGCGCGCGTAGACGGCGATCTCGCGAATCATGCGCGGCTCGAAGCGCAGTACCGCGCAGTCGAGCCCGGGAGCGACGACGTTGTCGGGCACGAGCGCGATGCCGACCCCGACGGCCGCGAGTCGCGTCGCACCTTCGGCCTGAGACGTCCGCACGGTGCCCCGCGGCCTGAAGCCTGCGCGGAGGCAGATCTCCTCGAGGATGCCGGCGAGGCCGTGGTCGGCGTGGTAGAGCACCCACGAGCGCTCGGCAAGCTCGTCGACGGGAACGCTCTCGCGTCCGGCGAGCGGATCGGACGGCGCGACCACGAGCACGAACTCCTCCCACGCGACGGTCTCGAGCGGCCCGTCCCACCGGCGCAACGGCTTCGGCCCGACGGCGAAGTCAGCGACGCCTTGCTCGACGGCGTCCTCGAGCAGGTTGCGGTGCCGGAACTCGTGCAGCCAGATCGCGACGTTCGGATGGCGCCGGTGCCAGACGCCGATGTGGCGCGGCAGGACGCCGACCGCCATCGAGAGCACGGTGGCGATCTCCAGCTCGCCGAGCTCGAGCGCCAGGGCGGAGCGCGCTCCCTGTCTGCCTCGCTCGACCGCTCGCACGGCGAGTCGTGCTTCGGGGAGCAGCGCCCGGCCGGCGGGAGTGAGCGAGACACCGCGCGGGAGGCGGTCGAGCACCGCGCCGTCGAGCTCCGATTTCACGCTGCTCAGCGTTGCCGGCATCGCGGCCGACGAGCAGCCACCGCGCCCATTTGTCCGTCACGTCAGGCGACGACGGCTGCCGCGGACAGGTATTCGGCGCCAGGTCGCCGGGATGGTCGGCGACGCGAGCTGGATGAAGATGTGTGCGCCCGGCGTGTGCGGCTTGGCCTTCGGGTGCATGTTGATCTGGTGCGGGAGCCGGTCCGCCTTGCGGCGGTTGCACGGCGCGCAGGCCGCGACGATGTTGTCCCAGCCCGACCCGCCGCCCTTGGAGCGCGGGATCACGTGATCCACCGTGAGGCTCGTGCGCGCACCGCAGTACTGGCACATCCAGCCGTCGCGGGCGAACACCGCGCGGCGGGTGATCTTGCGCTTGGCGCGGATGCGCACGTAGGTGACCAGGCGGATCACCACCGGGCGCGGGAGCGAACCCGTCGCCCAGTGCAGGTCGGTCTGGCCGATCTCGATGACCTCGGCCTTGTCCTCGAGCAGCAGGACGGTCGCCCGGCGCACAGTGCAGACATTGATGGGCTCGAACGTGGCGTTCAGAACCAGCACACGACCACCGCTCCAACGGCTCTGCGAAGAGCCATCGGTTTCAGGTCCGTGCCGCTGGTGGTCAGCTGACGGCACGGACCCCAGTGGGCCTGGGGGTACAGCGCTTGCCATCTTCTGGCGGAATGTAGCGAGGGTGGCGGACCGGTTTATCCGGTGGCGAACGAGCCGAGGACTCGAACCACCTCGGCATGCTTATGTAAATCGTTCACCGCGCCGGAAACCGCCGCGTCGGCCATGGACCCCTCGAGGTCCAGGAAGAACATGTACTGGCCATGCCGCGGCGCAGCGGCCGCGTACTTGATGCGGGTGAGGTTCACACCGGCGAAGGCGAACACCGCCAGGTGCACGACACGAGCCACCCCGGCGAGCTCGATCCCATGCCCCAAGAAGATCAGCGCCGTCTTCGCCGGCCCGGCGGCGGGCGGGGCTGGGGCGTCCTCGACGTGCGCGAGCCAGGCGAAGCGCGTGGCGTTGCCGGGGTCTCGTCCCTCGAGGTTCTCGGCGAGCGTCACGGCGCCGTAGCGGCTCGCGGCGA
>CAVOSR010000005.1:0-259908 GCA_963698925.1 uncultured Actinomycetes bacterium | reverse complement strand
TCGGCAAGCTCCCCGCTGACTCTGTGCGAGGCCCGGTCGTGGTGCTGGTGTTTCCTGATCAGCCCATCGAGAACTATCAGCGGCTGGTAAACCGGCTACGCAACCCTGATGACGGTGGTCCGCCGATTTGAGCCGAAATGTATCTCGGAAGCGGTAAGCTTGGCGCACAGACGAAGTACGCCGACAAGCGTCGAAGCCCGTGCATCGTGATCCAAGGTGGCAGTGAAAAGGACGATCCCTCGGGACCAAGGGTGCAGATCAAGGATCTGATCCTCGGCGCCACGCTCACCTCGATCAAGGACCGCGACGAATACCTAAAGAAGCAGGCAGAGGCCCAGTTCGCCGTGCCCGAAGCCGATACGGTCAAGGCCGTGCGGGACGTCCTCGCCCGTCACAGGGCGTGAGCCATGGCCGCGGTATTGGGCGCCAAAATTCGAGGCGCTCGAAGCGCAAGCCGCCACCTTGCTCGAAATGTTTAGCAAAGGTGGCTACGAGCAGGTTGCGCCTTCGATCATCCAGCCGGCTGACCTCCTGCTCGACCAGATCGGCGAGGCGATCAGGGGCCGGACCTACGTCTTTACCCATTCCCAACTGCGCTGAAGCTGCGTCTGCGGCCAGACCTCACGGTGCCTGTGTCGCGGCTCTATCTCGAGCGGCACCCGCGCGCCGGATGTTGAGGCCCGCTATTGCTATAACGGCCCTGCCTTCCGCTTTCAGACGAAGAGCGCGAGCGGCACCCATCCGCGCGAGTTCCGCCAGGCTGGCATCGAATGTTTCGGTGTCGCCGATCGCGACAGCGCCGACGCCGAGGTCGTGCTGCTCGTCGCCGATGCTGTGAGGAGCGCCGGTCTGAAGCAGTTCAACTTCCACTTTGGCGACATCGCGCTGTTCTACGCTCTGCTCGATGCGCTTTCGCTGCCCGAGCGCTGGCGGCTCAAGCTGCGTCACTATTTTTGGCGTCCGCCAGCCTTCCATGCGCTTCTATCGCGGCTCGCCAGGGGCGAGCTTTCTGAGGGCGAGTGCCCTGTCGCCGCGCTCACCGCCACGCTCGCCGATGAGGATCCGGCCCGCGCCGAGGAGCTGGTCGCAAATTACTTGGAGACCAACTATCTCCCTCTGTCCGGCAACCGCACGATTGGCGAGATCACCGAGCGGCTGCTCGATCACGCCGCCGATCGCCGTTCCGAGCCGTTGCCGCGCGAGGTTGCGACCGTCATCGACTATTACCTCGCGGTGGAAGCGAGCCCGCGCGAGGCGATCGATCGCATCGCCATGATCGGGAAGTGGGCCGGCATCGACCTCGGGCCGGCGCTCTATGTGATGTCCCGCCGCTTCGACCTGCTCGAGGAGCGCGGCATCAACATCGGCAAGGCGAGCTTCGCCACCGAGTTTGGCCGCGACCTCGAATATTATTCCGGCCTCGTGTTTCAGATCGAAGTCGGCGACGACAGGACGAGCCCCATCGCCGGCGGCGGGCGCTATGACGGGCTGCTTCGCTCAGTCGGCGCGAAGGTCGACGTCCCGGCGGTCGGCTCGGCCATCCACACCGAGCGTCTGCTCGCCTCCGTCAGGGGGCTCGCCTGATGGCCGCGAATCTCACCATCGCCGTTCCCGCCAAGGGACGTCTCAAGGACAACGCCACCGCTCTCTCGAGCGCGCAGGCTTGACCTTGCGCAAGACCGGGCACGAGCGCGGCTATAGCGGCGTGATGCAGGGGCTCGACGGCGTCGAGGTCGCTTTTCTCCGCCGCGGAGATCGTGCATCAGTTGGAGGCTGGCGCGTCCATATCGGCATTACTGGCGAGGACCTGATCCGCGAGACGCTTCCCGATGTCGAGGGCAGCGTGGAGTTCCTGGCGCCGCTCGGCTTTGGCCGGGCCGATGTCGTGGTTGCGGTGCCTGACTGCTGGATCGATGTCGTGCGCATGGCAGACCTTGAAGACGTCGCCGCCCAGTTCGCTCCGGTGCACGGCCGCCGGCTTCGCGTCGCCACCAAATATCTCAATCTGACGCGGCGCTTCTTTGCCAGTGCAGGCGTCGCAGGCTACCGCATCGTGGAAAGCGTTGGCGCCACGGAGGGAACGCCCGCGGCCGGCACGGCGGAGCTGATCGTCGACATCACCACGACCGGCACCACGCTCGCCGCCAATCACCTGAAGGTGCTTGAGGATGGCCTGATCTTGCAGTCGCAGGCCAACTCTTCGCCGCGCGCGGCGCGCAATGGACCAAGGACGCGCTCCGCCTGCGCGAGACCATTCTCGATCGCCTGTCCAAGTCGGCCAACAGCGGACCGGCTTCGCAATGACGGACTGAGCGGCGCCTCAGACGAGGCTTAAACCCATCTCGTCAGCGGCAGAAGCGCCGTCGTCAGGAGAGACTGGGCCGAGCCGATGGCGGCCCTTGCCGTCCGGCTTGAGCGACAAGAAGCGCTCATGGAACACGATGAGGCTCGACCGGTGGCCGATCGACACGATTGCCGCATCGGGTAGGTGGTCGCGCAGCAGCGATAGAGCTGGCCCCTCCGGCCGGCTTCATCGACCGCGGAGGTGGCCTCGTCGAGGAACAGCCAGTCGGGCTTCTGCAGGAGCGCCCGGGCGAAGGAGATGCCGTTGCTGCTCGCCCGACGGAGAGCGCGGCGCCCAATAGGCGGACTCGTCCAGCGTATCGCCCAGATGGTGGAGCCCCATCGCGTGCAGCTCCTCTCGAGCGTGGCGCCGTGAGACCGGCCTGCGGCGGGTCGGATAGGCGAGAGCGCCGCGGATGGTGCCGAGCGGGAGATAGGGCTTCTGCGGCAGCACGAGGAGCGTGGCCCCCGCCGGGATGCGGATGGCGCCCCCGCCGAACGGCGAGACGCCGCCGAGGGCGCGGAAAGAGCGTGCGTCTTGCCCGAGCCGGAGGGTCCGGTGACCAGCACGCGTTGGCCCGGCGCGATCGTACGAGACCGAGATGCCCTGACGAGGGGGCGCCGTCGGGCAAGCGCCGGGAGGTGCACGGTCGCCATACCGAGCCGCCCGCGGGGCTCACATCGTGACGGGTGCCGGCGGATGGCGAGCCCGTGCGCACATCATCGAGCGCCGTCGAAGCTGCGAGTCGGGTCAGCACCGCGCGCCACTCGGCGATCTCGGAGTAAGCCGATGACGTAGGACGAGCGCGCCCTGCACCTGGCCGAAGGCGGAGGCGATCTGGATCAGCCCGCCCAGCATCAACTCGCCGCGAAGTAGAGCGGGCGCACCACGAAGAACGGGAAGATGATCGCGACCTGGTGAGTAGCCCGCGGTGAAGGAGGTGGAGCCGCTTGGGCGCATGACGCCGACCAATTCCGACCACATGGGCGAACCGATCGAGGAAGCCGCGCAGCTCGGCGGCCTCGCCGCGGGAGCAGCGTCACCCCCTCCGTATTCTCGCGGAAGCGCACGAGCGAGTATCGAAAGTCGGCCTCGTAGCGCTGCTGGTCGAAATTGAGCTGGATGAGCGGCCGCCCGACGAGATGGTCACCCAGGTGCCGAGGACGGCGTAGATCAGCGCCGTCCAGACGAGGTAGCCCGGGACGTCGACAGGACCGCGGGCCGATGGCGAGCGGGAGCTCGACGACAGGCCCCAGAGGATGGCCACGAAGGAGACCAGGGTGACGATGGCGCCGAGAAGCCGAACGCCGATGCCCCGAGCGTGGTCGAGTTACGAACAGGCTTGAGGTCGTCCGCGATGCGCTGGTCGGGGTTGTCCGCGGGTGGCCCTCGAGCCGCATCCGGTAATGGGTGGTATCGCCGAGCCAGCCGGCCAAGATAGTGGTCGGTGAGCCAGCGCCGCCACCGGATCTGAAGCCATCTGCTGGAGGTAGAGCTGATACACCGCGCCCACGATGAAGGCGGCGGCGAGCACGCTGAACACGCCGAGCTGCCAGACGAAGGCGTCGCAGTCCTTGTCCTGCAGCGAGTCGTAGAAAGTCTTGTACCAGGCGTTGAAGCGGACGTTAAGCCAGACCTGGAACAGCTGGGAGACCGATGACGGTGACGAGCAGGATGCGCCCAGCCCGGCCGTCCTCCGAGCGGAAATAAGGGACCGCGATGCGCGAAAACTCACGGGCGGAATTCCGAAATCCAGCCAAAATGCATCTCTCCAGGCGGCTCAAAGCGAATTGAGCGCTATTCGTCCCCGACGATAGGGCGAGAAGCCGGCCCAAGGGAAATTACGTTTGCGTAAGGCATGCGTGTCTGATCGGCGGGAATTAAGGCAAAGGGGCGGCCAATGGCCGCCCCTTCGCAAATCGTAGCCCGGATTTTTGGGCTTACATCATGTCCATGCCGCCCATGCCGCCGCCTCCGGGCATGTGCGAATGCTCTTCCTTCTTCTTCGGCGCCTCGGCTACGCCGGCCTCGGTGGTGACGAGGAGGCGAGCCACGGACGCCGCATCCTGGAGCGCGGTGCGCACCACCTTAGCGGGATCGATGATGCCCTTCTGCACGAGATCGACATACTCGTTGGTTTGGGCGTCGTAGCCGTAGGTCGGAGACTTCTGGTCAAGCACCTTGCCGACCACGATCGAGCCTTCGACGCCGGCATTCTCGGCGATGCAGCGGATGGGAGCCGGAGTGCCCGGCGGATGATATTGATGCCGGCTTCCTGGTCCTCGTTGTCGCCCTTGGCCTTGAGAGACTTCGAAGCCCAGAGCAGCGCGACACCGCCGCCAGGAACGATGCCCTCTTCGACCGCGGCGCGCGTTGCGTTCAGCGCATCGTCGACGCGGTCCTTCTTCTCCTTCACCTCGACTTCGGTCGCGCCGCCGACCTTGATCACGGCAACGCCGCCGGCGAGCTTGGCGAGACGCTCCTGGAGCTTTTCGCGGTCGTAGTCGGAGGTGGTATCCTCGATCTGCTGCTTGATCTGTCCGACCCGCGCCTCGATGTCAGGCTTCTTGCCCGAGCCGCCAACGATCGTGGTGTCGTCCTTGGTGATAGTCACGCGCTTGGCCTTGCCCAGCATCTGGATGGTGACGTTCTCGAGCTTGATGCCGAGATCCTCGGAGATCAACTCTCCGCCGGTCAGCACGGCGATGTCCTGCAACATGGCCTTGCGGCGATCGCCGAAGCCTGGCGCCTTGACCGCCGCGACCTTCAAGCCGCCACGCAGCTTGTTGACCACGAGCGTGGCAAGTGCCTCGCCCTCGACGTCCTCGGCGATGACGAAGAAGCGGGCGGCCCGACTGTACAACCTGCTCGAGGAGCGGAAGCAGCGGCTGCAAGCCGGAGAGCTTCTTCTCGCAGATGAGGATGTGGGGGGTCTCAGCTCCGCCACCATCTTCTCTGCGTTGGTGATGAAATAGGGGAGATGTAGCCGCGGTCGAACTGCATGCCCTCGACCACTTCGAGCTCGCTCTCGAGGCTTTTCGCCTCCTCGACGGTGATCACGCCTTCATTGCCGACCTTCTGCATGGCCTTTGCGATCATGTCGCCGATGGCCTTCTCGCCATTGGCCGAAATGGTGCCGACCTGGGCGATCTCGGCGGAGCCTGATACTTTCTTTGCGCTCTTGGAGATACCGGCGACGACCTCGGCCACCGCTTTGTCGATGCCGCGCTTCAGATCCATCGGGTTCATGCCGGCGGCGACGGACTTCAGTCCCTCGCGCACGATGGCCTGGGCGAGCAAGGTCGCGGTCGTGGTGCCGTCGCCTGCGGTGTCATTGGTCTTCGAGGCCACCTCGCGCAGCATCTGCGCGCCCATGTTCTCGAACTTATCCTCAAGTTCGATCTCCTTGGCGACGGTGACGCCGTCCTTGGTCGAGCGGGGAGCGCCGAACGACTTCTCGAGGATGACGTTCGGCGGCCCTTTGGACCGAGCGTCACCTTGACCGCGTTGGCCAGAATGTCGACGCCGCGCATCATGCGCTCGCGCGCGTCTGCGGCAAACTTTACTTCTTTGGCTGCCATTTCACTTTTCTCCATTGAATTCTATCCGCTCTGGGTGAGGGGAATACTTCAGCCGAGGATGCCCATGATGTCGGACTCCTTCATGATCAGGAGTTCCTGGCCGTCGATCTTGACCTCGGTGCCCGACCATTTGCCGAACAGCACCTTGTCGCCGGCCTTGACCCCCATGGGCTGGAGCTTGCCGTCCTCGCCCCTGGCGCCTGGGCCAGCGGCGACGACGTGGCCGGCTTGCGGCTTCTCTGCCGCCGTATCGGAACAACGATGCCCCCTTTGGTCTTGAGCTCCTCCTCGAGTTGCTGGCACCACGACGCGATCATGGAGCGGACGAAATTTCATGATTTTCCTCCTGAATTGCCTTGGCTGGTGGCGCAAATATGGGATCGGGGTTGTTGGCACTCAAGTCGATGAGTGCCGAAAATTGCGAGGCACGGATAGCGGGAAGCCAGCCAAGCTGTCAAGTAAGACGAGGCTCTGACGGCGCTTTAACTCGGCTTAGGCGCGCTTCTTCTTCTCACTATCCATGTGGGCGAGCGCCGCCGCTGGATAGCGCTCTCCGGCGGCAGCCCCAGGCGGCAGCGCCTTGGCGAGCGTGGCAAGGTCATCGGCTGAAAGCTTGAGCTCAAGGGCGCCAAGGGCCTCGGCGAGTTGGTCGCGACGCCTGGCGCCGAGCAACGGGACGATGTCCGGTCCTTGCGCCGCAACCCACGCGATCGCGACCTGCGCCACCGATGCTCCGATCCCGTCGGCAATTCCCCTGTGTCTCGACGAGGGCGAGATTTGCATCGAGATTGGCAACGGAAGAGTTGAAGATCGCCAACCGGGAGCTGGAGGCGTTCTCGTATTCCGTTTCACACGATCTGCGCTCGCCGCTGCGCGCAGTGTCGGTGTTCACGCAATCACTGATCTCCGACCACGCCGCTTCGCTCTCGGACGAAGGCCGGCGCCTGCTGCAGAACGTGAATGCCGGCGCGGCGCACATGGACCGGCTCATCACCGACCTGCTGCGCCTCTCACAGCTCAACCGCCAGGCGCTGCACAAGCAGCCCGTGAAGTTTGGCGAGGTCGCGGAGCGATCATCGCCGACATGGCGCAGTGAGCGCGCGGGCCGGACCATCGAATTCGTGATCGCCGACTTTCCCACCTGGCAGGTCGACCCGGGCCTGATGCAACAGGTGTTCGTCAACCTCATTTCGAATGCCATCAAGTTCACGCGCGAGCGCGAGAACGCGCGCGTCGAAATCGGCTATCGCATGGATGGCGACACGCATGGTGTGCTTCGTAAAGGACAACGGCGTGGGCTTCAACATGAAGTACATGAACAAGTTGTTCGGCGTGTTCCAGCGCCTGCACAGCGCGGATCAATTCGAAGGCACCGGCGTGGGACTGTCCATCGTGCGCCGCATAGTCGAACGACACGGTGGCAAGGTCTGGGTCGACGGCGAGCAGGACCAGGGCGCCTCGTTCTTCTTCAGCCTGCCGGATTGCTGACGCCCCTGCCGGGTTGCTGAACGAAACTGCGGCGGACTCTGACAGTCCTGGCCGAGGCCGCGCGATCATCGCGTTCATGAACGACGCAATGTTGCCATCCACCGACGAGCGAGTACCCCGCGCCACGAGCGCCTCCGTCAATGATCGCATCCAGGCGCGCACGCTCCACGATGTCTCGCGATTCATCGGCGCCGATCCCGTATTCATCGACGAGCGGATCGCCCAGCTGCACCGCGAATGGGACATCGAGCGAACGCTCGAGGCGAATGCGGCCTCGATATCGCTACTCGGCCTCGGGCTGGGCTTGTTCGTCGACCGCCGATTTTTTCTGCTGCCGGCCGCTGTCGCGGCATTCCTGCTCCAGCATGCGCTGCAGGGCTGGTGTCCGCCGCTGCCGTTGCTGCGACGGCTCGGCCTCCGCACGTCCGACGAGATACACAACGAGATCATTGCGCTGCGAATCCTGCGCGGCGATTTTCTCGACCGGGTCAGTTATCCCGAAGACGCACTGGCGAGCGCGCGCAACTGGGGCTGAGCGCTGACCGCGGTCAGGTCGGTGGCGCTGTCGGCGCGTCGACTACCTGTGTCTCCGCGTGGCGGCCGAGGCAGGTCCCGCCACGGCCGGCAAGTCCGTCTTCTGCGCGTCCTGCTCGGCCTGCTTGCGTCATCACGATGATGCTGATGCGCCGGTTGATCGGATTGCGCGGATTCGTCCTTGTCGAACAGCACCGACGAAGACAGGCCGACCACGCGCGACGATCTTGTCCGTGTCGAGGCCCGCCGCCTCCAGCGCGCGCCGCGCCGCATTGGCGCGATCGGTCGACAGATCCCAGTTCGTGTAGCCGGTGATGCCGGCATAGGGCGTGGTGTCCGTGTGCCCGGTGAGGCTGATGCGGTTCGGCACCGTGTTCAGATACGGCGTCAGCTCCTGCAGGATCGTCGTTCGTGTAGCCCTTCAGGCGCGCGCTGCCGAGGTCGAACATCGGCCGGTTCTGCGCGTCCACGATCTGGATGCGCAGGCCTTCGGGCGTGATGTCGAGCAGCAGCTGGTCCTTGAACGGCTCGCAGCGCCTGGCTCTTGTCGATGGCCTCCTTGCAGATCCTCCATCAGCGCGTCGAGCTGCTTCTTCTCGGCAGCTTCTGCGCTCTTCGGCTCTCCGCTGCGCCTTCTCGTCCTCGGACTTGAGCTCGATGGGCGTGCTGGCGACGTCATGACCGTGGCGCCGATCGCGTCGGCTCGTGCTCTGCGATGGTTCGCGGCGCATCGAGGCCGCCGCCGAGGTTGATCGGGCTGGTGCTCGCGCCGCCCGGCCCCATCTGGCCCGGCGCCGGCTTCACGCTCTTGCCCGGCTCCATGCTCGGGTTCTTGAAGTAGTCGAAGATCGCCGCGCGCTGTTCCTTCGAGACGGCGGTGACGAGCCACATCACCATGAAGAACGCCATCATCGCGGTCACGAAGTCCGCGTACGCCACTTTCCAGGCGCCGCCGTGATGTGCCGCCGCGCGACCTTCTTGAGCGCTTGACGATGATGATCGGCCGCGCTTTGGCTTCGCGCCTTCGGCCATGGCGTCAATGGCCGCCGTTACGCCGGCGGCGGCTTGCCCTTGAGGTGCGCTTCGAGATCCGTCGAAGGTCGGACGCACGTCGCTGAACAGCAGCTTGCGCGCGAACTCGACCGCCACCGGCGGCGCGTAGCCGCGCACGCTGGCCACCAGCGCCATCTTCACCACTTCGAAGGCCTTGCCTCTCCTCGTTCGCGCGATGCTCCATCGCCGAGGCGATCGGGCCGACGAAGCCGTAGGCGACGAGAATGCCGAGGAAGGTGCCGACCAGCGCCGCGCCGACCTTGTGGCCGATCGTCGCCGTGTCCGCGCCGTCGATCGCCGACATGGTGTTCACGATGCCGAGCACCGCCGCCACGATGCCGAAGCCGGGCAGCGCATCGGCCACCTTCTGCACGGCGTGCGCCGGCTCGTGCGCTTCCTTGTGATGGGTCTCGAGCTCGTACTCGAGCAGGCTCTCGAGCTCGTGCGGATCGAGGTTGCCGCCCGACGATCAGGCGCAGGCAGTCGGTGATGAACTCCATCATGTGGTGGTCGGCGAGGATGACCGGGTACTTCTTGAAGAGCGCGCTCTTCTCGGGCGCCTCGATGTCGCCTTCGATGGCCAGCACGCCGTCCTTGCGGATCTTCATCAGGATGTCGTAGATGAGCTTGAGCAGCGTGACGTAGTCATCGCGCTTGTAGCGCGCGCCCTTCGGCAGCGTGAGCGCGCCGGATGAACGCCTGCTTCGACACCTTCGGCGGGTTGCTGGTCAGGAACGCGCCGAGCGCCGCGCCGACGATGATCAGGATCTCGGTCGGATGCCACAGCGCGAGCAGGTGCCCGCCTTCGAGCGCGAAGCCGCCGAGCACGCATGCGAGAACGATGACCGAGCCTAAAACCTGAAGCATTCGATGGGTCCGAAGTGAGCCGCGGGCGCAGTACGCCCGTACCGGATATCGGTCGCGTCATGGGTTCCTTAAGTCGTTCTAAAACGGGGCGGCAAAGGTCTGCCGTGCGCCGTGAAACCGTTAAGGAATTGGCGTGATGCGTCGCAGGGCCAGTACATTTCTGTGACCGGGCTCACTGCCTGGCATCCGGGAGGTTCGATGTCGAAGCGCGTGTTGCTTGGCCTGTTCGTTTCCTTGTCACCTGGGTCGCGCAGGCGGCCGCGAACGCGCAATCGCTGAAGGATGCGCGCGCACGCGAGGGCAAGACCGTTCGAGCCGCTGAAATCAAGAGCAAGGACAACTGGTTCAAGGCCAAGCTATCCCGGCAAAGGTCGTTGGCGACATCGAGAAGTCGGAAAAGGCTCATACACGGTGCAGCTCGACATCGGCGGTGACCAGCCCGCGTTCTGCGAAATCATGCCCGACGGATTCGACATGGCCGACATGCTGCGCCGGAACCTCGAGTTCACGATGGGCCAGGTGGCCGAAGCCCAGGGCAAGGTCGAGCTCCGCATGCTCGAATTCATCGATGCCGGCGTCTTCGGCAACGTGCCTTATCTGCAGACGCAGTGGGTCTATCGCGTGAACGACGGCACCGCGCCGCGTGTCGGCGGCTTCAAGCAGATATCCATGGAGAAGAACGACAAGGGCATCTATTGCGCGCACGTGGACCTGGGTTACACCAAGACCTTCGCCGCGATCGCCAGGGCGTTTGCCGACACCTTCGAGACGACGACCGACACGCCCGCGCCGTACTACGAGGAAATCGCGATCGCCACGATGTCCGGCAAGAAAATCGGCGTTGCCCTCACTACTCTCGAACGCGACAAGGATGGCGACACCAAGGCCGTGGAAACGACAGCCATGCTGGTTCCCACTCCGGACGGAACGCTGCATTCGCAGGACTCCGTCCACCTGCAGTGGATCCGCCCGGACGCCTCGCTCATCAACGCCACCCATTTCATTGGCAAGGATGGCGAGCTCACGACCAGCCTCACCCTCAATGTCGTGGAAGACGCCTGGGTCGTCGACGGCGATCTCGATGGCAAGAAGTTCAACGAAAAGCTCGAGACCGATGCGCAGCCCGGCACCTGGGTTGCGCTCGCCAAGGGGCTTCGCAAACTTCTGGCCACCGACAATCCGATTGGCGCCGAACACACCATGGCCACCTGGCCGGCGAGCGACCCCGGCAAGTTCACGGATGCGAAGACCAAGGTGACGTCAAAGATCGGGACCACGCAGTTCAAGGCGCAGGCGACCGCCGGCGACATGAACGCCACCATCACCATCGACAAGGAAAGCGGCACGGTCGACGTCGCGGAAATGAAGATGGGCCCGTTGGACGTGAAGATCGAACGCGTGTACCTCAAGGGCAGCTTTTGATGGCGCGGCTCACTTGCCGGGTTCGAGGATGCTCTTGTCGGAAAAGCCGAAGCGGAACTGTCCCGAGTAGACCGGATCTTCGTCGAACGCATCGGTGCCGAACGCCTTGCCGACGGCGAGCTGCAGCCAGACGTCACCGAAGACCATGAATTCGACGCCTGCTGAGGCGCGCGTGTACTCCTCGGAGGTGCCACCTGATTTCGCGTCTATCCACTGCGCCTCTACCATCAGCGAGCCGCGCTTCGTGCCGTAGCGCAGGCGCAGGCCTGCGTTCGATTCGTCGACGAGTCGATAGTCGCCGGCGCTGCCTTCTACAGGTTCCAGGCGATCGCTGACCTTGGCAGCCCGCAGGACGATCTGCGCCCGATCATTGAACGCGTACGAGTAGGCAAGCCAGGCGCCGGATCCGCTTTCGTCGAGGGGATCCACTTTCGAGCGATAGCCGGCGATGCCCAGCTCGAGAGATCCCGAGTTCCAGTATTTTTCCTTGAACGGCGCCAGGCAGTAGGTGACCGCCTTGCGAGCCTTGTCTGCCATCGTGGTTTCCACGGCCGTCATTTCATCGTCGGTGATGGGAACGATGTCGGGCGATTTCGCTGCGGCCAGCAGGTACTCGCTGTAGCAGCTGGCGACCGTGCCCTTGAGCACGATGCTCTCGCCCGTTTCCGGGTCTATCCCCAACTCGTCTGCCGTGTGATTGCTGCCTTCCACGGGCACGTATTGAAGTGCGGGACTCGAAGAAGAACCGCGCAGGATCGTGCTGCTGCCACAACGTCATCCGCAGGCCGACGGACATGCGGTCCGCGCGATCGCTGTCGCTCTGCCCAGATGCAGTGGCGAATGAAAGCTGGGTGTTCGACAGCAGGCGAACCCAAGGGCTGCCGTCGTAATCGCCCAGCGTCGACTTCGCGCCGCGGATCGCCATGTAGGGTCGAAAATCCAGCGCGATGCCGCTTTGCAGATTGCCGCGGGCATCCAGCCCCTGAAGGATGCCGAGCGCGGCGGTCCGGAACACGTCTCCCGACACGACGTTCTCAGGCGTCAGGCCGAGAATCGTGAAGGCCGGAGACTGCGGGACTGCGAGGTCGAACCTGCCCGCGAGATCGTCCATGCTGATGTCGGCGGGCTTCACGTCGCCCGCGCCGTGCACCAGGCTCGTCGCGAAAAGGAACGCGGTGGCGATGCATCCCATCGTGCGGTGCTTGTTCATCACACCACCGCCATTTGATAGACGATCACCACGCCACCGCCGCCGTTCACGACCGAACCCATGACGGTGGTCGTGCCTCCGGGGATCGGGACGTCGTCCTGACGCAGGATCGTCGTGACGCTCATCGGCTCGCTGGCGATCGGTGAAAAGCTGGAGATCGCGACGAACACACCCACGAACTTTCCGTCGAGCGTGGGCGCTTTCGCGCTCGGCGCCACCTGGAACTTGTCAGGAATGGGATCGAGCGATACGCCGGAGCCGAGGACTTTTTCCTTGCGGCGATCGGTGCCGTACAGCGCCACTTCGATGCCCGCGGGCTTCTGGAAGCCGACGATGACTTCAATGGTTACTTCGCCTCTCCTGGCGATCTTCACTTGCCTCAATGCGCCCATTACCGCTGCTCCTTCGACCGAGATGAATTGATTTCTGGTTGTCCTCAATTCGTCTCTGACGCGTCGAAGGGGTTTATTTCAGTCGGCGTTCTCTGTATTCAGGAACCTGCGGTTGAATGTCACGAGGATCTTCAAATGGCCGGTTCCTGGAATTGCCTTGCGCGAAACTGCGCGATCGCGCTTTTGGCCTGTGCTGGAGCGAACGCGCAGGCGGAAACGGCGACGAATGAATCGAAGACCTTCGCCAAGGTCGACGAAATCTTCGCCGACTACGCGCTCGACAATCACATCCCCGGTCTCGTCTACGGAATCGTCTCGAACGGCAAGCTGATCCATGTTCGCGGCATCGGCGTGCAGGATCTCGAGTCCAGACGCCCCGTGACGCGCGACACGCTGTTTCGCATCGCGTCGATGTCCAAGGCGTTCACCGCGCTCACCGTTCTCAAGTTGCGCGACGAGGGCAAGCTGCGGCTCGACGCGCCCGCGGAAACCTACGTGCCCGAAATGCGCGGCTGGACATATCCGACGCAGGACTCGCCGCGCATTCGCGTGCGCGACCTGCTGAACCACACCGCCGGGTTCGTCACCGACGATCCGTGGGGCGACCGGCAGACGCCGATGCCCGAGGCCGAGTTCACGAAGCTGCTTGCGCGAAGGCGTGCCGTTCACCCGCCCGCCGGCCACGGCCTGGGAGTACTCGAACCTGGGCTACGCCCTGCTCGGCCGCATCATCACCAATGTCTCCGGACATCCGTATGCCGACACCATCACGCAGACGTTGCTGAAGCCGCTCGGCATGGACGTCCTCGGGATTCTTCGTCGATGCCGCGCCGCGCGAACGCCGCGCGCTCGGCTATCGCTGGGAAGACGACGCGTGGCGGCTCGAGCCGACGATGGCGCACGGCGCATTCGGCGCCATGGGCGGCATCCAGACCAGCGCCAACGACTACGCCAGGTGGGTCGCCTATCTACTGTCCGCGTGGCCACCGCGCGATGAGGCGATGCCGGGCCGGTGAGCCGCGCCACCGTGCGCGAGCTCGGGCAAGGCTCCAGCTTTCCGCGTGGGTTCCCGCAGCGGGTCGGCCATCCGGGCCAGGCGCCTGCGCGCTCGCCACGAGTTACGGCATGGGATTCATCGTCTCCGTCGGCTGTGACTTCGGCGTCACGATGAGCCATGGCGGCGGCTACCCCGGCTACGGCTCGCACGTGTTGCTCATTCCCGCGAAAGGCCTTGGCGTGTTCGCATTCGCGAACCGCACGTATGCCGGCCCTTCAGGCGCCGTGTGGGATGCCGCCGCCGCGTTGAGCGAAGAGGACATTCTTCAAGGACCGGCCGCTGCCCGTGAGCGACGACCTCGCGCGCGCGTATCGCGCCGTGGGGGCGATCTACAAGGCAGGGCAACGTCGACGCAAGCGACGGACCACTCGCCATGAATTTCCTGATGGATCGCGACGCGGCCGGCTGGGCGCGCGATCTGGCGACGTTGAAGAAGACCGTCGGCGATTGCGACACCGCGGCGGCCATCAGCGCCACCGGTGCGATGGCGGGCGAATTCAAATGGCGCTGCGCGCACGGCCGCGTGACCGGCAGCGTGCTGCTCGCGCCGACGACGCCATCGACCATTCAGCAGATCAAGCTGGAGCAGCAACCTCGTTGATCAAACCCGGCGGCGTGAGCCGGCGTCTCAATTCATGTTCGGAGTCAAAGAGGCCGGCCATGAAGACAATGTTCCTCGTTCTGCTTGCGCTCGCGTGCAGCGCGCCAAGTCCGGGCGACACCCTTCGTACCGAAGAGGTCGAGTTCGTCAGCCACGGTGTGAAGCTGTCGGGATCGATCGTGTCTTCCCGCGGGCGATATTCACGGGGGCGTGGTCTTCGTTCACGGCTCGGGAAAGCAGGAGCGCAATCTCGAATGGGCCCGGCGCTTCGCGGAGGCCGGCATTGCCGCGCTGGTCTATGACAAACGCCGGCGTCGGTAAATCCGGAGGCGAATACGAAGGCAACCAGAACGTCAGCGAAAAGAACATCGTGCTGCTGGCCGACGACGCTTCGGCTGCGCTAACAACCCTGGCGGCTCATCGATCGTTGAAAGGAATCCCCGTCGGACTGAGCGGCATCAGCCAGGCCGGCTGGATCGCGCCGGTGGCCGCGCAAACCAACAGCCTGGTCAAATTCCTCGTGATGTGGAGCGGCCCGGTGTGCAAGGTGAGCGAAGAAGACATCTTCAGCATCTACACCCGGGAGTCGGACGGCAAGGCCGCGCCACCGAACGACATCGCGCCACCGTATGAAGAGGCGCTGCGTTCGCGAAAAGAAATATACATCTGGCCTGGCTTTCTCGGCAGGGACACCGATTCGGGCGACGACCTGGAGAAGCTGTCGATCCCCGGCCTCTGGATCCTCAGCGACAACGACTCGAGCATCCCGGTCGACCTGTCGATCGACGATTGCAGAAGTTGCGCGAGGCGACTCGTACGCTTTGTCCTCTCTCAGGCCTGGCCACGACAACATCGATCAGACATTCATCGTCGCGACCGAGTGGATCAGGCGGACGGCAAAGTAACGCTCAGCGCGGCGCCAGCTCGCGCACCATGCGCGCCGCGATGTCGCGCTGCTGGTCCTTCGGCGAGTAACTCGCGCGGTACAGCCCCTTGAGAAATGCGTAGTCCCACTCCGTGAGTCCCCGCGGGCGGCACCTCCGGCCGCGGCTGCGCGAACAGCCTGAGGATGCTGTCGACGCCGCCGAGGTCCGCGGAGAGATCGATCTGCGACAGGCTCACCACGCTGATGAAGTCGGCGAGCTGCGCCAGGGTCACCTTGCCCGTCGCGCGAGCATCCACCAGCACCACCACCGCCTTGATGTGCTCCCAGCAGCCAGCCACGATGCGTCCCTTGAGCGGGCAGCTCGGCGCGCCGATGTTGAGGCGACTTCCGGTGGAAACTCGAGCGTTCCCGGCAGCTTGAGGCAGGGCGGAAGACGCGTTGACAGCCCCAACATCTGAAACCGTCAGGATGGCGTTGTGCCAGGTCCGCACCGGCCCCGTTCCACCCGAACGCGACACTCCTTCTCGGCTCTTCCAGCGGAACATTCCCGGGTCGCGTTCTTTCCAGTCCGCAAGCACCTGGTCGGCTTCGTCCGTGATGATGACGAAGAGGTTCGGCTGGCATTTCGCATCAGGCTTCGGCTTCTTCTTGCGAACCGTGTTCTGCACTTCGATGATGCGGCGCTGGACGAACTGCGCCTGCGCATCCGAGACACCGACTACCATCGGGCAGACAAAGTCACCCCAGCGTCCGACGAACTCGCCTTCCAGGCGCGTGACCTTGTGGACGAATGTCCGGATCTCGCGCCGCATCTTCTCGCGCGAGGCCGTGACTTCCACGGTTTCGAGTGAATCGTTGGTGGCGTGTGCCGCCGGTGCAAACCAGCACCGCGGCCACATCGCCCAAAGACGAACGCGCACTGCAACTCATGGCGTCACTGATCGGCAGCCCTGCGTGCTGCCAGATCATAGCGCAATCGGCCACGACTCGGGTGCTCGTGCGCGCAGCGATCACTTCGGTCTGCGGAATTTCAGGACGTAGCGATCCGTCTTGTCGTGCAGGCCCTTTTCGAAAACCGGCGACTTGTGGTCGTCGGCAGGATTGGCGATGACGTCGCTCGGAGCCGACGAACTCGAAAGCCCGCCGCCATCACTTCCGCCTTCACGCGTCAGGATCGCTTGCGATGCAGGGTCGACGTGGCAGCGAAGCCCGCTCCCTTCTCGGCGGCGTGGTCGATGACGATGTAGGTGCCGCCCGGCTTCAGACTGTCGAACACCGCCTTGTTGAAGGCGCCCACGTCGAGGTCCTTCACGTTGTGCACGTCGTGATAGTTCTGCGACGTCCACACCATGTCGAGCTTCTCCGGGAGCTTCAGCTCCGCGATCTTCACGACGGACACGGTCACGTTCTTGTAGTGCGGATCGGCGGCAATGGCATTCACGGCCGCCGCGGGCTCAGGCCGGTCCGGCGGCGCATCCGGCCGCTTGGGCGGCGCGATGGCGAACACTTTGCCCTTCGGGCCGACGACGCCGCTGAAGATGCGCGTGAAGTAGCCGCCGCCGGGAATCAGGTCCGCAATATGCTGCCCGGGTTTCAGCCCCGCGAAAGCAATGCACTCGGCAGGCTTGCGGTCCGCGTCGCGATCGCGGTCCGCCTGCGGACGGGCCGGATCGGCGACCGCGGCGGCGATGTCCTTGGGAACGACGGGGGACTTGCCGTCGCAGCTGACGACAGCGTGACGAGGCAAAAGGCCGCGCGTGCGGCGGTCGATCGTTGGCGAAACACAGTGAGCATGGTGATCTCCCTTCTGAGAACACCGATTCGACGCCCGAAGGCCCCGCGAGTTCAAGTCAGCCGACGGGATGACGGCGGGTTGCAACCGGGCGAGCGGCTGCCCGTCTATCGGGCAGCCTGCCATCCCAGAGAAAGGAGATCCCGTGCCCGGTATTCGATCTCGCCTCGTCTCATCGCCGCCGCTCCGCTCACGCGCGGCCTTCGATCGTCTTTCGCGTCGCGCGGTGCTCGCTCCGTCTCCGCGCGCCGTCCGTGTTCAGCGCGCCATCTCGTCGTCCCGTGATTTTCTCTCCGGCGCTCGCCATCCCCGTGATGCGTTCGAGCCGCGTGGCGTCATGCTGCGCGCGCGGCTGTCCTGTTGTTTCGGCAAACGACGAAAAAGTAGAGCCTTCCCGTCTCGCGCGCCGCAGTCTCGAGCTGCCGTACCGGCGCAGCCGACTTTGCCCATCTGCGTGATGTGTCCGCCGGAACGTGACCGGCACTGTCGCGCTGCGAACTCCTCTCGCGTCCCTCGCGCGCGTCGCGCCCTCTCGCTCCTGCTGCGTGTGCGTCCGCGCGCCGCGCGCGCGTGCGCTGCGCTCGTGCGCGCGCGTCTGCGCGTCGCGCGCTGACTCCGCTGCTCGGCCCTCCCGTCGCTGTCCCGGCGCGGTCGCTCGTCCGTTCTCCGTCGCGCGTCGGGCCCTGCCCCGTCCCCGCCGCGTCTCCGCGCCTCGCTCCCCTCGGGAACCAGCTGCTGAAATTGGTCGGGACGAAGGGATTTGAACCCTTGACCCCTTGCACCCCATGCAAGTGCGCTACCAGGCTGCGCCACGTCCCGTCCGAGAAACCCAATTGAAGCCGCGAGCAGGGTCCTTCGCGGGGGCCGCATCATACCGGACCGGGCGCAATTAACAGAAGAAGTTGCTCAGCCGACGGCGCGGATGGGGAAATTCGTCAGCCGGGACACGCTGGTCGCCCCGCGGCCGCAATGCGTGCAGCCGCTGGTGGCCCAGAACGACTTGCGGGCCTCCATGATCGCGTGCAGCAGGCTGAAATACTCGCCGAGATACTGCTTGTCGCTCGCCATGTGGTGGCACCCCTTGGCGTGCACGGCATGGGCGCCGTCGGACTGGGGTCGGTTATCGACAAAGTAATGAGCCATGGGCCTGAACATCCTCTTGGTGGTGGGTGACCCGGTCGGCCAGCCCAGCGACATAAGTCGCTGCCCTGCCTCACCAACCGGGTCACAAGTGACGGTCCCACTAAGTAGGTGTCACGTCCTGGCGACTGGTCCCACCGTTATGTCCTAACAACCCCGAAATGGCCTAGGAAATGGCCGCATCCGCCCATTTACCAGAAGTAGATGTAGATGCTGACGATGATGCCGACGATGACGCAGGTGTGGAAGATCTCCCAGAAGCCGTAGCTCTCGCGATCCTCGGCGTTCTGCGCGGTCGTCACCGAGCTGTAGGTCAGTCCCGCGAGCTGCTCTTCCGGCGCCTTCGGCGTGAACTGTGCTCACGGCGAAGATCAGCGCGCAGGTGAACGCGAACAGGAGGAAGCTGAAGTACAGCCAGTTGATGTCGACCAGCGCCTGGATGAACGAAGGCCACTCGATGTCGCTACATCTCGTGCATCGCCTGCAACACCAGGCGGGTCATGCCGAGCACGAATCCCGTCGACGATGCCGATCAGGCCGGACTTCGGCGTCACGCCGTGCGCGAAGATGCCCAGCATGAACACCGCGGCGATCGACGGGCGCGAGCAGCGACTGCACGAGCTGCAGATACGTGTAGAGCTGTCCCTTGCCGAGGTCCTGCAGGAACGGGATCCACACCATGCCGAGCACGATCACGCCGGCGGTGGCGACACGTCCGACGATCACGAGATGCTGCTCGCTCGACTGCGGCCGCAGGCGCTTGTAGAAATCGACGGTGAACAGCGTCGCCGTCGAGTTGAACAGCGACGCGAGCGCGCTCATCAGCGCCGACAACATGCCTGCGAGCACGAGCCCGCGCAGTCCGACCGGCAACAGGTTCGACACCAGCACCGGGAACGCGCCCTGCGGATTCTCGCCGATCGACTTCGAAGCCCGGGCACCCTGCTTGAACAGCGCGACGGCGATCATGCCGGGCAGCAGGAAGATGAACACCGGCGCCAGCTTCAGATACGCGGCGAAGATCGTGCCGCGGCGCGCTTCCTTGCAGGCCTCGCGCCGTCAGCACGCGCTGCACGATGTACTGGTCCGTGCACCAGTACCACAGGCCGATGATGGGCGAGCACAGCAGCACGCCGAGCCACGGCGTGCTGCTCGGGTCGAACAGAAAGCCCGGGAAGCCCTGCGTCTCGGGCGTCGTCGACAGCGGTCGCCACAGGTGAATCGTTTCGGGATTCGCGGCGCGCAGCGCGTCCAGTCCGCCGATTTCGCCGAGACCCACGAACAGCAGCACGGTCGAGCCGGTCAGCAGCACCGGCACGTGCATCGCCTCGGTCCACAGCACCGACTTCATGCCGCCGAGCACCACGAACACGCCGGTGACGATCACCAGGGAGAACGCGGAGAACCAGAAGAAATCCATCTCGCCGAGCAGCGGCAGATTGACGCTCTGGTAGCCGAGGATGGTCTGGATCGCGAACGCGCCGGCGAAGATCGTCACCGACGCCTTGGTGAGGATGTAGCTGACCAGGAAGATCACCGAGAGCACCGTGCGCGTGGCCGGGCGTGTAGCGCCGCTCGAGAAATTCCGGCGTCGTGAAGATGTTCGGCGCGCAGGTAGAACGGCGCGAACACCCAGCCGAGCACCAGCACCAGGTACGAGTGCAGTTCCCAGTGCGCGAAGGCCATGCCCGAGTCCGCGCCCGAGCCGGCGAGGCCGATCAGATGTTCGGCGCCGATGTTGGACGCGAAGATCGACGAGCCGATCAGGAACCAGCCGGCGCTGCGGCTGGCGAGGAAGTAGTCGGCGGTGTCCTTTTCCTTCTGCAGCGCGCACCAGACGCAGATGGCGGTGTTGGCGACGAAGTACAGGGCGACGATCGCCCAGTCGAGCGTGCCGAAGGTAACTGCGGTTCCGGTCATGATCTCCCCTCGAGCAACAAGCGATAGGTCCCGCCGGATTTCGCCGGCAGGAGACCTCTAACTACGAGAAGCGCCGTCCGCATCGGCGCTACCGGATGCCGGTCGATTCCCGACCGGCCGCGGCGTCCCCACTCGCGCGGGCGTCGAGCTTAGTGTGCGAAAAGCTGATGGTGAAGCGCCGCGAGTTGTGAACGGCCGGCTGGGTCGTATGTCCTTGATTCGAGGGCCCGTGAAGTTTTGCCTCCGACGCCCCTCGCCGGCCGCACAAGGATCTGTAGGCACTTCGTCCCATGACGGAAGCATTTGTGTCTGCTCCAGTATTGAGCGAAGAGCGCTTACCGGGCCCGGGACATAGCGCGAGGTACATAAAGATGAAGCGCGCATTTGCGATTTGCGGAACCGTTGTTGTCACCGTCTTCATCGCAGGAACGGCTGCGATCAGCCAGACGCCCGCACCTTCGACAGCCGCGCCCGCGGCCGAAGGAACCGCCAACAAGACGCCGCCCTTCAAGAAAGAGGAGCTCGAGTCGATCGTCGCGCCCATCGCGCTGTATCCCGACGCGCTGCTCGCGCAGATCTTCATGGCGTCGACCTATCCGCTCGAAATCGTCGAGGCGGCGCGCTGGTCCAAGGACAATCCCGAGTCAAGGGCGACGCCGTCGCCGGAGCCGTGCAGAAGCAGACCTGGGACCCCAGCGTGAAGTCGCTGTGCGCATTCCCGCACGTGCTCACGATGATGAACGAGAAGATCGACTGGACGCAGAAGCTCGGCGACGCGTTCCTCGCCCAGCAGAAGGAAGTCATGCAGGCGGTGCAGCGCCTGCGCAACAAGGCCAAGGAGACCGGCAACCTCAAGAGCACCAAGGAGGTCACCGTCAAGACGGAGCCAGCGCCCGCCAGCCAGCGCGCCCCGCCGCGCGCACCCGCGCCGCCGCCGCAGACCATCATCATCGAGTCGCCGGATCCGGAAGTGGTTTACGTGCCGACGTACAACCCGACCGTGGTGTACGGCGCGTGGGCGTATCCCGTACTACCCGCCGTATTCCTACTACCCGCCGGGCTACGCGTCGCCGGCGCGGCGTTCTGGTCGTTCACCGCCGGCGTCATCGTCGGCGGCGCGCTCTGGGGCAACTGCAACTGGGGCGGCAACGACGTCGACATCGACATCAACCGCCAGAACAATTTCAACCGGAACGAAATCAACAACAACCGCAACAACACAACAGCGAACCGCACGCAACACGGCAGCAATCGCGCCGGCAACAACAAGCAGAGCTGGTCGCACAACTCCGAGCACCGCAAGGGCGTGGGCTACAAGGACTCGGCCACCCAGCAGAAATTCGGACGGGCAGCAGCCAGCAGGCCACGCAGGCTCGCGAGCAGTATCGCGGCCGCGCCGAACAGGGCCGCGAGCAGATCGCGCGCGAAGGCGTCGGCAACCAGCGCGACATGGCGGGCAACAGTGTCGGCTCGCGCGACATGGGCGGCGCCTCGACGCGCGACCTGAGCGGCGGCACGCGCGATCTCGGCGGCAACAACGCCGGCACCCGGGACCTCGGGCGGCGCATCCACGGCGACCTCGGCGGCGCATCGTCGCGCGACATCGGCGGCTCGGCAGTCGTCACGCGATCTCGTCGCGTCGCGAACCGCTCGAGCGTCGTTCATCGCGGCGCCTTTGGCGGCAGCAGCGGCGTCGAGCACGCGCGCATCCAGCAGTCGAGGCGGCATGTCGCGCGGCGGCGGTGATGTCGCGCGGCGGCGGCGGGCGGCGGCGATGAAGCGGAGAACAATGAAAATGCGCGCAACAACATTGTCTGATCGATCGCGAGCGTCGCTGGCCCTTTCGGCCTGCGCCCGCAAGCCGCAGAGACTTCGATTCGCCCGAGGCTGCGGCCCAGGCGCTGGTCGAGGCCGCGAAGCGCGATGGCAACGGCGCGCTGGTCGACGTGCTCGGCAAGGAGCAGAGCCGCTGGTCGATTCGGGCGACGCCGTCGCGGACAAGAACGCGCGCGAGCGGTTCCTCGAGCGTACGAGAGGCCAATTCGCTCGACAAGAGCGTCCCGGAATCCGGTCACGCTCGAAGTCGGTGCGGACAAGTGGCCCTTCCCCGTTCCGATCGTCTCAGAAGGCGGGAAGTGGCACTTCGACACGCCGACCGGCGTCGATGAACTGGTCAACCGCCGTGTCGGCGCCAACGAGCTGGCACCATCCAGGCGTGCCTCGCGTTCGTCGACGCGCAGCGCGAGTACTACATGCGCAATCCGCAGCAGGATCCGTTGCTGCACTACGCCCGACAAGCTCGTCAGCACCGAAGGCAAGAAGGACGGCCTGTACTGGCCCACCGGCGGCGAGCCGCAGAGTCCGCTCGGTGAAGGCTTCGCGGGCGCGAGCCGAGGGTTACGTGCCGAAGGCACGGCCCACGAAAGGCGAGCCCTTCCACGGCTACATCTACCGGCTGCTCACCGGGCAGGGCGCGGACGCCACGGGCGGCGCCTACAACTACATGGTCAACGACCAGATGCTAGGCGGATTCGCGCTCATCGCGTTTCCCGCCGAATACGGCAACTCCGGAGTCATGACCTTCATCGTGAATCACGACGGGTGGTCTACTCGAAGGACCTCGGGCCCGACACGGCGAAGCGCGCCATGGCGATCGAGATGTTCGATCCGGTTGCGCCCTGGAAGAGCGAGAACCAGAGATTGAGGTGACCGGGACGGACCGTGAACTAGCGGTCCGCCGGGGCAGATCAGCGGCGAAGCATGCGCAGCAGCTCTTCGAGCTCCACGCGCATCTGCTTGACGATCTGCTGGCTCTGGCTCACGTCGACGCGGGCTTCTTCACCGCCCAGCTTGTTGCGCGCGCCACCGATCGTGAAGCCCTGCTCGTAGAGCAGGCTGCGGATCTGGCGGATGATGATGACGTCCTGGCGCTGGTAGTAGCGGCGATTGCCGCGGCGCTTGACCGGCTTGAGCTGCGGAAATTCCTGTTCCCAATAACGCAGCACGTGCGGCTTCACGCCACAGAGCTCGCTCACCTCGCCGATCGTGAAATAGCGCTTGCCTGGGATCGCCGGCAGTTCGTCGTTATTCTTTGGTTCCAGCATAAGCTTCGACTCGCGCCTTCAGTTTCTGACCCGGACGGAACGTCACAACGCGTCGCGCGCTGATGGGAATCTCCTCTCCCGTCTTCGGATTGCGTCCTGGCCGCTGGTTCTTGTCGCGTAAATCGAAGTTGCCGAAGCCCGAAAGCTTGACCTGTTCACCGTTGGAAAGCGCATGGCGCACTTCCTCGAAAAACAGGTCCACCAGCTCGCGCGCCTCGCGTTTGTTGAGACCCAGCTGATTGAACAGCGCCTCAGCCATCTCCGCTTTCGTCAGAGCCATGCTTTTATTCTCGAAATCCTGCGCCCAACGTTGCACTCAGATCGGCACGAATCGCGGCTAACAAACGGTCCGCGTCCTCGTCCGCGAGGGTGCGAGAATTGTCCTGAAATATCAAGCCTAAAGCGACGCTTTTTCTACCTGTTTCTATGCCGGGACCCCGAAACACGTCGAACACCCGGATGTCGCGTAACAAGCTCGAAGCGGCGAAGGTTACACGTTCATGTAGCTGTCTTAAAGAAACTTTCTCGTCCACGACGACCGCGAGATCGCGACGCACACGCGGGAATCGGGAGATCTCCTCAAAACGCGGCGTTTTTGCCGCCAGAGCCGGGAAGTACTCGATCTCGAACACAATCGGTGCATATGTGAAATCGAATTCCTGCACCAATTGAGGGTGCAGCTCGCCGATCCAGCCGATGGTTTTGCCCGCCCGCGTCACCCGTGCGCGCGGCCCGGATGCAGACAAGGCAGCGAGTCGGCGATGTAGCCGAATTCGTCTGGTGCGCCGGTACGCGCGAACAACGCGTCGAGATCCTGCTTCACATCGAAGAAATCGACCGGTATCGCGTCGCTGCCCCACTGCTCCGGCTTGCGCGAACCCATCGCGATGCCGGCGAGTAGATCGGTCTCGCCACCGGCTTCGAATCGCGCTCCGTGCTCGAACAGCCGGATGCGGTCCTGCTGTCGCCGCTGGTTGTCGAGCGCCGCCTTGATCAGCCCCGGCCACAGCGACGTGCGCATGACCGCCATGTCGCTGGCGATGGGATTGGTGAGTGCCGGCGTGACGCTGCCGGGGAATAGTTTGCCCTGCAGCGCGGGATCGACGAAGGCATAGGTGATGGCTTCGTGGTAGCCGCGCGTGGCCAGGATCTCGAGGGCCTGCGCCTCCACCGGCGCCTGTTCGGCGAGCGGCTGCACTTTCTGCACGCCGGGCGCATCGACCTCGGCAATCGCCTCGAACCCGATGATGCGCGCCAGTTCCTCGATGAGATCCGGCTCGATCGTGATGTCGAAGCGATGCGAAGGCGGCGTCACGAGCCAGCCGGTTTCGTCGGCACGCACGCGCATTTCCAGCGCCTCGAGCGTCGCCTTGACGTCGTTGTCGGGGATCTGCGTGCCGAGCAGCCGGCCGATGCGTTCGCGGCGCAGGTGCACTTCGGCGCGGCGCAACGACGCGCGACCACGCGCGACAACCGCCGAAGGAAGCCTGCAGGACGCCTCCGACTGGGAATGCCTGTCGACGATCGTCGAGCGTCGCGCTTCGATCGGCTCGGGTGCCGTCATCCTGGGCGGTGTCCGCATCGGAGCAGAAGCGCTGATCGGCGCTGGCGCGGTCGTGACCCGCGACGTTCCGCCGGGCGCCGTCGTCGCCGGCGTTCCTGCACGCGCGCTCGCGACGTCGTCGGTCGTCGACCGCGGACGCTAAGCTTCGCGATCGGAAGCGCCCTTTCGGCCCTCGAGCTCGATGTCGTGCTGGGACCGCGGCCGGCGCGCATTGCGGAGCGCGAGCGCCGCGCGCTCGAGCTTGTCCCGCCACGGCTCGGCGTCCTCGGGCTGCAAGTCGCGCAGCACGTTGCGAGGCAACCGCCGCAGCTGCGGCGCCAACCGGCATCGCCCAGAAGTCGCTCGTCAACCGCTCGCCGTGACTCTCGAACACCGTCCGCTCGCGGGCCGTCGCGAGATTGCGCGCCCAGAAGCAGAGCAGCGGCGGAGTGGTACGCCCATCCTCGAGCGCGGCGAGCACGGCCCGGGTCGTGCGCCAGAGCGCGCCGATGCTCCAGCGTTCCGCCAGCCGCGTCGTCTCGGCGGGATCGGCAGCGGCCGCAACGAGTGCAATGTCGATCATGTCGCGCAGCCGCCGCAACGGCTCGTGCGCCCAGGAGTGTGCGGCCAGGAGCAGCGCATGCTGCTCCGGCGGCAGCCGGCGGATTCCGTGCGGGCCGTCGTCGCGGGCGACCGAAGCCGCCAGGAGCTCGGAGACCGGTGGAGCCGGCCTGCCGTCGAGCCACTTCGGCGTCGTGTGGAGCTCCACCGCCAGCATCAGCCCTGGAGGGCGGAGCGGCCGGAGATGGTGGATACCGAGGTAGAGGGCCGGGTCGCCCACGGGCTCGAAGCCCGCGCTCAGAAGGGCCTGTTGCGCCTCCTCCGGGTCCTCGACGAGCAAGTCGATGTCCCAGTAGTTGCGAAGCGCCGGCGCGGGATAGAGCCCTGCGACCTCGGGCCCCTTGAAGAGCACCATGGGTCGGTCGTAGGCCTCGGCGACGCGCTCGAGCACGTGCGGCGCGGTGATCGCCGCGACCGCCGCGGCCCGCTCCTGCTCCGCGAACGCCTCGGGAACCGCTCGGCCGTTTGCCCGGCGGCGGCGTGCGGCGAGCACCTCGAGGCGATGGCTGTGGAGATCGCCGTCCTCCGCCCTGTCGATCAACGCATCGAGGCGTGGCCAGAGCCGGCTCGGATCGGGAGCGGTCTCGGCCATGTCCGCAGTCTGCCGCAGCGCTCACGGGAAACGTCGCCCGGCGGCACCACCCGAACGGCTAGCGCCCCTCCCATGGCTGGTCTTTCGACCCTGGTCTGGTCGTACGCGGTACCCGGCCGTAGCCTCGTGAGGGGGTGGAGATGCGAGGGGAGAGGGTTCGTATGCGGATCAGGGCATTGGAGAGGCGCCGGGCGGCATGAACGCCTTCCAGCAGGCTGCGGCGACCGGCATCGACCTCGACTCGCTCGTCTTCGACGCACGGACCGCGTCGCTCCTCGACCGCCGTCGCGGTGCTGCGACCTCGACCGAGCACATCCCGGCCCGACGACGCGGCTGGCTCGTCCGCCGCGCGCTTCTCACAGCTGACGCCGCGAGCCTCATCGTCGCGTATCTCCTGGCGAAGCTGATCATCTCGGGCGGAAATGCCGGCCACCCCTGGCTCGAATTCGGTCTGCTGCTGCTGGCGCTGCCCCTGTGGGTCGTCGCGGCGAAGCTCTACGGCCTCTACGACCGCGACGAGGAGCACGTCGACCATTCCACGATCGACGAGGTCGTCGGCGTCTTCCATCTCGTCACGCTCGGCGCCTGGTTCTTCTTCGTCGCCACGTGGCTGGCGGGCGCTGCCGAGCCGCACGTGCCGCGACTGATCGCATTCTGGCTCCTGGCGATCTTCCTCGTCACGACGATGCGTGGACTCGCGCGCGCGAGTGCGCGCCGCAGTCCCCTCTACCTCCAGAACACCATCATCATCGGCGCCGGTCACATCGGACAGCTGGCTGCGCGGAAGCTCCTCCAGCATCCCGAGTACGGCATCAACCTCGTCGGCTTCGTCGACGCTCATCCGCGTCAGCGCCGTCCGGAGCTCGAGCACCTGGCACTCGTGGGGCCGCCCGACCGCCTGAGCGACATCATCTCGCTGCTCGACATCGAGCGCGTGATCATCGCGTTCTCCGACGCGACGCACGACGAGCTGCTCAAGACGATCCGGGAGCTCCGGAAGCTCGACGTCCAGATCGACGTCGTCCCGAGACTCTTCGAGATCGTCGGCCCGAAGGCCGGCATCCACACCTTCGAAGGCCTTGCCCTCGTCGGCCTGCCGCCCAGCCACATGTCGCCTTCGTCACGTCTGTTGAAGCGCGTCGTCGACTGCGTCGTCGCATTCGCGATGCTCCTGGTGCTCGCGCCGGTGATCGCGGCGATCGCGATCGCCGTTCGCTTCGATTCGCAGGGGCCGATCCTGTTCCGCCAGCGCCGGCTCGGCTACGACATGCGTCCGTTCACCGTCTTGAAGTTCCGGACGATGCGCGTCGACACCGACCAGGAAGAGCATCGGCGCTACATCGAGAGCACGCTGGGCCACGACGCGTCGCCGAACGCAAACGGGCTCTACAAGCTCGACCGGTCGAGCTCGGTCACCCGGGTCGGCAGGTTCCTGCGGAAGACGAGCCTCGACGAGCTACCGCAGCTCTTCAACGTGATGGCCGGCGAGATGTCGCTCGTCGGACCGCGCCCGTGCCTCGATTACGAGACGGAGGGGTTCGCGGAGCACCACTTCGAGCGGTTCCTCGTACCCCCGGGCCTGACCGGGCTCTGGCAGGTCACGGCGCGCGCGAAGTCGACCTTCGGAGAAGCACTCGACATGGACGTCGAATACGTCCGCGGGTGGTCGCTCAGCCTCGACCTGCGGCTCTTGCTCAAGACCCCGTTCTCCCTACTCAGAATGCGAGCGACGACATGACGCTACCGATCTTCCCGCCATCCCTGGACGAGCCCGTTTCGGTCGGTGTCGTCGGCCTCGGCTACTGGGGCCCCAACCTGATCCGGAACCTCACCGAGATCGACTCCGCGCGACTCTCGTGGATCTGCGATCTCGATCAGTCGCGGCTCGATCTGTTCGGACGCCGCTACCCGAGCGTGGACTGCACGCGCGACTACGAGGCGCTGCTGACGGATTCGGAGCTCGAGGCGGTCGTGATCGCCACCCCGATCTCGACGCATTACCCGCTGGCGAAAGCCGCCCTGCGCGCCGGCAAGCATGTCTTCATCGAGAAGCCGCTCGCGGCGTCGGTGTCGGAGGCCGAGGAGCTCGCGCAACTCGCCCGCGACCGGAGACTGACGCTGATGCCCGGTCACACGTTCCTCTACAGCCGGCCCGTCAACACGATCAGAGACCTGATGCGCTCGGGCGAGCTCGGCGACATCTACTTCATCTCCATGAGCCGTGTCAACCTGGGCCTCCACCAGTCCGACGTGAGCGTCGCCTGGGATCTCGGCCCTCATGACTTCTCGATTCTCAAGTACTGGCTCGAAGAGACGCCGTCACATGTCTCGGCCATGAGCCGCAGTTGCGTGTTCCCCTCGATTCCCGACGTCGCCTTCATCAATCTCGAGTTCGGCCAGGGCGCGATTGCGCACGTCGAGCTCTCCTGGCTCGCCCCGAGCAAGCTGCGGCGGACGACCGTCGTCGGCTCGCAAAAGATGGTCGTCTACGACGACGTCAGCAACGAGCCGGTGCGGATCTTCGATTCGGGCGTCATGCTCAACGACCCGCAGTCGTTCGGCGAGTACCAGCTTTCGTACCGGACGGGCGACATCGTCTCACCGGCAATGCCCCCGTCGGAGCCGCTGCGGCTCGAGATGGAGGACTTCTGCAACGCCATCCGGACGGGAGCGGATCCGCTGTCGTCGGCGGAGCTGGGCGTCGAGGTCGTCCGGATGATCGAAGCTGTCGACGCGTCCCTGTCTTCGTCCGGCAGCCGCGTCGCAGTCGGCTACGAGACCGCACTCGTGGCCTGATCAGCAGCGCGTCGGTTGTGCTGAGCCCGCTCGAGATCGCGGCAGGCATTCCGCTGCCCGAGCGGGAGTCTCGGCTCACACTCGAACCGACTGACCTGACTCCGAGGGCGGCGCTGGAGCAGGCGATCCTGGGCGGGCTGCAGCGGACTCCGTGCGTGGTCAGCTTCTCCGGTGGGCGCGATTCGTCGCTCGTGCTCGCCGCTGCTGTGGATGTCGCCCGCCGCGAGGGATTGCCGATGCCCGTGCCGGTGACCGTCCGGGTCTCCGGTGACGCTCAGGACGAAGAGCACCTGTGGCAGGAGACAGTCGTTGCCCACCTGGGACTCGACGACTGGGTTCGCGTCTCGATCAGCGACGAGTTCGATTGCATCGGCCCCATCGCGCAACAGGGCTTGCTCCGACATGGGGTGCTCTGGCCCGCGAACACCCACTTCCACGTCCCGCAGTTCGAGCACGCCGCCGGCGGAGTCGTGCTGACGGGAATCGGCGGCGACGAGCTGCTCTCTTCCTCACAGTGGACCGGTCTTCATCAGCTCGCGGCCGGAAAGGAACGCCTGCACCTGAGTCACCTGCGTCAGCTCGCCGCCCTGATCGCCCCGTTACCGATCCGCCGGCGCGCCTTTGCGCGACGGCGGCCCGTCGAGATCGAGTGGCTCCGCCCTGACGCCGAACGGACGATCGCCGCGAGCGTTGCGCAACAGGCGGCCGCTGAACCGCTTCGCTGGCGTTCCCGGTTCGAATGGATGCTCGGGTTGCGCTACCTGAAACTCGCGCGCCTCAGCCTCGACACGCTCGCGACCGACTGGGGTTCGAGCATCCAGCATCCGCTGCTCGCGCCCGGCTTCGCGAGCTCACTCGCGTCTCTCCCCCGCGCTCGCCGGTTCGCGAGCCGTTCGGAGGCGCTCGCAGAGCTCTTCGGCGACCTGTTGCCGGGCGGCCTTGCGACTCGTACGTCGAAGGCAGTGTTCGCCGGAACGCTCTGGGGAGAGGCGAGCCGGACGTTCGCGGCGAGCTGGGATGGCCGCGGCGTCGATCCCGAGCTCGTGGACGTCGCCGCGTTGCGGGAGCGATGGGCCGGCGGAGGGGAAGGCCCGTACTCGCTGCTGCAATCGATCTGGCTCGAAGCGCAACGAGCGAGTCAGGCCCGCGCGACGGCGCCGAGCAGACCCTCGACCGACCGCTCCAACCCGTCCCAGGAGCGCGGTCGCCGCAACTCCCAGGCCGGCAGCGCGCTCAGCTGAAGGAACGCCTCCGGCCTGTCCGGCCGCACGTTCGTCGCCCGGTTGCGCAAGAGGCGAACGAGGGTCTCCGACGCCGGGAGGCGCACGAGCTCGTGCGTGTCCCCCCACACCGTGAAGATCCAGCCGTTCAGGCGCAGGCGCGGCTGAACAGATGGCAGCCGGAGCCGCCAACGCTCGCGAGCGCCGGCCACGCCGATGTTGTCGCCGATCCCGAGCTGCTGAGCGGCATCCGCGCGCAGGTCGACGGTGCGCGGCCCCGCGAAGACGTCGCGGCCTTCGACGACGAGCACGTCGTCGGCGACGACGGCAACGTCGCGCTGTGCGAGCGCCGCAAGCAACGAGCTCTTTCCACCCATGCGGTCGCCGATCACCCCCCACGCCCGGTCCTGGAACGCGAAGCCGCCGCCGTGGAGGCTCTCGCGGCTGTGCCAGTGAGCGGCGACGGCTGCGACCGGTGCCAGCAAGGGATGCACGAGCTCCTCGGCCGAGAGTGCCTCGGGCACGGCGAAGACCGCACGACCCGCGGCACGGTCGATGCCGATCCAGCCGCCGGTCCGCAGCCGGATCCTGGCGGTCTCGCGATCGAGGTACTCCGAGCCGTCTTCGGGCTCGGTCACGTGAACCTCGAGGTCGAAGCTGGGCCACGCGGCCTCCGCACGCACGAGCGAGGCCTCTGCCCCCTCGATGCCCGTCAGCTGGAGGCCGTAGGCGCCGAGCCGCAGGGTCGGTGACCCGATGTGGGGTTCAGAACTAGTCATCCGGCTGGTTACGTGTGCTGGAGGCCCGGTTACAGTGCGCGAAATTCCGCGTCGTTGCGGAACAAACGTACCGACGGACGGAGAGACCTATGAAGCACATCGCTGAGTACGAAGCCCCGACGCTGCGCGTCCTCGGGTCGGTCACGGCGCTGACCAACGAGCTCTGCGGCTTCGACAAGGGGCACGGGAAACCCGACTACACCATGCACGTGCATCCCAACCAGATCACGAACTGCTCCTCCTGAGCGGGCCGGGACGGCGACGCGACCCGCGCGTGGAGTACGGGACGATGACGCGCAAGGACGCGAAGCTCGCAAGCGCAACGAACAGCGCAACGTAACCTGCCTCCCGCGTGTTCCAATGCTCTTCGATGCTCGACGACGACGGCCCGTTGCAGCGGGTTTCCAGGTGGGCGCAGTACCACTCGCCGACCTCGGCGTCGTTCATCCTCATCTGCTTGTGATGGTGGTCGATGAGCCCGATCGGGATGATCAACGCCGCAAGCGCGAACGCGACAACGGAGAGCAAGTGGCGCCGCAGGCTTCCCCTCACGAAGTCAGACTACGCCTCGTGTCGGGAAGGAGTAAAGCCAGAGACGTGAACCCGTCCTCGTCCTGTTCTTTCGTCGCAGCCGACCCGGCGCCGCGAATCGCTGCGGCGTGCCGTCCTGGTGTGAGATGAGCTCGGATCGCCCGTCACGCGATTCGTACGACCTGGCCGTGATCGGAGCAGGCCTGATTGGGCTCGCCACTGCTGACGCCTACCTGAAACAGCACCCCAAGGCCCGCGTTGCGGTCTTCGAGAAGGAGACTCAGTTGGCACGTCACCAGAGCGGGCGCAATTCCGGCGTCGTCCATGCCGGTCTGTACTACCCGGCGGGCTCGCTCAAGGCCACGCTCTGCCGCGAAGGCCGTGTCGCGCTGCTCCGGTTCGCCGACGACCACTCGATTCCCTACTCCGTCAGCGGAAAGCTCGTCGTGGCACTCGACGAGAGCGAGTTTCCACGCCTCGAGGAGCTGTGGCGGCGGGGACACGCCAACGGCCTGACCGGGCTGCGCGACCTCACCCGGCGAGAACTCGTCGAGATCGAGCCGCATATCGCAGGTGCACGTGCGATCCACGTCCCGGAGACAGCCGTGATCGACTTCCGGCGGGTCGCCGAGACGCTCGCCGGTGAGGTGGAACGCCAAGGCGGCAAGGTGTTCCTCGGCGAGCAAGTCACCGGAGTCGACGCCCAAGGATCGCAGACGGCGATCCGCACGGCAGCTCGGACGGCAACCGCGTCGCTCGTGATCGCCTGCGCCGGGATCCAGGCCGACCGCGTGGCGAGCCTGACCGGCAGTGCGTCCGACGAGTACCGGGTCGTGCCGTTCCGGGGGGACTTCTACTCGCTCTCGCCGGCGGCTGCGCGCCGGGTCAACGGCCTCGTCTACCCGGTGCCCGATCCAGCGTTCCCGTTCCTCGGCGTCCACTTCACACGGCGGATCGACGGAGAGGTCTGGGCCGGCCCGAACGCGGTCCCGGCCTTCGCGCGCGAGGGCTACGGCCGCGCCAGTGTCGACCTGCGGGACGCACGGGATCTCCTCGGCTATCCAGGGACGTGGCGCCTCGCGCGGAAGTACGCCAGAACCGGTCTTCGCGAGGTGTGGCGCGACGCGGTGAAACTCGCCGCCGTCAGAGAGATGAGGCGATATCTGCCGTCGCTGACAAGCGACGAGGTGAGCCACGCGAGGCCCGGTATGCGCGCGCAGGTCGTCAAGGCCGACGGCTCGCTCGTCGACGACTTCCTGATCGAGCGCAGCGGCAACGTCCTCCACGTCGTGAACGCACCGTCTCCTGCCGCAACCGCGTCGCTCGCGATCGGTGAGTGGATCGTGCGCGAAGCGGCATCTGGCTGAGCCGGTGCGCGACGCGATCCCGTCGCGCACGAGACGCGCCGAAGGTCCAGTAGCGTCTCCGGTGCCGGGCATTGTACGGTCGACGGTCTTCCGCTCGGCCCGCCGGGCGGATCAGAGACAGCCGGTGGATGCGCCCGGCCGCAGGTGCGTTCACCGGCTGTTCTGCTCCTGCTCTGCCGCACGGGGTTCCCAACAGCCAGGCGCGATTACGCCTCGTGATCGCGGTCGCGAGATGACTCGGCCGGTGACATACGAGGTTCGGAGTCGGAGAGGTCGCCGCCGCTTACACGTGGGCCGCGCGGCGGACGCGAGATCGCCTCGACAACCTCACCGACCTGCTTCTCCTTGGCACCACGCGAAAGGTCGGCCTGACTGAGCATCCCGACCAGTTCTTGATCGCGTATGACCACCGGAAGCCGACGCACCTGCGCACGCGCCATCTGCGCCAACGCTTCATCGAGGTCGTCGTCCGGCGTCACGGTCAGGACGTCGCGAGACGCGACCTCGCCCACGGAGGTCGTCTCTGGGTCACGACCGGCGGCGACCACCCGAATGGCGATATCGCGGTCGGTTAGGACACCAACGAGCCGCGCAGCGTCCTCGACTTCCACGACCGGCAGCGATCCAACATCGTCCGCCTCCATCAGGCGCGCGGCCTCGCGTACCGATGTCTGCCCATGCACCGCGCGGGGATGGCGCGTCATGACATCGAGAATCTTCGTACCCATCAGAGACCTCCTCAGGAAAAAGCCATTTCCCTCCAGTTCCTCAGCGTCGGCGCGCGCAAACCGTCGTGCCGTCGAACGGCCAGGAAGTGGCCGGGCAGCGATGCGCGCCGTACGAAGGATCGCCGTTCGGCTCTCGGGCAAGCCGACGCTTTGCCTGTTCAACGTTCCAGACGGCGAAGGCACGATGGCCTGGTTCCACAGTGCTGTGATCCAGATTCCCGGAATCCGGGTCAGACCCAACGACAGGGCTCGTCGAGACGTGTTCTGTGGGGGTCGAACCCAGCGGCAGGTCGTCGGGGCGTGTTCTGGAGCCACACCCGGCGGCAGCCCGCGGCCAGCCCTCGCGAACCAGCCATGTCCCCGGGGACATGTCCGGAAGGGACGGTAGTTTGGCGCGGTGCGCCTGATCGTCGCCCGCTGCGAGGTCTCCTACTCCGGCCGTCTGAACGCGTTCCTGCCGGAGTCGACCCGGCTGCTGCTGCTGAAGGACGACGGCTCCGTGCTCGTGCACGCCGACGCGGGCGGCTACAAGCCCTTGAACTGGATGACGCCTCCCACGGTGATCGAGGACAGCGGCGAGCTGCTCGTGATCCGCAAGCGCGCCGGCCGCAGCGAGGACCGGCTCGAGATCAAGCTCGTCGAGGTGCTCTCCGACGTGCGCCACGATATGGGCGAGGCGGCTGCGCTCGAGAAGGACGGCGTCGAGCGCGACCTGCAGCTGCTGCTCGCCGACGCCCCCACGCACATCGCCGCAGGGCTCCGGCTCGTCAAGCGCGAATGGCCGACCGACGTCGGGCCCGTCGACCTGATGTGCCGCGACGAGGACGACGAGTGGGTCGCCGTCGAGATCAAGCGCGTCGGGACGATCGACGCCGTCGAGCAGCTCTCACGCTACCTCGACTGCATCCGCGCCGACCCGTCGCGCGCGGCCTGCCGCGGCTACCTCGTCGCGCAGCAGATCAAGCCGCAGGCGGTCGCGCTCGCCGAGAGCCGCGCGATCGACTGCGTCGAGATCGACCTCGCGGTCCTGCGCGGCGAGCGCGAGCCCGAGCTCACGCTCTTCGCCGTCTAGGCGCTACCCGCGCTGGAAGACCGGCGCTCCCTCGACCGCGGCGATCTCGTCCGATCAGGCCAGATACCAGGCGAGCAGCCGCTCGGCCTCGGCGTCGACCTCGCGCCGCACGCGAGCAGGCAGGGGTGCGAACGGCTCGACCGCGATCGCCTTCCTCTCGATCCGCCAGGCACCCGCGACGAAGCCGTCCACCGTGAACGTGTTCTTGGTCGTCGCATTCTTCTTGTTGAAGACGGTCTCGACGTACTCGGGCGGGACGATCCGGCGCCGGTCGCGGTGCGCGAGGATGATCGAGTCGAACGCCGGCAGGAACCGCACGGGCGCGGGGGCGTCGGCGTCAGCGATCGACGCACGCGACACGTCGTAGAGCACGACGCCCCGCTCGTCCTCGAACGTGCGCAGATCCTCGAGCGAGGGCTTGACCTGCCCGACCTTGAAACCGGTGAACTGCACGACGTCGTCACGCGATGCGGGGCCGTAGGCGGCGAGGTAGTCCCGCACGACCCGGAACGAGCTCTCGGCCGGATCGGGCAACGGCTCCCGCCAGAGCAGAAACGGCGATACCTTCGTGTGCGGCCACGGGCCGACCGGCGCGGTGCGGACGAACGGTAGGGCCCGATACGCGAACGCCACGGTCCAGCGGTCGTCCGTCCCGAGCACGCGATAGCCGAGCTCGAACAGCTCGTCGTTCGAGAGCGGCTCGTCTCCGACAGCTGCACGCAACGCCTCGACGTCGACCCCGAGCCCCGCCGTCCGCCCACGCTGCGACTCGATGTACGCCGATGCCAACGCCGGGTAGGCCTCGCGCGTCATGACGTGAAGCGTCGTCCGCATCGAGCCTGCCTTGACGACCGAGCCATCGGCCAGCGCGCTCGTCAGCTGCTCCTTGCGGAAGCCCTCGATGCGCGACCAGAGCGCGACGTACGGGGACGGTGCGTACTGCGCCTGCAGCCCGACGAGCCGCCCGACGACATCAGAGACCGAGACGCGCTTGCGACCGGCGAGCAACTGGCGATGCAGCAGCGTCCGGTTCAGCTCACGCAGTGAGAGCACCCTCACGGCGTGACGGCGGCCTTGAGCAGATCGCGCGGCGGGTCCGCGAAGAGCGCCGGCAGGTCGCGCAGCAGCACCCGGTGCGTGATCAGCCGCTCCCACGGATACGCGGCGCTCGCGAGGAATGCGAGCGCTGCGCGCACGGTCGAGGGCGTGTGGTGGAACGACCCGCGCACGGTCAGCTCGTCGTAGTGGACGCGGTAGGCATCGACCGGCGGCCGGGCCGCTTGCGGCAGCCCACCGAACATGACCACGGTGCCGCCCGGCCGCACGAGCTCGATCGCCTCTCGCCAGGCCGCCTCCGATCCGGCTGCTTCGATCACGACGTCCGCTTCGCGACCGTCGCCCGGCTCGGCGCCGAAGGCGGGAATCAGCTCCTGCCGCTCCTCGCGCCCGCCCACGATCACCGGCCAGCCTCCCGCGTCGGCGACGCAGGCCGCGAGCATCAGCCCGATCGGCCCCGCGCCGAGGATCACAACCCGGTCGCCCGCCTCGACCCGAGCGCGCTCGACGCCGCGCAGGCAGCAGGCGAGCGGCTCGACCATGGCGGCGACCTCGGGAGCGAGCGCCGCGGGTACGGGATGGAGGTTGACGGCAGCGATCCGCTCAGGCACGACGAGCCAGTCCGCGTACGCGCCGGCGAGAAACGCGAGGTCGCGGCATTGCTCGCCCCGTGTGCAACCGTCGCAGGCGCCGCACGGCGCGGAGTTCGCCGCGACCACGCGTCGCCCGTCGACGATGCCGCAGAACTCGTGCCCGAAGGAGGACGGTGACTCGCGGGCGAGCAGCGGATGACCTCTCCGGTGGGTCTTCAGGTCGGTGCCGTCGGTCAGGGCGACCTCGATCTGCACGAGCACGTCACCCGGCCCCGGCTCCGGCCGCGGTACCTCCTCGACGCGCAGGTCGCCCGGCGCGTACAGCCGCGCTGCCTTCAAGGCGTGAAGACGACTTTCAGCGCCGCACCGCTCCGGTAGAGCTCGACACCCTCGAGGAACCGCTCGAGCGGCAGCGTCGTCACCGGCGGCAGCACGAGCTGCGGCAGGAGCTCGACGGCGTCACGGAAGTAGGCGGGTGTCGCCGAGCGCGAGCCCCGCACGATCAGCTCCTTGCGATAGACGGCGTCGAGCGCGACCGGGACGTCGTCCTCCGGCGCGGCGAAGACGACGAGCGTGCCGCCCGGGTCGAGCCGGTGGACCGCCTCGCCGATGCCCGGCGCCGCCGTCAGAATCGCCGCTGCGACGGGCGCATCGTCGACCTCGGCGCCGAGTCCCGTGCTCCCGCAAGGCGATCGGGACGCGGGTCGGCGGCAAGCACCTCGTGTCCCCGGAGGATCAGCACCTGGACCCAGAGGCGGCCGATCGCACCTGCGCCGACAACGAGCACACGGCCGTGCGGCACGAGCTCGGCCGCGCGCAAGACGCACGCCAGCGGCTCGACCCACACGCCGTCATGGTCGCGCACGGAGTCGGGGAGGGGCACGCAGTGGCTCGCACGCAGACGCTCCGCGAACCCGCCCGGCACGATCCGCAGCTCACGAAACTCGCCGCAGGTCGACTGATGACCCGCGAGACAGCGCGCGCAGGTGCCGCACGGGACGCGGTGCATGACCGTGACGCGCGCGCCGTTCTCGAGCTCACCCGCAACCTCGTGACCGAGCACCATCCCGGCCGGCGCCCGGCCGAGCTTCTCGAGGTCGGAGCCGCACAGCCCACACGCGCGGACGCGAACGAGGAGGCCCGAGCCGCTCGGCTCCGGAATGTCCGCCAGCTCGGGCAGACCGTCGGAGTCGAGAACGACCGCGCGCACCGCCGTATCGTAGGCGGCGCGCGCGGTCGATCAGAGTGGGACTAGCCGTGCAGGTTGACCGGGAACGAGACCAGGATGCGCGTGGAGATCCCAGCCAGCAGGGGATCACCGGGCTTGCGGGCGCGAACGAAGACGGTCAGAAGCTGTTGGACCGACGACGCCGGGAAGCGCGACGCCTTGTGCAGCGTCAAGGTCGCCCAGCCGTCGACACCGGTGGTCGCCTCAGGCGGAACGTTGAACTGCTCGAACGGGACGGCCGTCGCATAGACGAGCGCGCCCGCGATCGCGCGACCGCCGCATGCCGAGACGTGGAAACGGAGCGTCAAGTCCGACGTCGAGCGGGTGACGACGGCAGGCGAAGCCTGCTGCCCGTCGACCAGGAGTCGCGCAGGCAGCGAGACGCCCGAGACGTTCGTCGGGCCGGTGCCGGCCGGGCAACCGGTCGGGGCCGGGGGTGGTGCCGCAGCAGTCACAACGGCGGTCGGCGCCGACTCGGCCTGAGCCGAGCCGTCGGCATTCCGAGCAGTGACACGGACGCGGAGCGTGCTGCCGCGGTCGGCGTTCTTCAGCGTGTATGTCGACTTGTTCCCGCTGCTGATGTTCGAGCAGCTGCCTCCGTTCTGGCCGCAGCGGCGCCACTGGTAGGAGTACGTGATCGGGGTCGTGCCGGTCCACGAGCCGGAGCTCGCGGTCAGGACCGAGCCGACCGTGGTCGTGCCCGAGACGGTGGGCGGCGACTGGTTCGTCGGTGCCGCGTCGCTCGCCGCGGTCGAGAAGCCGGCGACGGCGAGCACCGTCACCAGTCCGGCCGCGAGCAGAGCGAAAAGTGAGCTGAACTTCTTCATGGTTCCCCTTTCCGAGTTGCAATTGTCCTTCCCTGCCCCGAAGAAGACCGCGTGAACCGAACGCAAGGGTTTCGTAAGGTCGGCTCGATCAAGGGGGACTAGACGTTCGGGGAGCAGCTGCTTGTGGGCGCTCGGGAATCCTGTTCCGACGGGGATTTTCAGCGTGATCCAGCCCATAGAAGATGGACCCGGTGAAGCTCTCCGAGAGCACTACGGCCTCCCGCGCCACGGCCCGATGACACCCGCCTCGATGCCAATTGCCACTCCCGCAAGGTGCGGCTCTTCAGCCGGATCAGCTCACGTGGGCAAGGCGGCGAGATGAGGGAAGAGGTGAGGCTCGCGGTCGTGAGCTCCTCGAAGGACTCTGCGCTGGCGCAGACGTTCTCGCAGCTGCCGCGCGTGCGGGTGACGTGGATCTGCACGACCCAGCCGCAGAGCATCTTCGGAATCCCGCCGGGAAGCGCCCCGCGAACGACGTCGGAGTTCGCACGCGTGATCGACGACGACCAGCTGGACGCGGTCGCGTTCGACCTCGACGTTGCCGCACGGGGCGAATGGCCGAAGCAGGCGCTCGAGGCGGAGAAGCACGTGTTCGTCACGGGCCCGCTGGCCGCGACGTCCCTCGAGGTCGCGGAGCTCGCGGCCGCGGCGGAAGCCGGCGGTCGGCGATTGCGGGGCTATCTTCCTGCAGTGTTCAGCGGCGGCGCGGGGAAGCTGCGATCGCTGATCTCGCGGGGCACGCTCGGCGAGATCCTCTACCTACATGGAAGCGTGACCAGCCCCGATGGTCTCGAGGTCAACCTGCTGCTCGATGCCGCACCGGATCCCGTCGGCCTCATCCTCGACCTGCTCGGCGACCAGCCGATCGACGTCTTCGGCCGTTCGGACGCCTACCTCAACTCCGAGGGAGAGGACACGATCGACGCCCACCTCCAGTTCGCAACCGGCATCGCAGCGCACGTTCATCTGTCACGGGTCGACAGCCGGCGCGACGAACGGCTGACGATCGTCGGCTCGCGACTCACCGCGACCCTTGACTGGACACGCGCGAACGGACTCACGCTCCATGGCCGGGCACGCGGCCCGATGTCTGACGACCTCCTCGACGGCGGAGTGATCGTCCCGCCGGTCCCTGCAGTGGATCCGCTCAACTCGGCGTCCGAGCGCTTCCTGACGTCCATCCGGTCGAACGCCGAATACGCCGTCACGCAGGACGCCACGGCGCTTGTCGACACCCTTGACGCGATCCGACTGACCTGTGCCCGCAAAGCCGACGACGCCGCCGATCAGCAGAGCGGTGCCGCGATCGTCGAACTGCACGCACACTGAGGCGAATCTCCCGGTCAGCGGGTGACGTATCCCTAAGATCGGGGCACTTGATTCTGAGCGCTGGGCGCTGCACACTCTTTCGTGCAAATTGCGGCAAACCGAGGAGAGGGGCACATGACGAGGGTGGTTCTGGCGGATGACCATCCGCTTTTCCTGCAGGCGTTGAGGGAGGCGGTCGAGCAGGCGGGGATCGATGTGGTCGGGCTCGCAACGCGCGGAGACGATCTGGTCGAGCTGGTGAAGACGACGGAACCGGACGCTGTCCTGCTGGATCTCTCGATGCCGGGGTACGACGGGTTCGAGTGCATCGATCGGATTCGCAGGCTGGATCCCGATGTGGCGTTGATCGTTGTCTCCGGCAGCGCATCCGAGCTGGAGGTCCAACGCGCCCTCGATTCAGGCGCACTCTGCTTCATCGGCAAGTCGATCGACCCGATCGAGCTCGCCGGGGCCGTGCGCACCCTCCTGTCATCCGACATCGTGATTCGGACCGCCGGAACCGCGAGACGCCGGCGTCAAACCAGTGCGCCCTGCGACCTGCAGGGACAATTGACCCCTCGGGAGCTCGAGATCCTCACGCTGACGTCACAGGGTCTGTCCAATGCCGAGATGGGGAAAGTGCTCTGGGTGACCGAGCAGACGATCAAGTTCCACCTCTCCAACATCTATCGCAAGATCGGGGTTGCGAATCGCACGGGTGCCAGTCGCTGGGCTCAGCAGCAGGGGCTGCTCGAGGACCTCGACGCCGAGTCGGCGTGACGCGGGGGCCGCGAACCCGGAGGGTGCCTAGTCGTTCGGGGAGGTGTATGGTAGATTTTGATAGTTTATTGGAGTTCCTCCAGCACCAAAGGAGAGGATTTCGTAGAAAACCTTTACGGCTCCCCAAATGGGGGTTAAGTTCTGGGCTACCAAGGCGGGCGGTACAGGGCACGAGACACTGACCGGGCTGTCTGGAGCGGCGAACTGAACGAAAGGCGGCCCTTTCGATGAATGCACTGAACCCTCGTACGGTAGTTCTGTTGGCAGAACACCCACTGTGGCTGGATGCACTGGAAACACTGGTGCAGCGGCTCGGGCTCACAGTGGTCGGGCGCACGACCGATCGCGAATCCGCGGACCGGCTCGTGAGCGAGCACAGCCCTGACATGCTGATCGCCGATTACGAAATGGTGGATCAGGACTCCGGCCTGTCGGCGGCCGAGAACACGATTGCGCAGGCGCTGACGGCGAATCCGGATGCGAAATGCGTCGTCCTCTCGGATCGCGACGAAGCGCGGGAGCGTGCGCAGGCCTTCGCAGCCGGCGCGACAGCGTTCTGCGTGAAGCGCGCCCAGCCGGACGACCTCGCGGCGGCGATTCGGCAGTCGTTCGAACCGTCGATCTACTTCGCCTGGGGCGAGCCCGCGGGCGCCACGGATCGTGAGACCGCTCGCAGCGGTGTCCTCGAAGATGATGGCGTGGGTCTGACCAAGCGCGAGATCGAGATTCTCCGCCTCACGGCAGAGGGCTATTCGAACTCCCAGCTTGCTCGGATGCTCTGGGTGACCGAACAGACGGTCAAGTTCCACCTCTCCAACATCTACCGCAAGCTCGACGTGGCGAACCGCACCGAAGCAAGCCGCTGGGCCCAGCGAAACGGCTTGCTGCTCGTCGAGGCGGTCGCGTAGGAGCGGCACAGCAGCCTCCAGGCGGCCGGCGCTACACTTCGAGCGCACACCTTCGGGGCTATAGCTCAGCTGGGAGAGCGCCTGGATCGCACCCAGGAGGTCGGCGGTTCGAGCCCGCCTAGCTCCACTGGAAAAGCCCCGCCGAGCGGGGCTTTTCTCGTCCTGCCCGTCACCCCGTTATCATGCGACGCGTCCGGTTCCCCGGGCCTCGATCCACCAAGGAGCAGCGATGCGCCAAGCGTTCATGTCAATCGAAAAGGGCTCTACGACCTATTCGGAGGGTATGACGCGTGTCGCAGAAAACGCTCAACTTGGGGATCCTGGCGCATGTAGACGCCGGTAAGACAACTCTCACCGAACGACTGCTCTATGAGGCGGGCGTCATCGGCGCCATGGGCAGTGTCGATGCGGGCACGACGCAGACCGACTCGCTCGCGCTCGAGCGGCAGCGCGGTATCACGATCAGGTCAGCCGTTGCGTCATTCCCACTCGGGGACGCGACCGTCAACCTGATCGACACGCCCGGTCATCCGGATTTCATCGCGGAGGTGGAACGGGTTCTCCTCGTCCTCGACGGCGCCGTTCTGGTGATCTCCGCCGTGGAGGGAGTGCAACCGCAGACGCGGATCTTGATGCGTGCGCTGCAGCGACTGCGCATTCCGACGCTCATCTTCGTCAACAAGATCGACCGCCCGGGCGCGGGAGACGAGGGCGTGCTGCGGGCGATCTCGAGTCGTTTGACAACCGCGATCGTTCCGATGGGGACGGCCCGACAGCTCGGCTCGCGCGCAGCGTGCTTCGACCGGTTCGGCGAGGATGACCCCGACTTCCTGACCTCTCTGACCGAGGTGGTCGCGGAGCACGACGAACGCCTCATGGCGCTGTACGTCGAGCACGAGGCACGCCTTCCCTCCCGACAGGTTCGCGACGAGCTTGCGGCTCAGACGAAGCGAGGAGTGCTCCATCCCGTCTTCTTCGGGTCCGCGATCACGGGGGCCGGCGTCGAGTCCCTGAGGTCCGGCCTCATGGAGTTGCTACCAGCAGCCGACGGCGACCCGGACGACCCCGTCTCGGGCGCGGTCTTCAAGATCGAGCGCGGCGCGAGCGGAGAGAAGGTCGCGTACGCCCGGATGTTCTCCGGGACGCTGCACACGCGGGATCGGCTGCGATTCGGCCGGGGCCACGACGACAAGGTGACGGCGATCGCCGTCTTCGAATGCGGGCCTGCCGTGCAGCGCCCGTCAGCTGCGGCGGGCGAGGTTGCGAAGCTCTGGGGGCTCTCCGCGATCCAGGTCGGCGACCGGATCGGCGAGGCGCGGGATCAGCAGCTGGAGCATCAGTTTCCGCCACCGACACTCGAGTCGGTCATCGTCGCGAGTGAGCACGGTGACCGCGCGCGACTCCGACTTGCCTTGACCCAACTCGCGGAGCAGGACCCGCTGATCAATGTCCGCCAGGACGACCTGCGCGACGAGCTGTCCATCTCGCTCTACGGCGAAGTTCAACAGGAGGTCGATCCAGGCCACATTGGCGGACGTCGGGATCGATGTGACGTTTCGCGATCCGACGACGATCTGCGTCGAGCGGGTCCTTCGATCGGGCCTGGCGGTCGAGGAGCTCGGCCATGACTCCAATCCCTTCCTGGCGAGCATCGGGCTCCGCGTCGACTCGGGATCGCCCGGCTCGGGCATCGAGTTCGATCTCGCAACCGACGTCCGCTCGATCCCGCTGTACATCTACAAATCCGCCGCCAACTTCAAGCTGGCCATGGAGGAGTATGTCCGCCACACGCTCGAGGAAGGGCTCGGCGGATGGCAGGTGATCGACTGCACGGTCACGCTGACTCATTGCGGTTACGCATCGCCCCTGAGTACGGCTGCAGACTTTCGCAAGCTCACCCCGCTCGTCCTCTCGCAGGCTCTCCAAGAGGCGGGAACCCGTGTCTGCGAGCCGGTACTCGAACTGGCTGTCGAGCTGCCGGCTCGGGCAGTGAGCGCGGTCATGTCGGCGCTCTTGCGCCTCGGCGCCGACGCGCCCACGGCAACGCAGACGGGCGACCTGTCGACGATCAGCGCCACGCTGCCGGCAGCGCACCTGACGGATCTGCAGCGTCGGCTGTCCGGGCTGACAGGTGGTGAGGGCGTCCTCGAATCGCACTTCGCCGGGTACCGGAGCTGCAAGGGAGAACCACCGACGCGGCGCCGGACGACCGCCAACCCCCTCAACCGCAAGGAGTACCTGCTGCACGTCACCCGACCTGGTCGCGCCGGATGATGCTTCAGACGAGCCGTGCGCCGGACTCAGGATCGAAGAGGTGCGCTTCGCCCGTCTTCGGCCGCAGACGAACGCGCGCCCCTCGCTCGGGCGCGTGCTTCGTCTCGCAGCGTGCGACGAGCCGGCCGACCTCCGCCGCCGCGAAGACGTACGAGTCGGCGCCGAGCTCCTCGACGACCTCGACCTCGGCCGGGATCCCGTCGCTCGCGAGCTCCAGCGACTCCGGGCGCAAGCCGATCACCACCCGAGGGCCGTGGCCACGAACCGTGACCGGGACGTCGACGCCTCCGAGCTGGACCGATCCGTTCGCGCAGGAGACCGTGCAGAGGTTCATCGACGGCGAGCCGATGAAGCCTGCGACGAACGTGTTCGCCGGACGCTCGTACAGCTCGCGCGGCGTGTCGCATTGCTGCAACCGGCCGTCGCCGAGGACGGCAACGCGGTCGCCCAGCGTCATCGCCTCCGACTGGTCGTGCGTTACGTAGACGGTCGTGATCCCGAGCCGGCCCTGCAGCGAGGCGATCTCCGCACGCATCTGGACTCGCAGCTTTGCATCGAGGTTCGACAAGGGCTCGTCCATCAGGAATGCGCTCGGCTCTCGAATGATCGCGCGGCCCATGGCGACCCTCTGCCGCTGGCCGCCCGACAGTTGCCCAGGCTTCCGAGCGAGGTAGTCCTCGAGCCCGAGCAGCTGCGCGACCTCGTTCGTCCGCCGCTCACGCTCCGACTTCGAGACGTGGGCCATGCGCAACGGAAACGCGATGTTCTCCGCCACCGTGAGATACGGGTAGAGGGCGTAGTTCTGGAACACCATCGCGATGTCGCGACGCTTGGGCGGTAGGTCGGTGACCTCACGGTCACCGATGAAGATCGCGCCTGCGTCCACCTCTTCGAGTCCCGCAAGCATCCGCAACGCCGTCGTCTTCCCGGATCCCGAGGGGCCGACCATGACGAGGAACTCGCCGTCTTCGATCGTCAGATCGAGCGCATCGACCGCCGGTGCCTCGGTGCCGGGATAGATCCTTGTCGCCTGCTCGTACCGCACGGCAGCCATCAGCGCACCATCCTCTCGTGTCCTTCGACCGCCGCGGCGAGCTCGGCTCGGACGCGAGCCTGGACCTCGGGCGAGGCACCGACCGCGTCGAGGCCGAGCAGCGCAGCGCCGACGATCGGCGGGAGGCTTGTCCGCCGCAGGCTCAGGCCCCGGTCGACTGCTCGGAGTCCCGTTTCGAGACGCGCGAGCAGGTCGGGCTCGGCGCCTCGCATCAAGCCGCCGCCCACGACGATCTCGACGTCCTCGCCTGCGAGCCCGAGCCGGGCGACCGTGGCGCGCGCCAGAGCCACGATCTCGTCGACGAGCCGGTCGCGGATCCCAGCGGCGACCGCGTCGCCGGCAGCAGCCCCGAGCACAACGGGTGCGAGCTCGATGATCCGGGCTCCCGGGATCGCGCCAACGTGGATCTGGCGCGCGAGCTCGAGCGGGGAGCCCAGACCGAAGTGCGCCGGCACGAGTCGCTGGAGCTGTGTCGCCGGCCCTCGACCGTCCTCGCTGCGTGCTGCGGCGTGGAGCCCGGCCTCACCCACGTCGTACCCGCCGCCCCAGTCGCCTGTCGTCGCCCCGAGCGCGGGGAAGCGCACGTGTCGCCCGTCCGGCGCCACGCCGACACAGTTGATGCCCGCGCCGCATGTGATCGCAACCCCCCAACCACGCTCGGTCCCGGCGCGAAGCACGGCGAACGTGTCGTTGGCGACCCGCGTCGTAGTCGCCCACCCACGGGTGTCGAGCGCGGCGTGGAGGCGCTCCTCTTCCTCCGGAAAGTCGACGCCTGCCAGCATCACCTGCGCGAAGTCCGCACGGCGGCCGTCGAGGCCTGCCGCGTCGACGAGCTGCTGCAGCACATCGAGGCACCCGTCGAGCCCGATGTGGTGCGGCGAGCTGAGCGGGCCGCGCGCGTGCGCGATCACCGCACCGTCGAGCTCGACGAGGGCGACGTCCGTCTTGGAGTTCCCTCCGTCGACCGCGAGGATCACGCCAGCACCTCGACGGCCATTCGGTCGAGGAGCTGCTCGGCGATCGCGTACTGCGCGATCAGCGGATGGGCGAGCAGGGCCTTCTTGACGTCGACGACATTGCGGCTGAGTGCCGCGTGGAGAGCGAGCCGCTCGTACGCCGCGACATGCTGCGTGAGGCCGAGCAGCTCCGGCGCCAGCGGCGGCTGGTCGAGCGGCTCGGCACCGGACCGGGTCACTCGCGCCGGGACCTCGACCACGTCGTCGGCGGCGAGTCCCTCGAGCGTCCCCGCGTTCCGCACGTCGACCTCGTGCACTGCGCCGTCGCCGGAGACGAGGCTCGCCAGGAGACCGAGCGCCGCCTCGCTGTAGAACGCGCCTCCGCGCTGCTCGAGCAGCGCGGGCTTCTCGACGAGCTGCGGGTCACGGTACATCCGAAGCAGCTCACGCTCGATCTCGGCAACCGTCTGGGCACGGGGGACGCTGTCGAGCTGCTCGCGCAGCACCTCGTCGTGCGCGTAGAAGTAGCGAAGGTAGTACGACGGCACGACGCCGAGCTCGTCGAGGAGGCGGCGCGGCAACTCGAGCTCGGCGGCGAGCTCGTCGCCCTGCTCGGCGAGCAGGCGCGGGAGAATGTCGTCGCCGTCGAAGAGCACTCGGCGCACCCAGGTCAGGTGGTTGAGGCCGACCTGGTCGACGACGACGCGGTGCGGCTCGACGCCGAGCTCTCGTGCCCACCGGCGTTGGAAGCCGATCGCGACGTTGCAGAGCCCGATCGCCTTGTGGTCGTGGTCGAGCAGCGCACGCGTGACGATGCCGACAGGGTTCGTGAAGTCGACGATCCACGCGTCGTTCGAGAGCTCACGCACGCGCTCGGCGATCTCGAGGACGACGGGGACGGTCCGGAGCGCCTTCGCGAGGCCCCCGGCGCCGGTCGTCTCCTGGCCGATGCAGCCGCAGGCGAGCGGCGCTGTCTCGTCGCCGAGGCGCGCTGCCTGGCCACCGACCCGGATCTGGATCAACACGAAGTCGGCGCCGTCGACGGCGCGCTCCAACTGATCCGTCACGTCGAGCGAGCCTGCGTAGCCCTGCCGCGCCAGCATCCGCGCAGCGAGCCCTCCGACCACCTCGCGCCGCTCCGCGTCGATGTCGTGCAGGACGAACGAGTCGACGTCGAGGCGTGAGAGCCCCGACACGAGCTCCGGCGTGTACGTGGAGCCTCCACCGACGACGGCGACCTTCATCCCTTCACCCCGGTCAGCGTGACGCCCTCGACGAACGCGCGCTGTGCGACGAAGAACAGGATGATCACCGGGGCCATCACGAGGAGCGTGGCCGCCATCGTCAGGTTCCACTGCACCTGGTGCAACGAGCGGAACTGGGCGAGCCCGATCGAGAGCACCCAGTTGTCCGGGTTCTCCCCGACGTAGAGCAGCGGCAGGAAGAAGTCGTTGAAGGTGTAGAGGAACGAGAACAGCGCCACGGCGGCGATGGCGGGCTTCGCGAGCCGCGTCACGACGGTCAGCAGGATGCGCAGCTCCCCGCAGCCGTCGACCCGCGCAGCGTCGAGGTACTCCTCGGGGATGGTCAGGAAGAACTGGCGCAGCAGGAAGATCGAGAAGGCGTCCCCGAACCAGTTCGGCACGATCAGCGGCCACAACGTCCCGACGAGGTGCAGCTTCGCCCACATCACGTACAGCGGGACGACGGATACCTGCGGCGGCAGCATCAGGGCGACCAGGACGACCATGAATGCGAGGTTGCGCCCGCGCCAGCGGAGCCGCGCCAGTGCGTAGGCGACAGGGACCGACGAGACGATCACGCCGATCGTCGCGAGGCCCGAGTACAGCATCGTGTTCAGCGTCCAGCGCCAGAGCGGGGCAGTCGTGAAGACGTCGATGAAGTTGCGGAACCGAAACGGGTGCGGCCAGAGGTCGGACGAGAGCGCCTGCTCGGTCGTCATCAGCGAGGTCAGCACGATGAAGACGAACGGCGCGAGGAACGCGATCGCGACTGCGATCAACACGCTGTGATTCGCGATCGCGATCAGCAGTCGCTTCCGACGCACCGCGGCCGGTGGACGGCGGCGGACGATCGCGGACGGCCCGGCCGCAGCCGTCATCGCGGAACCGCCTGGTGCACCCACTTGCGTGAGTTGAGCACGATCACGAGCGTCACCGCGAACGACACGATCAACAGCAACATCGCCATCGCCGACGCGTAGCCCATCTGGAAGTCGTTGAACCCGTGCTGATAGAGCAGCACCGGATAGAACAGTGTCGAGTCGTTCGGGTAGCCGAGGCCGCTGAACGTGTCGCCCGCCTGCGACGCTTGACCGGAGGCGATGCTCGCCGCGACATACGCCTGGGTGAAGTACTGCAGACCCTGGATGACGCCGAGCACGACCGCGAACAGGATCACCGGGCTCACCGTCGGAAGCGTCACGAAGCGCATGCGCTGCAGCGGGCCTGCGCCGTCGAGCTCGGCGGACTCGTACAGGTGCTGAGGCACGTCGAGCACCGCAGCGAGAAAGATGATCATCACGTTCCCGATCCCCCAGAGGCTGAGGAGGATCAGCGACGGCTTCGACCACTCCGGCGAGTTGAACCACAGGGGCCCCTCGATGCCGACCTTCGCGAGCAGGATGTTCACCGGGCCGGTCGCGGGGTTGAGGATGTAGACGAAGCCGAGTGTCGCGGCGACCGGCGGCGCCAGCGCCGGCAAATAGAAGACGGTGCGGAAGAAGCCGGATCCGCTCTTCGCATGCACGAGCAGCGTCGCGATGCAGAACGCGAACAGCACCTGCACCGGCACGGCGATCAGGACCATCCAGTAGACCGTGTTCTTGACCGCGACCCAGGTCTGCGGATCGACGTGCAGCAGGTAGTCGTAGTTGGCCCAGCCGACCCACCGCGGCGGTGTCAGCAGGTCGTAGTGGTTGAACGAGAGGTACGCGCTCATCACGAGCGGGTACGCAAAGAAGACCGAGAATCCGACGATCCATGGGCTCATCAGGAGCAAGACGAGCCGGCGGCGCCGCCAGTCGGCCCGGCGGCGGGCCCGCGTCCGCAGCGCCGGCACCGCTCTGGCCGTGCCGGCGCCTGCGTCCGCGATCGAGCCTTGGCTCACGGCACCCCGCCGCCGCCCTTGGCCTGCGCGACCTGGGCGTCGAGCTGCTTGGCGAGCTTCTTCAAGCCGCCGACGAGGTTGTTGCCGTCGCCGGCCTGGTACTGCTGGAAGAAGTGCTGCACGGCGTTCGTGTAAGCCTGCCCGGACGCGAGAATCGGAGACGTGCTCGACTTCGGGTGGGCGAAGATCTTCAGGAACGTCGCAAAGTGCGCGTCGGGGACGATCTCCTTCGAGTGCAGCGAGCTTGATGTCGTCGGCACGTTCCGCAGGCCGTTCGAGAGAACCGCCAGCGGATGGTCGGCCGTCGTCAGGTACTTGACGAGCGCCCACGCCTCGGTCTGGTGCTTCACCCCGCGCGGGATCCCGATGATCGTGCCGTTGATGTACCCGGACCCGTAGAGCTCAGGATGGGCGTCGTCGACCGGCATCGGAGCCGTTCCGTACTCGAGCTCCGGATGCTCGTTGTGGATGAACGCAACACGCCATTCACCGTCGAAGTTCATTGCGAGCTTCCCCGTCTCGAATCCCTGTGACGGCGTGAACTCGTCCATCGGCTGTGACTGGAACCGAACGAGCTTGTCGTAGCCGTACCAGTCGACGAGCTTCTTCTGCCACGTCGCCCACTTGGCCCACTGGGGGTCCTTGCCGATCAGCGAGTGCCCCTTCGAGTCGACCCACTTGCCGCCGAATTGCTGGATCCAGCGATCCGGCGTGTTCTCGTAAAAGCCGATTACGGGATCGAATCCCGCGACCTTGATCTTCCCGCTCTTGTCACGGACGGTCAGCTTCTTCGCGTCCGCTGCGAGCTCGGACATCGTCTTCGGCGGGCTCTTGATCCCGGCGGCCCGGAACATCTTCTTGTTGTAGTAGAGGCCGTAGTCGTCGGCGAGGAGCGGCAACGCGCACCGTTTCCCCTCGTACTGCGTGTAGTAGCGGGGCGCCTTCGGGAACATCGCGGGGTCGATGTGATCCTTCTTCAGCAACGGCCCCAGGTCGATCCACCCGTTCGAGCCGCAGTAGTTGCCGACGTTGTACGAGTTGAACGAGCTGACGACGTCGGGCGCAGTGCCCGAGCGGATCGCGGCGACGATCTTGTTGTCGTCGATCCCGCCGACGACCTTGATCTCCACCTCTGGATGGTTGCGGTCGTACTCGGCCACGACCTGCTTGAACGTGGTCAACTCATGGCCGGCGCTCCAACCGGCCCACACGGTGAGCTTCGTGGGCCCGGTGCTCTGGACGTTGCGCGCGGCAGCCGCCGCGACGAGGACCAACGATCCGATCAGCACCGCAGCCAGTGCGCTGCGAGTTCTCATTCCACCCTCCACGGGAGAACGAACTGGTTAATGTTCCGAACCAGACTGGAGATTACGAGGTCGAAGGTGCGCCCGTCAAGCCATAGCTTCGCGCTATTCGGTTAAGATTGGCAACTCGATGGCCGACGGACGCGCCACACCACCGCTGCTCAAGGATCTGAACGAGCGCACCGTGCTCGAGGCGATCAGAACGGGTGCGCCGATCTCGCGGGCGGAGATCTCGCGGCTCGTCGGGATCTCGAAGCCGACGGTCTCGCAGGCGCTGCAATCGCTGCTCAGCTCCGGGCTCGTCCGCGAGGCCGAGCCCGCCGGAGACGGCCCGAGCTACGGCGCCACGTTCTTCGAGCCGGTGTCGGAAGCGGCCTTCGTGCTCGGCCTCGACCTCGGCGTGCACTTCGTCCGCGGTGCGGTCTGCGACGTGCGTGGGGAGATCCGGGCACGGCAGGACATCGAGCTGGCCGAGCCGACGGCCGCCGCCGCGCTCGAGGCGATCGACGCTCTCGCGGCATCGCTTCTGGTCGCAGCCGGCGCGTCGGAGGAGGCACTCGACGGCGTCGTGCTCGGTGTGCCTGGTGCGGTCGACGTCCGCACGAACCGCATCTACCTCGCGACCAACATCGCGCGCCTCGAGCAGGACGGATTCGCCTCTGACGTCGGGGCGCGCCTCGGCCACGCGGTGCGAATCGAGAACGACATCAACCTCGCCGCGCTCGGCGAGCGGTGGCGCGGTGTCGCGCGCGGGGTCGACGACTTCGCGTTCATCTCGATCGGCACAGGCCTCGGTGCCGGGATCGTGCTGCACGGGGAGCTTCATCGGGGCCACAACGGATCGGCCGGGGAGCTCGACTACGCGCGCGTCGGCCTGAGCGAGGACATCGACCCGTGCGCCGAGGCGCTGGCGCTGTTCGCCCAGGGCCTCGGTGCATCGGAGGACACCCGCACGCTGTTCGCGCAAGCCCGCACCGGCGACTCACTCGCGCTGCGGGTCGTCGACGAGGAAGCGCGCAGGATCGCGCTCCACATCGCGCCGATCGCCGCCGTCACCGACGTCGGCCTGGTCGTGCTGGGAGGCGGGATCGGCACGAACGGCGGTGACCTCCTCTACGACCGCATTCGCACGCAACTCGCATCGTGGCTGCCGACACCGCCGCGGGTCGAGGGCTCGAGCCTCGGCGATGCCGCCGTCCTCACCGGCGCCCTGGCGGTCGGCCTCAGGGCCGCCCGCGAGAACGTCTTCGTCAATCGGCGCGCGCGGGCGTTCGGGTCGGCGGGCTAACGGATCCGGCCGCGGGCGCGGATCCCGACGGCCGAGACCACGGCGCCCCCGCGATGCAGGACGACCTCGTCGTAGAGGTTCGTCGTACCGCACGCATGGTTCGGCACCACGCTGACCTGCTCGCCGATCCGCGGCGGACGCTCACAGCGAGCGACGTCGACGATCCCGTGTTCCTCGTTGAGCGTATGGACGTCGGCGTCGGGATACTCGACGATGAGCCCGTGCCCCTCGGCGCCGGCTGCAGGATCCGACGTCAGGGCCTTGGTTCCCGCATCGAGGATCAGCCGTTCGCGTGTCGGTGCGCTGACCACGGTTGCGAGCACGCGCAGCGCGCAGTCCTCGAGCTGCGCCGTGCCGTTGGCAAGACATGCCCTGTCTCCGTAGACGTACGTCCCGACGCGAAGCTCCGTCGCGACGCCGAGCTCGTGCGCCGACCGTGCCGTCGGCGTACCGCCGACGCTCACCGTCTCGACCTCGCCGATCAGATCGAGGGCGCGCCGGAGCCATGCTCCCGTGCCCGGCGGCATCGGATACGTCATCAGCCCGCGGAGCCGCTCGGAGCGTGCGGCAAGGTCCGCCGCGGCCTCCGGCGACTGCACTCCTGTCCGACCGCCGCCGGTGTCGCACTCGACGAGCACATCGACGTCGACTCCTGCCACGGCGTCCAGCCCTTCGTCTGAATCGATCGCGACGCAGATGCGTGCGCGTTCGGCAAGGGCACGCAGGCGTGCGATCTTCGCCGGCCCGATCAGTGGGAAGCTGATCAGGATGTCGTCGAAGCCCGCATCGACGAAGATCTCCGCCTCACCAACTTTCTGGCAGGTGATCCCGCGGGCGCCCGCATCCACCTGGAGTTGCGCGAGCTCGGGCAGCTTGTGCGTCTTCACATGCGGTCGCAGCGCGAGGCCGTGCCCGTCGCAGTAGCTCTGCATGCGAGCGATGTTCCGCTCGACCGCATCGAGATCCGCGACGAGGACGGGAGTGTCGAGGTCCTCGAGACGCATGCCTGCAGCCGGCCGGTCGCCGGCCGAGCCTAGGACGGCCGTCGTGCCACCGCTTCGACCTCGACGAGGAGCCCGGCGGCGAGGGCCGCACCGACCGTCGTGCGGGCCGGATACGGCTCGCGAAACAGCTCCCGGTACACGTCGTTGTAGGACGCGAAATCCTCGAGATCGGTGAGGTACGCATTCACCTTGACGACGTCGTCGAACGAGCATCCCGCCGCCTCGAGGCAGAGCCTCAGGTTCTCGAACGCTCGACGGGTCTGCTCGGCGACTCCGCCTTCGACGATGGTGCCGGTCTCGTCGTGACCGACCTGGCCGGCCGTGTAGACGAGCTCGCCGCTGACGACGACCGGCGAGAACGGAGCCGAAGGCTTGGCCACACCGCGGGGTTGGATTGCACCGTCAGCCACGTCAGCAGTCTCTCACCTTCGCTCGTGCGGAGTCGAGCCTCCTCGATCATGCACTGCTCGCTCCGGTCTGTGCAGCGCCACCGCTCCCATCACGAGGACGATCCCGCCCAGCTCCATCGCTGACGGGAGCTGCGCCAGCACGACGGCGCCGATCACGGCCGCCAGCGCCGGCAGCAGCGCAACGAGCAGCGCATAGGTCGCGCGTGGCAGCCGCACCATCGCGAGCTGGTCGAGCGCGTACGGGATGACCGAGGAGGCCAGGCCGACCCCGACGCCGGCCGCCAGCGCGACCGGGTCGAAGACTGCGTGCGTCGCTGCCCCGGCACCGAACGGGCAGACGACAACGAACGCGACCAGCATCGCAATCGCCAGCCCGTCGATCCCGCTGACGAGCGACTGCCGCGAGACTCGATGCGCCAGGACGATGTATGCAGCGAAGAGCGCGGCGTTCGCAAACGCGAACGCGACGCCGATCGGCTCGCCGGCCAAGCGGAGGTGCGTGAGCAGGTACACGCCGCAGGTGGCGGCGAGCACGGCGGCGAGGTTCCGTGCCGAGCGCACGCCGAGCAGCGCGAGCAGCACGGGGCCGAGGAACTCGATCGCCGCGACCGTGGCCAACGGCAAGCGGTCGATCGCAACGTAGAAGCACGAATTCATCACGCCCAGCACGACGCCCAGGGAGGCCAGCAGCCGGAGGCCGCGGCGGTCGAGGCGCGCCAGCGGCCGCCAGGGGCGCCGCCAGATCGCGAACGCAGCCGCTGCGGCTGCGATGCGCAGCCATGCGACGCCGAGCACGTCCACCCGTGCGAACAGCAGCACTGCAAACGACGGCCCGAGGTAGTGGAAGACCGCGCTGATCGCGAAATACGCCGTGGGCGGCATTCCGATCGCCGGTCGGCGGGCGGCGAGTGACGGGCGAAGGGCCAGCGCGCGAGCCACGCGTCCAGTGTTCCCTCAACCGCCCGGATCCGCCATGGATCATCAAAGGTGTTCTGCCCCGGATTCCTTCGATTACGAGAAGTTCTCGCCGTATGATGCAGCGATAGATGGCCTTGCTCGACGAGACCGACCGCAGAATCATCGGTGAGCTGTCGCGCGACGGGCGCGTCTCCTTCGCCGAGCTCGGGAGGCGCGTGAGCCTGTCGCCTCCTGCCGTCGCCGAGCGGGTACAGCGCCTGGAGCGGCAAGGCGTGATCACCGGCTACCGCGCCGAGATCGACCCGCGGGCCGTCGGCTATCCACTCACGGCGATCGTCCGTGTGAAGCCGGCGCCGGGTCAGCTCACACGCATCCCCGAGTTGGCGGCTGAGATCCCGGAGGTCGGCGAATGTCACCGGATCACCGGAGAGGACTGCTTCTTCCTGAAGGTGCACCTCCGCTCGATCGAAGATCTGAGCGAGCTGCTCGACCGGTTCCTCGTCTACGGCGACACGACGACGTCGCTGATCAACGCGTCCCCGATCACCCGTCGCGACCCGCCGGTGCCGGAGCGGTAGCGCGCCGCTCGCCGCGGCTACGCGCCGTCGCGGCGCTTCCGAGTGTTAGCGGCCCCGGCCCCTCGGGTAGTCGCGAGCGGTGATCCTCTCGCGGAAGCGGCTCGGGACCGAGGCGGTGAGCGCCGCGCCACGCTGGGCCGGCGATCGACTGACGGCACAGATCCGTCAGCACCACCGGCGGCGTCTCCGGCGGATCGGCTGGGAACGGGCGATGGATCCACCCGCGGGCGGCTGGGCCGAAGGGCCTGCAGTCCGCGACGGCAACTCGCTGGAGATCCTGATCGACGGAGCAGAGGCGCTGCCTCGGATAGCCGAGGCATTGCGCGGCGCGAGCTCGCATGTGCATCTGACCGGCTGGTACCTGACGGCCGGCTTCGCGCTCGAGCGGCAGGAGCGGCCGACGATTCTCCGCAACCTGCTGGCAGAGCTCGCCGAGCGGATCGACGTGCGCGTGCTGCTCTGGGCCGGCGCTCCGCTTCCGCTCTTTCGCCCCTCGCGCGCCCAGGTGCGAGTGCTCAAGCGCGACCTGACCGAGCACACACGGATCCGGTGCGCCCTGGACTCGAAGGAGCGACCGATGCACTGCCACCATGAGAAGACGATCGTGATCGACGACCGGATCGCGTTCGTGGGCGGGATCGACCTCACGTCCGAGGCGGGCGACCGCTATGACACGAGCGACCACCCGGCAAGGTCATCCGTCGGCTGGCACGACGCGTCTGCCGTGATCGAAGGACCCGCTGTTCAGGACGTCGCCGACCACTTTCGTCTGCGCTGGCACGAGGTGACCGGCGAGCCGCTTCCACCACCGCAACCGCCGGAGCCGGTCGGCGATGTGCGGTTGCAGGTCGTGCGAACGGTGCCCGAGAAGGTCTACCGAGGGCTGGCACGAGGCGACTTCGGGATCCTCGAGTCGTATGGGCGTGCTCTCCGCTCTGCGCAGAGGCTGATCTACCTCGAGAACCAGTTCCTCTGGTCGTCCGAGATCGAGGCGGTGCTCGTCGACAAGCTCCGGCGACCCCCGCATCCGGACTTCCGCCTCCTGGTCGTCCTGCCTGCGAAGCCGAACAAGGGCGGCGACGACACACGCGGCATGCTCGGGGAGCTGATCGAGGCAGACGACGGCAACGGGCGCCTGCTGGCCTGCTCGCTCTACGCACGCTCGGGGAATCTCTTCGACCCGATCTACGTGCACGCGAAGATCGGCATCGTCGACGACGAGTGGCTGACGATCGGATCGGCGAACCTGAACGAGCATTCGCTCTTCAACGACACGGAGATGAACATCGTCACCCACGACGCCCGCATCGCACACGCCACGCGACTGCGCCTCTGGTCAGAGCATCTCGAACGGCCCGTGCGGTCGATCCCGGCGGATGCCACCACCGCAATCGACGACCTCTGGAAACCGATCAGCGAGGAACAGCTGCGACGCCGCAACGCGAGCCTGCCGCTCACTCACCGGCTGGTGCGTTTGCCGAACGTCTCTCAACGCTCGAGCCGCGTGCTCGGCCCGATCAACAGCCTGCTCGTCGACGGCTGACCACGTCGCGTCACCGACCCTGATCTGCCAGGGGACCCAACCCCCACGCTGCGTGAAACGAGGCGCCCGGCTCGAGGACGATCAGATCCGCGCCGGACCTGAAGGCGTTCGGCGGGCAGGTCATCGGCTCGACGGCCAGGCTGCGCCGTGCGACATCGGGGCGGTCGTCGCCGCTGTACAGCATGAGGTAGCGGTAGTGCTCGTCGACCCAGAGGGTGACCCCGCCGCCGTGCTCCGGATGACGGAGCACGACACGCGCGACGACCGTTCTCGTCACGCTCGAGACTCGAGAAGCCGGTGTCGAGCCTCGTCGAGCCGATCGCTCGCGGCGCGCGGAAGTCGTACTCCGTGCCCTCGACCGCTGCGGAGCCGGTGGGAATGCCGTGCTCGTCGGAGTGCAGCGCGGTGTCCGCCGGCACGTGCAGGAGCACCGAGTCGACCGTGGGCGTGCCGACGGTCAGGTAGGGATGGGCGCCGCTACCGAACGGACACGCGTTCCGCGCCGAGATTGGTCGCGGTCGTCCGCACCTCGAGCCCTTCGGTGGACAACGCGTACTCGATCGACAGCGCGAGCGCGAAGGGATACCCCGGCTGTGGATGCACCGTGTGCGTCAGCACGGCGCGAGTCGCTTCGCGCTCGGCGACCGTCCATCCCGCCCAGCGCACGAGCCCATGGATCGCGTTTCCCGCCTCCGGCTCGTCGAGCGCGAGCTGGTGCGTGCGGCCTCCGAACTCGTACGAGCCGCCTTCGATGCGGTTGGGCCACGGGATCAGCACCTGCCCGCGGCCCGACGGGCTCAGCTCGTCGACGTCGAAGCCGTCCAGCAGCTCGCCGCCGGCGACCTCATACGTCCGCAGTCCCGCGCCGACGGAGCCGACAACCACACGCTGCTCGCCGAGCGCGAGCTCGACCTGTTCTCCTGACGGCGCGAGCGGCACGCGCGCTACGTCAGCCGGTCGAGCAGGTGGTCACCGACCCGAAGCGAGTTGGCCATCGCGGTGAGAGCCGGGTTGACTGCCCCGATGCTGGGGAAGACGCTCGTGTCGACAACGTAGAGATTGTCGACCTCGTGCGCCTTGCAGTCGACGTCCAGCACCGACGTGGTCGGGTCGCTGCCGAAGCGGCAGGTTCCGGCCTGATGCGCGACGCCGGCGACCGGGATCTCGTTCTTCATGTACGCGAACCGCTTCAGCAGGTGCCCTTCGTTCAGGTCGAGCTTGCCGAGGATCGACCGCAGCTTCTCGTACAGCTGCTGCTTCGGGACCTCGTTCGACGGCGTGTAGCTGAGCGTCAGCTTTCCTTCCTTGTCGACCGTGACGCGGTTGTCCGGCAACGGCAGGTCCTCCGTCGAGAGCCAGAAGTCGATCGCGTGGTTCGCGACCCGCTCGAGCGTCCACTCCGGCGCCAGCCTCGTCTCGCCGGGCTTCTCACCCCGGTACATCTCCGCCTGCGACTTGCCGACCATCTGGATGTTCCCGAGCGGATACTCGAACTCGTCGTTCGCGAGGTAGAAGTCGTTGAGCCCGAGCGTCTTCTGGAAGATCGTCGGGTTCGGCTCGCGTGAGAGGGCCAGCACTGCCTGGCTGTTGTGGAACATGTAGTTGCGGCCGACCTGATCCGAGCCGTTGGCCAGGCCGTTCGGATGCGTGTCGCTCGTCGAGCTGAGCAGCAGGTGCGCCGTGTTGGCCGCTCCGCACGCGACGACGAAGATGTCGGCGGTGAAGCGCTCGGTCCCGCCGTCGTGCTCGACGACGACCTCGGTCACATTCCTGCCGGACGGATCCGTCTCCAGTTTGACCGCCTTTGCGTTCGTCAGCAGCGTGACGTTCTCGTGCTCGAGCGCGGGGCGCACGCCGAGCACGTCCGCATCCGACTTGCCGTGCACAGGGCACGGAAAGCCGTCGCAGTTCGTGCAGCGAACGCAGTGGCTGTACGGCAGGTTCCCCTCGTTCAGCCGCACGCCGCACGGAGCGTGGAACGGGTGGTAACCGGCGGCGGCGAGGTCGTCCGCGAGTTGCTGGATTCGCGGCTCGTGCGACACGGCGGGGAACGGGTACGGAGCACTTGCCGGGGGGTCGGTCGGATCCTCGCCGTGGTTGCCATGTACCTCGTAGAGGTGCTCGGCCTCCGTGTAGTACGGCTCGAGCTCGTCGTAGGAGATCGGCCACGCCGGTGAGACGCCGTCGTGGTGGCGCAGCTCGCCGAAGTCCTCTTTGCGGAGACGGTAGAGCGCTGCGCCGTAAAGCTTCGTCGCACCTCCGACGAAGTAGTGGATCTGCGGCTGGAACGCCTTGCCGTTCGCGTCGTACCACGTCTCCTCGGACACGTACCGGTTCTCGACGAAGACGTTCCGCGAGAGCCAGTTCTCGGGCTCGCGCGGCAGCCAGTCGCCTCGCTCCAGCAGCAGGATGCGCTTCCCGGACGAGGCCAGCCGACGAGCCAGCGTGCCTCCACCTGCTCCTGTGCCGACGATGATCACGTCATAGGCATCCATTCAGATCACACTCCCGTCAGGCGCTCCGAGACGACGATCCTGGCGGCCGCCTCGATGAGCGCGAGGTGCGAGAAGGCCTGAGGAAAGTTGCCGAGGTGCCGGCCGGTGTCGGCGTCGAACTCCTCGGCATAGAGCCCGAGCGGCGAGGCGACGCGCAGCAGGCGCTCCATCAGATCGCGAGCGGCCTGCACCTCGCCGACGACCGCGAGCGCGGAGACGAGCCAGAACGAGCAGATCAGGAAGGTCCCCTCTTTGCCCGACAGGCCGTCGTCGGTCTCGTTCGTCTTGTAGCGCAGCACGAAGCCGTTCTCGGTCAGATCCTCCGAGATCGCCTTGACCGTCGCATGCAGGCGCTCGTCGTCCCCGGGCAGGAACCCGAACAGCGCTGCGAGCAGCGTCGAGGCGTCGAGGGAGTCCGTCTCGTAGTGCTGGCGCAGGAAGCCCTCCTTGCTGACGCCGTGCGCGAGGATGTCGGCCCTGATCTCCTCGGCGGTCGCCCGCCACGTGTCCTGCAACTCCGAGTCGCCGCGGATCTCCGCCAGCTGGGCAGCACGGTCGAGCGCGACCCAGCACATCAGTTTCGAGGAGACGTAGTGCTGCGGTTTGCCGCGGGCCTCCCAGATGCCCTGATCCGGCTGACCCCAGACCTTCGACGCGCACTCGGCCTGCGCCTCCACGATCGGCCAGAGGCGGCGTGGCAGGCGCTCGCTCTTGCGCGTGTGCAGCAGGATCGAGTCGAGCACCGCACCGAAGACGTCGTTCTGGCGCTGGTCGAATGCTCCGTTCCCGAGCCGGACGGGCCGAGCGCCGGCATAGCCCGACAGGTCGTCGCGGGTCGACTCGGTCAGGTCCTTGTGACCGTCGATGCCGTACATGATCTGCAGCGAGCCGTCGCTGTTCGGCTCGAGATCGGCGACGAACTGCATGAACTCGTCGGCCTCCCAGTCGAGGTTGAGCCAATGGAGCGCCTGCAGCGTGAACGTGGTGTCCCGCATCCATGTGAAGCGGTAGTCCCAGTTGCGTTCGCCGCCGGGCGTCTCCGGCAGCGACGTCGTCGCGGCAGCGATCGTCGCGCCCGTCGGCATGTAGGTGAGCCCCTTGATCGCGAGTGCCGACCGCTGGATCGGGTCCCGCCAGCGATGGTCGGGGATGCGGGCCTCGTTCAGCCAGTTTCGCCAGAACCGCACCGTTGCGGCGATCCGTCGCTCGGCATCGTCGTGGTCCGCCGGGGCTGCGAACGCCTCGGCCCACGACAGGGCGCAATAGGCCTTGTCACCGGACTCGAGGACGTGCCGCGCACGCACACGGTTGCCTTCGATCCCGAGCGGGAGATCCGCCACGAGCCTGATCGCTTGCCCAGCCCCGGTCGCGTCGGCAGCGTGCCGGCTGCCGTCCACCAGCGACCACTCGGCCGGGGTCCTGCCGTAGTCGAACGCGGGCTCGCAGATCAGCTCCACTTCGACGCGGCCGCCGACGCATTCGACCGTGCGCACGAGCATGTGATCGGCATCGTCGTCAGCCGGCGGCCGAGTGTGCGGCGTGATCGTGTCTTCGCCCTCGGTCGGGCCCATCGTCAGCGCGTCGCGGACGACGAGCCAGCCGGACGGCGTCTTCCAGGTCGTGACGAGCACGTTGGTGCCGGGCTCATAGTGCTGCGCGGTCGGGTGCGTGATCCCGAACGGGCCGAATCGGAAGAAGCCCGCTTCGCGGTCCAGGATGCTGCCGAACGCGCTGGGCGACTCGAAGCTGGGAACGCAGAGCCAGTCGACCGCCCCGTCCGGGGCGATCAGCGCCGCCGTGTGGCAGTTCGAGAGGAACGCGTAGTCCGCGATCGGCGGGAACGGCGACGGCGCGGCCGCGCTCTGCGGCTGCTTCTGATCTGCGGTGGCGGTCATGAGGCGATCCAGGGCCCGTACCAGCGGCCGTATCCGGCAACCAGGGAATCCGCCGCCTCAGGCCCCCACGAGCCGGGTGCGTAAGGATGAACGGGGGGCGGCGCGTCGAGCAGCGGCTGCATGATCCGCCATGTCTCCTCGACACCGTCCTGGCGCGTGAACCGCGTGCTGTCACCCTCGAGGGCTGCATGCAGCAGCACCTCGTACGGCGTCGGCCCCTCACCTCCCTCGAGCGCGAACTCCATGTCGAGCTCGATCGTCCCGGCGCCGGCTTTGTCGGCGCGATGAGCCTCGATCACGAGCCGAACCCCGGTCGACGGATCGAGCTTGATCACGAGCTGGTTCGGCTCGACCACTTCGTCGAAGGCGAACCCGAGGCGCGGCGGCCGTCGGAAGACCAGGCGCAACTCGGTCTGCGTCACCGGCAGGCGCTTACCCGTGCGGATGAAGAACGGCACGCCGGCCCACCGCCAGTTCTCGATCTCGAGGCGAAGCGCCGCGTAGGTCTCCGTCGTCGAGTCGGCCGCGACACCGTCGATCGAGCGGTACCCGTCGTACTGCCCGCGCACGTAGTGCGCCGGGTCGGCCGGCACCACCGCCCGGAAGAGCGCGACCTGGGAGTCCTTGATCGTCGCCAGGTCGCCGCGCGAAGGAGGTTCCATCGCGGCCGCAGCGACCACCTGCATCAGGTGGTTGACGACCACGTCCCGCAACGCCCCGACCGGATCGTAGAAGTGACCGCGGTCCTCGACGCCGAAGTCCTCCGCCATCGTGATCTCCACGCTCGAGAGGTAGTTGCGGCTCCAAATCGGCTCGAGAATGGCATTCGCGAAGCGCAGGTTGAGGATCTCCTCGAGCCCCATCTTCCCGAGGTAGTGGTCGATGCGGTAGAGCTGCGACTCGTCGATCGACTCGTGCAGCTCCGCCGCGAGCGCATGCGCCGACTCCTGATCGTGGCCGAACGGCTTCTCGACCACGACCCGGGCCGTCTTGGTCAGCCCCGCGGCCGCCAGGCTCTTGACCACCGTGCCGAAGAGGAACGGCGGGATCTCGAGATAGAAGACCGGCAGCTTCGCGTCCTTGATCGCAGCGCCGACACGCTCGTAGGTGGCGGCGTCGGCGAAATCGCCCTGGACGTAGGACAACCGGCCGGCGAAGCGGTCGAACACCTGCTCGTCGAGCTGCTCGCCCGTGCCGACGATCGATTCCCGGGCACGCTCACGCAACTGGTCGACCGTCCAGTCGTCGACGGCGACGCCGACGATCGGGCAGTCGAGCAGCCCGCGCTGCTCGAGCCGGTACAGCGAGTGGAAGGTCATCACCTTCGCCAGGTCGCCGGTGATGCCGAACACCACCAGCACGTCTGCCGTTCCCTCTGCCATCAGGTCTCCTTCTCGCCTACGAGGATCCGCCCCGCACGCTCGTGGCTCAAGCCGCCCCAGGTCCAGTCGACCATCGCCTTCGTGCGGTCCTCCCAGCCGGCGAGCAGCGTCAGGTGGACGCCTGCCCAGGCCAGGAACGCCATCTTTCCCTTCATCGTTCGGCCACCGTGCAGCTGCGCCACGGCCGCGCCGGGCGCGATCGCGGCCATCGTTCCCTTGTCCTTGTACTCGAACGGCTTCGCCTCGTCCCCCGCGACGAGCCGGGCGATGTTCCGACCAGTGTGCTCGCCTGCCTGCAACGCCACCGAGCCGAGCTGCGGCAGCACGTCGCCGGTCTCCGTGTCGGTGATCCACGCTGCGTCGCCGACGGCGAAGACCTCTGGATGGCCGGACAGCCGCAGCTCCGGGTCGACCGGAATGCGATTGCCCCGCTCGAGCTTCACGCCCAGCGACTCGGTCAGCGGGTTGGCCTGCAAACCCGCACCCCAGAGGAGTGTGTGCGCCGGTAGCACCGTGCCGGACGCGAGCGTCACGCGTGTCGGCTCGACGGCTTCGACGCGTTCGCCGAGCATGATCTCGACGCCGCGCTCCTCCAGCTCCTTCTGCGCGTATTCGCGAATGTCCGGCTTGAACATCGGGAACAGGTCCGGGCCGGCCTCGACGAGGATCAACCGCGCGTCTTCGGGTCGGGTGTCGGGGTAGTCCTTCGCGAAAGCAGTCGCGTAGAGCTCGGTCAGGGCGCCCACGCTCTCGATCCCCGTCGGCCCGCCTCCGACGACGACGACGTTCAGCGCTCCGTCGGCGACGAGCGACGGGTCGCGATCGGCAGCCTCCCAGCGCCCGACGACGTGCGTCCGCAGTCGCAGGGCGTCCTCGATCGTGTAGAGCGGGAACGCGTGCTCCGGCGCGCCCTTGCAGCCGAAGAACTGCACGATCGCCCCGAGCCCGATGACGAGATAGTCGTAGTGCAGCGACGGCATGTCCGCGAACTGCACCTCGCGCGCGTCGAGATCGATCGCGGAGACGGTCGCCTGGTGCACCCGGGCGTTCTGCTGATGCTGGAAAAGATCGCGCAACGAGTGCGCGACCGCCGTCGATGTCGAGCAATCCGGTCGCCAGCTGGTAGAGCATCGGTTGGAAGCTGTGGTAGTCGTTCGAGTCGACGAGGACGACGTCGACGTCCGCCTGCTCGAGCTTCCGCGCCGCGCCGAGGCCGGCGAACCCGCCGCCGAGCACGACCACCCGCGGGCGCGCTGCTCCAGCCTCCGGTGACCCTGGTCCACCGGTCATCGGGCAAGGCTCGCGCCCGGCCGCGAGTCGCGCCTCACCCAGACGGGGTGATCCGAGTGATTGGCGTGAACGGGCTAGCGGCTCTTCGCCGGCAGTGACCGCGCGAACGCAACGCTGCGGTCGATCCACGCCTGCAACTCGTGGTCGCCCTCGACGGCATCCGCGGGAACGCGCAGCCAGCCGGCCATCGTGCGCCCGCGCATCTCGAACGGCATCGCCGCCGTCGTCTCGACCAGGTCTGCAGACGTGCTCGGATCGACGCGGACGAGCAACCCTCCTTGCCCGCTCGCGGCGATCGCCATGTTCCCCGCAACCAGGAAGGCGAGCCCGCCGAACATCGCCTGCTCGGTCAGCCCCGGCTCGTCTTCGACCCCGACACGAATCCGTTGTGCCAGGTCCTCGGTCATAGGCCACGGAAGCTCCTAGCCGAGGCCCGGGAACGTCGGCGAGTCGAAGTGCTTCAGCTCGTACGGCGGCCCCTTGGCCTGATAGATCGTCACGGTCGCGTAGTACCTGCGGCCTCTTTTCGGCGCGGGCAGCCACACCGACCAGTCGGCGCCTTCGTCGTTGGTGGACGGTGTCAGCCGGTAGGCGCTGTCCTCGGAGGCGACGAGGTCGTTCGTCTTGGCGTCCGAGAGCTCCCAGCGCAGCGGCAGCTTCTTGTGCGCAAGCCGACGATCTCGTAGTGGAACGGGATCATCACCCCGCGTGCGCGCCAGGTAGGCCTTGGACAGACTCGGCGGAATCGCGAGTCTGCTGCCGCTGCAGGTAGCGCTTGAACGTGACCGGCTGGACGACCTTCGTGTCGCTGATCGTCGCCTTCGCGACGTCCGGCGTAGGCTGCGGCTTCCAGCCCGGCTTGAAGATGAAGACCAGGGCGACGATGCCGCCGACGAGGCCGACGAGCGCGGAGGCCTGACCGACCGTTGGCCTGCTGAAGCGGCGTTTGCGCGGACCGGCCTGCTCCTGCTCGGGCGCGGCGTCCGCCGGTGTCGTCATCGGCCTCTCGGGACGAGCACGCCGCGACCCGGCAGCACGAGTGAGCCGCCGTCCGGGTTCGCGACGACGACGCGCAAACGGCAGGGGCCTCCCGCCCAGGACTGTGGGACTTTCAGCCGCAGCGCGTTCGTGCCCGGCACGACGCGATAGCGACCGCTCGCCGCCGCGCCGGTCTGCGCCTTGAGCGTCAGCCGCGCAGACGTCGCTCGGTTCGAACGGAGCTTGACCAGCAGCCTACGGGCTCCTCCGGCGCGTTCGATCCCGACGCCTGCGATCCGTGCGGCCAGCTTGCAGGGCTTCGTCAGCGCGCTGATCGCCGCCTTCGGCGAGCGATTGCCGACCGCATCCACCGCATCGACGGCGATCGTGTATCGGCGACCGCACGCGAGTCCCACGAGCGCCTGCTCTGTTCCGGTCGTCTCTCCCGCGGCCGCATCGTTCACGTAGACGCGGTACCCGGTCACCCCGACGTTGTCGCTCGACGCGGTCCAGCGGAGCGAGAGACTCGTGCGCGTCGCGTCGCCGATCGTCAAGACCGCCGGGGCGGTGGGCGGGCTCGTATCCCGCACGAAGTTCGCCTTGATCGACGTGATCGGGCCGACGGGGAACGTGCAGCTCGTCTGCGACTTCGAGCAGACGCCATTCCAGCCGTCGAAGATCGACCCGGCTTCGCCTGCGACTGTCAGCGTCAACGGCTTGCCGTAATCGAACTGTGCGGTGCAAACCGTGCCGCAGTCGAGCTTCGTGCCGGTGACACGTCCGCGTCCGTTCCCGCCGATCTTCAGTTTGAACTGAACGCTGATCGTGGTCGGCAGTCCCGGCATGCCGTCATTGTCGAATCTCGCGCCGACCCAGGTCGGCTCGTCCTGAACGACGATCGTGCACGTCGTCGCCGTGGTCGGCTCGCAGCCCGGGTTCCAGGCTTTGAACTGATGCCCGCTGCTCGTCACCACCGTCACCTTCACCGAAGTGCCCGGAGCGAACTCGAAGCACTGGTCGGACCCGGAGGAAGGCTCTTGGGCACACGGCTTACCGGCCGGGTCCGTCGTCACATGACCCGCATCCGGATTCGACAGCCGCACGCCTAGCCGTAGCGGATTGAAGACGGCCACGATCGAGGTCAGGTCGTCGTCGAGCGTGATCGTGCAGGGTGTCGTGCCGGCGCAGTCCGGGTTGCTCCAAGATGACACCGTCCTGCCCGCCGTCCCGCTCGCCGTCAACGTGACCACATCACCCTTGTTGTAGGTGAAGCTGCAGGAGTTTGCGTCCTCGCCTTTGTCGCACGTCGAGACGTTCTGATTGGAGCCGACGGCGCCGGGTGTGACCGAGACGGTGCCCAGTCCGCGGAGGGCGACCTGGAGTGTCACCGTCGCTGCAACATGCCGATTCGACCCGGCCGCGAGCGCAACGAGGACGAGGGCCGCCAGGGTCCCGCACATTGCTGCAGCAATGAATCTCGGAACGCGTTCCATCGTCCCTCTTCCACACGTTGCTCGCTGTCACGGACGTTGGCACCTGCCGGTCGTCCTGTCAACAACGGCGACGGCCGCGGTGTCTACTTGAACTTGAAGGAGGCGTACTGCGTCGTGCCGTCCTTGAACGCGAGCGACAGCTGGCGGCACGAGCCGGCCCACGACTTCTCCGTCTTCCAGATGTAGGTGTACTGGCCCGACCCGGCCTCGTAGATCAGCCCGCTGGTGCTGCTCGTGACGGTCTGCTCGATCACGTCGATCGGCGCGGCCGCGTCGCAGGAGATCGGAGCCGAGCTCGGGGAGCCCGCGGCGAAGATCGAGAGCCCCTGGTCGCCGTTGAGGCTGAACCTGACGGGAATTGCCTGGCCGGCGCTCGCCTGATTGACCGCCGGCAGGTTGTCGACGGGCTGGAAGAAGCCGTCGAACTTGTACGTGACCGTGTACTTGGCCACGGCGGTGGTCGTGTTGTTGCTCAGATCGGTCGAGGTGACCGTGAACGTCTTCGGGCCGAGTGTCGACGTGTCGATGTTCTGGCCGTTCGGGCGGGTGCCGACGCACGACGCGACACCGCCGTCGTCGAAGCAGCTGAACGACGCCGGCACGGGCTGGCCCAGCGTGTAGACGCCGTTGTTGATCGGCGAGGCGATCGTGACCTGCGGCCCTTGGGCGTCACCGTTCTGCGAGATGAAGAGGAAGCCCTTGTCGGTCGTGTAGCCGACGTTCCCGGCGCCGTCCTCCGCGAGGAAGGCCGACTCGAGCTTCGGCACGGTGATCCCCGTCGCGGTCCCGACGTAGAGGTCGCTCGTGCCCTGTTGCGTCAACGTGACGAACGTCCAGCTGCTGCCACCCTGCGTGAAGTACGCCCTGACGAGCGGGATCCCGGCCGGGTCGCTCGTGCGCGCGAAGAGCGTGGCGGTGCTGCCGTTGACCACGGAGCCGACCTGGGTGAAGAGCGGCGCCGTGAAGTCGGTGCTGGTCGAATAGAGCACCCGCATGTCGATGCTGTCGACGAGCCGCTGGGTCGTGCCTTCGCGCGTCTGGCCCGGCACGACGACGAGCTGGTCGTGGTTCTGGCCGAACGCGGTCCAGTGGTTGAGGCTCGCGAACGTCGCCGGGAACGTCACGTCGGTCACCTTCGACTCCGGCTCGTGCGCGGCAAGGTCGATCATCGGCGTCGCGATCAGCGGGTCGACGTTCCCTGCGACGTCGTGCGTCTGCAGCGCGTCGATCAGGACGCCGTGTGCGCGCTGCGTGCCGATCGCGGTCACTTCCTGACTGACGCGCGGCTCGATCGGCCGGTCCTTCAGGTACTCGACTCCGCCGTCTGCCGCCGACCAGTACTTGCCGCGCGGCGTCGAGTGCGCGACGAGCGCGTTTGCGCCGGTGAACGAGAAGGAGAGCGGTGCGGCCGCGACGTTCGGCGTCGTCGTCGGTGTCGGGTCGAGCAGCGGCGGCGCAGCAGGCTCGGGGCCGGTGCCGATGCGGTAGAAGGGCAGCCCGTAGAACGTCGCCTCGGCGAGCGCCTTCTCGGCGTACGGGTCGTAGCTCGCGATCGACGCGAAGTACTGCTGCTTCGCCAGCACGAGCTTGCGCCCGATCGAGCCGTCCGAGGCGAGGTTGTGCGCGAGCATCGTCATCAGCCGCTCAGAGAGCGCGATCGTGTCGAAGTCGCCGTAGCCGTAGCCGGTGTTCGCGATGTAGACGCCCGCGCCGTTCTGGGCGAGCGCCTGCGCCCAGTCGCGCAGCCGCACCGAGGTGTCGGTCGTCGACGGGAACGAGTCGCTGACGTTCAGGCCCGCGTGACAGCCCATCGTGAAGAGAATCGAGTTCGGCAGCTGACCCGTCCCGGGCAGCAGGCCCGACGGGACGAGCGTCGACGTCGAGATCGGCGTCGTTGCGGGCGCCAGCTCCCAGTGGTTGTAGTGCCCGTTCAGCGACAGGATCCCGCGCGAGGCGGCCGGAAGGTTGAAGTACGACTGCACGTCGGTCTTGCCCCACGAGTCGAACCCGCTGATGAACGGCGCACCGTTCGTGACGAACGGATTCGACGCGTCGATCGCCAGCGGCGAGCCCGAGACGGTGTGCCGTGAGCCCAGCTCGCTCTTCACCTGCGTCGCCTCGTCGCGCATGAAGTCGTAGCCCGCGACGACTCCCGTGCCCGGGTCGAGGATGCCGTTGCTCCCGTCGAAGGCGTCGAGCTGGCGAGTGATCTCCGCCGGGGTCTCGACCAGACGGCCGCCGGCCAGCTGCGGCAGGTAGAGCTCGCGTCCGAACCATGGGATCGTCGCGCCGGCCGTGTACGCGTCGTCGGTCAGGATGTTGCCGAGGAACTCGGATGCGAACAGCGCGTTGCCACGGGTGAGTCCGTTGGTCGTGAAGAGCAGGTCACTGACCGCGGTCGACTCGTTCGCGTCCGTCGTCAGGTCTGCGATGCGAGCCATCGGCATCAGCTCGTCGCCGCCGACGATGGTGACGCTCTCGATGCTCTGTGCGCCGCCGCGGAAACGGGCGACGACCGCGTTGATCTTCCGCACCACGTCGTTGGCCGCAGCAGTCGAGCACGGGCTTGCGTCCCAGGCCGCCTTTGCGGTGCGGACGGCGGCATCACCGTCGACCTGCAGCACCGCGACCTTGAGATCGGGATGCGCGGTCACGAAGGCGTTCAGCCGAGTGAGCAGAGCGGTCGCCGCCGTCTGGCCGTAGAGACGCGCAGTCGCGCTGTAGTTGAAGAGCATCAGCGACCGTGTGTCCGCGGCGATGCTTGCCGGCAGCGTCCCGTTGGTCCCGGCCGGGAATGGGAAGACGCGAGCCGGGCACGCAGGCAGTTGCGGCGGCGTGATCACCTTCACGCGCAGCGTGTAGGCGTCGTTGCTGAAGTCGCCGTTGTAGCCGTCGACGACGATCTTGACCGGGCCGTTCTCGTCGCCGGCCAGCGTGACCTGCGCGACCTCCACCCCGTCCCCGCGGGTGTGGCCGGAGGCCGCGATGGTGCTGTTCGGGATCGGAGCGTCCTGCAGGCCTTCGGGCTGGGGGTTGTCGGTCGGCGTGTTGAGCGAGTTGCCGTTGTCCGGCAGCGCGCTGTTCGGGATCGGCGAGTTGGGGATCGGCGAGTTCGGGATCGGGCTCGAGAGCAGCGACTGCGCGCTGGGCTTCGTCAGGAAGACGTCGAGGTCGGTGCCGGCGGGCGGCCGCATGAAGACCTGGATCTTCGTGCCGGGCGGCATCCCGGTCGTCGACAGGCTGCGCCAGTCGAGGTCGCCACTCGTCCCGATGTGACCGATCGCGAGCGTGTTCGGCTGGATCGCCGGAGCGGTCGCCGCGTCGCCGTCCGGCTCGTTCGTCTGCGTCACGGTCACCGGCGCCTGTCCCGTGGCGGCGCTCGTCGAGGAGCCGACGATCAGCCGGACGATCGACGTCTGCTCGCCGAGGCGGAAGCCGGCGAGCCCCTGGAAGTCGAGGCGGACGTTCTGCTTGCCGCCAACCGCGCAGCCCGTCGCCTGCGGCAGCGTCGACCACGTCGCTCCGTCGGCGTTCTGCGCCGGGTCGGCCACGGCCTTCGCCGCGGCGCCGCCGACGGCGAGCGCGCTCGTGCCCGCCTTGACCAGGAAGCCGTTGGGAAGCAGCGCGCGCAGCGTGTACGCCGTGCCGCACGGCACAGGCGCGGTGAGGTGGTAGTGGACGACGTCGCCGGTGCCTGCGAACTGCTGGTAGCCGGCGAACGGCCAGGACTCCCACGGCAGGTTCTCGAGCCCGATCAGGCCGACCGAGAACGCGTTGAAGTTGATACCGACGAGGGGCGACGGGCCACCGGTGGTCTTCGGATAGGAGAGGTCGGCGAATGTCGCGGTCGACTTCATCGCGCCCGCGGTCGCCGCCTCGCTGAGCGTCTTCGTGAGGCAGACCGCTGTCGAGGTGAACTTCGTGCAGTCGACCACCGCCGACGGGTTGTAGAGGCTGCCCACGAGGATCCCCCCGATCGCCGTCAACGAGAGCGAGGAGTTCGGGATCGGGCTGTTCGGGATCGGCGAGTTCGGGATCGGGCTGTTCGGGATCGGCGAGTTCGGGATCGGCGTCACCGGCGGACCGGGATCGGTGATGTCGCCCACGGTGATCAGCCCGAGGCGTGCGATCTGCGTGTCGTCGAGCAGCCCGGCGACGTCGAGGCCGAGGACTGTCGTCCTCGTCACGTCGAGCTCGGTGCAGGTGGCCGGCTTGCCGATGGCCGCACACCAGCCTGCCTTTGTGTACGGCGGGATCCACTGCAGCTTGGTGGCGCCGAAGAGGAAGGAGACGAATCGCGCCCCGCGCAGCAGCGTGTTCTGCAACTGCAGCTGTCCGAGCGTCAACGCGTTGAACCTCGTCAGGGCCGCGGAGTCGCCGTAGAGGTCGAGCAGCGTCAGGTTCGTGATCGGCACGTTGGCGTGCGGGTCCGGCGCAACGAAGATCGCGTTCCAGTCGATGGGGATCGACGAAAGCAGCACGCTGTCGAGCAGCGCAGAGGGAATGCCGTCGAGGCCCGAGTTGGGGATCGGCGAGTTCGGGATCGGGCTGTTCGGGATCGGCGAGTTCGGGATCGGGCTGTTCGGGATCGGCGAGTTCGGGATCGGGGCCGCGCCGACCGCAGAGTTCGGGATCGGGGCTGTTCGGGATCGGCGAGAACGCGTAGGCGCCGAGCAGGGCCGGGGGCACGGAGGCGAGCGGGACGTTCGCGGCGCCCGCCGGCACTGCCGACTCGTCGGAGGTGAGGCGCAGGCCGACGAGCGCCTCGGCGGTCGTGACCGCGACGCAGCCCGAGAACTCCGAGGTGCTGCCGTTCGCATCGGTCGCCGTCGCCGTGATCGATTGGTCGCTGTTCAGCCCGACCACGTCGGGGCCGGTCAGCGTGGCCGAGAAGGCGGCCGCCCCGGCGCCGAGCTTCACCACACGGCTGCCGAGGTACGTCGCGCCTTCGCCGTTGCCGCTCCCGTCACAGCCCGTGGTCGCGAAGAACTCGATCGTGTACGCAGCGTTCGGCTTCGAGCCGAGCCCGTACGTCACGTCGAGTGACGCGCCGTCCGCCGACGCCCCCGTCAGCACCGGGAAGTTCTGCAGGTCGTTCGGACCAGTGTCTGCGTCGAGAACGTCGTCCGGGGTGACCCCGTTGGCGGGGTCGCCGTCGTCGACCAGGTCGATCCCGAGGCCCTGGTTCCCGTAGATCGAGTTCTGCGTGATCGTGTTGCCGACGCCGCCGTACACCGCGACGCCGGTATCCGAGAACTGGTTGTCGTGCACGCTGTTGCCCGGCCCGATCGTGTTGTGATCACCGGTGACGCCGATGCCCTCGCCGTTGTCGCTGACGAGGTTCCCCGTGACACTCGTTCGGTCGGCCTGGGAGAGGATGATCCCCTCGTTCCCGTTGAAGCTGACCGTGTTGCCGCTGACCAGCACGTTCTGCGGCCGCTTGCCGAGGCCCGTCTGCTGGACGTTGATCCCCTCGTTCAGGTTCCCCTGGTTGCCGCCCTGGCGATCGACGCCGATGAAGTTCCGGACGACGGTCAGGCCGTTCGAGTTCGCGAGCGCGAGCCCGCTCTCGCCGTTGCCGACAACGTTGTCCGCGATGATCACGCCGTCGGCGTTGTTGACGCCGACCGACCAGGCGCCCGAGCCGTGGAGCGGCGTGACGCCGTCCTGGCCGACACCGACGTTGTTGAAGCGGATCTCCGAGTTGTCGGGCACCCCGGCGATGCCCCGGATGTCGATGCCGTTCGACGCACCGTCGACGACGTTGCCCTCGGCCGCTGAATTGCCGCCGATCAGGGTGTGCAGCGCGCCGTTGATCGTCTGGATGCCGACATCGTTGGGCATGGAGATGTTCCCCGTCACGTTCGTGCCGACGAGGTTCGACGAGACGACGTTGTCGTGCGCGCCCGTGGAGCCGTCGATCAGGATCCCGTACGACTTGTTCCCGGAGACGAGGTTGCCCGCGCCGACCCCGCCGATCGTGTTCCCGCTGCCGGTGACGACGATCCCCTGGTCGTTCTGAGGCACGCTCGCCTCGAGGCCGTCGTACGTCGTGCCGACGTAGTTCTGTGCGATCGTGTTGCCGTTCGATTGCACGACGATCCCGGCGGACGCCGGTCCCGGCGGACCCTCGATGGTGACCGTGCGGAAGCCGCGAAGGTCGAGCCCGCGGATCGTCGAGCCGTCCGATCCGGGCGCGAGCACGAGGCCGTTGCTGCCGATCCCGCCGCCGTCGACGACGACACCGAGCGTCCCCGGCGCGGACGCCTGCGTGGTCCCGTCGATCTCGACCGGCTTGGTGATCGCCGGCAGCGGCGCCAGCGTCGTGGTGATCGTGGCCGGGCCGTCCGACGGGATCGCGAACACGATCGTGCCGCCGCCCAGGCTGTTCGCGGCGTTGATCGCCTCGCGCAGCGTGCAGTCGGCCGCGGAGCAGAAGCCGTCGTCGTGGTCGGCGCTCGTGTTGACGACGATCGGCGCGGACAGGGCGACGGCGTAGATCGCGGCGTTGTCGCAGCGGAAGAGCGTGCAGTTGTCCGCCGTCTCGATCCACGAGACGTGCAGCTTCTGGCCGCTCGAGCTCGCCGCATAGGTGATCGTGTAGATACCCGAGCGGATGTCGACCGCCGCGGGCAGTGTGTCGACGTAGTTCGCCGCGGAGCCGTCGCTCAGCGACGCGGTCAGCGTGCCGGCGGCCCGGTTCGTGGCGACGTAGACCCGCAGCGTCCGGAGCGCAGTGCCGGCAGGCACGTCGAACGAGAAGCCCTTGCCGAGTGTCGAGACGTCGACGCCGAGCGGCGACGGTGGCGGACCGCCGTTGTGCTGGAGCCCGGCCGGTACCCCGCTGGCCGAGCCGGTCGGCTCGCCGCCGGCCCAGCTGAACGCGAACGGACCGGCGAACTGCCCGATCCCGCGCAGCGGCGCCGTCGGCGCCGGGTCGATGTTGGTCAGCGCGCTGATCGCCGTGCCGCCCGCCTTGCGGACGTCGGGCGTGAGCGTCGCGCTCGTGCCTCCGCCGGCGAAGCCCCAGACCGCCCAGTCGATCGCGCCGGCACTCGGGAGGTCGACGGCGGGCGGCGGATCGAGGGCGACGCTGCCTGTGAGCGAGCCGCCGAGCGCGGTCGGGACGAGCGCAAGCGCGCCGAGCACGGCCGACACACAGAGCAGACTTCGTCTCACGACCCCGCCACAGCGAATCACTTGCACCGCTCCCTCCCCGGGATCCGCACATCCTGGTTGTCGCTGAGTTATCCCCCTCTTCCGGAACCGTGTCAATAGAGGCAGAATCGACGAATGACCGTCGTACGCGAGGAAAGTCATATCGATACGGACTTCACGCCGTACGTTCCGCGCCTCGTGATCGAGTGGCTGGCCGACGATCCGGCCCGCGACTGGCGCGAGATCGACGGCACGATGGCCTTCGTCGACATCTCGGGATTCACAGCCATGTCCGAGAAGCTCGCGACGGAGGGCAAGGCCGGCGCCGAGCAGGTGACCGACGTGATGAACGCGACCTTCGACGCCCTGCTGCGCGTCGCGTACGCCTACGGCGGCGGGCTGCTGAAGTTCGGCGGCGACGCGCTGCTCCTGTTCTTCGACGACGACGGGCACGAGCGCCGGGCCGCGCGGGCCGCCTTCGAGATGCGGAAGACGCTGCGCGCGATCGGCCGTCCAAAGACCTCGGCAGGGACGGTCACGTTGAGGATGCACGCCGGTCTCAACTCGGGCCGCTTCCTCTTCACGCTCACGGGCACCGAGCACCGCGAGCTGATCGTGAGCGGCCCGGCCGCTTCGATCACGGTCGAGATGGAGGGGGCTTCCGTCGCGGGCGAGATCCTGGTCGGCCCGGAGACCGCGGCGGCGCTGCCGGCAGCCGCGCTCGGCGAGCCGCGCGCAAGTGGCTTCCTGCTCGCCCGGCCGCCGGATGCCGAGCAAGGGCTGAAGCCGCTGCCACCCGTCGACGGGCTCCCGCTCGCCGACTGCGTCCCGCAGATGATTCGCGAGCACATCAGCTCGGACCACGCCGAGCCGGAGCACCGGATGGCGGCCGTCGCCTTCCTGCGGCTGTCGGGCGCCGACGAGCTCGTTGCGACCGACGGCCCGGAGGCGGCGGCACGCGCGGTCGCCGGCACGGTGCAGGCGGTGCAGGCTGCCGCCGCCGAGCACGAGGTCTGCTTCCTCGAGAGCGACATCGAGCAGAACGGGGCCCGGATCGTGCTCGTCGCCGGTGCGCCGCGCGTCTCGGAACACGACGTCGAGCGGCTCCTGCGCACCGTGCGCGCGGCGGTCGACGGAGGTGACGGACTCCGTCTCTCGGCCGGGGTCAGCCGCGGGCGCGTCTTCGCCGGCGAGGTCGGAGCGCCCTTCAGGCGCACCTACACGATCCTCGGCGGCACCGCGGCGCTGGCTGCGCGCCTGATGGCGAAAGCGCAGCCGGGGCAGATCCTCGTCCCGGAGGAGCTGCTCGAGCTGTCGGGGACGAGGTTCGACGCCGAGCCGATCGAGCCGCTGCGGATGAAGGGGCTCGCCGAGCCCGTCCGCGCGGTCGTGCTCGGCGCGATCCAGAGCGCCGGGCTCGACACGACCCAGCCCACGGCCGTCGCGCCGCTGATCGGCCGGCAGCGCGAGGTTGCGGTGCTGACAGCCGCGCTCGCACCGGTGCGGATGGGCTTCGGGACGATGCTCGAGCTCGTCGGCGAGGCCGGCCTCGGCAAGACGAGACTCATGCAGGAGCTCCGTGCGAACGCCGGGGAGCTGCGCGTGATCGGCGCGCGCTGCGACGAGTACGAGAGCTCGACGCCGTACTTCGTCTTCCGCAGCCTCCTGCGCCCGCTCGTCGGCGCCGACCTGGACGGCACCCCGGCCGAGAACACGCGGACGCTGCGCGCGCTCGTCGCGGATGTCGCGCCCGGGCTCGTCCCCTGGATCCCGCTGCTCGCCCTCCCCCTCGACGTCGACGTCGAGCCCACGCCCGAGGTGCTCGAGCTGCAACCTGCGTTCCGGCGCGCACGGCTGCACGGTGTCGTCGAGGAGCTGCTGCGGTCGCTGCTACCTGACCCGACGCTCGTCCTCGTCGAGGACGTCCACTGGATCGACGAGGCGTCGTCGGAGCTCCTCCGTCATCTCGGCGCGACGAACGCGAACAGACCCTGGGCGATCTGCTGCACGCGCCGGCCGGGCGAGCTCGGGTTCGTGGCGGCGAACGGCGTGCCGACGGTCGCCGCGATGACGATCCTGCTCGAGCCGCTGCACGACGAGGAGGCGGCTGACCTCGTGCGCGCCGCGGCAGGCGCCCGCCTCGACGAGGCTTCGATCGCCGCAGTCGTGCGCCGCGCGGGAGGCAACCCGCTGTTCCTGCAGGAGCTCGTGACGACCGCGGGCAGCGAGGGCACGGCCGAGCTGCCGGATACCGTCGACGCCGTCGTCGGAACCCGGATCGACCGCCTGGGGCCGCGCGAGCGCGCGCTCCTGCGTTGGGCGTCCGTCCTCGGCCTGATCTTCGACGGGAACGTGATCGACGACGTGCTCGCCACGGACACGGCAGCAGCGCCGGAGCCCGAGCTCTGGGAACGGCTGTCGGAGTTCATCGAGCGCGACCCGTACGTCGCGGGCGGGTTCCGGTTCCGCCATGCGCTGATCCGGGATGCCGCGTATGAGGGCCTGCCGTTCCGTCGGCGCCGCGAGCTGCACCAGCGGGTCGGCGAGGTCTACGAGCGCCGCCACGCAGGAGCCCCGGAGGACGTCTGCGAGCTCCTGTCACTGCATTTCGCGCTCGCGAACGACCCCGAGCGGACGTGGCGCTACTCCCTGCTCGCGGGCGAGCGCGCCAAGGAGAAGTTCGCCAACGTCGAGGCGGCGGAGTTCTATCGCCGCGCGCTCGGCGTCGCGCGGACGCTCAAGATCGAGCCTCTCGCGCGCGCCGCCGTGTGGCGGACGCTGGCAGAGGTCTGCACGCTCGCGGGACGGCTCGAGGAGGCGAAGACGGCGCTCTCGAGCGCGCGTCGCCTCGCCCCACCGTCGGAGCTCGCAGCGCTGATGCTCGAGGAGGGTCTGCTGCGCGAGGAACAGGGCGCCTACGCCGAAGCGCTGCGCTGGTACACCCGCGGCGAGAAGGCGGCGCCGGCGATCCCGGACCCCGTCGAGCGAGGCAGGATCGAGATCGCGCTCATGCGCGCCCGCGCTCAGGCGCGCTTCCGGCAGGGCCGCTACGAGGACGCCCTCCAGCTCGCGGGGCAGGTGATCGAGCGGGCCGCCGACCTGGACGACCTCGGCGACCTCGCCCACGCCTACTACCTCAGCCACGTCATCCACACCTTGCGGGGGAGCCCCGAGCGTCACGCCTTCCGCGGGCTCGCTCTGCCGATCTTCGAAGAGATCGGCGACCTGGTCGGTCAGGCAAGCGTGCTCAACAACCTCGGGATCGAGGCCTATTACGAGGGCCGCTGGGACGAGGCGCGCGATCTCTACGAGCGCAGCCGGAGCCTACGCGAGCGCATCGGCGATGTGATCAACGTCGCCACGACCACGAACAACATCGGTGAGATCGAGCTCGACCAGGGGCGCTACGCCGACGCCGAGGCGCGTTTCCGGGATGTGTTGCGGATCGCAGACTCGGCAGGGCACCGCCTGATCTCCGCCGTCTCGCGCGGGAACCTCAGCCGCCTCGCGGCGCGCTCGGGGCGGTACAGCGATGCCGACGAGCTGCTCACCGACGCGCTCGCCACACTCGACGCGATTGGCTCCGGCCCGTTCTTGCTCGAGTTCCAGGCACGCCGCGCGGAGCTGCTCATCCTGAGCGGCGCCGACCCGGCCGAGGTGGGCAGGCTGGCCGAGGAGACACTCGCGCAGGGTGCGGGCCAGGGTTTGCCGCCGGCCGTGCAGGCGCTGCTGGAGCGGATCCGCAGTACGTGCTTTGCCCAGCGGGAGGACTTGCAAGAGGCTCGCAACGCATTGAACCGCGCGCTCCGGATCGCCGAGAGCGCGCAGGCCGACTACGAGTCGGCCCTCGCGCTGCGCGCGATCGCCTCGCTCGATGGTGCGCGGGTCGACGAGACCGCGACGGCTATCTTCGCCCGGCTCGGCGTCGACGAGAGCGCGCTGCCAGAGCTCTGACCACAGCCGGGGCGATCACCTGGCACGTTCAGTTGCCGGCCGGGTGAGCCCTCTAGACGCGATGCGCTGCGGTCGCGTAGCGAGGTAACTGTCGAAGCCGAGGCAGACCGCGGCCGTCGTCAGCGCAGCGACCGCCGCGGCGTAGAGCGACCCGAACCCGAGCAGGAAGAACGCCGCGGCCACGACGACGCTCGCGGACTCGACGACGATCCAGATGGGCCGCCGCCCGCCGGCCGGAGGCGGCACAGCGGGAACGCGCTCGGCGCCGGGCTTCGGCTGCCATTCCGCCTCGAGCCGCAACTGCCGCTCGCGCTCGGCCGCGTTACGCGCAGCCCCCAACTCCGATCGCAAGAGCGCGACGGTTTGCGACTCGCGGAGCTCGCGCTCGAGAGGCGGCGCGGCCGCGACCTCTGTTGCGGCAGGGGCGGCGGGCGCCGTTGCCGGCCGGCTGAACACCAGCCCGTACCACGTGTCGTCCGGGGCTCTCCTCGACGTTCCAGCCCGCAGCGCGCAGGGATCCCGCGAGCTCGGCGAGAGCGCTGACCAGCGTGTCGTTCGGGTCTGGAGGAAGGTCACCCCGCCAGCGCACGAGCGGCGACTCGGCCACGACCACGGGCGGATCCGACTCGAGTTGCGCCTGGAATCGTCCCTTGACGTAGCCCTTCCACCAGACGACTGCGCACGTCTCGACGTCGTCCGAATGCCCGCCGCTGAACGACCGCAGCTCGGTCATCGGCACGTCACCGGCGCCAGATGCTGGCGCGCGTGAAACACGGTCTGCGCCACCTGGGGTGAGCGGAACCGGACAACGAGCACGCGCTCGTCACCGGCCACCGTCGCATAGGCGCCGGCGGTCGGGCGCACCGGCAGGCATTCGACCATCACCTGTCCGGATCGGCGTGCGACGGCGCAACGGGTCGACGTTCCCGCGATGCGTACGGCTTGGCCGACGCGCAGCGCTGGCTCCGCCGGTCGCATGCGCGCCGCGCCGCTCGACGCGAACCAGGCCGCTGCGAGGCCTGCGGCGAGAATGACGATGCCGATCGCGCGGCGCCCGTTCATGACTGACCTCCGGGTTTGTGAAGGGTGCTGCATCTCACCGGCTCTGCGTGCGCGCGATCTTCGACCGCACCGCGACGAGCAGCGTGTTCGCAGCGACGAGCACGGCGAGCAGCAGCGTGTTGAGGAACTTCCAGGCCTGAGTGCTCTTGGCGGCGCCGAGCACGCCCGAGCTGCGCGGCCTCCCCAGCGGAGCGCCCGCCGCGCCCTTGGTCGTCGCCCCGTCCGCGGAGCCGGGCGAGGCAGCGCCCGCGCCTGCTGATCGAGTGTCGGAGGCAAGCGCGGCACCGACGGATGGGTCGCCGCGGTCGAAGCACGGAAGGATCCGGAAGCGCGGGAACGGCAGCCGCGCGAGCTCTGCGCAGGCAGCGATCCCGCCCGTCGACCGCGCGGCCCCGGCAAGACCGAGCGCCGCCAATGCCGCCAACGCAGCAACGGCGCCGGCAACCGGCGCGCTGCGGCGGGCGAGGCTTGCCGAGGGCGGGCCTTCAGCCGCACCTGCCGCGATCGGTGTCGCGACCGGCGTGGGCGTCGTCCAGACCGGTGCGAGGCCGGGCACCCGCTCGGCGGGCGGGACGGCCGAGATCGCCTGCGCCACGGCGTGCCGTCCCGGAGCCACCGAGCGGAAGATCGTCGACACCGGGCGACCGGCCACTGCGGAAGCCTGACCCAGTGCCGCGCCGAGGCTCGGCACGGAGACCTGGAGTCGGAAGCGCCGTTGCGGATGCCGGCTCGCTCGAAGCCGGCCCGGCGGCACCTGCCACGGAGGGCGCAGCTGGAAGCGGCGCTGCCCCATTCGAGGACGGAACAACCCGCGACGCGGTGGGAACGGACGGCACCGCCACCGGAGTATTCACCGTGGTCGGCGTCGCGATGGTCACCGCGGCGACCGTGGTCGACACGGGCGCGGGAACCGTCACGGTCGGGGTCGCAACTGCCGTCGTGACCGGCAGCGACACGGTCGGAGTCGCAACAGTCGTCGTGACCGGCACCGATACGGTCGGCGTCGCGACCGTGGTCGTGACCGGCACCGACACGGTCGGGGTCGCGATCGTCGTGACCGGCGTCGACACCGATACGGTCGGCAGCGCAGTCGTGATCAGATCGGCCGGCAGGCCGCCGGCCAGAGCCACACCCGCGAGCACGCCTGCAGCGAAGCCCGCTGCCGCCAGCACGAACGAAACCCTACGCCGCAGATTGCCCATCGTTCCGAGTCCCCCTCCTCGGCCCGGGCCGCGAACTCCCGTCGCTCCTCTACCCGCGCCGACACACCTACAACGATGGGAACCGCGATTTGGGTACGCCGACTCCGGGAGGTGTCCGACGCCTTCAGGGCGCCGGACACCAGAGCGGCGCTCAGGCCCCGCGCAGAACGGAGTGCTACTCGCGCATCAGCATCAGCTGAGCTTCGCGCTCCAGGTCCACGTACGGCTCGCCGCTGACGTCGATCGCCACCCGGTTGATCGTGCCGCCGCTGAAGCGGTGCGGCGCCTGCCCTGGATAGTCGTCGGTGAGCACGTCGCCCTCCTGCCTGCCGCACGAACAGGCTCGAACCGGGGATCGACCAGGCTCCGAGCTGGATCTTGATCTCCGCCTCGCCGACCTTGTCGTCGCCGTGGTAGAGCGACAGCGTCCCCGCCGCGTGGTCCGGCTCGATGCTCTCCTTTTCGAACGACGCGGAGAGAATGAGGTTCTCTCCGGTCGGGATGTCCGTGTCGCCGACGACCTTCTGCTCGACCTTGCCGACGAAGCTGTTCACGTAATGCAGGCGGTTGTTCTTGACGTAGAGACCGTGACCGCCGAAGCGCGAGCCCTGCGCCAGCAGAACGCCTTCTGCGCCGGCCTCCGGGATGTCGACGAGTGCCCCGATCACGAACGAGCGTCCCTTGACGTTGACGGACTGCCACTCGGGAACCGCCGCCGTGCCGGGGTAGTACACGTAGCGGTCGCGCGGTGCGGTCAACTGCGGGCGCGGCGTCTGCATGATCTCGAGCGCCGAGCGATCGTCGAGCGGGAACGCTCCGTTCGCGCCGGCCTCGGCGAACCAGACGTTCACGAGCTCCCGCAGCTTGTCGGGCTGCTCGGCGGCGAGGTTGTGCGTCTCCGAGCGGTCGATGTCGGTGTGGTAGAGCTCCCATTCGTCGTCGTTGAAGTTGCCCCAGCCGGCGATCGTGGGATGCGTGGTGACGGCCTTCCAGCCCTCGTGCCAGAGACCGCGCGAGCCGAGCATCGCGTAGAACTGCGTGTGCCGCGCGGCCGGCGCGTTGCCGTCGTCGAGCGTCGCACGCAGGCTGAGGCCGTCGAACGCCGACTGCGTGTGACCCTTGATCGACTCCGGCGCTTCGACCCCGAGTAGATCGAGCACCGTCGGCACGAGATCGATCGCGTGGCAGTACTGCTCGCGAATGCCGCCGTGGTCGTTGGCCTGCGGCCAGGAGATGATGCAGGGGTCGCTCGTGCCGCCGTTGAACTCGTAGCGCTTCCACATCTTGAACGGCGTGTTGAAGGCCATCGCCCAGCCGTTGCAGTAGTGGTTGTAGGTCTTCGGCCCTCCGAGCTCGTCGATCTTCGCGAGGTTGTCCTCGAGGCTGTCCGCAATGCCGTTCGCGAACAGCGCTTCGTTGACCGAGCCGGTCGGCCCGCCCTCGCCGCTGGCCCCGTTGTCGGAGACGAGCAGGATGAGCGTGTTGTCGAGCTGGTCCGTGCTCTCGAGGTAGTCGAGCAGGCGGCCGATGTGGTGGTCGGCGTGGGCCAGGAAGCCGGCGTAGACCTCGGCCATCCGCGCGAACAACCGCTTCTCGTCGTCGGGCAGCGACGTCCCACGGCGGGGTCTCGTCGAGCGCCGGGAACGGCTGGCCGTCCGGGCCTGTGCGCGTCGCGGACGTCCCGATCGGGTTGATCGGCGGGATCGTCGTGTCCGCGGGAACGAGCTTCAGCTCTTTCTGCCTCGCCAGGGTCTGCTCGCGCATCGCCTCGTAGCCCATGTCGAACCGGCCCTTGAACTTGTCGATCCACTCCTTGGGCGCGTGGTGGGGCGCATGGCATGCGCCGGGCGCGTAGTAGAGGAAGAACGGCTTCTCCGGCGCGATCGCCTTGGCGTCCCGGATGAACTCGATCGCCTTGTCTGTGATGTCGTCGGTCAAGTGATAGCCGTCGTCCGGCAGGCTCGGCTGGTCGACGGGGTGGTTGTCGTAGACCAGGTCCGGATACCACTGGCTCGTCTCGGCCCCGAGAAAGCCGTACCAGCGCTCGAAGCCGCGGCCGGTCGGCCAGTTGCGCCTGGTCGCCGCGAGGTTCATCTCGTCGGTGGGGCACAGATGCCACTTGCCGACCATGTACGTGTTCCAGCCCTGCTCGCCGAGGATCTCCGAGAGCATCCCGTTCTCGGGCGGGATCGTGCCGCTCGCGTTCGGGAAGCCGATCGCAGCCTCGGTGATACACGCCATGCTGTTGCGCGTGTGGTTGCGGCCCGTCAGCAGGCAGGAGCGCGTCGGAGAGCAGAGCGCCGTCGTATGGAACTGCGTGTAGCGCACGCCGCGCTCCACGATCCGGTCGATGTTCGGTGTCTCGATCGGACCGCCGTAGCAGCTCATCGCCGAGAAGCCGACGTCGTCGAGGACGATGTAGAGGACGCTGGGCGCGCCGTCCGGCGCCTTCGGCGGCTCGAACGGTGCCCAGTCGGGCTCCGAGTCGCGAATGTCGACGTTGATCGTCCCCCTGAACGGCTCCCCCATGTCATCACCTTTCGGTCGGCGTAGCTCCCGCGGCACGCGGCAAGCCGGGCCAGTGTCCGATCAGGGCCGCCCTCCTGCATCGTCCTCAGGGGATGACGAGGAGGCTGCAGCGCCGCGTCGCCTGGTCGACGGCCTCGAGGGGCGCATCTCGCGCCAACGTCGATCCGCAGCGAGCACCTCGACGAGTGCGTGGATGATCAGCGCCGCGAGCTTCGCCGACGCAGCCCGACGACATCGTGCGGTTGACGCCCGGGCCGAAAGGCTGAAAGAAAGCCGAGCCGCGCGCAGGTCCGCGGGGCGCCCGCTGCGAGACAAGGGCGCTACCCTGCCGCCGTGTCCAGGCCCGTCGCCGTCATCATCGCTGCAACGGTCTGCGCCGCCGTCGTGCTCGCCGCCTGGAATCCCGGAGCGCGTGCCTCTGCGGACGCTGCGCGCTTCCGCAACCCGCCGGCCAACGCGACCGTTTATGCCCGGCAGTTCGGGAACGACGCCCTCGCGCTCGCAGTCGTCCCCCGGCGCGACAACACCGTGCGCGTCGAGGCAACGGTCGTCGGCCGCCAGGGGAACGGCGTCTCCGGCCTCGGGCTGAGCTTCGACGTCGCGGGCGTGCACAAGGTCGCCGTCGCCTGCGGCCCCGGCTGCTACCGCGCCACCTTCCCGACCGAGGGTACGCGTCCCCGGGCGGTGGACGTCACCGTCAGGGGTCGCCGAAACGGCGCCTGGCACGTGGCGCTCCCGGGCGTGTGGCCGCCGCGCCCCGGGGGAACCCTCGTCGCGCGCGCCGCCCGCGTCTGGCGCTCGCTCGACTCGCTGTCGTTCCGCGAGACGCTCGCCTCGGGTGTGGGCATCTCGGTCGACAGCACGTGGCGCGTCCAGCGACCCGACCGCGTCGCCTACGAGGTCGAAGGCGGGTGGGCCGGCGTGGTCGTCGGCACCCGGCGCTGGGACCGCGCGCCCGGCTCGGATCGCTGGGAGCCGTCGTCGCAGTCACGCCTGGTGCAACCCACGCCGGCCTGGGTCGGCGTGACCGCTGCGCACGTCCTCGGCGACGTCACCTTCCGGGGCCGTCAGGCAGTGCGGGTCTCGTTCTTCGACCCGCAGTCGCGAGCGTGGTTTGCGCTGACGATCGACCGGAAGACGTTCCGAACGCTCGACGTCTGGATGGTCACGAACGCGCACTTCATGCGCGACGTCTATCGCGCGTTCAACTCCACGCCGCCGATCGTCCCGCCGGCCTAGATTCGACGCTTGCGTCAGTCAGCTGACGCGGACGAGGGCGACGCCGCTCGGCGTGCGTGGCGTCAGACGCTGCGGCATCGCGGCCGGGCTTGCCGGTCCTCCTGGGCGCGCGGGCACGGTGGAGAACGTCTGCAGGTTGCTCTCGTAGAACCGAAGCGTGGTTCCCCGCGCGAGGTGCGGCAGCACGAGCGAGAACCGGCCGCGAGCGTCGGGCCAGGTCACCGCCAGCGGCTTCACGACGCCGCGCGGGCCGAGCGCGCCGACGATCAGGCCGCGATAGAACGCCCCATCTTCAGGCGTGGACTTGGGAAGCGGCAATCCGAGGCCGGAGGCCGGCAGCTTCAGGTCCATCGTCGCGCTCTTCAGGCGCTTGAAGTCGACGTTGGCGAGACCGGCGCTGTATGACTTCTGCCCCACCGCAACCTGGACGTTCAACTGCACGGGGTCACTCCCCTGCTCGTCGGAGGCAGCGAAGAACGACACGTAGCGGCCGCTGGCGTTCGACGGCAACGAGAAGGTCCAAAAGTCTCGGTCGGTCGTGCGCGTGACGACTGTTGCACCCGACACAGCCTTTCCCGACGCGTCGGTGACCGTTCCCGCAAGCCGATAGCTGAGCAAGACGACTGGTGGTGCCGCTGCGCCGTCGGCGCGAACGGCACGCCCGTTGACCGCAACTGTCCCGTTCTTCTGCAGACGCGCCTGCAGATCGACCAGGCGATAGGCGACCGAGATGCCGGCGCTCGCGGCACGCACTGCGCTCTGCTGCGCATCCGTCAACGCGCTTCCGCCGACGCGCGCGTGGGACGCGTCGAAAACCCTCACGGGATGGCGTTGCGGCAGCGTCTTGTCGACGCGAAGGCTGAACCCGCCGTTGGCGTCCGTCGTCTGCTGGGATGCGTAACGATCGACTCCCATCCGTGCGCCGACGACCGGCTTGCCGCGGAGCAGCAGCCGTCCGTTGACGGTTGCTTCGTTCGAGCTGGACGCCTGCCAGAGCGCTAGCGGAACGAACGCACCCTGGAGCACGATGCGTGCGGCGCCGCTTGCTCGAGCGGCTGCGGCCGCGCGCGGTGCTGCGGGCGTGCCGGTGGTCGTCACCGGATGCTCAGCGGCGCGCGCGCTCGAGGTGGCGCGCGTGCTACGAGCGCCGGGGAGGGCGAACACCTGCAACCACGAGGCGACGCCGCCGTTCGAGGACGTCGGCGTACCGCCGACGGTGACGGCGACGTACTCCTTGCCGTCGGCCGAGAAGATCGTCGGACCGGCCGCGATCGGGCGCGTGGTGTTGAACGTCCAGAGCACCTTGCCCGTCTTGAGGGCGAACGCGCGCAGCAGGCCGTCGCCGCCGCCGGCGAAGCCCAGGCCGCTCGCGGTGATCGACACGCCGCCCCGCTCCGGCTCGGGCGTCTGGAACTTCCAGACCCGCCGGCCCGTCGACACGTCGATCGCGCTGATCGACCCGTGGTCGTGCCAGTTCTGGAGCGCCGTGCCGAAGCTGCCGTTCTCGAGGCCGAGGTAGACGTCGCCGAGCACGAACTTGCGCTTCTTCTGAGTCGGCGTCAGCTTCTTCTGAATCAGCACCGCTGCGGTCTCTGCGGCCGCGTTGAAGACGTAGTTGGTCGTCGGGTCGTAGGCGGCCGGCGAGTAATTCAGGCCGCCGAGCGACGACGGGAAGACGGTTACCGGCTGCCCAGGGCGCAGCGGCGGGTGCTCGACGCGATCGATCACCTTGACGCGCTCGTGGAACGGCTTACCGGTTGCGGCATCGAAGGCGAACCAGACACCTTCCATCGTCGCGACGGACACGACGCGGTGCGTCTTCCCTCCAACCTTGCCGGTGTAGACGAGCGGCGGCTGCGAGACGTCGTAGGCCCATTGGTTGCCTGACAGGAGCTGCTGCCACCACTTCATCCGGCCGCTCGTCAGGTCGACGGCGATCAGCGAGTCGGTGCGCGGATTCGCGCCCGGGCGCAGCCCCGGGAAGTAGAGCGGCGTGGCCGACCCGGTGCCGAGGTAGAGCGTGTTCGTCGTCGTGTCGACGGTGGTCGGCGTCCAGACCGCACCGCCGCCGACGATGCGCGACGCGCGCCGCCAGGACTGGAAGTCGGGCGGGACGGTCCAGAAGGCGCTCGGCCAGGCGGGCTTCAAGTCGGTCGTATAGGCCATCACGAAACCGCGGATCCCGTACTCGGAGCCGGCAGCACCGATGATCACGCGGTGGTTCGCGCAGATCGGCGCGCTCGTCTCGGAGTAGCCGTAGTTCGAGTTCGCGTTGGTCACGTCGTTGCCGAGCGCTGTCACGCCGAGAACCTTCCCGTCCGACGGCCGCAGCGCCACGAGCTTCATGTCGAGCTGCGAGATAAAGAGGCGCCCGTCGCAGTAGGCGAGCCCCCGGTTGGCGACGATGCCGAAGTTCTTGAAGATGCCGCTGTTCGGCGGCTTGTACTGCCAGATCACCTTGCCGGTCGCGCCGTCGAGGGCGAAGACGTTGTCGTCGTTCGTCGTCACATAGAGGCGGCCGCCGATCGCGAGCGGGTACGACTGCTGCCCGCGGCGGATGTCCGGGTCGATCTTCTGGAAGTCGATGTTGTAGACGCGCTCGAGCTGCGAGACGTTGGCAGGCGTGATCTGCGTCAGCGGCGAGAGGCGGCTGTTGTCCGGTGTCCGGCCGAACGCCTGCCAGTCGCCTGCCGGGATCGCACTCGTCCGGGACGACGATGCGACGGACGCCGTCACGGAGACGAGGACGGCCAGGATCAGCGCGGCAAAGACGACGTGTCGGCGAAACCGCACGGCTGAATCTTACGCTTTCGTGAGGATCGTGTGCAACGACGGTTTCCGGAGCCGCAGGACGACCAGGGCGAGGACGGCTGCCAGCGCGAGTGCCGCGGCGTAGGGAGCGAGCGCCCGATTGGTCGCGGCGGTCTGTTGCCGGCCGGTCGGCCCGACCTCCGCCGCCCGCCGCACGGCTGCGGCGGCGGCCGGCAGATCCGACTCCGAAAACGCCTGGCCGCCGGCCGCCTCGGCGAGCTCGCGCGTCTTGTCGGCGGCGGCCGGATCGGACGTGTAGCCGGCCTCCGGGGCGCCGTCGGCGCCGAAGACCCGCTCGTCGCCCCCTCCGACCCGCACGACGAGCAGCCGGCAGCCTCTCGGCCCCTGAAGGGCACCGACCACGTCGGCCGCGGAGTAGGAGCGCGACTCGCCGTCGGTGACGAGCACGCAGGTCCGCTGCGTCGCGCCCCGGGCGAAGAACCCGTCGCGCGCGAGCGAGGCGAGCGCGGCGAAGCTCGTCGCGTTCGTGCTGACCTGCTGGGGCGGCGGCGATTCGATGCGCACCGAGCGCGCCAGGGTCTCCTCGAAGGCATGCTCGTCGAGGGTCGGGAACAGGTACGGGAGGGCTCGGTCGGTCAGCCCCGCGAGACCCGCCGGCACGGTTGGCACCGCGGCGCGTAGCCGCGTGACGACGGAGCGCGCGCGAGCCAGCCTCGTGGGCGCCGAGAGGCTCTCGGCGGCCGCCATCGAGCGCGAGACGTCGACGACGAAGAAGACCTGCGACGCCGTCCGGGCGCGATGCCGCTCGGTGCTGCGCCAGGCGGGCTGAGCCGCCGCGAGCCCGACGAGTACGCACGCGGCGACTGCGAGCGTTGCGGGGACCGCGGACTCGCGCCGCCTCGCCGGCGCAAGCCCGAGTGCACGCGCAATCCGCTCGACACGGAGCGTCGAGATCGCGAGCGCGACGAGCGGGATCAGCGCGACCAGTCCCAGGAGGCCGCCCCGGGGAGTCAGGAAGGTCAGCGAGGCGACCACCCGTCAGTACCCCCTGCCCGGCGTGCCGGAGCCGGCCCCACGGCGTCCGTGGCCGAGGGCCCCCGAGCCGTTGCCAGGCCCCTGGCGCGTCGCGGTTGCGCGAGTGCGGCGCAGCAGCAACTCGAGGTTGTACCGGGCTGCGGTGTTCCCGGGGTCCCGGCGGATCGCAGCCTCGAAGGTGGCACGCGCGCGATCGTCGGCCGTGATCCCACCCGTTATGCGACCGCTCCCCACCACGAGCACCCCGAGCAGGTTCCCGGCCTGCGACGCATCCGCAGGCGCGCCGTGTGTGGCCACGTCGGTCAGGCGCACCTCGGCGAGCGACCGGCGCGTCGTGCGTGTCACACCGTTGTCGAAGCCGCGCCCGGTCGTGTAGGCGATACGGAACGAGCGCACCGCTCTCCGAAGCGCGACGTCATCGTCGAGCGAGAGCGCGGACCGCACCGGGTCACGGGGCAACCACGTGTGCGCGACCCGGACATCGCTGCCGCGCAGGGCGTGACGCCAGGCGAGCACGTCGTGTGCGGCGGCGAGGAGCACCGCGGCGAACAGGACGACCACGGCGGCGGCGGCGATCCTCACGCCGACCTCCAGCGGACGCGGTCGGTGGCGATGAGGAAGGCCGCAAGCACCCCGGCAAGGAGCACACCGAGGATCACCAGCTCCTGCGGCACACCGGCGACTGCGCCCGCGCGTCGCTCGCCCGGAAGACCGGCGCCGATGATCTGCCCGTTCTTCGGGAGGAGGCGCTGGACGTAGCGCGCGTCCTCCGGCGACGGGTTGAGCCCCACCACCTTGATCGGGATGCCGAGCTTGCGGTAGGCAAGCGCCACGCTGGTCAGGCTCTCGAGGTCGCCGGCGTCGTCGTCGAGGTCGCTGACGAGAATCACGAGCGGCCGCGAGACGTGGTCGCGCTGCAGGACGTCGAGCGCCTGCGCGAGGCCCGTCGAGATCCGGGTGCCGGCGCTGAACGAGGATGTCCATGGGCTCCGGGGCGGCTGGGGCTGCAGACCCGGCGTCGTCGCGGGCGCGACGCGGAAGAAGCGCTCGAACGGCGCGAGCTCGGCGACCGGGGTTGCCGGCGGCAGCGCCTGATAGGCGGTGTCGGAGAAGAGCACGAGCCCGGCGTCGCCGCCCTCCCGGCGGAGCCGCTGCAACGTCGACGCGATCCGCGCGTAGGTCTCCCACGAGATGCTGGCAGACACGTCGACCACGACGACGGCGTTCGCACGCTGCGGGACCAATGCGTCCGCGCGGGTCGCGTGACGTGGGACCGCAGCGAGGATCGCCAACGCGACGGCGACGACGGACGCGGCGAGCGCCAGTCGCGTCCAACGGCTGCGCCGTGCCGCCGCCGCGAACGAGCCGAAGTCGCTGAGCTCGATCGCGTTCACGTGCTGCTCGCTCCCTCGACCCGGTCGGCCAGGGCGACGACCTCGGGCGGCTGCGGATCGGGAGCCGACCACGCGACCCGACTCGCCTCCGCAGCCGTGTCGCCGCGGTCGTGGCGGACGGCGCGCGCGACGTAGTCGGCGGCCCGCCGACGATCGGGCGCCGGCCGGCGGGCGGATTCGCGCAGGAGGCGCAGCGCGTACGCGAGCCCACCCTCCCGGCCGATTCCGCCGGCAGCGGTTGCCGCCGAACGACGAGCACGCCGGGTGAGGATCAGCGTGGCAGCGAGCAGAGAGGCGATCGCGAGCACCACGAGAGCGGCGACCGTCGTGCGCCACGGCGCTCCGGCTGCTCGGACCGTGCTGTCGGCTCGATAGCGCGCCCGCGCCGCTTTGACCGCAGCTTCGGGCACGTGCGGGACGAGCGTGACGGCCGCCGGCGCACCGAGCGTCCGGACGCCACCGCTCACGACGCGCACGCGCGGCACAGACACGACCCGCGACCGGCGGTCCGGAGCACACGCGCGGTCGAGGCACAACAGGCGCTGCTCGATGCGCACGAGCTTGCCGCCGTCCGAGCGCGAGCGTCGCGGCGGCGCTGCGGCGACGAACGGAGCCGCATCTGCGAACACCGTCATGCCGGCAGGCCCGCGCACCTCGACCGAGTAGACGAAGGGCTCCCCGAGCCCGACCGCGTGCGGTGCCACGGTCGCGTGCACGACGACGCCGCCGGCTGCCGCTGCCGGACCGGCAGCGAGACATGCCGTCGCGCACGCCGCGGCGCCGGCGAGGAGCGCGCGTCTCACGAGTGCATCCGCCACGCGCGGCGCCGACGCTCGGCCCAACGCTGAAACCGGTCCGCGATCTCCGCAGGCTCCGCCGTGTCGATCAGGACGGGATCGAACCCCAGGCGGCGGAAGAGGTCGAGCAGGTTCGCGATGCGCGCCTCGTTGGCCGCGGCGCGCTCGCGCGCGGCACGACGCGAGAACCAGACGACGTCCACCTCCCCCGTTGCCGGGTCGGCCAGCGGCACGGCCGCTCCACCGACCGCGGGGAACGACGTCTCCCAGACGGGGTCCTGCACGACCACCGGCGTCACGTCCCAGCGAAGCGACCGCAGGCGAGCCCACACCCGAGTCGGAACGGGCTGCAGGAAATCCGACACGACGAAGACGAAGCTCCCCGCAGGCAGCGTGGTTTCCTTGCGCACGAGCGCATCGAGCGCAGCTCGCAGGGCTTCGGCATCCCCGTCGTAGGCACCTCGCGCCCGCCGATCGATCGTCGCGAGTGCCCCGCCGGGGCCGCGCAACCACGTCGCAGTTCCGGGTCGAGCCGTCGCTGAGGGCGACCTCGCCCTGCTCGGCGAGGGCACTCGCGGCGATCAGGCGCGCGGCGGACTCGGCTGCCCGCCGCTTGTCCAACCAGGGGGCGGGCGCCGGGTGAATGGCCATCGCCGGGCGCCGATCGGTGACGAGCGCGACGCGCGGCGCCTGTTCGGCGAAGAACTCGCGGACCACGAACTCGTCGGTGCCCCGGGCCTCGGAGAGGCGAGCGGACGCGGCCCAGTGGATGTGCGCGGTCAGGTCACCAGGCTGATAGGGCCGCGTGCCCGCGATCTCGTCGCCGTCGCCGCGGCGCGCCGTGCGCCGCCGACCGAACTGGACACCGAGAAAGCGACGCCGCGGGACGAGCGGAAACGGCCGCGGGGCCGCGGCGCTCACGTGGTCGCCGCTCGTTCCCCGACGTCCCAGTCGGGCGCGGGCCGCGGAGCGTGCTCCAGGGCGGCGGCGAAGACTCGCTCGATCGCCTGCTCCCGCGTCAGGTCCTCGTCGAGCACGAGCTCGGGTGTGACGACGAGACGGTGCCCGATCACCGGCAGGAACAGCGCTTCGACGTCCTCGGGCGCGACGAACGGGCGCCCGTGCAGGAGCGCCCAGGCGCGCGCGACGCGTTCGAGTGCGAGCGTCCCGCGAACCGAGGCGCCGACCTGGACGATCTCGAGCTCGCGCGTCGCGCGGACGAGGTCGACGATCCAGCGCTTCAGGAGCGGGTCGACGTACACCTCCTCGACCGCGTCGAAGAGCGATCCGAGCTCCGCCAGCCCGACGGTAGGGCGAAGCCGGCTCAGTGGGTGGCCGTGCAACTGATCGTCGAGGATGCGCAGCTCGTCGTCGGCGTCCGGATACCCGAGCGACGTGCGGAGCAGGAACCGGTCGAGCTGCGCCTCGGGCAGCGGGAACGTTCCTTCCTGCTCGATCGGGTTCTCGGTGGCGATCAGGAAGAACGGCGCGGGCAGCGTGCGGGTGGTGCCGTCGACGGTGACCTGCTGCTCGGCCATCGCCTCGAGCAACGCCGACTGCGCCTTCGGCAACGCCCGGTTGACCTCGTCGACGAGCAGCACGTTCGCGAAGACGGGGCCGGCGCGAAACTCGAACGCGCGATCCTGCGGGTTCCAGATCGACAGCCCGGTGATGTCCGTCGGCTGCAGGTCCGGTGTGCACTGGATGCGGGCGGCCAGCGCGCCGTCGATGCTGCCCGCGATCGCGCGGGCGAGGACGGTCTTCGCAGTGCCCGGCACGTCCTCGAGCAGCACGTGACCACGCGCCGCGAGCGCAGCGACGACGAGTGTGATCGTCTCGCTCTTGCCGAGCACCACGGTCTCGACGTTGCGCCGCAGGCGCCCGGCGACCTCGATCGCCTCGTCGAACGCCACGGTGTCGGTCGCTTCACGCACCGGCGGATCCTAGCCAGCGCCGAAGCGGGAACGGCGACGGCGGATGAGTCGTCATCCGCCGTCGCCTCCCTTCCCCCAGTGGCCGCAGTGGTGCGTTACTTGACGGTGAGACGGCCAGACATGCCGAGCTCGGCGTGCCGCGGAACGTCGCAGATGTACTGATACCTTGCCGGCCTTCTTGAAGATGACCCAGAAGGTGTAGCTCTTGCCGGCCGGGATCACCTTGCCGGCCTTCACCTTCTGGATGTCGAAGTTGTGCAGGGCGTTGCCCCGGTTGACCGTCTTGAAGACGTACTTCACGCCCCTCTTGTACGGGCCGGCGAACGAAAGCCTGAAGTGGAAGTCGACCATCGTGACGGTGACGTTCTTGGTCACCAGCTTCTGGGAGGACGACGACTTCTGGGTGGACGACGACGCGGCGGACACCGCGGCGAAGATCCCACAGGCCACAACGGCGATCGCGAGCACGACGCCGATCTGCTTCTTCATGAAATTGACCCTCCTGGACGTCTCGATACTTGACGTGGGCGTTCGATTCTGGACGGTAGCACTCCAGCTCCGACCGAATGGAGAGGGCCGGCTGGAAGCCGGCCCTCTCGCATTCGCATGCGCAGTCGTTCTGCCTACTGCGGCAGCGCGAAGGTGTACAGGTCGGACCCGTACTTCACCTTCGCCGTGCCGTAGCCGGAGGCGATGCCGTTTCCGCCGGCGTACACGGCGACGTACTGCTTGCCGTCGACCTGGTAGGTCATCGGCGGCGCAGCGACGCTGGCGACCAGCTTGGGCGAGGTCCAGAGGAGCTTGCCCGTGGTGTCGTCGTACGCCTGCAGCGTCTGATTGTTGCGGCCGACGAACACGAGCCCGCCGGCGGTCGAGAGGATGCCGCTGTAGCAGATGTCACCGTCCGGGAACGTTCGCCGTCCATGCGCGGCGGTTCGAGCGCATGTTCATGGCGACGACCTTGCCCTGTGAGTGCTGCGCCGGGCTTCCCTTCTGGGCCGAGAGACCCTCGATCTGGAAGAAGTTCCCGAGCGGCTTCAGCTGACTCGACTCCTTGTACGGCAGCGCCTTCCAGGCCGCCGAGCTGTCCTTCGAGCAGACGTACATGTACCCCGTCCGCGGGCTATAGCTGGACGGCGGCCAGTCGACGCCGCCGAGCGCGGCCGGGGCGAACGCCGTGTACTGCCTCCCGTTGTACGGCGTGAAGATGCAGCCGATCTTCACCGGCTTGCCGTCCGGAGCCTTCCAGTTCTTCCAGGTGCCCGGAGGGCACTGTGCCGCGAACGGCTGGCCGACAGGGATCGGCTGGGTCGGGTAGGTGTGCTGAACCGGCGACTGCGGCACCCGCGTCTCCCTGATGGGGAGAACCGGCTTGCCGTTGCGCCGGTCGAGCATGTAGATCCAGCCCGTCTTGCCCATGCTGGCGATCACGTTGCGCGGCTTCCCCGCGATCGTGAGATCGAAGGCGACGAGCGGGTTGGCCGCCGTGTCGTAGTCCCAGATGTCGTGGTGGACCGTCTGGTAGTGCCACCGGTACTTGCCGGTGTTCATGTTCAGCGCCACGACTGACTCGGTGAAGAGCTCCTGGCCCTTGCCGCGGACGTTGCCGTTGTAGGGGATGGGATTACCCACGCCGACGTACACCAGGCCGAGGGTCGGGTCGACGGCGAGCGGTGCCCAGACGGCCCCGCCGCCGACGTAGGCGCGGTTCTTCGGCCACGTGTCTCGCGCCGAGCTGCTTACCCGTCGGGATGACGAAGAACGTCCACTTCACCTTGCCGGTCTTGCCGTCGAGCGCGACGACCTTGCACCGGGCGCCGAAGTCACCGCCGGACGTGCCGACGATCAGCATGCCGTTGATGTACGTCGGAGGGCTGGTGAAGAAGTAGCCCTGCTTGTAGTCGCCGAGTACGGTCTTCCAGGCGACGCGGCCGGTGCTCTGGTCGAGCCCGACGACGCTGGCGTCGGTCTGCGCCATGAAGACCTTGCCGTCACCGATCACGACGCCGCGGCTGGTCGGCAGACCCGCGGCGAAGTTCTTCGGGTACTTCGGCTTGTAGTACCAGAGCCGCTCGCCGGTGACTGCGTCGAAGGCGTAGACGTTGCCCTTCGAGTCCGGCATGTACATCGTGCCGCCGTACACGACCGGCTCGGCCTCGGCGAAGGAGCCGGTGAAGTTCGGCTTGCCCTTCGTCGGGATCAGAACGCGGGTGTGCCAGGCGACCTTGAGGCCCTTGACATTGTCCTTCGTGATCGCGTTGGCAGCCGAGTACTGCCGGTTGAAGATGTCGCCGCGGGCTGTGACCCAGTTGTCGGTCTGCTGGGCGGTCAGTTCGGCCGGCGTGAACGCCGGGATCGGCTCGATCGCATGCGAGCGCGAAGAAGCGCTGTACGCGACGGCCGTGGCGATAGACCCGACGACGAGAAGAACGAACAAGGCGCGGATGCCCCTCATCTCCACCTCCTGAGGTGAACCATGACTATGTGATTGCGGACGAATAGCCGGCTCAGCGTCAAGCTGGGGTGTCGCGCTGAAGACCGCCTGTAACCTTACGTAAACGGACGGCTTGTGCGCTACCCTGTCGGCAATCTTTTTTTGAGGAGGAGGATTCGGGCAATGAAGAAGGCTCTCGCCATCGCGACCGTCGCGGCTGCAGCTCTGACCGTCGCGGCGCCCGCGACGCCCGCCCGGCCGGCCACGACCTCTCCGGGTTACAACTTCGTGATCAACGTCACGGTGAAGGACACCGAGGCGATCCTGAGCCGCTCCGTCGCCAAGCGCGGCTGGCTCGCCCACTTCGTGATCACCAACAAGGGCACGAAGACGCACGTCTTCGACATCGGCGGCCTGAAGACGACGCCGATCGCCCCCGGCCAGAAGCGCAAGCTCGGCGCCTTCCTCGACGACCGCGGCCAGTTCAAGTACAAGGTCGACGGCAAGGTCCGCGGGTACTTCACCGTCCTCTAGCAGCCATCGGAGCGCTCGCCGCGGCTGCCGTCTGGGCGCTCTGCCTGACCGCGTCCGCGAGCGCAGACTGGACCCAGCCGAACGGCGACCTCCGGGGCACCCGGGCCGTCGGCTCCGCGATCACGTCGAGGAACGTCGGAGGGCTGCACGTTCGCTGGCGCTTCCGGCTGACGCGCGGCTCGACCTTCGGCGCCTTCGCCTCCACGCCGCTCGTGGCCGGCTCGACCGTCTACCTGCAGGATCTGAGCTCGTCGGTCTACGCACTCGACCTGCAGACGGGGAAGCTGCGGTGGCAGTACATCGTGCAGGCGCCGAACGACGGCCCGAACGGGCTTGCGCTCGCCGACGGCCGCCTGTTCGGGGCGACGGACACCCGGCTGTTCGCGCTCGACGCGCGCACCGGCCGCCACCTGTGGGGCCACAAGCTGACGAACCGGCACGAGCAGTTCGTCGACATCGCACCGCTGGCCGCGCGCGGTCTCGTGTACACGTCGACCGTCGGCTTCGCGCCCGGCGGCCGTGGAGCGCTGTACGCGCTCGACCAGCACACAGGGAAGCTGCGCTGGCGCTTCGACACGATCCGCGACCCGTGGCCGTTCCCGTCGGCCGGTGGAGGCGGCGCGTGGTATCCCCCGTCACTCGCGTCCGACGGTCGCCTCTACTTCGGCATCTCGAACCCCGGCCCGTGGGGCGGCTCGCCCGTCCGCCCGAACGGGGGCATGTATCCCGGCCCCGTGCCGTACACGGACTCGTTGCTCGCGCTCACCGCAGGTACCGGGCGGCTGCTCTGGTACGACCAGGTGACGAAGCACGACGTCCGCGACTACGACCTCGAGGCCTCGCCGATCGTCGTCGGCAACTCCGTCTACGGCGCCGGGAAATCGGGACGGGTCGTCGCCTGGGACCGCGTCACGGGGAAGCGCCGCTGGTCGACGGCCGTGGGGACGCACCTGCACGACCTCGGCCCGCTTCCGCGGACGCCGACGCTCGTCTGCCCCGGGCTCTGGGGCGGTGTGCTGACGCCGATGGCCTACGCACGACGGCCGGCTCTTCGTGCCGGTCGTCGAGCGCTGCATGCACGAGTCGTCGGTCGACCCCGCGTACCCGGCCGATCTTCGCAAGGGCGACGGTGTGCTCTACGCGGTCTCGGCCCGCAGCGGGAAGAAGCTGTGGTTCCGGCGGCTCGGCGCGCCGGCCACCGGCTGCGCGACGGTCGCGAGCGACGTCGTCTTCGCGCCGAGCCTCGACGGGCAGATCCTCGCCGTCGCGGCGAAGGACGGGCGCCCGCTCTGGCGGACGAGGGCGCCCGCCGGCGATCAACGGCTGCCCGAGCGTCGCAGGTGACATGCTGCTCGTCGGAGCCGGCGCGCCGCGGCGCGACGGCAGCACGCCCGAGCTGACGGCCTACGGCCTGTAATTGACGCTTACGTACAATGCGCGCGCGATGAGCACTGAGGGCAACGAACGGCTCGAGGGAGCCAAGGCTACGGCGGACCGGCTCCTCGGGAACATCGAGACCGTCGTGCACGGCAAGACGGAGCGCGTCAAGCTCGTGCTGGCGGCGCTTGCGTGTCGCGGCCACGTCCTGTTCGAGGACGTCCCCGGCACGGCGAAGACCGTGCTGGCGCGTGCCATTGCGGCCTCGATCGGCGACGCACAGCCGTCGCGCGTGCAGTGCACTCCGGATCTTCAGCCCACCGACGTCACGGGTCTCTCGGTCTACAACCAGCAGGCGCGCGAGTTCGAGTTTCGCGCGGGGCCGGTCTTCGCGAACATCCTGCTCGTCGACGAGATCAACCGCGCGATGCCGAAGACGCAGGCGGCCTTGCTCGAAGCCATGGCCGAGGGCCAGGTGACGGTCGACGGCGTCACGCACACACTGCCCGACCCGTTCCTCGTCATGGCGACGGAGAACCCGATCGAGCAGGAGGGGACCTTCCCGCTCCCGGAGGCCCAGCTCGACCGGTTCTTCCTGAAGACGGAGCTCGGGTATCCGAGCGTCGACGAGGAGATCGGCATCGTCCGCGAGCAGCGCCGCGGCCACCCGCTCGACGACCTGCAGCCGGTCGCAACACTCGACGACGTGCGCGAGCTGGAGCGGGCGGTCGAGGACGTGTACACGGACGAGCTGATCCTGCGCTGGATCGTCGAGCTGGTGGCATCGACCCGCGAGCTCGAGGAGGTCGCGCTCGGGGCATCGGTCCGGGCGAGCCTCGCCCTGGAGCGGACGGCCCGGGCCTGGGCGCTGCTGGACGGCCGCGACTACGTGACACCCGAGGACGTCGAGCTGCTCCTCCTGCCGGTGGTCGCACACCGCGTCGTCTTCACGCCCGCGTTCGTCGCCGAGCACCGTCTCGGCGGACGTGACGCCGCGCTGCAGCGCTTCCGCACACTCGCGTTCGAGCGTGTCCCGCGTCCGGAGCCGTCGGACGAGCGGGAGCTGAAGGTCCTCAGCGGTCTCTCGAGCTGACGTGGCCACCGCGGCAGCCGCCCCGGTCCCGCTCTACCCGAGGAGGCGGCTCCTTGGGGCCGCATCGGGCGGCGCGACGAGCATCAGGCGCGGAGGGCGTGCTGACGTCGCGAGCTCGCGGCCGTACCGGCCGGGAGACCACCTCCGCACGATCGACTGGAAAGCGTCGGCGCGCGCGTCGTCGGCGTCGGGCCGTGACGAGTTCATCGTCCGCGAGCGGTTCAACGAGGAGACTCCGGCCGTGGTGATCGTTGCCGATCGCGGGCCGGGGATGGCCCTCTACCCGGGTGACCTGCCCTGGCTGCACAAGCGAGACGCGCTGCACGAGGTCGCGCGCGTGCTCGTGGCGAGCGCGCTCAACCACCGTGCCCTGCTCGCGTATCTCGACTTCGCGTCGCACCCCGGATTCGACGCGGGCACACCGTTCTGGCAGCCGCCGCGCGCGCAGGCACAGGTCTGGGGCGAAGGGCTCGCCGAGCGGCTCGAGACGTTCCTCGACGAGGATTTCGACGCGCCCGACGACACGGTCGCCCGTGCCCTCTCGTTTCTCGGCACCGTCCAGAGCGCCGTCCCGATCGGCAGCTTCGTGTTCGTCGTCTCCGACTTCATCGCGCCGACGCCGAACGAGCTCTGGGCGCAGGCCGTCGCCCGCGGCTGGGACGTCGTCCCGGTGATCGTGCAGGACCCGACCTGGGAGCAGAGCTTCCCTCTGATCGACGGCGTCGTGGTCGCGGTCGGCGACGCGCACGGCGCGGGGTCGGGCAGCATGCGGCTCTCGCCCGCAGCGAGGTCGAGGAACGACGCGATCTCAACGAGCAGCAGGCTGGCGTCCCGCCTGCGCGACTTCGTGCAGCTCGGCCTCGATCCGATCCTCGTCGACGACGCCTCGCCCGAGCGGGTCCATCTGGCACTCCTCGAGTGGGCGAACCTGCGACTCGTCACGGGCCGGGGCGCGCGATGATCGCCGGGCGCACGCGGGGGGAGCTCGCGGCAGGCGCGGTCGTGCTGCTCGCGCTCGTCGTGCTCGCCGGAGCGGTGGCCGTCGCCCACGGCTGGTGGAGCGGCAGCGGTGGGTCGTACGCGCCGCGGCACGCGCTCGTCGAGACCGAGGTGACTCCGCCAGCGCGCGCTCTTCGGCGAGCCTGCTGACGGCGCGCGCCCGCGTCGTCGTCGATCCGCGCGTCGTCGACGTGAAGCACGTCGCGCTGCGGGCGAGCTTCAAGCCGTACAGCGTCCGCGACGAGCGGCGCCGGGTCAGCGACGGTCTCGGCCGTGCAGCGGTCGTGGAGTTCGCCTACACGCTCCAGTGCACGACCCGTCCGTGCCTGCCCGCGGGGTGGTGGCCGCGCGGCCGCCGCCGAGCCGGTGCGACTCCCGCGGGCGACCGTTGACCCTGCCCCAGCGGGCCGGCGGGAGCGTCACGCGCACGGTGTCGTGGTCGGCCGCGGCGGTGCAGTCACGCCTGACGAGCGACGAGATCGGCCTGTCGACGCCGCATGCAGCGCGGCGCGCAGCGCCGGCGGCCGTGACCTGGCGGATCACGCCGGGTCTGCTCGCCGGGCTCGCCTTCGGCGGCGCGGTCGTGCTCGCACTGTGCGCCGCCTGGCTCGTGGCGACCGTCGTCAGACGCGACCTCACCCTCGTCCGTGCGCTGCGCATCCCGTCGCACCTCACGCCGATCGACCGCGCACTCGCGCTGGCGGAGCACGCGGCCGCGCACGGCGAGGTGGACGAGAGCCGCAAGGCACTCGAGCGCCTCGCGACCGAGCTCCGCCGCCGGCAGGCCGCCGCCCAGGCCGACACGGCCGAGCGGCTCGCGTGGTCCGAGAACGACCCGTCGCAAGCAAGCATCCACCAGCTGGCGCAGTCTGTGAGGTCGAATGGAACGCACTGACAGGCAGCGCGCCGTGCCGCTCGTCGACCGCTCGTCGCTCCAACCGGCCGTTCGCCGCACGCGAGTGGTCCAGGTGACGCTCGCCGCGCTGCTCATCGTCGCCGCGGTGGCGGCGTTTCTCGCCGCGCCCCGCAAGCCCGGACGGAAGTTCCTGCCGTCGGACACGACGGGAATCGTCGTGCTCGACGTCTCCTCGAGCGTCAAGCCCACCACCTACTTCCGCATCGAGCAGACGCTCGCGACGATCGCAGCGACGCAGGGCCGGCTCGGTCTGGTCCTGTTCTCGGATGTCGCCTACGAGGCCTTCCCCCCGGGCACGGCGGCGTCCGAGCTGAAGCCGCTGCTCCGCTTCTTCGCGCCCGAGACGAAGAAGGTCGACGAGCAGGACCAGCAGCTCGCGCGGACGCCGTGGGATCAGTGGTTCTCGGCAGGCACGAAGGTCTCGAACGGGCTGCTGCTGGCGTTGCGGATGCTCGACGAGCAGCACGCGAAGAAGAGCTCGGTGATCCTGATCAGCGACCTCGCCGACGATCCCACCGACCTGTCGCGCCTGACGGATGCGGTGCTCGCGTTCCAGAACCGCAAGATCCCGCTCGAGATCGTCGCGCTCGATCCGACCCCGTCGAATGCCGACTTCTTCCGGCGCCTGCTCGGCGACAAGGCGATCTTCCAGGAGGCGGCGCTGCCGACCGGCGCGCAGGCCCGCGGGCAGCTCCAGCTCACCGGCACGTTCTCGGTCGCGCTCGCCGTGTTCGCCCTGCTCACTGTTGCGTTGCTGACCGTGAACGAATGGTGGGCGTCACCGCTGCGCTGGGGACGGAGCCCGGCATGATCCGCCGCCTTGCCGCAGCTGCGGCGCTGCTCGCCGCCGCCGCGTTCCTGATGCTGCTCGCGCGCGACGCCTGGCACTGGCAGCGCGCGATGGCCGATGCGGACACGCGGGCTGCGATCGGCGCAGTCTCTCCGGCTGCCTGGAACGCCGACGCGACGCTCCCGCACGGCCTGGCGCGCCGTTTGCTCGGGCTCGACGACGACCTCGAGTACCGGGCCACCGTCACACGCGGCGCGGTGCTCGCAGGCAACGACGTCGACCCCAAGACGTTCAAGGAGCGCGCCGTCGTGGAGACGGCGCTGCAGCGAATCGCCTCCGATACCTCCGACCCGGAGCGCGCGAGCCGTGTCGCAGACCTGCTCGGTGTCCTGCGCTACACCGATCCTCCCTCCCCCGACCAGGTCGAGAGCGCGTACGAAGGCGATCAGAGCGGCCGGACGATGCAGCTGACCCCCGAGCAGAAGGCGATGGAGCAGTTCCTGCTCGCGGTTCGGCTCGATCCCGGCAACGACAACGCTCAGCGCAACCTCGAGCTGATGCTGCGGCAGCCGGCACCTCCGGAGCACAAGAGCGTTCCGCATGCAGGCGGCGGCGACCGCGCGGGGCGCAAGGGCTCCGGCGCGCAGGACCCCGGGCACGGCTACTGACGCTTGCACCTGACGTTCCTCACGCCCGTCGGGGGCCTGCTCGCCCTCGGTGCCGTCTTCCCGCTGGCCGCGCTGATCCTGAGCGAGCGACGCGCAGCCCGCGCACGCGTTGCGCTGCGACTCGCGCCGCCGGCGCGTCGGCTCTACGCCTCGACCGCGATCGCCGTCGCGCTGGTCCCGGTGCTGCTCGGGCTCGCGCTGGCTCAACCGGTGATTCGTTCCGAGGAGAAACAGCGCGTCCGAAGCGACGCCCAGCTGTTCTACGTCTTCGACATCTCGAACTCGATGCGCGCGTCGCGAGGCCCCCACAGCCCGACGCGCCTCGATCGGGCGCTCGTGATCGCGCGCCGGATGCGGCTCGACCTCCGCAACGTCCCGTCGGGCGTCGCCACGATGAGCGACCGCGTCCTCCCGAACATCTTCCCGACCGGTGACGAGCAGCTCTTCACGGCGGCTCTCGCCGAGACGGTCGGAGTCGAGCGGCCGCCCCCCAAGGGATTCGAGGACCGGGCGACCACGTTCGCCGCCCTCGACACCCTCGCCGGGGACAACTTCTTCAGCCATGGCATCAAGCGCCGCGTCGTCGTGCTTCTGACGGACGGCGAGACGGCTCCGTATTTCGGCGGGGATCTCCGGGAGTCGCTGCGCGTCCCGCCGCACGTGCAATTCGTGATCGTGCGGATGGGCGGGTCGGGCGAGCGCATCTGGGTCAACGGGCGGCTGGATCCCGGCTACCGGCCGGACTCGAGCGCTCCCCGCGCGACCGCCGCCCTCGCTTCGCTCGTCGACGGTCGCGCGTTCAGAGAGGGCCAGGTTGCCTCGGCAACCGCAGCGGCCCAGCGATTCCTCGGCACCGGACCGCTCGAAGGGGTCGGCCACGGCTTGCGGGCAGTCGCGCTCGCGCCGTGGCTGGCGCTCGCATCCCTGCTCCCACTCCTCTTTCTGCTCTGGTCGCGAAGAATCGGACGCTGACGGCCGATTTGCCCTGCGACTACCATTCGGTGATGCTGCTCGTGCGGAAGTAGCTGTGGCAAGGAGGTCAGATGAGCGTTGGCACACAGGAGATCGGTCACCGGATCGGCGAGGTCGCGCGACTCGTCGGTGTCACGACGCGGACGATCAGGTACTACGAGGAGCTCGGACTGCTCGGTCAGGCGGAGCGGCCGAAGGGCAGCCACCGCGTCTACGGCGAGGCGGACGTCAAGCGCCTCCAGGAGATGATCAGACTGCGCGACCTGCTCGGCCTCTCGCTCGACGAGCTCGTCGAGGTGGTCGAGGCGGAAGAGGCACGGAACGTGCTTCGGAGTCGCTGGGAGACCGATCCTGACGACTGCGAGCGCCTACAGATCATCAGTGCGGCGACACCGATCGTCGAGCGCCAGCTGGAGCTCGTCCGAGCGCGCCGAGAGGCGCTGCGTGAGTTCGCCGCCGATCTGGAGGAGAAGCTCGAGCTGATGCGCACACACCGCGAGGAGCTGGAGGCTCGGATGCAGGCGCCGGATCAGGCGCCGCCCGCCGCTGCGTGCTGATCCGCCGTCCGTGCGACGAGGCGGACGGCACAACGCATCGGCTTCGACCGTTGCGCCGCCCGCACCCGTCGATTGCGCTCCAGCGGGGCGCTACGAGACGGTGAAGGTGGCCTTCATGAACGTCGCATGCGGGTCGCACACGATCGTGTACTTGCCCTTCTTGAGCGTCACCTTCCACGTCGAGGTGCCCGTGCCGCCGACCGAGGTCGTCTTGTTGACGCCCGGGCCTTTGAGGCGGAAGTTGTGGATCTTGGACTTGTCCGAGACCTTGATGACGTAGGTGCCCGCCTTCAGCTTCGTCACCTTGGCGGTGCCCTGCTTGAGCGAGATCATGAAGCCGGGACCGACGGTCCCGGTCAACGTGGGCGTCGCGGCCAGCGCGGACGGCACCACCAGGGCCGCGATGATCGCGGCAAGTGCAACGAGCTTCATCTGACTCCTCGGTGTCGGAAATACTTCCGCGGCCAATGTAGCCGGGCTCCGAGGGCCGAAGATCAGCGCTGCGTAAGGTCTCGCTACCTGATTCGGTGGCCGGCGGCGGCAACCTGGGCGAGCCCGACCGCCGCGAACGCGGTCGGTGCGAGCGGCGTCGCGGCGGTCAGCCGCACGACGCCGTGCGGGCCGGTCACGCACCGCCAGGCCTGCTGCTCGTTGCGCGTCTGCGACCACCAGACCTTGTTGCCGTCGACCTGGTAGCTCTTCTGGCCGCGCGGGCAGGGACCGGACTGCTTCGACGCGACGAAGGTGATCGCCCACGCCGCCGGCTTGCCGCTTCGGTGGAACCAGATCCGCGTCACCGGCTGAGGCTTCGTGCTGTAGCTCCAGCGGGAGTAGCGAAAGCCGAAGGGGACGCGCGCCGGCACGTAGTTCAGGGTGCTCGTCTTCTTGACGATCGCGCGCTGCACGAGCAGCGGCACGGGCACGAGCGCCGCACCGGCTGCGGGCACGAGCAGAGCGGTGATCAGCACCGCGACGGCGAGGAGTCGACGCATGCGGCGAGCCTACCGAGCAAGGCCCCGCTGGACGCGGGGCCTTGCTCGTGCGACCGGTGCTGGTGCGCGGAGGCGTTACTCGTATTGCAACGCCGCCAACACGTTCAGGCGCGAGGCGCGTCGGGCGGGCAGGATCGCGGCGAGCATGCCGGCGAGCACAGCGATCGCAACGAAGACCGCGAGCGATCCGTAGGGCACCGCGAAGACGACGCCGTACTGCGACAGCGCGGTCGTCGTGACGGCGGCGAGGAACATGCCGACGCCGATTCCGAGCGCCGCACCGATCAACGCGGTGACGATGCTCTCGTGCCGGATCATGCGACGCACCTGGCGCCGGGTCATCCCGATCGCCCGCAGCATCCCCAGCTCGCGCGTCCGCTCGAACACGGAGAGAACGAGCGTATTGATGACGCCGAAGAGGCTGACGATCACCGACAGTCCGAGCAGCAGGTAGAGCATGTTCAGCATCATGGTGAGTCCCTTCAGCTGACTTGCCTTGAACTGCTCCCGGGTCTGGACCGTGACGTCCGGGAACGCTGCGAGACGATGCTTCAGCCGTGCGCCGACCACGTCGCTCGAGCCTCCGCGCACGTTCACCATGGTCAGGTCGTTCACGCGGTTCGCGAACGAGCGGTCGAACGTCGCGAGCGACACGGTGACGACCCCGAACGGCGAGCCGCCCTTCGGCAGGTCGAAGATGCCGATCACACGGAGGTCCAGCATCCCTTTCTGCGTCTTGAGCCCGATCGGAGAGCCGACGTGCAGCGAATGGTCCTTCGCGTAGCGGTCGTCGATGAAGGCGCCGTTGCGGCCGAGCTGCGCCGGCACCTCGTCGGAGCCGTCCGTCCAGGCGATGTCGATCGTCTTCGACATGTTCGCGTCGACGCCGGTGACCATGACCTTCTTCGCGCCGATCCTGCCGTCCGCATGGCGAACTTCCGACACGGCCGTGACGCCGGGTGCCTTGGCGGCCGCGAGGGCGACCTTGCTCGTCAGGGGCTGCTCGGAATCGCCGCTGATCGCGTAGTCGCCGACGAACAGCTGATCGACTGCGCTCGAGAACGAGCTCCGAACGCCCTGGCCGATCACCGCGACGAACGTGATCAGCGCGAGGCCGATCATCACCGCGGCGGCGGTCGACGCGGTCCGGGACGGATTCCGCACGGCGTTCTGGCGGGCCAGCCTGCCTGCCACGCCGCCGAATCGTGCGCCGGGCGAGCCGACGACGAACGCCAGCGGGCGGACGACGCGGGCAGCGACCATCGCGACGCCGACGAAGAGGAGCAGCACGCCGGCGACGAGCGAGAAGAGCCGCACCTTGATGTCGAGGCCGTGAGCGAGCATCCCGTAGGAGAAGAGCCCGACGGCGATTGCGATGATGACGAGCGAGGTTGCGACTGCGTACCGCGCGAAGCGCGACTTGGGGAAGGTCGCCCCTTCGCGAACGGCGGCGATCGGCTCGACGCGCGTCGCCTTGACGGCGGGGCGCAGGCTCGCGAACAGGGCGATCAACGTCCCGACCGCGAGGCTCACGATCACCGTTCTGGCCGAGAACACGAGCGAGCTGTCCGGCAACTGCACACCGGTCGCTCCGAGCAGCGCCATCAGCCCGAGGGCGATCGCGAGGCCGAGGAACAAGCCGATCACGGAGCCGACGAGCCCGATGGCGACCGACTCGAGCACGACAGAGCCGAGCACCTGGCGGCGCGACGCGCCGAGGGTGCGCAGCGTGGCGAGCTCACGCATCCGCTGGGCGACCGTGATCGCGAGGGTGTTCGCGATCACGAAGCTGCCCACGAAGAGGGCGATGCCGCCGAAGCCGATCAGGATGTACTTGAACAGGCTCAGCCCGTCCTGCGTCTGCTTGCTGTCCGAGGCGGCCTGCGCCTCGGCGGTGTTGACGACGAGAGCCGACGTGATCTTCGGTGTCAGCCGCTCGACGAGCGTTGCCTCGTCGACGCCGTCGTCGGCACCCACACGGATCAGGTCGAACTTCCCGTGCTTGTGGAAGAGCCGCTCGGCGGTCGACAGGTCGAAGACGGTCAGCGTCGATCCGGCGAGCGAGTCGGCGGAGCCGAACGTGATCAGTCCGCTGATCCGATACCGCTGGACCGGCCCGCCACCGAACGCGCCGACCGTCTGGCCGACCGCGAAGTGCTGCTTGGTCGCGGTTGCCCGGTCGATCGCGATCTCCTTGCCGCTCGTCGGCCAGGAGCCGGCAACGACCTTGACCGGACTGAGCGTGCGGTCGGCGGGGTTGCTGACGGCGACGGCGATACCGTCGTCGGGCTTGCCGATCCGCTTTCCGGCCTCGTCGACCAGGCTGATGTGATCCTCGATCGATCCCTGGACGGCGCGGACGCCGTCCACGTGCTCGACCTCGGACAGGACGTCGGACGAGAAGGGAGCCTTCTCGGTCGTGCCGTCTGCCTGCTGCACCTCGTGCTTGGAGCTGATGACCGCGTCGGTGCCCTTGTACGACTCCTGGTAGACACCGTCGAGGCTCTTGCCGAGGGTGTCGGTGAGCACGAAGCTGCCGCTGATCATCGCGACGCCGAGGACGATCGCGAACGCGGTCAAGATCGCCCGGAGCTTGCGTCCGAGCAGTCCCTTGAGGGCGACTCCGATCATCTTCCGCTCACCGCCTCGAGCGTCCGGAGGATCTCGTGCGGGGACGACGGGCCGAGATCGGTGACGATCTCACCGTCGGCGAGGAAGAGAATGCGGTCCGCGATCGCGGCCGCGTGGGCGTCATGCGTGACCATGACGGTCGTCTGGCCGAGACTGGAGACGGATTCGCGCAGAAGCGCGAGGATCTCCGAGCTCGTCTTCGAGTCGAGGTTGCCGGTCGGCTCGTCGGCGAACATCACGGTCGGGCTCGAGACGAGCGCACGAGCGATCGCCACGCGCTGCTGCTGTCCGCCTGACATCTCGGCCGGACGGTGCGAGAGGCGGTCGGTCAACCCGACCTTCGCCGCCAGCTCCTCGACCCAGCCGTGGTCGGGCTTCGTGCCGGCGATCGACAGCGGGAGCACGATGTTCTCCTTCGCGGTGAGCATCGGGAGCAGGTTGAAGAACTGGAAGATGAAGCCGATGTGCGTGCGGCGCAGCTTCGTGAGCTGCGTGTCGTTCAGGTCGCCGATGGCGATCCCGTCGATGAAGACGTCGCCTGAGGTCGGCCGGTCGAGACCGGCGAGGATGTGCATCAGTGTCGACTTGCCGGAGCCCGAGGGGCCCATGACAGCGGTCAGCTGACCACTCTCCACCTCGACCGAGACGCCGCGGAGGGCGTCGACTGCGGTGTCACCGTCGCCGTAGCGGCGAACGAGATCCTGCGCTGACACGACCGGGGCGGGCCGCTCGGCGGCCGCGACGCGACCGTTGTCGCTGTCGGTGCGCCTGTCTTCGTACTGGATGGTGCGCGGTTGCATTGCTGATTTCTCCTTGCTCGGGGGTGTGGCCCCAAGCTCGCAGCGCCGCGTTCTGCCGGTAAGGGGAAAGGCTGGTGTCCGCCGGGTGAAGCTCGCCGGAATCTCGTGGTACGGGAGACCGCACGTCGCCCAGGCGTTCCCGTGCCCGGCGGGAGCGGGAGTCGGTGACGTAGCCTGCGTTCATGTCGGCCGCGGAGAGCTTCGACGTCCTGAGCGTCGCCGACCTGCGCGCGGTCGTGGGCGAGCCGCTGCCGCGCACGATCACGAAGGAGACACCGGCGCTCGATCCGCGCGCGATTGCGTTCATCGAGTCGGCGCCGTTCCTCGTGCTCGCCACGGGCGCCGTCGACGGCTCCTCCGACGCGTCGCCCAAGGGCGGGCCACCGGGCTTCGTACGGGTGCTCGACGAGACGCGGCTGGCGATCCCCGAGTTCCCGGGCAACCGCCGCCTCGACGGCGTGCAGAACCTGGTCGAGCGCCCCGGGATCGGGCTGCTCTTCATCGTCCCGGGGATCACCGAGACCCTGCGCGTGAACGGCGTCGCGCGGCTGACCCGCGACCCCGGCCTGAGCGCGCTCTGCGCGGTCGACGGCAAGTCGCCCTGGTTCGTGATCGACGTCGAGGTGCGGCAGGTCTTCTCCCACTGCAGCAAGGCGTTCCTGCGCTCCGGCCTCTGGGATCCCGGCAGCTGGGCCGACCCGTCGGCGGTCGCAAGTCCGAGCCGCACGATCGCCGAGCGCGCGAGCGGTGAAGGCCGCACCGAGGACGACGTCCGCCGCGAGGTGGACGAGTCGTACCGCCCCGGCCTCTACTAGCTCGAGGCCGCACCCTCTGCGTCGCAGGGCAGCTGCCCGAGACCCCCGACGAGCGGCGCCAGGTGGTCGAGCGATGAGAGCGTCCGCTCCATCGCGGTCGGTTTCAGTCCGCCGACGCCCGGGTGGTACGGGTTGTCGAGGAACCAGAGCAGGAGGAGGGTCGACGTGATCACCACGGCGACCCCGCCGATCATCGACGCCTGCACGAACGCATGCTCGGCGCTGTCTGCGAAGAGCAGCATGAAGAGGAAGAGAACGACGGCGCTGACGAAGAGCACGACCCACAACGGTGTGGGGATCACTCCTTCCGCGCCGTGCGTTCGGTCGGCACGGGCGTCCTCGCGCTCCGACCGCTGGTCGAACCACTTGGAGTACGCCGCCTGCTCCGACGCCGACTTGGGCTCGATCTGCTGCATCGTCCTGAACATCGCGACGCCCCAGGGGTTCGCGACGTTGCCCAGCGTTCCGTTGCGCATCGCCGGCCACTCGGAGTAGACGACGTCGCGCCCGTAACAGACGAGCTCGCCCGACAGCCGCTTGCGTGCCGCCACGGGCAGGAACTGCGCCGTCTCGAACTGCTGCACGACGAGCTGAGCCTCGGCCTCTGCCCCGCTGCGCGACGTGTCGAAGCTCTCGAATGCGAGAAAGACGACGAACCCGATCAGCACCGCAAACCCGGTTGCGAGGACGCCGAAGACGCCGGCCGCGCGATCGCCGTCCGCGAAGTGGCTCCCCTCCGGGGCACGGCGGCGGACGAGCAGCATCGCGCCGACGGCAACGGCGGCCACCAGTAAGACAACGAGCGCTGCGACGAGCATCGTCACCGTCCCGATCCTGCCACGACGCGCGGCGGTCGCGCGTGGCCGCCTAGGATCGTTGCGTGACCGATCGCGATCAGCTGCGCGCGACGCAGGAGCCGCTGAAGGAGCGCTACCGCTCAGACCCCGAGCAGGCGCTGGTCACGCTGCGCGCGGCCGGGACACTCGGCGAAGGGATCACCTGCTCCGTCGGCACCGGACGCGCGCTCGCCGAGGCGGGCCTGCATCCGGCGACCGGGGGCGACGGGCTCACCCTCTGCTCGGGCGACATGCTCCTCGAGGCGCTCGTCGCCTGCGCGGGCGTGACCCTGCGCGCGGTTGCGACCTCGCTCGGGCTCGCGGTCACAACGGGAACCGTGCACGCCGAGGGGGACCTCGACTTTCGCGGCACGCTCGCCGTCAGCAAGGAGGCGCCGGTCGGGTTCAGGTCGATCCGGCTGCGCTTCGAGCTCGAGACGGATGCGGGCGACGAGGAGCTCGACACGCTGTTGCGACTGACGGAGCGGTACTGCGTCGTCTTCCAGACGATCGCCGGCGGGCAGGCGCCGACCGCGAGCTGGGCGCGGGCGTCGGCTCGAGCTTGACCCGCGCTCAGCTGCGGGCAGCCAGGTAGCGGTCCTCCGCGGCGTAGTCGAACAGGTCGGCGAAGAACTCGTCGGCCGCCGGCGGCAGCTTCGCCGCGCCGGGGCCGCCGTTCGCGGCTGCGACGAGCCAGTCGACCGTCTCGCCGATCGTGGCGGCGTAGTCACCGACCGGTACATAGCCGAGCTCGAGCGCCGCCGACGTGTCCAGCACGACCGGATGGGCGGAGTCCCAGGGGTACACGCCGACGTTGCCGACGGGATCCCCGTCCAGCAGGACCTCGTCCCACGCGTAGCCGAGGTGCCGGGCGATCGTGCGGGCGATCGTTCGGCCGTCGGGCGCGTCGGGATCGGCGCTGTTCAGGATGCGCGCACCCGGATTGTCGGCGACGACCTCGACGAGGGCCGCGATGTTCACGGCCGCGGTGGTGTGGTCGACGCCCGCCCCGCGGTGTGCCAGGAACACGGCGGGTCGCCCGTCGAGCATGCGCTTCACGAACATCCACTCTCGTGGCCGTGCTGCTCCGGGCCCGTGGATCTTCGACGGACGCAGCACCGACACGGGCAGCCCGCTGTCGAGGAGCACCTGCTCGGCGGCCACCTTGTTCGGCCCGTAGCCCTCGCGTGTGTGGTAATCGATGTCGCGCGGAGCGAGCGTCGGCTGCGTCTCGCGGATCGGCCCGTCGTAGCGCGGTGCGACGTCGGAGTTCGAGTGGTTCCCCGCTGCGTCGACGTAGACCGCCTTGCTCGAGATCATCACCGTCGACGCTGCGTCGCCGGCGAGCGGCAGGATCCGCCGCGCGTCGTCGGCCGTGTAGGTCACGCAGTCGACGAGCAAGTCCGCGCCGGTTCCGAATGCGGACTGCAGCTCGGCCGCGTCCCGGCTGTCGGCGCGCACGAACGACACACCCGCGCCGGCGAGCTCGACCGGCATGTTCGACACCTGGCGCCCGGTCACGTCGACGTGCCAGCCCGAGCGCGCCAGCCGCAGCGCGATTGCCCGGCCGACGAGACCGGTGCCGCCGAGAACGAGTGCGCGGCGGGCCGAGGTCACGGCCTAGCTCCGCCGCAGCGTTCGGGCGAGCTGCACGGGCAGGGCGACGAGGCACGCCACCTCGCGCACGACCGGCCCGACCGGCCACGTGCGCTCGGGAGCCAGCACGCGCACCCGCGTGTCTCGCCCGCGCAACGCAGACCGGAACAACAGAGCGGCGCGAGGCCGGTGCCACGACGAGGTGATCACGACCACCTCGTCCGCACCGACGTCGTTCGCGTAGCGCGCGATCGCGCGTGCATTGCCGACCGTCGAGCGGGACTCGGTCTCCGGGACGACCGTCACTGCGCTGCCGCGCCACGCCGCCGCCATCAGCGCACCCTCGCGGCCGCCGCGGGCTCGGCCGCGCCCCGAGAGGACGACCGCGTCGGTCGGCAGGGCGATGGATTCCGCCCGCCGGAGGCGCTGGAGGCAGATGTCGTGAATGACGGTGTCGCCGCGCCGCGAGTAGCCGAGCACGGCGACGACGCGCGTCGTCTCAGTGGCCACGGCGCAGACGGCGCGCGGCGAACAGCGTTCCGACGACGGTGAGGACGAGCACCAGTGCCTTCTTGCCACGCAGCTTCGACTCGCCCGACGCGCGGTCGCGCATGTCCACCGGCACCTCGAGCACGCGCAACCCGTTGCGGTCGAGCCTCAGGATCGCCTCCACCTCGGGCGCTCCGCTCGTGTACGGCTGGGCGAGCACCGGCAGCGCCTTCGCGGAGGCCGCGTAGAGGCCGCTCGTCGCATCATGAAACGGCCGTCCGAGCGCGACGTGCATGCCGCGGCGCAGCAACCCGGTACCGAGCCGCCTGACCCCTTCGGGCGCGTAGCGGTACGGCTCGTATCCCTCGCCGCTGACGAAGCGGGAGCCGACCGCGACGTCGCAGTCGCCCGACCGCACGAGCTCGAGCAGGCGGCGCAGCTCGGCCGGTGGGTGCTGCCCGTCGGCATCGATGCGGCCGCAGTACGCGTATTGCCGCTCGGCGGCGTGCGCGTACCCCGCGGCGATGCCGGCGCGCAGGCCCCGGTTGACGCCGAACGAGAGCACCTCCGCCCCGTGCGCGGCCGCCACCTCGGCCGTGCTGTCCGTGGAACCGTCGTCGACCACGAGCACGTCGGCGTCCGGCAGCTCGGCCCGCAGCTCGTCGAGGACGTCGGGCAGGTTGTCCTCCTCGTTCCAGGCGGGGATGAAGACGAGCGTGTCGTGCGCCTCGGTCACCCCGTGACCGTAGCCGTTCCGGGGGCCGAAGCCCGCGCGCGGGTCGAGCTGGAGCCGACCCGGGGCCGGCACGAGGCCCGGGGCTATAGTCGAAGCCCGCCCCCGCGGGCGTCACCACAACCCCGTCAGACCGAACGAAAGGGCCGCACCCGCATGCGCAAGCGAATCATGTTCCTCCTGCTCTCCGTCGCCGCTCTCGCTGCGACCGCGGCTGTCAGCCAGTCGGCTGCCCGCCCAACGGCGCCGTCGGCCGCCCTCGCGTCCTGCACGCCCGGCGCGCTCAAGCTCGTGAACGACGGGCAGCTGACGATCGGCACCGACAACCCGGCGTACCCGCCGTGGTTTGCAGGAGGCTCGAAGAGCTCCTGGAAGATCAACGATCCCGCGACCGGCAAGGGCTACGAGTCCGCCGTCGCCTACGCGATCGCCCGCAAGCTCGGCTTTGCGAAGTCCGCGGTCAAGTGGACCTACGTGCCGTTCAACAAGGCCTTTGCGCCGGGCCCGAAGCAGTTCGACTTCGACATCAACCAGATCTCGATCACGCCTGCGCGCAAGAAGGTCGTGAGCTTCAGCGACTCCTACTACGACGTCAACCAGGCGATCGTCGTCAAGAAGGGGACGAAGATCGCCGGGATCCGCTCGATCAAGGGTTTGCGTCCGTTCAAGCTGGGCGCACAGCTCGGCACGACGAGCTACGCGTTCATCGCGTCGCGCATCAAGCCGACGCAACAGCCGGCGGTCTTCCCCTCCAACGCAGGCGCCGTGCTCGCGCTCAAGAACAAGCAGATCGACGGCCTGGTCGTCGACCTGCCGACCGCGTTCTACGTCACGGCGGTCCAGGTGCCCGGGAGCAAGATCCTCGGCCAGTTCGAGAACAAGACGGGCCAGGCGACCGACCGCTTCGGCGTCGCCCTCGCCAAGGGCAACTCGCTCACCGCCTGCGTGAACAAGGCGATCACCTCGCTCCGCGCGGACGGCACGCTCAAGCGGCTCCAGCGGCTGTGGCTAGCGAAGGCGACCGGCGCGCCGATCTTGAGGTAGAACGGCGCGCGCGCCTGCTCGACGGATTGCGCTCCGGCGGCGACGGCCGCCGGAGCGTCGCCATCGCGCTGCTCAGCACCGCCGTCTTCGCGACCGTCGTCGTCGTGGCGATCACGCACGCCCCGGGCTGGCCCGAGGTCAAGCGCCAGTTCCTCGATTGGGACGAGTTCAAGGCGACGTTCCCGGAGATCGCCCACGCGTTCCGGCTGAACGTCAAGATCTTCTGCATCGCGGAGGTGTTCATCCTCGTCTTCGCGCTCTTCCTCGCCGTGCTGCGCAGCCTGCCCGGGCCGGTCTTCTTCCCGCTGCGCGCGCTGGCGATCGTCTACGCCGACCTCTTCCGCGGGATCCCGACGATCCTCGTGATCGCGATGCTCGGCTTCGGCGCGCCGGCACTCGGGCTCAACTATGTGCCGACCTCCACGATCTTCTGGGGGATCGTCGCGCTCGTCCTGATCTACAGCGCGTACGTCTCGGAGGTCTACCGCGCGGGCATCGAGTCGATCCACCCGAGCCAGGAGGCGGCCGCGCGCTCGCTCGGGCTCACGCGGGCGCAGACGCTGCGCCGCGTGATCCTGCCGCAGGCGGTCCGGCGCGTGATCCCTCCGCTCCTCAACGACTTCATCGGGCTGCAGAAGGACACGGCGCTCGTCGGCACGCTCGGCGCCGTGGAGGCGTTCCAGCAGTCCCAGATCGACGCGAACGCAACGTTCAACTTCACCGCCTACCTCGCGGCCGCGGTGCTCTTCGTCGCGATCACGATCCCGCTCGCGCGCTTCACGGACTGGCTGATCGCGCGCGACCGGCGCCGCCGCCAGTCGGGGGGCGTGCAGTGACGGACGCGCTGCGCATCGAAGGACTGCACAAGTCGTTCGGCAAGCACGAAGTCCTGCGCGGCATCGATCTGTCGGTCGGCGAGCACGAGGTCGTCTGCCTGATCGGTGCTTCCGGCTCCGGCAAGTCGACCCTGCTGCGGTGCATCAACCTGCTCGAGCCGATCGCCGCCGGACGGATCTGGCTCGCCGGGGAGGAGATCACGCGCGCACGCGACGTGAACGCCGTCCGCCGCCGGATCGGAATCGTCTTCCAGTCGTACAATCTGTTCCCGCACATGACCGTGCTGCGCAACGTCACACTCGCACCGCGCGACGCGCTTCGACTCTCGAAGGCCGAGGCAGAGAGCCGCGCGGAGACGCTCCTCGAGCGCTTCGGTCTCGCCGACAAGCGAGACGACTACCCCGACCGCCTGTCGGGAGGCCAGCAGCAGCGGGTCGCGATCGTGCGCGCGCTCGCCATGCAGCCGGAGCTCATGCTCTTCGACGAGGTGACGAGCGCGCTCGATCCGGAGCTCGTCGCCGAAGTGCTCGAGGTGATCCGCGAGCTGGCCGAGGGCGGGATGACGATGGTGCTGGCGACCCACGAGATGTCGTTCGCGCGCGACATCGCGAACCGCGTCTGCTTCCTGGACGACGGCCGCATTCTCGAGGAGGGGCCACCCGAGGCGATCTTCACGAACCCACAGCAGGAGCGGACGCAGCAGTTCCTGCAGCGCGTCCTCGAGGCCGGGCGGCTGTGATCCTGCGGCGCGTGACGACCGACGACGCGGCCGACCTGGCGGCAATCCAGGAGGAGGCGTCGAAAGCCGGCGTGCCGCACGTCTATCCGCCCGAGCTCTATCCGTTTCCGCGCGAGGCGGTAGAGGAGCGCTGGCGCGACTACACCGCGGCCGGCGGCTGGGCGACGCGCGCCGACGACGGCTTCGTCGCGGTCGACGGGGAGTGGCTCGAAGCGATGTACGTCCTCCCCGCCGCCTGGGGCGGCGGCCTCGCGAACGACCTCCACGCTGCGGCGCTCGACCAGCTCCGTGCGCACGGCGCGGTGCGGGCGCGGCTCTGGGTGCTGGCTTTGAACGGCCGGGCGCGGCGGTTCTACGAGCGCCACGGCTGGCGGCCGGACGGGACCGAGCGGGTGGTCGAGTTCCCCCCACACCCGATCGACCTCGGGTACGCGCTCGACCTCGACGCGTAGCGCCGAGAGACGAGCGGGGCCGGGCTCGCGCCCGGCCCCGCTGCGATTCGACGTGCTACCCGAGCCGCGTGACGCGGTTCCGGGGCCCCGGTGCGATCGGGGAGTTCTTCATGAAGTAGTTCACTGCGGCGTCGATGTCGATCTCGCCGCCGATCTGGTCCGTGCCCTCGTTGAAGGCCGGGAACCCGTCCCCGCCCGAGGCGAGGAAGTTGTTCATCGCGACCCGGTAGGTGCCGGCCATGGTGATCGGCACGTTGTTGATCGCGACGCTCCCCGGCGTGACGCGGCTACCCGCCGGCCGCCGGAAGTCGTAGCTGTAGGAGAAGCCCTTCGACACCTGCAGCAGCCGGATCTGGCCGACTCCCGGGTTGTCGAACTGCTGCTCGAGCAGCTTGTAGATCGATGTACCGGTCATCGTCTTCACGTTCATCACGTTGTTGAACGGTTGGACGGTGAACATCTCCGAGTACGTGACCTGGCCGGGCAGCTCACCGGCGGACTGCTGGTTGTAGGTGAGCTCGGCCCGGATGCCGCCCGGGTTCATGAACGCCACGAGGGCGCCGCCGAAGTCGGTCGGGGACGTCGACGCGAGCTGCGCGTCGGCGATCACGTCTCCGAGTGCCGACTCCTGGTTGTCGCCCGAGGCCACCGAGCCCACGGTGCGGGTGATGTCGGCGGTGATCGAGCCGATGATCCGGTTCGCGATCGGAGCCGCAAGCGTGTTGTAGTGGCTGATGATCGCGGTGATCGCCGGGTCCTTCGGCACGTCACGGGTGACGATCACGTTGTGCGCGTCGATCGCCGTGACGTCCTTCGACTGGTGGTCGATCGTCAGGTCGATGTCCGTGACGAGGCGCCCGAACGATGACGCGCTCGTGGTCGTGATGCCGTTGAACTTGCAGATGTACGGCTGGTGCGTGTGCGCCGAGACGACGAGATCGACCCGCGGATCGAGGCCCTCGACGATCGGCTTGATCGCGCCGGTGAAGTTGTCACAGCGGTTGATGTCCATGAAGCCGTTCGCGAACGGCGCGTTCTGCTGCCCGCCCTCGTGGATCAGGACGACGATCGTCCGGACGCCCTGGTCCTCACGGAGCGTCTCGACGAGCTTGTTCACCGTCTGCACCTCGGGTGCGAACTCGAGGCCGGCGACGCCGGCCGGCGTCACGATCAGCGGCGTGCCCTTGAGCGTCAGGCCGATGAACGCGATCTTCGCGTTGCCCACCTTCTTGACCTCGTAGGCCGGAAGGATCGTGTTCTGGGTGCCGGCGTAGAGCACATTCGCGGCCAGGTACTGGAAGAGCGAGCCGAAGAACGGCGTGCCGTCCTGGCAGCCGTCGACCGGGTGGCAGCCGCCGTTCTGCATGCGCAGGAGCTCGTCGACGCCTTCGTCGAACTCGTGGTTGCCGACGCCGCTCACGTCGACCCCGATCGAGTTCATCGCCTCGATCGTCGGCTCGTCGTGGAAGAGGCCCGAGAGCAGCGGGCTGGCGCCGATCAGGTCGCCCGCGCCGACCACGAACGTGTTCGGGTTGTCCTGCTCGAGCGTCTTGATGTGCGTGGCGAGGTACTCGGCGCCGCCTGCGTCGACGTTGACCGTCGGCGAGATCGCGATGCGGCCCGACGAGCCGGCCGGCGGCTCGAGGTTGCCATGAAAGTCGTTGATCGCGAGCAGCTGGACATGGGTGTCGTTGTCCTTCTGCTTCGGACCCGCAGCAAGCGCAGTCGGCACTACCACGGCGAGCACGCCGATCAGCAGGGCGACGAGCGCCAGATGACGTCTCATACGGTTGTTTCTCCCCTCAGTTGATGTCCCCCGGTCGCAGCCCGATGCGGGCCGCCGTCGGCGAAGGTACTGGCGCTGACCGACGAGGTCAAGCCTCCAGGCGCCCGGCTACCGGATCGACCCGCCTCCGTCACCAGCAGGCGCCACCTGGGAGGCCCGCTCGATCGCGGGATCGGTGAAGACGTCGAGGTCGTCCCGGCTCGTGGACGAGAACTCCGAGACGACGGCCCCCTCCGCGCCGGCCCTGAACCAGTGCCGGGTGTCCGGCGGAATCGTGTACTGCTCACCGGGGCCGAGCATGATCGTCTCACCCTCGACGTTCAGCTCGACCGCGCCCCGCCGGCAGCGGAACGTCTCCTCCTTGCCGGGCGTGCCGTCGAAGGGCGGATGGCGGTGCTCGGGGCAGGTCTGCGCCGGGTAGAGCACGAGCTCCTTGGCGCAGTAGCGGTCGGTGTTCACGTAGACGAGCAACTGAAGCCCGATCTCCCGCAGCCGGCCGAGCCCGAAGTCGGCGACCTCGATCTCGGCGCGCTCGGCGTCGGTCAGCTCGATGCCGGTCGCGCGTAGCTGCTCGACCGAGTACGCCTGCGCCTCCTGTTGCTCATCGCGCGTGATCACGCGGCGAGCCTATCGTCCGCACGATCGGCACGGGCATGCTCCGCGCGAGATGATCGGGTGCAACGACCGACGGAAAGGGAGCGACACATGAAGACGAGCCTTGGCATCTGGGCGTTCGGCGCGATGGCCACCCGTTTCAACCCGGGCGGGTACAAGCCCGAGCTCGCCGGCGCGAGCACGGCGGCGAAGGTGCGGACGGCAGTGGGAGGGCTCGGCGACCTGATGGACGACTACGAGTTCCACTACCCGCAGGAGCTCTCCCCCGCCAACGTCGAGGAGGTGCAGCAGGCGCTCGAAGGCCACGGCATCTACTGCATCGCAAGCGGGCTCCACCTCGACCCGCGCTTCGCGAAGGGCGGCTTCTCGTCTCCCGACGACGCGACACGGTCAGAGGCCCTGCGCCTGACCAGAGAGGCGATCGACCTCGCGGGCGAGCTCGGCGCGCACATGATCATCTGGCCGGGGATCGAGGGCTACAACTATCCGTTCCAGACGCCGTACGCCGACTCGTGGAAGCGCTTCGTCGACGGCGTCGGCGAGTCGGCGCAGCATGCGCGCGAGCGCGGCGTGACGGTCTTCCTCGAGCACAAGAACTCCGAGCCGGCGATGAAGATCTTCATGCGCAACATCGGCATGACGCTGCACGTGATCCACAAGCTGCGCACCGAGGGGATCGACAACGTGCAGGTGAACATGGACTGGCAGCACCTGATCATGAACGGCGAGAACCTCGCCGAGTACGCGGCGCTGCTCGCGGCCGAAGGGCTGCTCGGCCACCAGCACGCGAACTCCGGCTGGGGCACCTTCGACGACGACAACATGGTCGGCGCGACGGCATTCATGGAGACGCTCGAGCTCGCGCTCGAGCTTCGTCGTGCGAACTACGGCGCGAACGGCGAGCGCCTCGGCTTCGACCTCTACCCGTACACCGAGGACGCCGTCGGCGCCGTCAAGCGCTCGGTGCTGCAGTGGCGGTTCATCGACGGCGTCGCCGCCAAGATCGACGAGGCCGCGCTGCGCGAGGCACAGCAGGCGAAGGACGCGGTGCGCGCCTACGAGCTGGTGTACGCGGCGCTCGGCGCCTAGCGCATGGACGTGCTGGTCGGGATCGACGTCGGCACGAGCGGCGTCAAGGGCATCGCCATCTCGCCGACGGGCGACGTCCTCGCGACCGCCGAGGAGGGCTACCCGCTCTCGACGCCGCAGCCGGGCTGGTCGGAGCAGGATCCCGAGGACTGGTGGCGCGCGGCCCAGGCGGTGCTCGAGCGGCTGCCCGCCGGGCCGGTCGGCTTCTCGGGCCAGATGCACGGGCTCGTCACCCTCGACGCCGAGCGAGCGTGTGCTGCGTCCGGCGATCCTCTGGAACGACCAGCGCACCGCGGCGGAGTGCGCCGAGATCGAGGCGCGCGTCGGGCTGGCGCGCCTGATCGAGCTGACCGGGAACCGGGCGCTGACCGGCTTCACCGCGCCGAAGCTCCTCTGGCTGCGCGCCCACGAGCCCGCGACGTACGACCGGATCGCGCACGTGCTGCTGCCGAAGGACTACGTGCGGCTGCGGCTCGAGGGCGAGCTCGCGATCGACGCTGCCGACGCCTCCGGCACGCTTCTCTTCGACGTCGCGCACCGGCGCTGGAGCGACGAGGTGCTCGCGGCGCTCGAGCTCCCGCGCGAGTGGCTGCCACCCGTGCACGAGTCGACGGACGTCGCGGGAGCGGGCGACCAGGCCGCCGGTGCGCTCGGGGTCGGCATCGACGTGCCCGGCCCGCTCTCCGTCGTGCTCGGCACCTCGGGCGTCGTCTTCGGCGTGCTGCCGGAGTACGGCGCCGACGCCGAGGCGCGGCTGCACACGTTCTGCCATGCGGTCCCGGGCACGTGGCACGCGATGGGCGTCATGCTCTCGGCCGCGGGCTCACTGCGTTGGCTCCGAGACACGATCGGCGGCGACTACGCCTCGCTCCTCTCCGACGCCGAGCACACCGCCGCAGGCACCGAGGGGCTCCTCTTCCAGCCGTACCTGACGGGCGAGCGCACGCCGCACGCCGACCCCGACGCACGCGCGGCGTTCGTCGGGCTGACGATCCGGCACGACCGTGGCGCGCTCGTCCGCTCCGTGCTCGAGGGCGTCGCCTACGGGCTGCGCGACTCGCTCGAGCTGCTGCGCGAGCTCGGCTTCGAGCCCGAGCTCGGGCGGATCTCCGGCGGCGGCGCCCGCAGCGAGCTCTGGTGTCGGATCATCGCCACCGTGCTCGGCCTACCGCTCGAGCGCACAGCGGTCGACGAGGGCGCCGCGTTCGGGGCTGCTCTGCTTGCGGGTGTCCGAGCCGGCGTCTACGCGGACGCGCACGAGGCGGTCGCCGGCGCGGTGCGCGTGACCGCCCGGATCGATCCTGAGACCGCGTGGTCAGCCACATATGCGGATGGCTACCAGCGCTTCCGCGGCCTGTACCCCACACTTCGGCCTCTGACCGTCCTATGATCGACCCGTGCCCCTCGCACTAGTCGCTGCCGAGGCGCTACTCGACGAGATCGGCGAGCTCCTCGCGATCATGCTGCGGATCAGTCGTCGCATCGAAGACGCGGACGAGCCGATGACCGCGACCCAGCGACTCGCGCTGATCGAAGTCGCGATCGTCGGCCCGCTGCGCCTCAGCAACCTCGCGGCGCGCATGGACACGACGCCTGCCACCGCCAGCCGGGCGATCGACGTGCTGCAACGCTACGAGCTCGTCGTGCGCCGGCCCGATCCCGACGACGGGCGTGCGACGCTGATCGCCGCGACCGACAAGGGTCGGCGCTGGTCGGACGAGCGGCGCAGCCTCGTGCTGAGCATCCTCGAGCAGCTCGACGCCGAGGGCGTGCCGTCGCCGGACCTGACGCCTGCGCTCGCCGCGCTGAACGCCGCGCTGCGCGACGCGACCGGCCACGACGCCGTCGCCCGCGGCGCGCTCCTCGCCCCGTAACCACTCGCCTGACAGCGACCTGAACCGGTGCAGGACGCACCGGTCGGATCGGGTCTACCCTCCGGCCATGGCGAAGGTTCTCGTCGTCGAGGATGACGTCGCGCTCCGAGGCGTGCTGCTGCGCGGGCTGCGCGAGGAGGGCTTCGAGACCGCGGGTGTCGGCACCGGCTCCGAGCTGCTCGAACGCGTCGGGCCGGAGGCGCCCAACGTGCTGATCGTCGACATCGGACTGCCGGACGCCGACGGCCGCGACGTCTGCCAGGCGCTGCGCGCGCGGGGCGTGCAGACGCCGGTGCTCTTCCTCTCCGCGCGCGACGCGTTGACGGATCGCGTGACGGGCTTCAGCGCAGGTGGCGACGACTATGTGACAAAGCCGTTCGCGTTCGCGGAGCTCGTCGCCCGCCTGCACGCGCTGCTCCGCCGCGCCGGCGAGACCGGCGATCGTCGGCGCAGTCCGGCCTGCGGCTCGATCCCCTCGCCCACGCCGCCTTCGTCGAGGACGACGAAGATCTCGCTGACCCCGACGGAGTTCCGGCTGCTCGCGAAGCTCGTGGCGAGCCCGGGCCAGGCGGTCCGCCGCCGCGAGCTCGTTCAGACCGGATGGCCACACGGCGCGCTCGTCCGCGACAACACGCTCGACGCGTACATCGCGCGTCTCAGGCGCAAGCTCGCCTCACACGAGGGTGCGCCGACGATCGCCACCGTGCACGGCGTCGGCTACGCGATCGAATGAGCTTCACCCGCGACGTCCGTACGCGCCTGCTGCTCATCGTGCTTGCGGCCGTTGCGGTCGCGCTCGTCGTTGCGACGGTGGGCTTCAACCTGCTGCTTGCCCACTCGGGCGACAGCGGAGCCGACTCACTCCTGCGCGAGCGGGCCGACTCGGAGCGCGGCCTGATCCGCGTGGCCCGGGGCCGCGTGACGTCGGTCGAGGCATCGAGCGACCCTGTCGCCGACAGCCGCGTCTGGATCTTCGCGGACGGACGGACGCTCGAGGCTCCTCGAGCGCGCGCGGAGACGACTGCGGCGGCGCGTGCGCCTCGCAGGAGGCCCACGCCGGTTCGTCGACGGTCGGGCGCACCGACGAGCGGCTCTATGCGACTCCCGATCATCGCCGGCGGTCGCCGGGTCGGCACGATCGTCACCGGGATCTCGCTCGCACCGTACGAACAGACGCAACGCTCTGCGCTGATCGCGTCGCTGCTCTTCGCGGCGACGGTGCTGCTCGATCGCCGGCGCGGCCGCGGCCTGGCTCCTGCGCTCGGCGCTCCGCCCGGTCGCAGGTGATGACGGAGCAGGCAGACGCGTGGAGCGAGCACGACCTCGATCGCCGCTTCGGGCTCGGCGAGCCGCACGACGAGCTGACCCGCCTCGCGTCCACGCTCGACCGCCTGCTCGACCGGATCGCCGCGAGCCTGCGCCACGAGCGGCGCTTCTCCGCCGAGCTCTCACACGAGCTGCGCACACCGCTCGCGAAGCTGACGGCCGAGGCCGAGCTCGCTCTCCGGCGGCCCCGCGAGCCCGACGAGTACCGCCGCGCGCTGACCGAGATCCACGAGAACGCCCAGCAGATTGCGCGCATCGTCGAGGCCCTGCTCGCCGCGGCGCACGAGGAGGCCGGGCCGAGAGGAGTCTCCGACGGCGCTGCGGTCGCGCGCGCGGCGGCCGACGCGTGCCGGCCCGTCGCGGAGCAGCGCGGGCTCACGGTGACGGTCGACGGCGGTCAGCGGCGCCACCGGATCGGCGTGGACGCCGACCTGGCCGAGCGGATCCTGCACCCGGTCGTCGACAACGCCTGCAGGTACGGGCGCGCTGTCGTCTCGGTCTCGGTGGTGCGCGATGACGGCGCCGTCCTCTTCACGGTGGCCGACGACGGGCCCGGCGTCGGCGACGACGAGCAGGAGTCGATCTTCGAGCCCGCTCGGCGGGGCCGGGCGGGGCTCGGCGCCGGGCCTTCGGCCGGGCTCGGGCTTGCGCTCGCGCGGCGCCTGGCCCGGTCGGTCTCGGGAGACGTGCAGGCGGCTGTGTGCCCCGAGGGCGGGCGCTTCGAGATCCGCCTGCCGGCCGCCTGACGGTCAGGTCGCGTTCAGGTGCGAACGCAAACCATGGAGGGCGGCTCCGGTCGCGTCACCGCTGTCGGCGTTCCCCGCGCGAAGACGGCGGACGCGGCCGGAGCGGTCAACGAGGGCTGCAACACTCTTAGGCTCCGCCTACGTCCCTCTTAGGAAGCGCGCCGATACTCGGGCGCATGACACCCTCCAAGCAGCTGCAAACAGGAATCGTGGCCGTCGTCACTGTCGGGCTGGCCGCCGCCGGCGCCGCCGTTGCCGCCACGAAGTTCTACGCCACCAAGACGTCCGCGGCGAACGGCGCAGTCGGGTCGTTCGTCGCCGCGGGCACAACGACACCCTCGAACACCCACCGCGCCCACGGCCCCGGCTTCGAGCACGACGACCTCGCCGATGCGGCGTCGTACCTCGGCCTGACGCGGGCCGCGCTCGAGACCGCGCTGCAGTCCGGGAAGACGCTTGCCCAGGTCGCGGACGCAACGAGCGGCAAGTCGGCGGCAGGGTTGATCGACGCGCTGGTCGCTGCCGAGCGGGCCGAGCTCGCGGCAGCGGTGAAGGCCGGCGATCTGACGCAGGCTCAGGCCGATCAGCTGGCCGCCGACCTGAAGGCGCACGAGACCGCGGAGGTCAACGGCACCTTCCGCGGCGGCCACGGCCCAGGCGGCCACCACGGCGGCCACGGGCACGGTAACGCGCTGGCCGCGGCGGCGACCTACCTCGGCATCAGCCAGAGCGCGCTGCTGACGCAGCTCCAGTCCGGCAAGACGCTCGCGCAAGTCGCAGAGTCGATGAGCGGCAAGTCGACCGTAGGCCTCGTCGCTGCGCTCGTCGCAGCGGAGAAGGCCGAGCTGGCGGCGGCCGTCCAGGCCGGGGAGCTCACGCAGGCCCAGGCGGACCAGATCGCGACCGGCCTGCAGGCGCGCGTGACCGCGCTGGTCAACGGCACCCGGCCGGCGCACGACGACCACGACGGCTTCGGCCCTCACGGCGGGCCGAACGGCTTCCGCCCGGGCGGAGGCGACCACATCTAAGCGACGGAGGGCCTGCCGCGCTACGTTCGGCGCGTGCGGGCCCTCTTCGCGATTGCGCTCACCGGCTCGGCGCTGCTTGCGCCGAAGCCGGCGATCGTGTCGAAGCCGATCCCGTTCGGCGACGCGCGCCGCGCCGAGACCGCGGCGTACGCGCAACGGCACTACGGCCTGCGCACGTGGCGGCTGACACCGCATGTGATCGTCGAGCACGTCACCGCGACGACGTCCCTCTCGGCCGCGTGGAACACCTTCGCCTCGGACGCGCCCGACGCGGAACTCGGGGAGCGTCCCGGGACGTGCGCGCACTTCTTGATCGACCGTGATGGGACGATCTACCAGCTCGTGCCGCTCTCGACGATCTGCCGTCACACGGTCGGGCTGAACTGGGCGGCGATCGGGATCGAGCACGTCGGCACGAGCGACCGCTCGGTGCTCGAGAACCAGCGGCAAGTGCGGGCGTCGCAGGAGCTGACACTCTGGCTGATGCAGCGCTACCGCATCTCGCTGCCGAACGTGATCGGCCACGCCGAGAGCCTGACGAGCCGCTACCGCCGCGAGCGCTACGCGCCGTGGCGCTGCCAGACGCACGGCGACTGGCAGCACGCGGACATGGTCACGTACCGCACGTCGCTCGCGCGGCTCGCCCGCGCGCAACACGTCGCCGTGTCGCGCGCGGGCGGTCCGGTCGCAAGTCGTTGCTAGGCGAGCCCCTCGCCGGTCTCGAGCACCGACTTCAGCCCGCTCAGTACCATCATCCAACCGGCACCCGACACGCTGGCGGCGGTCTTCGGCGCGTTCTCGAGCCGGTCGTGGATCACGGTCAGCTTCGAGAAGCCGCCGTCCTGCGGCTCGATCTCCCACGTGACGCGGCTCTTTTCCTCGGCCGCCAGCTCGGGGTCGTAGAACGAGTGCCATTCGTGTGAGAGCCGGTGCGGCGGATCCCACTCGAGCACCGCGTTCTCGTCCCACGTCTCCGACCCGTCGGCGGACCCCGAGATGCGCCGCTCGGGGGTGACGTCGATGCGCACGCCGTGGAAGTACTTGACCGTGAACTCGGGCTGGGTGATCGCGTCCCACACCCGCTCCGGGCTGGCCTTGATGAAGAGCTCGTACACCTGATCGGTGGTGCCGACAGTCGTCGTCATGCCGTCTCCTCCAGCTTGTCTTTGAGGTCGAGGAGCGCCGAGACGCGGTGCTCCGTGTACTTGTCGATCCAGCGGTCGTGCACCTGCCGGATCGGGACCGGGTTCAGGAAATGGAGCTTCTCCCTTCCCTGCCGGCGCGTGGCGACGAGCCCCGCCTCCTCGAGCACGCGCAGGTGCTTCATGACACCGAACCGCGTCATCTCGAGCTCCGCGTCGAGCTCGGACAGCGTGCGCCCGTCCCGCTCGAAGAGCAGGTCGAGCAGAAAGCGCCGCGTCGGGTCTGCGAGTGCACGGAAGACAGCGTCCTCGTCGTCCATGCCGAGATAATAGGTGACCTTTTGGTCACCTGTCAAGCGCCTCGGCGTTACGCGCGCGCGCGCAGTGCGTCGTCGACCGCGGCCACGTCGAGCCCGCGGGCAGCGAGCAGGACGTACAGGTGGTAGACGAGGTCGGCCGCCTCCTCGACCACGCGCTCGTCGCTCTCGTCGAGCGCCGCGACCGCGACCTCGACCGCCTCCTCCCCGACCTTGCGGGCGCACGCGCCGACGCCCTGCGTCGAGCAGCTCCGCCGTGTACGAGCCATCGGGGCGCTCCGCGGCGCGCGAGGCGATCGTGCGCCAGAGCTCCGGTGCGAAGCACGACACGCTGCCCGTGTGACAGGTCGGCCCGGCGGGGGTGACGCGCACGAGCAGCGCGTCGCCGTCGCAGTCGTCTCGCACCTCGTCGACCGCAAGCGTGTTGCCCGACGTCTCGCCCTTGCGCCACAGCCGTTCGCGCGAGCGGCTCCAGAACCACGCCTCGCCCGTCTCGCGCGTGCGGCGCTCGGCCTCCGCGTCCATCCACGCGAGCATCAGCACGCGGCCCGCTGGCCGCAGTCCTGCACGATCGCCGGCGTCAGCTCACGCTGCATCGCGCACCTCGACTCCCAACGCACGCAGCTCCGTCGCGCAGCGACGTCGAGCCGCTCGGGATCCTCGTGCAGGATCGATGCGAGCAGCGCGGCCTGCGCGACGGCGAGCGCGTCGGCGACGTGCTCGGCCCCGCCCGCGCCGCCGGATGCGATCACCGGCACGCCGACGACGTCGGCGACGCTCGCGGTGAGCGCCAGGTCGTAGCCCGCAGCGCGTCCCGTCCGTGTCGATCGAGGTGAGCAGGATCTCCCCGGCGCCGCGCTCCTCGGCTTCGCGTGCCCAGTCGGCTGCGACGCGCGCTCGTCTCGGCCGTGCCGGCGCGCGAGCGAACGCGTCCGCCCTCGGCGTCGATCGCGACGACTACCGCCTGCGATCCGAGCCGCTCCGCGAGCTCGGACACGAGCCCGGGCCGCTCGAGCGCCGCGGAGTTGACCGCGACCTTGTCGGCGCCGGCCGCGAGCAGCTCGTCGGCGTCGGCGAGCGAGCGCACGCCGCCGCCGACCGTGAACGGGATCGCCAGCCGCTCGGCCACCGCGACGAACGAGCTCGACGAGCGTCGCGCGCCCCTCGAGCGTCGCCTTCACGTCGAGGAACACGAGCTCGTCGGCGCCGGCGTCGGAGTACGCGGCGCCGAGCTCGACGGGGTCGCCGACGTCGCGCAGCCCCTGGAAGCGAACGCCTTTGACGACGCGGCCGCCGGCCACGTCGAGGCACGGGATCAGGCGAGGGAGAGGGATCGCGCCTCCTCGAGGACGCCGCCGAGGTAGCGCGCACCAACCGCCCCGCTCTTCTCGGGATGGAACTGACAGCCGACGAACGAGCCTGAGCGCACCTCCGCCACGACGCCTTCCGACCAGGCGGTCGCGCACGGCGTGGCGGCCGCGTAGGAGTGCGCGAAGTAGAACGCGCCGAGGTCGTCGACCTCGGCCCAGCCCATCCGCGGCACGCGCCCCTGCTCGATCCGCACGGCGCGTCCCGGGAGGAGGCCGAGCCCCTCGACGCCGCCGTCCTCCTCCGTCCACTCGAGCGCGAGCTGCAGGCCGAGGCAGATGCCGAGCACGGGACGGCCGGCGGCGACACGCACGCGCAGGGCCTCGTCGTGGCCGCGGGCACGCAGACCGGCCATCGCCGCGCGCGCAGCGCCGACGCCCGGCAGCACCGCGAGATCGGCGTCGGCGACATCGGTGGCGACCGTCGCACCGAGCCGGGCGAAGGCGAGCTCGACCGAGCGGACGTTGCCGGCGCCGTACTCGCAGATCGCGACGTTCACAACAGCCCCTTGGTCGACGGCAGCCCCGCGCCCTCGCGCGCGACCGCAATCCGCAGCGCACGGCCGACCGCCTTGAACGCCGCCTCGGCGACGTGGTGGGCATCGCGCCCGGTCGCGTCGACGTGGATCGCCGCCCGCGCCGCCTGCGCGAGGCTCGAGAGCATGTGCGTGGCGAGGCCGGGGTCGCGCTCGAGCGTCAGCTCGGCATGCGCTCGGCCGCCGAGGTCGACGGCGGCACGCGCGAGCGCGTCGTCCATCGGCACGACCGCGTCGCCGTAGCGCGCGATCCCGCGGCGATCGCCGAGCGCCGCGTCGAGTGCCTCGCCGAAGGCGAGCGCCGCATCCTCCGCGGTGTGGTGGTCGCCGGTCTCGAGATCGCCGGCGCCTTCGAGCACGAGGTCGAAGCCGGCGTGGAATGCGAGCTGCTCGAGGAAGTGGTCGTAGAGCCCTGCACCGGTGGCGACGCGCACCCGTGAGGCGCCGTCGAGTGCGAGCCTGACGGCGAGCCGCGTCTCGGCGGTCGCCCGGAGTGTCCGCGCGCGGCGGCCTCCCGCCGGCGCAACGGGCGACGGGACGTCGAGCACCCGCGCGAGCGCCTCGACGAGCAGGTCGTCGTCCTCGCGATCGAGCACCGATACGCGGATCGCATCGGGGTACGCCCGCACCACGATCCCCTGACGGAGCAGCGCGTCGCCGAGGACAGCTCCGTCTTCGACCGGGACGTAGACGAAATTCGTGTGCGACTCGAGCGGCGCGAGCCCGAGCGCGCGGAGGGACGCTCGCGAGCCGGTCGCGCTCCTCGAGCACCGGCGCAACGTCGGGCGGGTCGGCGAGAGCGGCGAGCGCGAGCGCTGCCGACAGCGTCGAGACCGCTGCCGGCGCCTGGCGCGCATTCAGCTCGGCGGCGACGTCGGGAGCGGCGAGCGCGTAACCGATGCGTGCGCCGGCGAGCCCGAAGAGCTTCGAGAACGTGCGCAGCACGATCACGCCGTCGTCGAGCAGCGGCACGGCGGTCACGCCGCTGTACTCGAAGTACGCCTCGTCGACGACGAGCGGGCGAACGTCCGGCAGGGACCTGAGCTGCCCGGTCGGGTTGTTCGGGTTGCAGGCGAAGGCCAGAGCCAACCCCGGCACGTCACAGTCCGTTGCTTGCGCGCCGGCCAGCTGCGCCGCGATGCGATAGAGCGGGTAGGTCGGGGCCGGAGGGATCGCCGATCTGGTCGCCGGGCCCGGCGAACGCGCGGGCGCAGAGCAGGATCAGGTCGTCGGCGCCCGCGCCGAGCACGACGTGCTCCGGGTCGACCTTGCGTAGTCCGCGATCGCCGCGCGCAGCGCGCGGTAGCCGCCCGCCGGGTAGCCGTTGACACGCGCGAGCGCGCCCGCGATCGCGCCGGGTCGCGTCGAGCGCGCCGGCAGCGGCGGCGTGTTCTGGTCGAAGCGCAGCACCTGCGACGAGTCGATCCCCGCGAGGCGGGCGACCTCGTCGGTCGGCAGCGCCCACGCGTAGGGGCGGAACTCCGGTGCGAGCGCTCTCACCGCTGCGCCGCCGCCGCGTGCGCGGGCATGCCCTCCGCCGCGGCGAGCGCCTCGATCGTCGGACGGATCCGTGCGAGCCCGTCCTCGGTCAGCCGCTGCACGGTGACGGGCTTGAGGAACGTCTCGAGCCCGAGGCCGCCGACCGAGCGCGCCCAGCCGTTGGTCGGCAGGACGTGGTTGCCACCGGTCGCGTAGTCGCCGGCCGCAACGGGCGAGAACGGCCCGACGAAGACCGACCCGGCGTTACGCACCTCGCCTGCATGCGCCTCGGCGGCACCGAGCAGCACGAGATGCTCGGGCGCGATCCGCTCGGCCTCGGCGAGCGAGTCGACGGTCGTGCACACGCGCCTCGTGCCCGTGCTCGCGCTGTGCCGCCAGCTCGAGCTCGACGAGGCGCGGGTCGCCGTCGCCGAGCACGACGACCTCCGACGGCCCTCCGGGGAGGTCGATCGGCACGTCGCGCGAGACCTCGAGCTTGGCCTCGTTGACGTACGCATTGCCGGGCCCAACGATCTTGTCGACGCGCTCGACATACGCGAGGAAGCCGATCGCCTGCGGTCCGCCGAGCGCCCAGACCTCTTCGAGGCCGAGCAGCTCGGCCGCCGCGGCGATCAGTCCCGCGCCGTCGGGCGGCGTGCAGACGACGATGCGCCGCACCCCCGCGACCTGTGCCGGGACCGCGCACATGACGAGCGTCGAGACGAGGTTCCGCGGCACGTAGATGCCGACGGTGTCGAGCGCGACCCAGTGCCGCTCGAGCACGACGCCCGGCTCGACCTCGAGCGTCACGTCCGGTGGGCGCTGCACTGCGTGCCAGCGGCGCACACGATCGGCGAGCGCCAGGATCGCCTCGCGCGGGAGCTCTCCACCCGCCCTCGCGCGTGCAGGCTCGGCGCCGTCGAGCTTCAGCGCCCACTCGCGCACGGCGTCGAGCCCGCGTTCCTTGACGTCCGCCGCAATCGTCATGTCATGCGCTCGACGGGGACGATCAGGATCGAGGAGCCGCCTGCCGCCTCGAGGTCCGGCAGCAGCCGCCACACGTCGGCGGACGGCACGAGCGCGTGCACGGCAACCATCCCGCTTTCGGCCAGCGGCAGGACGCTCGGCACGCGCGGGCTGACGAGCTCGGTGATCGCGGGTAGCGCCGACTCGGGTGCGTTCAGCATCAGGTAGCGGTGGCGCCGCGCCTCGACGACCGCCCGGAGCATCGCCGCAAACGGCGCGGCCGCATCCTCGTCGCGCGCGACGAGCACCGCCTCGGACTCGAGCAGCACGCCGAGCGAGCGGAGCCCGTTCGTGCGCAGCGTGTTCCCCGACGAGACGAGATCGACGATCGCGTCGGCGAGCCCAAGCCGCGGCGCGATCTCGACCGAGCCGGTCACGTCCACGAGCTCGACGTCGACGGGCAGCAGCTGCCGCGTGAGGTGCGGGTAGACGGTGGCGACGGAGGCTCCGGCGAGATCGTCGAGCGACGTCACCGTCGACTCTCCGGGCACCGCCGCCTCCAGCCTGCAGGAGCCGAACCCGAGCGGCAGGAGCTCGCGCACGTCGGCGCCCCGCTCTCGCACGAGGTCGATGCCGGTGATGCCGCAGTCGACGACGCCGTCCTGCACGTACTCCGGCACGTCCGCCGCGCGCACGAGCAGCACCTCGACGGGAGCATTGCGGCACGGAAAGGCCAGCGCGCGCTCGCCCGGCTGCTCCGGCCCGAGCCCTGCATCCTCGAGCAGCTTGAACGACGGCTCGCGCAGCCGCCCCTTGACCGGGACGGCGACCTTCAGGAGGCCGTTCGGTCGAGCACCAGCCGGTAGCCGCCTTCGCCGTGCCGCAGCCAGTGCGCCACGCGCGTCACCGTCGTCGTCGACGCGCCCGTTCGCTCCGCGATCTCCAGGTAGGGCAGCCCCTGCTCCAGCAGCCGCGCCACCTCCCAGCGGTGCGCCATCGCCTCGAGCTCCGAGAGCGTGCACAGGTCCCGGAAGAACCGTTCCACGTCCGCCCGTGTCTCGAGCGCCAGGATCGCCTCGAAGAGCTTTCGCATCTCCTTGGTCTCCCATGGGTGTCGGCTCCGTTCCGCCATCGCGTACTTTCATGTTAGCACGCTAACATGTGAACATGTGGTTCGAGCAGCGGATCGAGGTGATCCCGGCCGTCGACGTCCTCGGGACGGAGGCGGTCCGCCTCCACCAGGGCTCCTACGACGACGTGGTCGAGCGCGCCGACGACCCCGGGGCTCTTGCCGCCCGTTGGGTCGCGGCGGGCGCCCGTCGCGTGCACCTCGTCGACCTCGACGGAGCCCGCTCCGGGAGCGCCAGGCCGGAACTGGTAGCGGCGGTCGCAGGCCGGATCGACCCCACGCCCCTCCAGGCCTCGGGCGGGATCCGCAGCCTCGCCGACGCGTGGGCGCTGCTCGATGCAGGCGCCGACCGCGTCGTCGTCGGCACCGCCGCCTGGCCCGACCCGGCACCGTGGCTCGAGCTGGGCGAGGCGCTCGTGCTCGCCCTCGACGTGTGCGACGGCCGGCTGCGCGCTCGCGGCTGGACGGAGGATGCGGGGCTCGGCTTCGGCGAGGCGCTCGTGCGCGCCGACGGCGCGCGGGTGCTCGTGACCGCGATCGACCGCGACGGGACGCTCGCGGGCCCCGACCTTGCGCTGGTCGAGCAGGCCGCGGCCGCCGGCCTGCGCGTGCTCGCAGCAGGCGGCGTGCGCTCACCGCAGGACGTCGAGGCGCTGGCCGCCGTCGGAGCCGAGGCCGCAATCGTCGGCCGCGCGCTCCTCGCCGCAGACCGTTGACCCGGCCGACTCGGACAGGTCCCAGGGACAGTCCCTGGGACCTGTCCGCACGAGACGATGTCCCAGGGATCGTCCCTGGACCGTCGAGGCCGGGCATCGTCACGTCGAGCAGGATCAGATCGGGTGTCGACCGCCCGACGACGCGACCGCACCGCCGCCGTCGGCCGCGACGGCGTACCTCAGGCCGCGTTGTCGCTCGACCACGCCGCGAGCAGTCCGCGGTAGTGCGCGACGAAGTGCTCCTGCTCGTGCGCCGGGAACGTCGAGCGCACGGTCTCGACGAGCACCGCGTCGAACTCGGCTGACGAGAACCACTCGTGCGCGATCTCGTCGAGGTGCGAGAGGTGCTTGTCGCAGAACTCCCGGTAGTCGTCGATCTGGAAATACGCGTCCGCGAGCGCGCGGTACGCCGCGAGCTTCTCCTCGTAGGTGAGATCGTCGCGGTCGCCGAAGCGGAAGTAGTCGCGCGAGTTCTGGTTGATGTGCATCTCGCGGCGGGTGACGGCGCAGAACGCCGTCCAACGCACGAGCGCCGTGATCGCCCACGGGAAGTAGTAGTGCAGCGAGGTGAGGGCGACGTCGGGCGAGGCATTCGCGTAGTCGATCGGGTACGCAACGCCGTCCTTGACGATCGTCTCGCACGAGTTGAACTCCCAGCGGAAGAACGCGTTCACGAGCCGGGCGATCGAGACGATCTCGTCGCCCAGCTCGGGTGACAGGAAGTCGTGCTTGACCTGGTAGCGGTCGTACATCGGCTTGCTCGGGTCGAACCACATCGACATCGTCTCGGCGCCGATCGAGAGGGAGCGAACGAAGACGTCGAAGTCCTCGAGCGCGCTCTGCAGATGCATCATCCGCTCGCCAGACTCGTCGTAGCGCGCGCGCAGGTCCTCTGGTGACCCGACGCGCGAGACGCCGACCCACTGCCCGCCGTCGAACGGCTTCATGAAGAGCGGATAGCCGACGTTGCTGCCGATCGTCTCGAGGTCGAACGGCGCGTTGTAGCGCTCGGCCGTCGGTTGGAAGCGCTCGTTGGCCGGCGGCACCTTGTGCGGGATCAGCCACGTCTCGGGCACGCGGATCCCGAGTCGCATCAGCGCGCAGTAGGCCGAGTGCTTCTCCATCGCCTGGAACGTGAACGGGTTGTTCAGGAGGTAGACGTCGTCCATCAGCGAGACCTTCTTCAGCCAGGCGCGCGGCAGGTCGTACCACCAGGCGAGCCGGTCGATCACGACCGAGTAGCGCGGGCGGTAGCGCAGGTCGAAGGGCTCGTTGAGGATGCGCTCGGTGCGCAGCTGCTCACCCGCGACGAGGCCGAGCCGGCCGACCAGCGCCTCGAACGCGGCGGGCCAGTCCTCCTCGGTGCCGAGCAGGAGTCCGATCGTGAGGTCGCTCATGTGAACCGGGGCACGTGGTGGGCGATCTGCCGTTGCCAGGACGGCCAGTCGTGAGGTACGTCGTGCCCCCAGAGGTCGAGCTCGTAACGGATCCCTTTCTCCTCGAGCAGGGCGCCGAACCTGCGGGTCGACTCGAGTGCGCCCGTCGTGTCCTCCCATTGGCCCTGGCCACAGACGAGCAGCAGCGAGGCGCGCGAACGGAGCCAGTCGAGATGGTCGCCGTGCGTGTTGGCGACGTAGTCCATCGGATTGTTGAAGTAGACAGCCTCGCCGCGCTCGCCGCCACCCTGGACCGAGACGTCGTAGACGCCGCTCATGCAGATCGCGAGCGGAAAGAGGTCGGCGCGCTTGAGGCAGAAGTTCGCCGCGTGGTAGGCGCCGAAGGAGCAGCCCGCGACGATCGCGTCGGCCGTCTGCGAGTCGGCCTGGACGAACGGCATCAGTCGCGTCAGCACCCACCACTCGAAGTGGCCGTGCCGCCGCGCACGCTCCTCGAGCGCCAGGTCGCCGCGCGTCCAGCTCTCGCGGTCGAACGACGGCACGCAGTAGAGCTTCACCCTCCCCTGGTCGAGCAGAGATCCGAGGGCGTGCACCATCCCGCGGTCCTCCCAGTCGGAGGCCTCGCCGTTCTCCGAGGGGAACGCAATCAGCGGCCGACCGTAGTGGCCGTACGCGAGCACGGTGCCCCCGTCGAGCTCGACCACGCGCCGGCTCACTGCACGGCCTCGAGCAGCGCGGGCAGGTGCGGGTGGAGGGAGTCGCGCCAGCCCGTCCACGTGTGCGCGTCGCGCACCTCGCCGATCCACGCCGGGTAGCCCTGCTCTGCCAGCGCCTCCGCCATCGCGTGGTTGTTCGCGCGGTTCTCCTCTGCGGTGCCGCAGGTCATCGCGATCGGGATCGGCGTCTCGGCGCCGGCCCCACGGCGGACGGTGCCGACGAAGCGTGTGATGCGCTGGTAGCGCGGGAAGGTCGACTCCTGCTTGTCGGAGCGCTGACGGAAGAAGCTGCCCGATTGCAGGAGCAGTCCGTCGAATGCCTTCGGGTGGCGGATGTGCGCGTGCAGCATCGCGAGGGCGCCGAGGCTCGCCCCCATCCCGATCCGCTTCGCGTGCGGCGCGATTCGCGCCAGCTCGGGGATCAGCTCACGCACGAGCGCGCCGGCGTAGAGCGCCGACGCGGAGTAGGTCTCGTTGCGGTCGACGGGCTGGATCAGCGCGGCTCGCAAGGGCGGGATGTGCTCCTCCCAGCTCATGGCGTCGAGGAAGCGCGTCAGCCCGGCGTACCGGGCGTACTCAGGCCCGTCGTGGACGACGATCAGCGGCGCGTCGTGGCCGGGCGGCTCGGGGGTCGCGTAGAGCTCGACCTGCACGCGGGCGACGAGTCGGCGGCAGCGCAGCTCGTGGTGCTCGACCGGCCCCGCGTCGGCGATCGTGGCGAGCCAGTCGGGCGTCGTGTAATCCGGCCACTCCACGACGGACTTGTCGCCGAACGGGCCTGCCGCACGCTTCGGGTTGGCCGGGTCGGTCGCCCACCGGCCGTCGACGCCGATCAGGTACTCGAGCCGGTCGAGCGGCGGCCGCTCGAAGCGCAGACGCCAGGCACCGTCCGCCCAGGCGAATGCAGGCCCCTCGCGAGGACGCGCCACCTCCTGCCCGAGCACCACCTCCTGGAAGCGGTGCTCGGGGTCGGCCAGCGCGAACTCGACCGCGTCGTCGGTGACGCGGGGCTCGCTCAGTGCTTCTTCTTCTGTCTGTTCTGCCGTGCGCGGATTTTGTGCTCCCGGACGCGTTCCAAACGCAGGAGGTGGTTGCGGCGCACCTCGATCGCCTCCAGCTCCCGTTGCAGCTTGGCGTAGCTGTCCCACCGTTCGCGAGGCAGGGAGCCGTCCGAGAGCGCCTCGCGGATCGCGCAGCCCGGCTCCTGGTCGTGGGCGCAGTCCGAGAAGCGGCAGCGCCGAGCGATCTCCTCGACGTCCCCGAAGGTCTGCTCCAGGTCGGCGTTCCACAGCTGCAGCTCGCGCATGCCCGGCGTGTCGAGGACGACGCCGCCGTCCGGCAGGAGGATCAGCTCGCGGTGGCTGGTCGTGTGCCGTCCGCGGTGGTCGTCCTCGCGGACTTCCTGCGTCGCGAGCAGCTCCTCGCCCGCGAGCGCGTTGACGATCGTCGACTTGCCGACGCCCGACGAGCCGAGCAGGACGGCGGTGCGGTTGCCCTCGAACCAGCGCTGGAGCTCGTCGAGCCCCTGCCCGGTCTTCGCCGAGACGGCCTCGACGGGGCAGGCGCCGAGCGTGACGGTCTCGACTTCGGCGAGGAACGGCGCGAGGTCGTCGACGAGATCGGTCTTCGTCAGCAGCACGACCGGCTGGGCGCCGCTCTCCCACGCCATCGCCAGGTAGCGCTCGAGGCGACGGACGTTGAAGTCGAGCGGAAGTGCCTGGACGAGGAAGGCGACGTCGACGTTGGCCGCGAGCACCTGCTCGCGCACCGTGTCGAGTGTCTCCTTGCGCGAGAGGACGGTGCGCCGGTCGAGCAGCGCCTCGATCATCCCGGTCGTCGGGTCGAAGCCGACCCAGTCACCGACGGCCGGCAGGCGGTCGTCGCGCACGAGGCGGTTGGCCGCGCTCGCGCGCAACTCCCCCACCTCGCCGAACAGGTCGTAGGCGCCTCTGTGCTGGATCGCGACGCGGGCAGGCTCCAGGCCCACGGCACGGTGCTCGGCGAACGCGGCTTCCCAGCCGTCGTCCCACCCGAGCCGATGAAGCAGCGAATCCGTAACGGGAAGTGTCAACCAAAGCTCCTTTGCATGCGTGGAATGAACGGGCACACGGCCCGTCCACGGCAGCTAGGAGGCGTGGGGACGGGCGGCGGCGCAGGCAACGCGGATTTCCAGGACTCGCTTCATCGGTGCACCACCTCCTCGTCGTTGGTCGCGGCACATTGTGGTGGTCTTCCGCTCTTTGCGCAAGTCGGGCCATAGCGCTACGCTCGCGGCCCGATTTCAATCCGAAAGGCCGGCCCCTCCGATGACCACCCCCGTCTCGCGCCTCCTCCTCCTCGCCGTGCTCGCGGCGGCCCTCACCGCCTGTGGCAGCAAGGGCAGCAGCCCAGGCACGGCCAACGAGCCCACGGGTGGTGGTGGTGTGAACGGCATCTCGGTCGGCAACTGCCTGAACGAGGACGAGAACTTCCTCGTCCAGCCGTCGGCGAACGCGCTCGACGGGCAGTCGCCCGGCGGCGTCACCTTCACGCTGACGTTCTACAAGGATCCCGAGGCCGCCAAGGCGGCAGCGGCGAAGAAGAGCGCAAAGTTCACGGCCGTTGTCGAGAACGGCGTCGTCGACTTCCGCGGCAATCCGACCATCTACGAGGGCGCGCCTCCGGCGAAGATCTCGCAGGTGGAACTGAAGGCGATTCAGCGCTGCATCGACAAGGCGAAGTCGGGCTAGACTTTTCCTGCCCGCGGCGCGGTGAGGTTCCGAACCGGGTCAGATCCGGGAGGAAGCAGCCCTAAGGATCCCTCACCGGTGCCGCGGACTTTCTTTCGCTCTTCTTGAAGTCGCGGACGAGCGCGCTGAGTCATCTACGCCGCGCGCTCGTCCGGACCTGGTCTACGGCTACGAGCACTCGATGCTGAACTCGTCCCGTTCGATGACCACGTCGTCACCAAAGCGCGTCACGTGCGCGGTTTCGCGAACAACGAGGTCGTTGCCGGTGCCTGGGCCGACGAGGTGGTACCGGTTCACGTACGTCGCGGAGTACTTGTCGCTCTCGAGGCTCGACACGTACGTGCCGCGAGTGATCGCGCTCAGGCGATAGACGTCTCCGGTGACCCTTCCGACAAGGCTGCCACGCAGCGCGTACGCAAACTGCGACGCGTCGACGTTGCCGTTCGACGTGGACGTTTCGAGGATCCGCGCGTTGATCGTCCCGGTCAGCAGTTCGCCGGCGCCGCTGTTCGCGCACGGCACCCACCCACTGTAGGCATGGGAGACCGTCGTATTCGTCAGCACCTCCGCCCGTGCGGCGGTTGAGCCGACGAGGAGCGCGATTGCGCCGAGCGAGACGAGAATGAGAACCCGCTTCATGAGATCCCTCCGTTTGTTGTCGTGACCCGGCCCGATGCCGAGTCGCTCGGAAGACGAGATCGCATGCTGGTTGGCGCCGGGTAGGCGGCCGGTAAACGCCCGGTAGCCGGTGCCGGCCTACCGGAGATTTACCGGCGTCCAGCGGAGGCGCAACCGGAGCAGTCGAGGGTGCAGGTCATGACGACCGAACTGACCGGCACTCGGATGCGCACAGCCGTGGCTGCACTGCTGCTGCTTCTCGCGACTGCGAGCGTCGCCGAGGCGAAGCGGTCACGTCCCGACGCGGTCGCAGGCGCACAGACGACCGTTGCACCAAACGACTACCAGCTCTACAACGAGTACGCGTCGCCAGAGAGCACCTACAAGTCCGAGCGCGTCGTCGTGCACTACGTCGTGCTTGGGATCGACGCGCCGCCGCTCAACGACGACGACCACGACGCCGTACCGGACTACGTCGAGCGAGTCGCCGAAGCGGCTGACCGTTCGCTCACCTACTACCAGCGGCGCGGGTTTCACACACCGCTCGAAGACGTCGGCGGTCCGGATTCTCGACCTGATCTCTACATCTCGCGGTTCGCACCGGGCACGTTCGGGGTCGCGCTCCCTGCAGTCAACGCCGACGGAGGCGCGTTCGCCGTCATCGCGAACAACCTCGACCCGAGCGCAGAGCGGAGCCTCGCGAGCCTCTATGGGACTGTCGCGCACGAGCTGTTCCACCTCGTTCAGTTCTCGTACTTCGGGCGCTTGGCTGAGCCGGACATCCCGACGTGGATCCTCGAGGGCTCGGCGTCCGGCATAGAGGCCCGCGTGTACCCGGAGCTCGACGACATCGTTTCCTCGCTCCAGATGCGGCGCTGGTTCTCGGCGACTCAGGTGAGCCTGACGACGCAAAGCTACGGCGCGCAGCTGCTCTGGAACCACCTCGACCGTGAACAACCACACCTCCTGCCGACAATCTTGCGACGCCTGGCCTCTCGCCGCGCGGCGGGTGAGGGCGTCGAGGCAGTTCGCTCGACCTTTGCCGACGTCGCGAAGGCGCCGTTTGCGGCGGCGTTCGAGCGTTTCGCCGTCTCCGCCGCCGCCGACTATGGCCCCGCGATCGAACCGCTGTTCGCCGTCCTGCCCGGGAGTACGCGGCACGCGATCGTCGCGCCGCTTGCCGTGCACTACGTGCGGCCGGTACTGCCGCCTGCCGGCCGGTACGAGCTCCGTGTGAGGTTCCCGCATGACCGCAGATCGGCCTGCGCGACGCTGACCTACCAGCTCGAGAACGACACGGCGGGCCAACCGTCGTTGCTCGGCCGGATCGTCGGCCGCTCTTCAGACGGAGGACGGACGCTCACGTTCGTGGTTCCGCGCGCCCTACGGGCGGACCCGCACCTTGCAGCTCCTCGTCTCGTCGTCTCGAACGGCGGAGGGCGCGCCGTCGCCTACGCCGTGAGCGCGCGCTGACGCTCGCTCGCGCGCGCAACCGCGATGACGTAGCCGAGCGTTTCCGCGACCGCGGCTGCCTTCGCGAGGGCTACTGCGGCCTCTTCCTTACGTCCCGCGGCGCACAGCACTTCCGCGGATTCGAGCAACACGTCCGCCTCCATGCGACTCGGTGGGCCGCCGGAGGCGGCGATGCTCTCGCGCACCAAGCGAAGGAGAGCGACAGCCTCGGGAGCGTTTCCGCGCCGTGCTTCGACGAGTGCAAGGACGATGCGCCACCAGACATCGACCCACAACCCTCGCGGCTCCGCACGCTCAGCGATTCGAGCGAATCGCTCAGCCTCTTCGTCCCGTCCTTGCCGTGCGAGCACGAGCCCGAGGCGCCACGCGACGTTTGCCGTGGAGTGCTGGTCCGCGAGCGCCGTGACGTCGTCGAACCCCTTCGTGAGAACCCGCTCGGCGGCCACGTCGTCGCCGGCCATCATCTCGACTTCCGCGACGGCGATCGAATGCGCCGCAACCGACTGGCGCAGACCGAGCTCGTGGAGCTCGCGACGCGTCCTCGAGACGAGGGCGCGCGCCTCCTCGAACTCGCCGCGTGCCGCGCGGAGGAGGCCGATCGCGCCGTGCGCAGAGGCGTGGACAAACGCCGAGGACGAGGTGCTGCGGATCTCCTCCGCGCGCGCGATCGCCTCGTCCACAGGCACGCTTCCGCGCGGCAGAGTGATGCAGATCCAGCTCATCACGCGATGCTCGATCTGGGGCGCGTGCGCGCGCCGCGCATGGTCGAGTGCGATCGGGAGGCGTTCTTCCGGCCCTGGAAGGCGTGCCTGATCGAGCGCGTGGAAGCGGACGAGCTCGGCCATTGCCAGCGCCTCCTCGTCGCCGGCGTCCTCGAGCACAGGCACCGCCTCGTCGACCTCGCGCAGCATCTCCTGCGGGGAGATCGGTGTGTCCGTCCACATCAGCGTGAGGTGGGCCGTGAGTCTCGCGCGGGCCGCAAGCCTGCGGTCACCGAGCTCGGTCGCAAGGGCGTACGCCTCTTCGAGCCGGCTCCGCGCCGCATCGGCGCCGCCGACCCATAGGAGCATTTCGCCGAGTCTCGCCAGGAGCTCCGCCCGCTCTGGCGCTTCGCGCGGGAGAATCTCGTTCGCCCGCGTGAGCAGCGACAGCGCAGCGTCGTAGTCCTCACGGCCGGCGGCCGCGATCCCGGCGCTGCGGAGCTGTTCTGCGGCCTTGGCCGTCAGTCGCTCGATGTCCGAGCTGTCAGCCCCCGTCTCGACCAGCGCGCGGAGCGCCTGGTCGAGGTGGAACGCCGCAACCACGTCACCCTGGGGGCCATGCTCGGCGGCGCGCACACCGAGGCGCTCGTGGAGGTCCGCGCGGCGTCGCTTCGGCACGCTTGCGTACGCGACGTCGCGGATCAGGATGTGCCGGAAAGACCACCCGGACCCGCCGAGGTCATTCGCCTCGCCCGGCCGGATCAGCTCGCGCCGGACGAGCGTCACGAGCGAGGGATCGACGTCTCGGTCGACGAGCGCCGCGACGTCGTCGGCCGCAAACGACGAGCCGCACACGGACGCCGCTTCGATGACAGCACGATCGAGGCTGTCCAGACGATCGAGACGGCCCGCGAGCAGTGTCTGAATCGTGTCCGGGAGCGTGTCGAGGTCGTCTTCCAGTGCGGCGGCGAGCAGCTGCTCGATGAAGAGCGGATTACCGCCACCGAGCGTGAGGATCCGGTCGCGCCTGCCGCGGTCGATGCTCGCAGCAGACGCAAGCCGGTCGAGGAGCGTCTGCGACTCGTCGTGTGTCAATGCGTCCAGCACGACGGTCGTGCTGCTCAGTCGTCCGCCGCCCCACTGCGGCCGGACGTCGAGGATGTCCGGTCGAGCGAGGCACAGCACGAACAGCGGTGCGTTGGAGAGCTCGACGATCGATTCGACAAGATCGAGGAACGCCGGCGCCGCCCAATGGACGTCGTCGAGGACGAGGAGCAAGGGATGTCTGCGCGCCAGGCCTGCGAGCAGCCTGCGTGTCGCGAGCGCCACGTCGCCGGCCTGCGCGGTCCCGGCGGTGAGGCCGGTGGCCGTTGCGAGCTGCTCCGCGAGCTGCACCCCATCGTCGGGACCGAGTCGCTCGCGGAGCCACACGGTCGCATCACCGTCGGCGAGGCCAGTCAGGATGTCGCGGAGCGGTGCGTAGGTGGCCTCATGTCCGCCGGCCCGGCAGTGCGCAACGACGGCGGTCGTCCGTCCTCGGAGCCGCTCGATGCATTCGATCGCGAGACGTGTCTTGCCGACGCCGGGAGCGGCAAAGACCGTTGCAAGGTGCGGCCGACGGCCGGAGATTGTCCGGTCGAATGCGTCGACGATCTCGGCGATTTCCCGCTCCCGGCCGACGAGCGGGGTCTCCAACCGGCGCACGAACGGCGCCGCTTCGGAATCGACGGTCTCGATCAACCACGCCGCCCCGTCCCTTCGCTCGGCTGCGACGGCGTGCCGCACGGCTCGCCATGTTCGGTTCGCCGAGATGATCTCGCCGGGCTTCGCCGCCTCCTGCAGACGTGTCGCCTCGTCGACCGCCGCCCCCGCGACGAGCGGGTCCCCGGTCACCACCTCGCCACTCGACAGGCCGATCCGCGCCGTTGGCGCAGATGACCGCAAGGCAACGGCCGCCGTCACGGCGCGGAGCGAGTCGTCGTCCTGCGCCACCGGGACGCCGAACGCAGCAAGCAGGCGCGCGCCTCCGAGCTGCGCGACGCGCGCGCCGTGCCGTCCGAGCTCGCGGGACGCGTCGCGAAGGTGTCGGTGCGTGACGGATCTCCGCGCCTCGGCATCGTCGGGCGCGTCGACAGGGGTGACGTCGGCGACGAGGACGGTGACCGTCCGCCGCGATTCCGGCAGTACAGCCTCGGCCGCGGCCGCCGCCGATTCGGCGACGACCGGCGCGGCCTCCGCGAAACCGTCGGCGAGCTCGAGTGACACGTCCTGCTGCAGCACGAGCCGCTCGAGATCCTTCAAGCGCGCGGAGGGTTCGATCCCCAGCTCGTCGCGGAGACTCCGCCGGAAGCGCTGAAACACCTCGAGTGCCTCGGCATGCCGGCCGCAGCGATAGAGAGCGAGCATCTGCTGGCCGCGGACGCGCTCGCGTAGCGGGTATCGGCGAACCAGCACCTCGAGCTCCCCGACCAGGTCGGCGTGGCGGCCGAGCTGCAGATCCGCATCGATTCGCTCCTCGACGCATGCGAGGTGCTGCTCGGCGAGGCGCGCGCCTTCCTGTTGTGCGAACGGCTCCTGGAACTCGGCGAGTGGCGGCCCGTGCCAGAGCTCCAGTGCATCGGCGAGCGCCGCAGCCGCCTCGCGCGGGCGACCGGCGGCGAACGCCTCGCGTCCACGTGTGCGCAGGGTCTCGAACAGGTGCAGGTCGAGCGAGTGGCCGGCGAGCACGACTCGGTAGCCGGGCGGGCGCGTCTCGATCAGGCCGGTTGGGAGCTGCTTGCGGAGCTGCGAGACGAAGATCTGCACCATCTTCCGTGCGCTCTCGGGGACGTCTTCGCCCCAAAGGGCGTCGATCAGACGCTCGACCGGCAGGACTCGCGGCGCGTCGAGCAGCAGAAGGGCGAGCAGCGCCTTCTGCTTCCCACCGGTCAGTACGACGGGACCGTCGTCGTCCGCCGCCTCGAGCGGCCCGAGAATCCGAAATTCCACGTCGCTACGCCGATTATCGCCCTTACGGCCCCGCCGCGCGATCCGCGTTTACCGCAGCCCTACCGGGCGCCAACCCGCGGCCGCTCCAATCCGCGCATGGCTCGCGGACACCGCAGTGCGATGATCACCCTCTTCACAGCGCTCTTCGCCGCGCAGGCGGCGTTGATCGCAATGTCGCCCGTGCTCGCAGAGGCGGCTGACGACCTCGACGTGTCTACCGCCGCGGCCGGCCAGCTACGGACAATCACCGGCGTCGCAGCCGGCGTGACGGCTCTGCTCGTAAGCGTCGGGATGGTCCGCCTTTCGCTTGCGCGTCAGCTCTTGCTTTCGTCGCTGCTGCTCGCGCTCAGCTCGCTTGCGAGCGCAGCGGCTCCCGATTACGCCGTTCTCGCGGCCGCGCAGGTTCCCGTCGGGATCGCCGTCGCGGTGCTGACCACAGCCGCGACGCTCGCAGCCGCCGAATGGGTGCCGAGCGAGCTCCGCACACGCACGCTGTCATGGGCGCTCGTCGGCCAGCCCGCTGCGTGGATCGCAGGTATGCCGCTGATCGGAGCCGTCGGCGCCTCGAGCTGGCGGTACGGCTGGCTCGTGCTTCCGTTTGCCGCGGCCGTCACCGTCGCCGTCCTCGTGGGGAGAAGCACGTCCGCAGCCTCGGGGCCTACCAGTTCCGCCGGCGTCGGCGCCGTCCTTCGCGACAGAACAGTGGCGCTGTGGCTCGCGTCGGAGCTGCTCGCGAACTCGGCGTGGGCGGGGACGCTCGTCTATGCCGGTGCCCTGTTCTCGGAGGTGCACCACGCCTCCCCGTTCAAGACAGGTGTTGTCCTGGCGCTCGGAGCGGTCGCGTACATCGCAGGAAACCTGACGAGTAGGCGTCTCGTGCGCGTCGAGCCCGCAGGCGTGCTCGTCGTGCTCGCGGGCGCTGCGGGCGTTGCCGTTCTCGCCTTTGCGTCCGCCGACTGCGGGATGCTCGCGCGGACTGTGCTCTTCTCCGTCGCCGCGTTCTTCGTCGGCGGTCGCACGATGGTGTCGAGCGCGTTCGCTGTCGCAATGCCGCTCGGCCGTCGCGGCGCGGTCACGAGCCTACGAGCGTCGACAATGCAATTTGGTTACGTGGCCGGTTCGAGTCTCGGGGGCCTCGCCGTTGCAGTCGGCGGCTACCGGGCGCTCGGCGCGACGACGGCGACACTGTTCCTCTTCGGCGCAGTTTGCCTCGCATGGTCTCGCGCGGCGGGACGGGCGCGTCCTGTCGACACGCCGAAGACGGCGCGCGTCTCGAGCACGGGCACGAGGTCGAACGACGGACGACCGGCGAAGGTTTCGACCTGCCAATCGATCGCCAAGCACCCGAACGCCGAATCTGCGTCGCTGTCGAGTTGGCTTAGAGGCAGGCGTTCCTCATTCAGGGCTCCTGGCTTCGCTGTTCGAAGATTGGGCGTCACCGAATCGCACCGCGGCTCAGCGGACCTCGTTTGACCGTCGCTCACGACAGGGCTAGGCTCGCAAGACCCCCCTCTCTGCGACACCGCGGGCCTTCGGGCCAAACTGAGAGAAAGGAACGTGAGTCACGTGAAACCCCGCGTACTGGTTCCACTGGCAGGGATCGTCGCCCTACTGGCCCTGGTCGTCTCCCTGACCATCGCCTCCGTCGGAACGGCGAAGCCGGCAAAGCAGGCGAAGGCAAGCTCCCCAGCTGCCATCGTCCCGCCGGCTGTCCCGAACGCGCCGGCGATCAGGAAGAAGTACGGCGGCCAGACGATCACCTTCATCGGTGACAACGCGGTGGGGTCGAGCCACACGCGCGACGTCAGGCTCGCCCAGAGGTTCTCGGCAGCCACGGGCATCAAGGTGAAGGTGGTCCCGCACCCGGCGGCTTCCGACGCAGCCTACGCCCAACTCGCGCGCGCATTCTCGTCCCATTCGTCGTCGATCGACGTGATGATGCTGGACGTCGTCTGGCCGGGTGCCTTCGCACCGTTCCTGGTCAACCTGAAGCCCGCGCTCGGCTCGCAGGCGAAGCTGCACGCGCAAGGGATCATCCAGAACGACACCGTCGACGGGAAGCTCGTCGCGATGCCGTGGTTCGGTGACTTCGGGATCCTGTACTACCGGACCGACCTGCTCAAGAAGTACGGGTACTCGGCCCCGCCGAAGACCTGGACGGAGCTCGGCACCATGGCGAAGAAGATCCAGGCCGGCGAGCAGCCGAGCAACGCGAACTTCTACGGGTTCGTCTGGCAGGGGAACGCCTACGAGGGCCTCACCTGCGACGCGCTCGAATGGATCGCGTCGTCGGGCGGCGGAAACATCATCAGAAACGGCGTTGTCACCATCAACAACAAGAAGGCCGCAGGGGCACTCGACCTGATCCGCAGCTGGGTCGGTACGATCGCCCCCCGGGGTGTCACCTCCTACCAGGAGGAGGACGCGCGGAACGCGTTCGACAACGGCAACGCCGCCTTCATGCGCAACTGGCCGTATGCCTACAGCGCGAGCAAGGGCACGGCGGTCGACGGGAAGTTCGCCGTCACCGTGCTCCCGCACGAGAACGGCGCTGTCTCGGTCGGAACGGTCGGCGGCTGGCAGGTCGCCGTCTCGAAGTACTCGAAGCACCAGAACGCCGCGATCGAGTGGGTTCGGTATCTGACGAGCCCGATCGTCCAGCGGTACGACGCCATCTTCAACTCGAACGTGCCGACGATTCCGTCGGTCGCGAAGGATCCGGCGGTCGTCAAGACGAATCCGTACCTGATCCCCGCGATCGCGGCGGTGGCACGGGCGACTCGGCCCGCGAGCTTCCTGAAGACGCGCTACGCGCAGGGCTCGCAGGTCATCTACCAGGGCGTCAACCAGATCGAGAACGGGGCACCGGCATCGTCGGTGCTGCCCGGAGTGGCGGCCAAGTTGAAGGTGCTGCTCAAGTAGCTCGACTCGTAGAAGCAGTTCGCGGGAGGACGGGCCCGGCCCGTCCTCCCGCGGCGCTCCCCGGCCTCTGATGGATACACCCACGATCTACGAGGACATCGCGACCGCCGGTCACCGGCGGCCGCGGCGCCGCCGGTCGGGACGCCTCCAGCGGAAGCAGACGCGCCTCGCCTGGATCATGCTGGCGCCCGCGCTCGTGGTCGTCGCGCTGGTCGCCCTGTACCCGCTCGGGGTGACGATCTTCCAGAGCTTCACCGACAAGCAGTTCCTCGCGCTCGAGCCGACCAAGTGGATCGGGCTGGAGAACTACCGGAACCTGATCCACGACACGATCTTCAAAGACTCGATCGTGACGACCGTGAAGTTCACCGTCATCACCGTCGTTTTCGAGTTCATCCTCGGCATGATCATCGCGCTCGTCGTGAACTCCAACTTCAAGGGTCGCGGCGTGATGCGCGCGGTCATGCTCATCCCGTGGGCGATCCCCACCGTGGTCTCCGCCCAGATGTGGAAGTGGATGTATGACGACATCTTCGGCGTCATCAACGACGTCGGTGTCCGCACACACATTCTCGATCACTCGGTCGCGTGGATCTCGCAGCCGAGCACGGCACTCGCCAGCGTCTGCGCCGTGGACATCTGGAAGACGACGCCCTTCGTCGCGCTTCTGCTGCTCGCGGGACTGCAGGTGATTCCGCGCGATCTGTACGAGGCGGCCAACGTCGACGGAGCGAGTCAATGGGAGCAGTTCTGGCACATCACGCTGCCCCTACTGCGACCGGCGATCCTCGTCGCCCTCATCTTCCGCACGCTCGACGCGCTGCGTGTCTTCGACGTCTTCTACGTCTTCTTCGGCAACCGAGTCGACACCCAGACGATGGCGATCTACGACCAGAACACGATCGTCTCGGTCGGGAACGTCGGTTACGGCGCCGCGATCAGCGTCGCGATCTTCCTGATCATCGCCCTGTTCGTCATCATCTACGTGACCTTCATCAGGGTCGAAGAGCAGTGAGCACCGTCGCGGAAGCCACAGCAGCGAGAACCCGGGCGCAGGCACGTGTGCGGCGGCGGCGGCGCACCCGCTACATCAGGCGCGTCCCGTTCTACCTGCTGCTCACGATCATCATCGTGTACATCGGATTCCCGTTCTACTGGGCGATCCGATCCGCGTTCACGCCCGACTCGGAGCTGTTCAGGACGCCCGTGCGCTACTGGCCGGCGAATCCAACCTGGGCGAACTTCAGCGCGGTCCTGTCGAGCAGCGACTTCCGGCGCGCTCTGATCAACTCGACGATCGTCGCCGGCTCGATCACGATCATCTCACTCGTGCTCGGCTCGCTCGCCGGCTACGCCCTCGGACGCTTCCGTTTCCGGGGCCGCTCGACAGCGCTCTACATGATGCTGTCGATGACGATCTTCCCGCAGATCGCGATCCTTGGCGCGCTCTACACGATGATCAACCGTGTCCATCTCTACAACACCTTGTATGCGCTGATCTTCAGCGACATGGTGCTCGTGCTGCCGCTGACGGTGTGGATCCTGACGACGTTCATGCGGGCGCTGCCGAAGGACCTCGAGGAGGCCGCCTACATCGACGGCGCGACGCCGTTCCAGGTCTTCTACAAGGTGATGCTGCCGCTCGTCGCCCCGGGCCTCGTCACTGCGGGCCTGCTCGCCTTCATCGCGGCGTGGCAGGAGTTCCTCTACGCCCTCTCGTTCACCGAGACCCCCGACAAGCACACAGTCACGGTCGCGATCACGACCTTCACCGGCAAGACGGGAAGCGCGTTCCAGATTCCGTGGGGCGAGATCATGGCGGCCACCGTCATCGTGACGTTGCCGCTGATCGTGCTCACCCTCGCCTTGCAGCGCCGGATCCTGGCGGGTCTGACGGCCGGAGCGGTCAAGGGCTGACCCGCCGCAGCGCACGAGCCGAACGCGGCGTTCAGATGCTCTCGCGCGTCTCCGGGTCGAAGAAGTAGAGGCGGCTGGTGTCGACCGCAAGCTCGATCGGCTGCTGTTCGGCGATGCGCGTCCTCGGGCTGACGCGGGCAACGAGACGGGTCTTCGCGTCCTCCCCGCCGTCGCCGCTTCCGAAATGCACCTCGGCGTCGGCGGCCTGCTCCTCGATCGCGCTCGAGACGATTCGGACCGCCGAGGTCGCGAAGTGCACGAGCACCTCGGCACCGAGCGGCTCCGTCAGGATGGCAACGGTCTTGATCCGCCGGTCAGCGGGCGCATCCGGTTGCAGACTTGCATCCTCGAGATCCTCGGGCCGGATGCCCAGGATCAGCGTGCGTCCGACGTAGTCCGCGAGCCCGGAGCGGTTTCGCGCCGCGCGGTCGTCGACGGCGAGCCGGTGGTCGCCGAAGGTCACGGCGAGGCCGCCGTCGGCTCGCTCCAGCACGGCCTCGACGAGGTTGATCGAGGGCGACCCGATGAAGCCGGCGACGAACTCGTTGACCGGTTGGTCATAGAGCACCTGCGGCGTGTCGACCTGCTGCAGACGGCCGCCGCGCATGACTGCGACGCGATCGCCCATCGTCATCGCCTCGACCTGGTCGTGCGTGACGTAGATGGTGGTCACGCCGAGGCGCCGCTGCAGCTGATGAATCTCCGCGCGCATCTGCACCCGCAGCTTGGCGTCGAGGTTCGACAGAGGCTCGTCCATCAAGAACGCGTGCGGCTCACGGACGATCGCACGCCCCATCGCCACGCGCTGCCGCTGGCCGCCGGACAGCGCCCGCGGCTTTCGCTCGAGGAACTCCTCGATCTCGAGGGCCGTCGCAGCGTCCTTGACCCGACGCGCGATGTCCGCCTTCGACAGTTTGCGAAGCTTCAACCCGAACGCGAGATTCTGCTCGACGGTCATGTGTGGGTAGAGCGCGTAGTTCTGAAAGACCATCGCGACGTCTCGCTCTTTCGGCGTGAGGTCGTTGACGACCTGGTCGTCGATGCGTAGCTCTCCGTCGGAGATCTCCTCGAGGCCCGCGGCCATCCGCAGAGCCGTCGTCTTCCCGCAGCCCGACGGACCGACCATCACCATCAGCTCACCGTCCGCGATCGCCAGATCGAGATCCGAGACAGCAACCGTGCCGTCGTCGAAGACCTTCGAGACCTTGTCGAATTCGATCGTCGCCAGCGTCGAGCCCCCTGTGTCAAGGCGAGCTTACTCCGGCGAGCGGCGCTCGGCTATCCGGAGGGTCAATACCCGTCGAGCTGGCCGATGTGAAGACCGAACGCCAGGCCGGCACGACGAATCCGATCTGCCCCCCGACCCAGGTACCGGTCGGCGCGTCGCGCGTCCCGGGTCGCCGCCGCGACTTCCCCACGGTCGTTCTCGATGAAGTCGATCTGGCTCCCGACCCCTTTCCGGGTCAACTCGAACCCCCCAAGTGCGACCGTTCTCGCTCGCTCCACAGCCGCAGTCGACCCGCGCGCGCTGCGAAGGCTTGCGATGACGCGGTTCAGCTGGGCGGCGAGCGTCGTCCGATCCTGGGTCGATCGGATGTCGTCGACGCCCCGGAGCAGCTCGTGCTTGATGGCTGCATCTGCCGTGCTCTTTCCGGATTGGGCGGATCCGCACCCGCAGACAAGCACGAGAGCGACCAGCCCAGCGGCCGCCCCGCGGAGGGCGAACAGGGAGCACGGAGCTGGCGTGGTTCCCGCCATTTCCTCCCTCACACTCTGCTCAGCTCGAAACGCCGTCAAGTCTCGCCTGGCACGCGCATGACGATCGACCCGCTCGAGCCGTGAAGCTGCGTCGCTGTTAAATTGGCTCGGGACGGTAGTCAGGGCGCATAGCTCAGCGGGAGAGCGCTCGCTTCACACGCGAGAGGTCCCTGGTTCGATCCCAGGTGCGCCCATTCACTGCCGCTTGGATAAGGGAAACGACTTTGTCAAGCCAAGTCGTTTCTGCGAGCTGTGCGCGTCGTCCTCCGGATCCGCGGATGTAGCCCAGACCTGCGGCTGTGTTCGTGTGCTGCCACGAGTGGTCAGGCAGTCGCGCCTCGGGCGTCGTAGTGAAACACTGGGCCGATGACCTCAGTCGACGAACTGCCGATCGGCACGGTCACCTTTCTCTTCACCGATATCGAGGGTTCGACAAAGCTCCTCAAGCATTTGGGCGGGGAGCGGTACGGGGACGCGCTGACGCGTCACCAGCAGATTCTGCGTGAGGTTTTCGCAGAGAGCGGAGGCCACGAGATCGACACGCAGGGCGATTCGTTCTTCGTCGCGTTCAGGCGGGCGAAGGAGGCGTTGTCGGCCGCCATCGCGTGCCAGCGCCGCCTTGCCGAGGGCAGTTGGCCAGACGGTACGGAGCTTCGCGTCCGGATTGGCATTCATACCGGCGAGCCGGCTCTGGGCGGTACGCGCTACGTCGGACTCGGCGTGCACCGCGCTGCTCGGATCTGCGCTGCCGGGCACGGCGGGCAGGTGCTCGTTTCGCAGACCACGCGTGAGCTGCTTCGCGACGATCCGATCCCGGACGTCACGCTACGCGATCTTGGCGAGCACCAACTCAAGGACATCGACGAGCCGGAGCACCTCTATCAAGTTGTCACGACTGGGCTCCGTGAAGACTTTCCTGAGCTCACCGCAGCGGCGTCACCGCCTTTCGAGGGTCGTGCGGGTGAGTTGGCAGAGGCGGCGGCCGAGAAGCTGGCGAAAGGTTGGCGCCGCCCCCGGCGTCGTGTTCTTGTGGGTGTGGCGTTCGGCGCGGCGATCCTGGGCGCAGTGGCCGGTGTGCTCCTCACGCATGGCGGCGTGTCGGCGGCCGACGCCTCGATCGCCGCGAACGCGGTCGGCGCTGCTGGACGCGAGCAGCGGCAGGGTCGTCGCCCAGACCCCTGTCGGGGTTGCTCCCGGAGGGATCGCCGGCGGTGCGGATGTGATCTGGGTGTCGAACACCGGCGGCAACAGTGTGTCTCGCGTCGATCCGCGCACACACGACGTCCAGCAGACGATCCCGGTAGGCGGTGGTCCGACGGGCCTGGCCGTCACACAGAACGCGGTTTGGGTTGCCAACGGCCTCGACGGAACCGTCTCGCGGATCGACCCCACGGTCAACCAGGTCGTCGGTGATCCGATCGTAGTGGGGAACGGTCCGAGCGGAGTCGCGTCAGGTGAGAACGCCGTCTGGGTAACCAACTCCTCGGACGGCACGGTGTCACGCATCAATCCGGTCACCGGCCACGTAACGAAGACATGGACAGCAATCGGTGGAGCTTCGGCCATCGCCGTGGGCTTCGAACGCGTGTGGATCGTCTCGCCTCCCGAGGGCAAGGTGGTGGTTCTCGATCCTCACTCCGGCGAGGTCATCCAGGAAATCGGCGTCGGCGTTGATCCGGCGGCGATCGCAGTGGGCTCAGGCGCGGTCTGGGTGGCCAACCGCGCCAACGGCACGGTCTCGAGGATCGACCCGCGAAGCTATGCCGTCACGGACACGATCCCCGTCGGTCGTGCCCCTGCCGGCATCGCGGCAGGGCCCGACACGGTCTGGGTCACGAACGCAGGTGACGCAACGGTGTCTCGCTTCAATCCGTCGTCGGTCGGCGTCCCGAAGTCGATCTCGGTGAGCAACCCGCCGACAACTGTCGCGCTGATGCCCCAGGGCGCGTACGTCGCCGTCGGTTCGAGCGGCGCAGAGCACCGTGGAGGGGAACTGGCGGTCGTGGCCGCTGAGTTGGATTCGATCGACCCGGCGATCGCATACAGGACGGCAACCTGGTCGGTCCTGGCCCTGACGAACGATGGGCTCGTCGGTTTCCGGCGAGTAGGAGGCGTTCAGGGCATCCAACTGGTTCCTGATCTCGCGCTCGCGCTCCCAGTCCCGAGCGACGGGGGTCGAACCTACCGCTTCCAACTGCGGCCGGGGATCCGCTATTCGAACGGTAACCTCGTACAACCAGGCGACCTTCGGCGAGCGATCGAACGGCTCTTTCAGCTTGGCTCTGACGGAGCTTCCTACTACCGGGGGATCGAAGGGTCGGACCGTTGCAAGACGGGAAGGCCTTGCGACCTCAGCCGGGGCATCGTCACGAGCCGGCGGGGACGTACGGTGAGCATCCACCTGAAGGCCCCCGATGCGGACTTCCTCACGAAGCTTGCGCTGACCTTCGCCTCGGCCGTTCCCGCCCGGACTCCCGCGCACGATGTGGGCGTTCACCCGGTGCCGGCGACCGGGCCTTACTCGATCGCCAAGTACGACAAGAAGGCGAAGATACTCAGGCTCGTGCGCAACCCGCGCTTCCGCGAGTGGTCGGTCGATGCGCAACCGCAGGGCTACCCCGACTCCATCACGGTCTCCGCGCGGTTCGACCGCGACCCCTCGGCCCAAGTCGGAGCCGTTCGGCGCGGTGCTGCCGACGTCGCCATCGCCGGTGGGCCGCCGCCGTTGGCGAAACAGGAGCTCGAGGTGCTCGCGGAACGCTACCCCAGTCAGCTTCACAGCAGCACACAGTTCGGATTCGACTACTTCTTCCTGAACACACGCGTTCCGCCGTTCGACGACGTCCGCGCGCGCCGCGCCGTCAACGACGCGCTCGACCGCAACGCGTTCGCCCAAGACCTCGGCCGCGGGTTCAAATCCACCTGCCAAATCCTGCCGCCGAACTTCCCGGGTTACCACCCGACCTGCCCCTACGGCTCGAGCGGCGTGACGGGCCTCGACGACGCCCGGAAGCTCATTCGAAACGCCGGCGCGACGGGCGCCGACGTCACCGTCTGGGTTCCGAGCCGGGTCGCAAGCCTGGGTAGCCACATGGTCTCTGTGCTCGACTCACTCGGGTTCCGTGCGCGCCTCAAGGTAGTTCCCCCGAGCCTGTATTTCGAAAAGGTGGGCGACTCGCGATCGAAGGCGCAAGTCGGATTCGGTTCCTGGAGCGCCGACTTCCCGTCCGCAGGCGGCTTCATAGCTCCGCTGTTCCGGTGCGACGCCTTCGTCCCAGCGTCGCCGAAAGCCAACAACAACCTTGCTGAATTCTGCGACCGCTCACTCGACGCGAAGATGACCCAGGCAGCCGCCCTTCAGGCGCAGGATCCTCACGCCGCCACACTCCTCTGGCAACAAATCGAGACGAAGATCCTTGCCCAGTCACCCGTCGTGCCGACGGACGTTCCGCGCAACGTCGACTTCCTCTCCAAACGAGTCGGAAACTACCTCTACAGCCCGCAATGGGGCGTCCTGCTCGAACAACTCTGGATCAAATAGCCGACCGATTGTCTCACTCGAAATCCTCGAGCGCAGGCAGGGCATCGCATCGCAGTTCAGGGTCGTGCGGTCGATGACAGCGCTGACGAGGACTTTGAAGCGCCGGGGCACAACTGGTCGGAACGCCGAGTTGATGGTTCCGATCGACATACCTGCTATCGCCCGCGAGCCACATGGAGCATCTGTCTGGCCCCGAGTGGAAGAGAGGGGGCCCGAAGGCCCCCTCGCTCCTACTGCGTTTGCGGCGGGTGGACTCCCCAGTCCGGCGACTGCGAGCCGCCGGTGTGCGTCAGCTGCGTGAGCGCCGTTCCATCGACGTTCATGGTGTAGATGTTCGCGTCGACGTCGCCGTTCTGGCCTTTGGCGAAGACGATCTTCGTCCCATCTGGTGACCAGCCTGGGTCAAAGCAGCCGTCGGCTGTTGGATCGGAGTTTGCGCCGCCGCATGCGGATTTCGGTTGCACATTCACCTGGCGGAGCCCGGACCCGTCGGCATGCAGGATCCAGATCGAGCTATGGACGTCCTGGCTCACGTGCCGCGAGAAGACGATCTCATTTCCTTGCGGCGACCAGTCGAGTGCGCAGCAGCCGAACGCGAGCGACGCTGGCAGGATCTGCTTGAGACCGGTGCCGTTGACGTTGACCACGAACACCCCTTCGTCGCCGTTAGGGCCGAAGCGGTGGAATACGATTCGCTTGCCATCCGGCGCCCAACTGCCGGGGACGTCGTCGCCGCCTGGATTCGATGTGACCTGCTGGAGGTCGCCGCCGTCGGACGAGCGGATTAGGTGAATGCCGTTCAGGCTTCCGTCTTCGCTGAACGTCTCGCAGAGAAGGAGCGTCCCGTCTGGAGATGGGCTCCCGCATGGATTGAAAAGATCCGGATTATCTCCACCGACGTCGCGGATCGTTTGGTCGTCGGGATTGATGATTCGTGACCCGCCGGAAAGTGCGGGCGCGCCACAGGTCGCGATGTGAGCGCCGTCCGCGAACCACCTGGGGCACTCGCCGGTGGCTGTCGTTCCCTGGACGAGGTGCTCGTGGGTTCCATCGGGATTGACGACGTACACCTGTGTATCGCCGAGCGCCGGGTTGAACCGCGCAAAGGCAATTTGGCCGTTTGAACCGCCCGGCCGCGCTCCCGCGACACCGGTGCTTACTGCAAGAGCGATGAGCACTCCGCAGACAATCATCTTGCGCATGGTGATCCTCCTTGGGATCGATCGGTCTGTCCCGGCAGACGGTAGGAACTGTCGAGGGCCGATACATCGCGGCGGGCACGAGGCTCTTACTGCGGCTGGCCACAATGCGTCTTCCCGATGGGTCTGCGACGATGACGAGATGCGCACGACCGTCCTCATCGTCGATGACCACGAGGACTTCCGTCGCTCGGCGACTGCCCTGCTCGCGGCGGAAGGGTTCACGGTTGTCGGTTCGGTCGTGGACGGCAGTGCCGTGCTTGAGGCGGTCGAGTTGCTCCGGCCCGACATTGTGCTCCTCGACATTCAGCTCCCCGATGTGGACGGGTTTGTTGTCGCCGAGCAGCTAGCGCAAACGGCTGACCCTCCACATGTGGTGCTGATCTCGAGCCGTGATGAGGCGTCCTATGGTTCCCGTATCGGCGGCGCGACTGCGCGCGGCTTCCTTGCCAAACGTGACCTCTCCGGTGCATCGCTCGCGGCGCTGGTGGCCTAAACTTCTCGTCGTCGCAGCTGCCGTGGCTGTTGGCGTTGCGGCCGAGTCCAACTCGTACGGCTGGAGCGATCCCCGCCGCTGGGTCCCGGACCTACTCACAGGATGGACGCTGATCGCCTGTGGTTTGGTCGCCCGCCAACACGCGGGGCTGCTGCTCGCCGCGACCGGCTTTACCTGGTTCGCCGGCAACTTCTTCACGGGGGCGCTCGTACTCCACTGGGGGCCGCTCACTCAGCTCGTGCTGACCTACCCCAGCGGTGTGCCAGGGCAGCTCCCTGCCATCGTCCTCGCCTATGTCGTTGCCTTGGTGGCGGGAAATCGGTGGACTGACGTCGGCACGATTGTGATCGCAGCCACGCTGCTCGTTGGCGCGGGTTGGCGCTTCCGCAACTCCGTCGGGCGGGCGCGCCGGGAAGCGCGATACGCGTGGCGGGCGGCCGCGTCGCTTGCTGCCGCGCTCGGGCTCGTAGCGGTCGCGGATGCGAGCCTTGATACGGCGCGCGCGCACGATGCCACGCTGCTCGCCTACGAGGTTACGCTCTGCGCGGTTGCTCTCTACCTGCTCTCGGGGACGGTACGCCGACCGTGGGAACAGCCCGGCATGGTCGATCTTGTCGTCGAACTGGGCGAGAGACCCAGCGGCACGGTGCGCGACGCCCTCGCGGAGGCGCTGGGCGACCCAACGCTGGCGGTCGCCTATCGAATCGACGGCGGCTACGTTGACGCCGCAGGTCGTCCAACGAGCCTCCCTCCGCCAGGCACTCGGCGACGGGTGACGCGCATCCAGAGGGACGGAGAAGAAGTCGCAGCGCTGGTGCACGACACTGCAGTTCTCGATCCGGCGTTGATCGAAGCCGTCGCGGCTGCAACCCGCCTCGCCGCCGCGAATGCACGCCTCCAAGCGGAGGTCCGTACGCAGGTCGCGGAGCTCGAGGCGTCCCGCCGCCGCCTACTCGAGGCGGGCGATGCAGAGCGCCAGCGCCTCGAGGCGCGACTTCGCGGTGGTGCGGCGACACGGTTGACACTGCTAGCCCGGCAGCTGACGATCGCCCGCACCAGCGCGAGTCCGGCTACGGCACCCGCGATCGAGCAGGCGGAGCGACAGCTGGCGCGGACGACGAGCGACTTGCGTGAGCTGGCTGCTGGTCTGCACCCGCGTGAGCTGGTCGAGCAGGGGCTGCGGGCGGCGATAGCGGGCCTTGCGGCGCGGAGCGCGGTGCCGGTCGACGCCGACGTACGTGTGGGCCGCGTGCCGCAACACGTCGAAGCGACGGTCTATTTCGTCTGTTCCGAAGCGCTGACCAACATTGCAAAGCACGCCAGGGCATCCCGCGTCTCGATCGAGATCAAGGCCGCGGGGCCGGCGGTAATGGTCGAGGTTTGCGACGACGGCGTGGGCGGCGCCGAACCGCGCTCGATCACGGACCGCGTCGAAGCGGTTAACGGTTCGCTCGACGTCGCGAGCCCGCGGGGCGGCGGGACGCGGCTACGCGCCGAGATCCCGCTCTAACGCGCCGTCTGCGTCGGCGGCCCTATCCGTCGCCACGGCTTGTATGCCCAGACGAATTGGTCGCCGTTGTCCATCGGTAAGACAGGCTTCAAGTGCAGCGTTCCGTTGCTGTCGCGCGTGAACGTGAACACCAGTACCGAGGCGACTCGAGGCCAGTCGAACCGAAGGCGATTGCCCTGGATCCTGAAGGTCCCTCGGTCGCCGTCTGCACCAACCAGGCGCCACGTGCCGCGACGCAGGATCGCCGTACCGACCAGGGGGTAGGTATCCCCAGGGTTGAGTTGCGGTCCCCAGACCCTGTGTGCGTCGTCGCGTGTGAGAACCCACCGGTAGGTGCCGTCGAGCAGCGCCGTCGCGCGAGGGCGCCCTACGGTGCTCGCCAGGCGTTGTCGGTGCCGGCAGCCCGCGGGGATCGACATCGGAGGATCTCCTGGCGTGATGTGCTTCCAGGCTTGGATTCGCCGGATGAACCGCCTCGTCTGGGGGTCCGCCTCGAGCATCCGGTAGACCGGCTGCGCCTCCCGCGCGAGCATCGAAAGCTCGGCAGGGGTCGCGAGGACAATCCGGCGTCTGTCAAAGCAAAAGTGGGCGGCGATCTTCGCGTCGGTCGGGTAGCGCGCGACGACGTGGCGAACGGTTGCGGCGGCGGCGTCGCGGAGCGTGCGGCGCTGTTCGCTCGTGAGACGATGATACGAGTGGTGGTTGGCGAAGAGCGTCATCGCTTTCGCGAAGAGCACGACGTTTCCCGCCAATACGCTCCCACCGGGGTTGCTGAGCATCGGGAGCTCCTGCCCTTCGATGCGTTTCTGGCCGATGGCGTAGCCGATCTGCGAGTTACTGATCGTCACGGGAGTGGCGCCGAGAGCCTTCATCAGGGCAGCGCTGACCCGTGAGGGCTGAATCCGCACTCGCGCACCACGGAAGTCGGCCGGCGAGACGAGCGGTCGCCCCATTCCGATCGGGTGGCGGAGGTGATCCGGCACCAACGCGACGCCTACAACGTTCTGCGTCTCGAGCGAGTCGAGCATCTCCCTGGCAATCGGGCTTGTCACCACCCGGTCAAGCAACCGTTTGCTGGTGATCAGGAACGGCGCCTGCAGCGCGCGGAAGCCTTTCACGTTCACCTCATCCCACGCCCGCGCGCCGATCCAGCCGAGATCGAAATGCCCTTCCCGCACAGCCGTGATCGTTCGCTCCTCCACGTAAGGCGTTGCTGAGCCCGCAGCCTGGTAGGTGATCCGAACTTGCAGCTTCCCGCCGGAGCGCTTCGCGACCTGCGCGGCGAAGAACTCGAGCGCACCGGTGTCCGGCTGGTCAGAGTTGTTGCTGTCTGCGAGCCGCAGGACGAGAGGCGTCCCCGAGCCGCCGGCCTTGTCGGCGGCTCGTGCGCCACAGCCGGCCACCACACTGGCCACGAGTACGAGCATGAGTGCGAATGCGACGGCCCGGGGTGCCATTGGCCGATGCTACGACGCCGATCGCGGCCTGTCATTCGTGTTGGCCACAGTTCCCGCTGCCGATGGCCGGTGAGACAATCGAGCGGTGTCGGTTGTCGTCCTCGGAACGTGGCAACGGCGGGCGCGGATACTCGCGCCGCTGCTGCCCGTGGCCTACGCCGCGGTCGCGGTGCTCGTGGTCGGCGCCGCTCGGAGTTCCCAGGCGTCCGGCCCGACGACCTACGCGGGACTCTCGACGACGGCGTACGGCTTCGACCTGGCAGCCGGCCTCGTGCTGCTGGCAGCGGCGGCCGTCGCGATCGGTGAGGAAACGACCGCGACGGCGGGGAAGGTCGCGCTCGGCGCCGGCGTCGTCTGGTTCGCCCAGGACTGGGAGGGCTGGAGCAACGGTCCAGGCCCTCGTTCGGAATCTCGGCGCGGCGGCTGTGCCGCTGCTGGTGGTGCCCCCGGCGCTACTGGTCGCAGGCGCGATCCGCTACCGCCCTCTGCGACTGGCTCTGCGCGGTGCCACCGTGATCGTCGTCGTCTCGGCAATGCTGCGTGCTCTCGTTCGAGACCCCCTGCTTGACCCTTATTGCTGGCGCGACTGCGTGTCTCGCTCCCTGGTTCTGTATTCCGATCCCGGCTTGGCCCGGCCGCTTGGCCACGTTTTGCTCGTCACGAGCGCGACGGTCGGCGCCCTGGTGCTTGTCGCCGGGATCGGGCAGGCCCGTTTCGGCCCGGACGCCGGTCGGCGAAGGCTTGCGCCGCTGCTTGTTCCCGCCTCTCTGGCGTGCGCCGCCGCCGCCGCGTACGCGGCGGGATTGCTCCGTCAGCCGCTCGAGCAGCCACGGAGCACGGAGTACTTGGGTCTCTTCTATTCACGAGCAGTCGCGTTCGCCGCCCTGGGGGCCGGGCTCCTTTTCGTCGTGGCGCGACGACAACGGCAGCGGGCGGCGATTTCCAGGCTCACGGAGGAACTCGATGATGTACCGGACGCCCTTGCGGCCGCCTTCGGCGACCCGTCGGTTCAGGTTGCCTATTGGCTACCCACCGCCGCGCGTTACGTCGATAGCCACGGGCGTCGCATTGATCTGCCGACGCCGACAGCCAAGCGTGCCGTGACCCCGATTATCAGGAGCGGCAGCCCCGTGGCAGTTGTGCTGCACGACGCGTCGCTCTCCGGCTCAGTCGTGCGTGAGCTCGGTCCCGCGGCGAGGCTGGCGATCGAGAACGAGCGGCTCCAGGCCGAGGTGCGTGCACAACTCGAAGCACTACTGCGTTCGCGCATGCGCATCACTGAGCGAGCGGACCTCGAGCGCCGTAGGCTTGAGCGCGATCTCCACGACGGCGCGCAGCAGCGGCTCCTTGCCCTTCTGTTCGACTTGCGGCTCGCGCGTTCGGCCGCCGAGCGCGACCGCGACAAGCCACTCGCGACGATGCTGGCAACGGCGGTCAACGAAGCGCAGGCGGCCCTCGAGGAGCTACGCGTGTTGGCGCACGGCATCTACCCAGCAGTCCTCGCAGAGGCAGGCCTCTCCAGCGCGCTCGCGACCCTGGCAGACGAAGCGCCGCTGCCGGTCGAGCTTACGGCGTCGGCTCAGCGGCTCGACGCTCCGGTCGAGGCAGCGCTCTACGTAGCGGTGCGCGAGGCGATCGACGACGCAGTTGTGAGAGGAGCGACGTGGATCCGCGTAACTGTCGAAGGTCGCGTCGTTCTCAGCGTCGAAGATGACGGAGCCGCGCGCTCCTCGGCACTCGTACACGTCGCAGACCGGATCGGCGCGCTCGGCGGAGAGACCTTGTTCGGCCCCAATTCCCTCTTTGCGGAGGTGCCGTGCGCGTAGTCGTTGCAGACGATGTGATGCTGACGCGCGCAGGGATCGCGCGGCTGTTGCGTGAGGCAGGGATTGACGTCGTTGCGGAGGCAGAGAATGCCGATGACCTCCTGCGCCACGTTCGCCTCGCCCGACCCGACGCCGTGATCGTCGATATCCGCATGCCACCGACGCACACCGATGAAGGACTCGTCGCCGCGCAACAGATCAGAAGCAACCACCCCTCAGTCGGGGTTCTCGTCCTCTCGCAGTACGTCGAGCCGAGCTACGCCCTCCGCCTGCTTGAAGAACATCCGGAGCGGGTCGGCTACCTGTTGAAGGAGCGTGTGTTCGACGTCGCGATCCTCATCGACGCACTGCGCCGAATTGCGGACGGAGAGACCGTGGTGGACCCGACCATCGTCGCGCGGCTCGTTGGCCGTGGCAGGCGCGATGACCCGCTAGCCACGCTGACGGCGCGCGAGCGGCAGGTACTCGAGCTCGTCGCCGAGGGGCTATCAAACAAGGCGATCGCGTCTCGGCTTTACGTCACCGAGAGGACGGTCGAGGCGCACAGCAAGCAGATCTTCCTCAAGCTCCGCCTGCCGACAAGCCCGGATTCCCACCGACGCGTCCTTGCAGTGCTGGCGTTCCTGCGCGCCTGAGCGCACCCTCCGTCGACTGCGTATGGATTCGGCTTGGCGGTCAGCGCACCTGAAGCCGTCGCAAACGGCAGCGCTCGCGCACGAGGCACGGCTGCGCATGGGCGCGCAGCGAAGGCAGGACGCTCGTCGGGAGCTGTCGCTTCTTGCCGGCGAACGTAGCGATGAGATCCGCGCCGCTGGCGTAGTGCTCCCGCACATCGTGGTCGTCGATTGCCTGCTCGACCAGCTCGCCGGTCCGGATGAGCGTATCGACGGCCGCGGTCGCGGCATCGGACATTTCGAAGAGCGGTTCGCCGTCGATCTCGCAGACGACCTTTCCGTCGACTTCGACCGTCGGGTTCGGCCGAATCACCTGAAGGTCGAGCACGACTCCACCCGGATCGACCGCATCAACCATGTTGCCCAGGACGTGCACGACGTCCTCCGAGTCGACGCATCAGAGCGACCAGGAGAAGACGACGAGATCGAACGAGTTCGGTTCGAGCTCGATCTCCTTCCCTGACGCGACGCGGTAGGTGACGCGTTGGGCGAGTTCGGCCGGAAGTGACCGATACGCGCGCGCGACCTCGTCGGCATCCGGATCGAACGCGAGCACGCTCGCTGCCCTTTCGGCGATACCGAGCGTGAGCCGCCCGTCGCCGCAGCCGAGTTCGAGCACCCGGCGACTCTCGAAGTCGGCCAACCTGCGCAACGCGGCGAGGTGCGCCCCCTCCGGGTCGATGACCGGCGGCCGCGGGCGTTTCCTTTCTCTCACCGCACGAGGATACGCACACTTCCGTTCGTGAACCGGTTCAGCGGCGGGATACGCTGCCCCGGGGGTCTTGCATCATCACCATGGCTAAACGGAACTACTTGGTCGAAGGCCTATCAGGTGCCGGTAAATCCTCTGTCTACGAGGAGCTGATTCAACGCGGCTACAAGGCCATCAGTACCGACCGTGCTTGGAAGCGCCCTGACGACCCTGACACGGGTCCGGGTGGGCCGACTCACTACGAGAACTCGAGGTGGGACGAGCAAAAAGCTGTCAGCGAACTCGAAAGCCCGGAACCAGAGGTGTTATTCGTCTGTGGAAGCAGCCGCAATCGCGACCGCTTCCTGCCCTCTTTCACCAAGATATTCAACCTCCGTATCGACGATGACACCATGCAGCGCCGCCTCCGAGAGCGCACCAATAATGGCTTCGGCAAGCGGCCCGAGGAAGTCGAGCTCATGCTCAGTCTCAATCGGAGCAACGAGAAACCGGCCGGAGCCATAGATGTAGACGCGACCCAGCCTCTCCACCAGGTGGTCGACGAAGTGCTTCGCCTTGCACAGTGCCGAACCGTGAATAGCGACGCGCGGCTGACACCATGGTCTAAACGCGCATCCGCGATCGGTCGGTCATTCGTGATCGCTGAGTCCACACTCCCGATCGTGCAGGCTGCTGCCGGCCCGTCGAAGCGCATCCTCCGTGGAACGTTGGATGGATTCCGGGATGTGCTGGACCGCGAGACCATCACTCGCATCGAGTACGCCTGGTCCGGCGACGTTCTGGCGACGCTGTTGCCGTACCTCGACGAGCAGGGCATCCACCTTCTGCATTCCGATCACGATGAGGTGGCCTCCACCCTCTCGCAGACCCGAGAGGGATCGGTCTTCGTCCTCACGTCAGAGCACCGTGAGCGTTACGTGGCACGCCTCGATCCAAGTCGCTTCGACGGGGCAGTGCTTCGCCGCTACTACGAGGAGTTCAACAGGACGCCAGCAGAGGGCGTCGATTACGCAATGCTCGACGGGATTGCGTTCTTTCGCGACACGCTCGCGCCTCTCGACTCCGCGATCGTGGCCGTTCTGATCATCGGATAGTCGTGGCGGCGACTTCGGCTGACCGAGGTGTGACGCCCACGCGAGTCTCCGATCCGCGCGCGGCGTGGACCTGCCGGATCGCCATCGTGCTCGCGATCGTAGGCGTGTTCGGGACGTGGCGAACCGTCGGCTCGGTCTCGCTCGACGGCCTCGAGGGACCGCACAACGGGTGGTTGGTGATCATCTTCGCGCTCATCGCGCTCGTCGGCGTCGGCGCCCTAGCCCGCGCGTCCTGGCTGGGGATCGTGGCCGTGGCCGGCTGCGCCGCGGTGATGGTCTTCACCGCGGTCGAGAACGTCGTCGACGACGGAGAGGTCCTCGGAGGGAGCTCGGGCTGGGGCGTCTGGCTCACGATCGGCGCGTCGGTCCTGCTGGGCGGCGTCGCGATGGCAGCTGCCGCTCGGAAGCTGCGCGCTCCCGGTTAGAGGAAGTACGTGAGCTTGTTCCAGAACCAGCCCTCGACGCGCGACCCGAGGCCAGTAAGCGCCTTCCCGGGGTGCGAGCGGGCGATGTCGGGGGTGAACACACGCTCCTCGACGCGCTGCGCGGCCACCGCGCTGCGGGCCATCATCGCGACCTCGAAGTTGCGGTAGAGCGCCCACGCGTCGAAGTTCACCGTGCCGAAGACCACGGTGTCGTCGGCAACCACGAGCTTCGCGTGCACCACCGCGCCCGGGTACTCCCAGATCTCGGCGCCGGCGTCGAGTAGGTCGCCGTAGTGAGCCTTGAACGCGGCCGTCGCCGGGCGCGTTGTTCGACTCTTCGGAGACGACGATCCGCACCTTCACGCCGCGCCGGGCCGCGGCGAGCACACGCTGGACGATGTCCGCGTCGGTGAAGTACGGGTTCATGATGTCGAGCCGTGTGCGGGCATGGTCGATCAGGACCCGGATCGCCTGCGTGGCCGACATGAAGCCGCCCGGGGCGACCTGGAGGAGCGCGATCGGAACCGTTCCGGATTGCGACGGCGCCGGGAAATACCTCGAGAGATCGGCGGGCAGCGGGCCGCGCTGAGCCCGGAAGCTCATCAGGAACAGCGCCTGGGACTGACGCACGACGTCGCCCGTCACTCTGACCATCACATCGTGGAACTTCCCGTTCGCGAAGTGGTCCTCGATGCCCGCTCCGCCGATCCAGACGACCGTTCCGTCCACGACGTACAGCTTCCTGTGGTCGGCGCGACCGACGTCGTCCTGGCTCCAGTCGAATTCACGCTGAGCCGGGTAGAGCCCGTCCTTGTCCCAGGGAAACACGTCGTTGATGACGATCTGCGCTCCCGCGTCGGCAAGACGTGTGAACATCGGCTCGGCGGGCCCGTACGGCTTGCTGCCCGCGGCATCCAGGATGATCCTGACCTCGACGCCCTCCTTCAGCTTCCGCACAAGGAGGTCCGTGAGCGTCGTCCCGACCTCACCCTCGCGCCAGCCGAACATGAGAATGTGAACGGAAGTCCGAGCCTGCTCGATGTCGGCGAAGATGCGCGGGTAGAAGTTCTTCCCCTCGGGCCACGGCTCGATCGTCGCCGCGGTCGACCAGGCGTAGGGCATGCCCACGTCGGAGGGACTCGAGTCTTCGCGAGCCGCGAAGCGCTGCGTCGCGATCTGCGCACCGCCGGCCGTGATCGCTCCGACACCGGGCGGCCAGCTCGGCTTCTGCACGATTGCCAGCACCTGACGCGCCGCGAGGAAGAAGAACGCTGCGACCACGAGGCCGGTGATCGCAAGAGCCGGCCGCCACCAGCGCGCGGTGCGCCCAGGCGCTTGCGGCCGGGTCTCGGGCCTTGAAGCCTCGGGATCCACGGTAACGATGCGACGCAGTCTCGCACGCTCGTCGGAAGTGCCCGGCGCGACGATGTCTCGGCCGCTGGAGGGTAGAGTCGAACAGTGGCCGGCCGCGTGCCCCACGTCTCGACGCGAGGAACGCTGTCGCGTCTGAACTGGCGGGTCACGCTCGTCCAGTTCCTTGCGAACGCGATCGTGATCGGCGTGCTGATCGTCCTTCTGCCCGGGTTCGAGCTGCACGCAACGCACGAGTTCCTGGCTGTCCTGTGGCTTGCGGCCGTCTTCGGCGTCCTCACCGCCCTCGTCCGGCCGGTGCTCGAGTTTCTCTTCCTTCCGTACGTCATGCAGTCGCTCGGGCTGGTCATGGTCGCGATCAACGCGATCCTGCTCGCGTTGCTCGCCTTGACGTCGGTGCTCGAGATCGACGGAGTCATACCGCTCCTGATCGGCGCCGTCGTCGCCGGAGCGGTCGGGTTCTTCCTCGACAGCATTCTCGGGCTCACCCCACCGGTGGTCGACGACCCGACCGTGCGGGCTGCCCGAAGCGAGCGGGCGCTCAGAATCGCCGGCGTCTCAGAGCGGCTCCGGGTGATGCAGCTCTACGGGATCCTGACGCAGTACATCGTCGACCTGGCCTTCGACTGGGTCTGGTTGCGCGCTGTCCGCCGGCCGATGCAGGAATGGCTCTGGCGGATCCCGGTGCCCGTCGAGAAGCTGCCGCTGCAGGTCAAGGTCAGGCTTCTGCTGGAGGACCTCGGACCGACCTACGTGAAGCTCGGCCAGATCATCTCGAGCCAGGGGCGCGCCCTGCCGCTCGAGTGGGAGGACGAGCTTGCGAAGCTCCAGAGCGAGGTTCGGCCGTTCGCCTACGACGACGTTCACGCAATCGTCACCCAGTCGCTGGGCGCGCCGCCCGAGACGTTGTACGACTCGTTCAGCCCGACTCCGCTCGCGGCCGCGTCGCTCGCACAGGTACACGAGGCGACCACCCAGGACGGTCGTCGCGTCGCGGTGAAAGTGCAGCGCCCGAACATCCACGAGCAGCTGCGGTCCGACATCAAGATCCTCACACGCGGCGCCGCGGTGCTCGAGCGCCGGATCGACTGGGCCGCCGACGCCGACCTCACAGGAGTCGTGCGCGAGTTCGGGAGCACCCTGCTGCGCGAGCTCGACTACAACATCGAGGCGTACAACACGCGCAGGCTCGAGCGGGTCCTCGCAAAGATCGACGGAGTCCACGTTCCGAGCGTGGACGCGGAGCTTTCCTCGGGCCGTGTGCTCACCCTCGAGTTCATCGACGGCGTCAAGTCGACCGACACGCGCGACATGGACGCGGCGGGGCTCGACCGGCAGAAGCTTGCGCGGAACCTGGTTCGTGGCGCGGTGCAGATGGTCATGGTCGACGGCTTCTTCCACGCCGACCCTCACCCCGGCAACGTCGTCGTCGAGCTCGAAAGCGGCCGGTTGACGTTCCTCGATGCCGGCATGGTCGGCCAGCTCGACCTGCCGCAAAGGCTCAGGTTCGCGCGCTTCCTGCTCGCCTTTCGCGACAAGGACGTCTCCGACCTCGCTCGCACGCTCCGCTCGCTGAGCGAGCCCTTCCGCGAACCGGACGACGCCGCGTTCCAGCGGGACTTCGAACGACGGATCGGCCCCCTGATCGATCAGCCTGCCGGACGCACCGCTCCCTTGCAGACGCTCGTCTCGGAGGCCGTCGACGTCCTCCGTGACGCCGGCTACCGGCTCGACCCCCAGCTGACACTGGCGGCCAAGGCAGTCGCCCAGGCGGAAGCGATCACGACGGCGCTGCTGCCCGAGGCGCAGGCGTCGGACTTCGCGCAACTCGGAGGAGCGGCACTCGAAGAGCTCGTTCCTCAGGCGGTCACGAGAGAGGCCATCATCGGCGCGGCTCGCAAGCAGGCCACCTACGCCGTCGAGGAAGCGGCCGAGCGCGTACCGACGTTGCACACCGCCGCTGTGCGCTGGGTCGACCAGCTGGCAAAGGGCGAGTTCCCGGTCGGCCTGCGCTTCACCGACCTCGACCGCCTGTCGGCGCACCTCGAGTCCCTCGCGCGGCTGATCGCCGCGTCGACGCTGGTCACCGGCCTGCTGATCGGTTCGGCGATCGCCGCCACGACCGGCGCCGGGGATGCTGCCTTGGTCGTGTTCGTCGCAGCGACGGCGATCGCCTCCGTCTTGGTGGTCGTGCTGCTCTGGCGGCTCGTTCGCCCAGCGGGCGGTCGCAACACGCGGCGTCGCTGAGGCAGGCGGGCGCCTCAGGCGACGGCTAGGCGGGTCTCGAGCCCTTGAGCTTGAAGGCGAGGAGGATCTCGGTGATCCCGCGCGTCAGCGCGACGATCCCGACGTAGGCGACGAGCAGGATCGCGCTCTTCCGGAACGACCCGGCGACCCAGAACGCCAGCGCGATCTCGAGGATCCCGATCAGGAGCTGCAGCCACCACAGCTCGAACTGGCTCTTCGTCATGAACGCGGCCATCAAGTCGAAGATCCCCTTGAAGAGGAGGAAGAGGGCGATCAGCGCCGCGAGCGTGGCGAAGGCGTTGTGCGGGTGGACGAGCGCCCAGATCCCTGCGATCACGAAGAGCACGCCGAGGATCCCGTGCGCAACCTTCCAGCCTGTCGTCGAGACCCCGATCCCGACGAACTCGTTGACTCCGGCGAAGATCGCGACCACGCCGAACAGGTACGACACCGCGTAGACCGTCGTGTAGTCCCACTGGAAGACGATGATCGCGAAGACGAGCCAGGCGATCCCGCTCAGCAGGAAGAGCCACCACCGCTGGGCGGCTTCCGCGACGACGTCGCGCTCGTCGAATGTCATGCTCATGCTCATCGCCGCCCAGGATTCGGCGCCGCGAGCGCGATTCCTGCATCGCTGCCCCGACTAGTGCGATTGCCGGGGCACGTCGCGCAGTCGCACCGCGATCAGCTTCTTCACGAGTGCCTTCGGCAGGGGCCGGTCGACCGGAAAGTGCAGTGCACTCTTCGTCATCGTGTATCCCTCGAGCTCGTCGGCCAACTGGGAGAGGACCGAGCCGCTGAACGGCAGGTAGCTCAGGTGATCCCGGAACGCCGCAAAGCCGGCAACGGTCACGCCTCCGAGACGGAAGGCGGGAACACCGTACGAGATCATCTGCTCGGCATCCGGGACGAGCTCGAGAATCGTCCGGCGCAGCGCGGTCAGCGTTGCGCGCTTCGGCTCCTCGACGCCTCGCAGGTACTCGTCGACCTCTGCGGCAGACACGGTCGGCGAAACCTAGCGGCCGGCGCGAGCGAGTAGCTTCTGAGCAGTCTCGCGAACCTCTCTGTTCTTCTCGTTGTCGGCCAGCATCCGCAGCTCCGGCTCGACCTGGCCGGCCAGTTGCGGGCCGGCACGAACGCACTCCACCGCTCGATAACGAACAAGCGAAGAACGGTCGGTGAGCAAGGTGCGGAGCGCGGTGACGACCCTCGGGTCAGCCGCTGCCGCCGTAGTCGTCTGCAGGTGAACTCGCAGCCCGATCGCCGCGCCGATTCGCTCCCCGACGCTTGGGGAGCTCGCGTACTCGAGCAGGTCGTCGAGGTCCATGCTCCCGGTGACGGCGGCGAGCGCTTCCGCCAACTCGCGTCGGCGGCCGTACGGTGCGTCCGAGATCTCGGCCGCGAACTCGCGGAACTGCTCGTTCGTCAGGTCGCGCACGGTCTCTTTCACGGATTCGCGGAGTTGCTCTGGATCGGCGGTGTCCGATTCGTCTCTCAGGTTCGCCAGGCGTTCCTGGAACTTCGCGCTCAACTCGAGCCCGAATGCGGACGCCGAGAACTCCTCGCTCTCGCCCACGATCCGTTCGAGGAAATCCTTGATTCCTTGTCGGAAACGGATGACGACGAAGACGACGAGGGCCGGCCAGATGAGCGCCTGGACGTAGTCGAGAATCAGCTCGGCGAGCTTCACTCCGGCCCGAGCCAATCAGGTCGTCTGAGTCATGACAAGGGCAAGTTCGGGCGCGCCTCGGCGACAACGTGCGTCTCTACACGGGGTAGTCCGTCGGATTGCTCGCATACGCCCACATCGACGAGGGCTCGACGCGGAAGATGACGACGTCGCCCCAGCTGTAGGGGCTCGACTCGTAATGCGAGTACCAGACGTCGTGCACCTCGTCATGGGCGGGGTGGTCGCGCGTGAGCTCCTCGACGTGTCCGTTGACCACGACGGCCACGTCGTCGCCGACGTAGTGGGCTGCGCTGCAGGCCGGGTTGCGTACGAGGTTCCGCCAGCGCGCCGATCCGCGCCCGGTGCTGAGCGTGAAGCGGCCGTGGACGAAATGCCCGTCGAGCGGCGAGACGCGCGGCTCACCGCGCGCGTTGACGGTGCCCAGGGCGACGTGCTTGAGGCCCTGCAGGTACGCAACCACCTGCGCCGCGCTCAACTGCCGCTCTGGCGTGACGATCGCGGCCATATGCGCGTTGGCACGCGCGTGCGTCGCATCCATCAGCGTTTGCAGCCAGGCCACTTCCTCGACCGTCTCGCGCACGCTCGGATCATGCCCACTTCGGGTGACTGGCACCGGTCGTCGCGTAGCCTCCAGCGCGTGCAGCGGCTGACCAAGGCCCAGGCCCGGCGCATTGCCGTCCGCGCGCAGCTGCTCGACGCACCCCGCCCGACCGACCTGCTCGCGGTCGTGCAGCAACTGACCCTGTTGCAGGTCGACCCGACCGCCGCGATCGCCCCCAACGCCGACCTCGTCGCCTGGAGCCGCCTCGGCTCTGCGTACAGGACCTCCGACCTGAAGCGCGCGCTCGAGGAGGACCGAACGCTTTTCGAGCAGAACGCGCTGATCCGCCCGATCGGTGACGTCGGCCTCTACCTCGCCGGCGCAGCCGACTGGCCGACCCGTGACCGCGCCCGCACCTGGCTTGACGCCAACGCCGCGTTCCGCCGCGACATCCTCAGGCTCCTGAAGCGCAAGGGGCCACTCAGCTCACGCGATATCCCCGACACGTGCGTCGTGCCGTGGGCCTCGACCGGCTGGACGAACAACCGCAACGTAACGCAGATGCTGGAGTTCCTGATGATGCGCGGCGAGGTCGCCGTCTCCGGGCGCGTCAGGCGCGAACGGCTGTGGGATCTCGCCGAGCGCATCTATCCGGCCGACGTGGTCGTGCCGTCGGTCGAGGAGGCCGAGCGCTCGAAGAACGCGCGGCGGCTGGCCGCGCTCGGAATCGCGCGGGCCACGGGCACCGCCGTGCCGGTCGAGATCTACACCGTCGGCGACGCGGGCGACCCGGCCGTCGTCGCGGGGACGAGAGGCGAGTGGCGAGTCGACCCGGCGGCGCTCGAGGATAAAGCCTTCGAGGGGCGCACGGCGCTCCTCTCACCGTTCGACCGGCTGATCCATGACCGCGCTCGCACACAGGACCTCTTCGACTTCGAGTACACGCTCGAGATGTACAAGCCCGCCGCCAAGCGCCGCTGGGGCTATTTCGCGCTCCCGATCCTGCACGGCGATCGGCTGGTCGGAAAGCTCGACGCCCTCGCCGACCGCAAGGCCTCGGTGCTGCGCGTGAATGCGATCCACGAGGATGTGACGTTCACGCGCGCGATCACGAACAGTGTGCAGGCCGAGCTCGACGACCTCGCGCTCTGGCTCGGCCTCGACGCCGTCGGTTGAGTGAACGCCCGGCGCTCGTACGCCGGCGCTAGCCGCCCAGTAGGGTCTCTCAAACCTCCAACGGAAGGAGTACGTGCCCCATGTGGCTCGTAATCGTCGTGATCGGCGTGCTGTTCCTGCTCCCACTCGCCTACCTCGGTTGGCGCCTGTCGAAGGGCGGCGACCTCGAGTCAGGCGGCTCGATGGGGTACCAGATGGGCGGCGAGAAAGACGAGGACTGGGGGCCGCACTCCGACTAGGCGCGATCGGCGAGACGCGCCCGCGCCTCGTCCAGGATCTCCTGCGCCTGCGAGCGGTTGCCGAAGCCGCTCGTCTCCGTCTTCCCGAGGTCGAGGTCCTTGTAGACCTGGAAGAAGTGCTCGATCTCCTCGCGGAAGGCCGCCGGGATGTCGTGCACGTCGTGGATATGTGAGTACGCCGGATCGCGTAGCGGCACGCAGATGATCTTCTCGTCCGGCCCCTTCTCGTCGGCCATGTGGAAGACACCCACGACCCGCACGTCGATCATGCAGCCGGGAAACGTCGGATCGCCGACGAGGATCAGCGCGTCCAGCGGGTCGCCGTCCTCGCCGAGCGTGCGCTCGATGAACCCGTAGTCGGCCGGGTAGCTCATGGAGGTGAAGAGCCGGCGGTCGAGGACGATGCCGCCGAGCTCCTCGTCGAACTCGTACTTGTTGCGCGAGCCCATCGGGATCTCGACGCGAGCGATCACCTTGTCCGCCATCGCCACAGCTTAGAAGCAGCGCAAACGGACGTGTCCCGGGGACAGTCCCCGGAACAGGTCCCGTGCAGACGACCGCAACACGTTCCTTCGTGAAGCTTTGACTGCCGCGTTCCCTCACACGCAGCGCCGATGATACGGCCGCCATGGACGAAGGCCTCCTACTGCTCCTCGTGGGCGCCGTGCTCAGCGCGAGCGTCATCGCCGCGCTCGGCGCAGCGAGGACGGGCCTGCCCGTCCTCGTCGCCTTCCTGGGCATCGGGATGCTGCTCGGGTCGGACGGTCCCGGCGGCATCGACTTCGACGACGCCGAGCTGACCCAGCGAATCGGCACGGTCGGCCTCGGTCTGATCCTCTACGAAGGAGGCCTGCAGACATCGTGGCGGCGGCTCAGGGAAGTCGTCGTGCCGGCCGCGCTGCTCAGCACGGTCGGCGTCTTCACCACCGCGCTGATCGCCGGGCTCGCTGCGCACGCGCTCTTCACCCTCTCCTGGCTCGAGGCGTTCCTGCTCGGTGCCGTGATCGCCTCCACCGACGCGGCCGCGGTGTTCGCGACGCTGCGCACGACCCAGATCCGCCGCAGGCTCGCGCGGACGCTCGAGGCCGAGTCGGGCGGCAACGACCCGATGGCGATTGCGCTGACCGTGGGGCTGATCGCCTGGATCGAGAGCAGCGACGGCAGCTACGGCGCGCCCGACCTGGCTCTCGAAGTCGTGCGCCAGATCGGGCTGGGCCTGGTGGTCGGCGTTGCGCTCGGCGCACTGGCGACGTGGGTGTTCGCCCGCATCCCGCAGTCGGTCGGCGCCTTCGCCCCCGTTGCCTCGGTGGCGGCGGCGGCGCTCTCGTTCGGCGCGGCCGATGTGATCGGCGGCAGCGGGTTCCTCGCGGTGTACCTGGTGGGGCTCGCCGTCGGCAGCACGCCGTCGCGCTACCGGCGGCAGCTCGTCGCCTTCCACGAAGGCCTCGCGTTTGCCGCGCAGGTCGCGCTGTTCGTGGTGCTCGGCCTGCTCGTCTTCCCGGGCGATCTCCCCCACGTCGCTGTCCCCGGGCTGGCGCTGACACTGCTGCTGGTCGTGGTCGCGCGGCCGGCCGCCGTCTGGCTCTCGACGCTGTTCAGCGGCTACACCCAGCGCGAGCGCGTCCTGCTCGGCTGGGCGGGACTGCGCGGCGCCGTCCCGATCGTGCTCGCGACCTTCGCGCTCTCGTCCCACGTGCCGCACCGCGAGACGATTTTCAACGCGGTCTTCTTCGTCGTGCTCGTCTCGACGGCAGTCCAGGGAACAACGCTCGAGCGGGTTGCGGGTCGGCTCGGGCTGCTCACGCGGCGGCCGTCAGCGCATGAGCCGCCGCTGCGGATCGCGGGCGAGAGCGAGCTCGAGGTCATGGACTTCGACGTGGCGGCCGACCACGCCGTCAACGGCTCGGCCGTGCGCGAGCTCGGCCTGCCACGCGATGCGCTCGTGGCCGTGATCTCTCGCGGCAACGACACGATCCCGCCTCGGGGCAGCACGGTCGTCAAGGAAGGTGATCGCCTGTTCGTCCTCGTCTCGCGCAAACGGCGCGCCGACATCGAGGACGTCTTCGCACGCTGGCGCCGGCGGGTCTGATCGCAATAATGGAACGGCGCATGGTCGACCTCGAGCTCACGAGGGCAGCCGACGATCGCAGGCTCTACGGCCTCGGCGATGCCGGCACCCTGCGGCTCGAGGGCGCGTTCTCACGGAGCGCGACCGCAGCGGCCGACGGGAGCACCTGGCAGTTCAGCCGCCGTGGCTTCTGGCAGCGCGACCTGCAGGCCACGGATGCCGCAGGCCGCGTGGTCGGCGAGTTCCTGCCGCGCGGGCTCCGGCGCGGCGGCACGATCAGCTGGGCGGGTGCGACGTACACCCTGCATCCGGCCGGGCCAGTGCGCGAGCGGTACGTGCTGGCAGCTGACGAGCGCGACCTGGCGCTCCTCGACGGCAAGAGCTGGGGCAAGCGGCCCGTCAAGGTGACGCTCGTCGAGCACGATCCCCCGCCCGTGGGCCTGCTTTTGTTCGCGGCCTTCGTCGTCCGCCAGCTCGCCGTCAACGCCGCGAATGCCGCGGCCGGCGGGGGGACGGCCGCTGTCTCCAGCTCTTCCGGCTGAGTGACGCACCAGAACCGGGTGACGCCGCTCGGCGAGCTGGTCGCCGAGCCCGGGCGCGGCCTCGTCTACGGCAACCGTGGCTGCCTGCACGATGCACACGGCCAGATCCGGCGCCGCTTCGCGGGCCGGCGCTGGATCGCCTGCCGCCTGTCGTTCCGCGGCTGGCACCGTGCCCCGCTACTGCAACCGGGGCGGTTCACGGAGCTCTTCTTCCTCGACGAGGCAACCGCATTCGCTGCCGGGCACCGGCCCTGCGCGCTCTGCCGCCGTGAGGACTACAACACGTTCGTCGCTCGCTGGCAGGCGCTGCACCCGGATCAGCGCGGCGCCGACGCGATCGACGCACAGCTGCACGATGAGCGCGTCGACCCCGAGACACGGAGCCACCGCACCCACCGTCGTCCTTTCCCCGGTCTGCCCGACGGCGCATTCGTCGTGCACGACGGGGTGCCGCGGCTCGTTCGCGCCGGCGCGCTCCTCACCTGGTCGACCGCCGGCTACGGCGCGAGCTCAGCGCGACCGGACAAAGGCGAGGCGGTCGTGATCACTCCGCCCTCACTGCTCGCGGTGCTCGACGCCGGATGGAACGGAGCCGTGCCGCTCTTTCACCCGAGCGCTGCTGCAGTCAGCGCGCCGGATTGAACCGGCGCAGGCGCAGTGAGTTCGTGACCACGAAGATGCTCGAGAGGGCCATCGCAGCGCCCGCGATCACGGGATTCAGATAGCCGGCCGCGGCCAGTGGTAGCGCCGCGACGTTGTAGGCGAAGGCCCAGAAGAGGTTTCCCTTGATCGTCGCGAGCGTTCGGCGCGAGAGACGGATCGCATCGGCGGCGGAGCGCAGGTCGCCGGAGACGAGCGTCAGGTCGCTCGCCTCGATCGCGACGTCGGTGCCTGTGCCGATCGCAAGCCCGAGGTCGGCCTGGGCGAGCGCGGGCGCGTCGTTGACACCGTCGCCGACCATCGCCACGACCGCCCCACCGTCCTGCAGCGACTCGATCACCGCGGCCTTGTCAGCAGGAAGGACGTCGGCGACGACGTCGACGATCCCGACCTCGTCGGCGACGGCCCGTGCGGTGCGCTCGTTGTCGCCGGTCAGCAGCACCGTGCGCAGCCCGATCCGCTCGAGCTCGGCGATGGCGGCCGCGCTCGTCGGCTTGACCGTGTCCGCGACGACGAAGACCGCACGTGCCTCACCGTCCCAGGCCGCGACGACCGAGGTCGAGCCCGTGTCGAGCGCGCCCGCGAGCGTGCCGTCGAGCTCGATTCCCCACTCGGCGAGCAGCGCAGGCCGGCCGACGACGACCGCATGACCGTCGACCACGCCCTCGGCGCCGAGACCCTCGCGTGCGCGGAAGGCGTCGACGTCCGGCAGCGGGCCGTCCGTCGCGGCGGCGATCGCACGCGCCACCGGGTGCTCGGAGGCGTGCTCGAGCGCGCCGACGATGCGCAGCGCCTCGTCCCGCGACGTGCCGTCGACCGTGACCACATCGGCGAGGGTCAGCTTGCCCTCGGTGACGGTGCCGGTCTTGTCGAGCACGATCGTGTCGACCCGGCGGGTCGATTCGAGCACCTGCGGCCCCTTGATCAGGATGCCGAGCTGCGCGCCGCGCCCCGTGCCGACGAGCAGCGCCGTCGGCGTCGCGAGCCCGAGCGCGCAGGGACACGCGACGATCAGCACCGCGACCGTCGCGGAGAACGCGAAGGTCGCGTCGACGCCGGTCCCGAGCCAGTACCCGAGCGTGGCGGCGGCGATCGTGATCACGACCGGGACGAAGACCGCCGAGACGCGGTCGGCGAGCCGCTGCACGGGCGCCTTGCCCGACTGCGCGTTCTCGACGAGCTGCGCGATCTGCGCGAGCGCCGTGTCCGCGCCGATCCTGGTCGCCTCGACGACGAGACGGCCGCCGGCGTTGACGGTCGCGCCGACGACCGCGTCGCCCTCTCCGACCTCGACCGGCACGCTCTCGCCGGTCAGGAGCGAGCGGTCGACCGACGAGGTACCTGCGACGACCACGCCGTCCGTGGCGACCTTCTCGCCGGGCCGGACGACGAAGCGATCGCCCACCCGGAGCTCGGCCGACCGGGACCAGCCGCTCCGTGCCGTCCTGCTCGAGCCGCGAGACCTCCTTCGCGCCGAGCTCGCCGAGCGCGCGCAGCGCGGCGCCTGCGTTGCGCTTCGCGCGCGCCTCGAAGTAGCGACCGGCGAGCAGGAACGCGATCACGACCGAGGCGACCTCGAGGTAGATCTGCTCGCCCGCACCCGTGCGCGACGGCGTCAGCTCGAACGGCATGCGCATGTCCGGCGGCGCCCGCGTCGAGGAAGAAGAGCGCGACGACCGACCAGCCCCAGGCCGAGAGCGTCCCGAGCGAGACGAGCGTGTCCATCGTCGCCGTCGCCGTGGCGCAGGTTCTTCCACGCGGCGAGGTGGAACGGCCAGCCCGCCCAGAGCACGACCGGTGTCGCGAGCTGCAACGCAAGCCACTGCCAGTAGCGGAACTGCAGCGCCGGGATCATTCCCATCGCCAGCACCGGCAGCGACAGCGCAACCGCGAAGACCAGGCGGCGCCGTGAGGTCGTCGCCCGGCTCCGCCGCCGTGACCTCGGGCTCGGCGGTCGGTAGGCGCGCCCCGTAGCCGGCCTGCTCGACGACGGCGACGAGGCCCTCCGCGTTCGTCTGTGCGGGGTCGAATTCGACGGCCGCCTTCTCCGTCGCGTAGTTGACCGACGCCCGGACGCCGTCGAGCTTGTTCAGCCTCCGCTCGATCCGAGCGGCGCACGACGCGCAGGTCATCCCTTCGATCGGGAGGTCGAGGCGCTCGACGGTGCTCATCGGACGACCCGGGCGGAGAACGGGACGGTGTGCACGACCCCGTCCGTCTTGAACTGCAGAAACAGGCGGTAGCTGCCCGGATGCTCGAGCTCGGCGTCGAACCGGATCTCGCCGGCGGGTGCGCCGGTCACCGGGTGAACGTGTGTGTATGCGAGGTCGCCCTCGTGCAGCGCGACGAGGTGACCACGTCGCCCGATGTAGTCGTCGAAGTGTGTGACCGGCCGGCCGGCCCGGCTGATCCGGAACGCAAGCCTGCTCTCCTCGCCTGCCCGCAGCGAGCCGTGCGCAAGCTCGACGTCGTACCCGTCGGCCTGCGCGCGCAGCGAGGGCCGCGCGGGCGGCGCGGGAGTGAATGATCCGGGTGCGAAGAGGTCGGTGCCGAGCACTGTCTTGGCGCCGCCGGCCTCGAAATCGGCGTACGCGCGGTAGGCCCCCGGGGTCGCCAGCGTGACGGGCACGGTCCACGTGCCGTCGCGCAGCGCGCGCGGGTGCAGGTGCTGGTAGCCGGTCAGGTCACGCCGCACGAGGATCAGGTGCAAGCGCACGCCGCCCTCGAGATCGAAGTCCGTCGCAGACCGGCCCGCCGCGTCGAGGATCGCGAAAGCGCAGCTCAGTGGGCTTGCCGGGCGGCAGCACCGTGCGCTCGGGTACGAACGTGTAGCCCGCGACGCTCGAAGCCAGCCCGTCGGTGCGTCCCGGCTCGCCGGACTGCATGTGCATTGCGTCATCGGCCGTGGCGGCGGGCGAGCCTGCGCTCTCGTTCGCAGCACCGGCGAGCGCCGCCACGCCGCCGACGAGGGCGAGCCAGGCGCAGAACAGCGCGAGCTTGGCCGGCGCGGCGAACGTCACGCGGCCGGCCCCTCCACGTCGTACCCCGCCTCGTCGATCGCCGCGCGCACCTCGTCGTCGGCGAACGCGCCGCCGCGGACGACGACCACCTTGCGCTCGAGGTCGACGTCGACCGCGTCGACCCCTGCAACCCGGCCGACCTCGGTCGAGATCGCGTGCCGGCAGTGCTCGCAGCTGACGCCCGGGACCGCAAAGGACACGACGTTCATCTTCATACCTCCTGGGGGTATCATTGAGGATCACCGTACCGGAGTGCCGCCTCGGTGTCAAATACCCCTCTGGGGTATGGTAGGCTGGCCGCATGACAACGACTCCGACCCACGGGTACACCCCGCACAAGGATCAGCTGCTGAAGCGGCTCGCCCGCGTCGAGGGCCAGGTACGCGGCGTCTCGCGGATGATCGAGGACGACCGCTACTGCATCGACATCCTCACCCAGCTCGGCGCCGTCAGCACCGCCCTCGAAGCCGTTGCGCTGAAGGTGCTCGAGGAGCACGTGCAGCACTGCGTCGCCGGCGCACTCGCCTCCGGCGACCCAGGCGCCGCCGAGGAGAAGAGCCGCGAGCTGCTCGAGGCCGTTCAGCGGTTCGCGAAGACCCGGTGACGTGACCGAGCACGATCACGGCAGCCTGACGCGGGCGGCCGTCCAGGCCACGCTCCACTGCCTGACGGGCTGCGCGATCGGCGAGGTGCTTGGCATGGTCGTCGCGACCGCCCTCGGCTTCGGCGACCTCGCGTCGATCGCGCTCGCGATCGCGCTCGCGTTCGTCTTCGGCTTCGGGCTGACCGTGCTCTCGGTGCGGCGCTCCGGCATTCCGTTCCGGCGCTCCCTGTCGCTCGCCTTCGCATCGGACACGATCTCGATCGCCGTCATGGAAGTGGTCGACAACGCCTTCATCCTGCTGGTCCCGGGCGCGATCGCGGCAGGGCTCTCGGACGGGCTCTTCTGGTGGAGCCTCGCCGCGAGTCTCGCCGTGGCGTTCGTGCTCACCGTGCCCGTCAACCGCGCGCTGATCGCGCGCGGCCGCGGTCACGCTGTCGTGCACGCGCTGCACTGAGCGAGGCGCGAAGGGTCAGCGGCGGCTGCGCCGGCGCGCCCGTTGGGGCTCGGCCGGGCGCGCGTTCCGGGGTGGGCGGTTCGGGTCGACGGGCCGAGGCCCGTCGACGACGCGCACAGCTCCGTCGCGCTCCACGACGATCCGCCGCGGCGGCTCGTCGTCCGACAGGTAGGCACTGAACTTCTCCTCGGCGTAGCCGCCGGATGCGACCGAGGACGGCGACGCGAACTCGACCACGGCTTCCGTCTGCTCGTCGCCGCAGGAGAGCTTGAGCAGGTAGGCGGCATCGCATTCGGCCGCGTCGGTCGGGGAGACCGGTGTGACGCGGTCGACATGCCATTGCTGCATGGGATCAGTATGCCCGCCCGGGCGGTGCGACCGTTGCATCACTCCTAGACGTGTGCGGACGCAAGTGGTTACGGTTCCGCCTGCCCGATGCGTCGACGAGGTACGCCGGCGCCTACGACCTCGGCAAGACGGTGACACACGAGGCCGGGGCGATTACGTCGACGACACGCCGCCGCAGCTGATCGCGACCCGAGGCTGCCCGGAGGGCCAGGACTCCTGCAAGGAGCCAGGCCTCGACTCGATCCACAACTACATGGATTACTCCTACGACTCCTGCTACGACCAGTTCACCGCCGGCCAGTCCGCGCGGATGCAGGATCAGTGGCTGTTCTACCGCGCTGACGGAGGGACGACCGTCAAGAGCTGATGACGGGGCGCGGGGGACGGGACGCGTCCCGTCCCCCGGCCTCGTCCAGAGCTACGCCGCGTCGACCTGGGTGTCTGCGCCGCGCACGATGCGCTCGTAGGCGCGGCGGATCGGCGAGTTCGGATCCGGGACGTTGCCCGGCGCCTGCGCGCGCTCGGCGATCAATTTGTCGAGCGCGCGGATTGCCTGGTCGAGGGTGCGGCCGTCTCCCACGCACTGACCGTAGTCGGGCGGACCGGCCCGGCAATCCCCATTTGGGTGACACTGCATCCCTCATGGAGGTCGGCGTCTACACCTTCGCCGAGGTAGGGCCTGCGGGGCCGGCTCGGCGCATGGCAGAGCTGCTCGAGGAGGCAGAGCTCGCCGACCAGGTTGGCCTCGACGTCTTCGGTATCGGCGAGCACCACCGGCCCGACTTCGTCGTCTCTGCTCCAGCCGTCGCGCTGGCAGCCGTCGCTGCACGCACGAGCCGCATCCGACTGACGAGCGCGGTCACCGTGCTCAGCTCCGACGACCCCGTTCGGGTGTTCCAGGAGTTCGCGACGGTCGACCTGATCTCGAACGGACGCGCCGAGATCATGGCCGGCCGCGGGTCGTTCATAGAGTCGTTCCCGCTCTTCGGCTACGACCTCGACGACTACGACGACCTGTTCGTGGAGAAGCTCGGGCTGCTGCTCGCACTGCGCGACTCGGAGCGCATCACCTGGTCGGGCGCGCACCGCGCGTCGATCGACGACCTCGGGATCTATCCGCGTCCGCTGCAGGAGTCCCTGCCCGTCTGGATCGCCGTCGGCGGGACGGCGGAGTCGGCCCTGCGTACCGGCAGGCTCGGGCTCCCGATGGCGCTGGCGATCATCGGCGGCCGGCCCGAGCGCTTCGCGCCGTTCGCCGACCTCCACCGCCGGGCCGCTGCCGAGGCTGGGCACGAGCCGCCGCCGCTCAGCATCAACTCACACGGCTATGTCGCCGACTCGCCGCAGCGCGCGGCCGACGAGTTCTACCCGGCGTACTCCACGATGATGAACCGCATCGGCCGCGAGCGCGGCTGGTCGGGCCTGACGCGGCAGGACTACGACGCCTTGCGCACCCGGCGCGGCGCGCTCGTCGTCGGCAGCCCCGAGGAAGTCGTCGAGAAGATCCTCTTCCAGCACGAGCTCTTCGGGCACCAGCGCTTCCTCGCCCAGATGAGCGTCGGCTCTCTGCCGCACGAGCAGGTGCTGCGCTCGATCGAGCTGTTCGGCACCGAGGTTGCACCTGCCGTGCGCGCCGAGGTCGCTCGGCGGGCCACATGACCGAGCTCGAGCTCCTCGACTGGAAGCGGCGCATCTTCGAGTTGTACGCCGAGATCCGCGCCGAGGTCGACGGCGAGAGTGCCTGGCACCGGTGGCGCGAGACACGCGACGACCTCTTCCGCACGCATCCGCAGTCGCCCTTGCCCGCGGCGCCGCGGTCGTCGTTCACGGGTGTTCCGCTGTACGACTACGACCCGGCGCTGCGCCTGCTGGGAACCGTCGAACCTGCCGAGCGTGAACGGCGCGAGGTCGCATCGTCCGGCGAGGTGCCATTTGCGTTCACGCGCTTTGCCCGCGTGCGCTTCGAGCTCGCCGGGCCGCAGACGCTCGACCTGCTCTGGCTCGACGGCTACGGCGGTGGGGTCTTTCTCTCGTTCGCCGACGCGACGAGCGGCACGGAGACCTACGGCGCCGGGCGCTATCTCCTCGACACGGTCAAGGGCAGCGATCTCGGTCAGCACGACGGCAGGCTCGTGCTCGACTTCAACTTCGCCTACAACCCGTCGTGCTCGTACGACCCGCGCTGGGCGTGCCCCCTGGCGCCGCCCGGCAACCGGCTGACCGTGCCGGTGCGCGCCGGCGAACGACTGTAGGGAGGAGCGCTAGCCCCGGATGAACCCCGCTTGCTCGGCGCGCGAGCGCCGCGCGATCTCGAGCGGGAAGGCGGTGTACGCGTGCACGCCTTCTGGCCAGAGCGAGAGCGTCGCCTGGTTGCCGGCCGCGCGCCAGCGCGCCTCCATGAAGAGCGAGTCGTCGAGCAGCGGGTCGAGCGTGCCGCACGAGAAAAGCGCCGGCGGCAAACGGCGCAGGTCGGCGTAGAGCGGTGAGACGGCGGGGTCGCGCCGCTCGTCGTGCGACATGCCGGGAAGAAAGCAGTCCGCGAACCAGTCCATGAGCGGGCTCGTCAAGATCAGGTCGCTGTCCCAGAGGAGACGGCTCGGCGTGCCCGTCAGGTCGTATGGGCCGAAGACGAGGTTCGCCGCATCGAAGCCTTCCACGCCCGCGTCGCGCAACCGCAGCAGCGTCAGCACGGCAAGGTGCGCGCCCGCCGATTCGCCGCCGATGACATGCCGCCCGTTGTACGCGTCGAGGAACCAGCGCGCCGCGTCCTCGCAGTCGTCCGGTGAGGCGGGAAACGGGTGCTCGGGCGCGAGCCGGTACTCGACGCTGACCATCGTCATCCCGGTCTGCTCCGCGAGCTCGACGAGCAGCAAGTCCTGCCCGTCGGCGGAGCCGAACGTCCAGCCGCCACCGTGCAGGTGCAGGTAGGCGCCGCGTGGCTGGTCGGGCTCGACGATCCGCAGTGGGATCGGCCCGTCGCGGCCCGGGATCTCGATCGTGCGCGCCTGCTCGGCGAACTCGAGCGGCGGGAACACCCCGCGGCCGTCTCGGCGCGCGCGCCGCGTCTCCTCCGGCGGGAGCGTATGCACGGATGGCAGCTCGGCGAGCGCCGCTTGGAGCAGCTCGTTGAAGGCACGGGTCTCTGCGAGAACGTCGTCGTCGATCACGGGCACCGCGGAGTGTGCCTTGGCCGCGTGCCCGGGGGCACGACGAGCATCGACTGCCCGCGCAGCACGGTGCCGCCGCTCGGCTGCGCCGGCGGCGGGCGGTAGAGGTCTATGTGCGCACCGCCGATCGCGCCGCCGGTGTCGCGCGCGACCACCCAACCGCGCGCGGGCGTCGCGCAGAGAGCGAGCATGAAGATGCGCGAGCCGAAGGGGATCACGTTGCGGTCGACGGCAACGCTCTTCCACGGCACGAGCGTGCGTGAGTGGCCGGGCGCGTAGCGCGCCCACGACGGATGCGCGATCCGCGCCGGGCGGCCGTTCGTCCAGTGCCCGGGCGCGGTGCACGGCGCGGTCGGGCGTCCGGCGGCGTTCAGCCACCCGGAGCCGTACGGACCTGCGAAGTGGTAGACGCGCCCGTCGGTGGCGACGCCTTCGCCCTGCATCGGCAGCCCACGCGACCCGAACAGCCAGTCGGCGCGATGACGGCCGGGGATCCCGGGCACACGCACGAGCCGGCCGGTGAACCAGCGCTCGGGCGCGGGCCAGTACTCGGTCACGAGGGTGTCGTGGATCCAGCGCGGCGCGGTCAGGACGTGCTTCGCGGGTGGCGGAGGAGGCGGCGGGCAGCCGGCCAGGGCGAGGGCGAGAGCGGCGGTCAGGAGCACGAAGCGGCATCTTCCCAGGGGCGGCCACGCCGCGGAGGGCAGGGTGGCGCGATCTGCGAGAATCGACGCGTGGCCGCCCTCTACCGCAAGTACCGCCCCCAGACCTTCGCGGAGGTCGTGGGCCAGGAGGCGGTCGTGCGAACGCTCACGAACGCGATCGAGCAGGACAAGGTGCGGCAGGCGTATCTCTTCGCAGGCCCGCGCGGCACCGGCAAGACGTCACTCGCGCGGATCCTCGCCAAGTCGGTCAACTGCGCGCACGGCCCGACCGCGACTCCAGACAACACGTGTCACGCGTGCGTCGCGATCTCGAGCGGATCGTCGCTCGACGTGATCGAGATGGACGCCGCCTCGCAGCGCGGCATCGACGACATCCGTGAGATTCGCGACCGCGTCGTGCTGCAGCCGGTCGAGGGCCGCTCGAAGGTCTACATCCTCGACGAAGCGCACCAGCTGACCGACGCGGCGTGGAACGCGCTGCTGAAGCTGATCGAGGAGCCGCCGCCGCACCTGCTCTTCGTCTTCTGCACGACCGAGCTGCAGAAGGTGCTGCCGACGGTGCGCTCGCGCTGCCAGACGTTCGTCTTTCAGCGGCCGCGCCTGCCCGATCTGATCCGCAAGCTGCGCCTGATCGCCGACGGCGAGCAGATCGACGTGCCCGACGCGGCGCTCGCGCTGATCGCGCGCGGCGGGCGCGGCGCCTACCGCGACGCGGAGTCGACCCTCGACCAGCTCGCTGCGGCGACCGGTGGCACGATCACGGTGCAGGACGTGTTGCAGCTGCTCGGCGCGGTCGAGGACGAGGTGCTGTTCCGGCTCTGCGACATGGTCGTCGACAACGACACGGCGGGCGCGCTGATGTTCCTGGAGGAGATCTCCGAGCGGGGCCAGGATCTGGGCCGGCTCGTGACCGACCTGATCGAGCACCTGCGGCACCTGCTGCTCGTGCAGCACATGAACGAGGTGCCCGACTCGCTGCCGGTGACCGACGAGACACGCGAACGGCTGCGCGAGCAGGCGAACCAGCTGCCCGCCGCGACAGTCGTGCGGTTGATCGACCTGCTCGCGGTGGCGGTCGACGACATGCGGCAGGGCGGCGATCCACGCCTCCCGCTCGAGCTGGCGCTCGTCAAGGTGACGCGCCCGGCGGCCGACCTCTCGCGCGAGTCGCTCGCGTTCAGGCTGGAGAGACTCGAGGCGGGTGCGCCGACAGCGGCTGAGCCCCGCGAACGTGGTTCGCAGAGCGAACCACGTTCGGTGGCGGAGCCACCCGCGCCGGAGGCTCCGATCACCGTCGAGCTGGAGCAGCTACAGGAGGCTTGGCGGCGCTCGATCCTGCCCGCCGTCGAGCAGCGCTCGATCCCGATCGGGAAGACGCTCGCCGAGGCGCATCCCGCGCAGCTCGCCGGGGACACGCTGACGCTGGCCTTTCCGCAGACGGCTGCGTTCCACCTGAAGCTGGCCGAGGATCCGAAGAACGCCGCGCTGCTGCGCGACGCCCTCTACGAGGTGACCGGCCGCAAGCTCGCCGTCTCCTTCGAGCTGGGCGACGAGGCACACGCGAGCGAGGACGACGAGACGCCTGCGAGCGAAGAGGACGTTCTCGAGCTGATGAAGAGCACCTTCGACGCGAGGGAGTTGGACGAATGAGCTTCGACATGGACGCACTCTTGAAGCAGGCGCAGGAGATGCAGGAGCAGATGCAGCAGATGCAGGAGGACGCGGCGAAGGAGACCGCGGAGGCCTCGGCGGGCGGCGGCATGGTGACCGTCGTCGCGTCGGCGAGCGGTGAGCTCAGGGAGCTGCGCATCGACCCGAAGGCGATCGACCCTGAAGACCCTGAGATGCTGGCCGACCTCGTGCTGGCGGCGTCGAACGAAGCGCTGCGCGCCGCGCGCGCCAAGGTCGAGGCGAAGATGAAGAGCATGCTGCCGTCGGATCTCGGCGGGCTCCTGCCCGGGCTGTAGAGGCAGCGATCGACGAGTCGTTCTTCGCCAAGCTGCTGGACGTCGGCAGCGAGGTCTCCTTCGACGAGGGCCACGTGCTCGTCGAGCCGGGCATCCCGGTCAGCGGGCTGTTCCTGATCCTGCACGGCGAGCTGCTCGTGCAGACACCGCTCGAGGAGTACGAGCGCGGCGCCGGCCAGGTCGTCGGCGAGTGGGAGAAGCTCGACGGCAGCGACGACGTGCGCGTGACCGCGAAGACGGAGGTGCGGCTGATCGCCGTCGACCGCGCCGCCTACGAGGCGGCGCTGACCGGCTAGTACCCGCCGCCGCCCTTGCCGCACGCCGCCAGCACGAGTGGCAGGAGCGCGAGCCCGAGCAGCAGAGCTGTGAACCACAAACGTCTCATGCCAGGACTACGCGGCCGCGGCCACGGCGGTTTGGGCCAGGTCCCGGGGACTGTCCCTGGGACACGGCCCGTCCAGCCACCCTCGCGGGCACAATGGCTCCGTGTTCAGCCCCTCCGTCGAGAATCTGGTCGCACAGCTGACGCGGCTGCCCGGGATCGGGTCACGGACCGCGCAGCGGCTCGCGTTCCACATCCTCCAGCGCCCGAAGGACGAGGCGCTGGCGCTCGCGTCGGCCCTCGAGGAGGTGAAGGAGCGCGTTCGCTTCTGCCGCGAGTGCGGCAACCTGACCGAGGAGGAGCTGTGCGGGATCTGCACCGACCAGCGTCGCGACCACGCGCTCATCTGCGTCGTCGAGCAGCCCGTCGACGTCGTCTCGCTCGAGCGGACGGCCGAGTTCCGCGGGCTCTACCACGTGCTCGGCGGCTCGCTGTCGCCGCTCGACGGCGTCGACCCGAGCGACCTGCGCATCGACGAGCTGCTGCGCCGCGTCGACGCGAACGGCGTGCAGGAGGTCGTGCTCGCGACGAACCCGAACATGACCGGCGAGGCGACCGCCGCGTTCCTCGCCGACCGGCTACGAGGGCGCGTCCGCGTCACGCGCCTGGCCAGCGGGCTCCCGGTCGGAGGCGACCTCGAGTACGCCGACGAGGTCACTCTCGGCCGAGCGCTCTCCGGACGCCGGGAGATGTGATGCGACAGCGCTCCCGCGCGCGGCGTCGACGATCTGAGCCAGGAACCGCTCGGTGCGGTAGGCGATCCAGAAGCAGAGGGCGGCGAGCGGCAGCTCGACGGCGACCGCTGCCAGTAGCGCCCAGAACCGCCCGCTGTGGCTCTCGAGCACGACGTCGAACCACGCGTCGACGATCAGCAGCGTGCCCGTCGCGGCGGCGCAGGCGGTGACCCAGGGCGACCTGCGCCAGGCGGCGGCCGCGGTCAGCACGAACGCGAGCGCGAGGAACGTGTCGAAGCCCGACCAGGCTATGTCCCAGTGCTCGGTCTCGTGGTGGGGCTTCAGGGACGCCGAGAGCCAGAGCGTCCACGGCAGCAGCGCGACGCCGATCGCCCCGAAGACGACTATCACGTACTGCCGGATCGTCCAGGGGCCGGGGCGCATGCGCTGCCTACACTGTTGCAAATGACGGTCACCGAGTTCGAAGCAGTCCCCGCGGTCGAGCACGCGCCGCACACGCCGGGGCTCGTCGTGATGAAGTTCGGCGGCACCTCGGTCGGCGATCCCGACAAGCTGAAGCGTGTCGCGGAACGGCTCGTCGCAGCGCGGCAGTCCGGCAGCAAGGTCGTCGCCGTCGTCTCGGCGATGGGCCGCACCACGGACGAGCTCGTCGAGCTCGCACACCGGATCTCCCCCACGCCGCAGGCACGCGAGATGGACATGCTGCTCTCGGTCGGCGAGCGCATCTCGTGCGCGCTCGTCGCGATGGCGATCGTCGACCTCGGCGGTCGTGCGATCTCGCTCACCGGCTCGCAGGCCGGCATCGTCACCGACTCGTCGCACACGAAGGCGAAGATCGTCGAGGTGCGCGCACGGCGGATCCACGAGGCGCTCGAACGCGACGAGATCGTGCTCGTCGCCGGCTTCCAGGGCGTCTCCGCCGACTCGCTCGACGTGACCACCCTCGGCCGCGGCGGCTCCGATACGACTGCGGTGGCGCTGTCTGCGGCGCTCGGTGCGGACGCGTGCGAGATCTACACCGACGTGCGCGGCGTCTTCACGGCCGACCCGCGGCTCGTCCCGGGCGCGCGCAAGCTCGACCGCGTCAGCTTCGAGGAGATGCTCGAGATGGCATCCTCCGGCGCAGGGGTGATGATGGCGCGCTCGATCGAGATCGCGCGCACGCACGACGTTCGGCTCAACGTTCGCTCCTCGTTCGAAGACGACGAGGGAACCTGGATCACGGAGGAGGACGACCCGATGCTCGAGAAAGCACTCATCTCAGCCGTGGTGCACCAGCGCGAAGAGACCGTCTACCACGTGCACGGCGCGCGACCCGCCGCGCTGTTCGCCGCGCTCGCATCCGCGAACGTCAACGTCGACACGATCCTGCAGTCGAGCGACGAGATCGTCTTCTCGGCGCCGCCCGAGGATCGCGCGGAGTCCGCCCGCACCCTCGACGGGCTCGGTGCACAGTGGGAGGCTCGCGACGACCTCGGCAAGGTGTCCGTGATCGGCGCGGGCATGAAGAGCCATCCCGGTGTCGCTGCCAAGACGTTTGCGACGCTCGAGTCGGAGGGAATCTCGCCGGCCGTCGTGTCGACGTCCCCCATCAAGATCGCCTGCCACATCCAGTCCCACCAGGTCGACGCCGCTGTGCGCGCGCTCCACGATGCCTTCGAGCTTGCCTAGCGCCCGGATCGGCGTCGTCGGCGCCACGGGCGCCGTCGGCACCGTCACGCTCGAGCTGCTGCAGCAGCGCGGCTTCGAGCACGTGCGCGTATTCGCCTCTGCCCGCTCTGCCGGGAAGCAGCTCGGACCGTACACCGTCGAGGAGGCGACGCCCGAGGCGCTCGCCGCGGGCGACGTCGACGTGTTCCTCTTCTCGGTCGGGACCGGCGCCTCGCGCGAGCTCGTCCCGCACGCGGTCCGCGGGGGCGCGCTCGCGATCGACAAGTCCTCTGCCTACCGGCTCGAGCCGGGCATCCCGCTCGTCGTGCCGGAGGTGAACCCGGTGCGCGCGCTCGAGCACGAGGGCATCGTCGCCAACCCGAACTGCTGCACGATCCCGCTCACCGCGGTCCTCAAGCCGCTGCACGATGCGGCCGGGCTCGCGCGCGTCCGCGTCGCGACCTACCAGTCGGTCTCGGGGGCGGGCGCGCAGTCGATGGAGCGCCTACGCAACGAGCCGCAGGCCGAGCACGACCTGCGCATGGACTGGGACTTCGACGGCGAGGAGTTCGACGAGGAGTCGAAGCTGCGCGACGAGACGCGCAAGATCATGGAGCTGCCCGAGTTGCCGATCCAGGCAACCTGCGTGCGCGTACCGGTGCTGGTCGGGCACGCGGAGGCGATCTGGGTCGAGTTCGAGAGCGAGCTCTCCGCCGAGCAGGCGCGCGAGCTGCTCGCCGCGGCTCCGTCGCTGCAGGTCGAGGAGTTTCCGTCGCCCGGCAAGGCGGCCGGGCTCGACGACGTGCTCGTCGGCCGCATCCGTCGCGACCCGACCGTCGAGCGCGGGCTCGCGCTGTTCCTCGCGAGCGACAACCTGCGCAAGGGCGCTGCCCTGAACGCGATCCAGATCGCCGAGCTCGTGCTCGACCGCGAACGCGCGACCGTCTAGACGTGCGCATCGGGATGGTGGGGCGGTTCTTCCCGCTCAACTGGCGGCCGCCCGTCGACGAGATCCGCTTCGCGCGCGAACAGGGCTTCGACGTGATCCAGATCCGCAGTGACCGCGCGGGAGCGATCGCAGACGATCTGCGCGCCGATCTCGACGAGGTCGGCGCTGCGTTCGCGGACGAGGACGTCGAGCCGACGCTCGAGATGCTCGTGCGGCACGAGGGAGAGCCGGGCACGATCCCGCGCGCGCTCGAGGCGAATCTCGACGCGATCATGCGCCTCGGCGTCTCGCGCGTGCACGTGCATCCGGTCGGAAAGCCCGACGTCGAGCCGCTGCTCGCGGCGGAGCTCGCCGAGACTCTGGTTGCCGCCGACGAGGCAGGCCTCGTATTCGGCGTCGAGCACAACGCGCCGGCGCAGCGCCTGCTCGTCGACCCGCGGCCGGTGCTCGACGCGGTGCCCGGCTTACGCCTCGTCTGGGACGTCAACCACACCGAGCCGCAGCTCGTGCAACCGCTGCTCGAGCTCGCACCGCGATTCAGCCTCGTGCACGTCTCGGACACGCCGCTGCCGGAGACCAACCACCACCTGCCGCTCGGGCGCGGCAGCGTCGACCTGGCGCCGCTCGCCGGTCTCGACGTGCCGCTCGTGCTCGAGATCGGCGGGCTGCCGTTCAGCGGCGGCTACGGGCTGGACACGGACGAGGCGCTGGTCGCGTCGCGAGCGAGGCTCGTGGCGCTCACCCCATGAACGTGGTTCGGCTGCGCTGGGCCACGTTCAGAAGGGCGGCGGCGTCGGCACCGGCTCCGGGACGCCGAAGGCCTCCCGGACTGCGCGCAGCACCTTCTCGCGCGCGCCTTCCTCGACCGGGACGAGGCCGCCGAGCTCGAGCCGCGAGAGGCTCACGCGTCCGGAGGACCGGAGCACCTCGAAGCCGAAATCGGCGAGGAAGTCCTGCGGGAAGAGCGTCTTGTGCACGCGGAACCGCTCGTACGCCGACTCGCCCTCGGGATAGCGGTACGAGAACGCCTCGAGCGCGCGCGCGCCGCGGTCGCGCGCCTCGCCGATCGCGGCGAGGAAGAGCGACTGCAGCACCCACGGGCTCGACGACGCGACGAGGTAGGCGCACGTGACGAGGATGGCGTCGTCACTCGGCGGGCCGGCAGGAAGCTCCGACGCGCGCGGGAACGCAGGTGCCGGGCCGTACTGCATCGAGCCGAGCACGCGTCCGTCGGAGTCGTAGTAGACGGTGCCGAACGCACCGAACTCCAGCTCGAGCTTCTCCATCCACCGGTCCTTGTCGACCTCGCGACGGCCGCGGGTCTGCCACCAGATGCACTCGTGACAGACGCTCGGTGCCGTCTGCAACGTCAGCTTCGTCAGCCCCGTCAGGTGCGGAGCCACGGGCTCAGGGCCTTTGGATGTCGTCGACGACGACGTGCACCGACTCGGGCGCACGTCCGTCATGCGCTCGAGATAGTCGGACACCCGGCGCTGCACGTCGGCGGCGACCGCCTGCACGTTCGCCCCGTAGTCGACGACGACGTGCACCTCGACCTCGCCGCCCGCGACGCGCGCCCCGCGACGCTGTTTCGTGTGCACGCCACGCACCTCGGCAGCGGCGTCGGCCGCGTAGCGGGCGAGTACCTCCGGCGAGATGTGGCTGTGACCCTCCATCACGTCCCTGATCTTAGGACGAGTTCGGTCGCCTCGGGCCGGGCGAAGAAACGAAAGGGCACGAAGGTCGTGCCAAGGCCCGGCGAGACGTGCAGCACGGTCTCGCCCTTGCGATAGAGGCCGGCGGGGTACGGCGCCCGTGGGTGCGCGAGGAGCAGCTTGCCGAAGCCGTACGGCAAGACGATCTGGCCACCGTGCAGGTGTCCCGAGAGGATGAGATCCCAGCGCCCGGACGGCACGCGGTCGAGCGCCTCGGGGAAATGGCAGAGGAGGATCCGCAGCCGGGCGCCGGACTCCGGGAAGCCGCTGCGCCGCTTGGCGAGCCACGAGCGCGGATCGACGCCCGCGAGCTCGACCGGCACACCCCGCAGCTCGAGCTCCGCCGCCGAGTCCGAGAGCAGCGTCCCGCTCGGAAGCGATCCGAGCTCGGCCGGCCGCGAGAAGGGGTCGCGGGAGACGGCGAGGTCGTGGTTGCCGAGGACGACGTAGGGATGTCCGAGCCGCTCGAGCAGGGCGGTCAGCCGGGCGGCACCGCCGGGGCGCGAGAGCAGGTCGCCGGTCACGCAGACGAGCTCGGGCTGCCGCTCCTCGACCCACTCGACAGCGCGCTCGACCGCACGCACACCTCGCGACGGGACGCCGAGGTGGAAGTCCGAGAGGTGCGCGATGCGCAGGCCGTCGAGCTCGGGCGGCAGCCCCGGCAGCTCGACCTCGAGCTCGCGCAGCCGCACCCAGCCCGCCTCGAGCCAGCCGTAGGCGACCGTCACTGCCGCGAGCGCCGCAGCGCCCGCGAAGACGCCGGCGCGCGTCAGATCTGGAGCTTCTCGATGATCGGCTGCACGGAGACGACGTGGCGCTTGAACCGCAGCTCCGACTCCTCGAGGCCGGCGGCGACGCCGACGAGCTGCGACAGGTGCAGGATCGGCATCGCGTAGTCGCGCCCCGTCGCGGCCTTCAGCTTCGATTGCCAGGCGTCGAGCGAGAGGTGGCAGAGCGGGCACGGCGTGACGATCGCGTCGGCGCCCGCCTCCATCGCCTGCTCGATCGGCTGGATCAGCTCGCCGAGCGCCGTCTCCTCGCGCGCCTGGATGATCGGGAAGCCGCAGCACTTGATCTTCGCGGGATAGTCGACGGGCTCTCCGCCGCACGCCTCGATGATCCGCTCGAGCGACCATGGGCGGTCCGGATCCTCGAAGCCCTGGATCTTCGACGGACGCAGGATCTGGCAGCCGTAGAACGGCGCGATCTTCAGGCCCTTCAGGCCACGGTGCGCCGAAGCCTTCAGCTTCTCGTAGCCGTCCCCTTCGGCGATCTCCCAGAGCAGGTGGCGCACGTCGACGTCGCGCTCGTATGCGGGCACGCCCACCGAAACGAGGTTCTCGTTGACGCGTGCGCGCAGCTCGGAGTCGCCGAGCAGCATGAAGTTCGCCTGTCGCAGGTTGAGCGTGCAGACGTTGCAGACCGTCAGCAGCGTGTCGACGCCCTCGGCCGCCGCGTACGCGAGGATGCGCGCGTTCAGGTGCAGGTAGTAGTCGGGCTCCGCCTCGTGGATGTCGCCGGCGCCGCAGCACGTCACCGACTCGAGCTCGACGAGCTCCAGGCCGACCTTCGGCGCGAGCGCCTGGGTCGCGGAGTCGAGCTCCTTGGCGGAGAGCGACGCGAGGCAGCCCTTGTAGTAGGCGACGCGCCTGGCCTCGGTCGCAGCTGCACTCATGGATTCGTCTCCACTTCGTCGTCACCCTGGCCGGGCTGGTTGTCACCGTACATCTCGGTCGGCTTCGCGCCGGGCGTCGTGTCGGCCTGGTTCAACGCGCCCACGCCGCCCTCGGAGCCGCCGGGGATGTCGTCCTGCAGGAACGGGCGGTGGAAGGCGCCGGGGCGCTCGTAGATCTCCTCGAGCGTGTCGCCCCGCACGTCGCCGTGTGCGAGCTTGGCGAGCGCGTGCTCGCCCTGCACGATCGCGTCATAGCCGTTCACGTCTTGCTCCCGCACGAGGTCGTGGAGCCGTCGCGCCTCGCGCACGTTCTTCGCCACGTGCGGCGGGAACGGCAGCGGCACCTTGCCCTTCGCCGCGAGGCCCAGTGCGAACTTCGTCTGCTTGATCGCCGAGACGACGCCCTGTGTCTTCGGCACGAGCTCCGTCTCCCGCAGCCAGCCGGTCGTCTTCGCCGAGACGACGAACCACTTGGCGTGCTTGGCGCCCATGTCGCGGTCGATGCCTTCGTTCATCGACTCTGCGCCGAGCTTGGCGATCGCATCGCGCGGGTCGACGCCCTTCGGGCAGCGCTCGTTGCAGAAGTAACAGCGCGTGCACTCCCAGATGCCGTGCTCGTCGTTCAGCTTCTCGAGCCGCGCGAGCTTCTGGCTGTCGCGGGGGTCGCCGACGAAGCGCATCGCCTTGGCGAGCGCCTGCGGGCCGAGGAAGCGCGGATCGGACTCCATCGAATTGCACTCCGAGACGCAGCAACCGCAGTTGATGCAGAGCGACTCCTTGTGGATCACGTTCAGCCGCCCTTGACTGATCAGGTGCTCCCTGCCGTCCGGCGGCTCGTCGTAGCCGGGCTGCACGTACGGATTGACGCTTTTGAACTTCTGCCAGAACGGCTCCATGTCGACGACGAGGTCCTTGACGATCGGCAGGTTCCCCATCGCCGAGATGACCGGAATGCGCCCTGCGTTCGCGATGTCGTACATCCGGATCTGGCAGGCGAGCACGGCGGCGCCGTCCATGCGCATGCCGCACGAGCCGCAGATCATCATGCGACAGCTCTTGCGGTAGGCGAGCGTGCCGTCGTGCTGGTCCTTGACGATGTCGAGGCAGTCGAGCAGCGTCGCCTCCTCTGGCGCGCTGATCTCGAACTCCTGCAACTCACGCTCACCCGACCGTGAGTTGAAGCGCCAGACCTTCAGGGCTACCTGCACTAACTGCCTCCGTTCTGCAACGTCTTCGCGGTCTCGCCGGTCACGTCGAACGTCTCCGCGTCGGACGGGACCGACACATCGACGTGCTTGCCGTACTCGGAGAGGGTCATCGTCATCTCGTTGCTCGAGCCGACGCCGGCCGCTGCGTGGCCGCGCATCGAGTATGCGATGTGCAGGCGCCTGACGTGGTCGTCGCCGTCGACCCAGACGTCGACGGGCTGGTAGCTCGCGCCCGTCAGCTTCTGCAGCCTGGCGCCGTTCGGGATCTTCGCGGGATCGAGTGTGGCCGTGTAGTGGGTCGTCTCGACGCCGTCGATCGTCTCGGTGCCGACCTTGCGCGCGTCACCGCTCGCCTTCAGCTGCTGCAGCGTCTGGCCCGGGGTCTGCGCGGTCATCGAGCTGAAGTCGATACCCGCCGACCTGCCGGCCTTCTGCAGGTCGAGCGACAGCCATTTCTTCCCCTGGGGCAGGCTGCTGCTGAAGAGCGGCGAGGTCATGTAGATGCGCCAGCCCTTCGTGATCTCGGTCAGCTCGCCCGTCTTCCCGCCGGCGTCGAACCGCAGGGTCATCCGGCCGAGCTGCGGCTCGTTGCCGAAGTCGCCGCTCCCGGTCATCCGGATCTGGCGGCCCTGGACGGTCGAGAGCCCGACGAACTCGACGTGCTCGCTGCCCGCCTTCGTCGTCGTGTCTGCCGCCTGCGCGATCGGATCGAGCGCCAGCGTGTCGCCGCCGCAGGCCGCGAGCGCCGCGGCGAGCGGCAGCAGAAGCAGAGCCGCCCGCACTAGTACTTGCGCTCCATCGGCTCGTACTTGGTGACGCGTACCTCCTTGTAGGAGAGCTCGGGCCCGTCGTCGACCCACCGAGAGATGGAGTGCTTCATGAAGTTCTCGTCGTCGCGGTCGGGGTAGTCGTACGGACGCGCGTGGGCGCCGCGGCTCTCCTTCCGCGCCAGGCCGGCCTGCACCATGCACGCCGCGAGCTCGAGCATCGCGCCGAGCTCGATCGCCTGGGTCAGGTCGCTGTTGAAGACCTCCCCCTTGTCCTCGATCACGACGCCGCGCGTCGTAGCGCTCGCGCAGCTCCTCGATGATCTCGACCTGGTTCGCCATCTGCTCCTCGCGGCGGAAGACGCCGAAGTTCTCGAGCATCGAGTCCCCGAGGTCGTTCCGGATCTGCCAGGGGCGCTCGCCCGCGTCGACGTCGAGGATCTGCTTCAGCTCGCGCTCGGCGTCCTGCTCGGCGCTCCGCGGCACGTCGATCGTGGTGTGCGAGAGCGCCCACTCGGCAGCGGCGCGGCCGGAGCGCCGGCCGAAGGTGATCGTCTCCATCAGCGAGTTCCCGCCGAGCCGGTTCGCACCGTGCACCGACACACAGGCCACCTCGCCCGCGGCGTAGAGGCCGGTCAGATCGGTCGCACCGTCGTTGTCGGTGTCGACACCGCCCATGTGGTAATGGGCGCCCGGGCGGACGGGTACCGGGTCGTAGATCGGGTCGACGCCGGCGAACGTCATCGAGAGCTCGCGCGAGCCCGGCAGGCGCTCGATGATCTTCTCGGCGCCGAGATGCCGCATGTCGAGGTAGATCGAGCCGTTGATGCCGCGTCCCGCGTCGATCTCCGTCTGCTCGGAGCGCGAGACGACGTCGCGCGAGGCAAGCTCCATCGCGTTGGGCGCGTAGCTCTTCATGAAGCGCTCGCCGTCGCTGTTGATCAGGTAGGCGCCTTCGCCGCGGCAGCCCTCGGTGAGCAGGATCCCCGACGGATAGAGCGTCGTCGGGTGGAACTGCATGAACTCCATGTCCTTCAACGGCAGCCCGAGGCGAAGCGCCATCGCAGCGCCGTCACCCGTGCACGCGTACGCGTTCGTGGTCGTGCGGTAGATGCGGCCCTGGCCGCCGGTCGCGAGCACGACCGTCTTGCCGCCGACCGTGCGCAGCGCCGCCGTTCAGGAGATCCCAGCAGATCACGCCCTGGCAGCGCCCGTCGTTCTCGACGAGCTTCCACGCGAAGTACTCCTCGTAGACCGTGATGTCGCGCTTCACGAGCTGCTCGTAGAGCACCTGGATCAGCACGTGGCCGGTGATGTCGGCGGCGAAGACCGTGCGCGGCGAGCCGGCGGCGCCGAACGGGCCGCTGCGCGAGCTTGCCGTCCTCGCGCCGCGAGAAGACGCGCGCCCCAGTGCTCGAGCTGGTAGATGTCGCCCGGCGCCTCGCGCGTGAAGATCTCGATCGCGTCCTGGTCGCCGATGTAGTCGGAGCCCTTGACGGTGTCGAAGGCGTGCGACTCGACCGAGTCCTCGGCCGCGTTGCCGAGCGCGGCGTTGATGCCGCCCTCGGCCGCGCCGGAGTGGCTGCGCGTCGGGTGCAGCTTCGAGATGACACCGACGTTCGCGCCTGCGTCGTACGCCTCGATGGCCGCGCGCATACCCGCGCAGCCGGCTCCGACGACCAGGACGTCGTGGGTCGCTTCCACGTGAACGGACGCTAGCGGAATCGCGGCTGGGCCGGAGCGGCGAGAGGCTCAGTCACCTGGTGAGCTACGGCGCCGCGATGGCACGATCAGGCGACGACCGTCGCGGTACCCGCTCGCCAGAGCCGCGACCCGACGGCGCCTCCGCTCCACGTCGGCCCGAAGCGCTCGGGTCGAAGTTCGTCCGGGCGGAAGCATCGGTCCGGCGCCAGCTCGAGCGCGCCGGCGCAGTTCGGATCGATCGGGCGTCAGGCGACCGCAGCCGCAGCCTGTCGAACCCGCGTCGCGCCGAGGTGCGACCTCGACCGCAGAGGTCGAGGAGACTAGCCGGGCTCGGCCGCGCGAATCGCCTCGTCGACGTCGCCACGCTCGCGAACCGGCACCTGGAAGCCGCGCACCGACGCTCGTCGGTCGCGCAGGCTCGGCAGTCGTCGAGCTCGCCGGAGAAGACGCCGCGCCGGTCGAGCATGCGCCGCGCGTCGCGCCGCGATCGGCATCCGGCTGCCCTCGCCGAACGGCCCGCCCGTCCAGCCGGTGTTGACGAGCCAGACGGCCGAGCCGTGCTGGTCGAGCTTCTCGCCGAGCATGCGCGCGTAGACGGCCGGCGGCTGCGGCAGGAACGGCTGCCCGAAGCACGTCGAGAACGTCGGCTGCGGCTCGGTGACGCCGATCTCCGTGCCGGCGAGCTTCGCCGTGAAGCCCGAGAGGAAGTAGTAGAGCGCCTGCTCGCGGGTCAGCCTCGCGATCGGCGGCAGGATCCCGAAGGCGTCGGCGGTCAGGAAGATCGACCGAGGTCGGATGGCCGGCCTGCTTCGACGGCAGCGCGTTCGCGATCTGCTCGAGCTTGTAGGCGGCGCGCGTGTTCTCGGTCTTCGAGTCGTCGTCGAGGTCGAGGATCGCCGTTCTCGTCGATCGCGACGTTCTCGAGGATCGTCCCGAACGTGCGTGTCGTGCGGAAGATCTCCGGCTCGGCCGTCGGCCGAGAGGCGGATCACCTTCGCGTAGCAGCCGCCCTCGATGTTGAAGACGCCGTTGTCGCCCCAGCCGTGCTCGTCGTCGCCGATCAGCGAGCGCTCGGGATCGGCCGAGAGCGTCGTCTTGCCGGTGCCGGAGAGCCCGAAGAAGACGGCGACACGGCCGTCGGCGCCGACGTTCGCCGAGCAGTGCATCGGGAACACGCCTTCGAGCGGCAGCCGGTCGTTCATGACGGTGAAGATCGACTTCTTGATCTCGCCGGCGTAGAACGTGCCCCCGACGAGCAGCTCGGTGCGTCCGGGATGCAGCACGACGAACGTGCCCGTGCGCGTCCCGTCCTCCGCCGGGCTCGGCCTCGAGATCGGGCGTGTGCAGGACGAGCGCGCCGGGCTTGAACGACGCGTCGCTCGCCCGGCGCGAGATCGATGAACATCGTCTTCGCGAAGAGCGCGTGGTACGGGTGCGCGGTGATCACGCGCACACCGATCCGGTGCGTCGGGTCGGCGCCGGCCCACGCGTCGACGACGTAGAGCGCGTCGCGCCGCGCCGAGCTGCGCGGTGACCTTGTCGCGCAGGCCGTCGAAGTGCTGCTCCGAGAGCGGCTGGTTGACGTCGCCCCACCAGATGCGGTCCTGCGAGCCGCTGCTCCTCGACGAGGAACTTGTCCTTCGGCGAGCGGCCCGTGAACCGGCCGGTGTCGACGGCGAGCGGCCCGCCCTCGGCCAGGCGCCCGTCGCCGCGTTCGAGCGCATGCGTGTAGAGCAGCGACGTCGTCGGATTGCGATAGACCGTGCCGGACGCGGCGATGCCGTGCTCGGAGAGGTCCACGCGGCCGGGCAGCTGAGTCGTGGTCATCCGGAGCGCCTCCTTGAGGGTGTCGGCCAGATCGGTCATCCCACGTTGCGGCGGCGCAGAGCGCCGGCAACGGCTGAATGGTACGGATTCAGCCATTCGGCGGGGCCGACGAACCGTCCTCCGTGCAAGCGCGCGCTAGATCTGCCAGTCGCCGTCCGGAGGACGGGCACGCGCTCGCCGCCGGCGGTGACGCCGTCGACCTCCAGCTCGGGCGAGCCGATCATGAAGTCGACGTGCGTGCCGCTCGTGTTGACGCGACCGGCATCGTCCTCCTCGACGAGGAACGGGAAGCCGTTCCCGAGCGCGATGTGGCTGGCGGCGTTCTCGTCGAGCAGCGTGTCGTAGAAGACGGTGTCGAGCGGCCCGATCCGCCCCTGGCGATCGACGAGCGCAAGCTCGCCGAGCCGCAGGGCGCCGTCGTCGATCGAGAGCTGCGAGCGAAGCGCCTCGACGTTCTCGTCGGCATCGATCTGCACGGCCACCCCGCCCTCGAAGCGCACGCGCAGGCCGCGGATGATCGTGCCGTCGCGCAGCACGAGCGGCTTCGTCGACGCGACGTGCCCCGACGTGCGCGCGGGGTCGGGCGTCGTGAAGACCTCTTCGGTCGGCAGGTTCGGGAAGTGGCGCAGCCCGTCGGCGGTCGTGAAGTCGGCGGCCCACCACGTGTGGGTCGGGAGCATGCCGACCGTCAGCTCCGTGCCGGGGCCGCGCAGCTCGAATGCGTCGAAGCGACGCTCGGCGAGTCGGCCGGCCGAGTCGTTCAGCGTCGCCATGCGCTCCTCCCAGGCGGCCGACGGATCGGGCTCGTCGAGCCGGAGCACGTGCTCGAGCTCACGCCACAGCTGCTCGTACGCCTCGTCCTCGGCGAGCTCCGGATAGACGAGCTTCGCCCAGGCCGGGTGCGGGCACGGGAGGATGCACCAGTTGGTGCTGCGCGCGCCGACGATCTTGCCCGTCTCCTTCAGGTAGGGCAGGCGGTCCTTGCCGACGAGCGACGCGTCGAGATCGTCGAGCAGGTTCGGCTCGGTCGGGCCGGCCAGTGAGACGCGGGCGCCCTTCGCGGCAGCGTGCGCCAGCATGCGCTCGCCGTACCACTCCGGGACGTACTCGAGCGTCTCCGGGTCGGCGTTCTGGATGCGCGCCCGCTTCAGCCGCGGGTCGAAGTACCAGACGTCGACGAACTGCGCGCCGCGGCGGTAGCCGGCCGCGGCGACCGCACGCGCCAGCTCACCCTGCTCCAGCTCGGCGGAGACGACGAGGATCTGACCGGGCTGCACGTTGGCGCCGTGAACGGCGAGATCTGCGAGTCGTGTCCAGCGGTCGGAGGTCACCGGCAGGCGATCCTATACTCGACGCCGAACCGGGAGTGGTGACCTTCGAGGCGGCAGCAGAGCGATTCCTCGCGGCGGCGGGGATCTCCGACGCGACCCGGCGCGCCTACGCCTCCGACCTGCGCGACTTCGGCGCCTGGTTCGGAGCCGGACAGCCCGCTCGAGGACGTCGACGTGCGCGTGCTGGCCGACTGGGTCGCCGAGCTGGGCCGGGCGCGGGAGCACGGGAAGCTCGCGCCCGCGACGATCTCGCGCAAGCTGGTCGCCGTCCGCGCGCTCCTGCGCTACAGCCTCGGCCCGGAGCGGGTGCCAGACGCCTCGCTCGCGCCGAAGCGGCCGCGCCGCCTGCCCGAGTCGCCGAAGCTCGCCGAGGTCGAGGAGATCGTCGCCGCGCTCGACGGCGACGGCCCGCTCCCGCTGCGCAACCGCGCGCTCGTCGAGCTCGTCTACTCGGCGGGACTGCGCAGCGCCGAGGCGGTCGGCCTCGACCTCGGCGACGTCGACTTCGAGCAGGAGCTCGTGCACGTCCGAGAGGGCAAGGGAGCGAAGGACCGGGTCGTGCCGCTCGGCGAGGAAGCCGCGCTGCCTCGTCGCGCGCTACCTCCGCGACGCGCGTCCGCTGCTCGCGCGCGGCGCCGAGAACGCGCTCTTCCTCTCGACGCGAGGGCGCCGGCTCGACACCTCGACCCTCCGCCGGCTCGTCCCGCACCCCCACCGCCTGCGCCACGCATTCGCGACCCACCTGCTCGAAGGCGGCGCCGACCTGCGCACGATCCAGGAGCTGCTCGGCCACTCGTCCCTCTCGACGACCCAGATGTACAGCCACGTCGACGCGAAGCGCCTGCGCCGCGTCTACGACCACGCGCACCCGCGGTCCTGACCCGCAGGTGCCAGGCACCGCCTGGCGAACCCTCGCAGCAGATGGAACGCGATCCCGACGTCGAGGGCTTCCTCGCGCTGCTCGCTGCGCGGCGCTCGCCGCGCACCGTCGAGGCGTACCGCCGCGACCTGGCGGCCCTGCGCGCGTTCCTCGGCGAGCCGATCGCCGGCGCGACAACCGAGCAGCTCGAGCTCTACACGGCGCAGCTGCGCGCCGACGGTCTCTCGGGCGCGACGATCGCGCGCCGCACCGCTGCGGCGCGCAGCTTCTACCGCCACCAGCAGCTGCTCGGCGCGCGCGAGGACAACCCGGCCGCGGCCGTTGCAGCTGCCGCGCCGCGCGCGCCCGCTGCCGAAGACGCTCTCGCCCGGTGAGGCGGAGCGGCTGATCGAGGCCGCGGCCGGCACGCAGCCACGCTCGCTGCGCGACCAGGCGCTCGTCGAGCTGCTCTACGGCGCCGGCCTGCGCGTCTCGGAGGCGATCGGGCTCGACAAGGCCGGGGTCGACCTCGACGACCGGCTCGTGCGCGTGATCGGCAAGGGCAGCAAGGAACGGGTCGTCCCGGTCGGCCGGCACGCCGCCGAGGCACTGCGGCGCTACCTCTCGCGCGGCCGGCCGTTCCTCGATCGCCGCAACCGGCCCGAGCTGTTCCTGAACGCCCGCGGCGGCCCGCTCACGCGCGCGGGCGCGTTCCTGATCCTGCGCAAGCTGGCCGAGAGGGCCGGACTCGACCCGCACCGCGTCCACCCGCACCTCCTGCGCCACTCCTTCGCCACCCACCTGCTCGAAGGCGGTGCCGACCTCCGTTCCGTGCAGGAGATGCTGGGCCACGCCGATCTCGCGACCACCGAGCTCTACACCCACGTAACCGATCGGAGGCGTCGGGAGTTGTACTTCCAGGCGCATCCTCACGCGCGACGAACGAGCAACGGAGGCACGTGGTGACGATCGATCCGCACGTGGAGCTGATGATGGCCCTGGCGTCGGGAGCGGCCTGGCTGATGATGCGAGCCGGCCTGGCAAAGAACGTGCTTGAGCTGAGGCGCAAGCGCGTGCTCTGCCCGTCGTGCGGCAAGCACGACGGCTGCACCTGCGCGTAACCCGCGCTCCGGCTACTTCCCCTTGCGGCGCAGGAGCTGCGCGACCTTCGCGGCGGCATCGCGCAGCTCGCGCGGCTGCTCGTCATCGTCGCCGATCGACGCGAGCAGCTGAATCGTGTCGGGGCGCGGCGAGCCGTTCTTCAGCGAGACGACGGCCAGCCGCCGCACCGCCTCGTTGCCGTCGTGCGTCAACAGCTCGTGCAGCAGCGGGCGCACGTCGTTGACGACGCCGGGATGATCGCGCGAGAGCTTCTCGAGCGCGAGCAGCGACGACCCGCGCACCGCAGGGCTGTCGTCCTCGAGCCCGCGCCGCAGCAGCTGGATCTTCGTGCGGAAGCGGAACTGGCCGATCGCCCGGTAGGCGACGGCGCGCTCGCGGAAGTCCTGCGCCCGCGCCGCCGACTCGAGCTCCTCGTCCCACTGCGCTCGCAGCTGCGAGAGCTCGCGCTCCTTCCCTTCCTCCGCGAGCTGGTCGGCCTCGACCGCGGCGTCCGCGAGCGTCATCGGCTCTGCGGGTAGGGGCGGCGCGGCTCGCCGACGTAGGACGCCGACGGGCGGATGATCTTGTTGTCGCCGTGCTGCTCGAGCACGTGCGCGGCCCAGCCGGCCGCGCGGCTCGCCGCGAAGACGGGTGTGAAGAGATCGGTCGGGATGCCGAGGTAGCGGTAGACCGACGCCGAGTAGAGGTCGACGTTCGGGTACAGGTGCTTCTCCTCGAACACCGTCCGCTCCGCCGCATCGGTGATCGCGAACCAGTTCGGCCCGTCGGCGTGCTCCGAGAGCTCCTCGGAGAGCTGCTTCAGGATCACGGCGCGCGGGTCGTAGGCGCGGTAGAGCGGATGGCCGAAGCCGTAGAGCTTCGCCTTGCGCTCGAGCAGCTCGCGCACCGCGTCGGGCGTCCGCTCTGCCGAGCCCCACTGTTCGAAGAGCTCCATCGCCGCGGCATTGGCGCCGCCGTGCAGCGGGCCGCTGAGCGCCGCGATCGCTGCGACGACAGCTGCCGTCAGATCTGCGCCGGTGCCCGCGACGACGCGGGCGGTGAACGTCGAGGCGTTCATCTCGTGCTCGGCGTGCAGGATCATCGCGATGTCGAAGATCCGCGCCGCACGCTCGTCGGGGCGCTCGCCCGAGAGCATCGCGAGGAAGTTCTCGGAGTACGCGAGCGACGCGTCCGGCGCGACCGGGTCGAGCCCGAGGCGGCGCCGATGATGGTGCGCGATCGCCGTCGGCAGCTTCGCGATCAGCCGCGTCGCGGCCGTCAGGCCGGACGTGCGGTCGGTCGAACCCTGCTCGTCGGCGTCGAACGAGAGCATCGACGCGCCGGTTCGGAGCATGTCCATCGGCGTCGCCCGCGCCGCCGACTCGTCGATCGCCTGAACCACGGCGGCCGGCAGCGCTCGATCCGAGAGCTCACGGCGGAACGACGTCGCGCGCGGCGGCGTCGGGCAGCTCGCCGTGCAGCAGCAGATAGGCGGTGTCCTCGTAGGTCGAGTGCGCGGCGATGTCCGCGATGTCGTAGCCGCGGTACATGAGCACCCCTGCGTCCGGGTCGATCGACGAGATCGACGATTCCGCGACGACGACGCCGGAGAGCTGCACCGACTTCTTGGCGGTCGGCGTCTGGGTCACGGCTTAGACGTCGTCGACCGACCGCGGCGGCGGCCCGATGTAGCGGGCGCCCGGCCGGATCAGGCGGCCGGTGCGCTTCTGCTCGAGGATGTGAGCAGACCAGCCCGCGACTCGCGCGCAGCCGAACATCGCGGGCGTGAGGTCGGCCGGGATCTGCGCGATGTCGAGCACGACGGCAGCCCAGTACTCGACGTTCGTCTCGAGCTGGCGATCGGGCGACTTCTCGCGCAGCACCTTGAGCGCCGCCTCCTCGAGCGCCGCCGCGACCTCGACGCGCTCCGAGCCGAGCTCCATCGCGGTGCGCCTGAGCACGGTCGCACGCGGGTCGTAGGCGCGGTAGACGCGGTGGCCGAAGCCCATGATCCGCTCGCCGCGGTCGAGCATCTCGCGCACGTACTCCTCCGGATCGCCGGCCTCCGCCGCGCCGTCGATCATCGGCAGCACCCGCGCAGGCGCGCCGCCGTGCAGCGGGCCGGAGAGCGTGCCGACGGCGGACGACATCGCAGCGGCGCAGTCCGCGCCGGTCGACGCGGCGATGCGGGCGGTGAACGTCGATGCGTTCAGCCCGTGCTCGGCCGCAGAGATCCAGTAGGTGTCGAGCGCCTTGACCGCGCGCGGGTCGGCCTCGCCGCGCCAGCGGATCAGGAACTTTGCGGCAGCGTTCTCGCCCTGCTCGATCTCGGACTCGGGCACCGGGGGCTGCTTGCCGCGCGCCGCCTGGGCGACGATCGTCAGCGTCGCGGACGAGAGACGCGCGAGGTCGTCGCGCGCCTGCTTGTCGTCGATGTCGACGAGCTTCTGCATGTTCCACTTCGGGCCGAGCGTGGCGAGCGCCGCCTGCAGGTCGGCCGGCACCGAGCCGCTCGGATCCTGGAGGTGGATCGCCTCGGTCGGCGGCAGCGGCGAGTCGATGTCCTCGTCGACGAGGAGGCCCCAGACGTTCTCGAACGGATAGCGGCCGACGAGCTCCTCGATGTCGACCCCGCGATAGCGAAGCGACCCACCGTCCTTGTCGGGCTCGGCGATCTCGGTCTCGAACGCGATGACGCCTTCGAGACCGGGGCGGAAATCACTCGCCGGGGCGCTCATCGGCGCGAACCGTACAGGATGGGAGGATCGCGGCGGCCCTCTGCGAGGGCCGCCGCGTCAAGCCTCTATGGGATGCGCGACGAACCGCGAGAGGAACGCGCGCGCCGACGGCGTGTCGAGCCGGTAGCTGAGGCTCTGCCCCGTGCAGTTCTTGTTCCCCGTCGACGTCACCGCCACGACGGTCGATCCGAGCAGCCGCGGGCCGCCCGAGTCGCCGAAGCAGACGCCGCCCGGATGCTCCGCGAGACGCAACTCGGTTCCCTTGACGTTCGTCACGTTCGAGAGCGAGACGCGCCGGACACCGTCGAAGACGAACGACCGGTCGAAGTAGCCGTAACCGACGTTGGTCAGCTGCGCCGACGTGAGGCCGGGCGTTTCGAGCAGCCCCGCCTTCGGCAGGCTGAGGGGCGCCACACCCGCCACGGGCGCGAGCAGCTTGACGACCGCGAGGTCGTGCAGATCCTTCTTGTCGGTGTTGAACGCCGGATCCGGGAACGCGAGCCCCGGCACGAACGTCGACGACGGGGACGCCTGGGTGTCGAAGGTGACGAGCACGTGGTTCGACGCGGTCCCGATGAAGCAGTGGGCCGCGGTCACGAAGACGTCGGGCGCCACGAGGGAGCCGCTGCAGTCGGGCTGGAAGCCCGCCGGGCCTGCGTCGGCGAGCAGCAGGCCGACGGCCGGATGTCCGCCGCCGTCAGGTGACCCTCCGGTGATCGCATAGGCCGGCGCTGCAACGGCGAGCGCCGCCGCGAGGACAATCAGGAGTTTCTTGCCGCAGGTCATTCGGGGTCTAGCCTCCGCTCGAGAATCCAGAGAACGAACCATGACGACGCACTTTCGCAGCCGCGACGGACAACGCCGGCGCGACGGCGCAGAGAATCACCTGATCAGCCTACGGTGGTTCGTCACTTGAGGTAACCCCCTTTTGGTGTGCTGAGGTCTGGAGATCGAGGTCCGGGAACGCCTTCGGCAGGCGCGCACGCGTTCTCTCGAGAGCCGGCACCATCCCCGTTCTGAAGGAGGCAAGGTGGCCGGTCTGTGTACCCTCCGCGACCGATGGCGCACCGCGTGACCCTGATTCCGGGCGACGGGACCGGCCCCGAGCTGACCGAGGCGACCCGCCGTGTGCTCGAGGCCACCGGCGTCGAGTTCGACTGGGACGTCCAGGAGGCCGGCGTCGACGTGATGGAGACTGCCGGCACGCCGCTGCCGGAGCAGACGCTCGCGTCCGTGCAGGCGAACAAGGTCGCATTGAAGGGGCCGATCACGACCCCGATCGGCACCGGTTTTCGCTCGGTCAACGTGGCACTCCGCCACGAGCTCGGCCTCTATGCGTGCCTCCGTCCCTGCAAGACCTACGAAGGCGTGCGCTCGCGCTACGACGGCGTCGACCTGGTGCTCGTGCGCGAGAACACCGAGGACCTGTACGCGGGGATCGAGTACGAGGCGGGCACGCCCGAGGCCGACCAGGTGATCCGCCAGCTGAATGAGCTGCAGGCGAAGCAGATCGCCGCCGGCTCTGGGATCTCGGTCAAGCCGATCAGCCGCGAAGGCTCTGAGCGGATCATCCGCTTTGCGTTCGAGTACGCGCGCGCCCACGACCGCAAGCGCGTCTCGTGCGTCACCAAGGCGAACATCATGAAGTTCACCGACGGCCTCTTCCTCGACGTCTTCCGGGACGTCGCGCAGGAGTACCCCGAGATCGAGCCGTGGGAGAACCTCGTCGACGCGATCTGCATGGGTCTCGTGCAGCGGCCCGAGGAATTCGACGTGCTGGTGCTGCCGAACCTCTACGGAGACATCGTCAGCGACCTCACCGCCGGGCTCGTCGGCGGCCTGGGCGTCGCTCCGGGCGGGAACATCGGCCCGGACTCGGCGGTCTTCGAGGCCACGCACGGCTCGGCGCCGAAGTACAAGGGCCAGAACAAGGTCAACCCGACCGCGATGATCCTCTCCGGCAAGCTGATGCTCGACCATCTCGGCGAGGTCGACGCGGCGCATCGCCTCGAGCGGGCCGTGGCCGACGTGATCCGCGAGGGCAAGGCGGTCACCTACGACATGAAGCCGTCGCGCGACGACCCGACCGCCGTCGGGACGAGCGAGTACGCCGACGCGATCATCGAAAAACTGCAGGCGTAGGCTCGACGGAGCCGTAACTAGCGAAGGCGCCGGCTTGGCCGGCGCCGAGAGCGGAACTGGAGGGCTAGGTATGCGGACAGGCGGAAGGTCACGGTCGTCGGGGCAGGGAACGTCGGCGCGACGTGCGCGCAGGTGCTGGCGCAGCGCGACTACGCCGACGTCGTGCTCGTCGACATCAAGGAGGGCCTGCCGCAGGGCAAGGCGCTCGACATCAACCAGATGGGCGCGGTGCTCGGCTACGAGCCGAACGTCACGGGCTCGAACGACTACGACGCGACGGCCGGCTCCGACGTCGTCGTGATCACGGCCGGCCTCCCGCGCTCGCCGGGGATGAGCCGCGACGACCTCGTCACGACGAACGAGAAGATCGTCAAGGACGTGACCGAGAAGGTGGTCGCCCAGAGCCCGGATACGATCCTGATCGTCGTCTCGAACCCGCTCGACGCGATGTGCCACGTCGCCAAGAGCGTCTCCGGCTTCCCGAAGGAGCGCGTCTTCGGCCAGGCGGGCATCCTCGACACCGCACGCCTGCAGACCTTCATCGCCTGGGAGACCGGCGCGTCGGTCAAGGACGTCGCGGCGGTCGTGCTCGGCGGCCACGGCGACCAGATGGTCTCGGTCGTCTCCGCGACGACGGTCGGCGGCGTGCCGATCCGCAAGCTCGTCTCGGAGGACACGATCGCCGCGCTGGTCGAGCGCACCGCCAAGGGCGGCGGCGAGCTCGTCCAGCTGATGGGCACCTCGGCCTGGTACGCCCCGGGCGCCGCCTCGGCCCAGATGGTCGACTCGATCCTCCTCGACGAGAAGCGCGTGCTGCCCTGCACCGCCTACCTCGAGGGCGAGTACGGGATCGACGGCCTCTACATGGGTGTGCCCGTGAAGCTCGGCTCCCAGGGGATCGAGCAGATCCTCGAGGTCGACCTCGACGACGACGAGCAGGCGGCGCTGGGCGCCTCCGCCGACGCCGTACGCGAGGTCGTCGCCGTGCTCTCCACCTAAGAATCGCCTCGCAATCGGGTGTTCGGCGCCCAAAGGGGTCGGATAGCGGTCACGCCGCGGCTGCAACGCGCTACCGTCCCGCCGCATGGATCTCGGTCTGCGCGGCAGGACGGCGATCGTCTGCGGAGCTACGTCCGGGCTTGGGCTCGCGTCGGCGGAGGCGCTCTCAGACGAGGGCGCAAACGTGGCGATGTTCGCCCGTCGTCGCGACGAGCTCGAAGCGCGAGTCGAACCGCCTGGGCGCGCTCGCCGTACGAGGGGATGTGACCAACGCTGCGGACCTCGAGCGGCTCGTCGACCGCACCACCAGGCCTTCGGAGGCGTCGACATCCTCGTCTGGAACTCGGGCGGCCCGCCGCCCGGGCCTGCGGCCGAGATCACCGACGATCGGCTCGAGGCGGCGTTCGAGCTGCTGCTCCTGCCGGCCGTCCGCCTGCTGCGCCTCTGCCTCCCCCACCTCCGGCAGAGCACCGGCCGGCCGGGTGATCTGCATCACCTCGGCGGCGGTCAAGGAGCCGACGGCGCACCTCGCGCTCTCGAACACGATCCGCCCGGGTGTGACCGGCTGGGCGAAGACCCTCTCGCGCGAGCTCGGCCCCGACCGGATCACCGTCAATTGCGTCGCCCCGGGACGCATCGACACGCCACGCATGCAGGAGCTCTACGGGGCCGACGGGCCTCCCGCCGCCGAGCTGGCCCAGATCCCGCTCGGACGCATGGGCACCCCGCGCGAGTTCGGGGACGTCGTCTGCTTTCTCGCCTCGGACCGCGCGGCGTACGTGACCGGGACGACGGTGCAGGTGGACGGCGGCAGTTCGCGGTCGCTCCTGTGAAGCGCCGCAAGGTCACCCCGGCCCGTCTCCTCGCACTCGGGCTCGTGCTGCTCGCGACGGCGCTCGCGCTGCTGATCATCCCCTCGAGCCAGTACGTCTTCCTGCCCGACCCGGCCCATCCGGTGGCGCCGCTCGTCTCGGTGCCGGGCGGCAAGGACCCGTCGAAGGGCGGCGTCTACTTCGTCGACATCGTCGTGCGCAAGGCCACGCTGCTCGAGCGGCTGTTCGGCGGCCTCCACGACGGCGCCGACCTCTACCCGGCGAACGCGGTCAACCCGCCCGGCGTCGGCGAGCAGCAGCGCCGCCGCATCGACCTGCAGGACATGCAGCGCTCGCAGCAGATCGCGGCCGCGGTCGCCCTACGCGCCGCCGGGAAGAAGGTCGTGCTCCGCCCGACCGGAGCGCTCGTCGACCTGATCGAGCCGGGGAAGCCGGCCGTCGGGAAGCTGCAGCCCGACGACGTGATCGTCGCCGTCAACGGTGCGCGCGTCCGCGACCCGCGCGGCGTCTTCACCGCGATGCACAAGAGCTCGGTGGGCGACGTGGTTCGCTTCACGGTGCGCCGCGGCAAGCACAGCCTCGTCATCCCGATCAAGACCGTGGCAGCCGACGAGGGAACCCCGAGACCGGTCGTCGGCGTCTTCCTCGAGACGGCGCTCGACATCCACCTGCCGTTCAAGGTGCGGATCGACGCGGGCAACGTCGGCGGCCCGTCGGCGGGACTCGCGTTCGCCCTCGAGGTGATGGAGGAGCTCGGCCGGGACGTCGTGCACGGTCACCGGGTCGCGGCGACGGGTGAGATCTTCCCGGACGGCTCCGTCGGCCCGATCGGCGGGATCAAGCAGAAGACGATCGGTGCGCGCCAGGCGCATGTGGATGCCTTCCTCGTGCCCGCTGGGGACAACGCACGGGACGCGAAGAAGCACGCGGCGGGGCTCCGCATCCTTCCTGTGGAGAACTTTTCACAGGCGTTGCGTGCCCTGGCGACACTCGGTCCGAGCGCCTAGAACGGGGCGATTTCCGGCCAGTTCGAATGTCCCGGAAACTGCACGTTTTCCGTTCTGGCAAGCCTGTTTCGCAGCCTCGACCGACCATAGAGTGCCGTCCCGTCAGGCGCATCGGGCACATCCGCAGAACACCGGAAGAGGACCACCACATGAACCGACAGAGCACGGCATCCTGCGACGATTGCTACTTCCGCCGCCACGGCCTCTGCGCCATGGCGCCGGAGCGTCCGTGCCCCACGTTTCGCGCCGCGACGCGCACGCTGCAGCCGCCTCGCCAGCCCCGCCTCGTGCCGCTCGCAGCCCTTGCGGCCGCCGCCGTCGCGTAAAGAAGCTCCGCGGAGACGAGCAGCAGGAGCGCACGCAGCGCCGAGGCTTCACGAGCCGCCACTAGGAAGCGTCCGAGAGCACGGACGCGAGCCTCGAGACGCCCTCGGCGATCTCCTCCGGCGAGACGAAGCTGAACGCGAGCCGCAGCGTGCCCGGCTCGCCGCCGAAATCGGTGCCCTTGACGAACGTCACCCCGGCGGCCTCGGCCCGCGGCAGCAGCTCGGCCGCGTCGACGCCGTCGGCCTCGAGCCAGAGGAAGTAGCCGCCCTCCGGCCGCGTCGTCCGGACGTCCGGCAGCTCACGGTCCAGCGCGGCGAGCATCGCATCGCGGCGCGCGCGCAACAGCCCGACGACCCGCTCGAGATTCGATTCGAAGAGCCCCCGGCTGACGAACTCGTGCACCGTCGCCTGACCGAGCAGCACCGGCGTGATGTAGGTCGAGGTCGCCGTCGCCTCGATCTCCCGGGCCAACGGCTCGGGGAAGACGTACCACCCGACCCGGAGGCCAGGTGCAATCGTCTTCGAGAACGACGAGCTGTAGATCGCCTCGCCGTCCGAGAGGTCGAGCAGCGACGGCAGGCTCTCACCCTCGTAGCGCACGAGGCCGTACGGGTCGTCCTCGAACAGCAGCAGGTCGTGCTCACGGGCGAGCTCGACGATCCGGCGGCGGCGCTCTGCGCTCAGCGTCCGGCCGCTCGGGTTCTGGAACGTCGGGATCACGTAGAGGAAGGCCGGAGGCTCGCCGTCGCGCAGCGCAGCCTCCAGCGCGTCCGGGTCGAGGCCGTGCTCGTCGCAGTCGAGGGCGACCACGTCGGCCCCGAGCTCACGCAGGATCTTCAGCGGACGGTCGTAGGTCGGCCGCTCGACGAGCACCCGCTTGCCGGCGGCGAGGTGCTGCGCGAGGAACACGAATCCCTGGAGGGAGCCGTTCGTGACGAAGACGCGCGCTGGATCGACGTCGTGCCGGGCGGCGATCCAGTCGCGTAGCGGGCCGTAGCCGGGCGACGGCCCGTAGGAGAGGATCGTGTGGCCGTCCCGCTCGAGCGCCGCCTGCGCGCAATCGGCGAGGTCGTCCACGGCGAGGCACTCGGGCGCGGGCACGCCGCGCGCGAAAGAGATCGGGGCCATCGCGCCAGACTAGATGGCCGGCAGGTCGACCACGAACCGAGCGCCGCTCGGCTCGCCTCGCTCGTAGTGCACGTCGCCGCGATGAGCGCGTGCGTACGCGCGAGCGATCGCGAGACCGAGGCCGGTGCCGGCCACCCGGTCGCGTGAGACGCCGGCGCGAGTGAAGCGCTCGAACAGCGTCTCCTCCAGCTCGTGCGCGACGCCGGGCCCGGAGTCCTCGACCGACACGCGCACCGCGCCGTCGACGACGCGCGCATGAACCCGTACCGGCGACTGGCCGTAGCGGAATGCGTTCGTGACGAGGTTCGTCACGATGTGGTCGAGGATCGACGGATCGACGTTCACGTCGATCTCGGGCGCGTCGAGCCTCACCTCCCTCGCTCGCGATCCCGCGGCGACGGCGATCACTTCTTCGAGCCGCGCGCGCAGCGGGATGCGCTGCGGCCGTACGTCGACCGCCTCCGCGTCGAGGCGTGACAGGTCGAGCAGCTGCTCGACGAGCGAGGCCATGCGCACGGTCTGCTGCTCGAGCGCCGCCCGCAGCTCCGCCTGCTGGGTGTCGTCGAGGCGGTCGCCGAGGTAATGCAGAGTCTGGACGAAACCGTGGATCGTCGTCACCGGGGTGCGGAGCTCGTGAGCGGCGAGCGCGACGAAGTTGGCCATCACCTCGTTCGCGCGCTGTAGTCCGAGCCGCGACTCGTGCTCCTGCTCGAACAGGCGCACACGGTCGAGCGCGACGCCGGTCATCGCGGCGACGGTCTGCAGCGCGCGCAGCTCGTTGTCGCCGAAGAAGGGGGCGTAGCGCGACGTCCACACGAGGAACGTGGCACCTGGAGCATCGACTCTCAGCACCTCGGGGCTGTCCGGCAGTCCTGGGCGTCCACCGGCTGCGACCCAGCTGCGCGTCTCGTCGTCGAGCCCGCGCGAGGCGAGCAGCACGCCGTCCGCGTCGAGGACGGCCGACGCTCCGGCGCCGACGAGCGCCGCCACCGGTCCGAGCACGCGGTCGGCGACCTCGCTCCGCGTCGTCGCGAGCGTCATCAGGCCGCGGATCGCCTCCTGCAGGCGCTGCTGCTCGCGGGAGCGCCAGAGGCCGCGGATGACGACAGGCGGGGCGATGCCGAACAGGAAGGAGATCCCGGCGAGGGAACCGAGCGCCGCCGTCAGGAGCTCGAGCACCGAGTCGTTCCCGCTCTGGAACGCGGTGCCGATGATCGCGAGCGTCAGCGACGCCGCCGCGAAGGCGAGCAGCCGCATCCGCCCGCTCGCAACGCCCGGCTGGCCGCGACCGGCCCGCCAGAGCCGGATCGTGACCACGACCGACAGGAGCGACCAGTGGAGGAGGAAGAGGAAGACGTAGACCATGAACCACCACGGCCGCGACTCGCCGGCTGCTGGGAAGCGCGGGAGCGCGAACGTCGCGATCGAAAGCACGATCGTCATCGAGGCGACGAACCGCTGCAGCCGCTGGGCCGGGGGTGCGAAGACGGTCGCGAACCGGTAGAGGAAGTAGGGGAAGAGAACGAGCAGCTCGATCGAGATCCGCTGCGGGATGTCCTCGATCAGCCCGTGCGGATGCTCGGGCACGAGCCGGCCGATCGAGACGATCAGCCCGAGCGTGAGGAAGGCGAGCGCGAGCCAGCCGGCAGCGTGGTCGCGCCTCCGCCGCCATTGCAGGAACGCCACGATGGCGAGGGCCACATAGATGACCGTGTTGACGACGCCGAAGACGGTGACGAGCGCGTGCAGTGTGCCCCCCGGTGGTGGACGGCTGATGCTACGCCCAGCGTTCGACGGGCGCCGCCTGCACCCTGTACCAGCTCCGGCGCCGGCAAAGGCGGCACCTGCGCTCCAGTTCGCCTACGGCTCATTATCCGCCTCTTAGGAGAAGCGTGGACAATGCGCCCATGACGACTCGCGTACTCGTGGTCGACGACGACCCTGCAATCCGCTCGGCGGTCTCCCGCGCGCTGCGCGCCGACTACGACGTCGACGAGGCAGAGGACGGCGCGGAAGCACTGGCGCGGCAGGCGGCCACGCCGGCAGACGCGATCGTGCTCGACCTGTTGATGCCGGAGATCGGCGGCCTCGAGGTCTGCCGCTCGCTGCGCAGTCGCGGTGACGCGGTGCCCGTGCTCGTCGTCACCGCCCGCGATGCAGTCTCCGACCGGGTCGAAGGGCTCGACGCCGGCGCGGACGACTACCTCGTCAAGCCGTTCGCCGTCGAGGAGCTGCGGGCGCGGCTGCGGGCGCTCCTGCGCCGCACCGGCGCCGGGGACGGCAGCCTCCAGTTCGCCGACGTCACACTCGACCCGGCCACGCGTGAGGCAGCCCGCGGCGACCGCCGCCTGCAGCTGACACGCACCGAGTTCAACCTGCTCGAGCTCTTCCTGCGCAACCCGCGCCAGGTGCTGACGCGCTCACAGATCTACGAGCGCGTCTGGGGTTATGACTTCGGAGCGACCTCGAACGCGCTCTGGGTCTACATCGGCTACCTCCGCCGCAAGCTCGAAGAAGGCGGCGAGCCGCGCCTCCTGCAGACGGTGCGCGGCGTCGGGTACGCCTTCCGGGAAGAGGCATGAGCCGTACGCTCGGCGGAGGCGGCCCAGGAGCGCAGGCGCCGGCTTGGCCGGCCCCGAATCGGAAATGAGCTTCCGCCTTCGGCTGACGCTGTACGCCGCGGCGGCGATCGCCGTCACGGTCACCGCTGCCTCGGCGGCCGTCTGGGTGATCGCGAAGCACGAGCTGCGCTCGCAGTTCGACAAGACGCTGCTCACGCAGGCAGGCGGCGGGCCGCACGGCCCGTTCGACCCCACCACGTATCGCACGTTCATCGATCAGGACGGTAACGTCGAGGGAGCGGAGTTGCCGGTCTCGCAGCGGGCCTTGAAGCTCGCGCGCTCCGGTGGCGATGCCTACTTCACGGACGCGACCGTGCAGAACATCCACCTGCGCGAGCTCGTGGCGCCGACGGAGCACGACGGCCGGCACCTCGGCGCGGTGATCGTCGCGCAGTCGCTCGCACCGACCGACCGTGCTCTCGATCGCATCCGCTTCTGGATCTTCCTGATCGGTGGCATGGCGATCGGCCTCGCAGCCGCGCTTGCGGCGCTCGTCGCGACCGCGGCCATGCGCCCGGTCCGCCGGTTGACGGCTGCGGCCGAGCAGGTCGCCGCGACGGGCAATCTCGACGAGCGCGTCGAGGTCAGCTCGCGGGACGAGCTCGGCCGGCTCGCGACGCGCTTCAACGAGATGCTCGCCGCGCTCGAGACGTCCGTGGGCGCGCAGCGCCGCCTCGTCGCCGACGCGTCGCACGAGCTGCGTACGCCGCTGACCGCGGCGCGCACGAACGTCGACCTGCTCCGCGAGGGCCGGCTACCGGCCGACGAGGCGCAGCACGCGCTCGACGAGGCGTCGGTCGAGCTGGACGCGCTGACCCGGCTCGTCTCGGATCTCGTCGAGCTCGCACGCGGCGAGGAGCGAAAGCTGCGCATCGAGGACATCCAGCTCGACGATCTCGTCTCCGGTGTGGTCGAGCGTGCGCAGGCGCGCGCACCGCAGGTCACCTTCGTCACCTCGCTCTCGCCGACACACGTCAAGGCCGACCCGGTACTGCTCGAGCGCGCCGTCTCGAACCTGCTCGAGAACGCGGTCAAGTACAGCCCCACCGGCGCGCCGATCGAGGTGAGTGTGCGCGGCGGCGAGGTCGTCGTGCAGGACCACGGCCCGGGGATCGCCGAGGAGGACCTGCCCCGCGTCTTCGACCGCTTCTACCGCGCGGCGGCCGCGCGCTCGAAGCCGGGCGCAGGCCTCGGGCTCGCGATCGTCCGCGAAGCCGCGGAAGCGCACGGCGGCACGGCGACCGCCGAGACGAATGCCGCCGGCGCGCGCTTCAAGCTCGCGCTCCCGAGCATCGCGTAGCGGGGCCGACCCTCCGGGGTCAGACCCACCGACACGGCCGGAACAGACACCGCACCGGGGTCAGACCCACGGCCACGGCTCGAACAGGCACGGCAACGGGGTCAGACCCACCGGGGCAGACACGGCCCGGCCAACAGGCACGGCACCGGGGTCAGACCCACCGACACGGCCGGAACAGGCACGGCACCGGAGTCAGACCCAGCTGTTGCGGCGCCGCGCCGGCTGACAGCTGGTTGTCGTTCCTAGCCGGCGGCGACGACGAGCTCGGCCACCTCGGTCGGCGTCGTGCCGACCTTGATGCCAACCGCTTCGAGCGCGTCCTTCTTCGCGGTCGCCGTTCCCGACGAGCCGGAGATGATCGCACCCGCGTGGCCCATCGTCTTGCCCGGCGGCGCCGAGAAGCCCGCGATGTACGAGAAGACGGGCTTCGACATGTGGTCGGCGACGTAACGGGCGGCCTTCTCCTCCTCGTCGCCGCCGATCTCGCCGACGAGGACGACCGTCTCGGTCTCGGGGTCCGCCTCGAACTTCTCGAGGATGTCGATGAAGCTCGAGCCGACGACGGGGTCGCCGCCGATGCCGACGATCGTCGAGTTTCCGAGGCCGCGCTGGGCCAGCTCGTTGCCGATCTGGTAGGTCAGCGTGCCCGAGCGCGAGACCAGGCCGATCTTGCCGGGCTGGAAGACCTCGGCCGGGATGATCCCGACGTTCGACTTGCCGGGCGAGAGGACGCCGGGGCAGTTCGGCCCGATCAGCGTCACACCCTTCGGGCGGACGTAGGTGTAGACCCGCAGCATCTCGTGGGCGGGGATGTGCTCGGTGATGCAGATGACCGTCGAAATTCCGGCGTCGACCGCCTCGTAGATCGCGTCAGGGGCGAAGCGCGCCGGCACGAAGATCATCGAGGTGTTCGCGCCCTCTTTGCGCACGGCGTCGGCGACGGTGTCGTAGACGGGGACGCCCTCGACGTCCTGACCGCCCTTCCCGGGCGTGACGCCCGCGACGAGCTTCGTGCCGTACGCCTTGTTGCGCAGCCCGTGGAAGCGACCCTCCGAGCCGGTCAGGCCCGAGACGACGAGCTTCGTGTCGTTGTCGACGATGATCGCCATTACCTTTGTGACTTCCTCGCTTTCAGGATCAGCTTCGTGTCCTGCCAGGCGGAGCCGTCCTCCGAGATGTGCGGCGCGAGCAGCTCGCGCACGCGGGCCGCGTCGTCGCCGGTGCACTCGGTGCGCGCAAGCCACGCTTCCAGCGGATGTGTCTTGGTGAAGCGCTCGACACGCTCGATCTCGAGACCCGGCGCTCTCGAGCAGCTCGCGCCACTCGTCCTCGGAGTAGTTGCGGACGTGCGTCGGGTCGCGCAGCTTCTCGGCGGCCTCGACCTCCTCGGAGGTGTACTCGGTGTCTTCGACGACGACCACGCGATTGGAGACGCGCGCCAGCTCGCCGACCGCGGCGCCGATGTCGCTGAAGTGGTGCGGTGCGATCCGCGTCACGACGACGTCGAACGACCCGTCGGCGAACGGTAGGTCCTCCGCGGCGCAGACGACGTCCGCCTGCATGCCGGGAGCAGGATCTGCGGTCACGACCTCGGCGCCCTGCTCGCGCAGCCTGCGCGCCACGTGCCCGCCGCCGGTCGCGACGTCGAGCGCCTTCACGCCCTCGTGCGGGTTGCACATCTCGACGACGATCTCGAGGTCGGCGTCGGACGCATGCGTCGGCGACTCGCGGTACGCCGCCGCTCTCGAGCTCCACGCGTCGGTCATGCCGCCAACTCCACGGCCTTCCTGGCCGCCTCGAGCATCGTCGGCTCGACATGGAGGTTCGGGGGTGCCGCGTCCGCGAGGATCTGCCGGCCCTCCTCGGCGTTGGTGCCGTCGAGGCGCACGACGATCGGCGTCGAGATCTGCATGCGCTCGAGCGCCTCGAGGATGCCGCGCGCGACCTCGTCGCAGCGCGTGATCCCGCCGAAGATGTTGAAGAAGATCGACTTGACCTGCGGATCCTTGGTGATCACCTCGAGCGCGTCGACGACGCCTTCCGCGCTGCCGCCGCCGCCGAGATCGCAGAAGTTCGCGGGCTTGCCGCCCGCGACGACGACGACGTCGACCGTCGACATCGAGAGCCCGGCGCCGTTGCCGAGGATGCCGACCGAGCCGTCGAGCTTGACGTAGGTGACGCCCTTCTCGCGCGCCAGAGCCTCGAGCGGGTCGGCCGCGCCGGGATCGCGGAACTCCGCGATGTCCGGATGGCGGTAGAGCGCACTGTCGTCGACGGTGAACTTCGAGTCGAGCGCCTTCACCTCGCCCTCGGGCGTGACGATCAGCGGGTTGATCTCGGTCAGCATCGCGTCGCACTCGACGAAGCAGCGGTAGAGCTTCTCGATGATCGCGGCGATCTGCTTCTGCTCGGACGGGTCGGTGACGCCGGCGCCGTAGACGAGCCGCCGCGCGATCCAGGGCTGAAACCCCTCGAGCGCGTCGACATGCAGGCGCACGAGCGCGTCGGGGTCGTTCTCGGCGACCTCTTCGATCTCGACGCCGCCCTGCGTGGTGAACATGAAGAGCGGCTGCTTCGCGCCACGGTCGAACGTGATCGAGAGGTAGTACTCCTTCTCGATGTCGGAGGCCTGCTCGATCCAGACCTTCTCGACGACGTGGCCGCGGATGTCGAGGCCGATGATGTCGCGCGCCTTCTGCTCGGCGTCCGCGGGATCCTCGGCCAGCTTGACGCCGCCTGCCTTGCCGCGGCCACCGGTCAGCACCTGAGCCTTGACGACGACCGGGCCGCCGAGCTCCTCGGCCGCCGCACGGGCCTCCTCCGGCGTGGTCGCCAGCCTCCCCTCGGAGACCGGGATGCCGAACTGCTTGAAGAGCTGCTTTCCCTGGTACTCGTTGAGATCCATCGGCGCGCGGACTCTAGCGACGCGGCTAACCTCGCTGCCGATGGATGCGATCGTCGTCGACACGATCCGGAAGCGCTACGGCGACGTGCAGGCGCTGGACGGAGTCTCCTTCAGCGTCCGCGAGGGCGAGGTGTTCGGCCTGCTCGGGCCGAACGGGGCCGGCAAGTCGACGACCGTGCGCGTGCTCGTGACGCTGACGCATGCCGACGAAGGCACCGCCTCCGTCGCGGGGCACGACGTCCGCCGCGAGCGGAACGCCGTGCGGCACACGATCGGCTACGTCCCGCAGGACTCGGGCGTCGATCAGTTCGGCACCGGCCGCGAGAACCTGATGCTGCAGGGCCGGGTGCAGGGCATGAGCGGGCGCGACCTGCGCGACCGCTCCAATGAGCTGCTCGACCTCGTCGGGATCGCCGATGCGGCCGACCGCATCGTCAAGAACTACTCCGGCGGCATGCGCCGCCGTCTCGACATCGCACTCGGCCTCATCCACCGCCCGCGCGTGCTGTTCCTCGACGAGCCGACGACGGGGCTCGACCCCGAGGCGCGCGTCGCGATGTGGTCCGAGGTGTCGAGACTCGCGGAAACGGAGTCGCTGACGATCCTGCTCACGACCCACTACCTCGAGGAGGCCGACCAGCTCGCCGACCGTCTCGCGATCGTCTCGCAGGGCAAGGTCGTCGTCGAGGGGACGCCGGCCGCTCTGAAGCAGGGGCTGCGCGGCGATGCGGTGCACGTCGAGCTCGAGAACGGCGCCGTTGACGATGCGCAGCGCGTGCTCGCGAGCGTCGGCGCGCCGGCGGAGCAGGTGCTCGAGGGGCGCACGATCGTCTCCCGTGTCGAGAACGGCGGCCGCGAGCTGCCGAGGATCCTCTCGGCGCTCGAGGCGGCGGGCATCGCGGTCGCGTCGGTCTCGCTCTCGCGGCCGTCGCTCGACGACGTCTATCTCCACTTCACCGGACGCGACTTCAGCTCGGAGGACCGCGCGTGAACGTCCTCCGCCACACGTGGTTCATGACCGTGCGCCAGGCGCGCAACCTGATGCGCGAGCCGATCTGGATCGTGCTGCTGCTCGTGCAGCCGATGGTGTGGCTCGTGCTCTACGGGCAGCTCTTCCGCAACGTGACGCGGCTCGGCGGCTTCGGCACCGGCTCGTACATCACGTTCCTCGCGCCGGCAATCGTCGTCATGAACGCGTTCTTCGGCGCGACGTGGAGCGGCATGGGAATGATCGCCGACCTCGACCACAAGGTGGTCGAGCGATTCCTCGCGACGCCGGCGTCGCGTTTCGCGATCGTGCTCTCGCAGATCGTGCGCTCGGCGCTGACCGCGGCGATCCAGGCGGTCGTGATCCTGCTCGTGTCGGTGGCGCTCGGGGTGCGCGTGCACACCGGCGTCGCCGGCTGGGTCGTGATCATCCTCGCGGCGATCCTCGTCAACAGCGCGTTCGCAGGCATCTCGCAGGCGATCGCGCTCCTGACGCGCCGCGAGGCGACGATGATCGCGGTCGCGAACTTCATCGGGCTCCCGTTGCTCTTTCTCTCGACGACGATGATCGCGCGGCCGCAGATGCCCGACTGGATGCAGACCGCGGCGACGTTCAATCCGGTCGACTGGGGCGTCAAGGCGGCGCGCGAGGTCGTGCTGCCGGGAACGGACTGGAGCTCGGTCGGCTGGTACCTCTCGCTCCTGCTCGCGCTGACCGCCGTCACCTCCGCGTGGGCGACGCACACGTTCCGCAGCTACCAGCGCTCCCTCTGACGCGGCGCCCTGGACCAGCCCGGGCACCTCGAGCAGCGCGGCACTCGCGTCACACGAGTCACACGCCCGTCACGTTCACGTAACCCACCGCGTCCCAAGCGGACGTGGCTTCGGACAGGGCTGGGCGAGACCAGTCTGGTGGCAGCCACCCAAACGAGACGCGCACCGATCTGTGCCGATTGTGGAACTTCGTCGGCGGATCGGGCCTCGGGCTCGTACCGTTGGGACGCCCCACGCAGCCGGCCGCGGCGGTGAGGTGGAAGGGGACAGGTCGCGACCGCGGCGGCGCGACTCGCGGGTCTGCGCGCTCGATTCGCGTCGCGTGGCGCGCCGGTCGCCCGTCAGGCGGCGGTCTCGATCGAGCAGATCGCCTGGCCGCTCGTCACCGGCGAGCCGGTCGCGACGGCGACCTCCGCCACCACGCCGGCCTTGTGCGCGACGACCTCGTTCTCCATCTTCATCGCCTCGACGATGCAGATCACCTGTCCTGCCTCGACGACGTCACCCTCTGCGACCTTCACGTCGAGCACCGTCCCCTGCATCGGGCTGACGACGAGATCTCCGCCGCCCATCCCTGCCGCCGCGGCGCGGTCGCGTCGGCGGCGGGCCAGCTCGCGGTACGGAGGCTCGGGCACGAGCACCTTCACCTCGACGCGCCGCCCGTCCACCTCGGCCACCGTCTGCTTGAGACGTGTCGTCTGCGTGGACAACAGGCCGTCCGCGGCGGCGGCTACCGTTGTTGCCCGATGCGAAAACTCCTGCGCCTGCTCCGCCAGCAGCTCGGACTCGACGAGGCCGTGGCACGTCTCGCCCGCGACGAAGCACGGGTGGCCGAGCAACGCCTGGTGGAAGCCGAGGAGCGACTCGACGCCGCCGATCTCGAACTCCGAGAGCGCGCGCAGCATCCGCCGCCGGGCCGTCTCGCGGTCAGCGTCGTGCACGATCAGCTTCGCGATCATCGGGTCGTAGAGGCCGCTGATCTCGGACCCGGCGCGCACGCCCGAGTCGACGCGTACGCCCGGGCCTGCCGGCTCGCGGTAGCGAGTGATGCGCCCCGGGCTCGGGCAGGAAGCCGCGCGACGGATCCTCGGCGTTGATCCGGCACTCGATCGCATGGCCGCGCAGAACGACATCCTCCTGACGAACCGACAGCGGCTCACCGGCGGCCACCCGCACCTGCTCGCGGATCAGGTCGAGGCCGGTCACGAGCTCGGTCACGGTGTGCTCGACCTGGATGCGCGTGTTCATCTCCATGAAGAAGTAGTCGCCCTCCCGGGTCAGCAGCCCCTCGATCGTCCCCGCCGAGCGGTAGCCGGCGGCGCGCGCGGCGTCGACGGCGATCCGGCCGATCCGCTCGCGCAGCTCGGGCCCGACGGCGGGCGAGGGCGTCTCCTCGACGAGCTTCTGATGGCGGCGCTGGATCGTGCAGTCGCGCTCGCCGAGATGGATCACGTTGCCGTGAGCGTCCGCGAGCACCTGCACCTCGACGTGCCGCGGATCCTCGAGGTAGCGCTCGACGTAGACGCTCGCGTCTGCGAAGTACGACTGCCCCTCCCGCTGCGCAGACTCGAACGCCTGCGCCGCCTCCTCGGCAGAGCGCACGACCTTCATCCCCTTGCCCCCGCCGCCCGCGGCCGCCTTGATCAGGAGCGGGTAGCCGATCTGCGCCCCGAGCTCGGCGACCTCGTCTGCCGAGCCGACCGGGTCGGTGGTACCCGGGATGATCGGGACGCCGGCCGCCTGCATCGCCCGGCGGGCGCGCGTCTTCGACCCCATCAGCTCGATCGCGTCCGGCGGCGGGCCGATCCACGTGAGGCCGGCGCCCTCGACCGCACGCGCGAACGCAGCGTTCTCGGCGAGGAACCCGTAGCCGGGGTGCACTGCCTCCGCGCCGGCCCGAGCGGCGGCGTCGAGCAGCTTGTCGACGACCAGGTAGCTCTCGGCGGCGGTCAGCCCACCGAGCGCGATCGCCTCGTCCGCATAGGCCACATGGGGCGCGTCGCGGTCGGCGTCGGAGTAGACGGCAACGGCTCCCACACCCAGTTCGCGCAGGGTGCGGAAGATACGGAGGGCGATCTCGCCCCTGTTCGCAACGAGGACTTTGCCGAACACACTCCGTATTCTCCCGACAGATGAGCTTCGCCGACCAGTTGACCGTCGCCCGCGCTGCTTCCGTCCCGGTGGTCGTCGCGCTCTTCGCGATCCCGTTCCCCCACCACGACCTCTGGGCGACGGGCGTTTTCTGCGCGGCCATGGCGACCGACTGGTTCGACGGCCGAATCGCCCGCCGCACAGGCCGCACGTCCTCGTTCGGATCGCTGCTCGACCCGGTCGCGGACAAGCTGCTGGTGATGGCGACGCTGATCGTGCTGCTCGACCAGGACGTCTTCCCCGCGTGGATGGTGGCGGCGATCGTGGCGCGCGAGCTCCTGATCTCCGGCCTCCGCCAGGCGGCCGTCGAGCGCGGTGTCGTGATCGCCGCCCGCGACCTCGGCAAGCTCAAGACGTGGTCGCAGGCGCTCGCAGCCGCGCTCGGCGGGCTCGCAGCCGCCGGGGTCGTCCGCGACGACGTCGCGTGGTGGGCGCTGCTCGTCGCCCTCGTCCTGACGTGGGTCTCGGGTCTCGACTACGCCCGCTCGGCGCCGCGCGTGCTCCGCGGGCGCGCGGCCGTCTCGCCCTGACGACGCTGCCGGTCTAGGCCGCCGCGCGCGACCGGGTGCGCGTCGCGCACCACTGGTCGAAGGCCGCCCACGCCGTCAGGTAGTCCGCCAGGCGCCTCAGGCCGTCCTCCACCTCAGCCCGCACCGCAAAGGTGCAGTGGATGCAGTAGGGCCGGTCGACAGGAGTCTCGTTCTCGTGGCAACGGATGCACATGACGCCCGTAGAACGCAGCGGCCCCGTTTCGGTTACTGCTCGAGTTGCTCCTCGAGCCCCGCCTGCCACCAGGGGTCCGGGGCCCTGGGGCCGGCGTCGACGACGGCGGCCACCTGCTCGGCGACGGCGGGCGGCTGCTCGGGGGTCAATTCCACCTCTGGGCGGCTAGGGGTCATGCAGGAAAACCCTATCCGGGGACGAAAGTCCCTCGAATGGGGGATTCGGCCCGGGTGAGGGGTTTTCACCCCTTCGGGTGATGCCCGCCCGCAGAGCGGTGATTGAGAATGCCCATCAATGCGGCACCCATCTGGAAGGATCCCCATGCTTCAGTGGAACTCGAAGATCACGGCTCTGCTCGTCGTCGCTGCGCTGGTTGCTCTCGCGGCCTCGAACGGCGTCGGCATCTGGTTGAACTTCACCTGGTAGCGCACCACCTCTCTGGATGAGTGGCCGGGCGCTACCCCCCGCGAGACTCCTCGCGGTCGTCGCGCCGGTCTCCGTGGTCGGGGTCGCGGCTTACGTCGCGGCGACGTACACGTTCTTCACCCAGCCGGGGTCGTGGACGACGCTCGCGGGTGTCTCCGCATTCCTCGTCGCCTCGACGCTCGCCGAGCGCTTCCCGGTACCGGTCGAGGGCGCGGACGCCAACGGCGTCTCGCTCGGCTTCGTGTTCGCCGTCGCTGCGCTGGTGCTCTTCGGCTGGGCGCCCGCGACCTTCATCTACGTGACGGCGCCGACACTCGTCGCGCTGATGCGCGGCAACCCTGCGATCCGCACGATCTTCAACGCGGGCGTCTTCGGGATCGTCGGCGCCATCGCCGGGATCGTGCTCAGCCAGATGAACGGCACGGGCGCCGGGGCGATCCTCGCCCAGGTGACTGTGACGGCCGCGATCCTCTACGCCGTCAATCTCCTGCTCGTGACCGCGGCAATCTCGGCCTCTGGCTCCGAGCTGAGCTACGTGCAGCTCGTCCGCTCGAACGTGCGCTGGACGGCGCTGCCGTTCACGCTGATGGCGTCGACCGCGCTGATGCTCGTCGTGCTCTGGCAGCGGACGCCGTTCCTCTTCGCCGCGCTCGCCGGCCCGCTGGTCGCGATCTCGCTCTACCAGCGCTCGACCCATCGCGCGCTGAGCGCGATGCGGCTGGCGCTCACCGACCCGCTGACCGGGCTCGGGAACCACCGCCACTTCCACGAGCGGCTGCAGCGTGAGATGGCCCTGGCCGACGAGACCGACACGCTCGTGTCGCTCTGCTTCCTCGACATCGACGACTTCAAGCAGATCAACGACCGCTTCGGCCATCCGGCCGGCGACCGCGTCCTCTCACTCGTCGCGGCGCGACTGCGCCAGGGCGGCGAGGCGTTCCGGCTCGGCGGTGACGAGTTCGCCGTGCTGCTGCCGGGAGCCGACGAGCAGGTTGCGCTCGCGGTCGCAGAGGCGATCGTCGGGCGCATCGGCGACGCGGATCTCGGCCCGGTCGGCTCGATCACGGTCAGCGCCGGCGTCGCCACGTATCCCCAGCACGGCCGCGAGCGCGACTCGCTGATCCGGCTCGCGGACGGCGCGCTCTACTGGGCGAAGGAGCACGGCAAGAATCAGGTTCGGCTCGCGCGCTCCGACGTGGCCGAGCTGTCCGAGTTCCGAAAGGTCGCGAGCGGTGTCGACCGGGTCGCCCGTTTCCGCGCGGCCGCGTCGCTCGCGCGCGCGGTCGACTCGCGCGATGCGTACACGGGCAGCCACTCAGAGCGGGTCGCGCGGCTCGCGGCGGAAATCGCGGAGAACCTCGACCTGTCGAGCGACGAGATCGAGCTGATCCGGCTCGCGGCCAGCCTGCACGACCTCGGGAAGCTCGCGATCCCGGAGGAGATCCTGCGCAAGCCCGCGGCGCTGACCGACGCGGAGCGACTCGTGCTCGAGCGCCACCCGCAGATCGGCCACCGCATGCTGGAGAGCCTCGGCGTGGAGCCGATCGCGGAGTGGGTGCTGCACCACCACGAGCGCTGGGACGGCGGCGGCTACCCGAAGGGACTCGTCGGAGACGCGATCCCGCTCGGCGCGCGCGTGATCTTCGTTGCCGATGCCTACGACGCGATGACCTCGAACCGGCTGTACCGGCAGGCCCTCTCGCAGACGGAAGCGCTGGCGGAGGTGGAGCGCTGCGCCGGCACGCAGTTCGACCCGGACGTGGTGGCGGCGTTCCTCGACGTCATCGGCGCGCGCGAGCCCGCGGTCGCCTAGAACGACTCAGAGCGGGATGTTGCCGTGCTTGCGCGGCGGCCGGCGCTCGCGCTTGGTGATGGCGGTCTGCAGCGCGTCGATCAGCACCGGACGTGTGCGCCGCGGCTCGATCACCTCGTCGACGTAGCCGCGCTCGGCGGCAGCGTACGGGTTCGCAAAGCGTTCCTTGTAGTCGGCGATCAACTCGGCCCGGCGGGCCTCGGGGTCGGCGGCCTCGGCGAGCTCCTTGCGGAAGATGATGTTGACGGCGCCGTCCGGTCCCATCACCGCGACCTCCGCCGTCGGCCACGCGAAGTTGAAGTCGGCGCGAACGTGCTTCGAGCTCATGACGTCGTACGCGCCCCCGTACGCCTTGCGTGTGATCACGGTCAGCTTGGGCACCGTCGCCTCGCAGTACGCGTAGAGCAGCTTCGCGCCGTGGCGGATGATGCCGCCCCACTCCTGCGCGGTTCCCGGCAAGAAGCCCGGCACGTCGACAAAGGTGACGAGCGGGATGTTGAACGCGTCGCACGTGCGCACGAACCGCGCTGCCTTGTCCGACGAGTCGATGTCGAGCACGCCCGCCAGTGCTTTCGGCTGGTTGCCGACGATGCCGACGCTGTACCCGCCCAGCCGCGCGAAGCCCGTGACGATGTTCTCGGCGTAGAGGGGTTGGATCTCGAGGAAGTCACCATCGTCGACGACCGCGGTGATCACTTTCTTGATGTCGTACGGCTTCGTGGCCTCGTCGGGCACGAGCTCGTCCAGCTCGGGCGCCTCGCGCTCGATCGGGTCGGTCGGCTCGTCGTACGGCGTTGGCTGCGCGTTGGACTGGGGCAGGAAGCTGAGCAGGTAGCGGGCGTCCTCGAGCGCAGACTCCTCGTCGGGGGCGGTCAGGTGCGCGACGCCCGACTTCGACGCATGCGTGAGCGCGCCGCCGAGCTCCTCGAACGTCACCTCTTCGCCCGTCACCGTCTTCACGACGTCAGGCCCGGTGATGAACATGTACGAGCTGCCCTCGACCATCAGGATGAAGTCGGTCATCGCGGGCGAGTACACGGCCCCGCCGGCGCACGGCCCCATCACGAGCGAGATCTGAGGGATCACGCCCGAGGCCTGCACGTTGCGCCAGAAGATCTCGGCGTAGCCGGCGAGCGAGACGACGCCTTCCTGAATGCGCGCACCGCCCGAGTCGTTGATGCCGATCACGGGGCAGCCGTACTTCGCCGCGAGATCCATCACCTTGCAGATCTTGTCGGCGAAGACCTCGCTGAGCGAGCCGCCGAAGACGGTGAAGTCCTGGCTGAAGACGAACACCTTGCGCCCGAAGATCTGGCCATAGCCCGTGACGACGGCGTCGCCGTAGGGCCGGCGTTCGAGCATCCCGAAGTTGGACTCGCGGTGACGCACGTAGCGGTCGAGCTCGACGAAGGTACCCGGATCGCACAGCTTCTCCGCCCGCTCGCGCGCGAGCAGCTTGCCCGCGTCCTTGTGCTTTGCGACCGATGCTTCGGAGCCGGCGTGGCGGGCCTCGTCGCGCAGCTGCTCGAGCCATTCGAGCTTCTCACCGGTCGTTGCGTGAATTCCCTTCTCGGTCTGCGACATCTGGCCGGACACTCAATCAGAATGTGCGCATGAGCCTCGTAGCCGTTCGCGCCGCGTTGGACGCCGCACCGTCCGCGGACACGGCGACCCTCGCTCGCCGCACCCGCAACGCCCTCGCCGAGGCGGTGCTCGCAGAGGCGTTCACACACGAGCCGCCGACACCCGCCGAGCACCTACCGCCGCTCGCCTCGCTCCGCCGGCACCTCGGCCCCGAGCTCGCCGCTGACCTCGCAGCCGTCTATGCCGGTGGCCCCGACTGGACGGCGCATGCGATCGATGCGCTCGAGCCCCTGCACGCCCTGACGCGCAGCTGACCCACCCGGTGCCAGGCACCGGTTGACGATTAGAGTCGCGCTATGGCCGTGCAGGAGCTTCGGGTCGCTCTCACCGTCGACGACTTCGACGCGGCGCTCGCGTTCTACCGCGACACACTCGGCCTGCCACTGCTCGAGGCCTGGAGCGACGACGGGCGCGTCGTGCTCCTCGACGCCGGCCGCGCGACCCTCGAGCTCCTCGACGCGACGCACGCGGAGGCCGTCGACCGCATCGAGGTCGGTCGAAGGGTCGCCGGACCGGTCCGCCTGGCGCTCCAGGTCGAGGACTCGGCCGTAACGTCGGAGCGGTTGCAGCAGGCGGGCGCGACGCACATCGCCGGGCCGGTCGTCACGCCGTGGCGGCACAGCAACGTTCGCCTCGAGGCGCCCGACGGCACGCAACTGACGCTGTTCACGGTGCTGGACGCGTGACGCTCGACGTCGAGCGCCTCCGCGCAGACACCCCCGGCTGCGAGCACGTCACCCACCTCAACAACGCCGGCTCGTCGCTGCCGCCGCAGCCGGTCCTCGACGCGAACATCGGGCACCTGCGGCGCGAAGCCGAGATCGGCGGGTACGAGGCGCACAACGAGCAGCGCGAGCGCGTCGAGCACACGTACGACGCCCTCGCACGGCTGATCGGCGCCTCCCGCGAGCGAGATCGCATGCGTCGAGAACGCGACGCGCGCCTGGGACATGGCGTTCTACTCCTTCCGCTTCGCGCCGGGCGACCGCATCCTGACCGGCCGAGCCGAGTACGCCTCGAACTGGATCGCGCTCCGCCAGGTCGCGCACACGACCGGCGCGAGGATCGAGGTCGTGCCCGACGACGAGCACGGCCAGTTCGACGTCTCCGCGCTCCAGTGGATGCTCGACGAGAAGGTCAAGCTCGTCTCGCTCGTGCACGTGCCGACGCAGGGCGGGCTCGTCAACCCCGCTGAGGCGGTCGGTCGTGTCACCCGCGCGGCGGGCGTTCCGCTCCTCCTCGACGCCTGCCAGTCGATCGGGCAGCTGCCGGTCGATGTCGAGGCGATCGGCTGTGACATCCTCTCCGCGACCGGCCGCAAGTTCCTGCGCGCGCCTCGCGGCACCGGCTTCCTCTACGTCCGCAAGGAGCTGATCGCCGAGCTCGAGCCGCCGTTCCTCGACATGCACGCCGCGGCCTGGCAGCCCGATGGCAGCTACACGATGCGTGACGACGCACGCCGCTTCGAGAACTGGGAGACCTACGTCGCCGGGAAGATCGCACTCGGCGTCGCCGCGGACTACGCGCTCGAGCTCGGCCTCGACCAGATCTGGGAGCGCGACCAGGCGCTCGCCGAGCGCCTCCGGAGCGGGCTCGACGAAAGCCCCGGCGTCACGGTGCTCGACCAGGGCGCGACCAGAGGCGCGATCGTCACCTTTCAGGTCGCCGGCCGCCGCGCAGCCGACGTCCGCACCGCGCTCGCGGCCGAGCACGTCAACGTCTCGATCACCGAGGCGGAGTCGGCGCGGCTCGACCTCGACGGACGCGGGATCGACGAGCTCGTGCGAGCGTCGGTGCACTACTTCAACACCGAGCAGGAAGTCGACCGCCTCGTCGAGCTGGTGGCGGCATGAGCGAGCCCGTTGATCGCTCGACCGTATGGCCCTACGACGAGTCGGGCGCCCCACGCCGCTTCTACTACTCGCGTTACGACCATCCCACCGGTGTCGCAGCAGAGCGCGCGCTGGGTGAGCTCGAGGGCGGAGACGCGCTCCTCTATGCGTCGGGCATGGGCGCCGTCACGAACGTGCTGCTCACGTTCGCTCGCACCGGCACCCGCATCGCGATCGCAGACGGCGCGTACTTCGGCACGAGCAAGCTCCTCGGGATGCTCGCCGGCTTCGGGATCGACTACGTCGAGTACGACCAGACCGGGCGTGCGCCCGACGCCGACATCGTCTGGGTCGAGGCGCCGGCGAACCCGACGCTGACGCTGCCCGATTGGGATGCGCTCCAGGGCCACCGCGGCCTCGTCGTCTGCGACGCGACCGTGTCGACGCCCGTCTACCTCCACGCGCTCGACCGTGGCGCCGACGTCGTCCTCCACTCGGCGACCAAGTTCCTGACCGGTCAGCACGATGCCCTCCTCGGAGCGACGATCGCCCGCGGCGAGCACGCAGCGCGCCTGAAGGAGATGCGGAGCAATGCGGGGATCACCGCCTCCCCCGACGCTGCCAGCGCCCTCCTGCGGGGTCTCTCGACGCTCGAGACGCGCCTGCGCCGCCAGACCGAGACCGCGACCGAGCTCGCACGGCGGCTCGATACCCACCCCGCGGTCGGCCTGGTGCGGTACCCCGGCTTCAGCGGGCTGATCTCGTTCGACGTCGCCGACGCGCTCGCCGTCGAGACGGCCACGACGCTGATCCTGAACTCGACCAGTCTCGGCGGCGTCCGGTCGACGATGGAAGGCCGCCATCGCTGGGAGGGCGACCGCATCCCGACCGGGCTGCTCCGCCTGTCCGTCGGGCTCGAGGACGTCGAGGCGCTCTGGGCCGACCTGGACCAGGCACTAGGCCGAACGGCCCATCGTCAGAACTTGTAAGGCCCAGGGCCTTGACCTAGAATCCGGCAGCTTCGGGACGATCTCCCGCGGCACGTCCCGGCCCGAAAACACGTAGAGGAAAGGAAGGCTCTGTGGCCACACAGACCAGACAGCGTGCGGCTCGCACCGCCGCACGCACCCCCCAGGCACGCGGGGACGGCGCCGTCGTCTCCGCCGCCGACCTCCAGCCCTTGCTCGAGGCACTGCGCGCCTCGGCCCGCGGCGAGGTCGGCGTCCGCCTCGACACCCGCAAGCGCGGGATCGTCGGCCAGCTCGGCAAGGCGTTCAACAACCTCGCCCAGACCCGCGAGCGCACGACCGACGAGATGGTTCGCGTCGCCACGGTGATCGGCCGCGAAGGCCGCCTGACCGACCGCGCCGACACGCGGGGCGCCAAGGGCACCTGGAAGGTGAGCCTCGAATCGGTCAACACGATGATCGACGACCTCTCCCGCCCGACCCTCGAGGTCGCGCGGGTGCTCGGGGCGGTCGCAGAGGGTGACCTGACCCAGAAGATGCAGCTGAAGATCGCCGGTCGCCCCGTCAAGGGCGAGTTCCTGCACATCGGCACCACCGTGAACTCGATGGTCGACCAGCTCTCCTCGTTCGCAGATGAGGTGAGCCGCGTCGCCCGCGAGGTCGGGACCGAGGGCAAGCTCGGCGGCCAGGCGAAGGTGAAGGGCCTCTCGGGGACGTGGAAGGACCTGACCGACAACGTGAACGGCATGGCGTCGAACCTGACATCGCAGGTGCGGAACATCGCCGAGGTGACGACCGCGGTCGCGAACGGCGACCTCACGCGCAAGATCACCGTGGACGTCAAGGGTGAGGTGCTCGAGCTCAAGAACACGATCAACACGATGGTCGACCAGCTGTCGACCTTCGCCGACGAGGTCACGCGCGTCGCGCGCGAGGCCGGCACGGAGGGCAAGCTCGGCGGTCAGGCCGTCGTCAAGGGCGTCGGCGGCACGTGGAAGGACCTGACCGACAACGTGAACCTGATGGTCTCCAACCTGACGACGCAGGTGCGCGGCGTCGCCCAGGTCGTCACCGCCGTGGCCGACGGTGACCTGAACCGCAAGTTCACGATCGAGGCGAAGGGCGAGGTGGCAGCCCTGGCAGAGACCGTCAACGCCATGGTCGACCGGCTGCGTGTCTTCTCGGCCGAGGTGACGCGCGTCGCGCGCGAGGTGGGATCGGAAGGCAAGCTCGGCGGTGCGGCCGAGGTGGAAGGCGTGTCGGGCGTGTGGCGCGGCCTCACCGAGTCGGTGAACGGGATGGCCGACAACCTGACGCAGCAGGTGCGCAACATCGCGGACGTGACGACAGCGGTCGCGCAGGGAGACCTGACGCGCAAGATCACCGTCGACGCCAAGGGCGAGATCCTCCGCCTCAAGAACACGATCAACACGATGGTCGACCAGCTCTCGTCGTTCGCCGACGAGGTCACCCGCGTCGCCCGCGAGGTCGGCACCGAGGGCCAGCTCGGCGGCCAGGCAAAGGTGAAGGGCGTCTCCGGCACCTGGAAGGACCTGACCGACAACGTGAACTTCATGGCGACGAACCTCACCACTCAGGTGCGCGGGATCGCGAAGGTCGTGACGGCGGTCGCCGACGGCGACCTGAACCAGAAGTTCACGATCGAGGCACGCGGCGAGGTCGCATCGCTCGCGGACACGATCAACGCGATGATCGACACGCTGCGCACGTTCGCCGACCAGGTGACCGGCGTCGCACGCGAGGTGGGCACTGAGGGAGTGCTCGGCGGCCAGGCCGACGTGCCGAACGTCTCGGGCACCTGGAAAGCGCTGACCGACAACGTCAACTCGATGGCGAACAACCTGACGACTCAGGTGCGCAACATCGCCGAGGTCACGACCGCCGTCGCCGAGGGCGACCTCTCGCGCAAGATCACGGTGCAGGCGAAGGGCGAGGTCGCACAGCTCGCCGACACGATCAACACGATGGTCGACCAGCTCTCGTCGTTCGCCGACGAGGTCACCCGCGTGGCCCGTGAGGTCGGCGTCGAGGGCCGGCTCGGGGGCCAGGCCGAGGTGCCGGGCGTCTCCGGCGTCTGGCGCGGCCTGACCGACAACGTGAACCTGATGGTGCGCAACCTGACCGACCAGGTGCGCAACACCGCCGACGTCACGACTGCGGTCGCGAAGGGCGACCTCTCGCAAAAGATCGACGTCGAGGCGGTCGGCGAGTTCCTCGCGCTGAAGGGGACGATCAACACGATGGTCGACCAGCTCGCGACGTTCGCCGCCGAGGTGACCCGCGTCGCGCGCGAGGTCGGCTCCGAGGGGATCCTCGGCGGCGCCGCGCAGGTGGAGGGTGTCTCCGGGGTGTGGCGCGGCCTGACGGAGTCGGTGAACGGCATGGCCGACAACCTCACGAGCCAAGTGCGGAACATCGCCGAGGTGACGACCGCGGTCGCAAACGGCGACCTCTCGCGCAAGATCACGGTGCAGGCAAAGGGCGAGGTCGCGGAGCTCGCCGACACCATCAACACGATGGTGGTGCAGCTGAACGCATTCGCGGCCGAGGTGACCCGTGTCGCACGCGAGGTCGGCACCGAAGGCCGGCTCGGCGGCCAGGCGAAGGTCGAAGGGGTCTCCGGTGTCTGGCGCGACCTGACCGAGAACGTGAACACGCTCGCCGACAACCTGTCGAACCAGGTGCGGAACATCGCCGACGTCACGACCGCCGTGGCGAACGGCGACCTGACGCGCAAGATCACGGTCGACGCGCGCGGCGAGATCCTCGAGCTCAAGAGCACCATCAACACGATGGTCGACCAGCTCTCGTCGTTCGCCGACGAGGTCACCCGCGTCGCCCGCGAGGTCGGCACCGAGGGTCAGCTCGGCGGCCAGGCCAACGTCAAGGACGTTTCGGGCACCTGGAAGGACCTGACCGACTCGGTGAACTTCATGGCCAACAACCTGACGACGCAGGTGCGCAACATCGCCGACGTCACCACGGCGGTCGCCAGCGGCGACCTGACGCGCAAGATCACGGTCGACGCGCGCGGCGAGGTCGCCGCGCTCGCCGAGACGATCAACACGATGGTCGACCAGCTCTCGTCGTTCGCCGCCGAGGTCACCCGCGTCGCGCGCGAGGTCGGCACCGAAGGCATTCTCGGCGGCCAGGCCAACGTCAAGGGCGTCGAGGGAACGTGGAAGGACCTGACCGACTCGGTGAACGGCCTGTCGTCGTCGCTGACCACCCAGGTGCGCAACATCGCCGACGTCACGACCGCCGTCGCCAACGGCGACCTGTCGAAGAAGATCACGGTCGACGTCCGCGGCGAGGTGCTCGAGCTGAAAGAGACGATCAACGCGATGGTCGACCAGCTCCGGGCCTTCTCGTCCGAGGTGACGCGCGTCGCGCGGGAAGTCGGCTCCGAGGGGATCCTCGGCGGTCAGGCGCGGGTCGAGGGCGTCTCCGGCGTGTGGGCCGACCTGACCGACAACGTCAACTTCATGGCGTCGAACCTGACGACGCAGGTGCGCAACATCGCCGACGTCACGACCGCGGTCGCCAGCGGCGACCTGACGCGCAAGATCACCGTCGACGCCCGCGGCGAGGTCGCCGCGCTCGCCGACACGATCAACACGATGGTCGATCAGCTCTCGTCGTTCGCCGACGAGGTCACGCGGGTCGCCCGCGAGGTGGGCACCGAGGGTCAGCTCGGCGGGCAGGCCAACGTCAAGGGCGTGTCCGGCACCTGGAAGGACCTGACCGACAACGTGAACACGCTGGCCGACAACCTGTCGAACCAGGTGCGGAACATTGCCGAGGTCACGACCGCGGTTGCACAGGGCGACCTGTCGAAGAAGATCACGGTCGACGTCCGCGGCGAGATCCTGCAGCTGAAGAACACCGTCAACACGATGGTCGACCAGCTCGCGAGCTTCGCGGCCGAGGTGACCCGCGTCGCCCGCGAGGTCGGCACCGAGGGCATCCTCGGCGGTCAGGCCAACGTCGAGGGCGTCTCCGGCGTCTGGCAGGGACTGACCGACAACGTGAACACGCTCGCAGGCGCGCTGACCACCCAGCTCCGTGCGATCGCCGAGGTCACGACCGCCGTCACGAACGGCGACCTGACGCGCGAGATCGCGGTCGAGGCCCGCGGCGAGGTCGAGGAGCTCCGCGACAACATCAACCAGATGATCACCAACCTCCGCGAGACGACGGAGGTGAACGCTCAGCAGGACTGGCTGAACACGAACATGGCGCGCTTCGGCGGCATGCTCCAGGGCCAGCGCGACCTGAAGGCGGTCAGCCGCCTCGTGATGAGCGAGCTGACGCCGCTCGTCGGCGCACAGCACGGCGCGTTCTTCATGGCCGAGACCGAGGACGACGGCGAGCCGCAGCTGCGGCTGATCGCGAGCTACGCCTACAAGCGCCGCAAGGGCGTGCCGAACGTCTTCGGGCTCGGCGACGGGCTCGTCGGCCAGGCCGCGCTCGAGCGCAAGTCGATCCTCGTCACCAAGGCGCCCGAGGACTACATCGCGATCGCCTCCGGCCTCGGCGAGTCCGAGCCGGTCAACATCATCGTCCTCCCCGTCCTCTTCGAGGACCAGGTGATGGCCGTGATCGAGATGGCGTCGTTCGTGCCGTTCTCGGAGGCGCACCTGACGTTCCTCGAGCAGCTCTCCGAGACCCTCGGCGTCGTCGTGAACACGATCGTCGCGACGATGCGGACGGAGGAGCTCCTGCAGCAGTCGCAAGGGCTGACACTGGAGCTGCAGAGCCAGTCGGAGGAGCTGCAGTCGCAGCGCGACGAGCTCGAGCGCACGAACCAGGAGCTCGAGGAGCAGGCGCGGTCGCTGAAGGCGTCCGAGGAGCTGCTCCAGCAGCAGCAAGAGGAGCTGCAGCAGACGAACGAGGAGCTCGAGGAGAAGGCGGCGCTGCTCGCCGAGCAGAACGCGCGTATCGAGCAGAAGAACGCCGAGGTCGAGGCGGCGCGGCTCGAGCTCGAGGACAAGGCAGAGCAGCTCGCGCTGTCGTCGAAGTACAAGAGCGAGTTTCTCGCCAACATGAGCCACGAGCTGCGCACGCCGCTCAACTCGCTCCTGATCCTCGCGAAGCTCCTGTCGGACAACCAGGAGGAGACGCTCACCGCCAAGCAGATCGAGTTCGCGAAGACGATCTACAACGCCGGCTCCGACCTGCTCGAGCTGATCAACGACATCCTCGACCTGTCGAAGGTGGAGGCCGGGAAGATGGACGTGAACCCGCAGCCGGTGACGCCGGCGGCGCTCGCAGACTTCGTCGAGCGGAACTTCCGCCCGATCGCGGACCACAAGTCGCTCGAGTTCGCAGTCACCGTCGCCGACGGGCTGCCTGCCACGGTCGTCACCGACGAGCAGCGGCTGCAGCAGGTGATCAAGAACCTGCTCTCGAACGCGTTCAAGTTCACCGACACCGGGTCGGTGACGCTGGCGCTCGCGCCGGCGCCCGAGCACACGCGCTTCAGCAATCGGACGCTGGCCCAGACCGAAGGCGTCGTGATGTTCCAGGTCGCCGACACCGGGATCGGGATTCCCGACGACAAGCTCAAGCTGATCTTCGAGGCCTTCCAGCAGGCAGACGGGACCACGTCCCGGCGGTTCGGCGGCACCGGCCTCGGGCTGTCGATCTCACGCGAGATCGCCCGCCTGCTCGGCGGTGAGATCCATGTCACCTCGGAGCCGGGGCGCGGCTCGACGTTCACGCTGTTCCTCCCGCCCACCGCTCCCGAGCACGAGCCGGTGCGGACGGCGGCTGCGGCCGACGGCTCGCCGGCCGTGCCCTCGGCGTTCGACCCGGCGGTGCTGCTCGACCACACTCCCGCGGTCGACGACGACCGCGAGCAGATCGGCGACGGCGATCGCGTTGTGCTGATCGTCGAGGACGACGCCGACTTCGCCAAGACCGAGCTCCAGATGGCGCGCGAGCGCGGCTTCAAGGGGATCGTGGCGGTGCGCGGCGACGAAGGCGTCGCGCTCGCACACGAGTACAAGCCCGACGCGATCATCCTCGACATGGGCCTGCCCGTGCAGGACGGCTGGCAGGTGCTCGAGCACCTGAAGCGCCACCCCGAGACGCGGCACATCCCCGTGCACATCGTCTCGGGCGGTGTCCAGAACGGCGGCGTGCAGGACGCACTGCGCGCCGGTGCGGTGGCCGTGCTCGAGAAGCCGGTCGAGTACGCGACACTCGACGAGCAGTACGGGAAGATCCTCGAGTTCGTCGAGCGCGGCACGCGCCACCTGCTGATCGTGGACGACGACGACGACCAGCGGCAGGCGATCGTCGAGCTGATCGGATCCGGCGACGACGTCGAGATCACCGCCGTCGGGTCGTCGGAGGAGGCCCTCGACGCGCTTGACTCCGACACGCAGTTCGACTGCATGGTGCTCGACCTGAAGCTGCCGAAGATGAGCGGCTTCCAGCTGCTCGAGAAGGTCAAGACCGACGAGCGGTTCCAGGGGCTGCCCGTGATCGTCTATACCGGCCGCGACCTGACCCGCCGCGAGGAGACGCGCCTGAACAAGTACGCCGAGACGGTGATCGTGAAGGACGTGCGCTCGCCGGAGCGGCTGCTCGACGAGACGGCGCTCTTCCTGCACCGCGTCGAGTCGCGGCTGCCGGCCGAGAAGCGCCGCATTCTCGAGCAGCTCCACTCGACGGACGAGGTGTTCAAGGGCAAGCGCGTCCTGATCGCGGACGACGACATGCGGAACGTGTTCGCGCTCGCGGCAGTGCTCGAGCGCCAGGGCATGGAGGTGCGGTTCGCCGAGAACGGCAACGAAGCGATCGCCTCGCTCGAAGCCGATCCGTCGATCGACCTCGTGCTGATGGACATCATGATGCCGGAGCTCGACGGCTACGAGGCGATGCAGCGCATCCGCCTGGAGCCGCGGTTCGCCAAGCTGCCGATCATCTCGCTGACGGCGAAGGCGATGAAGGGCGACCGCGAGAAGTCGATCGCCAGCGGCGCGTCGGACTACATCACGAAGCCGGTCGACACCGACCAGCTTCTGTCACTGATGCGGGTGTGGCTGTACAGATAGACGACCCGCAGCACGAAACGCCCGAGGGGCGGCTCGACCTCGAGACGCTCGAGCTCCAGCTGCTGCTCGAAGGCGTCTACCGGCAGTACGGGTACGACTTCCGGGAGTACGCACTCGCATCGCTGCGGCGGCGCGTCTGGCGGCGCGTGCACGCAGAGGGCGCGCAGACGATCGCGGGCCTGCTCGAGCGGCTCCTGCACGACCCGGACGTGATGAAGCGCCTGCTGCTCGACCTCTCGATCAACGTCACGTCGATGTTCCGCGACCCGACGTTCTATGCCGCGTTTCGCGAGAAGGTGGTGCCGCTCCTGCGCACGTATCCGTTCACGCGGATCTGGGTCGCGGGGTGCTCGACGGGCGAGGAGGTCTACTCGCTCGCGATCATGCTGACGGAGGAGGGAATCTACGGCCGTTCGCGCATCTACGCGACCGACATCAACGAGGCCGTGCTCTCGCGAGCGCGCGAGGGCGTCTTCCCGCTCGACCGCATGCAGGAGTACACGGACAACTACATCCGCGCCGGCGGCAAGAAGTCGTTCTCCGAGTACTACCTCGCGCAGTACGAGGGAGCGCTCTTCGAGCGGACGCTGACGGAGAACATCGTCTGGGCGCCGCACAACCTCGTGCAGGACCGGCTGTTCAACACCTTCAACGTGATCCTCTGCCGCAACGTGATGATCTACTTCGACCGGCCGCTGCAGAACCGCGTGCACCAGCTCTTTCACGACAGCCTCGAGCGCTTCGGGATCCTGGCGCTTGGCCACAAGGAGTCGATTCGGTTCACCGGCTTCGAGGACTTCTACGAGGAGCTCGATGCCTACGAGAAGCTCTATCGGCGGATTCGATGAGTCACGACCTCGTCGCGATCGGCGCTTCCTGGGGCGGGCTCGACGCGGTGCGGACGATCCTGAGCGGCCTGCCGGCCGGGCTCGACGCACCGGTCGTGATCGCCCAGCATCGGGCGCCCGAGTCGCACCCGACCGCCTACCGCGACCTCCTCGGCGCCGCCACCCGCCTGAAGGTCTCTGAGCCCGCCGACAAGGATCCCCTGCAGCCCGGGACCGCGTACATCGCCGCACCCGACTACCACCTGCTCGTCGAGCAAGGGACACTCGCACTGACGATCGACGAGCCGGTGCAGTACGCCCGTCCCTCGATCGACGTGCTGCTCCAGACGGCGGCGGAGGCCTACCGCGAGCGGTGCGTCGGGGTCGTCCTCACCGGCGCCAACGCCGACGGGGCGCTCGGCCTCGCGCGGGTCGCCGAGCTCGGCGGCGCGGCAATCGTGCAGGACCCCGACGAAGCCGAGCGGGATGAGATGCCGCGTGCGGCCCTCGCGCGGGTGCCGCAGGCGACGGTCGCGCCGGTCGGCGAGATCGCCTCCCTGCTCGTCGAGCTGTGCGGCCTCGCAAAGGTGACGGCGTGACCGCGCCCTCGCTTCTGCTCGTCGACGACCGGCCGCAGAACCTGCTGGCGCTCGAGGCGATCCTCGATCCGCTCGGCTACGAGCTCGTCAAGGCGGAATCGGCGGCCGAGGCGCTGCGCATCCTCCTCCACCGCGACGACTTCGCCGTCATCCTCCTCGACGTCCAGATGCCGGGCATGGACGGCTTCGAGGCCGCCGAGGTGATCAAGCAGCGGGAGCGGACGAGCACGATCCCGATCATCTTCCTGACGGCGCTCTCGAAGGAGGACCAGCACGTCTTCCGCGGCTACGAGGTCGGCGCCGTCGACTACGTCTTCAAGCCGTTCAACCCTGAGATCCTGCGCGCGAAGGTCGGCGTCTTCATCGAGCTCTGGGAGAAGAACCGCCAGATCCGCGACCAGGCCGAGCGGCTGGCCGCGCAGGAGCTCGCCGACCTGCGGCGCGTGAGCGCCGAGCGCTACCGCCAGCTCGCCGACGCGATGCCGCAGATCGTCTGGACCGCCGACGCAGACGGGCGCGCGACCTACTACAACCGGCGCTGGTTCGAGTACACCGGCATGAGCGAGGACGAGGTCGACGACCAAGCCTGGGCGCGCATCACGCATCCGGACGACCTGCCGCAGGCTGTCGCACGGCGAGAGCAGACGCTCGCGAGCGGCGGGGTCTTCGAGGTCGAATACCGGTTCAGGGCGGCCGACGGCACGTGGCGGTGGCATCTCGGCCGCGCGGTCCCGATCCGGCTCGAGGACGGGTCGATCGACTTCTGGATCGGGACGGCGACGGACATCGACGACCGCAAGCGCACGGAAGAGGCGCAGCGGTTCCTGCTCGACGCCGGCACGGAGCTCGCCCGGTCGCTCGACTGGCGTGCGGGTCTCAAAGCGGTGGCTCGGCTGGCCGTGCCGCGCGTCGCCGACTGGTGCGCGGTGCACATCGCCGAGGACGACGGGTCGATCACGTCGCTCGCGATCGAGCACGCCGACCCGTCGAAGGCGCTTTTCGCCCGGGAGGTGCAGGATCGCTATCCGCCCCACCCCGACAACCCGCGCGGAGCAGCCGAGGTGATCCGCAGCGGCGTGTCACAGCTGGTCACGGAGGTCGCCGCCGACGCGTTCGCTGCGGCCGCGCAGGACGAGACGCACGAGCAGCTGCTGCGGGAGCTCGGCATCCGCTCGTTCATCTGCGTCCCGGTGCAGGCCCGCGGCCGCACCCTGGGCGCGATCTCGCTCGTCTCGGCCGACTCGGGACGTCGCTACACGGAGGCGGACCTGCGTACGACGGAGGAGCTCGCGCTGCGCGCGGGTGCGGTGGCCGAGAACGCGCAGCTCTACGAGGAGGTCGAGCGCCGCGCCCAGGCCGCTCGCGCCCTCGAGACGATTGCCGACGGTGTCGTGCTGCTGGACAACGACCAGCGCGTCCTCCTCTGGAACCACGCCGCGGAGGCGATCACAGGGATCGCCGCCGCCGACGTGCTTGGCCGCCCCGCCGCCGACGTGCTGCCCGGCTACGCAGACAACGTCGCTGCTGTCGACGTCGACGGCCGGCCGCAGACGGTGCCAGTCGAGATCGAAGGCAAGGAGCTCTGGCTCTCGTTCTCCGCCGTGCGCTTCGACGAAGGCACCGTCTACGCCTTCCGCGACCTGACCGAGGAGCGCGGGCTCGAGCAGATGCGTTCCGACTTCGTCGCCACCGTCTCGCACGAGCTGCGCACACCGCTGGCCGCGATCTACGGCGCCGCGATCACGCTGCGCCGGACCGATCTCGATCTGGGCGAGGAGATGCGAGGACGGCTGCTCGAGGTGGTCGCCGAAGAGTCGGACCGCCTCGCGCAGATCGTCAACGACGTGCTGCTCGCGAGCCATCTCGACTCGGGCCAGCTGCAGCTGAACATCCAAACGATCGACGCCGGGAAGCTGACCGAGAACGTCGTCGAGTCGGCCAACGCGCACCTGCCGGACGACGTGACGCTCGTCATCGACGTCGCGCGGCGCCTGCCGCCGGTCGCAGCCGACGAGCAGCAGCTGCGCCAGGTGCTCGTCAACCTCGTCGAGAATGCCGTCAAGTACTCGCCCGAGGGCGGGCCGGTGGTCGTCAGGCTCGTCCGGGACGACCGCGTGGTCCGCTGGGAAGTGGCCGACGAGGGGCTCGGCATCCCTGCATCCGAGCGCAGGCGCGTGTTCGAGAAGTTCTACCGCCTCGATCCCAACATGACGCGCGGGATCGGAGGCACGGGCCTCGGCCTCTACATCTGCCGCGAGCTCGTGCGCCGCCTGGACGGCCGCATCTGGGCCGAGGCGAACGAGCCGAAGGGCTCGCGGTTCGTGGTCGAGCTGCCGGTCGCGGCGACTCGGGCCAAGCAGCCCGAGCAGACCGCGGCCTGAGAGACGGTGTCGCTGACCGGCGCATCATCCTCTTGACGCTGTTCTAGCTGTCTGCCAGAGTTGTGACACCTGCGACAAGCGATGGGAAGTGCGGCAGCCTCTCGCCGCGCGGGTCAGTGACGATCGCTGATCGGAGGCTGAGATGGGGTTGGTGTGCGCGGTTGGTGCGACCACCTTGGAGGCGCCATCGCTCCGCGAGCGCGACGACGCCATGAAGAGCTTCCCTCGGTCGCCTTCGTCAGGCTCACCGGCGGCTACCGCGCTGATTCGTCTTTCCGACTGATGGATTGGAGTCGCGATGTCAGGCAGTGACGTCCTTGATCGGATCCTCTCGGCGGAGCCGTCGACCGTTTCCTCCAGCGACGAGACCGAGCAGGTAGCGCAGCTTCACCGGTGTTGGACGCGACGAGATCTTCACGTTCCATCCTGGTGGATGGCCAGGTGTCCTCACACCAAGCGGCGACGCAAGGCAGCTCGCGGTCGGTCGTGGCTACTACGACCGCATCACCGCGGGTGACCGGGAGGCTCGCCACGCACATCAGCCATCCACAGCGAGCAGGAGGTTAGAAATGGATGTCGCAGCGCTGACCGCGTTCCTCGCCCCATTTGTCCCCTACCTCCTGAAGGGCGGCCGCGTTGTTGCCGAGGAGGCTGGCAAGGCCTTCGGTGCCGAGGCGTGGCAGCACGCGGAGGCACTTTGGAAGCGGCTCCGGCCGAGTGTCGAGAAGAAGGAGGCGGCACAGGAGGCAGCGACTGATCTCGCTGAACGGCCCGACGACGAGCGTGTTCGTGGGGCGTTCGAGCTGCAGTTGGAGAAGCTGCTCGCCAACGACGGCACGCTCGCGGCTGACGTTGCGAGTTTGTGGGAGGAGGCGAGTGCTGCTGGGGCGGTCGTCGTAACCGGCGAACGCGCCGTAGCGGCTGGGCGCGACATTTCCGGGACGGTTGTTACCGGCGACGACGTTCATATCGGGTAGCGCGAGTGGCTACTCCGGGCGCTGTTGCATCGGGGGAACGCAGCGTCGCCGTCGGCGGCGATGTCCACGGACTGATCGTCACCGGCGACCACGTCCGCGTCGTCGTCAAAGACGGGGGCGCGGTCGGCTCGATCCTTGACGCGCTGGGACTTCGCCGTATTCGGACACGCCGACGGCGCACGCCGGTTGATCCTGGCCCGCTGCCGTTCGCCGATCTCGTCGGGCGCGGCGACGAGATAGCAGCACTGATCGGCATCGACCCACGAACACCGCTGAGCGTCATCGGTGAGGCATTGGTCGGGAAGACCTACGTCGTCCGATCAGCGGTCGCCGACCCGTCACTTCCACTTCGCGACGGAGCCGTGCTTGTGCACGGTCGGGGAAGACGCCTAGACGACGTTCTCCAGAACATCTGGGAGGCCTTCGTCGAGACAAAGCCACCGTCGGTTCCAGGCCGGACACAGATCTGCCTGGACCTCGCGGAGGTTCAGGCGCTAGTCGTCATCGATCCTTGCGAATTGGAGCACGACGAGGCCCAAGAACTCGCGAGGGCGCTGCCACAAAGCCGAGTGATCGTCGTTAGCCGGCGGCGACGATGGCACGACGGACACGAACTCGCGATCACCGGTCTCACGGAACGGGACGCCATCATCCTCCTTGCTCGCGAGCTGGGACGAGACATTGCCGCCGACGATCCAGTCGCACTCAGCGCCTGTCGAGCAGTAGGCGGACATCCGCTCCGAATCCGCCAAGCAGCGGCCCTGATACGCACTGGACGAACGACGCTCGAAGACCTAGCTCGGCTCCTCAGCGCCGCACCGGCCGCCGCCCTGGCGGAGCGGGTCGTCGCCACAGCGACGCCGTCAGAACGCGAGCTACTCACGCTTCTTGCTTCATTCGGCGGTGAACCGGTCAATGTCGAATTGTTGGAGCACCTGGCCGGGGCTGATGCCGCGTCGACGGCCGCCGCGCTCGCAAACCGGCACGTTGTCGTCACGGGCAGCCCCCGCTACGGGCTGCCTGCGGAACTCGAACCGGCGCTGACAGACGCTGGGATCGCCTTGGCTGAGCTTCGCGCAGCCAAGGAGTTGGCGTCCATCGCGGAAAGCGATCCGGACTCCCTCGTGCAACAGGAGCCTGCGCTTCTAGAGCTTCTCCAGCGCCTGAACCGCCGGCGTCACTACGAGGAGGCAGTGAGGCTCGGACGGGCGATCGCTCCGCTTCTTGTGCGGTCGCGGCGGCTCGGCGCCTGGACGGCAGTGACGGCCCTCGTTCTGGAGGCTGCGAGCCAAGCGCGGGATCTAGATGGCCAAGCATGGGCGCTTCACGAGCGCGGCACGAGCAACCTCGTCCGCGGCGATGTCGAGGAAGGTCGCGCGATGCTCCGCGACGCCATCGAGCTACGAGAGCAACTCCGCGATGCGGCTGGCGCGGCAGCAAGCAGACACAACCTCGGCCTACGCCTAACCCCACCCTGGTATCTGCAGCGCCTCCTTCAACTACCCCTCCTGGTGGTAACCGGCCTGATCGTCACGCTCATCGCGGCCGCGGGGGGCGGTTCCGCTTGGCTGTTGACGCAGCACGACGACTCGCGCAGCGCGGTGATCGATTCGACGAGCGCCACTGACCCCACAGGAACAACGAGAGAAACGACGAGCGGCGGCACCTCGGGCTCGACATCGACGGAGACGACCGAAACGACGGAGACGACCGACACGACTGAGACGACCGAAACGACGGAGACGACCGACACGACTGACACGACCGACACGACGTCGGTTCAGGAGACGACCGAGCAGGGATCGACACAGGAGACTGGGGTATCGGACGCAACCACTCAGGACACACAACCGCAGCAGGTCGCGTTGGTGATCAATGTTGGCGGCGAGGGCCACGGCACGATCGACACGGGCATCGACGGCCTCATCTGCTCAGAACCGTGCAGGACGTCGGTCGAGCAGGGGCATTCAGTCTCGCTGACCGCGAAAGCGGACGGACGCTCGATCTTCACGACCTGGGGCAGCGCCCAAGGCTGCGCGGACGACTCGGACCGATGCGACATTGCCGCGAACGCCCGCGTTGAACTTGCGCCGCGCTTCGAACCCGCAGTGACGTTGTCGCTCGCGGTCGACGGCGACGGCAGCATCTCCGTAGGCGGTCACGGGTCCTGCACCACGTCATGCGATTACACGGTTAGACAAGGAACGACCGTCGACCTTCAGGCGACGGGCCTGGATGACTCGATGTTCGCTGCGTGGACCGGCGGTCGCTGCAAGTTGGCCTCGTGCTCGCTGCAACTCGATACGTCGGCACGCCTGAGCGCGCGGTTCGAAGGGCCGCAGCTGCTCACAGTGCAAGTCACCGGCGACCGCGGAGACACGATCACGAGCAAACCCGACGGCATCAGCTGCAAGGCAGGCGGAACTTGCAGCCACTCCTTCCCGTGGGGCACGTCGGTGACACTGCACCCCGAACCGTCGCAATGGTTCCAAACCTGGGCAGGTGGCAACTGTCCCCGACTCGGCGATTGCACCGTGGTGCTCAAGAGTCCCACCGCGATCAGGGCGGACTTCGTGCCAACGCCACCGTGAGGAGAGCCGCTTTTCACGCAGCAGCCAACGAGGCGTCTACCACTGCCGATCGATCGCGCTGTGCAGCAGCCTTTGATCTTGAGTTTCCGGCCGCGCGGGCGCATCATGGACGGTGAGAAAGAGCCGGAGAGGGGACTCGAACCCCTGGCCCCCTCATTACAAGTGAGGTGCTCTACCAACTGAGCTACTCCGGCCTGTGTCTGATTCTAGTGGTCGTCGTGTTGTCTATTTAGGACACGGCCTGTCCGAGGCGATCGGCATCGTGGAGTCATGCTTCATCCGAAGGAAGTTGGAGACCGGACGACGATTGCCGTCATGTTTGCGCTGAAACTCCGCGGCGAGACGATCCTCGTGCCGTTCGGGGAGAATGTCCGCTACGACCTCGTTGCCGACGACGGGCGGCGGCTGAGCCGCATCCAGTGCAAGACCGGACGCCTGCGCGATGGCGTCATCCGCTTCAGCGTCTGCAGCAGCTACTCGCACCACGCGAAGCCGCCGATCGACGCAAAGCGCACCTACCAGGGTCAGATCGACGAATTCGGCGTCTTCTGCCCTGACACAGGGGCTGTCTATCGAATTCCAATCGAAGAGGTCCCCAACGAGCGCGTCGCGACCCTGCGAGTGGAGCCGGCACGCAACAGACAGATCAAGAACGTCCGACTGGCCGTGATGTACGAGGTCGCGCGCGTCGACGTCTACTGAAGCACCTGACGCGCCTGCTGATGCGTCAGGATCTTGCGCTTCACGCGCTGCAGCGCGTTGTCGATCGTCTTCGTGTCGCAGCCGAGGCCCTCGGCCATCTCCTCGTACGACGAGCCCTCGAGGTAGAGCCGCAGCGCATCCGCCTCGAGCGGTGAGAGCGTCGTCGAGAGGCAGCCGACGAGCGACTCGAGCTCCTGCGTCGAGATCACCTTGACCGAGGGGTCGTTGACGGCAGGACCCGGGAGCGCGTCGCCGAGGGTGCAGTCGTCGCCCTCCTGGCCGGCGGGTGTGTGGCTGAACGACACGTACTGGTTCAGGGGGGCGTGCTTGAAGCGCGTCGCCGTCTTGATCGCGGTGATGATCTGCCGCGTCACGCACAGCTCGGCGAACGACCGGAACGACGTCTCCTTGTCGGGCCGGAAGTCGCGCACCGCCTTGTAGAGGCCGACGAGGCCCTCCTGGATCAGGTCTTCGGAGTCGCCGCCGGCGAGGAAATAGGAGCTCGCCTTCAGCCGCACGAACGAGGTGTAGCGGCGGATCAGCTGGTCCATGGCGACGGACGAGCCGTTGCGCGCCTTCAGGACGAGCTGCAGATCCTCAAGCTCTCGTTGAACCTTCTGCGGTGACTTCGGGACTGTTGCGGTGCGGACGGACACGGTGGCTTACCCCCGTTTGCTGGCGTTTTGTGATGAGACCTCCGTCCATCAACCACCGAAGTCTCACCCTGAGGTTGAGGTGAATCTAGCAAGGACCCGCAAAGAGCACAAGTCCCTCTTGCGGGGGACCTCAGTCACTCTGTCGGGGGACCTGGCCGAGCACCCTGGCACACCGCGGTGCTACGCACTGCGGTCTTGGGAGCGCTGGCGGCGCGCCTCGTAGAGCAGCACCGCTGCGGCGACGCTGACGTTCAGCGACTCGACCTGCCCGCCGAGCGGGATCGAGACGAGCGCGTCGCAGGTCCGCCGCACGAGCGGGCGCAACCCTCGTCCCTCGGCGCCGAGCACGAGCGCGACACCGCCCGAGAGGTCGGTCTCCCACATCGACGGCGCCCCGGTCTCGCCCGCGGCGCCGTAGACCCAGAGGTCCGCGCCCTTCACCTCCTCGAGGTAGCGCGCGAGATTCGCGACGACGGCGATCGGCAGGTGCTCGACCGCGCCCGCCGAGGCGCGCGCAACGGCGGGCGTGACGATCGCCGAGCCGTGCGCCGGCACGACAACGCCCGTCGCACCCGCCCCCTCGGCGCTGCGGCAGACGGCACCGAGGTTGCGCGGGTCGGTGACGCGATCGAGCACCGCGAGCAGCGGGCGCTCGGTTGCCGCGAGCTCGTAGCCGTCGGCGTAGCGGTACGGCTCGACGAGCGCGAGCACGCCCTGGTGATCGCGTGTGTCCGCGCGCTCGGTCAGCTCGCGCTCGAGCTTCGTCTTCGGGCGCGCCTCCGCCAGCCAGTCCTCGCTCTTGACGGCGCGCTCGGTCGCCCAGACCTCGAGCACTTCGCGGTTACCGCGAAGCGCCTCGCGGACCGCACGCCGCCCGTAGACGAGCTCGGGCGTCACAGCCGGATCAGGTCGAAGCCGTCGGCGCGGTCGCGCATCGCCCAGCCGAGCGCGGCGAGCTCGTCGCGCAGCCCGTCAGACGACTCGAAGTCGCGGGCTGCGCGGGCCTCGGCCCGGCGGCGGGCGAGGTCCACGACCTCGGCGGGCGCCTCCGCCCGCTCGGCCAGCGACTCGAGACCGAAGACGGCGAGCCCGCGGCGGAGCAGCTCGAGCTGACCGCAGGAGGCCCATTCGTGCAGGATCGCGAGGGCGGCCGGCGTGTCGAAATCGTCGTCCAGCGCGGCTGCGAAGGCCGCCCAGAGGCTCTCGTCGTGCTCGGCCGCCGGCAGCGTGAAGGCGTTCCGCAGCGTCTCGAGCCGTGCAACGGCCTGGGCCATCGTCTCGGGAGAGAAGTCGATCGGCTTGCGCCACGAGGCCGTCAGGAAGAAGACCAGGGCGGCTTCCCGCCCCCACTCGTCGAGCGTCTCGCGGATCGTGGAGACGTTCCCGGTCGACTTCGACATCTTCTCGCCGGTGAAGCGCAGCATGCCGTTGTGCGCCCAGATCTGGGCGAAGGGATGGCCGAGCGCGCGGGACTGCGCGACCTCGTTCTCGTGATGCGGGAAGACGAGATCGAGCCCGCCGCCGTGGATCTCGAACGCGGGGCCGTAGATCTCTTCCGCCATCGCGGAGCACTCGATGTGCCAGCCCGGCCGGCCGCGCCCCCAGGGCGATTCCCACCACGTGTCCTCCGTCTCCGGCTTGTTCGTCTTCCAGAGCGCGAAGTCGCGGCCGTCCTCCTTGAGCGGATTCGGCTCCTGCTCCTCGACCTGGTCGGGGCGCTGCCCGGAGAGGCGGCCGTACTCGGGAAAGGACGCGACGCGGAAGTACACATCCCCCTCGACCTCGTAGGCATGGCCCGCTCTCGATCAGCTCCTCGATGAAGGAGACGATGCCCGGCACGCTGTCGGTCGCCTTGGGCAGGTGGTCGGGCATGCCGAGGCCGAGGTCGCCGGTGTCCTCGAGGTACCACTCCGCCGCGCGCGCGGCGAGCTCTGCGCTCGCGCCGGGCGCGGCCTCGTAGATCTTGTCGTTGATGTCGGTGATGTTGTGCACGAGCGTCGCTTCGTGACCCGTCGCGCGGAGCCACGAGCGCAGCCACATCCCGATCACGAACGGCCGCGCGTTGCCGATGTGGGCGCGCGCGTAGACGGTCGGCCCGCAGACGTACATGCGCACCGGCGCCGGCGAGCTCGGGCAACTCGACGAGCGAGCGCGTGAACGTGTCGTAGAGACGCATCGCCGCCTAGCGTAGTGCTCGTCGCAGCGCCTCGTCCCGCGGCAACGCGCGCAGCACCGCCCAGAGCTCGGGGCCGCGATCACGGCCGGTCAACGCGACGCGCAGGGCGCGCAAGTCGCCGCCGACCGCCTTCAGCTCGCGCTGCAGCGCCTTCGCCTCGTCCTGGTCGAGCACCTCTGGCAGCTGCGCACGCAGCTCGGCGAAGCGCGCGAGCGTCTCGGGGCTCCGCGGCGCAGCGTCGACGCCCGGCGGGTCGAGCACGCCGCGCGCGAGTCCTGCCGCCTCGCCGAGATCGTGCGCCCCGCGCACCAGCGGCACCGCCTCGACGGGGATGCCAAGCCTCGCCGCGAGCTCGTCGTCGGGCAGCCCCGCGACGACGTCGACGGAGAGCGACCTGATCCGGGTCGAGGTCGAGGTGGACGTCGTGTCGCGGCAGCCCGAGCTCGTCGAGGTACGCGCGCACCGCTTCTGCGGGATACCCCGCGTCGCGCAGAGACGCGACCGTCGCGCCTTCGGCGCGCTTCGACAGCTTCTTGCCGTCGTCGCCGACGACCAGGCCGTGGTGGATCACCTGCGGCGGCTCGTGGCCGAGCGCTCGATGCAATGCAGCGTGCAACGGCTCGTTCGGCCGGTGATCCGACCCGCGGATCACGTGCGTGATCCCGAAGTCCAGATCGTCGACGACACTCGCGAGATGGAACGTCGGCGACCCATCGTCGCGCCAGAGCATCACGCCCTCGAAGCGCTGGGGCAGTCCCGCCTCCTGGGCCGCGCCGACGTGGCGCTCGGCGCGCGAGCTCTGCCGGACCGGCCCCTCCTCCCAGCCGACCCCGAGCCAGCGCAGGTCGTCGAGCACACCTGCTTCGCCGCCGGGGACGTTGCGCTCCGGATCGGTGTCGTCGATCCGCAGCAGCAGCCAGTCGCCGAAATCCCTGTTGGCGACCGCGCTGAGGGCGTTTCCGACGTGGAGGGAGCCGGTCGGGCTCGGTGCGAAGCGGACCCGATTCATGCCGCAGACCGTAGTGCAACGCTAGATTCGACCGTGTGAGGGCGATCGACGGGATCCGCGGGGCGGCGCGCGCGCTTCAGGAACGCCCCCGCCTCCTCAAGGCACTCCAACTGCTCCTGCTCGTCACGACCCTCGCGGTCTGCATCTGGGCAGTGCGCAGCCAGTGGGGCGAGGCCTGGCCGTTGCTGCAGCACGCGCGCTTCGGCTACGTCGTGCTCGCCTTCGCCACCGTCTCGGTCTACTACCTCGTCTTCATCCTCGGTTGGATGCGCATCCTCGACGCGTGGGGCATCCGGGTTCCCTACCACGTCGCGCTGCAGGCCGAGATGGTGTCGATGCTCGCCAAGTACATCCCGGGCGGAGTCTGGACGCCGGCGGCGCGCACGATCGCACTGCGGCGCGGAGCGAACGTGACCGACACGCCGACCGTGCTCGCGTCGATCCTCGTCGAGGCGGCGCTGTCCGCGATCTCCGGCGTGATCGTCTTCGTGATCAGCCTGGCGTGGGTGGACGGTACGCATGCACCGCTCTGGGGGCTGATCGCCTTCGCGGTGCTGCTGGCGTCGCTCCTGCACCCGCGCATCTTCCGGCCGCTCAGCCGCAAGGCGCTGAAGCCGTTCGGCGCCCACGATCTCGAGCCCCTGCCGTTCCCGACCACAGTTGGGCTGCTGCTCTTCTACTGCGGCACGTGGGTGATCGGTGGCTTCGCGGTCTGGTTCATGCTGCTCAGCCTCGGGGTCTCGCCCAGCCTCGACGGTGATCCCCTTCCTCGGCGGCGTCTCTGCGGTCGGCGCGATCGTGGCGGTGCTCGCGTTCTTTGCACCGTCGGGCCTCGGCGCGCGTGAGGCCTCGATGTACGGCCTGCTGCTCGCCGTCACCAGCGCGGGGCCGGCGCTCGGCGTCACCGTGATGAACCGCTTCCTGATCACGCTCGTCGAGGTGGCGCTCTTCAGCATCGGCCTGCTCGTCTGGCGGATCGGCCGCGCGGCGGCCGAGGCGCGTTCCACCTGATCGGGCCTGCGGGCGGAAATCGCATTCGGTATTCCTGAAGCCTGCTCCGGCGCCGGCGGCGCGCGCTCAGGTCTCGCGTAGCGCGGGCGCGACCTCGGTCGCGAGCAACTCGACGCCTCGGGTCTCGTCGATGCCGTGCGGCGTGCCGAACTCGACGCGGTCGGCGCCTGCGTCGAACAGCCGCTGTGCGTGCTCGGCGATCCGCGCGGGCTCGCCCGCGAACGCGAAGAGATCGAGCACCTCGTCGGGGATCTCGGCGGCGGGGGTGCTCGGGTCGACGTCGACAGTCGGATCGCGGCCCGCGACCACCGGCAGGTAGAGCGCGACCTGCTCCCGCGCGTGCGCCCGCGCCGCAGCGTCGTCGTCGTCGACGACGGTCACAGCGCCGGCGACGAGCCGTGTGTCGCTGTCACCGAGGCGTTCGCGCGCCAGCGCGACCATCGCCGGGTTCGCGCAACCGCCGAGCTTGAGCTCGTCCGCCTCCTCGGCTGCGAACGCGGTCAGCCGCGGCGACCACGTGCCGATGAGCAGCGGCACCGACGGCCGCACCGGCTCGTACGCGAGCCCGTTGCCCGCATCGAGCCGGAAGAGCTCACCGTCTGTAGCCCGAGTCGTCGCCTGCCAGCAGGCGGCCGACGATCTCCCAGGTCTCCCGGATCGCGGTCAGCGAGCGGCTCGTGTCGAGGCCGAGCCGGTCGAGCCAGGCGCCGGCCGCGAGCCCGAGAAACGCGCGGCCGCTCGACTCGGCGTCGAGCGCCGCGATCTGGCCCGCGATCTCGACGGGATGCGTCGTGAACGGATTGAGTGCCGACGGCCCAACGCGCACGCGCTCGGTGGCGCGCGCGATCTCGAGCAGCGGCGGCAGCGCGGGCTGGAAGAACAGGTCGTTGAACACGGTGACGACGTCGAACCCGGCAGCCTCGGCGCGGCGTGCGAGCGCTGCGTAGGCGCCGGGGCGCTTGTCGCCCTGGAGCCCGAGTCCGAGCTCCCTCACGTCAGCTCGTCAGTGGGGATGCTGCGCCGTGCGATGCGCTCGATGCGCATGATCACGCGCTCGTCGGGATCGGGACAGGCGACGAGGCTGTCCTGCTCGAGCCAGTCGCCTTCGGGCAGCTTGCGCTGCTTCGCGGGCAGGAGCGGCAGGACCGCGCTCAACGCATAGAGGCAGAAGTGCTTGCCCTCCGGGATGCGCACACGGCTCGACTCGGTCACCTCGAAGTAGTCGCCGACCGCGAGCCCGCAGACCGAGCGGCCCTCGATCCGATCGACGGTCACCCGCAGGTCGTACACCTCGGTCTCGGCCACCTACCGAGCATACGGGGCGTGCTCGCTAGTCTCGGCCGGATGTCGGTCGAGGTGACGCTCTTCACGGATCCCGCCTGCCCGTTCGCGTTCTCGGCCGAGCCGGTCCGCCAGCGGCTGCGCTGGCACTACGGCGACCAGCTCGTCTGGAGCACGCGCATGATCGTGCTCACCGATGAGCCGGGCGAGGCGGAGAAGCTCGCCGCAGGCGCCCCGAACCTGCAGCGGCGCTACGGCATGCCGATCGACCCGGCGCCTTACCCGCGCGCGTCGTCCTCCGAGCCGGCCTGCCTCGCGGTGGTCACGGCCCGGCTCGACGACCCTGCAGCCGCCGACCGGCTGCTGCGGCGCCTGCGGGTACGCCGCATGGCGGGCGGCCTCCTGGACGACCCTGCGCTGATCGACGCGGCCGCGCAGGACGCCGGCCTCGACCCCGCACGGCTCCGCGAGCGCTCGCGGAGCGAGGAGGCTCGCGACGCGCTCGCCGCCGACCGTCGCGCGGCGCGCACCCCGACGGAGGCCGCGCACGCACTGAAGCACCGTCTCGGCGGCGCAAACCACGTGCTGCGCTACGTGGCGCCGAGCTACGAACTCGCGGGTGCCGGTGGCACGTGCTCGATCCCCGGTTTCAATCCCGTACGAGGTCTACGAGACGGCGCTCGCGAATCTCGACCCGGCGCTCGAGCGCCGGGACAAGCCGCGCGACGTCGACGAGGTGCTCTCGTGGGCGCAGGAACCGCTGGCGACGGCGGAGATCGTTGCGCTGCTCGGCCACGACGAGCCGCGCGTGCGCAGCGCGCTCGCCGTGAGCGCGCGGCCGACGGCCGCCGGCGCCGACTTCTACTGGCAGCCTCTGGGCTAGCGCTCCGCGTAGTCGACTTCGAGGAAGTCCCGCACCTCGGGTACCCAGCGTTCCTGCACGAACCGCACGTGATCGGGATGGCCGTTGTAGTGCTCGTAGGCGCCGCGGTCTGCGAACTCCATCGAGATCCCGAAGCGGTAGTCGTTCTTCGGGCTGACCTCGGCCAGCAGCTCGAACGCCTCGACACCGGGGATCGCCGCGAGCCGGCCGGCGGCATCGAGGAAGTCCCGCTCCTCCTCCGAGCCTGCGGCGTGGACGAGCGCGAACGCGACGGTATGCCGGATGCGATTCGCGTCCATCAGCGGTAGGTGATCGCCTCGTGGCGGCGCGACTCCGCGGAGCGGAGCACGGCGTCGCAAACCTCCGCGGCGCGATACCCGTCCTCGAACGTCGCTCCGTGTGGCCCGACGTCCGTGTCGCGCGCGATCGCGTCGAGCAGGTGATGGATCTCGTGCACGAAGGTGTGCTCCCACCCGATCATGTGGCCGTGCGGCCACCACCAGCTCCAGAAGGGGTGGTCGGCCTCCGAGACGAGGATCGTGCGGAAGCCCTTTGTCCCATCCGAGTGCTGCAGCTCGTTCAGCCGCTCGAGATCGAACGAGAGCGATCCCTTCGAGCCGTTGATCTCCCAGCTGAGCGCGTTCTTGCGGCCAGGAGCGAAGCGCGTCGCCTCGAACGTGCCGATCGCGTCGCCCTCGAACTCGGCGACGGCCTGGAAGGCGTCGTCGACCTCGCGCTCCGGCATGAACGTCCGCGTCGTGGCAGAGATGCCCGTCAGCTCGCCGACGAGGTAGCGCGCGAGGTCGATCACGTGGGCGCCGAGGTCGCCGAGCGCGCCCGAGCCGGCTGCGTCCTGGTGGAAGCGCCACGCGTCGTCCGTCGTCGAGCCCCACTCCTGCAGGTACTGGCCGCGGAAACTGTGGATCTCTCCGAGCTCGCCCGCCTCCAGCAGGTCCCGCGCGAGGCGGACGGCGGGCACGAAGCGATAGTTGAACGCCGTCATGTGCTTGACGCCCGCTGCGTCGACGCGCTGCCAGATCTCGTAGCTCTCGTCGGCGGTGCGGCCGAGCGGCTTCTCGCAGAAGACGTGCTTGCCGGCCTCGGCCGCAGCTATCGACGGCTCGCCGTGCAGGTTGTTCGGCCCGCTGTTGTCGAAGAGCTCGACCTCCGGGTCGGCGACGAGCTCGTGCCAGTCGGTCACGTAGCGCTCGAACCCGAAGCGGCCTGCCGCCTCGGCAACGGCTGCCTCGTTGCGCCCGGCGATCGAGACGAGCCGAGGGTAGAGCGGCGGCGGCCAGGCCATGTAGGGCAGCGTCCGGTACCCGTTCGCGTGCGCCTTCCCCATGAAGGCGTAACCGAGCATCCCGACCCCGATCGTCCCGACGTCGGTCGAGCCGGCCGCGGCCGACGAGACCCCGATGCCCCCGCTCACGCTCCCGCCTTCTGCATGGCGGCGTCGAAGGCGATCTCCGACGGCGCGAAGTCGGTACGGCGAACGTACGCGAGCGCGTCGGGTGCGCCCCAGTCGCGGTCCATGCCACTGTCCTCCCACTCGATCGACAGCGGCCCCTGGTAGCCGATCCGGTTGAGCGTGCGGAAGAGCGCTTCGAAGTCGACGTCGCCGTGCCCCGGCGAGACGAAGTCCCAGCCGCGCGCTTCCTCGCCGAAGTTGAGGTGCGACGCCAGGATCGAGCGCCGGCCGTCGAGCCGCCGCCGCGAGTCCTTGACGTGCACGTGGTAGATCCGGTCACCGAACTCGAGCGCGAACTGCGCGGCGTCGAGGAACTGCGGCGCGAAGTGACTCGGGTCGAGATTGATGCCGAACGCCTCGCGGTTGCCGATCGCGTCGAGCGTCTTGCGCGTCGTCACGAAGTCGTATGCGATCTCGGTCGGGTGCACCTCGAGCCCGAAGCGAACGCCCTCCGCGTCGAAGACGTCCATGATCGGTCCCCACCGCTCCGCGAACTCCTGATAGCCGCGCTCGACCTCCGCGTAGTCGTTCGGCGGGAACGAATAGATGAGATGCCAGATCGACGAGCCGGTGAAGCCGTTCACCTGCGTGACGCCGAACTGGGCCGCCGCGCGGGCAGTGTCCTTCATGCGCTCGGCTGCGCGTGAGCGCACGCCTTCGGGATCACCGTCGCCGTACACCTCCGGCGGCAGGATCGCGCTGTGGCGCTCGTCGATCCGGTCGCAGACGGCCTGGCCGATCAGGTGAGCGCCGAGCGCCCAGACGCCGAGACCGTGCCGCTCGAGCAGCTCGCGCCGTCCACGCACGTAGCCGCTGTCGGCGATCGCCTGGTCGACCTCGAAGTGGTCGCCCCAGCAGGCGAGCTCGAGACCGTCGAATCCCCACCCCGCGCAGCGCGCAGCGAGGTCATCGATCGGCAGGTCGGCCCACTGGCCGGTGAAGAGCGTGACGGGGCGTGCCATGCAGTCCTCCTTCGAGCTCCGATGTGCGCAGACGATCTCGCGCGTCTGCCTGCCGATCCTACGCGGATCGACTAGGTTCAGACGATGGGCCTCGCACCCGAGCTCGTCGACCGAATCGCGGCCGTGACCGATGTGATCCGCGAGCCCGAGCAGCTGCGGACCTATGAGTGCGACGGGCTCACCGGCCGCCGAGTGATCCCCGCGCTCGTCGCGTTGCCGGGCACGACGGCGGAGGTGCAGGCCGTGGTCCGCATCTGCAACGACGCGGCGATCCCCTTCGTCGCCCGCGGGGCCGGGACCGGGCTCTCGGGCGGTGCGCTGCCGGTGGCGGACGGGATCGTGATCTCGCTCGCGCGCATGACCGCGGTGCTCGAGATCGACGTCGACGCGGGCTACGTCGTCGTCGAGCCCGGCGTGACGAACCTCGACGTGACGCGCGCGGTGGCCACGAGCGGCTTCTACTACGCGCCGGATCCGTCGTCCCAGCAGGTGTGCACGATCGGCGGCAACGTCGCGGAGAACTCGGGCGGCGCGCACTGCCTCAAGTACGGCTTCACGACCAACCACGTGCTCGCCGCCGAGATCGTCCTGCCGGACGGAGAGCTGGTCGAGCTGTCGGTGTGGGACGAGGGGCCCGATCTGCTTGGCGGGTTCGTCGGCTCGGAGGGAACGCTCGGTATCGCGACCAGGCTGACTCTGCGCGTGCTGCGCGCGCCGGAGGCCGTGCGCACGTTGCTTGCCGGCTTCGCGCACACCGACGACGCGGGTGCCGCCGTGTCGGGGACGATCGCGGCCGGGATCCTCCCGGCGGCGATCGAGATGATGGACGCAATCACGATCGAAGCGGCCGAGGCGGCCGTCGGCGCCAACTACCCGCCGGGCTGCGGCGCGATCCTGATCGTCGAGCTCGACGGCCCCGAGATCCAGGTCGAGGAGGACCTCGTCCGGGTCGATGCGCTCTGCCGCGCGAACGGTGCGACCGAGATCCGAGTCGCCGCCGATGCCGCCGACCGGGCCGCCGTGTGGCGCGGGCGCAAGGCGGCGTTCGCCGCGATGGGTCGCGTCAGCCCCGACTACTACGTCCAGGACGGTGTCGTGCCGCGCACGAAGCTGCCGGAGGTGCTCCGTCGGATCGACGCGCTCTCACAGGAGCACGGCCTCCGTGTCGGCAACGTCTTCCACGCGGGCGACGGCAACCTGCACCCGCTCGTGCTCTACGACGGGCGCGTCGACGGCGAGGCCGAGCTCGCGGAGCTGGTGGCGAGCAAGATCCTGGAGGCCTGCATCGATGCGGGTGGCTCGATCACCGGCGAGCACGGCGTGGGGTCCGACAAGGCCTGTGCCATGCCGCTGATGTTCAGCGAGGACGATCTCGAGGCGATGAAGCGCCTGCGCACGGCATTCGACCCCGCCGGCCTCGCGAACCCGGGCAAGCTGTTCCCGACGCCGCGCCTCTGCGGCGAGGTGCCCGGGCCGCATCGTGCCCACCCCGTGGAGCTGGCGGGACTTGCAGAGCGTTTCTGAGCGGGCCTCGGATCCTCGAGCACGAGCCCGGCGACCTGACGTGCATCGTCGAGGCCGGCCTGCTGCTCTCCGAGCTGCAGGCTGCACTCGGCGAGCACGGCCAGCGCCTCTCGCTCGACCCGCCCGGCGACCCGACGCTCGGCGACTGCCTGCTCGACGATCTCTCCGGGCCGCTTCGCCACCGCTTCGGCACGATGCGCGACCTCGTGATCGGCGTCACCGTGACGCTGCTCGACGGCACGCGCGCGAGCTCGGGTGGCAAGGTCGTGAAGAACGTGGCGGGCTACGACCTCGGCAAGCTCTTCTGCGGCTCGCGCGGTCGGCTCGGAAGTGTCGAGCGCATCGCGCTCCGCCTGCATCCGCGGCCCGTGGCAAGCCGCACGGTCGCGGTCGGCGCCGACCGCTGGGCGCGCCTCCACCACTCCGGGCTCGTGCCCAGCGCGGTCGACATCGTCGGCGACCGCATGCTCGTGCTCTTCGAAGGCGGCGAGGGAGCCGTGCACGCGCAGGCAACGGAGCTCGGCGGCGAGGACACCGAGCCGTGGCCCGAGGTGCGCGCGCTGCAGGCCGACCTGCACCGGCAGGTGCGCTGGGACGGCGGCGCCGCGCCACTCGTCCGGCCCGGCCCGCGCGTCGCCTACGTCGAGGGCGAGCCGGCGGAGACCTGGAGCCCGCTCGCCGAACGCGTCGTCGCTGCGCTCCGGGAGGCATCGTGCAGCCGGAGCTGATCGCCGACTGCGTCCACTGCGGCTTCTGCCTGCCGGCGTGCCCGACCTACTCGCTCTGGCACGAGGAGATGGACTCGCCGCGCGGCCGCATCCACCTGATGGGCAGCCTCGTCGACGGCACGATGCCGTTGACCGACACCGTCGTCGAGCACTTCGACCGCTGCCTCGGCTGCATGGCGTGCGTGCCCGCGTGCCCGTCGGGCGTCCAGTACGACCGCCTGATCGAGACGACCCGCGCGCACATCGAGCAGCACCATCGCCGGACGCCCGGTGAGCGCCTGCTGCGGCGGCTGATCTTCGAGGTCTTCCCGCACCGGCGCCGCCTGCGCGCCGCGCTCGCGTTCCGCCGCCTGCCCGCGCCGGGCGCGTTCGCGCCGCTCGCCGCCGTCGCACCTCCGTGGCGCAGCAGCGCCTGGCCGCCCGAGCACCTGCCGGGGAACGGGCCGCGCGTCGCGCTGATGGCCGGCTGCGTGCAGAGCGTCGTCTTCGGCGACGTGAACGCCGCGACCGCGCGCGTGCTCGCCGCCGACGGCTACGACGTGCACGTGCCGAAAGCGCAGAGCTGCTGCGGCGCGCTGCACGCGCACGCCGGACGGCTCGACGAGGGCGTCGCGCGCGCCCACGACGCTCGCGGACGACCTGAGCGGCTACGACCTGATCGTCACGAACGCGGCCGGCTGCGGGTCGCACCTCAAAGACCACGGCATCCCGAACGTCGTCGACGTGTCGGAGCTGCTCGTCGACCCGCCGGCGCGCGCCGAGCGGCATCCGCTTCCCGTCCGCGTCGCGTTCCAGGACTCGTGCCACCTCCGGCATGCGCAGCGCATCGCCTCCGAGCCGCGCGCGGCGCTGCAGGCGATCCCCGAGCTCGTGCTGCTCGAGCCCGCCGAGCAGGATCTCTGCTGCGGCAGCGCCGGCATCTACAACCTCGTGCAGCCCGACGCGGCGCGCGAGCTCGGCGACCGCAAGGCGACACGCGTGCTCGCCACCGAGCCAGAGGCGTACGCGAGCGGCAACCCCGGGTGCCTGGTGCAGGTCACGGCGGCGCTCCGCCGCGCCGGCAGGCCGGTGGCGGCGTTCCACCCGATCGAGCTCGTCGACGCGTCGATCCGCGGCCTCGATGCGCAGGCCGTCCTTGCTTCAGCGCGCCGCTAGCGAATCGACGACCAGGGCTCCTCGCCCGAGACGTCGACGAGGCCGTAGCCGCCCTCGCCGAGCGAAGGGCCGATCACGACCTGGAGGTGCGCCGTCTCGTCACCGTCGTTGTAGGAGGCGTGAACGATCCCGGCGTCGAGATAGACGGAGTCGCCGGCGCCGAGCGTCGTCGACTCCTGCTCGATGAACTGCGTGACGCTGCCCTGCTTGATGATGATCATCTCCTCCTGCCCGTCGTGCCGGTGGAACGCGTGCCCCTCGCCGGGCTCGAGCGTCACGTCCATGACGACGAGGCTCTTCGCTCCCGTGTTCGCCGGCCGGCAGCGCCAGCCGATCGTGCCCCAGTCGAATTGCTCCTGCTCGACGTCGGACTGCTTCACGAACGTGCTCATGGCGCTTCCTCCTTGGGGGTCAGACGGGAATCGACTTGAAACGGCGCATGTTCTCGGTCATCGCCACCTCGGTCGGCAGGCGCTCCATCGACGAGGCGCCGAAGAACCCGACGATGCCCTCGGTGTGCTCGATCACGTACGCGGCGTCGTCCGGCTCGGCGATCGGCCCGCCGTGGCAGAGCACGAGGATCTCGGGATTGACGCGCTTGGCGGCGTCGTGCATCGCCTGGATCAGCGGCACGCAGCTCTCGAGCGTCTTCGCCGTCGACGCGCCGATCGCTCCGCCGGTCGTCAGCCCCATGTGCGGGACGAGCACGTCGGCGCCGGCCTCCGCCATCGCGGTCAGCCTGCTCCGGCTCGAAGACGTACGGCGCGGTCAGAAAGTCGCGCTCGTGCGCCAGACGGATCAGGTCGACCTCGAGGCCGTAGCCCATGCCGGTCTCCTCCAGCCCGATCCGGAAGGTGCCGTCCATCAGCCCGACGGTCGGGAAGTTCTGCACGCCGCTGAATCCGATCCGCTTCAGCTCGTCGAGGAAGACGGGCATCAGCCTGAACGGGTCGGTGCCGCAGACGCCGGCCAGCACCGGCGTCTCCCGCACCACGGGCAGCACCTCGCGCGCCATGTCGACGACGATCTCGTTCGCGTCGCCGAACGGCATCAGCCCGGCGAGTGACCCACGGCCGCCCATCCGGTAGCGGCCGCTGTTGTAGATGATGATCAGGTCGGCGCCGCCCGCCTCGGCGAGCTTCGCCGACAGCCCGGTGCCCGCTCCGGCGCCGATGATCGGCGAGCCGGCATCGACCTGGGCGCGCAGCCGGGCGAGCGCGTCGCCGCGGTTCATCGTGCGCCCTGCTGGATCAGCTCGTGCAGCCGGTCTGCCATCGCCGTCGCGAACGCGGGGTCGTTGACGTCCTCGCTGCGCTCGTGCACCTCGACCGAGTCGCCGAGCGTCTCGCGCAGGCCGGCGACGAGCGCCTCGTCCGCGGCGGCGTCGTGGAACGGCTGCCCGGGTGTCGCGATCATCGACACGCCGCCGTGCGGGATGAAGAGCACGGTCGGGCCGGTCGCGTCGGAGAGCTTGCGGCCGATCGTGCGTCCGAGCTCGGCGCACTCGTCGGGCGTCGTGCGCATCAGCGTCACGGTCGGGTTGTGCACGTAGAGGTTGCGGTCGTCGAACTGTGCGAGGCACCGACTCGCGTGGGCCGAAGTTGACCATGTCGAGCGCGCCCAGAGACACGACCTGCGGCACCCCAGCTGCGCCGGCCGCCTCGAGACGATCGGGCCCCGCCGAGAGCACACCGCCGACGAGCTCGTCGGCGAGCTCGGTCGTCGTCACGTCGAGCACACCCGCCAGGAACCCATCCTTCGCGAGTGCCTCCATCGACTGCCCGCCTGCACCGGTCGCGTGGAACACCAGCACCTCATAGCCAAGCTCCTCGAGCCGCTCGCGCGCGGTGGTCACGCAGGGGGTCGTGACACCGAACATCGTTGCGGCGACGAGCGGCTTCCCCGCCGCCGTCGGGGACGGTCGCCTTGACCATGCCTGCGATCGCGCCGGCCGCGTTGGCCATGATGCGCGCCGAGACGGTGTTGACGCCGGAGATGTCGACGACCGAGTACATCATCGTCACGTCGACGGCTCCGACGTACGGCCGCGTGTCGCCGGACGCGACGGTCGAGACGAGCAGCTTCGGCACGCCGACCGGCAGCGCGCGCATCGCTGGTGCGGCGATCGACGAGCCGCCCGAGCCGCCCAGCGCGAGGATCCCGTCGAACCGCCTCGCCGCGTACAGCTCGCGAACGATCGCCTCCGCGCCGACGGCCATCGCAGTCACCGCTGCTCCGCGGTCGCCCGCGGCTGCGAGCGCTCCCGCATCGGCGCCCGCCGCGCGTGCGACCTCCTCGCGCGCGACGTCCGGCTCCAGCCCGACCGGTTCGTTGATGCCGGCGTCGATCACGAGGACGTCGACCCCGGACTCGCGCAACCGGTCGCGCAGGAACGCGTACTCGCGACCTTTCGTGTCGAGCGTCCCGACGAGGGCGATCGTCGCCACTACGCGCGTTCCGCCAACGGCTCGACGCCGAGGTAGCGGCGCTGCAGCTCCATGTCGCTGGAGAGTGCGGCGGCCGTCGTCTCCGCCGCGATCGTGCCCGCGACCATCACGAGCTGCCGGTCCGCGATCGCCGTCGCCATGCCGAGGTTCTGCTCGATCACGAGGATCGACAAGCCTTCCTGGTCGAGTGTCTTGAACGTCTCGATCAGGTGCTCGATGATCGCCGGCGCGAGCCCCTCCGACGGCTCGTCCATGATCAGCAGCGTCGGGTTCGTCAGCAGCGCGCGGCCGATCGCAAGCATCTGCTGCTCGCCACCCGAGAGCTGCGCACCGCCGTTCCTGCGGCGCTCGGCGAGACGCGGGAAGAGCTCGTAGACGCGCTGGATCGTCCACCGCTTCGAGCTTCCGCCGCGCCCGGCGACCATGCGCAGATGCTCGTCGACCGACAGGGACGGGAACAGCCTGCGGCCCTGGGGCACGTAGCCGATCCCCAGCTTCGCGATCTTGTACGACGGCCTGCCGACGAGCTCGGTCCCCTGGAAGCGGATCGACCCGGTGACGCGTGCAGGAGGCACCGCGACGATCGCATTGCACAGCGTCGTCTTGCCCATCCCGTTGCGGCCGACCATGGAGGTCGCGCCGCCGGTGATCTCGAACGAGACGTCCTCGAGCGCCTGCGCCGTCCCGTAGAACGCGTTCAGGTTCTCGATCACGAGCAGCGGTGCGTCAGTCATCGCTGCGATTCCCCCGGCCGAGGTAGAGGTCGTGGACGGTCTGGTTCGCGCGGATCTCGTCCGGCGTCCCTTCGACGATCACGCGGCCGTCATGCATCATCGTCACGCGGTCGGCGACGCGGAGCGCGACGTCCATGTCGTGCTCGATGATGATCAATGTGATCGCCGGATCGATGCTCAGCAGAAGCTCGGTCAGCGCGACGCGCTCGCCTCGCGAGAGCCCGGAAGCGGGCTCGTCGAGCATCATCAGGCGCGGGTTCGACGCCCGGGCCATCGCAACCTCGAGCTGACGCTGCTCTCCGTGCGAGAGCGACCCGACCAGGGTGGCGGTCCGCGCCCCGAGGCCGACTGCTGCGGCGAGCTCGCGCGCGCGGTCGCGCAGCTCGGCGTCGCGGCGGCGGAGCAGCACCGGGCGAAGATGGCCGCTACGCGTGCCGAGCACTGCGAGATAGAGGTTGTCCTCGACCGTCAGGCCGTGAAAGGAACGGGACTGCTGGTAGGTGCGGCCCATGCCGAGCTTGGCGCGCGCCCGCGGTGGCAGCACGCCGACGTCCTCACCCATGAAGTCGATCGTGCCCGTGCTCGCGGCGACATCGCCCGAGATCACGTTGAAGAGCGTCGTCTTGCCGGCGCCGTTCGGCCCGAGGATCGCGCGCCTCTCGCCGTACGGGACGTCGAGATCGACGTCCCGTACGGCGTGGAGACCACCGAAGCGCCGGCCGATCCCCCGCAAGCGGAGAATCGGCTCGGTTGCTTCCGGTGTTACTGCGTCGGTCAACTGCTCCGTCAGCCGCCGGTGACCGGCGGGTGAATCGTCTTCCCTACCCACGGGAGGCTTCGCTTCACGCAGCGCGGGAAGTTGCGGCCCGGAGCCGGCGTCTTCTCGGAGAAGGTGCCGCCGAACGTCTGGTCGACGCCCGGAATCTCGCCAACCGTCTTCGTGGCGAGCTTGCCGTCCTTCGTGTAGAGCTGCCCGTAGAAGACGTTGAGGACCGCCTGCCGGTTCTTATCCAGGTGGAGCGGCCCGTACGGGCTCGCGATCTTCACCTTGCCGATGGCCTGCTGCAGGCTCTTCTGGCCGTCGGAGATGTTGCCCTTCACCTTCTTGAGGCCCGAGATCAGGCCCCAGGTGTTGATGTAGTAGCCGTACGTGAACGTCGACGATGCCTGCGGCGCGGCTGCGCCGAACGGCGGGATCGTGTCGAACGTCTTCCCGACCTGGGCGTTGTAGCTCTTGGCGGCACTCGTTGCGAGGTCGCCGGCTGTTCCGGCACCACCGAAGTACGCGCCCGAGACGCGGGTCGAGAGCTGCTCGAACTGCCCCGGCGTACCCCAGAACAGGTTGCCGATGAACTTCTTCGAGTTGATCGGGCCATGTGCCTGCTCGTAGGCCTTCAGGAACGGGATCAGGCCCGCCCCGCCGACCGCGACGAAGGTGCCGTCGACGTTCGTCGGGAGCTGCTGGGCATACGACGAGTAGTCGGTCGTGTTCAGCGGCGGGAAGACCCGCTTGGTCACTTTGCCGCCGACCGCGCAGAACTCGGCGATGAAGCCCGCGGCAGACGTCCACGCGAACGAATAATCGTCCGCCGCGACGGCAGCGTTGCGCCAACCGAGCTTGTTGTAGGCGAGGTCGCCGAGACCGGCGTTCCACTGCGCGCCGTCTCCGTTGAAGCGGAAGAAGTTCGGCGCCCGCACCTTCAGCGTCGTGTCCTGCGCGCCGGCGGAGCCGTCGACGAACGTCTTCTTGGGATGCTGCTTGGCGTAGTTCGCGACCGCGATCGACTCGTCACCGGACAGCGGGCCGATCATGATGTCGGCCTTCAACTGCTCCATCAGGCGCTTCGTCTCCTTGATGGCCGTATCGGCACGATCGTTCGAACAACCGATGCCCACGAGCACGAGCGGGTGGCCGTTGATCGACGCCCCTGCCCAGCCGGCACGGGGGTTGTTCCGGTTCCTGGGGTGCCCGCCGGCGAACTGGGTGACCGCGGTCACCACTCCGGCCAGGTCTTGGTTGTCGAACGAGCCGAACGCGCCCTGGCAATCGGACAGCACGCCGACCTTGATCGGGGTCGCGCTGTTGCGGGCGGTCGCCGCGGCGGCGAGCAGCGCCGCCGCGGAGACCGCGAGCGCTACGACCGATACGAGCTTCCACCTGCTCTTGAGAACATTCATTCGGATGCCCTCCTCCTATCGAAGGATCTGGTTGCGGGAATTTTGGGGGGTCAGCTGTCAAGCGGCCCTGCGGGTGATGTGCTGTGTCGACGCCTCCTTTCAGGTGGTGGGCTCGGCCTGGCCGACGGTCGGGCTGGGGTCCGTCGGGCCGCGGCGCCGCCCCGAAAATTGGATGACCGCGCGCTCCCAGAGCCCGACGAGGCCGCCGGGCGAGACGAGCACGAGCGCGAGGAAGATCAGGCCGATCAACGTGTGGAAGCGCGGGCCGATGAAGCTGATCTGCTGCGAGTAGTTGTTGACGACCACGAAGAAGAGTGCGCCGACCCACGCGCCTTCCAGACGGAAGAGCCCCCCGATGACGGCGATGACGAGCACGTCGATCGTCGCACTCAGATCGATCGACGCGGGATCGATGTGGCCGTTCCACCACACGAAGAGGATCCCGGCAACCGCCGCGACGAACGCCCCGAACGCAAAGGCGATCGTCCGGTGGAGCGCGACGTTGTAGCCGAGTGAGCCCATTCTCACCGAGTCGTCGCGCTGTCCCTGGAGCGTCAGGCCGAACGGCGTCCGCGTCACGTAACGGAGGATCAGGTAGATCACAAGGGATACGACGAGCGCGACGTAGTAAAGGCGGTTCGGATGTGCACTCACATTTCCGATCGCACCCGGCGTAGGGATGCCGCTGATCCCGCCGAAGCCCGAGACGTCGGTGACCTGACCGAATGTCAGGTTCGCGATCACCGAGTACGTCAGGGTGATCATCAGGAAGTAGATCCCGACGCTGCGGCTCGCGATCGCGCCGAACATCAGGCCGATGAGCACGGTCACGACGAGCGCGAGCAGGACCCCCCACCACGGGTTCCAGCCGAGATTGAGGCCTTTCGTGTTGCCGTTCGTCGTCGCGTTGCCGACGACGAAGCCGGCGACGCCGAACAACGCGACCTGCGCGAGCGAGACCATGCCCCCGTAGGCGGAGAGGAAGATCAAGCTGGCCGCGACGATGCCGAGTAACAACATCTGCGTCAGGAGCGTCCCGACCCAGTACGTCGAGAGGAACAGCGGCGCAAGTACGGCGGCGACGAGCGCGACAGCGCCGACCACGCGATCGGGGGTGACGGGCCTCACGCTGCCCTCCCGAAAAGTCCGAGCGGCCGCACTGCGAGCACGAGTGCGACGAGCACGAAGGTGAAGATGATCGAGTAGTACGTGTAGTTCGACGGCAGGTACGCGGCGGCGAAGTTGCTCGTCAGACCGAGCAGGAGCGACCCCACGGCCGCGCCGGCGAGCGACCCCATGCCGCCGATGATGACCGCGACGAGCGAGTAGAGCAGCCAGTTCGCGTCGACCCCGGGCGCGAGGCTCGCGAAGGACCCGCCGATCACGCCGCCGAGGCCGGCGAGGCCTGACCCGACGGCGAACGCGATTGCGAACGTCAGCTGGATGTTGATCCCGAGGGCCGAGACCATGGCGCGGTCGTCGACGCCGGCACGGATCACCATGCCGGTTCGCGTCCGTTTGAGCCACACCCAGAGCAGCAGACCGATCGCGAGGGCGATGCCGAGGATGATCAGGCGCGTCGCGGTGTACTGGATCCCCTCGACGCGCAGGTTCACGAACTTGTCGAAGTTGCGCGGCCAGGCGATGTCCTCGGCAACGCCGCCGAAATGGGCGAGCATCTGGTCGGCGAGGATGATCGCGATCGCAATCGTGATCAGCGCCTGGCGCAGATCCTGGCCCTGGTTCCAGCGCAGGAAGACCTGCTGCATCGTGACGCCCATCGCGGCGACGACGACCGTCGCGACGATCGCGGGGACGATCCAGTGCGTCAGGTTGACCTGTGAGCTCGTCAGGCCGAAGCCGCCGCCCTCTCCGACCATGTTGCGCTGGAGCTTCAGCGCGACGTAGCCGCCGAAGAGAAAGAACGCGCCGTGGGCCATGTTGACGACGCGCATCAGCCCGAAGATCAGTGTGAACCCACTTGCAACGACGAAGTACAGCGCCGCGGCCGTGATCCCGTTCAGCATCGTGATCCAGAAGTCCCTGGGGTCGTGCACGGCCGACCCGAAAGCCGTCGCCCACTTGCCTGTCGTCGGTGCGAGGAACAGGACCCAGAGCGCCGGGACGACCGCCACCACGGCGAGCAGCGTCCAGCCGAGCACGTGCAGGATGCGCCGCTGTAGCGCGAGCCGGCGGGCGCGGTGTGAGACCGCACGAGGACGCTCGAGCGCCGTCTCGGTCACGCGAGGCTCCGCTCGAGGTACAGCACCGCCTGCGCCGACTCGGCTGTCTGTGGCACGCGATCCACGAGCTTGCTGATCGTGTAGCGCGAGCGGTCGATCTGATCCGCGTCGGGCCAGTTCAGCTCGATCAGGTTGCCGGCGGGGTCGTGGAAGTAGAGCTGCACCTGTCCCGACGGCAGCTCGACGAGCTCCGCGCCCCACTCGCCGGACATCCGAGCGGACACCGCCTCGTACGCCGCGTCGAAATCGTCGATCGTCATCCCGAGGTGGTGCCGACTCGGCGCGTGACCGCTCGTGTCGAGGAACAGATGGAGCTGCATGTCGCCGACCCGCAGCCACTGAACCGGCGTCTCGAAGATCGGCGTCGGGATCCGTTCCAGCCCGAAAATGTCTTCATAGAAGCGCGTTGACGCCTCCAGGTCTGTGGCGGAGATGCTGACGTGATTGATCCCCACCGCGCGCACAGCGCGAGTTTTACGGGTTTCTCGCGATAGGTCAAGGGTGGCATTCGTCACTAGGATTGATAGGTTCTTCCTATGAACTTCCGCCAGCTCGAATGCTTCGTGGCGGTCGTCGACGAGGGGTCGTTCACGCGCGCCGCGCGGCGGCTCGGCATGACCCAGCCGTCGCTCTCGCAGCACATCAAGACGCTCGAATCGGAGCTCGACGGCGCGGTGCTCGACCGCCTGCCACGCGGCGTCTCGCTCACCCCCGCCGGCCGGGCGCTGCTCCCCGAGGCGCGACTCGCGGTGCGCGCGCTCGAGCGCGGCAGACAGGGGGCGCGCTCCGCCCTGGCGCTCGAGCTCGGCGAGCTGGAGATCGCCACCGTGCTCTCGATGGCGGTCGGCGTCCTGCCGCGCCACATCGGCGTCTGGCACCGGCGCCATCCAAACGTCGCGATCTGGCTGCACGAGTTCCGCCACCGCAACCTGCTCGAGGACGCCGTCGAGCAAGGCGTTGCCGACTTCGCGGTCGGGCCGAAGCCGCTGCGCCGCTGGGACGGGCCGCTCGAGACCGTCGCGTGGGAGGAGTTCGTGCTCGTGGTCGCGACCTCCGATCCGCTCGCGGGACGTGAGAGCGTTCCCGTCGAGGAGCTTGCCGAGCGCTCGTGGGTGCTCTACCACGCCGACCACGGCCTGGCCGGCATCCTCGAGGAGATCTGCCTGCGTGCAGGCTTCCGGCCGCGGGGGACGGTGCGGACGTCGCAGGCCGAAGGAGCGACGCGCCTCGCAGCCGTCGGGGTCGGCATCGCACTGGTACCGGACAACGTCGTCGCCCCGGGCCTCGACTGTGCGGTGCTGCGCTTCGAGCCGCGCCTGATCCGCGAGATCGCCGTGTACGCGCGCGGCGACTGGTCGACGACGGCCG